>NZ_JBNDMC010000009.1:0-167500 GCF_050436385.1 Paraburkholderia sp. MM5477-R1
ACTCCGGAGAATCCGCCGCCGCATTCCGCATCAAGCGCCCACACTTATCGACTGTTAGTTTTTAAAGATCGGTCCGCCAAACCCGCCGCGCCTGAACCACCACTACCCGGCACTGCTTCGTTTGCGTCGCTGCGTCTGCAGCAGAGAAGCGAGATTATGGAGAACTTCCGTCGGATCGTCAACAGGTTTTTATCACTCGCCTAACCTGCCCACGCCGCTGAAGCCCACGCCATCAAAGGCTTCCCGCTTCTCCGCACCCCGGCGTCCGGAGCACGAAAGTGCGGAATTCTAGTCGCCGACATCGGGACTTGCAAGCGATATTTTGACAAGCGTATTAACGGTGCTTGAAAACCGGTTTGCGCTTCTCCACGAACGCGGCCATGCCCTCTTTCTGGTCTTCGGTGGCGAAGAGCGAATGGAACAGGCGGCGCTCGAAATGCACGCCCTCCGCGAGCGTCGTTTCAAAGGCTCGGTTGACCGCCTCCTTGACCATCAGCACCGCCGGCAGCGGGAATTCCGCAATGGTGGCGGCCGCGCCGACCGCTTCGTCAAGCAGCGATGCCTCCGGGATCACGCGCGAAACCAGTCCGGCGCGCTCCGCTTCGGCGGCATCCATGAAACGGGCGGTTAAACAGAGGTCCATCGCCTTCGCTTTTGACACCGCCCGCGGCAAGCGCTGCGTGCCGCCCGCGCCCGGCATGATCCCGAGCTTGATTTCCGGTTGACCGAACTTCGCCGTGTCGGCGGCGAAAATGATGTCGCACATCATCGCCAGTTCGCAGCCGCCGCCGAGCGCGAAGCCCGCCACCGCGGCGATGATCGGCTTACGGATCGAGCGAACCGTTTCCCAATTGCGCGTGATGTAGTCGCCCTTGTAGACATCCATATAGGAGTACGACGCCATCATCCCGATGTCCGCACCCGCCGCAAACGCTTTCTCGCTGCCCGTCACGACGATTGCGCCAATCGACTCGTCGCCGTCGAACTCGCGCAACGCTGCGCCTAGTTCGTCCATCAGCGCGTCGTTCAGTGCATTCAGAGCCTTCGGACGGTTGAGCGTAATCAGTCCGACCCGTCCCCGCGTCTCAACCAGAATGTTTTCGTAAGCCATGCCGCCTCCATAAGGGTTAATCGCACGCGAAAAACGCTTCGCGCATCGTCCGTAGTGATGCTACCATTTCCCAACCAACCGGTCGGTCAATTATTCGACAGGTATTTCCCCAACGTATAGCCGAGCCTCTTTGCCATGACACATCCGCTATTCACCAAGCACGAAGACACGCTGCACAAAGCGCTCGCCGCGCTCGAAACGCGCGGCTACTGGAGCCCGTTCGTCGAGATGCCCAGTCCGAAAGTGTACGGGGAAACAGCCAACGCGGACGGCGAAGCCGCGTTCAAGGCGCTTCTAGACAAAACGTTCGACCTGGACCAACCGTCGACGGGAGAGACCGTCGGCGCAGAGGTTTCGCCGTTCGGCTTCCAGCTCGGCGTGCGTTACCCGAAAGCCGACCCGAGCGCGCTCATCGCCGCATCTGCCTCGGCGCAACGCGATTGGCGCGCCGCCGGCCCGCAGGCATGGATCGGCGTGAGCCTCGAAATCCTCGCGCGCCTGAATCGCGCCAGCTTCGAGCTCGGCTACAGCGTGATGCACACGACCGGTCAGGCGTTCATGATGGCCTTCCAGGCAGGGGGCCCACACGCGCAGGATCGCGCGCTCGAAGCGGTCGCGTATGCCTGGGATCAGCTGCGCCGTATTCCCGCCGACGCGCACTGGGAAAAGCCGCAAGGCAAAAACCCGCCGCTCGCGATGCACAAGCGCTACACCGTCGTGCCGCGCGGCATCGGCCTCGTGCTCGGCTGCTGCACATTCCCGACGTGGAACGGCTATCCGGGCCTGTTCGCCGATCTGGCCACCGGCAACACGGTGATCGTCAAGCCGCATCCGGGCGCGATCCTGCCGCTCGCGCTGACCGTGCGCATCGCGCGTGACGTGTTGCGCGAAGCGGGCTTCGATCCGAACGTCGTCACGCTGCTGGCCACCGCCCCGAACGACGGCGCCCTCGTCCAGCAACTGGCCCAGCGCCCCGAGATCAAACTGATCGACTTCACGGGCAGCACCCAGAACGGCACCTGGCTCGAGCGCAACGCGCACCAGGCGCAGGTCTACACCGAAAAAGCTGGCGTCAATCAGATCGTCATCGACTCGGTCGACGACATCAAGGCGGCCGCGCGCAACATCGCGTTCTCGCTGGCGCTCTACTCAGGCCAGATGTGCACCGCGCCGCAAAATATCTACGTACCGCGAGACGGCATTCGCACCGCGGAAGGCACGCTCAGCTTTGACGATGTCTCCCAGGCGCTAGCCGGCGCGGTGCAAAAGCTCGTCGCCGATCCGGCCCGCGCCGTCGAACTGCTCGGCGCGATCCAGAACGAAGGCGTCGTGCAGCGCATCGACGAAGCGGCCGGGCTCGGCCGCGTTCTCGTCGCGAGCCAGACGCTCGACCATCCGTCCTTTCCGGGCGCTCGCGTGCGCACACCGCTCGTATTGCAACTCAACGCCTCGACCGACCGCGCCCAGTTCACGAGAGAATGGTTCGGGCCGATCTCGTTCGTCATCGCGACGGACTCGACCGCGCAGTCACTCGACCTCGCTGGCGACATTGCTGCCGAGCACGGCGCGCTAACGCTGGCGGTCTACAGCACGGACGACGCCGTGCTCGACGCCGCGCACGAAGCGTCGATTCGCGGCGGCGTCGCACTGTCGATCAACCTGACCGGTGGCGTGTTCGTCAACCAGTCCGCGGCTTTTTCGGACTTTCACGGCACCGGCGCCAACCCGGCCGCGAATGCCGCGCTTGCCGATGCCGCTTTCGTCGCCAACCGCTTCCGTGTCGTTCAAAGCCGCGTTCATGTTGAACCGAAAGCGGCGCCCGCGGTAGCTGGCTGAACGGCATAAGAAGGCTTCAGCGCAACGCACGACTTCGTCCTATGCCGTTCGGCGGATGGACCGAGTCGTGCGCTCTGACTAACATCAGACATCGGATCGGCATCACGCGCCGACGCTAGTCGAGCGACCGTGCCCATCGGCCAAAGAGAGTTTGAGGAGACACCCCATGTCATATGAAGCGATCCGGCTGGACATCGACTCATCGAGCCACGTCGCCACCATCACGCTGAACCGCCCGGACAAGCTCAACAGCTTCACGCGCGCGATGCATCAGGAACTCGGCGCGGCACTCGACCAGGTCGAAAAGTCCGGCGCCCGTGCGCTCGTGCTCACCGGCGCGGGACGCGGCTTCTGCGCCGGCCAGGATCTCGCCGACCTCGATTTCACGCCCGGCGCGATGACCGACCTCGGCGCCGTGATCGATGAATACTTCAATCCGTTGATCCGCCGTCTGCAAGCGCTACCGTTTCCGGTGATCGCCGCGGTCAACGGCACGGCGGCCGGCGCGGGCGCCAATCTCGCGTTGGCCTGCGACCTGGTGCTCGCAGCTCGCTCCGCGAGTTTCATCCAGGCGTTCGTGAAGATCGGCCTCGTGCCGGATTCGGGCGGGACGTGGTTCCTGCCGCAACGCGTTGGCATGGCACGCGCGCTCGGCCTCGCGATCACCGGCGACAAGCTCAGCGCCGACACAGCCGAAAGCTGGGGCTTGATCTGGCAAGCGCTCGACGACGCCGAACTGGCTCCGGCCGCGGCAAAACTCGCGGCCCAGCTTGCCCAGCAACCGACGCGCGCGATCGCCGCGATCAAGCAGGCGATGCGTGCCGGCACGACGCAATCGCTCGACCAGCAGCTCGATCTCGAGCGTGATCTGCAGCGCCAACTAGGCGCCTCGCACGATTACGCGGAAGGCGTGCAGGCATTTATCGAAAAGCGCGCGCCGCGCTTCGAGGGGCGTTGAGATGTCCACGCAAACCACCCGCCCCGACCAGATGACTGCCGACGAACTCGCCCGCGCGACAGCCGCCGCGATGTACGAAAACGACGCCTGCAGTCGCGCGCTCGGGCTCGAGATTCTCGACGTGCGCCCCGGCTATGCGCGGCTGCGCATGGCGGTGCGCGACGACTTCCTGAACGGCCACCAGATCTGCCACGGCGGCCTGATCTTCACGCTCGCCGATTCGACCTTCGCGTTCGCCTGCAACACCTACAACATCAATACGGTTGCCGCCGGCTGCTCGATCGAATACCTCCGGCCGGTCTACGGCGGAGACGTGCTGAGCGCCGAAGCGGTCGAGCAGACATCGAGCGGGCGCACTGGCATCTACGATATTCGCGTCACGAATCGCGCCGGCGAGACCGTCGCGATGTTTCGCGGCAAGTCGGCGCAAATCAGGGGCAACCTGATTCCCACCGGCGACTGACATTGAGCGGCGGCAAGCCAGAGCCGCCCTCGCGGACGACTGTCTGCGTGGCTCTCTGACGCCAACGCGTTACATATCAAACTCAGATACTGAGGCAGCAAGGAGACATTCGATGAGCACCGCTCTTCCGCTCGATCCGATCGAGACCGCCAGCCGCGACGAGCTCGCCGCGCTCCAACTTGAACGGCTCAAATGGTCACTCACCCATGCGTATGAAAATTCGCCGGTGTACCGGCGCAAGTTCGACGAAGCCGGTGTTCATCCGGGCGATGTCAACTCGCTCGCGGACCTCGCGCGCTTACCGTTCACGACGAAGAAGGATTTGCGCGACAACTATCCGTTCGGCATGTTCGCGGTGCCGCAGGAGCAGATTTCGCGAATCCATGCATCGTCTGGGACGACCGGCAAGCCGACCGTCGTCGGCTATACGGCGCGCGACATCGACACGTGGGCGAATCTCGTCGCCCGTTCGATACGCGCCGCCGGCGCGAAGCGCGGCGACAAGGTGCACGTGAGCTACGGCTACGGCCTCTTCACGGGCGGCCTCGGCGCGCATTACGGCGCCGAGCGCGCGGGGCTCACCGTGATTCCGTTCGGCGGTGGTCAGACCGAAAAGCAGGTGCAGCTGATCCAGGACTTCCGGCCGGACATCATCATGGTGACACCGAGCTACATGCTGTCGATCGCCGACGAACTCGAGCGCCAGGGTATCGACCCGGCTAGCTGCTCATTGCGCATCGGCATCTTCGGTGCTGAGCCGTGGACCAACGAAATGCGCGAGGCGATCGAAAAACGCATGGGCATCGACGCGGTCGACATCTACGGTCTCTCCGAAGTGATGGGCCCGGGCGTCGCCTCGGAGTGCATCGAGACCAAAGACGGCCCGACGATCTGGGAAGACCATTTCTATCCCGAGATCATCGACCCCGAAACGGGCGAGGTGCTGCCCGATGGCAAACTCGGCGAACTCGTGTTCACGTCGCTGACGAAAGAAGCGCTGCCGATCATCCGCTACCGCACACGCGATCTCACGCGCCTGCTGCCGGGCAGCGCCCGCACGATGCGGCGTATGGAAAAAATCACGGGCCGCTCGGACGACATGATGATCGTCCGTGGCGTCAATGTGTTCCCGACGCAGATCGAAGAGTTGCTGCTCAAGCAGCACGCGCTCGCGCCGCACTATCAGATCGTACTGACGAAGGAAGGGCCGCTCGACGTGTTGACGCTGAACGTCGAACCGTGCCCCGAAAGCGCGCCGGATACTTCCGCGCTAACCACCGCGAAAAACGCGCTGGCGTACGACATCAAGGCGCTGATTGGCGTAAGCGCGTTGGTGAACGTGCTGGCCGTGAATGGGATCGAGCGCTCGGTGGGCAAGGCGCGGCGGGTGGTCGACAAGCGCAGTTCGGGGCTCTAAGTCAGGCAACGGGCAGCGACGCGCAGCGTAAGAGCCCAACCAAAAACGGCGTCACGCACGGATCCTGATCCAAACGTGACGCCGATTGCCACGACTTCTATTAACGGCTTCGCGGCAGCCTCCAACCCGCCTCCCGAAAACCGCCGGAACTCAAACGGCAGTCACGCTTCCGCCTGCGCCCCACCGCCTCACGAATTCGGCAGCAGCAACCACATCCGGCCACCCTGCTTCATCTTGCCAGCCAGATCACCGGCATCGTCGCCGAGGCCCCAGAAGTAGTCGGCGCGCACGCCGCCTTTGATCGCGGTGCCCGTGTCCTGCGCGAACACGAGGCGGTTCATCGGCGAGTTCGTCAGCGGCCGTGTGGTCTGCAGGAACACCGGCGTGCCGAGCGGAATCGCGCTCGGGTCGACCGCAATCGAGCGCTCCGGCGTCAGCGGCACGCCAAGCGCGCCGATCGGACCGTCCGCGCCACCGCTCGGCATACTTTCGGCCGACGGCATCTCGCGAAAAAACACGAAGCGCGGATTGGTGTCGAGCAATCCATCGACGCGCGTCGGATTCGCGCGTGCCCATGCCTTGATGCCCTGCATCGTCGCCTGCGCGGGTGTGATCTCGCCATGATCGAGCAGCCAGCGCCCGATCGACTTGTACGGCTGATCGTTGGTACCGCCAAAGCCGACGCGCATCACACTGCCGTCTTCCATCACGATGCGCCCGGAGCCCTGCACCTGCAAAAAGAATGCTTCGATCGGATCGTCGACCCACACGAGTTCGTTGCCGCTGAGCGCGCCCGAGCGTTCGAGTTGGGCGCGCGCCGGCAACGGCGCCCCCGCGCGATAGCCGGCGGGCCAGCGGTACAGCGCGGTCTGATATACCCCATGCCGCGTGCGCGAGCCCCGCAGCAGTGGCTCGTAGTAACCGGTGACCAGACCGTCGAGCGTGCCGTCGCTATTCGCGAGCTGGAACGGCGTGAAGTAGGCTTCGAAGAAGGCGCGCGCGCCGGTGACGTCGAGATCGTCGATTTGCGCGGCGGCCGCGCATGCACGCGACCAGTTCGGCTGACGCGCGAGCCTCGTGCAGTTTTGCCGCAACGCGGCCGTCGCGCCGATCAGCGAGTCGTCCTGCCAGCCCGGCACCTGCCGCCACGCAACCGCGGTCAAGCGCGACGACGCGATCTGGCCGGGGATGATCGCCGCGCCGCTCGGCGGCGAAGGCCGGAGCGCGCCGCCGCCGCCGCAGGAGGCAAGCAACACCGCAACCGACAATGCACCGACCCACGCGCCGGCTCGGCGGACAAAACGCATACAATGTTCGTTCTTGATGGAAACCGCCATGTCTGATTTGTTCGACGAATACCCGATGCTCATCTTCGCGCTGGAATCGCTGCTTGCGCTGTTCCTGCTCGTCTTTATCGTTGTGTGGACGTCGGCTGGCAAGAAAAAAGCGCGACGTGCCAAGCCGGCGGAACGGTCCCAACAGCAAAAGCCGCAGTGACCTGGCCTGCGGGTTGCATGCAGAACCGCGCAACCCCTCGTGCATCAAGCGCTCGTCTGAGCGCTCATCCAACCGCCCACTCAACTGCCCGCTGTGCCGCGCGCCGATACGAACTCGTTAACGACCGCGCAACACCGCGCCGGTTCAATGCAACGTTCGCGGCATGCGCAACACGAACTCCGGCACCGGCGCCTCGAAGCGCTCACCATCCTCCGCCACGCAGAAGTAATCGCCGCGCATCGTGCCGACCGGCGTCGCGATCACTGCCCAACTCGTGTATTCGAAATGCTCGCCCGGCTTGAGCAGCGGCTGATGACCGACCACGCCCAGACCTTTGACTTCCTGGACGGTGTTTTCGCTGTCGGTGATGATCCAGTGACGCGCGATCAACTGTGCGGGCACCTGGCCGGTGTTACGGATGGTCAGCGTGTAGGCAAAGGCGTACTGGCGACGCTCCGGGTCCGATTCTTCGGGCAGGTAGTGCACCTGCGCCGAGACGCTGAATTCGTACTGGCTCATCCTGATTCCGATCTGATCAAACGGGCTGTGAAAAATCGTGGAAGGCCCGAACGCCAATGGTCTGCGGGTGCAGCGGCGATGCGGCGCTCATGGAATGGCATTCTGCTTGATGCGGGGCATGGCCGCAACCGGATACGCCTTTCGGCCAGCAGTGTCTAAGACGTTGGGACACGGCTGCTTTGCCGCGCCCAGTCTCCATGTCGTTTTTGCGCCGGCACTTTGCGAAGTTTCATCGCGCGATTCCGCCACGCCAACCGCGGCCAGCACCCCGGTCTGCACGCGCAAAACCGGTAAAATGGCGCTTTCCCGCTTGCATCGGCCCCCTGTCATGACGCAATTTCGCATCGCCCCCAGCATTCTCTCCGCCGACTTCGCCCGCCTGGGCGAAGAAGTCCGCAACGTCGTCGCCGCCGGCGCCGACTGGATCCACTTCGACGTGATGGACAACCACTACGTGCCGAACCTGACCATCGGCCCGCTCGTATGCGAAGCGATCCGCCCGCACGTGGACGTGCCAATCGACGTGCACCTGATGGTGCGTCCCGTCGACCGCATCGTGCCGGACTTCGCGAAAGCCGGCGCGAACCTGATCAGCTTTCACCCGGAAGCGTCGGATCACATCGACCGCACGCTGTCGCTGATCCGCGACCACGGCTGCAAGGCCGGCCTCGTGTTCAATCCGGCGACGTCGCTGAACTATCTCGATCATGTGATGGACAAGGTCGACCTCGTGCTGATCATGTCGGTAAACCCGGGCTTCGGCGGCCAGTCGTTCATCCCCGAGGCGCTCAACAAGCTGCGCGAAGCGCGCAAACGCATCGACGCGTACACCGAGCGCACCGGCCGCGACATCCACCTCGAAGTGGACGGCGGCGTGAAGGTCGACAACATCGCGGAAATCGCGGCGGCCGGCGCGGACACGTTCGTGGCCGGCTCGGCGATCTTTGGCCAGCCCGATCACAAGGTCGTGATCGACAAGATGCGCGCCGCCCTCGCGACCGTCCAGCGTTAAAAACCAGCGCCTCATGACCACTTCGTATCCCGCCCCGACGTTTACCGGCCCGCGCCTCGAAGCCGCGATCATCGACCTCGACGGCACGATGATCGACACGGTCGACGACTTCACCGCCGGCCTGAACGGTATGCTCGCTCAGCTCGACGCGGAGGAAACGACGCGCGAGGAAGTGGTCGGCTATGTCGGCAAGGGTTCGGAGCATCTGATCCGCAGCGTGCTTGCGCCGCGCTTCGAAGCCGAGCACGCGCAAGAGCGCTTCGACGAAGCGCTCGCGATCTATCAGGCCGAGTACGCGAAGATCAACGGCGTGCACACGCGGCTTTATCCAGACGTCGAGGCCGGTCTGCGCGCGCTGCGCGACGCGGGCCTGAAGCTCGCCTGCGTGACCAACAAGCCGCACCGCTTCGCGCTCGAATTGCTGCAGCAGTACCGGCTTGCACCGTATTTCAGCGTCGTGCTCGGCGGCGACAGTCTCGCGAAAAAGAAACCGGACCCGCTTCCGATGCTGACCGCCGCCGCGCAACTCGGCGTCGAGCCGAGCGCCACGGTCGCGATCGGCGACTCGGAAAACGACGCGCTGGCGGGCCGCGCGGCCGGCATGGCGACGCTGACCGTGCCCTACGGGTACAACCACGGCCAAGCTATACAAACGATAAAATCCGATGGTATAGTTGCCTCGCTGCTCGACGCCGCCAGGGCGATCGCAGCGCATCAATCCACGACTTAACAGTCCTTCATCCTCATGTTTCTGAATAAAAAACGGAGTCTGATTAGCATCGACCGGGGAGCCTGGCCCTGGCGTCGCTGGTCGCGCTAACCTCGCCTGAGGTACGCTGAAGCTCGTCTTCGGCAACCGTTTTTTACTTCGCTGCGCTCACGCGCTTTTTCCATCGATCTGTTTTTGCGCAGCTGCATCGGCTAATTGAGCCTGCGCGTACCCGCAAGGTACCGTTGCTCACCCGCACCGCTCGCACGCGCCGATGGAAGACCCGCGCCGGTCGGTATCATTGTGTCGAGAACGTCGACCCACGCCCTGACCGGAGGCGCTTAGCCCCGCTTTGCCCGACGCTTGCTGCCGCCGGACCACCGTACAGGATCGGAACATGACCGAACTCGAATTCCAGTCCCTCGCCAACGAGGGTTTCAACCGCATCCCGCTGATCGCCGAAGCGCTCGCCGACCTCGAGACGCCGCTGTCGCTGTACCTGAAGCTCGCGCAGACCGAGCGCAACGGCGCGAACTCGTTCCTGCTGGAGTCGGTGGTCGGCGGCGAACGCTTCGGGCGTTATTCGTTCATCGGCCTGCCGGCGCGGACTCTCATGCGCACGCGCAACGGCGTGTCGGAAGTGGTCCGCGACGGCAAGGTCGTCGAGACGCACGACGGCGATCCGCTCGCGTTCATCCAGCAATTCCAGGCGCGCTTCAACGTCGCGCAACGCCCGGGGCTGCCGCGCTTCACCGGCGGTCTCGCCGGCTACTTCGGCTATGACGCGGTGCGCTACATCGAGAAGAAGCTCGCGCACAGCGCGCCGAAAGACGACCTCAATCTGCCCGACATCCAGCTGCTGCTGACCGAGGAAGTCGCGGTCATCGACAACCTCGCCGGCAAGCTCTATCTGGTGGTCTACGCCGACCCGACCCAGGCTGAGGCCTACACGAAAGCGAAGCACCGTCTGCGCGAACTGCGCCAGCGGCTGCGCGTCACCGTCGAGCCGCCCGTCGTGTCGGCCAGCGTACGCACCGAGATCTACCGCGAGTTCGCGAAAGACGATTACCTGGCGGCCGTGCGCAAGGCGAAGGAATACGTCGCCGCCGGCGAACTGATGCAGGTGCAGGTCGGCCAGCGCCTGATCAAGCCGTACCGCGACAATCCGCTGTCGCTGTATCGCGCGCTGCGCTCGCTGAATCCGTCGCCGTACATGTACTACTACAACTTCGGCGACTTCCACGTGGTCGGTGCGTCGCCGGAGATTCTGGTGCGCCAGGAAAAGCGCGGCGAGGACCGTATCGTCACGATCCGCCCGCTGGCCGGCACCCGTCCGCGCGGCAACACGCCCGAGCGCGATGCCGCGCTCGCTACCGAGCTGCTGAACGATCCGAAGGAAATCGCCGAGCATGTGATGCTGATCGACCTCGCGCGCAACGACGTCGGCCGCATCGCGCAGATCGGCTCGGTGGTCGTGACCGACAAGATGGTGATCGAGAAGTACTCGCACGTGCAGCACATCGTCAGCTCGGTCGAAGGCAAGCTCAAGAACGACATGACCAATTTCGACGTGCTGCGCGCCACCTTTCCGGCCGGCACGCTGTCGGGCGCGCCGAAGGTCCGCGCGATGGAGCTGATCGACGAGCTCGAGCCCGTCAAGCGCGGCCTGTACGGCGGGGCGGTCGGCTATCTGTCGTTCACCGGCGAGATGGATCTGGCCATCACGATCCGCACCGGCGTGATTGCGAACGGCAATCTGTATGTGCAGGCGGCCGCGGGCGTGGTCGCCGATTCGGTGCCCGAATCCGAATGGCAGGAGACCGAGAACAAGGCACGCGCGGTAATGCGCGCCGCCGAGCAGGTCCAGGACGGCCTCGATAGCGACTTCTGACCGGAGACACACCATGCTGCTCATGATCGACAACTACGACTCGTTCACCTACAACCTGGTGCAGTACTTCGGCGAACTCGGCGAAGACGTGCGCACCTATCGCAACGACGAAATCACGCTCGATGAAATCGCCAGGCTGAACCCCGAGCGCATCTGCCTGTCGCCGGGCCCAAGCAATCCGCAACACGCGGGCATCACGCTCGACGTGCTGCGCGAATTCGCCGGCAAGACGCCGATTCTCGGCGTGTGCCTCGGCCATCAGGCGATCGGCGAGGCGTTCGGCGGCCGCGTCGTGCGCGCGCAGACCATCATGCACGGCAAGGTCAGCACGATCGAAACCGACTGCAAGGGCGTATTCGAAGACCTGCCGAAGCATTTCACGGTGACGCGCTACCACTCGCTCGCGATCGAACGCGAATCGCTGCCCGACTGCCTCGAAGTATCGGCATGGACTGAAGACGGCGAAATCATGGGCGTGCGCCACAAGGAACTGGCCGTGGAAGGCGTGCAGTTCCACCCGGAATCGATCCTGTCCGAACACGGCCACGCGCTGCTCGAAAACTTCGTCAAGCAGTCAAAGCTCGCCGTCGCCGGCAAGGCCTCGAATCACGCGGCGTCCCGCAATGCCTGACACAAAGGGAGACGAGATCATGTCCATTACGCCCCAGGAAGCCTTGCAGCGGACCATCGAGCACCGCGAGATTTTTCACGACGAAATGCTGCACCTGATGCGCCTCATCATGCGCGGCGAACTCTCGCCCGTGATGTCGGCGGCGATCATCACCGGTCTGCGCGTCAAGAAAGAGACCATCGGCGAAATCACCGCGGCCGCCACGGTGATGCGTGAATTTGCCCGGCACGTCGACGTCCAGGACAACTCGAACTTCGTCGATATCGTCGGCACCGGCGGCGACGGCGCGCACACGTTCAACATTTCCACCGCGACGATGTTCGTGTCGGCCGCGGCGGGCGCGAAGGTCGCAAAGCACGGCAATCGCGGCGTATCGAGCAAGTCGGGCAGCGCGGACGTGCTCGAAGCGCTCGGCGTCAACATCGATCTGCAGCCGGAGCAGGTCGCGGCATCGATTGCGGAAACGGGCATGGGCTTCATGTTCGCGCCGAACCATCATCCGGCGATGAAAAACGTCGCGCCGGTACGCCGGGAACTCGGCATCCGCACGATCTTCAATATCCTCGGGCCGCTCACCAATCCGGCCGGCGCGCCGAATCAGCTGATGGGCGTGTTTCACCCCGACCTCGTCGGCATTCAGGTGCGCGTGATGCAGCGCCTCGGTGCCAAACACGTGCTCGTCGTGTACGGGATGGACGGCATGGACGAAGTGTCGCTCGGCGGCGCCACGCTGGTCGGCGAGTTGCGCGACGGCGAGATCCGCGAGTACGAGATCCATCCGGAAGACTTCGGCATGCAGATGGTGTCGAACCGCACGCTCAAAGTCGCCGACGCGGGCGAGTCGAAGGTCATGCTGCTCGACGCGCTTAGCAACAAGCTCGGCGTCGCGCGGGAAATCGTCACGCTGAACGCCGGCACGGCACTCTATTCGGCGAACGTCGCGGCCACGATCGCGGACGGCATCGAGCTCGCGCGCGAAGCGATCGCGAGCGGCAAGGCACGCGCGAAGGTCGACGAACTGGTGCGCTTCACCCAGCAATTCAAGCAGTAATCACGTAGCGAGACATTTATGAGCGACATCCTCGACCGCATCATCGCGGTCAAACGCGAAGAAGTCCGGGCGGCCGAGCAAAGCGTGCCGCTCGAAGAACTGCGGCTCGAAGCGTCGTCGCGCGATCTCCGCGACTTCGTCGGCGCATTGCGCGCCAAGCACACGGCGGGTCTCGCCGCGGTGATCTCCGAAGTGAAGAAGGCGAGCCCGTCGAAGGGCGTGCTGCGCGAGCACTTCGTGCCGGCCGACATCGCGCGTTCGTATGAGAAGCACGGCGCGGCGTGTCTGTCCGTGCTGACCGACGTGCAGTTCTTCCAGGGCAGCGTCGCCTATCTGCAGCAAGCGCGCGCCGCGTGCCAGTTGCCGGTGATACGCAAGGACTTCATCGTCGATCCGTATCAGGTTGTCGAAGCACGCGCGATGGGGGCCGACGCGATCCTGCTGATCGCCGCCGCGCTCGAAACCGCCGAGATGCAGGACCTCGAAGCGCTCGCGCACTCGCTGGGGCTCGCGGTGCTCGTCGAAGTGCACGACAGCGATGAACTCAAGGAAGCGCTGACGCTGAAGACGCCACTGATCGGCATCAACAACCGCAATCTGCGCACCTTCGAAACCTCGCTCGACACGACGCTCGGCATGCTCGACGCGATTCCCGACGATCGCATCGTCGTGACCGAATCGGGCATCCTGTCGCGCGACGACGTCGAGCGCATGCGCGCGCGGAATGTGCATACCTTCCTCGTCGGCGAAGCGTTCATGCGCGCGGACGAGCCGGGCGTGGAACTCGCGCGGATGTTTTTCTGAGCGTCGTATCGACGTATCCGCGTATCGGGCGCAGAGAAATCCACGCAACGAGGACACCCAGCATGGGCATGGAACGCGAAATCAAGCTGGCGCTGCCGGCTTCGCAGGTGCAGGCGGCGACGCAGTGGTTCGCCGCGCGCGCCGGCAAGAACGGACGCGCGATCAAGCTCGTGAACATTTACTTCGATACGCCGCAGTTGACGCTGGCGTCGTCAAAGAGCGCGCTGCGTCTACGGCAGACCCCGGACGGCTGGCTGCAGACCTTCAAGACGGTCGGCACGGCGACGAACGGCTTGCATAGCCGGCACGAATGGGAATTGCCGGTCGCGGGCGCGAAGCTCGAAATCGAATCGTTGCTGAGCGCTTGCGACGAACCCGCCGCCGCGGATGCGCTGAAACAGGCCGCGCCTGCGCTGATCGAGCTGTTCCACACCAATTTCACGCGCACGCTATGGCTGCTCGACTCCGACGGCGCTCAGATCGAGGCGGCGATCGATCAGGGCGACGTGCTTGCCGAAGTCGACGATGAAGCGCGCCGCGCGCCGATCTCGGAGATCGAGCTCGAACTGAAATCGGGCGACGAAGCGGCGCTTCACACGCTCGCCGCCGAACTCGGCAAACGGATTGCCGGCCTCGCGCCGGATGACATCAGCAAGGCGCAGCGCGGGTATCGGTTGCGCGCCAGGTGAGCGCGTTGCCCGAAACCCGCGGCACCTCATGCGCTCGCTTGCCGCAACTTGAGCTAGTCCGCGTTTGCTGCGACACTTCCCCGCCATGACCTCCGCTTCCCGCACCCGCTCCAGTTTGCCGCAGGCATCGCTGTTCGACGATGTCGCGCCCGCCCCGGCCTCTGCCGCCCCCACCGCCGCCCCGCCCACGCTCGAAGCACAGTTCGCCGCGCTACCAGCGGCCTGGCGCGCGCATCTGAAACCCTTCATCGACAGCGACACCTACGCGCCGCTGTGCCGCTTCGTCGACGGTGAGCGTGCCGCCGGCAAAACGATCTACCCGGCCGACGTGTTCCGCGCGCTCCGCCTGACGAGCCCCGACGAAGTGAAAGTCGTAATCCTCGGCCAGGACCCGTACCACGGCGAAGACCGCGGCACGCCGCAGGCGCACGGTCTCGCGTTTTCGGTCGCGCCGCACGTGCGGCCGCCACCGTCGCTGCGCAACATCTTCAAGGAAATCGCCGCGAGTCTCGGTCACCAGACGCCGCAGCACGGCTGCCTCGACAGCTGGGCCAAACAGGGCGTGCTGCTGCTGAACACGGTGCTGACCGTCGAGCGCGACAGCGCCGCGAGCCACGCGAAACGCGGCTGGGAGAAATGTACCGACACGCTGATCCACGAACTCGCGACGCGGCATCAGAACCTCGTCTTCATGCTGTGGGGCGCGCATGCGCAGGCAAAGCGCGCGCTACTCGGCGGCAAGTCGCACTATGTGCTGGAGGCGCCGCATCCGTCGCCGCTGTCCGCGCATCGCGGCTTTCTCGGTTGCGGGCATTTCGCGAAGGCGAACGAATATCTGTTGCAGCACGGCCGGGAGCCGATCGACTGGCGTCTACCGGACGACGCGCAAATGCTTGCGTGAGAGCGTCGTCGCTCAGAAGATTGCGATACACAACGAAAACGCCACGGAGGGTGAACCCATCCGTGGCGTTATTCTTTTCACCGCTCGCGCCGCATCGAAGCTGCGCAATGCGGCAGGACAAACCCGCTTAAACCGCGGCGATCGCTTCGCGTGCCGAGCTCAGCGCGGCGTTCGCGGCGTCCGGGCCCATGTTCAGGCCTTCGGCGTAGATGAAGTTCACGTCGGTCATGCCGAGGAAGCCGAGGAAGCTCTTCAGGTACGGCGTCTGGCTATCGTTCGGCGTGCCGAGATACTTGCCGCCGCGCGCCGACACGACGTGGACCTTCTTGCCCGTCACGAGGCCTTCCGGGCCGTTCGCGGTGTAACGGAACGTGATGCCCGCACGTGCGATGAAGTCGAAGTACGTCTTCAGTTGCGACGAGATGCCGAAGTTGTACATCGGCGCACCGATCACGATGACGTCGGCGGCTTGCAGTTCGGCGATCAGCGCTTCGCTGCGTGCGGCGATGGCGGCCTGTTCCGGGGTGCGCTGGTCGGCCGGCGTGAAGAACGCGCCGAGCACGGCGTCGTCGAGGTGCGGCAGCGGTTCGGCTTGCAGATTACGGACGACGACTTGCGCGCCCGGATTCGACTGTTGCAGCTTTTCCGTCAGCTCGTTGACGAGAAGCGTCGAGTTCGCGCCTTGCGAACGGGCTGCCGAGTTGATTTGCAGGATCGTGGTCATGGTTGACTCCAGTAGGGGCGCGCAGTGTTGCGCGAGTGAAGTCATTGTGTTTTTTTACCGGCCGGCGAAAAAGCCGTCCGGCGGCGAAGGATTGTTGCATGGGTAGAACAATCAACCGCCCTCCTCCGCCGATTGACAACGGGACAGGCGACGATCGGTGGACCGCCCGGTGCGGCCCACCACCACGCCGATCACTTCGTCAGCCAGCGCTCAAGGGCTTTGCGCGCGGCGGGACGGTGATCGCTGACCGTGAGCTTGTAGCGGGCCACTTCGGGACCGTCGAGCTTCACCTGCGTGACCCGCAACTCGTCGCGGCGGAACGCGTGCACGTCGACTTTCGCGCCCGGCTGATAGCGCATCAGCAGAGCATCGATATTCCCGCCGGTCACGCGCAGACCATCGATCGCGATCAGCACGTCGCCAGCGGAGAGGCCGGCCTTCTGCGCGGCGCTGCCCTCGTGCACGGTCGCGAGCGCGCAATCCGCGCCACCGCGTAGCCGCACGCCGAGCGACGGCTTGCCGTTTTTGTCGACGTCCGGCGCGAGCGCCACGCCGAACGGCGCGAGCAGCGCGTCGAGCGGCAGATCGCGCGTGCCGCGCACGCCCTCGGCGAACAGTTCGGCCAGTTGCGCGCCGCTCGCTTCCGCGAAAATCGCCTCGATCTCGCTTTCGTCGACGCCGACCGGCTTGCCTCGATAAAAGTCACGGCCAAAGCGCTTCCACAGCAGACGCATCACGTCGTCGAGCGATTTCTGGTTGCCGGTCTGCCCGCGGATCGTCAGGTCGAAGGCGAGCGCGATCAGCGAGCCCTTCGTGTAATAGCTGACGATCGCGTTCGGCGCGTTCTCGTCCTGCCGGTAGTACTTGACCCACGCATCGAACGAGCTTTCGGCGACGCTCTGCTTGAGGCGCCCGCTGCCGCGCTGCACCCCGCCGATCACCTTGCCGAGCAGGCCGAAATAGTCGTCCTGCGAGATCACGCCGCTGCGTACGAGAATCAGGTCGTCGTAATACGACGTGAAGCCCTCGAACAGCCACAGCATCGACGTGTAGTTTTCGACGCCGAGGTCATACGGCGCGAACACGGCCGGCTTGATCCGCTTCACATTCCACGTGTGGAAATACTCGTGGCTGCACAGACCGAGATAGGTCCGGTAGCCCTCGCTCATCGGCTCGCGGCCCTGCACCGGCAGATCGGTGCGATTGCAGATCAGCGCGGTCGACGCGCGATGCTCGAGCCCGCCGTAACCGTCGGTGACAGCCTGCGTCATGAACACGTAGCGCTCGACCGGCGCCTTCTTCGACTTCGGTTCGAACAACGCGATCTGCGCTTCGCAGATGCGCTTCAGATCCTTGCACAGACGCTCCATGTCGAGCCCGATCACGCGACCGCCGATCACGACGTCGTGCGGCACGCCGTGCGCCTTGAACGTCGCGAGCGCGAATTCCCCGAGCGTCACAGGATGGTCGATCAATTCGTCATAGTTCTGCGCGCGGTATTCGCCGAAGCCGTAGCGCTTCGTGCCGCGCGCTTCCGGCAGCGCGGTCGCGACGCGCCAGCCGCGATACGCGGCGCCCTGCGGCTTCTGGATATCGACCACGCACTGCGCGTCCTCATGGCCGAGCGGCGACAGGAACACGCTGGTGCCGTTGAAAAAGCCGATCGTGTCGTCCAGATGCGCGGCGCGCACCGACAGGTCCCATGCGTACACCTCATAGCGCAGCGTCAAGGCTCCCTTGACCGGCGCGGCCTGCCACGTGTGCTTGTCGATCTTCTCGACGCGCACCTTGCGGCCCGCGTCGTTCACCGCGCGCAGCGTGACGATGTTGCGCGCGAACTCGCGCACCATGTAGCTGCCCGGAATCCACACCGGCAGCATGAAACGCTGGCCGGCCGGATCGGGATCGGCGACGGTCACGGTGACTTCGAACAGGTGGGCGGCGGGGTTACCCGGAACGATGGTGTAGCGGATCGGCTTCATCGGCGGCGCTTGGGAGTGTCAGGAGAGTGAGGCGGAGAAGTTCGGGGCTCGATGCGAAAGGAGGCGCTGCGTGCGCCTCCTTCAGTTTGAACGTTGCATCTGTTGCGCGCCCGGGGCGGGCGTGGCGCTGTGGCCAGCGCGCTGTTCAGTGCACGGCCGACAGTTCCTTGTCGAGCCGATCTGCCGGCACCGCGCCGGGCAGGCGGCGACCGTCGGCGAGAAACACGGTCGGCGTGCCTTCGACGTTCATCGAACGGCCGAGCGCGAGGTTCTTGTCGATCGCGGCGGTGTCGCAGGTGGCGGCGGCGGTCGGCGCCTGACGGTCCTGCATCCACGATTCCCACGCCTTCGCGCGATCGGCCGAGCACCAGATCGACTTCGACTTGGCCGTCGAATCGGGCGACAGCACCGGGTACAGGAACGTGTAGACCGTCACGTTGTCGATCGACAGCAGCGTTTTTTCGAGCTGCTTGCAGTACGGGCAGTTCGGATCGGAGAACACCGCGATCTTGCGCGCGCCATTGCCGCGCACGACCTTCACCGCGTTGCCGAACGGCAGGCTCGCAAAGTCGATGCGGTTGGTTTCCGACAGGCGTGCCTCGGTCAGATTCTTGCGCGTCTTCGAGTCCACCATGTCGCCGAGCATCAGGTAGTCGCCGCTCGCATCGCTGTAGACAATCTGCGTGCCGAGATTCACTTCGTACAGGCCCGCGATCGGCGTCTTCGACACGCTTTTGATCGTCACGTCGGAAAGACGGGTTTGCAAGGTGGCCTTGAGCTTGTCGGTGGTCTGGTCGGCCTGCGCCGAGCAGCCGAGCATAGCGGCACCGATCGCGAGCGCGGCGGCGGCGATGCGGAAGGTCTTTTTCATGCTGGAGTCCTGGAGTCAGTCGCGCACCTGCGCGTTTTTTACGTTCCGGCCGCGAGTTTCGGCCGCCTATCTGTTCAATCAGGCTCGATCAGGTTCGATCGGGGGTCGGATAAGGGCGGATCGCAGCGCTTCGATCCGGTCATGATACCTGTCCCGGGCGCCGGTGACCGGCCATCGGCTATCCGCCCGACGCCTCGTCGCGGTTTACCCCAGCGCGGCCGACACGAGCCAGCGCTTGATGAATGGCTGCGCGCCGACGAACGCCATGCCGGTATTGCGCACGGCGCGCGCGAGCGGACCGGGCACCGAGAACAGTTTCTGCAGACCGTCGGTGGCAATCATCAGCGCGCGAATGTCTTCGCGGCGCGCGCGTTCGTAGCGACGCAGCAGCACCATGTCGCCGAGATCGCGGAACGACTCCTTGCCGCCGATCGTGCTCGCGAGCGCGGCGACGTCGCGCAAGCCGAGGTTCATGCCCTGTCCTGCCAACGGATGGATCAGATGTGCGGCATCGCCGACCAGCGCGACCCGCGGGGCGACGAGCCGGTCCACGGTCTGCAACGCGAGCGGGAAGCCCTGCGCGGGCGTCACGCAGTCGAGCGCACCGAACTGTTCACCGCTCACGTGCTCGACTTCGGCGGCGAGCCGCTCGGGATCGAGCGCGAGCAACTGCTCGGCGTGTTCGGTGCGCGCCGACCAGACCAGCGACACGTGGCCGTCCGGCATCGGCAGCAACGCGATGATCTCGCCCTCGCGGAACCACTGATACGCGGTTTCGCCGTGCGGCTTCGCAGCCTTGAAATTGGCGACCACACCGATCTGTCTGTAGTCGCGGCGCACCATCTTCGAGCCGATCTGCGCGCGCACCCACGAGTGCGCGCCGTCCGCGCCGACTACCAGATCCGCTTCGAGCACGCTGCCGTTCGCGAGGCCGACGCTCGCGTTGTCGACGGAGAAATCGAGCGCCTGCGCGCGCGCGTCGAACCACGTGAGGTTCGGCTGGAAGCGCAGCGCGGCATCGAGCGCGCGCTCGATCACCGACGACTCGACGATCCACGCAAGCTGCGGCACCGATGCCTGAAACGCCGAGAAATGCAGCTCGGCGTGCGCGTCGCCATAGACGCGCATGTCGTAGACGGGACCGAGCCGTGTGTGATCGAGCGCCTGCCAGACCCGCAGCCGTTCGAACAAGGCCTGCGAACTCGACGACAACGCATAGACGCGCGAGTCGAAGACAGCACCGGCGGGCAGCGCCGCGCAAGGCTGCGCGAGCAGTGCGACGCGCAGTCCGGCTTGCGTGAGCGCGAGCGCCGCGGTCTTGCCGACGAGCCCGCCGCCGATCACGGCGGCATCAAAGGTCTGGTGGTGTGCGTTCATGCGCGCATTATAGCCGCGGGGGGTGCGGGGGACGGATCGACGGGCGCGGCCGTTGGGCGCTGTGCGTGGGGCCTCGCGGGCTCGTGCCGGACATGGTGTCTGGGGGCAGAGCCTGAGGTTGTCGGCCGGGACTGTGCGAGTCTGATGCCGACCGCTCGCGCAACCCGCACTTCATGCGTTGGCGGCCACGCGCATTTGAGTCCCGGGCCGGTGGCCGCGCGGCCTCGATGCGTCGTGCTAATGCGTCGCGGCGCTTGCCGCGAGCGCCGCGTTCGCCTCGCGCATGCGCATGAAGTCGCGATTGGACGAGAGGTTGCGCCACGCGGCCGCCTCGAGCTCCGCCTTGCGATCGCGCTGATCGCTGCGTACCGCGCAGTCGGGGAACACGCGGTCGAACACGCGCCATAGCGAGTCGTAGTCGTTCTTATCGGCGAACCGCGCGATGTCGGCGTGATCTTCGTGCGACAGGTGGGTCGTCAAACAATCGATGGTCTGCCGGTCCGTGGTGGCCTGCGCTTCGTCGAAATTCGGCGCGACCCATGTCGCGACCGAGCCCACCACGACCGCGGCGACGACGCCGATCCCAACCCATCTGATGATTCCCACGCTGCTCCCCCGGAAATTGGAGCTCCGCCGGCTCTGACCTGACGATTCTACAGTGGCTTCGCGCCAATGCGCCGGCGGGTCCGCGCGGGCGAACGGGTTACAATTGCGCTTTCCGTGAAAACTCGCACTCAATCGTCGAGCCAACGCCCCGATTCGGTGTCTTGTCCGCTCCGCTGAGCCTGCCGCGCCCCACCTCACGCGAAGGCTTTCCGAATCCGCGCGCAGCGTCGAGCGCATCACGCAACCTACTGATTCACTGAAGGATTTCCATGAGCCTCAAATGCGGCATCGTCGGCCTGCCCAACGTCGGCAAGTCCACCCTGTTCAACGCGCTGACCAAGGCGGGAATCGCCGCCGAAAACTATCCGTTCTGCACGATCGAGCCGAACGTCGGCATCGTCGAGGTGCCGGACGCGCGGCTGAAGGCGCTCGCCGAAATCGTCAAGCCGGAGCGCATCCTGCCGGCCGTGGTCGAGTTTGTCGACATCGCCGGTCTGGTGGCCGGCGCGAGCAAGGGCGAGGGCCTCGGCAACCAGTTCCTCGCGAATATCCGCGAAACCGACGCGATCACGCACGTCGTACGCTGCTTCGAAGACGACAACGTGATTCACGTCGCGAACAAGATCGATCCGCTGTCGGACATCGAGGTGATCAACACCGAGCTCGCGCTTGCCGACCTCGCCACCGTCGAGAAGTCGCTCGCGCGCTATTCCAAGGCGGCCAAGTCGGGTAACGACAAGGAAGCCGCGAAGAACGCGGCGGTGCTGGAGAAGGTCCGCGCGCAGCTCGACCAGGCGAAGCCGGTCCGCGCGCTCGATCTGACCGATGAAGAAAAGGCCACGCTCAAGCCGTTCTGCCTGATCACCGCCAAGCCGACGATGTACGTCGCCAACGTGAAGGAAAACGGCTTCGAGAACAACCCGCACCTGGACGCGATCACGAAGTTCGCGGCCGCGGAAGGCGCGCCGGTCGTGGCCGTGTGCGCGGCGGTCGAAGCGGAAATCGCCGACCTCGACGAAGCCGACATGGAAGTCTTCCTCGCCGACATGGGCATGCATGAGCCGGGCTTGAACCGCGTGATCCGCGCGGGCTTCAAGCTGCTCGGCCTGCAGACCTACTTCACGGCCGGCGTGAAGGAAGTGCGCGCGTGGACGATCCACGTCGGCGACACGGCGCCGAAGGCGGCCGGCGCGATCCACACCGACTTCGAGCGCGGCTTCATCCGCGCGCAGACGATCAGCTTCGACGACTACATCACCTACAGGGGTGAACAAGGCGCGAAGGAAGCCGGCAAGATGCGCGCGGAAGGCAAGGAGTACGTCGTGCATGATGGCGACGTGATGAACTTCCTGTTCAACGTGTAAGCGCGAAGCAGCGCAAACTGCGCTGCGCGCTTAAGGCCCGCGAACCTCAGGGGTTGCGGGCTTTTTTGTTTGCGCGCTACGACTTCCGCAACGCGTCGAGACAACGGGCCTTGGCAGTCGTGACCGCCGAAACACCGTGCAACGCTTTGGCCTTGTAGTTTTTCGGCGCATCGTCAATAAACGGAATGCCGCACACACGCGATACCGCGAGAATGTGACTGTCGCCTTCGACAGGGTCTACGACCTTCAGCACAGCTGTGGGATTTCTCGGCAACGCATAGGCAAGAGCGATTCCCGGATTAGGCGTCAATGGCATGCCGAAAGCTCCGACATGATGGGAATGCCTTGGCGACCCAATCGTGTACGAACCTTCAGGTATCGGCCCGACCGATCGGACGTGTTGCATGAGGCGATTGTTTTTGCCCGCGCCGTGGCCCGAGTTGCATCACCCGTGATCTTTCCGAATAGATTCCCGTTTATTTCCTTTCCGTGACAGCCAATGCTAAATTTCGGCTTCCGGCGCGCCGCCGCCGGAATGTCATCGAACACAACTAGAATCGCGCGATTCGCGTCCGCGCCCCTTCCGAACCGGAGACAAATCGATGAATTACAAGCCGCTGTTCCGCTCACTTTCCGTCGCCGCTGTATTGAGCATCGGCGTCAGCCAGGCGGCTCACGCCGCGACCGAAATCCAGTTCTGGCACGCCATGGAAGCCGCACTGGGTGAACGTCTGAACGACATCGCGAACGACTTCAACAAATCGCAAAACGACTACAAGATCGTGCCCGTGTTCAAGGGCACCTACGACCAGACCCTCGCCGCCGGCATCGCCGCCTATCGCAGCGGCAATGCGCCCGCCATCCTGCAGGTCTACGAGGTCGGCACCGCGACGATGATGCAGGCGAAGAAAGCCATCGTCCCGGTCACGCAGGTATTCAAGGATGCGGGCCTGCCGCTCGATCAGAAAGCCTTCGTGCCGACCATCGCGAGCTATTACAGCGACTCGAAAACCGGCGAACTGATCTCGATGCCGTTCAACAGCTCGACGCCGGTGCTGTACTACAACAAGGATGCGTTCAAGAAGGCTGGCCTCGATCCCAACCAGCCGCCGAAGACCTGGGCCGAGTTGCACACCGATGCGCAGAAGCTGAAGGCCTCGGGCATGTCGTGCGGCTATTCGTCGGGCTGGCAAAGCTGGATTCAGCTCGAGAACTACAGCGCGTGGCATGCGGCGCCGTTCGCGTCGCGTAACAACGGCTTCGACGGCATGGACGCGCAGCTCGAATTCAACAAGCCGCTGCAGGTCGCGCACATCCAGTTCCTGCAGAACATGGCGAAGGACGGCACGTTCACCTATGTCGGCCGCAAGGACGAACCGGTGTCGAAGTTCTATAGCGGCGACTGCGGCATCATCACGAACTCGTCAGGCTCGCTCGCGACGATCAAGAAATACGCGAAGTTCAACTTCGGCACCGGCATGATGCCGTACGACGACAGCGTGAAGGGCGCGCCGCAGAACGCGATCATCGGCGGGGCGAGCCTGTGGGTGCTGTCGGGCAAGGATCCGGCCGTCTACAAGGGCGTCGCGAAGTTCCTCGCCTATCTGGCCACGGCGCCAGTCGCCGCGAAGTGGCATCAGGACACCGGCTATCTGCCGATCACGACCGCCGCGTATGACCTGACGCGCCAGCAGGGCTTCTACGACAAGAACCCCGGCAGCGACACCGCGATCCGCCAGATGCTGAACAAGCCGCCGCTGCCGTTCACGAAGGGCCTGCGTCTGGGCAACATGCCGCAGATCCGCACCGTGATCGACGAAGAACTCGAGCAGGTGTGGGCGGACAAGAAGACGCCGCAACAGGCGCTCGACTCGTCCGTCGCGCGCGGCGACGACCTGCTGCGCCGCTTCGAAAAGGCCGGTAACTAAGCATCGCCTGCAGGCAGGGTTCCGGCGCTCCCGCGCGGGAACCCGTCGTTGCAGCACACTCTGGACATTCCGATGGAAAAGCGCTCCTACTTCGGCACCAGCGTGCTGCCCTACCTGCTCGTCGCGCCGCAGCTGCTCATCACGCTCGTGTTCTTCCTGTGGCCGGCGGGCGTCGCGCTCTGGCAATCGACGCAAACCCAGGACGCGTTCGGTACGTCGAGCGCGTTCGTCGGACTCGCGAACTTCAAACAGCTGTTCGCCGACCCGCTGTATCTGGCGTCGTTCAACACGACGATCGTGTTCTGCACGCTCGTCACCGTGTCGGGCCTCGTGATCTCGCTGTTGCTCGCGGTCTGCGCGGATCGCGTGACGCGCGGCGCGAAGGCCTATCAAACGCTGCTGATCTGGCCGTACGCGGTCGCGCCCGCGATCGCCGCGGTGCTGTGGTCGTTCCTGTTCAACCCGAGCATCGGCCTCGTCACGTATGCGCTCGCGAAATACGGCATCGTGTGGAATCACGCGCTGAACCCCGGTCAGGCGATGTTCCTCGTCGTGCTCGCGTCGGTCTGGCAGCAGATCAGCTATAACTTCCTGTTCTTCTATGCGGGCCTGCAGGCGATTCCGCGCTCGCTGATCGAAGCGGCCGCGATCGACGGCGCCGGTCCGGTGCGCCGCTTCTTCGGCATCGCCCTGCCGCTGCTGTCGCCGACCACGTTCTTTCTGCTGGTGATCAACATCACCTACGCGTTCTTCGACACCTTTCCCGTGATCGACGCGGCGACCGGCGGCGGCCCCGGCCAGGCCACCCGCACGCTGATCTACAAGATTTTCGCCGAAGGCTTCCAGGGGCTCGACATCGGCAGTTCGGGCGCGCAGTCGGTCGTGCTGATGATCATCGTCGTGGCACTGACCGTCGTGCAATTCCGCTTCATCGAACGCAGGGTTCAATACTCATGATCGAGAACCGACGCGGTTTCGACCTGTTCTGTCACGCGGTGCTGATCATCGGCGTCGCGCTGGTGGTGTTTCCGGTGTACGTCGCGTTCTGCGCGGCGACGATGAGCGAGCACGAGGTGTTCACGGTGCCGCTGTCGCTCGTGCCGAGCACGCATCTGTTCGAGAACATCGTCACGATCTGGACGCAGGGCACCGGCAACGCCGCGGCGCCGTTCAATCGCATGCTGGTCAACAGCCTCGTGATGGCGCTCGTCATCGCGATCGGCAAGATCGCCGTGTCGATGATCTCCGCGTACGCGATCGTCTACTTCCGCTTTCCGTTTCGCACGCTCGCGTTCTGGCTGATCTTCATCACGCTGATGCTGCCGGTCGAAGTGCGGATTTTCCCGACCGTGCAGGTGGTGTCGTCGATGCATCTGAGCAATACGTACACCGGTCTGACGCTGCCGCTGATCGCGTCGGCGACCGCGACGTTCCTGTTCCGCCAGTTCTTCAAGACGCTGCCGGACGAGCTGATGGAAGCCGCGCGCATCGACGGCGCGGGCGCGCTGCGCTTCTTCTGGGACGTCGTGCTGCCGCTGTCGCGGACCACGATGGCGGCGCTCTTCGTGATCACGTTCATCTACGGCTGGAACCAGTATCTGTGGCCGATCCTGATCACCAGCCAGCAGTCGCTGATCACCGCGGTGATCGGCATCAAGGGAATGATCGCCTCGGGCGATACCGCGACCGAATGGCATCTGGTGATGACGGCCACGCTGCTCGCGATGCTGCCCCCGCTCGCCGTCGTGCTGACGATGCAGCGCTGGTTCGTGCGCGGCCTCGTGGATTCGGAAAAATGATCCGGTATGGCGGACAGCGACAAGCACTCAAAATCAAAGGCTAGAACGGCATGGCTGCACTGACTCTGCAAAGCGTTAAGAAAACCTACGACGGCAAACAGTTCGTGTTGCACGGCATCGACGTCGACGTCGCCGACGGCGAATTCGTCGTCATGGTCGGGCCGTCCGGCTGCGGCAAATCGACCTTGCTGCGAATGGTCGCCGGGCTCGAGCGCATCTCCGACGGCAGCATTTCGATCGCCGGCAAGGTCGTCAACGAGCTTGAGCCGAAGGATCGCAACATCGCGATGGTGTTCCAGAACTACGCGCTGTATCCGCATATGAGCGTGGCCGAGAACATGGGTTACGCGCTGAAGATCGCGGGCGTCGATCGTGCGCAGATCGCGAAACGCGTCGAAGCCGCCGCGCAGATTCTCGAGCTCGGCGCGCTGCTGCAGCGCAAGCCGCGCGAGTTGTCGGGCGGGCAGCGGCAGCGCGTCGCGATGGGCCGCGCGATCGTGCGCGAGCCGGCGGTGTTTCTGTTCGACGAGCCGCTGTCGAATCTCGACGCGCGTTTGCGCGTGCAGATGCGCCTCGAAATCCAGCGCCTGCATGCGCGCCTCAAGACCACGAGTCTGTACGTCACGCACGATCAGATCGAAGCGATGACGCTGGCGCAGCGCGTGATCGTGATGAACCAGGGCCACGCCGAGCAGATCGGCGCGCCGACCGAAGTCTACGAGCGGCCGGCCACGGTGTTCGTCGCGAGCTTCATCGGCTCGCCGGGGATGAACCTGCTCGAAGGCCGTGTCGCGGACGACGGCTCGACCTTCGACGTCGCCGGCAACGGCCCGAAGCTGCCGCTCGCGGGCGTGCCGTCGATCGGCCGCGAAGTCGCGACAGGCCGCGAGTGGACGCTCGGCATTCGCCCCGAGCATCTGAGCCCGGGCACGGCCAACGCACCGTTCGCGACACTGAGCGTCGATTCTTGCGAAATTCTCGGCGCGGACAATCTAGCGCACGGCCGCTGGGGCAAGCACGATGTGACCGCGCGGCTGCCGCACGCGCATCGTCCCGCGGCCGGCGAGGCGCTGCAGGTCGTGCTGCCCGCGCAGCATCTGCACTTCTTCGATCCGGCGACTGGACGGCGCGCGAACTGAGACGCCCGTGGCGCGCCGCGACGGCGGCCCGCCGCCGGCCCCCCTGCCGCCCGGCCCTCGCCGCGAAGTACAATGCCACCTGAACCACATGCCGCGCGCGGCAGCGTCGTCGAATCCGACGCCGCGCCTGCCGGCGCCGGGTGTTCCGCCCGGCCCTCACACCGACTACCCATTCACCCCCGACTGCCCGCCCGCACGCGGCCGGCGTCGTCAACGTCTACTGCAAGCTAATGGCCCAATACGTTTTCACCATGAACCGGGTCGGCAAAATCGTGCCGCCCAAGCGCCAGATCCTGAAAGACATTTCGCTTTCGTTCTTCCCCGGCGCGAAGATCGGCCTGCTCGGCCTGAACGGCTCGGGCAAGTCGACCCTGATCCGCATCATGGCCGGTGTGGACACGGAGATCGAAGGCGAAGCGACACCGATGCCGAACCTGAACATCGGCTATCTGCCGCAGGAGCCGCAACTCGATCCGCAGAAAACCGTGCGTGAAGCGGTCGAGGAAGGCCTCGGCGACGTGTTCAAAGCGCAGAAGAAGCTCGACGAAATCTACGCGGCCTACGCGGAGCCGGATGCCGACTTCGACGCGCTGGCCGCCGAGCAGGCGAAGTACGAAGCGATCCTCGCAACGACCGACGGCAGCGCCGAGCAGCAGATCGAAATCGCCGCCGACGCACTGCGCCTGCCGGCATGGGACGCGAAGATCGAGCATCTGTCGGGCGGCGAAAAGCGCCGCGTGGCGCTGTGCAAGCTGCTGCTGCAAAAGCCCGACATGCTGCTGCTCGACGAGCCGACCAACCACCTCGACGCGGAATCGGTCGAATGGCTCGAGCAGTTCCTGACGCGCTTCCCGGGCACCGTGGTCGCCGTCACGCACGATCGCTACTTCCTCGACAACGCCGCCGAGTGGATTCTCGAACTCGACCGCGGTCACGGCATTCCGTGGAAGGGCAACTACAGCAGCTGGCTCGATCAGAAGGAAGAGCGTCTGAAGCAGGAAGAAGCGTCGGAGTCCGCGCGCCAGAAGGCGATCAAGAAGGAACTCGAGTGGGTGCGCCAGAACCCGAAGGGCCGCCAGGCGAAGTCGAAGGCGCGTATCGCGCGCTTCGAGGAGCTGAACAGCCAGGACTACCAGAAGCGCAACGAAACGCAGGAAATCTTCATTCCGGTCGGCGACCGCCTCGGCAATGAAGTGATCGAGTTCAAGAACGTCAGCAAGTCGTACGGCGACCGGCTGCTGCTCGATAACGTCAGCTTCAAGATCCCGGCCGGCGCGATCGTCGGCATCATCGGTCCGAACGGCGCCGGCAAATCGACGCTGTTTCGTATGCTGACCGGCCGCGAGCAACCCGATTCGGGCGAAATCGTGCAGGGTCCGACCGTCAAGCTCGCGTACGTGGACCAGAGCCGCGAAGCGCTCGCAGGCACCAAGACCGTGTTCGAGGAAATCTCGGGCGGCGCGGACGTGCTGACGGTCGGCAAGTACGAAACACCATCGCGCGCGTATATCGGCCGCTTCAATTTCAAGGGCGGCGACCAGCAGAAGATCGTCGGCAATCTGTCCGGCGGCGAGCGCGGTCGTCTGCATCTGGCGAAGACGCTGATCGCGGGCGGCAATGTACTGCTGCTCGACGAACCGTCGAACGACCTCGACGTCGAAACGCTGCGCGCGCTCGAAGACGCGCTGCTCGAATTCGCGGGCTCGGTGCTCGTGATTTCGCACGATCGCTGGTTCCTCGATCGCATCGCGACGCATATCCTCGCGTTCGAAGGCGACTCGCAAGTCACGTTCTTCGACGGCAACTACCAGGAATACGAAGCGGACAAGCGCGCGCGTCTCGGCGAGGAAGGCGCGCGGCCGAAGCGCCTGCGCTACAAGCCGATCTCGCGTTAAGAAGCGGGCGGACGACGGCCCGTCTGGCGCGATGCCGCACGGGCCGCGGGGCATGCGCGTTGCTAACCGTCGCTAGATGGAGGCGCGCGTGAAAGTCTCGCGCACGCGACAGACGGTCAACACAGCGCCGCGCGACGCGGCAACGAGGAGACAGGCATGGCGATGTCGAAGGGCAGGCGCTGGATCGTCATCGTGGGCGGAACGCTTTTGGCGTTGGTTCTGATCGCGATCGGCGCGATGCAATTCGCGCAACAGGAAGTCAAGAATCGCGTCAGCGCGGCGCTCGGGCCGCTCGGCAGCGCCGACAGTATCGACGTCGGCCTCACCTCGGTACACCTCACCCACGTCGTGCTAAAAGCGCCGCCTGACTGGCCAGCGGGTGAACCGCTACGCGCCGACGAAATCACGATCACCCCGGACGTGCGCGATCTGATCGCGCGGCGCATGCATATCCGCGAGGTCGTCGTGCGCGGCTTCGACATAGCCGTGTTACGCACGAAGGACGGCTCGCTGAATCTGCTGCCGAACCTGCGCGAATCGCTGAACCGCGGCGATCAGCCGGGCAACGCCGGCACGGCGCCGCCGATCCCGCGCGAAAAGCTGGTCGACCATATCCGCTTCGAACACGGCAACTTCCATTTCTACGACATGACTGTCGGGCCGCCGCCGTTCAAGGTCACGGTCAGCAACGCGAACGCGAGCGTCGACCATCTGCATCTGCCGGCGCTTACCGAACCGACCCATGTCAGCGTTCGCGGCTCGATGAAGGGGCCGGCGCATACGGGCATCGTGACGTTCGACGGCTGGATCAAAATCGCCAGCCGCGATTCGCAGACGACGAGCACGCTGCACGGTGTCGATATTGCGATGCTCGATCCGTATCTGCTGAAGAAGGCCGGCACGCGCGCACAGGTGACGGGCGGCACCGTCGATCTGACGATCGAATCGACGGTGCGGAACTATCATCTCCATGCGCCCGGCACGGTGACAGTCCACAACCTGCAGCTCGCCGAATCCGACAATCCGCTCGAGACGTTCATGTCGATTCCGACCCGCGCCGCCGTCGCGGCGCTGAAGACGCATAACGGCAATATCACGCTGCATTTCGTGCTCGACGGCGATCTGCGCGATCCGAAGTTCTCGGTGCGCGAAGGGATCCTCACGCGCATCGGCGCGGGGTTTGCGCAGGCGCTCGGGGTCAGCGTCGAAGGCGTCGCGAAGGGTGCGGGCGAGACCGTCAAGGGTCTCGGCAATGCGCTGAAGAATCTGCTGGGGCAGTAGCGGCGGCGGTCAGCTCAAACCGGCAAGCCCAACTCGCGCAGCTTGGCTTCCGTTTGCGCGGCGCTCGTGTGATGCACGCCGTGCCAGCCGAGCGCCTTCGCGGCTTCGGCGTTCTTCGCGTTGTCGTCGATGAAGACGAGTTCGGCCGGCTCGACACCGGGCATTTGCAGTTCGATGCGCCGGCGCATCTCCGCGAAGATCGCCGGGTCGGGCTTCACGAGTTTCACGCGCCCCGACACGACGACGTCGCGAAACCGCCGCAGCACCGGATAGTGCTCCCACGCGTACGGAAACGTCTCGGCCGACCAGTTGGTCAGCCCGAAGAGCGGCACCTCGGCCGCTTCGAGCTTTTCCATCAGCGCGATGCCGTCGTCGAGCACACCCGCCACCATCTGGTGCCAGCGCTCATAGAACGCGCGGATCAGCGGTTCGTGATCGGGAAACCGCGCGATCAGCTCGTCGGTGGCTTCGACGATCGGCTGACCGCCATCCTGGCGGATCACCCAGTCCATCGAGCAGACGTGCGTGAGGAACCAGCGGCGCTCGACTTCGTCGGGAATCAGCTCGCGGTACAGGTACTCGGGACTCCAGTCGATCAGCACACCGCCGAAATCGAACACCACTGCCTTGATCGCCATGCACCACGCTCCTTTGGAAGGTCGTCGCTATGCTCAGATGGGTTGCGTGCGCAGTTCCAGCCACGCTTTCGCGTCGCCCGATACATGCGGCGCGAGGCGCGCGCGCACCGTCTCGTGATACGCGTTGAGCCACGCGCGCTCGTCGTCGCGCAGCAGCGACAGCTCGATGCAGCGCGCGTCGATCGGGCACAGCGTCAGCGTTTCGAACTTCAGGAAGTCGCCGAATTCGGTTTTTTCCGCGGCCACGTTCAGCACGAGGTTTTCGATTCGCACGCCCCACTTGCCCGACCGATACAGACCCGGCTCGTTCGACGTGATCATGCCCTCCTCCATCGCGGTCCACGGTTCGGCCGGTGCGTAGTGCGAGATCACCTGCGGGCCTTCGTGCACGTTCAGGAAGTAGCCGACCCCGTGACCGGTGCCGTGGCCATAGTCGGCGCCGGCCTGCCAGATCGGTGCGCGCGCGATCGCGTCGAGCATCGGCGAGCGGATGCCGCGCGGGAATTGCGCGCGTGACAGCGCGATCATGCCCTTCAGCACGACGGTGAAATCGCGGCGCTGTTCGCTGCTCGGCGTGCCGACCGGGACGACGCGTGTGATGTCGGTCGTGCCGCTCAGATATTGGCCACCCGAATCGATCAGCAGCAGGCCATTGCCTTCGATCACCGCATGCGACTCCTCGGTCGCGCGATAGTGCGGCATCGCGCCGTTCGCATTGAAGCCCGCGATCGTCGCGAAGCTCAGCGACACGAAGCCGGGACGGCGCGCGCGAGCTGCCGTCAGACGCTCGTCGATCGTCAGCTCGGTGATGCGCTCGCGGCCGAGCGCGCTTTCGAACCATGCGAAGAATTCGGCGAGCGCGGCGCCGTCCTGCTCCATCGTCTCACGCACGTGCGCGGCATCGGCGGCGGTCTTGCACGACTTCAGGAAAGTGGACGGATTGACCGCCTCGACCACCTTGACCGACGACGGCACCGCCTGCAGCGAGCCGTACGTGATGCGGCGCGGATCGATCAGCAGTGTGCTGCCGGCTGGCAGCGCAGCAAGCGCGTCGGCGGTTTTCGCGTACGGCTCGACGCTGATGCCGTCGCGCGCGAGCACTTCGGCGAGCGCCGGCGACACCTTGCCGTCGGCGATAAATAGCGACGCCCGATCCACGCCGATCAGCGCGTGCGCGACGAACACCGGGTTGTAGCTGACGTCGGCGCCGCGCAGATTCAGCAGCCAGGCGAGGTCGTCGAGCGTCGAGATGAAGTGCCACTGCGCGCCTTTCTCGACCATCGCGCGACGCACCTGCGCAAGCTTGTCCGCACGTGTGACTCCCGCTTGCGGCGCGGCGTGCTCGAAGACGGCGTCGGCGGGCAGCGCCGGGCGCTGCGCCCAGATCGCGTCGAACAGGTCGAGGTCGGTGCGCAATTGCACGCCGCGCGCGTTCAGTGCGGCGCTCAACGCGCGCGCGGCCGCGACGCCCAGCACCGCGCCGTCCACACCGACCGTGCCGCCGCTCGCGACGTTCTGCGCGAGCCATTCGAAATGCGGCGTCGTGAGCTGGCCGCCAGTCATCTTCATCAGCTCGACACCGCTGCCGGCGAGCTGCGCACTTGCCTGCTCCCAGTAGCGGCTGTCGGTCCAGACGCCGGCGAAATCGGCGGTGACGATCAGCGTGCCGGCCGAGCCGGTGAAGCCCGACAGCCACTGGCGGCCTTGCCAGCGCCCTGGCAGATACTCGGACAGATGCGGATCCGCCGACGGCACGAGGTAAGCGGCAATGCCCTCGCGCGCCATCGCGGCGCGCAGGCTCGCGAGGCGCTCGGGAATGGAGGAGGTTTCGGGAAGTCGGGCGTTCATGGAGTTACCTGCAAGGATTCATCGACGGATTGACCGGCGCGTTGATTGACGCGACAAGAGGCCGACCGTCACGGCGACGGCGATGAGCGCGACGGCGGTGCATACCGGCCATTCGAGCATGTCGCCGTCATGGAAGAGACTTGTCACATTGCCGGCCATCCGCGCGACGCTCGTGCCGAGCACACCGGCCAACAGCGCGGCCCACCAGCGGGCGTGGCTCGCGCGGCGCTGCGGATGCAACCACCAGCCCGCGAGGCCGATCACCGCGCCGAGTACGAGAATGCCTGGCCAACCCATCAGGCGTCGACTCCAGACTGGGCGCTCAAACATGGCAAGATCAATTTCGGATTCGTCTCATAGGCGGAAGGAGCCGCCAACGCTAGCATTTTTGCCTCCTCAACTATACAAGTTCAGCACGGCGCTTTCCGCATAGCGGTTGAGTTTAGGGATCGGGGTGTGCTTAGGCAAGTTGTAAGTCTGACGAAAACGCCTCATGCTTCGCCCGTTGCCAGGCTGACGCAGCGCCATGCGCATCGCCCTTATCGAACCCGACGTGCAACACGCCAAACTGGTCGACCGGCTCATTTTCGCCGGCGGCCACGCGTGCCAGCACTTCACCACTAGCGCCACCTTCCTGCAGCGCGCTACCGACGAATTTTTCGACCTGTTGATCACCGAAAGTTGGGCCGGCGACCATTGCGCCGAAGACGTGATCCCGCGCGCGCGCTCCATTCTGCCGGGCCTGCCCATCATGATGCTGCTGAGCGCACCGCGCGAATGCCAGATCGTCGCCGCGCTGCATGCCGGCGCCGACGACTGTCTCAGCAAGCCAGTGCGCGGCCCCGAAATGCTCGCGCGTGTCGAGGCGCTGCAGCGCCGTGCGGGCCTGCGGCGGCCGCCCAACCGTCGACGCGACGTGATCGGCGGCTATACGTTCGACGCGGCGAATTTGGCCGTGACATTCCGCGACCTGACCGTGATCCTGACGCCGAAGGAATTCCGCCTCGCGCTGGTGCTGTTCAACAATCTCGCGCGGCCGGTGTCGCGCGCGCATATTCTCGAAACCGTGTGGGCCCGCCGCCGTGACGTAAATTCGCGCACCATCGACACCCACGCGTCGCGCGTGCGCAGCAAGTTGCAACTGCGCCCGGAGCTTGGTTACACGCTGACGCCGGTCTATGGTTACGGTTACCAGCTCGACGCGATCCCGCCGGAGAGCCTGACAGGCGCGAACTGACGCATGCGGGATATATGGCGGGCAGAATGTGAGTATCGTGGAAACGCTATAATATATGGCTGAACGATAGCTCCCCCAAATGCAGCTTCTAACGATCGGAATCAACCATCACACTGCGCCTGTCGCCTTGCGCGAACGCGTGGCGTTTCCGCTCGAACAGATAAAGCCCGCTCTGGATACGTTCAAAGGCATCTGGCTGGGCCACATGGCCCCCAACGCGCCCGAGGCGGCAATTCTGTCCACCTGCAACCGCACCGAACTCTACTGCGCGACCGACGACCTCGCCGCGCGCGAAGCCTCGGTGCAGTGGCTGTCGAAGTACCACAACCTCCCGATCGATGAACTCGCGCCGCACGTCTATGCGCTGCCGCAGTCCGAAGCCGTGCGCCATGCGTTCCGCGTCGCGTCGGGGCTCGATTCGATGGTGCTCGGCGAAACGCAGATCGTCGGACAAATGAAGGACGCGGTGCGCACCGCCTCCGAAGCCGGCGCCCTCGGCACCTACCTGAATCAGCTATTCCAGCGCACCTTCGCCGTCGCGAAGGAAGTGCGCAGCACCACCGAGATCGGCGCGCAGTCGGTGTCGATGGCCGCCGCCGCGGTACGCCTCGCCCAACGCATTTTCGACAAGATCGCGAACCAGCGCGTGCTGTTCATCGGTGCTGGCGAAATGATCGAGCTTTGCGCGACGCACTTCGCGGCGCAGCATCCGCGGGAACTCGTCGTCGCGAACCGAACCGCCGAGCGCGGCATGCGGCTCGCCGAGCGCTTCAACGGCCGCGCCATTCCGCTCTCCGAGCTCCCCGCGCGGATGCACGAATTCGACATCATCGTGTCGTGCACGGCGTCCACGTTGCCGATCATCGGTCTTGGCGCGGTCGAGCGCGCGGTCAAGGCGCGCCGTCACCGGCCGATTTTCATGGTCGACCTCGCGGTGCCGCGTGACATCGAACCCGAAGCCGGCCAGCTCGAAGACGTGTTCCTGTACACCGTCGACGACCTCGGTGCGATCGTTCGCGAAGGCAATGCGTCGCGCCAGGCCGCGGTCGCGCAGGCCGAAGCGATCATCGAAACGCGCGTGCAGAACTTCATGCAGTGGCTTGATGCGCGCAGCATCGTGCCGGTGATCCGCCACATGCACACGCAGGCCGACACGCTGCGCCGCGCAGAGGTCGAACGCGCGCAGAAAATGCTCGCGCGCGGCGACGATCCGGCCGCAGTCCTCGAGGCACTGTCGCAATCGCTCACCAACAAGCTGATCCATGGTCCTACGCACGCGCTGAATCGCGCGAGCACCGACAACCGCGACAAGCTGATCGAGCTGATGAGCGGCTTCTACAAACACCCCGGCTCTACCGAGCGTTAGCGGCGCAGTGCTCGCCGCACCCCCGCGCGCCACCGCCGTGGCTCGCAAAGTGCTTCCGCCCCGGGCATTCGCCCGTTCCCCTGGCCGCATCCATTCCGGAGTCCGCTCCGCTACCCGCCCGATGAAAACGAGCATGCAACGCAAGCTCGACCAGCTGACCACCCGGCTGGCCGAACTGAACGACCTGTTGAGCCGCGAGGACATCACCGCCAACCTCGACCAGTACCGCAAGCTGACGCGCGAACACGCGGAGCTCGACCCGGTCGTCGAGCATTATGGGCTGTGGCGCCGGGCGCAGAACGACGCCGCCACCGCGCAGGAACTGCTCGCCGACACGTCGATGCGCGATTTCGCCGAAGAGGAAATCCGCGCAGCACGCGATCGTATGGAGACGCTCGGCGTCGAACTGCAGAAAATGCTGCTGCCGAGAGACCCGAACGACGAGCGCAACATTTTCCTCGAAATCCGCGCGGGCACCGGCGGCGACGAATCCGCACTGTTCGCGGGCGATCTGCTGCGCATGTATCTGCGCTATGCCGAGCGCAACCGCTGGCAGGTCGAGATGATGTCGGCGAGCGAATCGGACCTCGGGGGCTATCGCGAAGTGATCGTGCGAATTGCCGGCGATGCCGCGTATTCGAAGCTGAAGTTCGAGTCGGGCGGGCATCGCGTGCAGCGCGTGCCGGCCACCGAAACGCAGGGCCGCATCCATACCTCGGCGTGCACGGTCGCGGTGATGCCGGAAGCGGACGAGATCGGCGAAGTCGAGATCAATCCGGCCGATCTGCGTATCGACACGTTCCGCGCGTCGGGCGCGGGCGGCCAGCACATCAACAAGACCGACTCGGCGGTGCGCGTCACGCACTTGCCGACGGGCATCGTCGTCGAATGTCAGGACGACCGCTCGCAGCACAAGAACAAGGATCGCGCGCTGAAGGTGCTCGCCGCGCGCATCAAGGACAAGCAGGCGCACGAGCAGCAGGCGAAGGAAGCGGCGACGCGCAAGAACCTGATCGGCTCGGGCGACCGTTCGGAGCGCATCCGCACGTACAACTTCCCGCAGGGGCGCCTCACCGATCACCGCATCAACCTGACGCTGTATCGCCTCGACGCGATCATGGACGGCGATCTCGAAGAACTGATCGCGGCGCTCGTCAGCGAGCATCAGGCCGAACTGCTGGCTTCGCTCGGCGACGCGGACTAACGCCCCGACAATGACCGACGCCTCCCCGGCTCCGCTCGACCCCACCGCTCTGCCCGCCACGGCCGAGGCGCTAATACGCGCATCGCCGCTGCCGCCGCTCGAAGCGCGGATTCTGCTCACGCATGTGCTCGGTTGGCGGCGCACGCAGCTGATCACGCGCGGCGAGGAGCCGCTCGAACGCGCAAGCGTCGAGCGTTATCGCACGCTCGAGGCGCGGCGCATGGCCGGCGAGCCGGTCGCGCAGCTCGTCGGTGCGCGCGAGTTCTTCGGGCTCGAATTCGAAGTGACGCCGCACGTGCTGATTCCGCGTCCTGAGACCGAGCTGCTGGTGGAGACCGCGCTCGCGGCGATCGAACCTCGGCCGCGCCCACGTGTGCTCGATCTCGGCACCGGGACCGGCGCAATCGCGGTGGCGATCGCGTCGATGCGGCCCGACGCGCAGGTCTGGGCGCTCGACCGCTCGGTCGACGCGCTCGCCGTCGCCGCGCGCAACGGCGCGCGCCTGCTCGACGTGAAACGCCCGGGGGGCGCCGTCGTTTTCCTGCCCAGCGACTGGTACGGCTCGCTCGACGCCGCGTTGCGCTTCGATGCGATCGTCAGCAATCCACCGTATATCGCGAGCGGCGACCCGCATCTGCGTGAGGGCGATCTGCGCTTCGAGCCGCGCGGCGCGCTCACCGACGAGGCCGACGGCCTCAGCGCGATCCGCGCCATCGTCGCCGGCGCCCCCGAGCGTCTCGCCGCCGACGGCACGCTTTGGATCGAACATGGCTACGACCAGGCCGAAGCCGTGCGCGCATTGTTGAGCGAACGCGGTTTTGCCGAGGTCCGCTCGGCGCGCGATCTCGCCGGCATCGAGCGGATCAGCGGCGGCGTGCTGCGCGCCGCTGCGGCCTGAGCGCGGTCGCCGAGGCTAAAACCCCAGGCGCGACGTGGCTGCGGCCGCCCGTAGCGAAATCCGCTATCATTTCAGCCTATTCCCATCCTTTATCGGAACCGCAAGGTCAGTCATGGATACGCAACAACGCATCAAGCAAATCGTCGACGGCAACAACGTCGTTCTCTTCATGAAGGGCACGGCCCAGTTCCCGATGTGCGGTTTTTCCGGCCGCGCCATCCAGATCCTGAAGGCGTGCGGTGCCGGTGAAATCAAGACCGTCAACGTGCTCGAAGACGACGAAATCCGTCAGGGCATCAAGGTGTTCTCGAACTGGCCGACCATTCCGCAGCTGTACGTGAAGGGCGAATTCATCGGCGGCTCGGACATCATGATGGAGATGTACGAATCGGGCGAACTGCAGCAGCTGTTCGCCGCGGCCTGAGCGTTCTACGCTTCGTTCGCTTCATCAGGCGCCGCAAGCCATGCAGCAAGCACGCACCGCGGTGCCTCGCCGGCTGATCGTCGCGATCACCGGCGCCACCGGCGCCATCTACGGCATCCGGCTGCTCGAGACGCTGCGGCGGCTCGGCGGCGTCGAGAGCCACCTGCTGATTTCGAGCGCGGGTTGGCTCAACATCCAGCATGAACTCGAGTTGGGCAAGGAAGACGTGCATCCGCTCGCGGATGTCGTCCATTCGGTGCGTGATGTCGGCGCGAGCATCGCGTCCGGCTCGTTCGCGACCGACGGCATGATCGTCGCGCCCTGCTCGATGAAAACACTCGCGAGCATCGCGCACGGTTTCGCCGACAACCTGATCACCCGCGCCGCCGACGTCACACTGAAGGAGCGTCGCCGTCTCGTGCTGCTGGTGCGCGAAACGCCGTTCAATCTCGCGCATCTGCGCAATATGAGGGCCGTCACCGAAATGGGCGGAGTGATCTTCCCGCCGCTGCCCGCGTTCTATAACCGGCCTGCTTCGATCGACGAGATGGTCGACCACACTGTCGCACGCGTGCTCGATCTGTTTGCGCTGGGGCCGGCGTTGTCGCCGGCGTGGGAAGGATTGCGGGGCGCGCAGGAGTAACCGCGACAACGCGGATTAACAACGGCTGCGACGCAATCAATTCCCGCCGAGCCCATTTATCAAGCTGGCGTGCGGACCTATATTGGTAGCAACCCAATTTCTCCGTGCCGTGCTTACACGGCCGCGTTGCTGTCATGAACCGCTTACCTTCGCTTTTCCTGTCCCACGGCGCACCCACGTTGCCGATCGATCCGTCAATGCCGTCCGCCGAGTTCGGCGCGCTCGCCACGCAATTGCCGCGTCCCGAGGCAATCCTGATGTTGTCGGCGCACTGGGGTACCGCGCAGCCACTCGCGAGCATCGCGACGGCGCCTGAAACCATCCACGATTTTTATGGTTTTCCGCGCCAGCTCTATGAAATCCAATATCCGGCGCCGGGCGCGCCCGACATCGCACGTAGCGCCGCCGCGCTGCTCGGCGCGAGCGGCATCGTCGCGGACGTGCAGCCGCACGGACTCGACCACGGCGCATGGGTGCCGATGCTGCTGATGTTTCCGCGAGCGGACGTGCCAATCGCGCAACTGTCGATCCAACCGCACAAGGACGCCGCGCATCATTTCCGCGTCGGCCGCGCGCTGCGCGCGCTAAAAGACGAAGGCGTGATGGTGATCGGCTCCGGCCAGATCACCCATAACCTGCGCGCCGCCGATTTCTCCGCGCGCCCGGAAGACGCCGATCCGCGTGTGGCCGAATTCACCGACTGGTTCGAGGACAAGCTCGTCGCGCGCGATATCGACGCGCTGCTCGACTATCGCCGCCAGGCGCCGCACGCGGTGTTGATGCATCCGACCGACGAGCATCTGTTGCCGGTATTCGCCGCGCTCGGTGCCGCCGACGACGACTATTCGCTCGCGATCCAGTCGCTCGGCACCTACCAACGCTCGCTCGCGATGACGAACTACGTGTTCGGGACCGCATGATCCGGCGCGGGGTCGCGCACAAAGGTCAACAAAAAGCCCGCCTGATCATCGATCGGGCGGGCTTTTTATCGGCCCCGAAAGACCCGCGTCGAGCGGATCTTCGGTTTCGACCGGCGCTCAATGCGCGCCGACAACTTCGAGCACTTCGTCGTGCACGAGCCGCTCGTCCAGATACTCCGAACGATAGCCGCTGTTCACGCCCCAGAAGTAGAACACCAACGCGAAGGCGATCACGACGAGCATGTCCCAGCCGTAAGGCAGAATGCCGAAGCCGCCAAACTCCTTGCTGCCGATCAGCGACAGGATCGCCATGATCGGCAGATACGCGACCAGCCACCAGGCGGCCTTCAGGTCACGGCCCCAGCCCTCGAAGCCCGACTTCGCCTGGAAGTAGAAATACACCGGCAGCGCGACGACCATCAGCAGAATGATTTCGCCGGTCAGCGGCCACCTCGCCCAGTACAGGATCAGCGACGCGCAGACGAACGCGAACGGCGCGATCACCTTCATGCCGGCGATGTGCAGCGGGCGCTCGAGATCGGTTGCCGCGCGGCGCAGTGCCATCAGGCTGATCGGGCCGGTCAGGTACGAGATCACGGTCGCGACCGAAATCACCGCCGCGAGCGAACTCCAGCCGCGGAAGAAGAACAGGAAGATGAACGAGACGAGCAGGTTGAACCACATCGCGTTGCGCGGAACGCCATAGAACGGGTGCACGTTACCGAACATCTTCGGCATCGTGTTGTTGCGCTCCATCGCGTAGATCATGCGCGAGGTGGTTGCCATGTAGGTCGTACCGGTGCCGCTCGGGCTCACGAACGCGTCGACGTACAGCAGGATCGCCAGCCAGTTCAGGTTCAGCGCAATCGCCAGTTCCGCGAACGGCGAAGCAAAGCTGAAGTGGCTCCAGCCCTTCATCACGTCGGCCGGATTCACGGCACCGATGTAAGCGATCTGCAGCAACACGTAGATCACGAGCGCGAGCAGGATCGAGCCGATCACCGCGAACGGCACGCTCCTGGCCGGATTTCGCGCTTCACCGGCCAGGTTGATCGGGCTCTGGAAACCGTTGAATGCGAACACGATGCCGCTCGTCGCGACCGCGGTCAGCACCGCCGACCAGCCGTACGGCGCGAACGTGGTCGTCTGGCCAAAGTTCTCGGTGTGGACGCCTGTCATCATCAGGCCGACGATCGTTGCGCCCGGGATCAGGAACTTGAAGATCGTGATCGCCGAGTTGGCGCGCGCGAACAGCTTGACGCCCCAGTAGTTGAGCAGGAAATAGATGATGACGAGCCCGGCGGACAACAGCAGGCCGTTGGTCGTCAACGACCCGTCGACGAACAGCGCATGCGCCCAGGGATAGGGCCAGGTACTCATATATTGGATCGATGCTTCGGCCTCGATCGGGATCACCGACACGATCGCGATCCAGTTGGCCCACGCGCTGATGAAACCGACCAGCGCGCCGTGCGAGTAGCGCGCATAGCGCACCATCCCGCCAGACTCCGGAAACATCGCGCCAAGTTCCGCGTAGGTCAGCGCAATCGCGAGAATCACGACCGCACCGATGATCCATGCGCAAATCGCAGCCGGACCGGCAATTTTTGCAGCCTTCCACGCGCCGAACAGCCAACCCGAACCGATGATCGAGCCCAGACCGGTCAGCATCAGCGCGAATGGCCCGATGTTCCGTTGTATAGAACTTTTCAAGTCTTCTCCTAAATCAGAACCATGTCGGCACCGCGTGACATCGCTTGTGGCGGTGGGGACGGGGTGACGCGCATGTAAGCGCGTCCAGATGCGGAATAGGTGCAACCGACGCGCGGCGCGTAGTTTAACGGTTGCACCGTGTTACTGCAGCGAAACCGCAGCCGAACTAAGGGTTCTCCCTACAAAAAGTTGTCCCCATGCGCAAGCTTTGTAAGAAAATTTCGGATCTGTCCGGCAAAGTTTCGTCTAGACTGTTGACCTTCGTCCGAATTCGCCGTATAACGTTCGGGCAGGATTTCAAGTGGCGAGTGAAGTGGTTCTTTCGTAGTTCGCCCATCAACGGTACTCCGGTTGGTCCCATTACCCCCTTCCTTGATTTTCATGCACCCCGGGCTTCGGCCTTATTCACCATTTTTAGGAAAAAGTAATATGGAAACCGGTACCGTCAAGTGGTTCAACGACGCTAAGGGCTTTGGCTTCATCACTCCGGACGGCGGCGGTGAAGATCTGTTCGCGCATTTCTCGGAAATTCGCACTGAAGGCTTCAAGACGCTCCAAGAAAACCAGAAGGTCACGTTTGAAGTGAAGACGGGCCCGAAGGGCAAGCAAGCGGCTAACATCAAGCCGGTGTAAGCTCCGCGCTTCCTTCTGGACGCAAAAAAACCCCGCCTCGGCGGGGTTTTTTATTACGGCGGCCAATCTGAATGCGCCGATTAACTTCGCGTTACTTCGCAATCCGCGGCGGATTATTTGTTGATTATTCGGGATTATCCGAATACACGCCGCGCATGAATACCGAGGCCGGTCGCAACGCTCGCGAGACGATCGCCGAATACCGCTTGCGCATCTGGAAACGCCGCGGCCAACGCGCCCGACAGAAACGCGAGGCCGGTCGACCCGCCGGTGAAATAGATCGCGTCGACATCGCGCGGCGCGACGCCCGCCGCCTGCACCGTATCGCGCGCGGCCTGCACGATGCGTCGCGTTTCTTCCTCGCCCGCTTTGACGAGCTGCGCTTCGTCGAACGCGAGACGCAGATCCTCTTCCACCTGCTCGAGATCGATCACGGTCTCGCCGCCCGCCGCCACGCCGATCTTCGCCTCTTCCGCGTGGGCGGCGAGCGCGTGCCCGAAACGCTGCTCGACCACGCGCATCAGCCGGTCGTGGTGCTTCGTCTCCGTGAAAAGGTGCCGCATCAGCGCGAGTTCGCTGACGCGCTTTGGCGTGTAGACGGTGTTGATCAGGTGCCAGGTCGCGAGATCGAAATAAATCCGGTTCGGGATTTCGCGCCCTTGCGGATCGAGCGACTGGTAGCCGAGTTCGCGCAGTATCGTGGCGAGTTCGACGCGGCGGTCGAAGTCCGTACCCGCGACGTGCACGCCGTGGTGCGCGAGCACATCGTCCTTGCGCTCGACGCGCTTCATCCGTTCCGGCCCCACTCGCACGAGCGAAAAGTCCGACGTACCGCCGCCGATGTCCGCCACAAGCACGAGCCCCTCGGCGCTCAGGTGCGATTCGTAGTCGAACGCAGCTGCGATCGGTTCATACTGAAAGTGGATGTCGCGCAAGCCGGCCGTGCGCGCAGCGGCTTCGAGCTGTTGCTGCGCCATCTGGTCGGCGCGCGGGTCGTCGTCGACGAAGAACACCGGGCGGCCCAGCACCGCGCGGTCAATCGCGCCGCCGGCGCTCGCCTCGGCCGCGCGCTTCAGGTGAGTCAAGAACGTCGCGATCACGTCGGTGTACTTGATCGCACTGCCGTCGCCGAGATCGGTCGTATTCTCGGCGAGCGGCGAGCCGAGAATGCTTTTCATCGAGCGCATCAGCCGGCCGTCGAAACCGTCGATGTAAGCAGCGAGCGCCGCGCGCCCGAATTCGCTGGTGTGTTCGTCGGTATTGAAGAAGACCGCGGTGGGCAGCGTCGTGTACGCGCCTTCGACCGGCGCCAGCTTCAGCTGCGGGCCGATCGGAACCGCGACGGCCGAATTGGAAGTACCGAAGTCAATCGCGCAATAGTTCATGGCAGGAATGGCCGCTCACGGCTGGCGCGCAAAGAAAGGGGAGCGGCTTTGTATCACGAAAACTCCGGCAGCATCAACTGAAGCTGCCGGGACGGCCGCAAGATCGTTTGAAATCATGGCGCGGAATGGATGTTGCTACGTCCGACCGAATATGCCGCCCCATTTCGCCATCGAGGAGACTTCGCGTCATGAGCGTGCCGCCCACCGCCGCCGTCGATGACCAGCACGCCACGCTGATCGAAACCGATCTGCCGTCGCGGCTAGACCGTCTGCCGTGGGGCCGCTTTCATACGCTGATCGTGGTTGCGCTCGGCGTGACGTGGCTGCTCGACGGGCTCGAGGTGACGCTTGCCGGCGCCGTCGCGAGCGCGCTGAAAACGAGCCCGGCGCTGCGCTTTTCGAATGCCGACGTCGGCCTCGCAGGCAGCGCGTACATTGCCGGCGCGGTGCTCGGCGCGCTCGGCTTCGGCTGGCTGACCGACCGTCTCGGCCGCCGCAAGCTGTTTTTCATCACGCTGACGCTGTATCTGGCCGCGACCGCGGCGACCGCGCTGTCGTGGAATCTGATGAGCTTCATGCTGTTCCGCTTCCTCACCGGCGCGGGTATCGGCGGCGAATACACGGCGATCAACTCGACGATCCAGGAATTCACGCCGGCACGCGTGCGCGGCTGGACCGACCTCGGCATCAACGGCACGTTCTGGGTGGGCGCGGGGCTCGGCGCCGCGGGCTCGCTGGTGCTGCTCGATCCGCACCTGCTGCCTTCCGACTGGGGCTGGCGCGCGTGTTTTTTCATCGGCGCGGTGCTCGCGCTGGTGATCCTGCCGATGCGCATCTGGATACCCGAAAGCCCGCGCTGGCTACTCACGCACGGCGACGAGCGCGACGCCCGCACGATCGTCGAGGGCATCGAGACGCGTTTTCGCGACGCCGGCCACACGCTCGCCGACGACGCCCTCACGCGGCTGCGGCTGCGCGCGCGCGACCATACGCCGTTGCGCGAGGTGTTCCATACGCTGTTCAACGTGCACCGGCGCCGCGCGCTGGTCGGTCTCACGTTGATGACCGCGCAGGCATTCTTCTACAACGCGATCTTTTTCACCTACGCGCTCGTCCTCACCGACTTCTATCACGTGCCGGGCGACGACATCGGCTGGTATCTGCTGCCTTTCGCGCTCGGCAATTTCCTGGGGCCGCTCGTGCTCGGGCGGCTGTTCGACGTGATCGGTCGACGCAAGATGATCGCCGCGACCTACGCGATGTCGGCGATCCTGCTGACGCTGTCCGGCTATCTGTTCGAGCAGCAACTGCTGAGCGTCGTCACGCAGACGGTCGCCTGGATGGTCATTTTCTTCTTTGCGTCGGCGGCCGCGAGTTCCGCGTATCTGACCGTGAGCGAATCGTTTCCGCTCGAAATCCGCGCGCTCGCGATCGCGGTTTTCTATGCGTTCGGCACCGCGCTCGGCGGCATCATCGGGCCGGCGTTTTTCGGTCGGCTGATCGATACGCATCAGCGCAGCGAGGTGTTTTCGGGCTATCTGGTCGGCTCGGCGTTGATGCTCGCGGCGGCGCTCGTCGCGGCGATCTGGGGTGTCGACGCGGAGCGCAAGTCGCTCGAGCATGTGGCCGCGCCGCTGTCCAGCGTGACGGAGGGCGAGAACGGCATGGACGGCGCTGCATGAAAAACGCGCGGACCGTGCCGCGCGTGCCTGACTGCTTCGTTGCTCATCGACTGCTTTCTTCGCTTTACGCGAAATCGCGCGGCAAGCGCGGCGAATTCATCGCTCAGAACGCCTTCTTCCAGGCGCCGGCGTACGCGATATCCGCGAGCGCCGCGCGTTGACGCGGCGCCTTCTCGCGTTCGCGCAGGACCGGGTCCAGTTTGTCGACGTCGCCGTAATGGCCGAGCGAGATCATCGCGATCGGCTCGACGTCCTTTGGTAGTTCGAAGGTGGTACGGAACGCGTTCACGTCGAAGCCGCTCATCTGGTGCGCGGCGAGGCCAAGCGCGTGCGCCTGCAGCACCAGCGACATCGCCGCCGCGCCGGCGTCGTAGAACGCGCAGCGGTTTACGTCGCCCTTGTTGGTCAGTGTGTGCGCGGTCACCGCGATCAGCACCGGCGCGAGCGCATTCCAGCCCTGGTTGAACGGCACCAGCGTGGCGAAAGCCTTCTTGAACGCGACTTCGTCGACGCTGCGATCGAATACCACAAAACGCCAGGGCTGCACGTTATATGAAGACGGCGCCCAGCGCGCCGCTTCGAGCACGGCGCGCAACTGATCGCGGCTCACCGGCTCGCTCGAATACGCGCGAGGGCTCCAACGGCCTGCAATCAGCTCGTGAATGGCAACTTCGGTTGAGGCGGGTTTGGTGGCCATGCGCTTCTCTCGGTAGATATTCATGTTCTCCGGGCGGCTGCCCGAGGCCACATAGCATAACGGGCTTTCGGTGCGCGCTCCAAGTTGCGGCGCGGCGCTATGCGTGCTGGCTGAGAAAACGCGCACGGCCCCGTTATGGGGCCGTGCGTCGTTGCTTCGCTGACGGTGAATCCGCGCGGCTCGCGAGGGCGCCTCAGATTGCCTGCGGCGTCGGCACCTTGGCCGGGCGATTGATGCGCAGCACGATCACCGCGGCGATCAGACACAAGCCGCCGGAAATCATCGATGCGACCGTGTAGGTGCCAAGACTCGCGCGCAGCATGCCCGCGCCGAGCGCCGCGAACGCCGCGCCGAGCTGGTGGCCCGCGACCACCCAGCCGAACACGATCGGCGCCGATTCCTTGCCGTAGACGTCGGTCGCAAGACGCACGGTCGGCGGCACGGTGGCGATCCAGTCGAGACCGTAGAACACCGCGAACAGCGGCAGTCCGAAAAAGTCGATGCCGAACGCGTGCGGCAGATACATCAGCGACAGCCCCCGCAGCCCGTAATACCAGAACAGCAGCACGCGGCTATTGAAGCGGTCCGACAGCCAGCCCGACATCGTCGTGCCGAACAGGTCGAACACGCCCATCGCCGCGAGCAACGACGCGCCCTGCACTTCGGTCATCCCGTAGTCGCCGCACATCGCGATCAGATGGGTGCCGACATAGCCATTGGTGCTCGCGCCGCAAATGAAGAAGCTGAAGAACAGCAGCCAGAAGTCGCGCGTTTTGCTCGCCGACGCGAGCGTGCCGAATGCGATCGCGAGCGGATTCTGCCTGGTGACGGTCGTCGTGATGGGCGCGTCATGGGGTTCGCCGTACGGGCGCAGCTGCATGCTGGCCGGATGCTCGGGCAGCAGGAACGCGACGAGCGGAATCACGACGGCCGCCGCGAGCGCGACGACCCACACGACCTGACGCCAGCCGTAATGCTCGGCGATGGCCGCGAGCAGCGGCAGAAACACCAGCTGGCCGGTCGCCGAGCTGGCGGTCAGGATACCCATCACGAGACCGCGGCGCGTCGTGAACCAGCGCGTCACGACCGTCGCCGACAGCGACAGCGCCGCTACCCCGGTCGAGCCGCCGACCATCACGCCCCAGATCAGCACCATTTGCCACGGATGCGTCATCAGCGACGACAGCGCGACACCCGCGGCCATCGCGCCGAGCGCGCTCAGCAGCGTGGGGCGCACACCGAAGCGCTGCATCGCGGCGGCCGCGAACGGCCCCATCAACCCGTACAGCGCGATGTTCACCGAGATCGCGAGCGAAATCGTCGCGCGGCTCCAGCCGAATTGGTGCTCGAGCGGCACCATCATCACGCTCGGTGTCGCTCGCGTACCCGCAGCCGCGAGCAACACCAGGAACACCACGGCGACGGTCAACCAGCCGTAGTGGAAACGCCCGCCTATCAGTCGCGCAGCCCAGTTCATCGATTCTCCCATCGACGCGGCCCGGGTGGCGGCGTCGTTCGTATTATTGCGGCCTCGGTGAATGACTTGTGACAGATCGGTCACAATAGTGTTGCGATCTTAGTTACTGGTCGGTAACATGTCAAGGCGTCAATCTCATTCGGGTGACTTGCCATGTCCGACAGCGAAACCCCCAAGCCCGCCCCTACTCGTGCGCGGCGCGCGCGCGGCGCACAGACCGCCGGGCCGCAGGCGCAGCTGCATCTGCTGCGCGCGGCCAGCGAGTTGTTCTATCGCGAGGGCGTGCGCACGGTCGGCGTCGATGCGGTGGTCGAGCGCGCGGGCGTGAACAAGATGAGTCTGTACCGGCAGTTTTCGTCGAAGGACGAGCTCGTGATGGCGTATCTGGAGCAGAAGGACGAGCAGTTCTTCCGCTACGTCGAGAAGAGCTTCGCGAAGCATCCGGGCGAGCCGGCGAAGCAGCTTCAGCAGTACTTCGACGACCTCGCGGTGCGCGCCTCGGTCGACGATTACCGCGGCTGCCCGTTCGTGAACGTGTCGGTGGAGTTTTCGGATACCGCGCATCCGGCGCGGCAGTTCGTGTTCCGCAACAAGCAGCGCTTGATGGCGCGCCTCGTCGAACTGTCGACAGCGGCCGGCGCCGGCGATCCGCAAGCGCTGGCCGATGGGCTCGGTCTGCTGATCGAGGGCGTGTACGCGGCGAGCCAGACTTACGGGCCGGGCTGCGGGCCGATCCTCGCCGCGCCGAAAGTCGCCGCGCAGTTGATAGCGGCCGCTTGCGGCGGAGAAGCCGGTTCGCTGAGCCAGTCCGTCAGCTGGGTCCTTTAGAATTGCGCGTTTTCCCGTCACATCCGTCCGCCATGCCGTTGCCCGCCGAATCCCACGATGCCGTTATCGCCGCGACCCGTCATTGGCTGACGGAGGCCGTGATCGGCTTGAACCTGTGTCCGTTCGCGAAGGCCGTGCATGTGAAGGGGCAGATTCGCTATGCGCTCAGCGAAGCGGACACGCTCGAAGCGGTGCTGGCCGACCTGGAAGCCGAGTTGCAGACCCTCGTCGCCGCCGACCCCGCCGCCATCGACACGACGTTGCTGATCCTGCCGTGCGCGTTCGAGGACTTTCTCGGCTTCAACGACTGCCTGCTCTTCGCCGACCGGCTGGTCCAGCAACTGCGGCTCGAAGGCGTCATCCAGATCGCGAGCTTTCATCCGCATTACCAGTTCGAAGGCAGCGAGCCCGACGATATCGAAAACTACACGAACCGGGCGCCCTATCCGATCCTGCATCTGCTGCGCGAGGACAGCATCGAGCGGGCCGTGCAGGCCTTTCCCGACGCGGAAGAGATCTACGAGCGCAATCAGGAAACGCTGCGGCGCATTGGCCTCGCGGGCTGGGATGCGTTGATGAAACGCTAAGTGAAGCGCCAGGCCGCGCCTCAGGCCGGCACGAAAAATCGCTCCTTCAGCGCATCGAGCCCGAGCGCGTCCAGCACTTCGCCGAGCCGCTCAGCGGGCCGGCGCCGCGGCAGGTCCTTGTACTGCGCGATGATCAACTCGTTTTTCATCGAGTGTTCCCAGCCGACCAGCTCGGTCACGCTGACCTGATAGCCATGCGCTTCGAGCTGCAGGCAGCGCAGCACGTTCGTGATCTGGCTGCCGAATTCGCGCGTGTGCAGCGGATGCCGCCAGATTTCCGTCAGCGCGTTCTTCAGATCCTTGCCCTTGTTCTGCCGCAGCACGCCGGCCACCTCGGCCTGGCAGCACGGCACGACGACGATGTACTTCGCGTGCTTTTCGAGCGCGAAACGGATCGCGTCGTCGGTGGCGGTATTGCACGCGTGCAGCGCGGTCACGATGTCGATTTCGGCGGGCAACCGCGTCGACGTGATCGACTCCGCCACCGACAGATTCAGAAACGACATCCCCTTGAAGCCGAGCCGCGCCGCCAGCTCTTCGGACTTCGTCACCAGCTCTTCGCGCGTTTCAATGCCGTAAATGTGCGAAGCCCCACCAGCGACATCCTGAAACTCCTTGAAAAACAGGTCGTACAGGATAAAACCGAGGTATGACTTGCCCGCGCCGTGATCGACGAGCGTCAGCGCCCCCTGCTGGTCCTTCAGGTCCTTGAGTAGCGGCTCGATGAACTGGAACAGATGGTAGACCTGCTTCAGCTTGCGACGGCTGTCCTGATTCATCTTGCCGTCGCGCGTGAGGATGTGGAGCTCTTTGAGCAGTTCGACGGACTGGTTGGGACGGATTTCGTGGGTTTTGCCGGACATCGTATGGGCCGCCATCAATTGCAGTGCGAACGTGCGACAGATGACGGAAAAAGAGAAAGGTTGCTGCCAGTTTACCCAAAGTGCGGCAATCCCAGCGAGTACGCTGCCTGGGTCACGCGAGATAGGCGGTCCACCGGGAACACTTCCTGCTCGAAAGGCGCTGCGCGGAATTGTCTCGAGAATGGCTGAAAACAGCTTGAGCGCCGGCTGAGCCTGCGGGTGCAAGCCGCGTCGCCGAAAACAGGAAGCTGTCCGGCCGTGCAACCGGACATGCGAACCGGATGCATGTGGGGAGAGCGGTCCCGCAACAAGGGGCGAACGTTACGTAACCAGCAGCGGCCGGCTTTGCAACGGGTCGCGCGCTCGGATGATCACAGAAGAGGCGGCAATGGATACGGTACCCAACGGAAATGTCGAACAGAAGTTTCAGGAAATGATGGCGAAGCTCACCGCCGCGCCGGCATGGTCGGAGAAACAGCAACTCGAACTGGAGATGGCTCGCGACATCTCCACGGAAATGCTGCGGCTCGCCGAGGTCATGCGTGACGGCAACGTCGATCTCGAGACCTGCCTGACGATGCTCAAGTACGCCAAGGTGCTCGACTTCGTGATGACGACGCTCGCGTCGCGACGCGACATCAAGCCGCAGACGTTGCGGGTGATCTTCAAGCTCGCCGGGCTGAAGGTCGATGAGGCGTATCCGGGTTAGCGCGTCGGCATGCTGGTTAGATTGGCTTGGTATCGCGTTTCTCGTGTCACCACAAGACTGCTGCAACACGCCCGCACGCGGCCGGCTGGATGCCGCTCGCGACGCGGGCTTCCACACTCCCCTTCCACGGGTGTCTCAAGCGTGCCGCGCCTCGACTGGCGGCGTTCCCTCGTGAAATAGCGTCTTCAGCTGCTCGCGCAGCTCCGGCGAATCCGCGTGCTTGTGAACGCTGACGGCATGCTGGACCGCGGCTTCGAGCAGTTCGCCGTCGCTGTCGGCGGATAGCGCGACAGTGCAGTTCGTTTCGCTCGGAAACTCGCGACAGTCGATATATTTGCGGGTCATGGCAATCTCCTTGAACCAGACGATCGACTCTTCCATCGATGCATCAGGCGCTTCGCGTCGGCTGCCGGCGCGCGGCAGTGAAGCGCGCCGCAGCGGCTGCGTCGCAAGCGACGTGATTGGGGATTGACGCGAGGAACGACGCGAACGGCGTCCGATGGAAGATGTTTGAAAAGTATAGGTCGCGTGCGGCGCGGGCCAAGCGGTGAACGCGATGCGCAACGGCCGGGAGAAAGACTGAATCCAGTATTTTCCGGTCTGGGGCGATCGAGCCCGGTCGCCTGGCGAATAGCCGCCTGTTTGCCAGTACCGAGCACAGTTCGACAGAGTTTGTCGGCGTTTGCCGCGCGCCGCGCGCGGTGTGACAATAGCGCCCTTCGCGCCGCATATCCGTTCGGTCACCGCGGCGCACCGCCTTTTCTCCCCGTTGATCCGCTGAACCGCATGTCATTCTCGCTCGATTCCGCCCGCGTCGCCGTGATCGGCGGCGGCCCCGCCGGCCTGATGGCCGCCGAGTCGCTTGCCGGGCGCGGCGTGCAAGTCCACGTATATGACGCGATGCCGTCGGTCGGCCGCAAATTCCTGATGGCGGGCAAAGGCGGCATGAACATCACGCATTCGGAAGCCCTCGCGCCGTTTCTCGACCGCTACGGCTCGCGCCGCGAGCGCATCGCGCCGTTACTCGACGCGTTCGGTCCCGATGCGCTGTGCACATGGTTGCGCGAGTTGGGCGTCGAGACGTTCGTCGGCAGTTCGGGGCGCGTATTTCCGTCCGACATGAAGGCCGCGCCGATGCTGCGCGCGTGGCTGCATCGGCTGCGCGAAGCGGGTGTGCAGTTTCATATGCGTCACAAGTGGAGCGGCTGGGCGTCAACATCCGAAGACGGTGCCGCCCACGCGTTGCGCTTCGACACGCCCAACGGTGAGCAGACGATCAGCTGCGACGCGGTCGTGTTCGCGCTCGGCGGCGCCAGTTGGCCGCGTCTCGGCTCCGACGCCGCGTGGGTGCCGCTGATGACGTCGCGCGACGTGCCGGTGACGCCGCTGCGTCCCGCGAACTGCGGCTTCGACGCGGACTGGAGCCCGTATCTGCGCGAGCGTTTCGCGGGTCAGCCGATCAAGACGGTCGCGATTTCCGTCACCGGCGTAGACGGAAAAGTCCACAATCGACAAGGTGAAATACTTTTGACCGAAACGGGCCTCGAAGGGAGCCTGATTTACGCGTTGTCGGCGCTGATCCGCGAGCGGATTCTCGCCGGCGGCGAGGTCACGATCGCGCTGGATCTCGCGCCAGACTTGCCGCTCGAGCGAGTCGTGGAGGAAGTGACGCGGCCGCGCGGCTCACGCTCGATCGCGAGTCATCTGCACGGGCGAATCGGAATCGGCGGGGTCAAGCTGGCGTTGTTGCACGAGATTCTGTCGAAAGAAGCCTTCGCCGATGCACGCGGCCTCGCCCACGCGATCAAGGCGCTGCCGATGCGACTGCTGCGCGCGCGACCGATCGAGGAAGCGATCAGTACGGCGGGCGGAATCCCGTTCGAGGCGTTGGACGCGCATCTGATGATCGACCGGATGCCCGGCGCATTCTGCGCGGGCGAAATGCTCGATTGGGAGGCGCCGACCGGTGGTTATCTGTTGACCGCCTGCTTTGCCAGCGGGCTGGTCGCTGGCCGGGGCGCGTGCGCGTATCTGGAAGCGCACGGCACGTCGGCGTGACGCGCGCAGTCGCCGTCACCGCGCCTTGAGCCGCCACAACGACGTGACCTCGGCCGCTCGCGCAACATACAACGGATCGTTCTGATCGCTGGCCTTCGGATGCCGTGGACGAATGTCCTCGCGCCCCACGACACTGAGCCCCGCGTGCTCGATCGCCGCGAGCAGCCACTCGCGCGTACGCAGCCCAAGGTGCTCGGCGAAATCCGAAATGATCAGCCAGCCCTCGCCGCCCGGCGTCAGATGATCGGCGAGGCCGTTCAGGAAGCCGACCAGCATGCGGCTGTCCGGATCGTAGACCGCGTATTCGAGCGGCGACGCGGGCCGCGCCGGCACCCACGGCGGATTGCAGACGACGAGCGGTGCCCGACCGTCCGGAAACAGATCGGCCTGTACGATCTCGACGTGCTCGGCGAAACCAAGACGCGCGAGATTTTCACGAGCACACGCAAGCGCGCGCGCATCCTGGTCCGTCGCGACGATCTTGCGCACGCCGCGTTTGGCCAACAGCGCGGCCAGCACGCCAGTGCCGGTGCCGATATCGAACGCGAGGTCCAGCGACGGCAGCGGCGTGCGCGCGACCAGATCGACGTACTCGCCGCGCACCGGTGAGAACACACCGAAGTGCGGATGGATGCGCTCGCCGAGCGCCGTAATCTCGACGCCCTTCTTGCGCCATTCGTGCGCGCCGATCAAACCGAGCAACTCGCGCAACGACACGACCGACGCGTCACCGCTCGCCGGTCCATAAGCTTCGATGCAGGCCTGCCGCACGTCGGGCGCGCGACGCAGCGGAATGGCGTAGTCGGCATCGAGCGGAATCAGGATCATGCCGAGCGTGCGCGCGCGCTGCGACTGCGCCTGCCGATGCTGGTTGAACGCGTCGAGCGGTGTGGCTCCCTGCTTGCGCGGCTTGCGTTCGAGCCGGCGCGTGACGGCCTGCAGCAGTTGGCGCGCGTTCTGGAAGTCGCCGCGCCATAGCAGCGCGGTGCCTTCGCAGGCGAGGCGGTAGGCCGAATCGGCGGTGGTGCGGTCGTCGGCGACGACGACGCGCTTCGGCGGCGGCACGGCCGCTTCGGAACGCCAACGTACGGTGCGCGGGCCGTCGGCTTCTGGCCAGGTGAGAGTTGCGGGGCTGGTCATGGTGCAATGGAGTCGATGTGACGTCGCCGGCGACGTGGACCGCGACAGCGGACCGGAATGTCCGGCGGCTGCCCGCCATCCCGGGCGACGCCCGAATAGTAACGTACCGCCGCCGTGCGGATTCGCGGCGCGGCATGAATTGGTGACGGTGATGAGGTGAGTCTAGACGCACCGAAAGTAGACAATAATGTCTACAATCGACAAGGTGAAAGAGATATCGTGGTTTTTGAGCCATCGCGCGGCTCACCTCACGCTGCCTTCGCACGTTTTGACGTGCGTGAAACCCTCGTCGCAAACAAGCCGGGCCAAGGCTTCGGTGATCGGCATCAGCAACGATCCGGGCAATTTCCACCGAAAAAAGAAAAACCCCGCCAAAGCGTGTGCTTCGACGGGGTTTTCTAGCATTTCCAGTTACTGCTGATAACGCAATCTGGTGCCGGCTGCAGGACTCGAACCCGCCACCTCATGATTACAAGTCAAGCGCTCTACCTGATGAGCTAAGCCGGCATGAGGCCGTGATTCTACTTCATTTCACGATCTTAAGGCGAGCCCTTCCGCCGCCTTTCGAGCCATCGTCGTCGGGCTGCGGTTTGTCGGCGGCGTCGGTGGCCGCGGCAGGGTCGGCAGGGGCGGCGGGGGCGGTTTCGACGGCGCGCGGAGCCGCCGGCGTGTCAGCTTCGTCCGCGGCATCCGCGCCCGAATCCTGAGCCTCGCCGCCCGCCGATTCGACCGGGAACGCCATACCCTGGCCGTTCTCGCGCGCGTAGATCGCAAGAATATTGGCGACCGGCACTTCGATCTTGTGGGACTTGCCGGAGAAGCGCGCGTTGAACTCGATCCACTCGTTGCCCATCTGCAGCTGGCTGGTCGCCTCGAAGCTGATGTTCAACACGATCTCGTTGTCGCGCACGAACTGACGTGGCACGCGCGTCTGATTGTCGACGCGGACCGCGATATGCGGTGTGTAGCCGTTATCCGTGCACCACTCGTAGAGCGCGCGCAACAGATAAGGCTTCGTGGAAATCTCTTGCATCAACAGTCCTCTTGCGGGCGCGGTCGCGCATCGAAGCGATGCGGCGTCCGCGCTCCAAAGCCAAACTCAACGACGCATCACCTTTTCCGACGGCGTCAGCGCTTCGATATAAGCCGGGCGGCTGAAAATGCGCTCGGCGTACTTCATCAGCGGCGCGGCGTTCTTCGACAGCTCGATACCGTAGTGGTCAAGGCGCCAAAGCAGCGGTGCGATCGCGACGTCGAGCATCGAGAACTCTTCGCCGAGCATGTACTTGTTCTTCAGGAAGATCGGCGCGAGCTGCGTCAGGCGATCGCGGATCGCGAGGCGCGCCTTCTCGTGATTCTTCTCCGCTGCCTTGCCCTTCTCGTTTTCGAGCGTGCCGACGTGGACGAACAGCTCTTTCTCGAAGTTGAGCAGGAACAGGCGGGCACGCGCGCGCTGGACCGGATCGGCCGGCATCAGCTGCGGGTGCGGGAAGCGCTCGTCGATGTACTCGTTGATGATGTTCGATTCGTACAGAATCAGGTCCCGTTCGACGAGAATCGGCACCTGACCATACGGATTCATCACGGCGATGTCTTCCGGCTTGTTGAACAGGTCGACGTCGCGGATCTCGAAGTCCATGCCCTTTTCGAACAACACCAGCCGGCAACGCTGGGAGAACGGGCAAGTAGTGCCGGAATACAGAACCATCATGTTTACGTTTCCTCAAAAAGCTGAAGGGCCAGCGCGCGGAAAAACCGTTCAGCAGGTTTTTCCTGGCGCCGGCCCCACGCCATGTAGCGGCGTGATTATTTGATATGTTTCCAGTACGCGGCGTTCAGTCGCCAGGCGAAAAAGCTCAGGATACCGAGGAACAACAGCACCCACACGCCAAGTTGCCTGCGGGTTTGCTGCGTCGGTTCGGACATCCATGACAGGTACGACACGAGGTCGGCCACAGCAGAATCATAATCTACCGGCGACATCGTCCCCGGAGTCAGTTGCTGGAAGCCGAGGAATTTGTGTACTTTTTCGCCGGTTCTTTCGTCGGTTTCGTCGCCGAATTTCGCCGCACGCTGCCCCTGAAGCTGCCACAGCACGTGAGGCATGCTCACGTTTTGGTACACCAGATTGTTCCAGCCGGTCGGCCGCGTATCGTCGCGGTAAAAACTCCGCAGATACGTGTAAAGCCAGTCCGTGCCGCGCGCCCGCGCCTCCACCGACAGATCCGGCGGCGTCGCCCCAAACCACGCTTTCGCGTCCTCCGGGCGCATCGCCACGGTCATCGTGTTGCCGACCTTGTCGGTGGTGAACAGCAGGTTCGCCTGGATTTCGTTCGGCGTGATGCCGAGATCGGTCAGGCGGTTGTAGCGCATCAGGTTCGCGCTGTGGCAATTCAGGCAGTAGTTTACAAACAATTGCGCGCCGCGCTGCAAAGAAGCGAAATTGTTCGTGTTGTCCGGCGCGCGATCGAGCGGGAAATTCTCGTCCGCGTGAACCGGAGCGGCCAGCAGCGCAAGCACGGTCGCGCCGACCAGCGCGCACATCGAAAGCAGTTTTTTCATCTTCATGTTCTCCTGGCTCGCGATTAGTGAGGCTTGAACCGCACCCGTTCCGGCGGCTGCTTGAACTTGCCAAGCCGGGTCCAGAAGGGCATGCCGAGGAAAAACGCGAAGTAGATCAGCGCACAGATCTGGGCGATCAGCGTCGCGGCCGGCGATGGCGGTCGCGTGCCGAGGAAGCCGAGCGTCAGGAACGCGATCACGAAGATCCCGAAGAAAACCTTGTGGAAGAACGGCCGGTAGCGAATAGACCTGACCGGCGACCGGTCGAGCCACGGCAGGAAGAACAGCGAAATCACCGCGCTGCCCATCACCACGACGCCCCAGAACTTCGATTCGGTGAACACCATCGCGACGATCACCAGCACCGCAAGCACCGGCAGACCGAGCTTCCACTTGCCGCGCGCGCGCACGAGCGCCAGCAACCCGAGTAGCGCGATGACGATCATCAGCACGATCTTGAATGGATCGGTAGTGGCGCGCAGCATCGCATAAAAGGCGGTGAAGTACCACACAGGCGCAATTTCCGGCGGCGTCTGCAGCGGATTCGCGGGGATGAAGTTGTTGGCTTCAAGGAAGTACCCACCCATTTCCGGCGCGAAGAAGATGATCGCCGCGAAGATCAGCAGGAAGATCGTTACGCCCATGAAGTCGTGCACCGAGTAGTACGGGTGGAACGGAATGCCGTCGAGCGGCACGCCATCCGGGCCCTTCTTGGCCTTGATCTCGATGCCGTCCGGGTTGTTCGAGCCGACTTCGTGCAGCGCGACGAGGTGCGCGATCACGAGGCCGATCAGCACCAGCGGAATCGCGATCACGTGGAACGCGAAGAAGCGGTTCAGCGTGACGTCAGAGACAACGTAGTCACCGCGAATCCACAGCGACAGATCCGGACCGATGAACGGAATCGCCGAGAACAGGTTCACGATCACCTGCGCGCCCCAGAACGACATCTGCCCCCACGGCAGCAGATAGCCGAAGAATGCCTCGGCCATCAGGCTCAGGAAGATCAGGCAGCCGAAAATCCACACGAGCTCGCGCGGCTTGCGGTACGAGCCGTACATGAGCCCGCGGAACATGTGCAGATACACGACGACGAAAAACATCGACGCACCCGTCGAGTGCATGTAGCGGATCAGCCAGCCCCACGGCACCTCGCGCATGATGTACTCGACCGACGAGAACGCGAGCGTCGCGTCGGGCTTGTAGTTCATCGTCAGGAAAATGCCGGTGACGATCTGGTTGACCAGCACCAGCAACGCAAGCGAACCGAAGAAGTACCAGAAGTTGAAGTTCTTCGGCGCGTAGTACTCGGAAACGTGCTTCTTCCACGTGGCAGTCATCGGGAAGCGCTGGTCGATCCAACCAGCCAGCCCGGTCGTCTCTACTTCGTGTTCGCTCGCCATTACGCTTCTCCTTTTTCGTCCTTCCCGATCACAAGGGCCGTCGCCGACGTGAACATGAAGCGCGGGATGTCGAGGTTCTGCGGAGCGGGTTTGTTCTTGAAGACGCGGCCGGCCATGTCGTAGGTCGAGCCGTGGCACGGGCACAGGAAACCGCCGGGCCAGTCGTCGGGGAGATTCGGCTGCGGGCCTTCCTGGAAGCGCGGCGTCGGCGTGCAGCCCAGATGCGTGCAAACGGCGACGGCAACCAGCAGATGCTTGTTCTCGGCGCGTGAACGGAATTCGTTGTTGCAGTAGTCCGGCAGCGGCATCGAAAACGGATTCAGCGAGTGGGGGTCCGCTACCTGGCTGTCGGCTTTTTGAACATCGGCGAGCATGCGGTCCGTGCGGTTGATGATCCACACCGGCTTGCCACGCCAGGCGACCGTCATCATGTCGCCGGGCTTCAGACCACTGATATCGACTTGGACCGGGGCACCTGCGGCCTTGGCCTTTTCGGATGGTGCAAAGGAACTAACAAAGGGTACGACAACGGCAACACCTCCTATGCCGCCTGCTACGGTCGTCGCTACCAGCCAGTTACGGCGGCTGCCATCGACGCGTTCCTCTTCTTTGTCTCGCATCACACGCCCCACTTCTGAGTTGGATTTTTCCTTCACGTCGCTTCTACCGCCGCTAGTTTGCTCGAATGGAGTCGCCATTTACAAGGGCCGATTGCCAAAAACCGTGCGAAGCCCTTGATAACTCAGGGTTTGTCCGTACCGATCGCAAACTTTTTCGCACCTCCTTTTAAGTGCCTTCTGCGGTATTCCTGCTTTGTTCTTCGTTAATGCAATTCGCAATTCAAACGGGATTGGGGATATCGATAAACAGATGTTCGATATCGAACGATTCGGACAGATGCTTGCCCACCGCCTGCACGCCGAAGCGCTCGGTCGCGTGGTGGCCAGCTGCCAGAAACGCGACGCCGCTTTCCGCCGCCGTATGCATGACCGACTCCGATACCTCGCCGGTCACGTAGACGTCGACACCCGCGTTGATCGCCGCGTCGAACATGCCTTGCGCGGCGCCCGTGCACCAGCCGACGCGGCGCAGCTCCATATCCGGATCGCCGAACACGAGCGGCGTGCGGCCCAGTGTCTGCGCGATCTCCGCGGTGAGGTGCGACAGCGTGATCGGCATTGGCAGCGTGGCGAGCCAGCCGAGATCGTTGTCGCCGAAACGCGCGTCGCTGATCCAGCCCATCTTCTCGCCGATCTGCGCGTTGTTGCCGAACTCGGGATGATCGTCGAGCGGCAGATGGTAGGCGAACAGGTTCAGGTCGTTGGCGAGCAGCAGCTTCAAACGAGCATGTTTGCGGCCAGTGATCTGCGGTGCCTCGTTGCGCCAGAAGTAGCCGTGATGGACCAGCACGGCGTCCGCGCCCCAGTCGAGCGCGGCCTCCAGGAAGGCCACCGACGCGGTCACGCCGGTCGCGAGCTTGTTGATCCGGCGGCGTCCTTCGACCTGCAATCCGTTCGGGCAATAGTCCTTGAAGCGCGCGGTTTCAAGGAGATTGTTCAAGTACAATTCAAGTTCAATCCGATCCATATAGACCTCTAGTCTTCAGATGCTTAGACGCTTCTGGCTGTTATTTGCCCAAGCGGTGACGGTGCTGTTGGCGCTGATGTTCATCATTGCGACCCTCAAACCGCAGTGGCTGCAGCGTCAAGGACAATTCGGCAGACAACTCGCCGAACCGATCGTCGCGCTACGGGAAGTGGCGCCGGGCATCGGCACTGGCCATGCCGAAACGTCCTATGCCGAAGCGGCGCAAAAGGCCATGCCCGCGGTCGTCAACGTGTTCTCCAGCAAGGATGGCTCGCTGCCTCCCGACCCGCGCGCCAAAGACCCGCTGTTCCGCTACTTCTTCGGCGACAGGAACAATCGCAAGCAGCAGGAGCAGCCTGCCTCGAATCTCGGCTCAGGCGTGATAGTGAGTTCGGAAGGTTACATTCTAACGAACCAGCACGTCGTCGACGGCGCCGATCAGATCGAAATCGCGCTCGCCGATGGCCGCACCGCCAGCGCGAAGGTCATCGGCATCGACCCCGAAACCGATCTGGCCGTGCTCAAGGTCAATATGACCGATCTGCCCACCATCACGCTCGGCCGGATGGACCAGACCCGCGTCGGCGACGTCGTGCTCGCGATCGGCAATCCGTTCGGCGTCGGGCAGACCGTAACGATGGGCATCGTCAGCGCGCTCGGCCGCAACCACCTCGGCATCAATACGTTCGAAAACTTCATCCAGACCGACGCGCCGATCAACCCCGGCAATTCGGGCGGTGCGCTCGTCGACGTGAACGGCAACCTGCTCGGCATCAACACCGCAATCTACTCGCGCTCGGGCGGCTCGCTCGGCATCGGCTTCGCGATTCCGGTGTCGACCGCGCGCAGCGTGCTCGAGAGCATCATTACGACCGGCACGGTCACGCGCGGCTGGATCGGCGTCGAACCGCAGGACGTCACGCCGGAAATCGCGGAGTCGTTCGGGCTCGATCAGAAGTCGGGCGCGATTGTCGCGGGCGTGCTGAAAAGCGGCCCGGCCGACCGCGCGGGCATCAAGCCCGGCGACATCTTGACGAGCGTAAACGGCCAGGTGATCACCGATACCACGCGTCTGTTGAACGTGATCGCGCAGATCAAGCCCGGTACGGCGGCGAAAGTGCATCTGGTGCGCAAAGGTCATCAGATCGATCTCGACGTGAAGATCGGCAAACGCCCGCCGCCGCCGAAACAGACGGAAGACGACAACGGCGGCGGCGATCAGCCGGATGACGAAGGCGGTTGAAGCTAACGCCGCGATTCCACGCAATGAAAAAGGGCAGTCCGCAATGAACTGCCCTTTTTCATTTGACACCCGGCACTGACTCGCGACACCTCAACTGGACGGCGGCGGACTCGCATCCTCCACGACCACCGGCTGCTTGCCGACGATCAACCGCGCCGCGACGATGCCAGCTTCGTACAGCAGAATCAGCGGAACCGCGAGGATCAGCTGCGAAAACACGTCCGGCGGCGTTACGACGGCCGACACCACGAACGCGCCGACGATCACATACGGCCGGATCTCCTTCAGCTTCTTCAGCGTCACCACGTTCATCCGCACCAGCAGCACGACGACGATCGGTACCTCGAACGTGACGCCGAACGCGATGAACATCGTCAGCACGAAGCTCAGGTAATTGTTGATATCGGTTGTCATCTCCGCGCCGAGCGGCGCATTGTAGTGCGCCATCACGCGGAAGATGGTCGGAAACACGACGAAGTACGCGAACGCCATGCCGCACAGGAACAGCGTGTAGCTGCTCGCGACGAGCGGCGCGACGAGCTTCTTCTCGTGCTGATAGAGCCCAGGCGCGACGAACGCCCAGATCTGGTACAGCACGACCGGCAGCGCGATCACGAAGGCGACCAGCATCGTCACCTTCATCGGCACGAAGAACGAGCCGGTGACGTCGGTGACGATCATCTTGCCGTCCTTCGGCAGATTCATCATCAGCGGACGGGCGAGCAGTTTGAAGATGTCCGGCGCCCAGTACACGAGCCCGATGAACACGACGACGACAGCGAGCCCCGCACGGATGATGCGGTCACGCAGTTCGACGAGGTGGGAAATGAAGGTCTCTTCAGTGCCTTCGTTCTGGGATTGCTGGGGGTCGCTCACACCGGCCCTCGGTTGGGGATTGTCGATCTGAACATCAGAAAAACCGCGTCGGACGACGCAGGTTGGCAGGTGTGTGCCGCGCAACGCGCGCGGCGCCCGACTGCACGCGCGTGCGCCGCAGGCTCGCTCGCTTGTACCAGGTGGGCGTGGCGCTCTGCTGGACGCGCCAGGTCTTGCGTTTGGGCGCGGCGGCCGGCGTACTGACGGGCCACGAGGTGGCACCCGCGCTGCCGCTGGCTCCGCTGCCGGCGTCTTCGAGTGCGCCGCCGGCGATGCTCGGCGATACCGACGTACCGCTATTCCATGCTTCGTTCAGTTCATTCTCGTGCTTGCGCAGATTGTCCTGAACTGCCGTTTCGACATTGCTCGCGGCCTTCTCGAACTCGGTCTTCATGCGCCGCAATTCGTCGAGCTCGATTTCGCGCGTGACTTCGGCCTTGACGTCGTTGATGTACCGCTGTGCGCGGCCGAACAGCGCGCCGGCCGTGCGAGCGACACGCGGCAGGCGCTCAGGCCCGAGGACGACCAGCGCGACGACGCCGATCAGCGCCATCTTGGTTAGACCGAGGTCCAGCATGAAGTGGAATGTCCGTCAGAAACGCGGGAACGGCGCGAAGGCCGCGGCTTAGCGGTAATCGCTCGATTGCTGCGTCTTTTCCTTCGCTTCGACGTCCACCGCGCCGTTGCGCGGCAGCTCGCGCTGCTGCTGTTGCGCGTCGGCCGACGACGAATCGGCTTCCTTCATGCCTTCCTTGAAGCCCTTCACGGCGCCGCCCAGATCGCTGCCGATGTTGCGCAGCTTCTTCGTGCCGAACACGAGCGCGACGATCAACAGAACGATCAACCAATGCCAAATACTCAACGAACCCATGACTACTCTCCTTAACCCCGGCGCCGCATCTTGATGCGGCCAATTTGCATAACCTGAAGCGCGTGCGCTTCGTCTCGATATATCTCTACGTTACATCAGGCTGCACCGCCTCGCTCGCAATGCGGCCATCTTCGCCTGTCATTGTGGCCACACGATCGCGTCGACGTTATTACACAGCGGTAAAAACAACGAAGGCGCTATTGTCCTCGACCAAAACTCGCGGCGGTGCGCACTTGCCACGCAGCGCGCATGACGCGTGAACCGGCGCTCAGCCCATGCGTTGCCAGGGACGCGGTCCCGCGAGAATGTGCGCGTGCAGGTGATACACCTCCTGACCACCGCCCGGACCGGTATTGATTACCGTGCGAAAGCCCGTTTCGCCGCCGTTATACGCGACCCCCAATTGTTCGGCCAGTCGCGCGGCCAGGACAAGCATTCTACCAAGCAGAGGCGCGTCGCTTTCCGTGCAGTTCGACAGCGTTGCAATGTGCTTGCGAGGAATCACCAGCACATGCGTTTCGGCCGCCGGACGGATGTCGCGGAAGGCGACGAACTCGTCGTCTTCGTGGACCCTGGTCGACGGGATTTCGCCAGCGGCAATCTTGCAGAAAAGGCAGTTCGGATCGTGACTCATCATATTCCTGACGCGGTATGACTTGGGCGAGCGAAGCCGCCCGCGCCGAGGTTCGATCCGAAAGCCGGCCCGCCCATACGGACCGGCTAGCGTTCAGACCCAACTGGCCGGATTCGCGAACGGCTTGTTATCGTACAGATACAGCCAGCCTTTGATAATACGGTACAACATCCATATGCTGACTGCCCACAGCACCGGAATGCCGATCACGACGAGCAGAAGCAACGCGCCGATCGCGTAACCGACGAGGCCCAGCCAGAACGTGCGGATCTGCCATTCGAAGTGCGCTTCGTACGGCGTGCCGGCCACGTCCGACCGTTTGACGTAGTTGATGATGATCGCGACCAGAATGGTGAGCCCGCCGGTCAGCCAGTGGACCGCATACAGCGCGTACAGCACGTGCGTGAGCGTGCGCAGGCTGCGCTCGCGCTCAGGCTCCATCGCGTGGCGGTAGACCGGCGGCGGATAGCTTCCCTGCGGCTGTTCCATGCTTGCGCCCTCCCGGAGGTGCGGTTACCGCTATATTGGTGCCGGCGCGCGCGACTTCAAGCGGAAACGCCAGATTTCCGCTCCGGCTGCTCAGTCGCCGTTTTCCTCGCGCTCGCGGCTCTTGCGCAGCGCCTTTTCCTCGATGCCCGACAGGCCTTCGCGACGCTCGAGTTCGGCGATCACGTCGGCGGGGCTCAGATCGAAATGCGACAGCATCACGAGGCAGTGGAACCACAGGTCCGCAACCTCGCCGACCAGCGCCTTCGGTGCGCCGCCCTGGCGCACGTCCTTCGCGGCCAGCACGACTTCGGTGGCTTCTTCGCCGATCTTTTTCAGCACCGCGTCGTCGCCCTTGTGGAACAGGCGCGATACATACGAGATGTCCGGATCGCCGCCCTTGCGGCTGTCGATCACCGCCGCGAGGCGCAGCAGCGTGTCGAGCGTGGAAGCCGTGGTGGGCGACGGGTTTTGCGTGGATTGCGTCATTTGTAGATGTGTTCGGGGTCTTTCAGCACGGGATCGACGGCCAGCCAGTCGCCATCGTCCACCGAGCCTTCGAATTTCTGGAAAAAGCACGAGTGGCGGCCGGTATGGCACGCGATGCCCGATACCTGCTCGACTTTCAGCAGCACGACGTCTTCGTCGCAATCGAGTCGCACTTCATGCACATGCTGCACGTGGCCCGACTCCTCACCCTTGAACCACAGGCGCTGGCGCGAGCGCGAGAAATACACCGCGCGGCCGGTCTCGACGGTCTTCGCGAGGGCCTCGCGGTTCATCCACGCGAACATCAGCACGTCGTTCGTCGACGCTTCCTGCGCAATCACCGGCACGAGGCCGTTCGCGTCCCACTTGACCTTGTCGAGCCAGTTCACTGCCGAAGGATTCGTCACGTCACAACCTCACCGAAATGCCCTGATCGGCCATGAAGCGCTTGGCCTCGCCGACCGTGTGTTCGCCATAGTGGAAGATGCTCGCGGCGAGCACCGCGTCCGCGTGACCGCTCTTGATGCCGTCGGCGAGATGCTGCAGATTGCCGACGCCGCCCGAGGCGATCACCGGCACCGGCACCGCGTCCGACACCGCGCGCGTGAGCGCAAGGTCGAAGCCGCTCCTGGTGCCGTCGCGATCCATGCTTGTCAACAGGATTTCGCCCGCGCCCAACTCGGCCATCTTGCGCGCCCATTCGACCGCATCGAGACCGGTGGCCTTGCGGCCGCCGTGCGTGAACACTTCCCAGCGCGGCGTTTCGCCGTCGGCCGACACGCACTTCGCATCGATCGCGACGACGATGCACTGCGAGCCGTATTTGTCGGTCGCGTCCTTCACGAGTTGCGGATTCGCTACCGCCGACGAATTCATGCTGATCTTATCGGCGCCCGCGTTCAGCAGGCGCCGCACGTCTTCGACCGCGCGCACGCCGCCGCCGACCGTCAGCGGAATGAACACCTGCGAAGCGACCGCCTCGATGATCGGCAGAATCAGGTCGCGCTGATCCGAGGTCGCGGTGATGTCGAGGAACGTCAGTTCGTCGGCGCCCTGATCGTCGTAACGGCGCGCGATTTCGACCGGGTCGCCCGCGTCGCGCAGTTCGACGAAGTTGACGCCCTTGACCACGCGGCCCGCGGTGACGTCGAGACAGGGGATGATGCGTTTAGCTAGAGCCATGATCGTGCAATTCTGCCAATACCGCTGATGAGGCCGCTCGCTTGCGGGCAAGCGGCACGGTGCCGGCGCGAGCGGTTGCGTCGCGCCGCGAGTGAGGTGCCGGCCGGAAGCTGGCGAGGTTCCGGGCGCTTGATCGTGCGACGCGCGTTACAGGCAAGCCATCGTTCGAACGAGCGCCGCAAGCCGACACGAGCGCAACGCCGGCGGCCCGCGCAACCTGCCCAGCACGCGCAGCCGACGCCGTGCTTAAGCGTCGTCCGCTTCGCGCAGCTTGTCCGCGAGCGTCTGCGCGGCCGCGAAGTCGAGGTCGCCCGAATAGATCGCGCGACCGCAGATTACGCCCTCGATGCCCTCGCCTTCGACTTCGCACAGCGATTCGATGTCCGCGAGGTTCGACAGACCGCCGCTCGCGATCACCGGAATCTTGACCGCGCGCGCAAGGCGCACCGTCGCTTCGATGTTGATGCCTTGCAGCATGCCGTCACGGCCGATGTCGGTGTAGATGATCGACTCGCAGCCGTAGTCCTCGAACTTGCGCGCGAGGTCGGCCACTTCGTGACCGGTCAGCTTGCTCCAGCCGTCGGTGGCGACCTTGCCGTCTTTCGCGTCGAGGCCGACGATGATGTGACCGCCGAACGCGGTGCACGCGTCCTGCAGAAAGCCCGGGTTCTTCACCGCGGCCGTGCCGATGATCACGTACGACAAACCGTCGTCCAGATAGCGCTCGATCGTGTTCAGGTCGCGGATGCCACCGCCCAACTGAACCGGAATCGCGCCGCCCACTTCATCGATGATCGCCCGGATTGCATCGCCGTTCTTCGGCTTGCCGGCGAACGCGCCATTCAGATCGACGAGATGCAGACGACGCGCGCCGCGGTCGACCCAATGTCGGGCCATTGCCGCCGGTTCCTCGGAGAAAATCGTCGCCTGGTCCATATCGCCCTGTTTGAGGCGTACACACTGACCGTCTTTCAGGTCGATGGCGGGAATCAGCAGCATAGCAATCGGGTGTTATCTGGGAGTGGATTGAAGGTCGGCGGCAGCGGCTGGCGAGTCAGCCCGCCGCAATACCGTCTCGCTAGTTTAGTACAACTCGTTCGGCGCTCCAGTGGGGCGCCGGTCGGATGCGGGACCGCGGCACCGCGCGACGCGCGCGCGGCAACGGGATGAAAAAAGGCGTTCACGGGTTCCAGTGCACGAAGTTGCGATACACGCGCAAACCCGCCTCGGCGCTCTTTTCAGGGTGGAATTGGGTGGCAAAGATGTTATCCCGCGCTACCGCCGAGGTAAAGGGCACGCCGTAGACCGTTTCGCCCGACGTATGCGCCGGGTTGTCCGGAACCACGTAGTAGCTGTGCACGAAGTAGAAGAACGCGTTGTCGGCGACACCGTCCCACAGCGGATGCGGCTGCGCCTGACGCACGCGGTTCCAGCCCATCTGCGGGACCTTGAAGCGCGAGCCGTCGTCCTGCACCTGGCCTTCGAGCTCGAAGCGCACCGCCTTGCCGGGCAACAGACCCAGACCCGGCGTGTCGCCCTCGGCGCTCCAGTCGAACAGCATCTGCTCGCCGACGCACACGCCCATCAGCGGCTTGCTGCGCGACGCCTCGACGACCGCTTCCTGCAAACCGGACGCGCCGAGACTGCGCATGCAGTCGGGCATCGCACCCTGGCCCGGCAGCACCACGCGGTCGGCCGAGCGGATCGCTTCCGGACGATCGACGATCGCCACCTCCGCTTCCGGCGCCGCTTTACGCAGTGCCTGGGCAACCGAGCGCAGGTTGCCCATTCCGTAATCCACAATCGCTATCGAAGTTTTCATTTCAAGTTTGGCCGCTCTGCCCTCGATCCATCGATGCCGCCGCGCGGCGTCAAACGACGTGCCGGCAAATGCGGTCCTGCCCGATGAATCGCCTGAAGGTGAGTGGCCTGAAGACGTTGGAGGCGGTGAAACCCGTGTTAAGGCCTGCTACGGCCGTTACGTTAGAGGCTGCCCTTGGTCGACGGAATCTGTCCGGCCGCGCGCTCGTCGAGTTCGACGGCCATGCGCAGCGCACGCCCGAATGCCTTGAACACCGTTTCGAGCTGATGGTGCGCGTTGATGCCACGCAGGTTGTCGATGTGCAGCGTCACGCCGGCATGGTTGACGAAGCCGCGGAAGAATTCGATCGACAGGTCGACGTCGAACGTGCCGATGCGCGCGCGCGTGAACGGCACGTGAAATTCGAGGCCCGGACGGCCGGAAAAATCGATCACGACGCGCGACAGCGCTTCGTCGAGCGGCACGTAGGAAAGGCCGTAGCGGCGGATGCCCTTGCGATCGCCGATCGCCTTCGCGACGGCCTGGCCGAGCGTGATGCCGGTGTCTTCGACCGTGTGATGATCGTCGATATGCAGGTCGCCATGCGCTTCGATCTCGAGGTCGAACAACCCGTGGCGGGCGATCTGGTCGAGCATGTGGTCCAGGAACGGCACACCGGTGGCCAGCTTCTGCTGGCCGGTGCCGTCCAGGTTGATCTTCACACGGATCTGCGTTTCGCTGGTGTTGCGAACGACTTCCGCAAGGCGCATGGCAATTCCTCGAATCTGGCTTAAAAGCGCTAGTAATGTGGGATGGACAAACTGGCGGGCTGCTCAGTGCAGCCGTTCAACGCAGCGGCTCAGTGCCGCCGCTCGATGCGGCGGGTTACCGCAACACGAGTTTCAGGCCGGCGAGCAACTGGGCGTTCTCGTTCGGCGAACCGACGGTCAAACGCACGCAATTGGCCAGCAATGGATGCATTTTACTCACGTTTTTGATCAGAATCCGCGCCGTTAGCAGGGTTTCGAACAATACCGACGCATCGGGCACCCGCACGAGCAGGAAGTTGCCCGCGCTAGTGAACACTTCGGCGCCCGGCAGCGCGGCCACCGCCTGCGCGAGTTTCTCGCGTTCGTCGCGCAATTGCGCGGCCTGCGCATCGAGCACGCCGATGTGGTCGAGCAGGAAATCAGCGGCGGCCTGCGTCAGCACGTTGGTGTTGTACGGCGGGCGGACCTTGTCGAACTCGGTCAGCCACGCGGGCTTGCCGACCAGGTAACCGAGGCGAATGCCGGCGAGGCCCAGCTTCGACACCGTGCGCATCACGACGACGTTGTCGAACTGGTCGGCGCGCGGCAGCCAGCTCTTCTGCGCGAACGGCTGATACGCCTCGTCGATCACGACGAGGCTCTTGCCCGCCGCGGCGATGACGCGCTCGATTTCGGCGTCATCGAACAGCGTGCCGGTCGGGTTGTTCGGATACGCGAGATAGATGATCGCCGGTTCATGCTCGGCGATCGCCGCGAGCATCGCGTCGGTATCGAGCGTGAAGTCGGCTTTGAGCGGCACGCCGACGAATTCGAGATTCGCCAGCTTCGCCGACATCTGATACATGACGAAGCCCGGCACCGGCGCGAGCACCTTCGCGCCCGGCTTCGCGCACGCGACCGACATGATGCTGATGATTTCATCCGAGCCATTGCCGAGCAGCACGTCGCACCCCGCCGGCACGCCCATCACGTGACGAATGCGCTCGATCAACTGCTCGGGGCGCGGCGCCGGATAACGGTTCAACGCGACGCCGGCCAGACGCTCGCCGAGATGCGCGGCAAGTTCCGGCGGCAGCGGAAACGGGTTTTCCATCGCGTCGAGCTTGATGAAGCCGGTGGCGTCCGGAACCGGATAGCTCGTCATTGCGAGCACGTCGCTGCGGATGATGTCTTGAGGTGTCGTCATAGGTTCGGGGGCCGGGCCGCGCTAAACACGCCGGGTCGGCGTCGTCGGCATGGGGCGCTCGGGTTGGTCTCTGTCGTCGTTATTGAATGGGGCGGGTGGGCTCGAGCCGTCGCTCGAGCGGGTGGAAGCCGGAAAACATGGAAGCCGGTCGATGCGGCGGCGGTTGCCGCCCTCGCCGCTTCGCCTGCTCCCGCTTACGCCTGCTTGAGTTCCGCCGCGCGCCAGCGCGATCAGCGCTCCGCCTCAGCCGCGTTCGTTGTTGTTCTGCCGCATCCGGTATTCGGCGCTGCGTGCGTGCGCTTGCAGACCTTCGCCGTATGCCAGTTCCGCGGCAATCTCGCCGAGCGTCTGCGCACCTTCCGCGCTGACCTCGATCAGGCTCGAACGCTTGAAGAAATCATAGACGCCGAGCGGCGACGAAAACCGTGCGGTACGCGACGTCGGCAGCACATGATTCGGGCCCGCGCAGTAGTCGCCGAGGCTCTCGCTCGTGTAACGGCCAAGGAAGATCGCGCCTGCGTGACGGATCTGCTGCGCCCACTGATGCGGCTCCAGCGCCGAAATTTCAAGGTGCTCCGGCGCGATGTCGTTGGCGATCGCGCAGGCCTCGGCCATGTCGCGCACCTTGATCAGCGCGCCGCGGTTTTCGAGCGACGTGCGGATCACTTCGCGGCGCGGCAGGGTGGGCAGCAGTTCGTCGATCGCTTCCTGCACGCGCGCGATGAACGCGTCGTTGGGGCACAGCAGGATCGACTGCGCGAGCTCGTCGTGCTCGGCTTGCGAAAACAGGTCCATCGCGACCCAGCGCGGGTCGGTCGTGCCGTCGCACAACACGAGGATTTCCGACGGCCCGGCGATCATGTCGATGCCGACCGTGCCGAACACGCGACGCTTCGCCGACGCGACGTACGCGTTGCCGGGGCCGCAGATCTTGTCGACCGCGGGCACAGTCTGCGTGCCGTACGCGAGCGCAGCTACCGCCTGCGCGCCGCCGATCGTGAACACGCGATCGACGCCACCCAGCAGAGCCGCCGCGAGCACGAGCGGATTCTTCACGCCTTCCGGCGTCGGCACGACCATCACGATTTCGCGCACGCCGGCCACCCGCGCCGGTATCGCGTTCATCAGCACCGACGACGGATACGCGGCCTTGCCACCCGGCACGTAGATCCCCGCGCGATCGAGCGGCGTGACCTTCTGGCCGAGCACGGTGCCGTCCGCTTCGGTGTACTGCCAGCTATGGCTGCCGCACTCGATCTTCTGCTTCTCGTGATAGCCGCGCACGCGTGCCGCCGCCGCTTCGAGCGACGCGCGCCGCTTCGGCTCGAGACTTTCGAGCGCCGCCTCGAGCTCGGCCATCGGCAGTTCGAGCTCGGCCACGTTGTTCGCATCGACGCGATCGAAGCGATTCGTGTACTCGAGCACCGCCTCGTCGCCGCGCGCCTTCACGTCGTTCAGAATCTGCGCGACCGCGCGCTCGATGGCTTCGTCTTCGCTCGCCTCGAACGCTAGCACCGCATGCAGCGACTTGTGGAAGTCGCGAGCGGTGGAATCGAGTTTGCGAATCTTGGTAGACATACAGGTATCCGTTTCGGTAAGGCGCGCTATCAGTGCAACGTCACATTGCCATCGTCAGTCAGGCCGCCGGGGCGGCGGTTTTCGACGAAGCATTGGCAAACGCGTCGAGAATCGGCCGCAACGCGGCGCGTTTGAGCTTCAGCGCTGCCTGGTTCACGACGAGACGCGACGAAATCTGCATGATCTCCTCCACCTCGACCAGATTGTTCGCGCGCAGCGTATTGCCCGAGCTGACCAGGTCGACGATCGCGTCGGCGAGACCAACCAGCGGAGCGAGTTCCATCGAACCGTACAGCTTGATCAGATCGACGTGAACGCCCTTGGCGGCAAAATGCTCACGAGCGGTTTCAACATACTTGGTAGCGACCCGCAGACGCGCGCCCTGGCGCACCGCGTTCGCATAATCGAAACCGGCCGCGACCGCGACCGACATGCGGCAACGCGCGATGTCCAGATCCACCGGCTGATACAGGCCGCTGCCGCCATGCTCGAGCAGCACGTCCTTGCCGGCCACGCCGAAGTCGGCCGCGCCGTACTCGACATAGGTCGGCACGTCGGTCGCGCGCACGACGATCACGCGCAGGTTCGGGTCGGTGGTCGGCAGAATCAGCTTGCGCGAGCTCTCCGGATCTTCCGCTACCTCGATGCCGGCCGCCGCGAGCAGCGGCAGCGTTTCCTCGAAGATACGCCCTTTCGACAACGCGAGCGTGAGCGGCGCGCTGACCGCCGGCGACGACGACGTTTGCGGCATCGAACTCATGCCCCGCTCCCGGAAACCCGGCGCACCTTCGCGCCGATCGCATTGAGCTTCGCTTCCATGCGGTCGTAGCCGCGATCGAGGTGATAGATGCGGTCGATCAGCGTCTCGCCCTCGGCGCGCAGCGCGGCGATCACAAGACTCGCGGACGCGCGCAGATCGGTGGCCATCACCTTCGCGCCGGACAGTTTTTCGACGCCGGTTACGAGCGCGGTGTTGCCGTCGATCGTGATGCTCGCGCCGAGACGGTTCAGCTCCTGGACGTGCATGAAACGGTTTTCGAAGATCGTCTCCACGACTTGCGACGTACCGTCGGCGATCGTGTTGAGTGCCATGAACTGCGCCTGCATGTCGGTCGGAAACGCCGGGTATTCGGAGGTGCGGAACGTGACCGCGCTCGGGCGCTTGTCCATGCGCACGCGCATCCAGTCGTCGCCTTCCTCGACCGTGACGCCCGCTTCGCGCAGCTTTTCGGTGACGGCTTCGAGCAGCAGCGGACGCATCTTGCGCAGCATGACGTCGCCGCCGGCCGTCGCGACCGCGCACAGGAAAGTGCCCGCTTCGATGCGGTCCGGAATCACCGTGTGCTTCGCACCGTGCAGCTTGTCGACGCCATGGATCACCAGACGGTCGGTGCCGATGCCTTCGATCTTCGCGCCCATCGCGACGAGCAGACGCGCGAGGTCGACCACTTCGGGTTCGCGCGCTGCGTTCTCGATGACCGTCTCGCCTTCGGCGAGCACCGCCGCCATCAGCAGGTTCTCGGTACCGGTCACGGTGATCATGTCGGTGACGATGCGCGCGCCCTTCAGACGCTTCGCGCGCGCTTCGATGAAGCCGTGCTCGATCGTGATCTCGGCGCCCATCGCCTGCAGACCCTTGATGTGCTGATCGACCGGACGCGCGCCGATCGCGCAGCCGCCCGGCAGCGACACGCGCGCATGACCGAAGCGCGCGACGAGCGGACCGAGCACGAGGATCGACGCGCGCATCGTCTTCACCATTTCGTACGGCGCGACGAGGTTGTCGACCTTCGACGCGTCGAGCGCGACGCGCCCTTCGCCGGCTTCGATACGCACGCCCATCTGGCCGAGCAGCTTGAGCATCGTGCGCACGTCCTGCAGATCGGGCACGTTCTCCAGATGCACCGGATCGGCGCTCAGCAGAGCCGCGCACAGGATCGGCAATGCCGCGTTTTTCGCACCCGAGACGACAACTTCACCGGAGAGCGGGTAGCCACCTTCAATGATGAGTTTATCCATGCCTGTCGGTTCCTGATCGGCCCGGTTCGCGTCCGGACCTGCTTTGTCTGTGTTCGGCGCGCCGCTAGCGGTGTCGCGCCCTTCCTGAGTAATTCGCACTAAGTTTCCAGATTACGCGTTCTGCCATTCGGCGGGCGTCAGCGTCTTCATGCTGAGCGCGTGGATTTCTTCGCGCATGCGGTCGCCGAGCGCCGCATACACGAGTTGGTGACGCTGGATCAGGCGCTTGCCTTCGAAGTTCGGCGAGACGATCGTCGCAAAGAAATGCTGACCGTCGCCTTCGACTTCGAGATGCTCGCACGCGAGTCCAGCTGCAATGTACTGTTTGACCTGTTCGGGAGTCGGCAACATGAGAGAAGCTCCTCGTCAGTGGCGCAGCTTGTAGCCGGTAGCGAGCATGCGCATCGCCACGGCGGCCAGCACCACGAAGAAACCGGCGACGATCGCGAGGCTCACCAGCGGGTCGATATCCGACACGCCGAAAAAACCATAGCGAAAGCCGTCGATCATGTAGAAAAACGGATTGAGCCGCGATACTTCGCGCCATACGGGCGGCAGCGTATGCGTCGAGTAGAACACGCCCGACAGGAACGTGAGCGGCATGATCAGAAAGTTCTGGAACGCGGCGAGCTGGTCGAACTTCTCGGCCCAAATGCCGGCGATCAGACCCAGCGTGCCGAGAATCGCCGAGCCGAACATCGCGAACACGATGATGTAGAGCGGCGCGGTGAAGGCGAGCGGCACGAACCAGATCGTCACGATGAACACGCCGAAGCCGACACACAGCCCGCGCGCCACGGCCGCGAGCACGTAGGCCGCGAACATCTCGTGGTGCGACAGCGGCGGCAGCAGCACGAACACGAGGTTGCCGGTGATCTTCGATTGAATCAGCGACGAAGAACTATTCGCGAACGCGTTCTGCAGCACGCTCATCATCACGAGGCCCGGAATCAGGAAGCTCGTGTATTCGACGCCCGGATAGACCTGCACGTGGCCGCGCAGCGCGTGGCCGAAGATGGTCAGGTAAAGCAGCGCGGTGATGACCGGCGCGAGCACGGTCTGGAAAGACACCTTCCAGAAGCGCAGCAGTTCTTTGTAAAACAGCGTGCTAAATCCACTGTACCCGCTCATGCAAGCCCCTCGATCACTTCTGGACCGTTCATCACCTGAACGAATACGTCTTCGAGGTCGGCCTTGCGGACCTCGATTTCTTCGAATGTACAACCGGCCGCGCGGCACTGCGCGAGGATGCGCTCGACGTCGTCGTAGCTCGTCAGGCGCAGCAGATGCTGGCGGCCATTACCGTTGCCGGCGCCGCTTTCCGCCTCGATCGGACGCAGCTCGGCGGGCAGCACGCCCTGCGCGAAGCGCACGAACAGTTGCATGCCGGCGAAACGCTGCAGCAGTGTGCTGGTGCGATCGAGCGCGACGACCTCGCCACGGCGCAGCATCGCGATGCGGTCGCACAACGATTCGGCTTCTTCCAGATAGTGCGTGGTCAGCACGATTGTGTGGCCTTCGCGATTCAAGCGCGAGATGAACTTCCACAGCGTCTGGCGCAACTCGACGTCGACACCCGCGGTCGGCTCGTCGAGCACGATCACCGGCGGGCGGTGCACGAGCGCCTGCGCGACCAGCACGCGGCGCTTCATGCCGCCCGACAGCGCGCGCATGTTGGCATCGGCCTTTTCGGTGAGATCGAGATTGGCCATGATCTCGTCGATCCACGCGTCGTTGTTGCGCAGCCCGTAGTAGCCGGACTGGATGCGCAAGGTTTCGCGCACCGTGAAGAACGGATCGAACACGAGCTCCTGCGGCACCACGCCGAGCGCGCGGCGCGCGTTGCGGAAATCGTCGACGACGTCGTGACCGCGCACCGCGATGCTGCCTTCGTCGGCGCGCGCGAGACCCGCGAGTATGCTGATGAGCGTCGTCTTGCCCGCGCCGTTCGGACCGAGCAGTCCGAAGAACTCGCCTTCTTCGACCGTGAGGCTGACGCCCTTGAGCGCCTGCAGGTCCTTGTAGCGCTTCTTGACGTTACGAATTTCTATGGCTGACATGACTATGGGCCGCGTGCGTCGCGGCGCCTGAAGTAGCCCCAATGGAGCTTGGGGACGCGCAAATGCTGGAAGAAACGGGAACCGGGGCCGATTAGGGGGCCAGTTCGACACCCCAAAAAAACGTTTGATTATAGGGCAAAAACTGACACCCCCGGCCTGGCCGGAAGGGAGGAGACGACGCTAGAGGAGCGTCAATGTCGCGCTGACGCAACCATGCTGGAGGCGCCAGAAGAGAGAAGTGTATCGACGCCGTAGGCCTGCGCGAGACTGGCGAGCCCAGCCGGCAGATTGACGATTTCGAACTTGCCGCCGCGCGCCGCCGCGGCCCGCACCCACGCGAGCAGGACGGCGAGCGCCGACGAATCGAATTGCGTGAGCGGCGCGCAATCGACGCCGCCCGCACCCGCCGCGATGCGTTGCAGACCCGCTGCGAGCGCGGCCTTCGCGCTCTCGTGGGTCAGCGTCGTGCCGCTGTCGAAGCGGTTCGCCACCGGGTTCAGCACGTCGCTCACGACTGCTTGCCCGCGGCGAGTTGCTGATTGCGCTGCGTGAGGAACTGGATCAGTCCGTCCACGCCCTTCTGCTGGATCTGCTCGTTGAACTGCTGCTGATACGCCTGGATCAGCCACGCGCCGAGCACGTTGATGTCATACACGCGCCAGCCCTGCGCCGTCTTGTACAGGCGGTAGTCGAGTTCGATCGGCTGGCCGTTGTTCATCACGACCGAGCGCACCACCGTGTCGGTGTCGTCCGGATTCATGCGGAACGGCTTGTACTGGATCTGCTGGTCGCGCACCTGCGCGAGCGCGCCCGCGTACGTGCGGATCAGCAGCATCTTGAACTGCTCGACCACCTGGTTCTGCTGTTCGGGCGTCGCGGTGCGCCAGTTACGGCCCATCGCGAGCTGGGTGGTGCGGCGGAAATCGGTGTACGGCAGGATCTTTTCGTTGACGAGCGCCGTGATGTGCGTGATGTCGCCCTGCTGGATCGACTTGTCGCCCCGAATCGCGTCCATCACCTGCTGGGTGACGGTCTTGATCAGCGCGTCGGGCGAGCTGGTGTCGACGGTTTGCGCCGATGCGCCCGCGCTGATGAACGAAAACAACGCGGCAAACAACGGAATCAGGAAGAATTTTTTCATATCGAGCTTTGCCTCAAAAATAATGCAACAGTTTGAATCGACCTTATCACGCGAGTTCGACGGCAATCCATGCGCAAACTGCGAGAGTCGTATCGATCTGTTACGGCTGCACGTTCAATGCAATCTTAAGGACGGGAAGTTGAAGCGCGTGGGCGGCACCAACTGACCGGCCGGAACTTGCGTTTCCGGGCCGCCTTTCAGGTCGAGAGGCGGTGTTTCGGCGCCCGACGCGGCCTCCGGTGCCGACGCGCCTTGCGGCGTGCCCACGGCCGCGCCGGATGCGGGAGCCGGCTTGGCCGGCACACCTGCCGCGCCCGTCTCGCCTTCGTCGTACTTCGGCAGCGGCGCTTCCTCGTCGTAGCTCGGCAGTTCCTGCGGCCGCCGGCGGTTATCCGACAACAGATACTGCCGGCGCTGCAGATACGCGTTACGCACGAACGAGTATTTGTCGAGCGCCGCGCCTTCCAGCAGGTTGCTCGCTCCGAGCAGGTTCGCGCGCGTGTTGACGATGTTCAGGCCATACAGCGCCCAGCTCAGGCCCGGCGGGTCGACGTAGCTGATCGGGTTCACGTAGTAGTTGCCGAGCGAGCCGACCGCATCGCGCACCGTGCTCGGCCCGAACAGCGGCAGCACCAGATAGGGGCCCGCCGGCACGCCGTAGTGGCCGAGCGTCAGACCGAGGTCGTTGTCGTGCTTCGGGAGCTTCGCGAGCGTCGCGACGTCGAACAGGCCGCCGACGCCGAACAACGTGTTGATCACGATCCGCATGATGTCGGACACGCCGTCGGCGATGCGCAGCTGCAGCAGGTTGTTCGCCGCAATATAGACGTCGCCGATGTTCGAGAAAAAGTTCGTCACGCTGTCGCGAACCGGCTGCGGCGTGACCCAAACGTAGCCCTGCGCAACCGGCTTCAGCGCGTACTGGTCGATCTTGTCGTTGACGGTGAAGATCGTACGGTTCAGCCCTTCGAACGGGTCGCCCTTGGTAGGCGTCTGCACGGTCGTGCAACCGGCGAGCAGCGCAGCCGCCACGGCGACCTTGCCGAACTGTAGGACGCGCGCGCCGCTGCGCGCGGTCTGCAGTGTCGTCTGCATCTAGTTCTCCTTGTTGGCCTTACTGGCCGGCAGCGCCGGAGGCCGGCGCGCCCGGCGCCGGTGCAGGGGCGGATGCGGCGGGCTTCGCCGCGCCGGAATCCGCGGCCTTGCTATACAGGAACTGGCCGATCAGGTTTTCCAGCACGATCGCCGATTGCGTCATCGAGATCGTATCGCCGGCCTTCAGCATTTCCGAGTCGCCCCCCGGCTCGAGCCCGATGTACTGCTCGCCGAGCAGACCCGAGGTCAGGATCTTCGCCGAAGTGTCCCTCGGAAACTGATATTGCTTGTCGATATCGATCGTGACGAGCGCCTGGTAGGTGTTGCTGTCGAAGCCGATCGACGCGACCCGGCCGACCGTCACGCCGGCGCTCTTCACCGGCGCGCGTGGCTTCAGCCCGCCGATGTTGTCGAACTTCAGCTTGACCGGGTAGGTTGCCTGGAACGACAACGAGCTCATATTGCCGGCCTTCAGCGCAAGAAACAGCAACGCCACGAAACCCAGCACCACGAACAGGCCGACCCAGAAGTCGAGAACATTCTTTTTCATCGTCATCCCAAAGTGAATCCGCCGCGCCGCCACCACCTCCGCCGTGCGCGGCGCATCATGCACCGCCGGCAGCCGGCATGCTGCGCGGTCTTAGCTGAACATTAGTGCGGTCAGCAGGAAATCGAGCCCGAGCACCGCGAGCGACGCGTACACGACCGTGCGGGTCGTCGCGCGCGACACGCCTTCCGGCGTCGGCTTCGCCTCGTAGCCCTGAAACAGCGCGACGAAGGTCACCGCGAGGCCGAACACCACACTCTTGACGACCCCGGCGCCGACATCGCGCCACACGTCGACGCCGCTTTGCATCTGCGACCAGAACGCGCCGGCATCGACGCCGATCAGCAGCACGCCCACCACGTAACCGCCCAGAACGCCGACCGCGCTGAAGATCGCGGCGAGGATCGGCATCGACACGATGCCGGCCCACAGGCGCGGCGCGATCACGACCTTGACCGGATCGACGGCCATCATTTCCATCGCGGTGAGCTGCTCGCCCGCCTTCATCAGGCCGATTTCGGCGGTCAGCGACGTGCCCGCGCGCCCGGCGAACAGCAGCGCGGTCACGACCGGCCCGAGCTCGCGCACGAGCGACAGCGCGACCAGCAACCCGAGCGCCTGCTCGGAGCCATAACGGTTCAGCGTGTAATAGCCCTGCAACCCGAGTACGAAGCCGACGAACAGCCCCGACACCGCGATGATCACGAGCGAATAATTACCGACAAAGTGGATCTGCTTCGTGACAAGACGCGGGCGGCGCAGCAGCGGGAAAAACTCGAGCACGAGCCGCAGGAAGAAGCGCGTCGCGTAGCCGGCGGTGCCGAGCCCGGTGATGACCGAGCGACCGATCGTACTGATCATGACTGGCCTCCGCCGATGCCGAAGTCCGCCGCGAGCGGCGTCTGCGCCGGATAGTGGAATCTGAACGGGCCGTCCGGCGCGCCATCGATGAACTGCCGCACGGTCGGATCGGTCGACGCGCGCAGTTCGTCGGGCGTGCCCTCGGCAAGCACACCGCCGTTGGACAGGAAATACACGTAGTCGGCGATTGCGAATGATTCCGGCACGTCATGCGTGACGAGAATCGACGTGGCGCCGAGCGCCCGGTTCAGCGTGCGGATCAGGTTCGCGGTGATGCCGAGCGAGATTGGGTCGAGACCGGCGAACGGCTCGTCGTACATCATCAGTTCGGGGTCGAGCGCGATTGCGCGCGCGAGCGCCACGCGTCGCGCCATGCCGCCGGAAATCTCGGACGGCAGCAGGTCGCGCGCGCCGCGCAGACCGACCGCGTTGAGCTTCATCAGCACGAGGTCGCGCAGCAGTTCTTCGGGGAGATCGGTGTGCTCGCGTAGCGAGAAGGCGACGTTTTCGAACACCGACATGTCGGTGAACAGCGCGCCGAACTGGAACAGCATGCCCATCTTGCGGCGCAGCGCGTAAAGGCCTTCGCGCGTCTGCTCGCCGATGTCCTCGCCATGGAACAGCACCTGGCCGCGCTGGGCGCGCACGAGGCCGCCGATCAGCCGCAGCACCGTGGTCTTGCCGCAACCCGAGCCGCCCATGACCGCGACGACCTGACCGCGACGAAAGCGCAGATTCAGATTCGACAGGACGAGCCGGTCGCCGTAACCGAAGTCGACGTCGCGCAGCTCGAGTAAGGTCTCGGGATAGGAAGGCACCAAACTGACAATCCTTTTACAGGGAAGGCCGAATTATAGGGCCATCGTGCAAAAGCTGCCGTGAGGTGCCCCGTTCCTTGACTATGCCTGACGATTATTGCGTAAACGTGTGTTGCAGTGCAGAAACGGCGGCGGCCGGGTCGGCCGCTTCCGTCACCGCGCGCACCACGGCCGCGCAGCCGACACCGGTCGCGAGCACGTCCGGCAGCACCTGCAGATCGATCCCGCCGATCGCGACGAGCGGCACCACGCCGTCGAGCAGCCGCACATAGCGTGCGAGGCGGCGCAAGCCCTGCGGCGCGGTCGGCATGACCTTGGTCGTGGTCGGGAACACGGCGCCCAATGCAATGTAGCTCGGCCGGAAATGCAGCGCCTTCAGCATCTCGTAGAAGCCATGAGTGGACAGGCCCAGGCGGATGCCCGCGTCGGCCAGCGCGGACAGATCCGCGGTATGCACGTCTTCCTGGCCGAGGTGCACGCCGTATGCGCCCGCCTCGAGCGCCGCCAGCCAGTGATCGTTGATGAACACCTGCGCGTCGTGCGCGCGGCCGGCCGCCACGCAGCGCGCGATTTCGCGCTTCAGCTCGTCGGCGGGTTGGGCCGACTTGCGGCGCAACTGCACCGTCTTCACGCCGAAGCCGACCACCCGTTCGACCCAGTCCGCGGTCGGCAACACCGGATACAGGCCGAGCCTTGCCGGGCAGCGCGGGAACGCCTTGGCGGGTGCCGCCGGCAGGTCGGTAAGGCGCGGAAAGCGAGCGAGGTCGGCCGGGAAAGCATCGTCGGCGCGGGTCTCGTCGCCATCGCGCCACGCGAGCGCGAGCACCAGCGCGTCGTGCGGATCGAAACCGCAGTCGAGGAACGCGGCAAGCGCGGGAATCCAGTCTTCCGCCAGATGGCCTTCGAGGCCGTACTTCTCGCCGCCCAGATGCAGCGTCGCGCGGTTTTCCGCGGCGACGATCACGCCCGCACCCCGCGTCAGCCAGCGCGCGATCTGCTCGCCGTGCTGCTGTGCGTCGGCGATCACGATCAGGTCGCCACCGTTCGGTTCGTCGGGTGCGATCAGGCAGATGCGCCACGGCGCGTGCGTCGGCGGCCAGTCGCCGAGACGTGCGCGGATGCGCTCGGCGGCTTCGATGAGTTCGTCGGCCGTCGGCCAGAACAGATCGCGGTCCTTCAGCGTCAACGACTGAGTCATGCGGCACCTCCATCCTGATGCCAGAACGGCATGCCGATCACCGGCGTGCTCGCGTGCGCGCTCTCGCGCTCGGCCATCGGGCCCGCGAGATACGCTTGCCGACCCGCCTCGACGCCCAGCGCGAACGCGCGCGCCATCGCGTCGGGGTGCGTCGCCTGCGACACGGCCGTGTTCAGCAGCACGCCGTCGAAGCCCCACTCCATCACCTGGGCCGCATGCGACGGCACGCCGAGCCCGGCGTCGACGATCAGCGGCACGTCCGGCAGCCGCTCGCGCAACACGCGCAGCCCGTATGGATTGATCACGCCCTTGCCGGTGCCGATCGGCGCGCCCCACGGCATCAGCGCCTCGCAGCCGGCGTCGAGCAGACGGCGGCCGATCACCAGATCTTCGGTGCAGTACGGCAGCACCTTGAAGCCATCCTTGACGAGCCGCGCGGCGGCTTCGATCAGGCCGACCGGGTCGGGCTGCAGTGTGTAGTCGTCGCCGATCAGTTCGAGCTTGATCCACTCGGTCTCGAAGATTTCGCGCGCCATGTGCGCGGTCGTCACCGCTTCACCGACGCTCAGGCAACCCGCCGTGTTCGGCAAGAGCGGCACGCCATGGCGCTTGAGCAGATCGAAGAAGCCGGCTTCGGCGTGGCCCTCGTTCATCTGACGGCGCAGCGCGACCGTCACCATGCCGGGGCGCGCGGCGTCGATCGAATCGGACAGCGATTGCAGCGACGGATAGCGCGATGTGCCGATCAGCACACGGCTTGCAAAAGTTTGACCGTATAGCGTCAGCGCGTCGGCGGTCTCGTGAGAAGTCATTTGCATCATCCTGGTTTGCCCTCGCGGCTAGAACCGACCGCGTTGCGGCAATGGGTTTTCGGCGACGGTTGTTGCGTTCGGTAAGCGACAGGCTGGCGCGGTCGCGCTCAGCCGCCCGCGACCGGCTGCACGACGTCGAGCCGGTCGCCCGTTTGCAACGCGCGCGCCGCATGCTGCGCACGCGCGACGAAATCGCCGTTGAGCGCGACCGCGAACGGCGGACGCGCGCCAAAGGCGGCGAGCGCATCGGCGACAGTCGCGCCCTCGGGCAGCGACAACGGCTTCTGATTGATGTGAATGTCCATGGTGTTCGAATACGGCTCAATCGATGGCGCAAGCGGCATCGCGCGCGGCACGTTGGCCGCTACGCTCGGGCCGGCTCGCGCGCGAAATGCTGCTGGAACAGCTCGCTCCAGCGTGAGTCGCGCCGCCAGCCGGCGAATGCGTCGGCATCACCGACGCGGCCGTCGAGCAGCGCGCTCGCGAAGCGCACGGCTTCGTCGGCGACTTCGGGCGCGATCATGTAGCCGTGCCGGTACAGGCCGTTCACGCGCAGCGTGCGCGCGCCGTCCCACAGCAGCGCGGGACGATGATCGGGCAAGGTCGGCCGGCACTGCGAATTCAGCTCGAGAATGCGCGCCTCGCCGAAGCCCGGGTGCACCGAAAACGCCGCGCTCAGCAACTCGAGCGCCGAACGCACGCTGACGGGCGACATGTCCTCGCCCTCCACCTCGGTCGCGCCGATCACGTAGAGGCCGTTCTGCTTCGGCGCGATATACAGCGGGTAACGCGGATGCAGTAGCCGCACCGGGCGCGTCAGCTGCAGGTGAGGCGCATGCACGCGCGCAACTTCGCCGCGGATGCCGCGCAGCGTCGGCAGCACCGGCTTCGCGCCGAGCCCGCGGCAATCGATGGTGATGCCGGCCTCGGGCAGCGACGCGTCGTCGATCGGCGTGTTCCAGTGCGTGTCGACGCCGCGCTCGGCAAGCCCGGCCGCGAGCGCGGACAGCACCTGGCGGTTGTCGAGCTGGCCTTCTCGCGGCAGCAGCCAGCCTTGGCTGAAGCGGCCGGCCAACGCGGGTTCGGCGGCGCCGATCTGCGCGCCCGCCAACGCGACGAAGCCGCCGTCGAGCAACTCGGCCGGCGCGTTCGCACGCACGCGCCGCTCGAATAGCGGCGCCTCGGTGCGATCCGCGTGATGCCAGACGACGAGCGTGCCGTTGCGCTGGAAAAACACCGGCTCCGGCAGTTCGGCAAGCACGCGCGGCCAGCTTTCGAGCGAACTCGCGCCAAGCCGCGTGATCAGCAGCTCGGCGCTCGCGGCCTCTGCCAGCGGCGCGAGCATCGCGGCGGCGACCCACGCGGCAGCCTGCGAACCGGTGGCATCGCCGCGCTCGTAGAGCGCCACGCGATGCCCGTCGCCAGCGAGGTGCCACGCGACCAGGCGGCCGCACAGGCCGCCGCCGAGCACGGCGAAATCGGGTCGGGCGGGACGGTTCATCGCGCGCGCTCCGTTCGACTGCGGTGGGCAAAACCAAAACGGCACGGCTCGCCCGAGGCGGCGTGACGAAGGGAAAAATGCATGTCTGAAGAATAGGCGGTCATCGAGTCCTTTCCGTACGGCCAAAAACGCACGTACCCAGGACGAAACCGGCGGGTGAAGCCGGCCGGTCACGACGTGCACATGTGAGCTGCGCTCGCCGCCCGGCGGGGAATGGAAGACGGTTGCTTCCGGAAACTTCCCGCGCCGGTATTACCCGGATCGGGTGCAAAGGGTCTCTCTCAGCCTCGCCGCCCCGGCATGAAAGTCATGCCGCCTGTGGGCGAAGCACCCCTGTTTCGTCGCAGGTCATTAGACCATAAAAGGCGCGGCGCCCGCAAACCAGCGCTCCATGGTGGCCACCCCAATTTTGATCTGGCACCGTCTATCGAGATGCCGGTGCGAAGCGGCCCGGCGCTCTGGCACAATGCCGTGACCGGTGCCGCAAAAACGCGGCGCGCGCGACGCTCGTGGCCGCATGCGTGGCGGCGGCACCGCAGCGGATGCCGGCCCCGAAAATTAATTTTCGCTTAAGGGCGTCACGCCAGAATCGGGCGCCCGTCCGGACTCGCGTTCATCGAGCGTGATGGCGCGATGCCCGGCCAGGTATCGCAGACCCGCGGCAGCCACGCCCTCGCAAAGGCGCCTGCTGTTCGCGGGATCGCCCGACATGGGTCAACCAGATCGGACCCGTACGCCGGAATGGCACTTCGGGTCAGCACTTCATCAGGATGCTCATGACACCACATACTTCCGCCAGCCCCGCGCTGCCGCCCGACGAAAAGGTCTCCGCGTGGACCCTGATCAAGCCCTACTGGGTTTCCGAGGAACGAGGCATCGCGTGGGGGCTGCTCGTCACGATCATCGTGATGAACCTGCTCGTCGTCTGGATCAACGTGCGCCTGAATAGCTGGAGCAGGGACTTCTACAACGCGCTGCAGGCGAAGAACGTCCACGACTTCCCGCACCTGCTGATGATCTTTACCGGACTCGCGTTCGGTTTCATCATCCTCGCCGTGTATGGACGCTATCTGCGCCAGATGCTCGGCTTCCGCTGGCGCCAGTGGCTGACCACCCGCTACCTGAACGAGTGGCTCGACGACAGCGCGTTCTACCGCATCGAGCGCGACCGTCTCGCCGACAACCCCGACCAGCGGATCAGCGACGACCTGCAGTCGTTCGCGACCACCACGCTGTCGCTAACGCTCGATCTGCTGTCGACCGTCGTCACGCTCGTGTCGTTCATCACGATCCTGTGGTCGCTCGCGGGCGCGTTGAGCATCTCGCTCGGCGGCATGCCGCTGCAGATCCCCGGCTACATGGTGTGGGCCGCGGCGCTGTATGCGGTGGGCGGCTCGCTCGTCACGCAGAAGGTCGGCCATCCGCTCGTGTCGATCAACTACCAGGCACAGAAAGTCGAGGCCGATTTCCGTTTCGGCTTGATCCGGCTGCGTGAGAACGCCGAGCAGATCGCGTTCTACAACGGCATGGAAACCGAGAAGACGAACGCGCGCACGCTGTTCGGCCGCATCCGCGACAACTGGTGGCAGGTGATGAAGTACACGAAGCGCCTCACCTTCGTGCTGAGCTTCTACGGCCAGATCGCGATCATTTTCCCGATCGTCGTCGCCTCGCCGCGCTACTTCGCGGGCGCGTTCACGTTCGGCGTGCTGATGCAGATTTCGAGCGCGTTCGGCACGGTCAGCGATTCGTTCTCGTGGTTCATCAACAGTTATACGAGCCTCGTCGAATGGCGCGCGACCGTGAACCGGTTGCGCGAATTCAAGCGCGTCGTGCATTCGCCGCGTCTGAAGGAATCGGTGTCGCCGGCCACGGAACATGGCGGCATCAATCTGCATTTCGTCGACAGCAACACGCTTACCACCGACAGCCTCCAGCTCGCCCTGCCCAATGGCAACCCACTGTCGCGCATCCGCGATATCGCGATCCGGCCGGGCTCGCGCTGGCTCGTGCGCGGTCCGTCGGGCGCCGGCAAGAGCACGCTGATGCGCGCGCTCGCGGGCCTGTGGCCGTTCGGCGACGGCTCGATCGACGCACCAGTCAACGCGCGCATGATGTTCATCCCGCAGATCAGCTACATGCCGATCGGCACGCTGAAGGCGGCGCTCGCGTATCCGTCGGCGGCGGACACCTATGGCGACGACGAATGCCGCGACGCGCTCATCACCTGCCATCTGTCGGAATACGCGGACCGTCTGCAGGAAACGGCGCACTGGACTCGCGTGCTGTCGCCGGGTGAGCAGCAGCGCTTCGCCGCCGCGCGCGTGCTGCTGCACAAGCCGGACTACCTGTTCCTCGACGAAGCGACCAGCGCGCTCGACGCGGAAAACGAGGCGCGGCTCTATCGGCTGTTCACCGAGCGGTTGCCGAAGGCCGCGATCGTCAGCGTCGCGCATCGCGAATCGCTCGCAGCGTTCCATGACGAAACGCTCGACGTCGAGCGTTCTGTCGAAGCGGTAGCGGCGTGAGCGACGCGAGCGGCGCTCACGTCAGCGAAGCGCACGGCACCGCCGCTCGGGTCGTGCTGATCACCGGCGCCGGTTCCGGCATCGGTGCGGCGCTCGCACGGCGCCTCGCGGCGCCGCATACGTCGTTGATGCTGCACGCGCGCGGCGCAGACGACGCCTCCCGTCGACGGCTCGTGCAGGTTGCCGCCGACTGCACGGCAAGCGGCGCACGCTGCGCGACCGTGTTCGGCGACCTCGCCGAGCGCGGCGCGGCGGAGCACGTGATCCATCAGACGCTCGCGAGCTTCGGCGCACTCGATCAACTGGTCGCGAACGCCGGCCATGCGCAGCGCCAAACGCTGGCCGCGCTCGATCCCGACACCTTCGGCGCCGCCTTCGCCGCGATGCCAGCCGCCTTCGCCGCGCTCGTGCGGCGCGCGATGCCCGCGCTCGAAACATCGAAGCGCGGTCGCGTGGTCGCCTTGAGTTCGTTCGTCGCGCATCGCTATCGCGCGGATGCGCCATTCGCCGCGACGGCGGCCGCGAAAGCGGCACTCGAAGCGCTTGCGAAAACGGCGGCCGCGGAGCTCGCGCCGCTCGGCGTGACCGTCAATTGCGTGGCGCCGGGCTACACGCGCAAGGATCGCGGCCCAAGCGCCGACAGCGCGGCCGTGTGGGCGCACGCCGCCGAAGCCACGCCGCTCGGTCATGTTGCCGAACCGGACGACGTCGCCGCGCTGATCGCATTCCTGCTGTCCGACGCGGCACGCCACATCACCGGCCAGGTGATTCACATCGATGGCGGCTTGACGCTCGGTTAAGCCTCGCCTGCGCGCCGGCACCTCCGGGCGCAACATCCGGAAAGACACGAGAAGAGTTCGAAAGCATTTGCGGAGCGCGCAAGCTGTTCCGCGCTTTGAAAATGCCGGCGAGCAGCGACGATAGTCGTACGGGCCGCGCCATGCGCCGGCCGTCGTTGATGTCAGTCACGTCTTTCATCGCAACCGCTCTTCGGACTCCTCGCCCATGTCATTCGCTCGCCGTGTTTCACCTTTGCTCCCGTCTTTGCTCCCGCGCATCGCGCTCGCCTGCGGCGCGGCGCTGCTGCTCACGAACGCCGTCGATGCCGCGCAAACGACCGAGCCGAACCAACCCGCCGATATCTGCGCGGCGCTCACGCACATCGTCGATGCGAGCGATTTCCGGCGACTGCCAAACGAGACCGCCGCGCAACTGCCGGGCGTCTCCAATACGGACGATTGCCGCGCCAGCCCGCACGCGTACGACTGCCACTGGCGCGCGCACTGGCAAGCCGACGGCGTCATCAACGATCCGCTCGAAGAACTCGGCGCCGACATCGCCGCCTGCTTTCCGCGCGTCGTGCATGACGTCAACACACCGGTGCGCCAGCATTTCGTCGTGACCACCGACGCCCGTCGCGTGAACGTCACCGCGAGCGTGCAAGGTCAGAACGAACTGCGACTGCGCGTGACGCGCTGAGCGCGCGGCCGTCGCTGCTTTTGATGCTCCATCGCATTTCGTGACCGGGATCGGGCGCTGCCTCATGACCTCGTCGCCGACCGTGCGCGCGCCAGCGGCAACCAGGCATTCGCGCCTGGGTCTGGTCGCCTCGCTGATATGCCGGCGTCGTTGCGCCCTCGCCGCCTTCGCCGCGACGCTGACGCTCGCGCTCGACGGCTGCGCCTGGACGCTGATCCAGGCCGCCGACGCCACCGGCTCGGTCATCCAGGCCGGCTACGCGATCGCGTCGAACTACTCGTCGCCGACCTTCGTCAACGGGCGGCCCGCGGATTTGCAGCACGTCTGCATCGAAGTGAACCCGACGGTGTCGGTCGGCGATTTCGTGCCGGCGCTGCAGCTCGCGCTCGAGCGGCGCGGTATTCGTTCGGACGTCTACAATCCGGGCACCTCGCCGGCCGGCTGCGAAGCGCGGCTCGTCTACGACGCCGCGATCGACTATGGCCGCCGCTCGTTCAGCGACGAATCGATCCAGTACCTGTCGATCATCGATCTGACGCTGATCCAGGGGGGCCGCATTCTGGTCACCGCGCGCTATCAGACCGGCGGCCTGAACACCGACCGTTTTTCGTCGGCCTCGGTCAAGCTCGGCGGACTGATCGAGCGGATGGTGGTCGATCGGACCGATTTCCCGCGTCAAGCGCAGCAACAGCAGACCCTGCAAACCTCGCAGGCCTTCCCGCCGCCCCACTGAGTGCTCGCGGCTTTGCTTTCGCTTGCAGCGCCTTACACGGGAAAGGATTGGAAAGCGGTATACGCTTTGCGCGGCCCGTGCGCATCACTAAGATGACCTGAATGAACCAGACCATCCTGATCGTCGATGACGATCCCGTCGTACGCGAGCTCGTCGGCGAATATCTGCACGGCCGCGGCTTCAAGGTCGCCATGCTGGAAAATGGCTTGGCGTTGCAGCGCAGATTGCAGCAGGAGCGTCCCGCGCTCGTCGTGCTCGACATCATGATGCCAGAGCTCGACGGCATCAGCGCGCTGCGCGCCTTGCGTGTCGCCGGCGACGACATTCCCGTGATCCTGCTGACCGCGCGCGCCGATCCGATCGATCGCGTGATCGGCCTCGAACTCGGCGCCGACGATTATCTCGGCAAGCCTTTCGAACCGAGCGAGCTCGTCGCGCGGATTCGCACCGTGCTGCGGCGTCGCGGCTCGATCGCGCCGGGCGCGCCCGAACAGCGCGCGCCCTATCATTTCGGCCGCTTCGAAGTGAACTTCCCCGCGCGCGAACTGCGCCGCGACGGCGAACGCATCACGCTGCGTTCGAGCGAATTCGCGATGCTGAAGGTGTTCGTCACGCACGCGATGACCGTGCTCACGCGTGCGCAGCTGCTCGAAAAACTGCACGGCAATAGCGAAGCGCATCGCAATCGCAGTCTCGACGTATCGATCTGGCGCTTGCGTCGATTGATCGAAGTGGACCCGTCGGAACCGCGCTACGTGCAGACGGTGTGGGGACGCGGCTACGTGTTCGTGCCGGACGGCGAGATCGGCGCGGCCGAACGCGGGCTTGCGCCGCCGCTCGGTTAGCGGCGCCGGATGGTCGAAGCCGGTTGATGCGGCCCACGCGTCGCACGTAACGCGCAGCGCGGTGTCGCGCGCACCGCGCTGACCCGGCTGACGGTCAAAACGTCAGCACACTCAGAAACATCCTCTGCAGCCAGCCCATCGTCGTCGCATCGTTGACCATGCCGAGGCCCGCCTGCTCGATGCGCGCGTTCGCGACCTTGCTCGACGCGACGTAATTGCCTGCTTCGATGTCCTTGGGATTGACGATGCCCGAGAGTCGAAGACGGTCGCGGGTCCCGCTCATCGCGATCACCTTCTCGCCTGATACGACGAGATTGCCGCCCGACACCGTGCCGATCACGGTCACGGCTAGCGTGCCCGTCATGTCGCTGATGTCGCTCAGATTGCCCTGCCCTTTGTAGTCGGTGCTGGCAGAGCCGATGTTGAATAGTTTGGCGAGTCGCGCGGCGGCATTCGTCGATTGATCCGCGGCAGTCGCGGTGATGCTGCTCGTGCGGTTCGCCGACGCGCTGGCGCTGTTGTTGCCGCTATACGATTCCGACAGCCGGATCGTCAGCACGTCGCCGACGTGCTGCGCGCGCGGCGTCTCATACAGCAGCAACGGCGCGCCGGCCTGATAGATCGCGCCTTGCGTGTTGACGTTCAACGGCGCGGACGCGAGCGGCGGCGCCATCGGCGTTTCGACGATCGACCTGGTCTGCGCGCTCGAACAGGCCGCGAGACAGCTCGCGGCGCCGAGCACGAGGGTGAGACGTAGCGCGGTCATGCTGGCTCCGTGGCGGAAAGGATGAAAGGAGTCGAAGTGAGGCGGCCTATCCGGACACCGCCCGGTTTCGGCGTTGGGATCGCACCGGTAATCAGGGTTGCCTGGCAAACGTCAGCCCGCGTCAGCCCGCGTCGGCGCCGCTCGCCTGCCATTGCCGCACGACCGCTTTCATCCACGCATCCGAGCCCTTCAGCAGATACGTGAGCGTGCCGTTGCGGCTGCCGGGCAGAAAGCACAGCGTGATCGAACTCACCGCGTTCTCCCATACGTACATCGGCATCGCGCCCGGCGCCGCCGCGTTGCGCGTCGCGAGACGCGGCGGCCCGTAACGATCCTCGAGCGCGTCGCGCAGATCCTCCGCGGTCAGCTCGTCGACCACGAACGACATCTCGTAGAGACGCAGCGCGCCCTGCCCGTCAATGCGCGCGAAGCGCATCACGTGTTCGAGCGCCGGCGCACCATCGACCACGGCCTGCGACACCGCCCAGCGTTCATCATCGCGATGCGCCCAGCGGCATGCGACGCTCAGGCTATCGTGCGACTTCAGCCGCATGCCGAGCGCTCCGGCCTGCACGTCCGTCTCGCAGATCGGCACGCTGCCGACCGGCGTCGCGCGCACGGTCGAGCCCGCACGGAATTCGTCGATCGTGATGCCGAGCGCGACGCCGCGAAACGAAAACGGCGCGTCCGGCGAGCGCCGCCGCGTGTCGGTGACGACGCTATTCGATGCCGCGCTGGCCGCCTTCGCACTGCGCGCGACGAGCTGTGCATGCGCAGCGCACGACAGCACGCCGCCGAGCAGCATCAGTGCACCAACCATCCGGGTGAGCGTCATGATTCAATCGATCGCGGAAGCGCACATGTCGAAAGGCGTCGCCGCCGCATGGCCGACGACCGGCAGCACTTTCAGGGTCGCCGCCGTGACCCGGCACGGCAGCGCCGCGGCGCCGCAGCCGCCGAGCGGCAACAGCAGCGCGCCGGCAACGAGCCACGCCACGGCGCGCCGCCGCTGCTCAGTAGTTCTGGATAACGGCACGCGGACCTCGCCGATTCACGCAGTCGTGTTGAGCAGATGGCCGATGAGCCCCGTGCCCGGCGCAGGCAGTGCAGGCTTCCCGAGCCCGGCGCTCTGCTGCGATTTCGCCGCTGCGCCCGTGGAGTTTGAACTGGCGGATTTCTCCGTGGCCGGCTTATTCGCCAGCGAGGAGAAAGGCGTGGAACTGAGCGTATTGTGGATCGTCATGATGGACCTCGCGAAGGTGCGCATTGCGCACCGGTGTCGGTTGAACGCCGCGCGCCGTCGTCCGAGGCAGCGGGCCTCGTTCGGCGTGCGGCGCGACTTGCTGCGGAACCAATCATCGCGCCGCGCGGGTGCCGACGATGGGCGAAGCAAAGCACGCTTTCGCGCGGTTGTTACGATCCGTTCCGTGGGCTTGCGAGGGCTTTCGAGTGCTTGCCAACTGTTGTCATCGCGTGCCTGTCGTCGCGCAGAGCCGGATCAGGCAGTGCTAAAGTAAGCGCTGCACCTTCGCTGATCCGCCCCGGCGCGAGCCCGCCAGCACCGAGCGGCACACAGTAAGCGTTGGTAAGGAAATGCCCGGTCGCGCGTCGGGCGGGCCAGTCTAGAATTTCGCCATGAATCCACAGGTCCTTATCGTCGACGACGATCCGGTCGTACGCGATCTGCTTTGCAAGTTTCTGCAGTCGAACGGCTTCGATGCGTCCGTGCTGCATGACGGCACCCATTTGCAGCGTCGTCTCGAGCGTGAGCGGCCGTCGGTCGTCGTGCTCGACATCATGATGCCGAACACCGACGGCCTGCGCGCGCTCACCGCGTTGCGCGCCGCCGGCGACGACATCCCGGTGATCTTCGTGACCGCGCGCGGCACGGTGGCCGACCGCATCGTCGGCCTGTCGCTCGGCGCGGACGACTATCTGACCAAGCCGTTCGATCCGCGCGAACTGCTCGTGCGGATCCAGACCGTGTTGCGCCGGCGCGGGCCGTCCACCACGAGCGCGCCCGAAGCACGCAAGCGCCATCGCTTCGGTCCATTCGAACTGGACTTCGCCACGCGCTCGCTGAGCCGCGACGACGCCAAGCTGCCGCTGCGCGACAGCGAATTCGCGCTGCTGAAGATCTTCGTCAACAATCCGTACAAGGTGCTGTCGCGCGTGCTGATTCACGATCTCGTGCATCGCGACAACCTCGCGTTCCGCGACCGTAGCCTCGACGTACCGATCTGGCGCCTGCGCCGCGTGATCGAGGACGACCCGTCGAACCCGTGCTACGTGCAAACGGTGCGCGGCAAGGGCTACGTGTTCGTGCCCGACGCCAACGGCACACCCTTCGAGGACGGGGCCGCCCCGAGCGCATGAGAAATCCGCTGAACACGCTGTTCGGCAGAATGGCGTTGCTGTCGGCGGCGGTGCTGTTCGCGATTCAGGCGAGCTGGTTCGTGCTGGTGACGATGCAGCCGCCGCGCCATGAAATCGACGGCTTCGCGCGCGGCATTCTGCTCGTGCTGCAGGCGATCAACGGCGAGCCGATCAAGGGCGCCGCGCTCGCGCCGGCGATGCGCGTGCATCTGGTGCCCACCTGGAACATGCCGACCAGCGTGCATCTGCGCGAGCCGCACGAGCATATGGTGGTCGAACTGAGCCGGCACCTGCGTGAGAACCTGCCGGCCGGCACGCAGATCGCCGTTGACGATCTGCGTCCGCCGCAACTGTGGGTGCTGGTCCCGGGCAAGTCGAACTGGGTCGTCGTGCCGGTCGACCTGCCGCCGCCGCCGCGCTTTCTGATCGAATCGGTGTCGATGCTGGTCGCCGGGCTGATCCTGTCGTTGTTCGCGGTGTGGCAGATGCAACGGCCGTTGTCGCGCGTGGCCGATGCGTCGCGCGCGTTCGGCTCGGGCGGGCGGCCCCAACCCGTGCCGGTGCAGGGCCCGCGCGAGCTGCGTGAGCTGATCGGCTCATTCAACGACATGATGCGGCGCCTGAACGAAGCCGGCGACGACCAGGCGGTGATGCTCGCCGGCGTCGCGCACGATCTGAAGGCGCCGCTCACGCGCCTGAAGCTGCGCGCAAGCGTGCTGGTCGACGAAAACGAGCGCGCGGGCCTGATCCGCGACGTCGATTCCCTGACCAACATCGTCCAGCAGTTCCTCGAATTCGCGGGCCAATCGGCGGACGCCGGACCGCCCGTCGAAGTCGACGAGTTCTTGCGCGAGCAGTTTTCCTCGGGCGATTACGCGGAGGCCGCTGAAACCGCCGAAGCGGCGGACCCCGCCGAAACCCCGCTGTTCGCGCTCGATCTGCGCGCCGGCCCCTCGTTCACGCTGCCGCGCACGCTGCTCGACCGGCTCGTGACGAACCTCGTCGACAACGCGCTCGAACACGGCATGCCGCCGGTGGAAATCTCGACCGCGTGCAACGACCGTCATTGGACGATCAGCGTGCGCGACCACGGCGCCGGCATTCCCGACGACCGCATTGCCGCGGCGATGAAGCCGTTCGTGCGGCTCGACGCCGCGCGCGGCGGCGAAGGCCATTGCGGGCTCGGTCTCGCGATCGTCGCGCGGCTCGCGCACGATCGCGGTGGACGCTGCCTCGTGCGCAATCACGCGCAGGGTGGGCTCGAAGTACGGATCGAATTGCCGGTGGACCCGGCGCTGTCGTAAGGATGTTCGCAGGCAAACGCGGCGCGAACCGGACACTTACCTGCCCTTACCGCATCGACTGTCGCGCGGGGTGCGGCCTTATAGTCACCCCCGCAACCTTGATGCAGCCCTTCCCGGTCCGCCCGCACCTCTGCGGCGGACTTTTTTTTGCGCTGCAGGAAGGCCACCAAAGCGCGCCAGCGAAGCGCGTCAATGCACGAGCCGATTGCGCAGCGCGTCGACCGTCGCCGTGGAAAGACCGAGGCCTTGCGTCAGGTAGCTCGCCATCGTGCCGTAGCTCGCCTGCACCTGGTCGAAGCCCGCCTGCAGATAGTTCTCGTCCACGTCGAGCAACGGCGCTCTCGCCGTCGCGATGGCCGCGCCTTCCTGCGCGCGCAGCGTGGTGGTTTGCGCGGCGATCGATGGCGCGAGATAGACGTTGCTGAGCAGGTAGTCCTGCATGATCACGTCGAGCGGAACGTTGGCGATGCTGAGCAGCAGCGCCGCGACCCAGCCCGCGCGATCCTTGCCCGCGTTCGAGTGGAATAGCTGCGCGCCCGTGCCGTCGGCGAGCGCGCCGAGCAACGCGCCATAGGCGGCTCGCTGCGGGCCGCCCGTCACATACGCGCGCGCCTGCGCCTGCATGAACGCGACGGCGTCGACGGGAGAATCGACCGGGGGCGCGACGAAGTCGTTCGTGCCGAGCACGTTCAGCGTCGAGGATGTCGCGCCGCTCGGCAGCACGTCGGCGGCGCGTGCGATTTCGGCGGGCGTGCGCAGGTCGTAGACCGACACGATACCGAGCTTGTCGAGCGTCGCCGTGTCGGTGCCGCTCAGCGTCAGCGCGTTCGCGCGATAGAACACGCCGCGCCGCATCTGTTTGCCGTCGACGGTCAGGTAGCCGGCACCCGCGCCGCCGACATCGCGGAAGTTGCTGACCGACACGAGCCGCGGCGTAGCCGGCTGATCGGCTTCGAGACTACCGCCGCAGGCGGACAGCAGCGTGCTGCCGAAACCCGCGGCCAGCATCGCACCGGCCGAGCCCCTCAGAAAGCGTCGCCGCGCCGCCGACGCTTCGCCGGGCATGCCGCGCTCCACGGGCACGGTCGTGCTCGCAAGGGCGCGGAAAGGCGAACGGTTTTTCGCGGTAACGGACATCGGGGCGACAGGTGTATAGGAGGATTGCGTGGGGCAGCCGGGGCTGCAGACGCAGTTTAACGTTGACCAATAAATTTTGCGTTACATCGTAGGGGTTAGTAAGAAAAAAGAGGGACGGTTGGCCCACCGATTTCCGTTCCCTTGCGGTGCCTTATCGGCCGTTACCGCGCGCACGCCCTTTTTGACCCCAACTGGCCTCACGACGCCGCATCCCCGTAGAATACTGACACCCTCCCATCCGGCCCCCGCAGGCACAAGAAACCTGGAGACCACAACAAAACATGTCTTCTCTCCAATGGTTCACCGAGCTGACCCCGCGCGAGCGTCGCACGCTATTCGCCGGTTTCGGCGGATACGCGGTCGACGCGTTCGACTTCATGATCTACTCGTTCCTCATCCCGACGCTGATCGCGACGTGGGGCATGAGCAAAAGCGAAGCAGGCATGATCGCCACCAGCTCGCTGATTTCGTCGGCGATCGGCGGCTGGCTCGCCGGCATTCTTGCCGATCGCCACGGGCGCATCCGTGTATTGCAATGGACGATCGCCACCTTCGCGATCTTCACGTTCCTGTCTGGCTTCACGCAGTCGTTCTGGCAGTTGCTCGCCACGCGTACGCTGCAGGGCATCGGCTTCGGCGGTGAGTGGTCGGTCGTGACGATCATGATGGCCGAGACGATCCGCTCTCCACAGCATCGCGCAAAGGCGGTCGGCACCGTGCAGAGCAGCTGGTCGTTCGGCTGGGCGGCCGCGGCGATCGTCTACTGGGCGGCTTTCGCGCTGCTGCCCGAGCAGTACGCGTGGCGCGCGTGTTTCTGGGTTGGCCTGCTGCCCGCCGCATGGATCATCTATATCCGCCGCAACGTCAGCGACCCCGAGATCTTTGTCGCGACGCGTCGCGCGCGCGAAAGCGGCATCAACACGTCGCACTTCATGCAGATCTTCTCGGCCGCGCATCTGAAGACAACTGTGCTCGGCAGCGCGCTGTGCACCGGCATGCTCGGCGGCTACTACGCGATCACGACGTGGCTGCCCACTTATCTGAAGACCGAGCGCCATCTGTCGGTGTTCAATACGAGCGGCTATCTGATCGTGCTGATCGTCGGTTCGTTCGCCGGCTATATCGTCGGCGCGATTCTGTGCGACAGGATCGGCCGGCGCGCGTCGTTCGTGCTGTTCGCGGTCGGCTCGTTCGTGCTCGGCATGGTCTACACGATGCTGCCGATCACCGACACGATGATGCTCGCGCTCGGCTTCCCGCTCGGCATCGTCGTGCAGGGGATTTTCGCGGGCATCGGCGCGTATCTGTCGGAGCTGTATCCGAACGAAATCCGCGGCTCGGGGCAAGGCTTCTGCTACAACCTCGGGCGCGGGCTCGGTTCGTTCTTCCCGATACTCGTCGGCACCTTCGCGCAGACGATGACGCTCGTGAAGGCGATGGGCATCGTCGCGGGCGCGGGGTATCTGCTCGTGATCGTCGCCGCGTTGTGCCTGCCGGAAACGAAGGGCAAGGTGCTAGGGGCGGCTGGCTCCGCCGCTTGAGATCGTCTGACACCGCAGTTCCCAATCATGAAAACGATCGTACTCGGCGGCGGCGTCATCGGCGTCGCCACTGCTTTTTATCTGTGCCAGCAAGGCTGCGACGTGACGGTGATCGAGCGCGAACCCGACGTCGCCCTGTCCACGAGTTTCGGCAACGCCGGCGTGATCGCGCCGGGCTACGTGACGCCATGGGCCGCGCCCGGCATGCCGGTGAAAATCCTCAAGTACCTGTTCAAGCCGGCCTCGCCGCTGATCTTCCGGCCGACGCTCGATCCGGCCCAATGGCGCTGGATCGCGCGCTGGCTGCGCGAGTGCGACCTCGACCGCTTTCGCGTGAACAAGCAGCGTATGCAGCGCATCGCGTACTACAGCCGCGCTTGCCTGCACGAATTCCGCGGCCGTCATCCGTTCGACTACGGCCGCAGCCAGGGCTATCTGCAACTGTTTCGCAGCGAGTACGACGTCGAACTCGCGCAGCCGGCGCTTGCGGTGCTGCGCGAGGGGGGCATCGTGCATCGGGAAGTCAGCGCCGCGCAGTGCGCGGAGATCGAGCCCGGTCTGCGCTGGGCGCGTCAAGCGCCGTTCTCGGGCCTCTATCTGCCCGACGACGAAGCCGGCGACTGCGCGCGCTTCACCCGCGAACTGCGCGCGATCTGTGAACGCAATGGCGTGAGCTTTCGCTTCGACACGCGCGTCACGTCGCTCGATGTCGAGGGAGCGACGGTGCGCGGCGTGCGTATTCAAAGCGAGCAGGGCGCGCAGACGCTGCAGGCCGACGCGGTGGTCGTCGCGCTCGGCGTCGATAGCGCGGCGTTGCTCGCGCCGCTCGGCGTGAAGGTGCCGCTCTATCCGGTGAAGGGCTATTCGGCCACGCTGCCTGTGATCGACGAGGAAAAAGCGCCACGGGCGGCACTGATGGACGAATCGCTGAAGACGGCGATCACGCGCTTCGGCAACAACCTGCGCATCGCGGGTACGGCGGAGCTCGGCAATCGCCAGACGACGTTGCGCGAGCAGGCGCTGCAAACGCTGCTCACGGTGCTGCGCGACTGGTTTCCGCACGCGGCCAATCCGACTTCCGCGCACTTCTGGGTCGGCCACCGGCCGATGACGCCCGATGGCACGCCGCTGCTCGGCCCGTGCAACATCGACAACTTATGGCTGAACCTCGGGCACGGCTCGACGGGCTGGGCGATGTCGATGGGCTCGGCGCGCGTGGTCGCGGATCTGATCGCGCAGCGCAAACCGGAGATCGATCTCGACGGTCTGACGCTCGCGCGCTATCGCCAATGAGGCGGACATAACGCACCGCGACGGGATAAAAGAAAACCGGGCTCCCCCTTCCAGGCGAGCCCGGTTTCTTTTTTACTGCATTGCTTTCCCGCTACAGGTGCCCTTCATGGGGCGCCTTGTCGTCTCCACGTCTTCCTGCAAATCGTGGCCGGCGCGCGCGGCCTGGAACGCCAGGCACGCACACCGGCTGAAGACGCTTAACGCGGCAGTTCCGAATGCCCCATCAGGAACGCATCGACCGAACGTGCGCACTGACGGCCTTCGCGAATCGCCCACACCACGAGCGACTGGCCGCGGCGCATGTCGCCTGCCGTGAACACCTTGTTCACCGACGTGTAGTACGCCTTGTCGCCCTCGGTCGTGGCGCGCACGTTGCCGCGCGCATCCTTGTCGACGCCGAACGCTTCGAGCACCGGCGACACCGGCTGCGTGAAGCCCATCGCGAGCAGCACGAGGTCGGCCTTCATTTCGAATTCGGAGTTCGGCACTTCGACCATCTTGCCGTCCTTCCATTCGACGCGCGCGGCGATCAGCTTCTCGACCTTGCCGTTCTTGCCTTCGAGACGCTTGGTCGCGACCGCCCAGTCGCGCTCGCAGCCTTCCTCATGCGACGACGACGTGCGCAGCTTGATCGGCCAGTACGGCCATACGAGCGGCTTGTTCTCTTCTTCCGGCGGCTGCGGCAGCAGTTCGAACTGCGTGACGCTCTTCGCGCCGTGACGGTTCGACGTGCCCACGCAGTCGGAACCGGTATCGCCGCCGCCGATCACGACGACGTGCTTGCCCTTCGCGACGAGCTGGTTCGGCACTTTGTCGCCGGCGTTGACCTTGTTCTGCTGCGGCAGGAATTCCATCGCGTAGTACACGCCTTCGAGCTCGCGGCCCGGCACCGGCAGATCGCGCGGCATTTCGGAACCACCGGCGATCACGACCGCGTCGAACTGTTCGTTCAACTCGGCCGGCGTGATGGTTTCCTTCGCCGTGTTGCCGATGTGCGCCGGCAGCGAGTCCGGCTTGCCGATGAACACGTTGGTGCGGAACGTCACGCCTTCGCCTTCCATCTGGCGCATGCGGCGGTCGATCTGCCACTTCTCCAGTTTGAAGTCGGGGATGCCATAACGCAGCAGGCCGCCGATCCGGTCGTTCTTCTCGAACACGGTCACGTCATGACCGGCGCGCGCGAGCTGCTGCGCGGCCGCGAGACCCGCGGGGCCCGAGCCGACCACGGCGACCTTCTTGCCGGTCTTGTGCTTCGGCGTTTGCGGCGCGACCCAGCCTTCGGTCCAGGCTTTGTCGATGATCGCGTGCTCGATCGACTTGATGCCGACCGGGTCGTCGTTGATGCCGAGCGTGCACGCCGCTTCGCACGGTGCCGGGCAGATGCGGCCCGTGAACTCGGGGAAGTTGTTGGTCGAATGCAGCACTTCGATCGCGTTCTTCCAGTCCTGACGGAACACCAGGTCGTTGAAGTCCGGGATGATGTTGTTGACCGGGCAGCCGCTGTTGCAGAACGGAATGCCGCAGTCCATGCAACGCGCGCCTTGAATCTTCGCTTCGTCGTCGGTCAGTGCCGCGACGAATTCCTTGTAGTGCTTCACACGCGTGAGCGGAGCCTCGTACGTCTCGTGGCGACGTTCGAACTCGAGAAAACCGGTTGCCTTGCCCATGTGGTTCTCTTCTCTATCTGTATCTAGGGGTAATCTGGACCCGCCGCGCGTCGATTGGTCGGAACGCGGCGGGTACGTCTAAAGTTGACTTCCGTGAAGGCAGCTCAGGCGGCGAGCACTTCGCTGTTCGCCTTCTTCGCGGCGAGTTCGCCGAGCGCGCGCTTGTATTCGGTCGGGAACACCTTCACGAACTGACGGCGTGCCGCGTCCCAGTTTTCGAGCAGCGCCTTCGCGCGCGGCGAGCCCGTGAACTGGAAGTGACGCTCGATGAGCCCCTTGAGCAGCGCTTCGTCCGTCGTGCCGCGATGCCACACGCCCTGATCGACCGTGCGCTCCTGTTCTGCCTGTTGCAGCACCGGTTCGAGCGCGACCATCGACTTGTTGCACTTGCTCGCGAACATGCCGTCCGGATCGAACACGTACGCGATGCCGCCCGACATGCCGGCCGCGAAGTTACGGCCCGTCTCGCCGAGCACGACGACCGTGCCGCCCGTCATGTATTCGCAACCGTGGTCGCCCGTGCCTTCGACGACCGCCGTCGCGCCCGAGTTACGCACGCAGAATCGCTCGCCGGCCACGCCGCGGAAGAAGGCTTCGCCTTCGATCGCGCCGTACATCACCGTGTTGCCGCAGATGATGTTCTCTTCCGACTTGCCGCGGAAATCGTTGGTCGGACGGATGATGATGCGGCCGCCCGACAGGCCCTTGCCCACGTAGTCGTTGCCGTCGCCGACCAGATCCAGCGTGATGCCCTTCGCGAGGAACGCGCCGAAGCTCTGACCCGCGGTGCCCTTCAACTGGATGTGGATCGCGTCGTCCGCGAGTCCTTCGTGGCCGTACTTCTTCGCGATCGTGCCCGACAGCATCGCGCCGACCGTGCGGTTCACGTTGCGCACCGGCTGGATGAACGACACGTGCTCGCCTTTTTCGATCGCGGCCTTCGCCTTCTCGATCAGCGTGTGGTCGAGCGCGCGGTCGAGGCCGTGATCCTGCACGTCGACGTGCTTGCGCGCGACTTCAGCCGGCACTTGCGGCTGGTAGAACACACGCGAGAAGTCGAGGCCCTTCGCCTTCCAGTGCTCGATACCCTTCTTCGTGTCGAGCAGTTCCGCGCGACCGATCAGGTCGTCGAACTTGCGGATACCGAGTTGCGCCATGATTTCGCGCGCCTCTTCCGCAATGAAGAAGAAGAAGTTCACGACGTGTTCCGGCTGGCCCTGGAACTTCGCGCGCAGCACCGGATCTTGCGTCGCGACGCCGACCGGGCACGTGTTCAGATGGCACTTGCGCATCATGATGCAGCCTTCGACGACGAGCGGCGCCGTCGCGAAGCCGAACTCGTCAGCGCCGAGCAGCGCGCCGATCACGACGTCGCGGCCGGTCTTCATCTGACCGTCGGCCTGCACGCGGATACGGCCGCGCAGCCGGTTCAGCACCAGCGTCTGCTGCGTTTCGGCGAGACCCAGTTCCCACGGCGTGCCCGCATGCTTGATCGACGACAGCGGCGATGCACCCGTGCCGCCGTCATGACCGGCGATCACGACGTGGTCGGCCTTCGCCTTCGCGACACCCGCGGCAACCGTACCGACGCCCGACTCCGACACGAGCTTCACCGAGATGCTCGACGACGCGTTCACGTTCTTCAGATCGTGAATCAGCTGCGCCAGATCTTCGATCGAGTAGATGTCGTGGTGCGGCGGCGGCGAAATCAGGCCGACGCCCGGCACCGAGTAACGCAGCTTGCCGATGTAGTCCGACACCTTGTGACCCGGCAGCTGACCGCCTTCGCCCGGCTTCGCGCCCTGCGCCATCTTGATCTGGATCTGGTCGGCCGACACGAGGTACTCCGCCGTCACGCCGAAGCGGCCCGACGCGACCTGCTTGATGCGCGAGCGCAGCGAATCGCCTTCCTTCAACGCAATGTCGACGACCACTTCGTCGCCGATCACGGACTTCATCGTGTCGCCGTTCTTGATCGGAATGCCGCGCAGTTCGTTGCGGTAACGGTTTGCGTCTTCACCGCCTTCACCGGTGTTCGACTTGCCGCCGATGCGGTTCATCGCGACGGCGAGCGTGGCGTGCGCTTCGGTGCTGATCGAGCCCATCGACATTGCGCCGGTCGCGAAACGCTTGACGATTTCCTTCGCCGGTTCGACTTCGTCGAGCGGGATCGCCCTGGTCGGATCGAACTTGAACTCGAACAGGCCGCGGAAGGTCATGTGGCGCTTGGTCTGATCGTTGATCAGATGCGCGTATTCCTTGTACGTCTGGTACGAGTTGCTGCGCGCCGAGTGCTGCAGCTTGGCGATCGCATCCGGCGTCCACATGTGTTCTTCGCCGCGCACGCGGTACGCGTACTCGCCGCCCGCGTCCAGCATGTTCGCGAGGACCGGGTTGTCGCCGAATGCTTCGCGATGCAAACGGATCGCTTCTTCCGCGACGTCGAACAGACCAATGCCGCCGACTTTCGACGACGTGCCGTGGAAGTACTTCGACACCAGATCCGCGGCGAGACCGACCGCTTCGAAAATCTGCGCGCCGGTGTACGACATGTAGGTCGAAATACCCATCTTCGACATGACCTTCTGCAGACCCTTGCCGACTGCCTTCGTGAAGTTGTAGACCGCCTTCTCCGCCGACAGGTCGCCCTTCAGGCCGCCCGCGAGCTGGCTCAGCGTTTCCATCGCGAGGTACGGGTGCACGGCTTCCGCGCCATAGCCCGCGAGCAGCGCGAAGTGGTGCGTTTCACGCGCCGAACCGGTTTCGACGACGAGACCCGTGCTCGTGCGCAGACCCTGCTGCACGAGGTGCGTATGGATCGCGGCCGTAGCGAGCAGCGCCGGAATCGCGACGTTGTCGCGATCGGTCTTGCGGTCCGACACGATCAGCATGTTGTAGCCGGACTTGACCGCATCGACGGCTTCCGCGCACAGCGACGCAAGGCGTGCCTCGATGCCTTCCTTGCCCCAGGCGACCGGATAGCAGATGTTCAGTTCGTACGAGCTGAACTTGCCGCCCGTGTACTGATCGATCGCGCGGATCTTCGCGATGTCCTTGAAGTCGAGCACCGGCTGCGACACTTCGAGACGCATCGGCGGGTTGATGTTGTTCGTGTCGAGCAGGTTCGGCTTCGGGCCGATGAACGACACGAGCGACATCACCATGTTTTCACGGATCGGATCGATCGGCGGGTTCGTGACCTGCGCGAACAACTGCTTGAAGTAGTGATAGAGCGTCTTGTTCTTGTTGGACATGACCGCGAGCGGCGAGTCGTTGCCCATCGAGCCGACGGCTTCCTCGCCCGCTTGCGCCATCGGCGCCATCAGGAACTTCAGGTCTTCCTGGGTGTAGCCGAACGCCTGCTGGCGATCCAGCAGCGCAGCAGCTTCGCGGCGTTCCGTCACGACGTCTTCGGCCTTCGCCTCGATCTCGTCGAGCTTGATGCGCACGGCGTCGATCCAGCTCTTGTACGGCTTGGCGTTCGCGAGGTTGTCCTTCAGTTCCTTGTCGTCGATGATGCGGCCGTGCTCCATGTCGATCAGGAACATCTTGCCCGGCTGCAGACGCCACTTCTTGACGATCTTCGACTCGGAAATAGGCAACGTGCCGGCTTCCGACGCCATGATGACGAGGTCGTCGTCGGTGACGATGTAGCGCGCCGGGCGCAGACCGTTACGGTCGAGCGTCGCGCCGATCTGGCGGCCGTCGGTGAACGCGATGGCGGCGGGGCCGTCCCACGGCTCCATCATGGCGGCGTGGTATTCGTAGAACGCGCGGCGATTTTCGTCCATCAGCGTGTGCTGTTCCCAGGCTTCCGGAATCATCATCATCATCGCGTGGACGAGCGGGTAGCCGGCCATCACCAGCAGTTCGAGACAGTTGTCGAACGATGCCGTATCCGATTGGCCCGGATAGATCAGCGGCCACAGCTTCGGCAGATCGTCGCCGAGTACGTGCGAGGCGATCGCGCCGGTACGCGCGTTCAGCCAGTTGACGTTGCCCTTCACCGTGTTGATTTCGCCGTTGTGGGCGATCATGCGGTACGGGTGAGCCAGTTCCCACGCCGGGAACGTGTTGGTCGAGAAGCGCTGGTGCACGAGTGCGAGCGCCGAGATGGTGCGGTCGTCCTGCAGGTCGCGGTAGTACACGCCGACCTGGCCCGCCAGCAGCAGACCCTTGTAGACGACCGTGCGCGCCGACATCGACGGCACGAAGTATTCCTTGCCGTGCTTGAGCTTCAGCGCCTGGATGCGATGGCTCGCGGTCTTGCGGATGATGTACAGCTTCCGCTCGAGCGCGTCGGTCACCATGATGTCCTTGCCGCGGCCGATAAAGATCTGGCGGATCAGCGGCTCGCTCGCCTTCACGGTCGGCGAGATCGGCATGGCGTGGTCAACCGGCACGTCGCGCCAGCCGAGCACGACCTGACCCTCGGCCTTCACCGTGCGCTCGAGCTCCTGTTCGCAGGCGATGCGCGACGCGTGCTCCTTCGGCAGGAAAATCATGCCGACGCCGTATTCGCCAGCCGGCGGCAGCGTCACGCCCTGCCGGGCCATCTCTTCGCGATAGAAGCCGTCCGGAATCTGGATCAGGATGCCCGCGCCGTCGCCCATCAGCGGATCGGCGCCGACGGCGCCCCGGTGATCGAGGTTCTCGAGAATCTTCAGGCCCTGCTGGATGATTTCGTGACTCTTGTGTCCCTTGATATGGGCGACGAAGCCGACGCCGCAGGCATCATGCTCGTTTTGCGGGTCGTACAGACCTTGGGCGGCGGGAACCGGGTGAATCGGTTGCTGATGATCGTTCATGGGGACACCGTCTGTGAGGAGGCCGGACAGGCCGTCAAACCATTGTGCTTTTGCCGCAGTGCGCTTCGGGACCACGACGGCGCTCTTCTCGCAGCAGGACTGCGCGGGACGAAAAGCGTCGGAAATCGGAATATACGCGACGAATCAAGGAAATAGCAAATAAAACCTAATGATCAGCCCCCGATTATCAAATTGGTGCAGTGCGGTTATTTTTTATTGGTGCCACATCAATTTGGGGCAAAAGAAAACGGCATCCGACGTGCCGTCTTCATGCAGTCCCTTGATGCAAAACACTTTAATCGGATTTAAAGCGGCTCTATCGGCGCCGCCGGGGTATCGCCCTGCCGCCGCCTCACTGCGTATGCGGCGTCTCGCGCACCTTGCGTGGCCGGCCACGCGGTAGGGGTGACACACGTCGGTTGGCGGCGCGCGCCGCCCATTCGCGGTACGTGTCGCTGCCGAGCACCCAGCCCTTCAACGTGGCTTGCTGAAGCTGACTTGCCTCGCGCTCGTCGAGCGGCTGCTCGCACAGTTCGCGATAAGCACGCTGTCGCTCGAACGGCGTATTGCCGAGCGACCAGTAAAGGGGGTGATCCGTGATCAGACTGTCGAGGGTGAGGCCGATGTGATGACGGTAGCTCGACCAGCGATAATCCTCGGCCGCGTTGACCAGCTGCAAGCGCACCGGACACATTTCCACAACCCGGCTCGCAAGCAGGAAGTAGCGCTCACCCTCGATCACGGTGGCCCGGTAACGGCCTTCCCACAAGGTGCCGCGACGCGCATAGCGCCGGTTGAAGTGCGCGACATAGCGCCGCCCGACGGCCTGCATCGCCTTGGGCAGGCTCGACTCCTCGGTGGGCGTGACAAGCAGTTGCACGGCGCCCGGCATCAAGGCGTAGGCGTGGATGGAAAGGTGATGGTCCCGGGAGGCCGCCTTCAGACAGTCGATGAAAAGCTCGTAGTCCTGGTCGTCGACGAAGGCGGGCTGCTGGTCGAGCCCGCGGAGGATGACGTGCTGCGGCTGGTCGGGGACATAAAGACGTGCAAGCCGTGCCATGCTGGAGTGTCCAATAGTCGCGTTGGTATATACCCGAAGGTCCGAAGAGCCGCATGGGCGCAAGGTTCGGCGCCATGCGGCCAAGCCAGAAACCACGCGGTGCTTAGGGAGAAAACTCTAACCGCCGCGTATGGTTTGTTTCAAACGTTGTAGTCATAATGAGCGGGCCTTTTTTGGAGGAGCACATATGAAATTAAAACAGGCCGTAACGGGGATGGCAGTGCTAGCCTGCATGAGCACGGCAGCGCACGCACAATCGGCCGGCACCATTTACTTCTCGACGGGCTGGTTCCATCTGGCGCCCCAATCGAGCAGCGACCCACTGACCGTGACCAGCATTGGCGGTAGCCCAACCAACATCACCGAAGCCAACACCGGCGCCTCGCTGAGTTCGGCCGATACCATCGGTTTCACCGCCGGCTACTTCGTCACCGACCATATCGCAACCGAATTCGTCATTGGCGTCCCCCCTACTTTCGATCTGTACGGCACGGGCAGCTTCGCGCAGTTCGGCAAGCTCGGGCAGGCCAAACAGTGGAGCCCGACGCTGCTGTTCAAGTACTACTTCAACGCGCCGACCGCTTCGTTCCGCCCGTATCTCGGTCTCGGTGTGAGCCGCATCTGGTTCACCGACGAACACATTTCCAACAGCGCATTCGAAGCCAACGTTCTGCATGGTCCGACCAGTGTGTCGACGGATAGTTCGTGGGAACCCGTGTTTAATGCGGGCTTCACGTACGCCTTCAATCAGCATTGGTTCGCCGGCGTGTCGATCTCGTACCTGCCGCTCAGCACGACCGCAAAGCTCAGTTCGGCATCGGCCACGCCGGTCGGCACGCTGACCGTGCAATCGCAAACCAAGATCAAGCTGAACCCGATCGTCACTTACGTCAACGTCGGTTACCGTTTCTAACGCTTCGCTAAAGCAGGTAGCTTGAATTAGGGTAGTCGAATTTTCGCGACCTGGGGAACGCCGTCATCGAACCGATCACGGCGTTTGCATTTGGCGTCTCTGTTGCATCGGGATGGCAGCGTCATCCGGCATCAGCGTTTGTAAATTTGACGCGAATTCGGCGCGTCCATGTGCAAAATCCGGCGACGATACGGGCACGCCCCATCCTGTCGCGAGCCGCACGCGTGCAGCGGTGCCGGCAATGCAGCGCTTGGCATCGAAGTTGCGTTTAGATGGCGTTTCCTATGCGACGACGTGATACTGCGTCTACGCATAGCGTGTCCGCGCGACGATGCGCGGGGCCTTTCAACTCATCGACGGAGCGACCATGACAGCACTTCCAAATACGCGAGACGCCCTCGGCGAATCCTGGACCAGCGCGAGTCGCCGCGCGCGGCGCATCGCTCGCCACAGCCGCCACGCGGCCGAAGACATCGCGGTCGAGTTGCGCACCCTGCTGTCGGAACTCGAATCGACCTTGGCCGACGGCACGCAGGCCGACGCCGTGGCCCTGCGCGGCAGGCTGCGCAAACAGTTGGACGCCGCGCGCGAGCGGCTGAACGACACGCGCGACGCGATGCGCGATCGGGCGGGCGTCGCGATCTCGGACGCCGATCACTACGTGCATGAAAATCCGTGGCAGACGATTGCGATCGTCGGCGGGCTTGCGCTGGTGCTGGGGGCGCTGTTCGCGTCCCGTTCGCGATGACGCTGGCTTGCCCGGTTTGACGGTGCTGGCAAGGGGGCGCGACGGCCGCTCGATGCGGCAACGCTGAACGTTACACCCCTTGCCGCGCCCAGCCGCCAGCGGCTAGTTGTCGTCGATCACGAACAGCCGCCGATACTCCTTCAGCGCGTAACGATCGGTCATCCCCGCGATGTAATGCGCGATCAAACGCGGCTGACGCGTCGCATCGGCCGACTGATAGTCCGGCGGCAGCAGCCGCGGGTCGTCGGTGAACGCGCCGAACAGGCCGACCACGACGCGGCGTGCCTTGTTGGCCATGCGCATCACGCGATAGTGACGGTACATGTTTCTGAACAGGAAGCGCTTGAGCGCCGCGGCCTGCGCGGCGATCGCATCACTGTGCGCGACGAGCGGGGGCGCCGCGCGCACGTCGTCGAGTGACGCCGGCGCGTAGCGCGCGAGATTGGCCCGCGTCGTTTCGATCAGATCGACGATCAGCGTATTGATCACGCGCCGCACCGTCTCGTGAATCAGCCGACGCCCCTCGATCTGCGGATAGTCGCCGCGCGCCGCCTCGCAGTGCGTCTGCCAGAGTTCCACTTCGGCGAGCTGCTCGAGCGACAGCAGACCGGAGCGCAGACCGTCGTCGACGTCGTGATTGTTGTACGCGATTTCGTCGGCGACGTTGGCGATCTGCGCTTCGAGCGATGGTTGCCGCCCTTCGAGAAAGCGCTCGCCCAATGTCCCGAGCCGGCGCGCGTTGTCGCGCGAGCAATGCTTGAGAATGCCCTCGCGCGTCTCGAAGCACAGGTTCAACCCATTGAACGCTCCGTAGTGCTCTTCAAGTTCGTCGACGACCGTGAGGCTCTGCAGGTTGTGCTCGAAGCCGCCATGCTCGCGCATGCATTCGTTCAACGCATCCTGGCCGGCATGGCCGAACGGCGTATGGCCGAGATCGTGCGCCAGCGAAATCGCTTCGACGAGATCTTCATTGACGCGCAGATTGCGCGCAACCGAGCGCGCGATCTGCGCAACTTCGAGGCTATGGGTGAGGCGCGTGCGAAACAGGTCGCCCTCGTGGTTGACGAATACCTGAGTCTTGTATTCGAGCCGCCGGAATGCGGTCGAGTGGACGATGCGGTCGCGGTCGCGCTGAAACTCGGTACGCGCGCTCGGCGCGGTTTCCGCATAGCGACGCCCACGCGACTGGCTCGAATGCGCCGCGTACGGCGCGAGATGCGCTTCGAGCGCCTGCTGGGTCGGCGCGGGGGCGGCGGGTGTGGCAACCGCGGCAGCGGCATCCGCAGTGCTGACCGTGGCGGCGATGACGCCGTTCCCGGCGCCTGCGCGCGCGCTCGTCGTGTCATGCTGGATATCGTCGCTGCGCCTGTCAGTCACCGGGTCCTCCGAAACATGGGCGGCGCCTCGTGACGCGGGTGCGTGAAGCGTGGCTGCAGGGCCGTGTTGAATCTAGACGGCGGCGGCCAGCGTCGCATGCACGTCGGCGTCGGGCGCGCGGGTGATCAGTGTCTCACCGAAACGCTTCAGCAGAATGAACTTGATCGCGCCGGCTTCCGCCTTCTTGTCGATCTGCATCAGCTCGATGTAACGATCCGCGCCGAGCGCGGGAGCATGAGTGGGCAGATGCGCGGCAAGCACGACGTCGACGAGCCGCTTGCGCGACGCTTCATCGAGATGGCCGAGCCTCACGGACAGATCCGCCGCCATCACCATTCCGCAACCGACCGCCTCGCCGTGCAGCCACTCGCCATAGCCGAGTCCGGCTTCGATCGCGTGGCCGAACGTGTGACCGAAGTTGAGGATCGCGCGCAGACCACCTTCGCGCTCGTCCTGCGCCACCACCGACGCCTTGATCTCGCACGAGCGTTTGACTGCTTCAGTCAACGCCTGCGGTTCGCAGCGGTTCAAAGCCTCGATATTGGCCTCGATCCAGGTGAAGAATCCGGCGTCGGCGATTGCGCCGGTCTTGATGACCTCGGCGATGCCCGCCGCGAGTTCGCGTTCGGGCAACGTACGCAATGCGCCGATGTCAGCGATCACCGCCCGAGGCTGGTAGAACGCGCCGATCATATTCTTGCCCAGCGGATGATTGATGCCGGTCTTGCCGCCGACCGACGAATCCACCTGCGACAGCAACGTGGTCGGCACCTGGATGAACGGCACGCCGCGCATGTAGCAGGCGGCGGCAAACCCGGTCATGTCGCCGATCACACCGCCACCGAGCGCGATCAGCGTGGTCTTGCGGTCGGCGCGCGAGCCGAGCAGCGCGTCGAAGATCAGGTTCAGCGTCTGCAGATTCTTGTGTGCTTCGCCGTCCGGCAAAACCACCGTGGACACCTGCTTGTTCAGCGGCGCAAGCGCTGCGCGCAGCTTGTCGCCGTAGAGCGGATCGACGGTGCTATTGGTGACGATCGTGACCGAGTTGCCGGCGATATGCGGCGCGAACAGCGCGGTCTGGCCGATCAGGCCGGCACCGATATGGATGGGGTAGGCGCGCTCGCCCAGTTCGACGTTAACGGTAATCATACGGTCCATTATGAAGCAGGATGTTTGGCGACGCCGGCCATCTCGAGCTGCATCAGAACCATGTTGACGAGTCCGTTGACCGAGGGCCGGCCGGTTTCGATCACGAAGTGCGCGCATTCGCGGTACAGCGGGTCGCGCACTTCATAGAGCGCTTCGAGGCGCGCCTTGGGGTCTTCCGTTTGCAGCAGCGGGCGATTCTTGTCGCGCCGCGTGCGCAGCCACAGGTCATGCGGATTGGCGCGCAGATAGATCACGAGGCCACGGCTTTTCAACGCTTCGCGGTTTTCCGGCCGCAGGACTGCACCGCCGCCGGTCGCGAGCACGATATTGTCGCGCCCGGTCAGCTCGGAGATCACGCTCGCTTCGCGATCGCGAAAGCCCGCTTCGCCCTCGAGCTCGAAGATCACGGGAATGCGCGCGCCCGTGCGCGCCTCGATTTCATGGTCGGAATCGAAGAACGGGCGCTCGAGACGGCGCGCAACCGCCCGACCCACAGTGGTTTTTCCTGCCCCCATGAGCCCTACGAAAAAAACATTGGCGTGTGCGTCCCGCGCTTGCAACGGTGTCCTCTGGCTAATCCGGTGTAGTTCGTGCCGCAGCTTACTGGCAAAGCGGCTGCCTTGTCGAGCCTGCGCGCCGCCGGCGGACGGCGGTGCATGCGTGCCCTATATGCCCTAATTTTCCCGCACCACGCGCGGTGTGATGAAAACCGCCAGTTCGCTACGAGTGTCGCGATGAGTCCGATGGCGGAACAATGCGCCCAGAACCGGTATTTTGCCGAGGAGGGGCACCCGCTCGACGTCGTCACGGTCGTCGGTCTCGTAAATTCCGCCGATCGACACCGTACCACCGTCCTCGACCTCGACGCGCGTTTGCACGTGCTTGGTGTTGATCGCGGGCCCGGCGTCGGTCTGCTCGCCGACGCTGTCCTTCGCGACGTCGAGATCGAGCACCACGCGGCCATCCGGCATGATCTGCGGCTCGACCTCCAGTTTGAGCGTCGCCCGGCGAAACTGCACGCCCGATACGCCCTGGCCGACCTTCGCCTGATACGGCAGCTCGGTGCCCTGCTCGACGATCGCCTTCATCCGGTCCGCGGTGACGACCCGTGGGCTCGACACGATTTTCCCATGCCCTTCGGACTCGAGCGCCGAGAGTTCGATATTCAGCAGCCGGGTCGCGTGAGCCGCGAACAGCGTGAGGCCGGCGGTCGCGGCATCGAATCCGGAGATCGGTCGGGCCGACAGATCGTACACGGAGCCGTCCGTCCCACCCGTCAGCCCTCTCGACGTACCGTCCGCACTGGTGCCGGCGAGCGACAGCCGCACCCCGAGATTGCGCGAAAAGCCTTGGTCGCCTTCGACGATCTGAGCCTCGATCAGCACCTGGCGAGTCGGCCGGTCGACGGAAGCGATCAGCGCCGCGATCTGCTCGAGCCGCCCCGCGAGATCGGTGACGAACAGCAGGTTGGTGCGCGGATCAGCGGTGACCGCGCCACGTTTGGACAGCACGCGCTGCGTGCCGGAACCGGTCAGCAGGCGACGCACGTCCTCGGCATGCGCGTAGTGCAGCTCGAAGGTGCGGCTCGCGAGCGGCTCGAGGTCCGCGGCACGCGCGTGGGCTTCGAAGCGCTGACGTTCGCGCGCGGCGAGCTCGGCGGCAGGCGCGACCCAGATTACGTTGCCGTGGCGCTCCATCGCCAGATTGTTGACGTCGAGCAAGGTGTCGAACGCGGTGCGCCACGGCACCTTGTCGAGACGTATCGACACGGCGCCGCGCACTTTGTCGCTGGCGACGATGTTCAGGCCGGTGAACTCGGCGAACGCTTTCAGGACCGCGCCAAGTTGCGCACGCTGAAAGTTCAGCGAGATCGGCTCGTTGCCCGCGGGAAGGCCCGAGTCCGCACTCGCCGATGCGTCGGCGAGGCGCGGCCGCGGCGGCAGCGGGACCGGCGGGCCTTCGAGACCAGGCGTGCCGGCACTGTCGTCGCGAGCCGGGGTGGCGGGTTGTCTTGGCGAAGGCGGCGGCATTGGGCCGTTGGCGACGTCGTCCGGGGAAGCGTCGGGCGCTATCGCGGAACGCGCGGCCGGCTGGAGCGTGTCCGGCTCCTGGGCCGCGCCTGGCGTGGAAACGTCGCCGAACGGATTGGCCGCCTGGCCGATGCCGCCGCTCGGCAGCGGCGCCGTCTCGTAGGCGGTGTTGGCCGATACGGCCGGGTCGTCGAGCGCCGCGTAAGTCGGCAACGGCGGCGGCAGCAGTGGCGTCGCTGCCTGTGCGACGCCGGCACCCAGCGTCGCGGCGACGTAGAGCCCGAAACACCGTCCGGAGACGACGCGGACCTCGCGTCCGACACCCAGCGTCGCGACGCACCATCGCTTGAGCGAGCGCATCATGACGCCTCCGTCAGCGTCAGCGTCAGCGTGCGCGTCGCGCCGCCGTTCGCGAGCGTAATGCCAAGCGCGTCGAGCTGTGTGACCCGCTCGACGCCCAGTCGTTGCCCGGCCGCGACCGTCGTCGTGCCGTCTGGCGTGTCGAGCAGCGCGAGCCCGCGGGTACGATCGCGCAGCAAACCGACAAGGCGCAACTCAGAAGCATCGCCCAGCTCGCCGCTCGCGGAGATCTGCGACTTCGCAAATGGATCGAAGAACACGAGGCCTTCGTCGTCATCGTCGGCAGCCTCGTCGGCGTCAGGGCTCGCCTCGGCGCTCGCAGCCGGGGTGTCGGGCACCGGTCGCAGCGCGGCGTACACCTGCAGCGTCGCGGCCACCGCGAGCCCTTTGCCGTCCTGCTTGACGGTCACGTCGACGGGAACGATCAGCACCGGCAGTTGCGCGAGCCCGTGGAAAAACGCCATCAGGTGAACGAAGTCGGTGCGCGCGGTGAGCTGCAGCACGCGCATCCGCTCGACGCCCTCGCCGCTCGCCGCGCCCGGTTCCACCGCAAGCAGCGCGACGCCGCTTTGCGTGGCCAGCTCGGAGACGATGCGCACGTCGTCGGCGGAGTTCCACGACACGGCGCTCGACGCCGTGGCCGGCATCGCCGCGGCTGCACGGCGCAGCGACGGCAGCTGTGCGAGCGTGTGCCGCGCGTGTGCGAGACGCTGCGTGCTGACCGCGAGCGCCGCGCGGCTCGCTTCCAGTCCGGCGAGATCAGCCGCGTTCCAGCCGTACGCGCCGACGCCGAACACGAGCGCGGCAAGCGTCGCCGCGACGAGCCAGCGACGGCGCCGGCTCCACGCCTCGAGCGGCATACGCGCCCGCTTGACCCAGCGCGAAAAACCCGCGGACCCATGCGCCGCACCACCCGCCTCGAAAAAGGTCGTGCTCATCGCGCACCTCCCGTTGCTGCGGCCTTCAGGGCGCGCGTCGCTTTGTGCGGCGGATCGCCCCAGCGCAGGCGCGCATCGAACTCCACGGGTCCGCCTATCGCCTGTTCCGTCGACGCGCCGCCCTTCCCCGTCGGCCGATGCAGATCGCGCATCTCCGCGCCCTGCACGCCGTGGATCGCGCCGAGCCGCTTGAGCCACTCAGCCGATGCGATATGGTCACTCGAAGTCGCCAGCAATTCAGTCTCGTACTCGCGCTGGCGCAGCTGCCGCAACACGACGCGATCGCCGGGTTCGAAGCTCAGCGCGTCGAGCAGATCGCGCAGATGTGCGAGCGGCCTCGCGAGACTCGCGGCGCGCGCCGCGGCTTCGCGCTCATCCTGTTCGGCCCGCGACAGCTTCGCGTGCTCCGCGAGCGGCACGGCGAGCGGAGTCAGCGCCTGCCCGGCCGCCGCGCGCCGCGCATCGAGCCGCGCTGCGGCGACGCTCTGCCAACCGGCGACGAGCGACACACCCGCGGCACCGACACAGGCGGCTACAGCCCAGTCGCGCATACAGCGGCGCCGCGCGAGTCGCGCGTTGCGTTGGCGATACGGCAGCAGATTGAAGCCGCCCAGCCACGGTACAGCGGCGCGCTGATCGGCACTCGCGGCGACGCCAGACGAAAACGACAGAACGGCCTTCATTCCAGCACCCCGCGCAACGCGAGCCCAAACGCGACCGCGCCAGCCGGCTCGTGCAGCAAGGCGTCGTCGAGCGGCCGCGCGTGGCTGCCGAGCAGCGCGCATTCGAACGGCAGCGCCGAGCAGCCGAGCACGTCGCCAATATCGGCGAGTGAAAAGCCGACGCCGTCGAGCAGATCGATTTCTCCGCCGATCAGCGCGCAGTCGAACTCCGGCCCGCGCATGAGATCGCGCAACGCGTCCGCGAGATCGGCATGCTCGGGCGCCGGGTAGCGCATCTCGCCGATGCTCGCGCCATCGACGACGCTCCAGCCGTACACGCCGTCCGTACCGACCCACACCGCCGCGTACGGCTCGTTCGGGTCGAGCTCGCGACTGGCCGCGTGGCGCAGCGCGCGCAATGCCGCGTGCGGTTCGCCATCGATCGCGGACAGCGAAATCCCTGCGGTCGCGGCGCATTCGATCCGCGCTTCGAGATGCTGACGCGCGGTCGCGGCGATCTTGACCGAGCGCACCGGCGACGGCGTCTCGTCGACGTACCAGTCGACCGCGAGCGCATGACGCTCGAGGCCGGCGATGCGCTCCGCCTCTTCCATCACCGCGGGCGCAAGTCCGGCGAGCGCAACGCCGCCGTCCTCCGCCTCGCAGTCGCTCTGAGCGGCGAGCCGCGCGAGCGGCACTGTCGTCGTCAGCGTGGCCGACGAAGGCACGGCCATCGCGCAGCGCAGCGCGTGCGTCGCGCATACGCGCGGCAAACCGGCGAACGCATCGCGCAACGCCCGCGCGACGGCCTGCCGATCGACGATCTCGGCGCCCGCCATGGTGCCGGCCGCGAACGGCACCGTGCTCATATGTTCGAGATGCAGCGCGCCCCGGGCGCGTTGACTCACCACGACGAGACGCACGTTTTGCGAACCGATATCGATGCCGGCGGCGAAACGCTGCCGGCCCTCCCGCACCGCCTGAAGCCACGAATTTTTATAGGCCATACCGCCCTCCCTCTGACTCACGCGACGAACCATTCGAACGCGAGTAACGAGGGATCATTGTCGGCAGACGCACGTCCTAACGACATTCAGCCGAATGGCTAACGCGGATGCGAAGCCGCCCCGAGCGACATCAAAGCGACTACAGTTGGGACTACAGCGAAGTCATTCCCGCGCCGTCTGGCGTGTGCCGATTGCGCGTTACTCGTAAGCTTGTCGAAAGCAGAAAAACCCTGGCGGCTATAATCGCGGGACTGTTTTTCCGGTACTCCTATGCAAGCCACGTCTCCTGCGTCCCCGCCGCCCGCGCCGAAACAGCGCAAACGTCCGTTATGGCTGAAGCTGATCCTCGGCTTTGTCGGGTTGATCGTGGCGGGCATCGTATGCGTGGCGCTGGTGCTCGGCTATGCGCTCGTCGTCGCGACGCCAAACCTGCCGTCACTCGATGCATTGACCGACTATCAGCCCAAAGTGCCGCTGCGAATCTATACGGCCGACCACGTGCTGATCGGCGAATTCGGCGCGGAGCGGCGCGACATCGTGCACATCCAGGACGTACCCGACAGCCTGAAGAAAGCGATCCTCGCGATCGAGGACGCGCGCTTCTATGAGCACGGTGGCGTCGACCTCACCGGCATCGCGCGAGCCGGCATCGTCGCGCTGACCAACGGACATGCGACGCAAGGCGCGAGCACGATCACGATGCAGGTCGCGCGCAATTTCTTTCTGTCCAGCGAGAAGACGTACACGCGCAAGATCTACGAGATGCTGCTCGCGTACAAGATCGAGTCGAAGCTGAGCAAGGATCAGATTCTCGAGGTGTACATGAATCAGATCTATCTCGGTCAGCGCGCGTACGGTTTCGCGAGTGCCGCGCGCGTGTACTTCGGCAAGGATCTGAAGGACCTGACGCTCGCCGAATCGGCAATGCTCGCCGGTCTGCCGAAGGCGCCCTCCGCGTATAACCCGGTCGTCAATCCGAAGCGTGCGAAGGTGCGCCAGGAGTACATCCTGCAGCGCATGTACGAATTGCACTACATCACTCAGGAACAGTACGACGAGGCGAGCCGGCAGCGGCTCGTCGTGAAGGGCATGGGCAAGGAGTACAGCGTGCACGCGGAATACGTCGCGGAAATGGTGCGGCAGATGATGTACGCGCAGTATCGCGAGGAAGCCTACACGCGCGGCCTGAACGTCGTGACCACGATCGACTCGGCCGATCAGGACGTCGCCTACCACGCGGTGCGCAAAGGCCTGATGGACTACGAGCGCCGTCACGGCTATCGCGGCCCGGAGGCGTTCATCGATCTGCCGGCCGACGCCGACGAGCGCGAGCAGGCCATCGACGACGCGCTGCTCGAACATCCCGACAATGGCGAAATCATCGCGGCCGTCGTCACGGCGGCGAGCCCGAAGCAGGTCCAGGCGGCGTTCATCGACGGCAATGTCGCGACCATTCAGGGCGACGGCCTGCGCTATGCGCAGTTCGCGCTCGGCCCTCGCGCGCAGCCGAATCAGCGCATCCGGCCCGGCGCGATCGTGCGGCTCGTGAAGAACGACGAGGGCGACTGGTCGATCACGCAATTGCCCCAGGTGGAAGGCGCGTTCATCTCGGTGGTGCCGCAGGACGGGGCGATCCGCTCGCTGGTCGGCGGCTTCGACTTCAACAAGAACAAGTTCAATCACGTGACGCAGGCGTGGCGTCAGCCGGGCTCCAGCTTCAAGCCGTTCATCTATTCGGCGTCGCTCGAAAAGGGCCTCGGGCCCGCCACGATCATCAACGACGCGCCGCTCTTCTTCAGCGCCGCCGAAACCGGCGGCCAGGCGTGGGAGCCAAAAAACTACGGGGGCGGCTTCGACGGTCCGATGACGATGCGCACCGCGCTGCAGAAATCGAAGAACCTCGTGTCGATCCGCATCCTGAACCAGATCGGCCCGAAGTACGCGCAGCAATACATCACGCGGTTTGGCTTCGACGCGGACCGCCATCCCGCCTATCTGCCGATGGCGCTCGGCGCGGGTCTCGTGACGCCGCTGCAAATGGCCGGCGCGTTCTCGGTGTTCGCCAACGGCGGCTACCGGATCAATCCGTATCTGATCGCGGAGGTCACCGATCAGCGCGGCATCGTCGTCGCGCACGCGCAGCCGCTCGTGGCCGGGCAAAGCGCGCCGTTCGCGATCCAACCGCGCAACGCCTACGTGATGAACAGCCTGCTGCAAAGCGTCGCGCAGCACGGCACCGGGGCGAAGAGCAACGTGCTCAAGCGCACCGATCTCGCCGGCAAGACCGGCACGACCAACGATTCCCGCGACGCGTGGTTCGCCGGCTATCAGCACACGCTCACCGCGATCGCGTGGATCGGCTACGACAACCCGCGCAGCCTCGGCGACAAGGAAACCGGCGGCGGCCTGGCGCTGCCGGTGTGGATCGAGTACATGGGACGCGCGCTGAAGGGGGTGCCCGAGTACAAGATGCCACGCCCCGACGACGTCAGCGAAATCGGCTCGGAGCTTTATTTCGACGAGTTCACGCCGGGCCACGGTTTCATCGCGACGGTCGGCGTCAGTCAGGCGACGCTCGATGCGGAGGCGAGCGCGGCAGCCGCCGCGCCGGAACAGGTTGGCGAACAGGAAAAGCAGGACATCATGAATCTGTTCCGCGGGCACTGAGGCTGCGTCGATGTCCCGCTAGAAAAGAAAAAACCGCCGCGTTCGTTACGCGGCGGTTTTGTTTTGAGAGCGTCTCGCGCTTATTACACCGCGCTCATAGCGCGGCGATCCGCACCGGCTCGCCAGCCTGCTGCGTCGCATACTGCGACAGCGCCGCGAAAAACTCCGCGTCGCTGCGCGTGTCGCGCCATTCACCGTCGACGAAACGGAAGTGGAAACCGCCGGCCTTCGCCGCGATCCAGATCTCGCTCATCGGCGGCTGAAGGTTGACGATGATCTTCGTGCGGTTCTCGAATTCGAGCGTCAAAACGTTGCCGCTGCGCTCGAGCTCGATGTCGGCGTCGATGTCGTCGAGCGCGCTCTCGATGGCGGCCAGCACGGCTTCCGCACGGGTCAGGTAATCACTATCGGACATGCTAAACTCCATCGATTATTCATTCAGGGACAGTCATGCGAGTCGTAACTCGGATGCGCGCGGCAGCGCCCGGCCGCGCGATTGTAGCGGTTTTAGTCATTCTCGCAGGTTGTGCGCTTACCGGCTGCGGCCAACGCGGCTCACTCTATCTGCCGACCGTACCGCCGATGCCTGCCCCGCCGGCTCACCGCACGCAAACGCCATCGACCGATCGAACGCAACCGGCTAGCGGCAGCGCGGCCGACACGGGTTCGATCCCGGACACCTCGGGCACGCCGCTCACGCTCGCCCCCGAAGACCAGCTCGCGGCGCCGCCCGCTTCGGCGGCATCGGCTCCCGCAGTGCCGCTGCCCGCCTCTGCCGTCCCTTCCGTTCAATAAGACTTTCGCATGACTCGATCCGCATTTGACTACGTCGACGGCGTATTGCACGCCGAAGGCGTGTCCGCCGTTTCCCTCGCCGAGCAGTTCGGCACGCCGCTCTACGTCTATTCACGCGCCGCGCTCACCGCTGCGTGGAACGCCTATGCGGGCGCCTGCGCGGGCCGTCGCGCGAGCGTGCACGTGGCCGTCAAGGCCAACGGCAATCTCGCGGTGCTGAATGTGTTCGCGCGCCTCGGCGCGGGCTTCGACATCGTGTCGGGCGGCGAGCTCGCGCGCGTGCTCGCGGCTGGCGGCAAAGCGGAAAACACCGTGTTTTCGGGCGTCGGCAAGCAGGCAAGCGAAATGCGCGACGCGCTCGCGGCGGGCGTCAAATGCTTCAACGTCGAATCGATTCCCGAACTCGACCGCCTCAACGCGGTGGCGGGCGAGATGGGCAAGAAAGCGCCGGTGTCGCTGCGCGTGAATCCCGATGTCGATGCGAAAACGCATCCGTACATTTCCACCGGACTCAAGACCAACAAGTTCGGCGTCGCGTTCGAAGATGCGCGTGCCACCTACCAGGCGGCCGCGGCGATGTCGAATCTCGAGGTGATCGGCATCGACTGCCATATTGGCTCGCAGATCACCGAAGTCGCGCCCTATCTCGACGCGATCGACAAGGTGCTGGAACTCGTCGAGCAGATCGAGCAGGACGGCGTGTCGATTCGCCATATCGACGTCGGCGGCGGTCTGGGCATCACCTACGACGACGAAACGCCGCCGGAAATCGGTGAGTTCGTGCGCACGGTGCTCGATCGCATCGAAGCGCGCGGCCACGGTCACCGCGAAGTCTATTTCGAGCCGGGCCGCTCGCTGGTCGGCAATGCGGGCGTGCTGCTCACACGTCTCGAGTTTCTGAAGCCGGGCGAGGACAAGAACTTCGCGATCGTCGACGCGGCGATGACCGATCTCGCGCGCCCCGCGATGTACGACGCCTATCACGCCATCGAGCCGGTCGTGAAGCGCGACGTCCCCGCGCATGTGTACGACGTGGTCGGCCCGGTCTGCGAAAGCGGCGACTGGCTCGGCCGCGAGCGGCTGCTCGCGGTCGAACCCGGCGATCTGCTCGCGATCCGCTCGGCCGGCGCGTACGGCTTTGTGATGAGCTCGAACTACAACACCCGTGCGCGCGCCGCCGAGGTGATGGTGGATGGTACACAGGCGCATGTGGTTCGCGCGCGCGAAGAGGTCAAGCAGCTGTTTGCGGATGAAACAATACTGCCGGCGTAAACGTCAGTACCTGCGGCAGAGCGCGAAGGTCGAGCGCAGCAACGAAAATGGCGATGCCACGGTGGCATCGCCATTTTTATTTGAAACAGCGTGACGCCAATAAACTCGCCATCATCGTCGGCGCGTTCCCATCCTCCGCTCACGTACCCACACCACCAGCCGCCATCCCAGCAACGCGATCATCACCGCGCCGTAGATCTTCGGCAGCAGCAGGTCGTGCTTGCCCGCCTTCATCCACCAGAAATGCAGGATCGCGAGCACGCCGATCGCATAGATCGCGCGATGCAGCGTCTGCCAGCGACGTCCGAGCTTGCGCACCATCGCGCGCGGCGACGTGACCGCGAGCGCGATCAGCAGCACGAACGCGGCGAAGCCCACCGTGATGAACGGCCGCTTGCCGATGTCCTTCAGAATCTCCGCAACATCGAACCACTTGTCGAACCACAGGTACGTGGTGAAATGCAGCGTCGCGTAGAAGAACGTGTAGAGCCCGAGCATGCGGCGCAAACGCACGAACGCGGCGACGCCGGTCAGACGGCGTAGCGGCGTCACCGCGAGCGTGATGCACAGGAACACGAGCGTCCACAGGCCGGTCGAGCGTGTGATGAATTCAATCGGATTCGCGCCGAGCCGGTCGGTCAGGCCGAACAGCACGAGGCGCGCGAGAGGATAGAGCGCCGCGATGAAGACTGCGACTTTGGTGGGCACGACCCAGCGCGCGCCGCCGGTGGAACGCGGCTTCGCCGCCGACGCCGACGCCGTCCGCCGCGTCGCAGGCTCGGTGCGGGTGACAGTTTGCGTATCGGAAACCATCGCGCTCGCCCTAGAAGTTCTTCTTCAGGTCCATGCCCTGATAGAGCGACGCGACCTGATCGCCGTAACCGTTGAACATCAGCGTCTTGCGTTTCGGCGTGAAAAAACCGTCTTCGCCGATGCGCCGTTCAGTGGCTTGACTCCAGCGCGGATGATCGACATTCGGATTCACGTTCGAATAAAACCCATATTCGTTCGACGCGTACGTGTTCCAGCTCGTCGGCGGCTGCTTCTCGACGAAGCGGATTTTCACGAGCGACTTCGCGCTCTTGAAGCCGTACTTCCACGGCACCACGACGCGCACCGGCGCGCCGTTCTGATTCGGCAGCACCTGGCCGTAGAGGCCCATCGTCAGTAGCGTCAGCGGATGCATCGCCTCGTCCATCCGCAGGCCTTCGGAGTAAGGCCAATCGAGTATGGGTGCCGACAACCCTGGCATCTGCGACGGATCGGCGAGCGTGATGAACTGCACGTACTTTGCATTGCCGGTCGGTTCGACGCGTTTGATCAGCTCCGACAGCGAGACGCCGATCCACGGCACCACGATCGACCAACCTTCGACGCAGCGATGCCGGTACACACGCTCCTCGAGCGGCGCGAGCTTCAGCAGATCGTCGATGTCGTACACCTTCGGATTCTTGATCTCGCCCTCGACGCTCACCTTCCACGGATGCGGCCGCAACGTGCCCGCGCGCTGCGAGGGGTCGGATTTATCGGTGCCGAACTCGTAGAAATTGTTGTAGGTGGTGATGTCCTTGTACGGCGTGATCTTGTCGAGCGCGACGAACCTGGTGTTGGTTTTCGCCGCGAGCTTCTGCGCCTTCGGATCGGGCGACGAGTAGGTCGCGAGCGCCTCGCCGCTCACGCCGATCAGGCTGCCAAGCGCCATCGCGCCCGCCGCCTGCAGGATGCGTCGCCGGTTCTCGAACACGTGCCGCGGCGCGATTTCGCTGCGCGCGATGTCATCGCCGGTCAGTTGAATTCTGTCGCTTCGCTTGATCCACATCGTGCTACTCCTTGCCGGCCCGCCGCGTCGCGCGCGTTGCGGAGCCTTATTGATGATCGCCCCTTTGGGGGCGTCTGTCATCCGCGGGTAGTTGCTCAGGTGCTCGACTGGCGAACACCGGGGAGCAACGAATATTCCATCGGCCATAAAAAAACCGCCGGTGCGAAAGCACGCGGCGGTTCTTAGTCGGTTCAGCGCGGCGGATCTTACAGCTTGCCGTAGCTATGCAAGCCCGACAGGAACATGTTCACGCCGAGGAACGCGAAGCTCGTGACCAGCAGCCCGGTCAGCGCCCACCACGCGGCGAGCGCGCCGCGCAGGCCCTTCATCATACGCATGTGCAGCCAGGCCGCGTAGTTCAGCCACACGATCAGCGCCCACGTCTCCTTCGGGTCCCAGCTCCAGTAGCCGCCCCAGGCTTGGGCGGCCCACAGCGCGCCGAGAATCGTCGCGATCGTGAAGAACGCGAAGCCGACCGCGATCGACTTGTACATCACGTCGTCGAGCACGTCGAGCGCCGGCAGACGATCCGCGAGCACGCCGCGTTCCTTCGCCAGATATGCGACGCCGACCATCGCCGACAGCGCGAAGCTGCCATAGCCGATGAAGTTCGCCGGCACGTGAATCTTCATCCACCAGCTTTGCAGCGCCGGCACGAGCGGCTGGATCTGCTGCGCGTCGCGCGCGACCGAGTACCACATCAGGAAGCCGACGGCTGCGCTGATCACGAGCAACACGAACGCGCCGAGCGCGCGCGTGTTGTAGTGCTGCTCGTAGTACAGATAGAACAGCGCGGTGATCAGGCTGAACAGCACGAACACTTCATAAAGGTTCGAAATCGGAATATGGCCGACGTCCGCGCCGATCAGATACGACTCGTACCAGCGCACCATCATGCCGACGAAGCCCATCAGCACCGCCGCCCACGTCATCGTCGAGCCGATCGCGGCGCCGGTCGGCGAGCGCGACAGCAGCGCGATCCAGTAGAACCCGGTCGCGAATACGAAGAGCGCGCTCATCCACAGGATCGCGGACTGGCTCGACAGGAAATACTTGAGGAAGAAAGCGTTGTCGGCGCGGCTCAGATCGCCGTGGTAGATCTGGATTGCGAGCAGCGACAGCGCGGCGATTCCCACCATCAGCGGACGCACCGGCTTCCAGCGCCAGCCGAGCACGACGAAAACCGGCACCGAGCACATCAGCACCAGTTTGTCGTAGTAGTTCATGAACGGGTAATAGCGCGACAGCGCGAACCCGGCGCCCCCGACAAGCACGAGCGCGAACAGCCAGTCGACGATACCCAGGCGTTTCAGGAACGGCCGTTCGTCGAAGTTCGGGAGTTCGGGCGTGCTGCTCGCAAACGCCTTGTCGGCGCGTGAAGCAGAAGAAGAGGAAGAGGAGGAAACCTGAGTCAAGTCCATGATCTTACCGGGTCGAATCCTGTGAGCTTGCCGACGCAGCGGCGGCCTGACCGGCCGGGCTGGCATCGGCTGCTTCGATGAGTTTCGCGCCCAATGCGGCGCTCACGGCGGCCCGCGTCTGGACGAACTCTTTCTCGAAGTCTAGCGTCTTACGCGCGCTCGACATCGCCATTACGACGCTCGTGCCGTGGTCCGTGTCCTTGAGCCAGAACCACAGACGCCGTTCGCGAACGTAGAACATCGAGAAGATGCCCAATACGAGAAGCAGGCTGCCAAGATACACGACTTTTTTGCCCGGCGCGCGCGTCAACTGAAATACCGAAGCTTGCACCTGCTTGAATGAGTCAAGCTGCAAATAGACCGGCGATCCATACAGAAAGCTGTCGGAAATCGCATTAAGCGAACTCTGGATGAAGCGGCTCGTGTCCGCATCGGCCGGCGCGGCGGGCTCGCCGAGCCGCTGGCGCGACAGTTGCCACAAGTCCCACGTCACGCCTTCGAGCATGCGAAGCAGCAGGCCCGCCGCCTTTTCCTGCTCGCCCTTCGGTACCGAGCGGTCGATAAACCCAGCGACCGCCTGGAAGCCGCCGAGCGTTTCGCCATTCGGCATCTTCATGCTGCTGTCGGCGCCCGCAAAAAGGGTCAGCACGCGCAAGGCGCTTTCCTCCAGATGTTGCTGCAACTCCGCATTTGAACCCGGCACCGAACGCTGCGCGAATTGATGAGCGGCGATGGCCCGTTGGTTCGGGTCTTCCAGCGTGGCGCGCAGATTCATCCATTCCTTGAGCGTGCCGCCGCTGTCGGCGGGAATGCGCAGGTAGCGGAACGGGTCGTCGGGATTCAAGCGCATGCCGGCGAGGAACATTTTCTCGCCGTTCACGTCGACGGGCAGCATGTAGTTGTTGTACTCGCGCGCCTGGCCATCCTTGCCGCGAATCTTGTACTGCACCGACGGGCCGACGTTGTGCAGATCGAGCGGCTTCGACGTTTTCGCGCCGGAGCCGAGGCGCTCGTCGAACGCTTCCTTCAGCGAGTGCTGCGCGACAACCCCGCGCGCATCGTTCTGCCCGTTGCCGTTCGAGATGTTTTCGACGTTGATCGCGCGGAAGTCGGTGAATTCGACGGTCTGGCCATCGGCCAGCGGCGTGGCCGAGCTCAACGGCGCGCTGCCGCCGATCGTGCCGCCAAACGGCGCGGGCTTTGCACTCGGGCCGGACATCGGGAAGGCAGTCATCTGCATCTGCGAGCCGCCGTCCTGGAAGCTCGATTGATAAATCGACACGCCGTCGTATTCGAACGGCTTGTTGACCTCGACGCGCGCCGGCACGCGCGCGCCGGTCTTGTGATCGATCACGACGATGTCGCTCGCGAACAGCTTCGGCATGCCGGTCGAGTAGTAATCGACGATGAACTTGTTGAGCTCGATCGAAAACGGCAGGTCCTGGATCAGCGAACCATTGGGCTGATTCAGGATCGCGGTCGACACGTGCTGCCCTTCGGGTACCCACGCGTAGCCGCGGAACGTCGGGTTCGATTGCGACAGCCGATGCTCGGGCGAAATCTCGTTGATCACCGTGTTCGAGTTGATCGGCGACTTGTCGAACAGCCACATTTGCAGCTTGATCGGCAGATTGCTGTCGAGCAGGCCGCCGAGGCAGATCACGACGATCGCGAGGTGCGCGGAGATGTAGCCGAACTTCGTCAGCGCGCCACGCTTCGCGGCGATCAACGTCGCGCCGTCCGACTCGCGCGTGACGAACTTGTAGCCGAGCTTCGCCGACAACCTTGCGAGCACCGCCGCCGACTGCGCGCGCGTGCCGTGCACCGCGAACTCACCCTTGTGATGGAACGCGCGCAGGCTGCCTTCTCGAACCTTGTCCTTCCAGCTCTTCGCGTCGGCGACCATCTTCGGCGCATTTCGGATCACGCAGAGCGACACAGACACCATCAGGAAGCCGAGAATCAGCATGAACCACCACGAGCTGTACACCGTGTAGAGGCTCAGCGCGCGGAAGATGTCCGCCCAGAACGGACCGAACTGGTTGACGTAGTTGGGATACGGATCGTCCTGCGTGAGGACGGTACCGATGATGCTGGCGATCGACAGAATGACGAGCAGCGCAATGGCGAAACGCATCGAGCTCAGGAGCTCGATGGCGCTGCGCATGACGCGATTGCCCGACTTCGACTGCAGACCCGACGTGGTGACGCTCATTCAATCTCCGACTGAACAGCAAAAAAGGGTGAAGGGCTGTCGTAGCGACGACACCCTCACCCTTTTCTTGTTTTTCACCGGCCTCGCCGGGCCGGTTGGATTTGCGCGGACGAAGCGCTTAATGCAGGCCCGCGATGTAGTCGGCAACCGCTTTGATTTCGTTGTCCGACAGACGCGATGCTATCGCATGCATCGCGTCGTTGTTATTACGAGCGCCCGGACCTTGCGTGAACGCGGTCAATTGCGTCACCGAGTACTCGGCCCACTGCCCCGACAGGCGTGGATACTGGATCGGAATGCCCTGCCCCGTGGGCCCGTGACAGGCCGCGCAGGCCGGCACCCCGCGGTCGGCAATCCCACCGCGATAGATCTGCTGCCCCACCGCGACGGTCTTCTTGTTGTGCGCATAGCCTGGCTTGGGCGTCTGCGTCGAGAAGTAAGCCGCGACGTTGATCATGTCCTGATCGGAAAGCGCGGCGGCCATGCCCGCCATGATCGCATTGTTGCGCGCGGCCTGTTCGGCGCCCGGCTGCGCCTTGAAATCTCTGAGCTGCTTGACGAGGTACTCAGGATGCTGGCCCGCCAGTTTCGGGTATGCGCCGCCGGCACTGTTGCCGTCTGCGCCGTGACATGACGCGCATACCTGTACCGCGATTGCCTGCCCCCGATTGATGTCCGGCTTTGCCGGATCTGCTGCTCGTGCCTGAATTGCCAAACCTGAAAGACCTGCCGTTACATGAAGCACCATCAGAGTCTTGCACAGTCGATTCATTCGCACACCCTGTCTCGTCTTGTGGGATTTTAGATGTTCTGCAAAGTACGACGACGGCGACCGAGTGACCGCCAGGAGCCGCCAAGGCACGTGGGGCGGCCTCCTAAGGTTTTCAGTAAACCATCGTATTGTACAATAACTCGCTAATCGCTTAGACGCCAGTCGGGCTTGACCCCGTCCCCGCTGCGGGCTCCGCAGCTTCTCCAATCTGGCTTCCACCATGCCCTTCCTGCTCCACGAATCCCGCTTCTATACCACCGTCAATCATCTGCGCGACCTGCCGGCCACCGCGCAGCCCGAGATCGCTTTCGCGGGACGCTCGAACGCGGGCAAATCGACCGCGATCAACGTGCTCTGCAATCAGAAGCGACTTGCATTCGCAAGTAAGACGCCTGGCCGCACGCAGCACATCAATTATTTTTCGGTTGGCAAGGCGGATGAGCCGACCGCCTATCTGGTCGACCTGCCGGGCTACGGTTATGCGGAAGTGCCGGGTGCGGCGAAGGCGCACTGGGAAGCGCTGCTGTCCACGTATCTGCAATCGCGCTCGCAACTGCGCGGCATGATCCTCATGATGGATTCGCGCCGCCCTCTGACGGATCTCGATCGGCGCATGATCGAGTGGTTCGCGCCGACCGGCAAGCCGATCCACACGCTGCTCACCAAATGCGACAAATTGACGCGTCAGGAAAGCACGAACGCGTTGCGCACCGCGCAGAAGGGACTGGCCGAATATCGGGCTGCGGGCTATCGCGGCGAACTCACCGCGCAACTGTTTTCGGCGCTCAAGCGAACGGGGCTCGATGAAGCGCATGAGCTGATCGAGAGCTGGCTGATCCCGGAGGCAGCGGGCGAAACAGGCGAAACGCCGGCCGCGGGCTGAACGCATATCAATGCAGGAATCCCGCGGCACGCGTGATATGCCTGTAAAACCCACGTCAGAGCGCGTTTGCGGCCGCGCATAAAAAAACCCGCCGCTTGAACGGCGGGTCAAACAGCCTAATCGAAAAACGACAGGCACCCGCTCAGGGAGGAGAAGCGGGGAGGTCAGCGCTAGGCGCCTTGCTCGATCGGTATGATATACCATTGTCTCGAAAAGTTTCCGGGAGCGGAGCCAGGTGCTATTTGTCCACTCCACCTATCCACGATCTTCGATTCGATATGAGCTTCTACCCGCACTACCGTCCGCGCCGCATGCGCCGTGACGACTTCTCGCGTCGCATGATGCGCGAAAACCTCCTCACGACCAACGATCTGATTTACCCCGTGTTCATCGTCGAGGGAACCAACGTGCGGCAAGCCGTGCCGTCGATGCCGGGCGTCGAGCGCGTGTCGGTCGATCTGCTGATGGGCGTCGCCGGGCAGTGCGTCGAACTGGGCGTGCCGGTGTTGTCTCTGTTTCCCGCGATCGAGCCCTCGCTGAAGACGCCCGAAGGCCGTGAAGCGGCCAACCCGGCGGGCCTGATCCCGCGCGCGGTGCGTGAGTTGAAGAAGAATTTTCCGGAGCTCGGCGTGCTCACCGACGTGGCGCTCGATCCGTATACGAGCCATGGTCAGGACGGCGTGCTCGACGAAGCCGGCTACGTGATCAACGACGAAACCGTCGAGATCCTCGTCGAGCAGGCTCGTGCGCAGGCGGAAGCCGGCGTCGACATCGTCGCGCCGTCGGACATGATGGACGGACGCATTGGTGCGATCCGCGAAATGCTCGAGAGCGAGGACCACATCCACACGCGCATCATGGCGTACGCGGCGAAGTACGCTTCGGCGTTCTACGGCCCGTTCCGCGATGCCGTCGGTTCCGCGACGAACCTCGGCAAGAGCAACAAGATGACCTACCAGATGGACCCGGCAAATTCCAACGAGGCGCTGCGCGAAGTGCAGGCCGACATCAACGAAGGCGCGGACATGGTGATGGTCAAGCCGGGCATGCCGTATCTGGACATCGTGCGTCGCGTGAAGGACGAGTTCCAGTTCCCCACCTACGTGTACCAGGTAAGCGGCGAATACGCCATGCTGAAGGCCGCCGCGCAGAATGGCTGGCTCGATCACGACAAGGTGATGATGGAATCGCTGCTCGCGTTCAAGCGTGCAGGCGCGGACGGCGTGCTGACGTATTTCGCGCTGGATGCCGCGAAGATCCTGCGTTCGCAGAAGTAAGCCAGGCGCGGTTTAGCGCGCGGCCGTCGAGAAAAAAACGGAGGCGAACCTTAGGGTTTCGCCTCCGTTTTTTTGTGCTGCAGTTTGCGAAGCGGCGGTCTTGCAACGCCCCGCGGCCTTCGATTACACCCCCGATGCACTCGCCCGATCCAGTGTGCGCAGGAATTTATCCGCCGATTCGTAGCCGACCTCCCGCAACACTTCCTTGCCACCCTGATCGAAAAAAATAATCCCCGGCGGCCCGAACAGATTGAAGCGCTTGAGCAGCGCCTGGTCGTCGGTATTGTTCGCAGTGACGTCGGCGCGCAGCAGATTCATCTGCTTCAGCTTCGCCTGAACGCGCGGGTCGCTGAAGGTGAATTTCTCCATCTCCTTGCAGCTCACGCACCAGTCCGCGTAAAAATCGAGCATGGCTGGCTGCGCCGCCGTTTTGACGGCCTGGTCGAGCTGATCCGATGAACGTACCGGCGCGAACGTCAATTCGCTGTGCGGCGCCGTTGCGGCCGCGCCGGAGCCATCCTTCGCGATGCTCGCCTGATTGCCGACGCGAGCCGCGAGCACCGCCAGCGGTCGCAGCGGATCCAACGATCCCGCCGCGAGGCCAACTAGAAGCGCGGCTGCCCAAACCGCCATCACGACGCCGACCGCCCGCCCAAGCCGGTGCCATATCGAGGCGCCTGCAACCGACTTGGAAAACAGGCCGAGCGCAACCGCGGCGATCAGCAGCCAGAGGGCGCTCAACAGCATCGACGCCGCCCCGCCGAGCACCGGCCAAACAATCCACAGCGCCGCGGCCAGCAGAACGACGCCAAAGAACACTTTTACGCTGTCCATCCACTTGCCCGCGCGCGGCAGCAGTGTACCCGCGCCGAGGCCAATGATCAGCAGCGGCAGCCCGAGCCCGATGCCCATCGAGAACAGCGCCGCGCCACCGAGCACGGCGTTGCCGGTATGCGCAATGAACGCGAGCACCGCAAAAAGCGGCGCGGTCATGCAGGCGCCGACCACCAGCGCCGACAGCGCGCCCATCACGGCGACCGCGGTAAATTTGCCACCCGAGCGTCCCGCTGACGCGCTCGACATGCGATCGCGCCAGCGCGGCGGCAGTTCGAGATCCACACCGGCGATCAGCAGCAGCGCGAAAATCGTCAGAAGCCCGCCGAACGCGCCGAGCACCCACGGGTTCTGCAGCCATGCGCCGAGACTCTGCCCGACGAGTGCCGCCACGACACCCAGCACCGTGTACACGAGCGCCATCCCGACTACATACGCGAGCGACAGCGCGAAGCCACGCCTGCGCGTGACGCGCGCTCCCTCACCGATGATGATCGCCGACAGAATCGGAATCATCGGATACGAGCACGGCAGCAAGCTCAGAATGGCGCCGGCAACGAAATAAAGCCCGACGATCGCAAAAAAACCGCCACGCTGCAGCAGCGACTGCGCGTAATCGGCGCTGGTGGCGCGTTCGTACCAAGGTTCGTCGTCAGCGGCGGCCGATTGTTGCGCGGTTGGGGTCGCCGCCCTGCTGCCAGCCAGCTGCAGCGCCTCGCTGCTCACGTGGTACACGCGCTCCATCGGGGGGTAGCAGATGCCCGCGTCGGCGCAGCCCTGCGACGTCACCGCAAGATCGAACGGTCCGGCAGCCTGCTTGACCGGAATACGAATCGTCAGCTCGTTGCGATACGTCTCGACATTCTTGTCGAATGTCTGATCGAACTTCACATGACCGCCTGGCAGTTCAGGCTCGCCAAGCGTCGCCGTGCCGTTGCGGGTCGCGAACGCGAAGCGCTCGCGGTACATGTAGTAGCCGTCCGCAATCTTGTAGGTGACGACGACTTGGCCGGGGGCCTCGGTCGCGCTGAACCGGAACGCGACGGACGGGTCGAGGAAGTCGTCCGCGGCGCGCGCGAGCGTGGCGACTTGCGCGAGGAACACCCAGCCGAGCAGAAAGAATGCGGTGCGCAGCGCAGCGCGCGCGCGCCGGTCGAGACCGTTAAACATGAACAGGGCGTTGGGTTTCAGCAGTGATCCACTGGCCGTAGGCGGCGGAGGCCGTCGCTTGCCATGAGAGGATTTCCGGCGTGCCGTAGGGATGGTGAGCCTGAATGTATTGCTCCAGTTCGAGCGCGCGAGCGGCGCTGGTCTTGAACAGCAGCTGGATTTCCTGCGCGGTTTCGATCGCGCCCTGCCAGTGATAGCTCGACTGCACGCTGCCTAGCTGGGTGACGCACGCGCAAAGGCGAGCGGCGAGCGCGTCGGCTGCGAGCTTTTGAGCGCCGGCCGCATCCGGCACCGTTGTCAGCACCAAGGTCACATTCACACTCACACCAAGCTCCGGCGGCGCAGGATTTCGATCCCGATATCGTATCACCTGGCCCTGTCGCCCTGCAGGGCGCCACGCGGTGCGGCCGCGACATTTGGTCACTGCGAAGCGGCTTTCGCTATCAATGAAAAATCCGCCGCAGAAAACAAAAAAGCCAGGCGATGCGCCTGGCTTTTTGTCGAAGCAGAAAGCTTACTCAGCTTCTTGCACTTCCGTTTCTTCGACTTCCGGACGGTCGAGCAGTTCGACCAGTGCCATCGGCGCATTGTCACCGACGCGGAAGCCGAACTTCAGCACGCGCAGGTAGCCGCCCGGACGGTTTGCGTAGCGCGGGCCGAGCACGTCGAACAGCTTCGTGACCGAGTCACGATCGCGCAGGCGGTTGAACGCCAGACGACGGTTTGCGAGCGACGGCTTCTTGCCGAGCGTGATCAGCGGCTCGACGACTTTACGAAGTTCCTTGGCCTTCGGCAGCGTGGTCTTGATGACTTCGTGCTCGATCAGCGAGTTGGACATGTTACGGAGCATTGCCAAACGGTGGCTGCTCGTGCGGTTCAGTTTCCGCAGACCATGACGGTGACGCATGTTAATTCCTTCAGTTCAAAGTTTTGGTCCAGCTCTTCTATCGCACTCGTTCTGCAGCATCGACTACAAACAGTGAGCGCACGGGCCGGTAGTGACAAAAGACAAGACGCGGATTTTAAAGGAAAATCCGCGCCTTTGCCAGTACAGTACAGCGGTGCAATTCGCGGGTCCACACCCGACCGAGTTGTCCGCTTACTTGTCGAGACCAGCCGGCGGCCAGTTTTCGAGCTTCATGCCGAGCGTCAGCCCACGCGATGCCAGAACTTCCTTGATCTCGTTCAGCGACTTGCGACCCAGATTCGGAGTCTTGAGCAGTTCGTTCTCGGTACGCTGGATCAGGTCGCCGATGTAGTAGATGTTCTCGGCCTTCAGGCAGTTCGCGGAACGAACCGTCAGTTCGAGATCGTCGACCGGACGCAGCAGGATCGGATCGATCTGCGGTGCGCGCGACGGCGCTTCCGCCGCTGCTTCGGTACCTTCCAGCGCCGCGAACACCGACAACTGATCGACCAGAATGCGCGCCGATTGTCGGATCGCTTCTTCCGGCGAAATCACACCGTTGGTCTCGATGTTCATCACGAGCTTGTCGAGGTCGGTGCGCTGCTCGACGCGAGCGCTTTCGACCGCGTAGCTCACGCGACGAACCGGCGAAAACGAGGCGTCCAGCACGATCCGGCCGATGATCTTGGCCGACTCTTCACCGTAACGACGCACATTGCCCGGCACATAGCCGCGGCCCTTTTCGACCTTGATCTGCACGTCGAGCTTGCCGCCCTTCGACAGATGCGCAATCACGTGATCGGGATTGATGACTTCGCAATCGTGTGCGAGTTCGATATCGCCGGCCGTGACCACGCCTTCGCCTTCCTTCCGCAGCGTAACCGTCACTTCGTCACGATTATGCAGCTTGAAGACGACGCCCTTCAGGTTCAACAACAGGTTGACCACATCCTCTTGTACACCGTCGAGCGTCGAATACTCGTGCACGACGCCTGCAATCGTCACCTCGGTCGGGGCATAGCCCACCATCGACGACAACAGCACGCGCCGAAGCGCGTTGCCCAAGGTGTGGCCATAACCGCGTTCAAACGGCTCCATGACCACTTTCGCGTGGCTTTCGCCAAGCGATTCAACTGCAATAATCTTGGGCTTCAACAAACTGGTTTGCATAGGTTTTCCTTTTCAATACCCTCGGCTCGTTACACCGATAAGGCTGACCGGTAACAACCTGAAAATAAACAGCCGAGACGCCCCCTTGCGCAACGCAATCAGGGCGCCCCGGCCGTCAATCCGATTACCGCGAATACAATTCGACGATCAGGCTTTCGTTGATGTCGCCAGCGATGTCGCTGCGTTCCGGCTTCTGCTTGAAGGTACCTTCGAACTTCTTCGCGTCGACCGCGACCCAGCTCGGCATGCCGCCTTGCTCAGCGAGCGACAGCGCCTCAATGATGCGAGCCTGCTTGCGCTTCTGTTCGCGCACGGCGACGACGTCCCCAGCCTTCACCTGCATCGACGGGATGTTCGTTACGACGCCGTTCACCGTGATTGCCTTGTGGCCAACGAGCTGACGTGCTTCAGCGCGCGTCGAGCCAAAGCCCATGCGATACACGACGTTGTCCAGACGCGATTCGAGCAGTTGCAGCAGGTTCTCACCCGTGTTGCCCTTCAGGCGGTCTGCTTCAGCGAAGTAGCGACGGAACTGGCGCTCGAGGACACCGTAGATACGCTTTACTTTTTGCTTCTCGCGCAGCTGAGTGCCATAGTCGGACGTACGTGCGCCCGAGGTACGGCCGTGCTGGCCGGGCTTGCTGTCAAGCTTGCACTTGTCAGCGAGCGAACGGCGCGCGCTCTTCAGGAAGAGGTCAGTGCCTTCCCGGCGGGACAGCTTGGCCTTGGGGCCGATATAACGTGCCACGTTGATTCCTTCTGTGATTTATCACGCGAATGCTTCCACTCGCGCTAGTCCGAACCCTTTGAGTCGAACGGTGGGCTTAGTCAATTCAATAACACGCGCAGCCCGCCACCGCGCAAGGCGGGAACAGGCGCTCGAAATACCAGCGTCTTAGATACGACGACGCTTCGGCGGACGGCAGCCGTTATGCGGGACCGGCGTCACGTCGGAGATCGCGGTGATCTTGATGCCAAGACCATGCAGCGCGCGCACCGCCGATTCCCGGCCAGGACCGGGGCCCTTGATCCGCACTTCGAGGTTCTTCACGCCGTATTCCATCGCCACGCGGCCAGCTGATTCAGCTGCGACCTGAGCTGCAAACGGAGTCGACTTACGCGAACCCTTGAAGCCCTGACCGCCCGACGTTGCCCAGGCAAGCGCGTTGCCTTGACGGTCGGTGATCGTGATGATGGTGTTGTTGAACGACGCGTGAACGTGAACCACGCCCTCGGCGACGTTCTTCTTGACCTTCTTGCGAACGCGTTGCGCCGCGGAGTTGTTCGAAGCCTTAGCCATTACGTTTTCCTGTAACTGTCAGTTCCGCTTACTTCTTCAGCGATTGCGCTGCACGACGCGGACCCTTGCGCGTACGGGCATTCGTACGCGTACGCTGGCCGCGCAGGGGCAGACCCTTACGATGCCGCACGCCACGATAGCAGCCGAGATCCATCAGGCGCTTGATGTTCATCGTCGTTTCACGGCGCAGATCGCCTTCAACGATGAACTTGCCGACTTCTTCACGCAGCTTTTCGAGGTCTGCGTCAGTCAGGTCTTTGACCTTCTTCGAAAATGCCACACCAGCAGCGACGCAAATGTCGCGCGAGCGCGTGCGACCGACACCGTAAATAGCCGTCAGGCCGATTTCAGTATGCTGGTGATTCGGGATGTTAACCCCTGCGATACGAGCCATTGTTTTTCCTCAAACAAAAAGCGCAAGCAAAAGCGCGGCGTTCAGCCTTGACGCTGTTTGTGGCGCGGATCAGAACTGCAAATCACGCGCACAACGCCTTTGCGCTTGATAATCTTGCAATTGCGGCAAATGCGCTTAACCGATGCCATCACTTTCATGATATTACCCTTTTTTCAAATCACTTCGCCCGGAACACGATCCGCGCACGCGACAGATCGTAAGGCGTCAATTCAACCGTCACCTTGTCGCCCGGCAAGATCCGGATGTAGTGCATCCGCATTTTGCCGGATATGTGTCCCAACACGACATGGCCGTTTTCCAGCTTCACCCTGAAGGTAGCATTAGGCAGGTTCTCGATTACTTCGCCCTGCATCTGGATAACATCGTCTTTGGCCATAAGTCCTTTCAACGCATCGGGACGCCGCCGCCTTTGAAATTAGCTTTCTTCAGCAGCGATTCATACTGTTGCGACATAACGTACGACTGCACCTGCGCCATGAAATCCATTGTGACGACGACAATGATCAGCAGCGACGTTCCACCAAAATAAAACGGCACGTTCCAGCGTAGCACCAGAAATTCAGGCAGCAGGCAAACGAACACGATGTAGATCGCACCGGCAAGCGTCAAACGCGTGAGGATGCGGTCGATATATCGCGCCGTCTGATCGCCCGGGCGGATACCTGGGACGAAAGCGCCGCTCTTTTTCAGGTTGTCGGCCGTTTCCCTGCTGTTAAACACCAGTGCAGTGTAAAAGAAGCAGAAGAAGACGATCGCCAACGCGTACAGCAACACGTACACCGGTTGACCGGGCTTCAGGGCTTCGGCAACGTTGTGCAACGTGTCTGCGAACCAGCTGGTACGCGAGCCCGAACTGAACCAGTTCAGGATAGTTGCCGGGAAGAGAATGATCGACGATGCGAAGATCGGTGGAATCACGCCCGACATATTCAGCTTCAGCGGCAAATGCGAAGACTGGCCGCCGTAAATCTTGTTGCCCACCTGCCGCTTCGCATAATTCACAAGTATCTTGCGCTGGCCGCGTTCGATGAACACCACCACATAGGTCACAGCAGCAATCAGCGCGACGACGATAATCGCCGAGATGATGCTCATCGAGCCGGTTCGCACCAGTTCAAAGAGACCACCGATTGCGTTCGGGAAACCCGCCGCAATACCGCCGAATATGATGATCGAGATACCGTTGCCAAGCCCGCGCTCCGTGATCTGCTCACCCAGCCACATCAGGAACATCGTGCCGGTCACCAGCGTCACGACCGTCGTCAAGCGGAATACCATCCCCGGATCGATCACGAGGCCCGGCTGATTTTCCAGAGCGACGGCAATACCGAACGCCTGGAACGTCGCCAGCACAACCGTGAAGATCCGCGTGTACTGCGTAATCTTTCGCTGACCTGCCTGCCCTTCCTTTTTCAGCGCTTCGAGCTGCGGCGAAACAATCGCCAGCAACTGCATGATGATCGACGCCGAAATGTACGGCATGATCCCCAGCGCGAAAATCGTGAACCGCGAAAGTGCGCCACCCGAGAACATGTTAAACATGCCAAGGATGCCGCCCGACTGGCTTTGGAACAGTTTCGCCAGTTGGTCCGGGTCGATACCCGGCACCGGAATATGCGCGCCGATACGGTAGACGACTAGCGCCAGCAGCAGGAACACTGCTCGCCGGCGCAAATCGCCAAACTTCGCCGCGCTGCGACCGGGTTTTGCGAGACTCGGGCTGTTAGCCAAGTACCTTCTCCGATGCAAGTGCTAGTGACGGCAATTAACTCGCGCGTTACTCGGCAAAAGAGCCACCGGCTGCCTCGATAGCAGCACGTGCGCCCTTCGTCGCACCCAGACCCTTCACAACGACCTTGCGCTTGAGCTCGCCCGTTGCAATGATCTTGGCGCTACGGATCAGCTCGCCGACGAGGCCGGCTTGCTTGAGAGCCAGCAGATCGATTTCGTCGACCGGCAGCTTCTCCAGATCCGAGAGACGTACTTCACCGACGAATTCCTTCGTCAGCGAGGTGAAGCCACGCTTCGGCAGGCGACGTTGCAGCGGCATTTGACCGCCTTCAAAGCCAACCTTGTGAAAGCCGCCCGAACGCGACTTCTGACCCTTGTGACCACGGCCAGCGGTCTTGCCGAGGCCGGAGCCGATGCCGCGACCAACGCGGCGCTTTGCGTGCTTCGCGCCTTCGGCCGGCTTCAGGTTATTCAATTCCATTATCAACTCCTTGAGTCCTGGTCAGCCGCTTAGCTGATGACCTTAACGAGGTACGAAACCTTGTTGATCATGCCGCGCACAGCCGGCGTATCCTGCAACTCGCTAACCGAGTTGAGTCGGCGCAGGCCCAGGCCACGCACCGTTGCACGGTGCGATTCACGGGTGCCGATCAGGCTCTTGACGAGCTGGACCTTGACAGTTTTATCAGACATGGTGTCCACCTTTAGCCCAGAATTTCTTCGACGGACTTGCCACGCTTCGCAGCGATGTCGGCCGGCGTGGACTGCTTGCGCAGACCATCGAGCGTCGCACGAACGAGGTTGTACGGGTTCGTCGAGCCGTGGCTCTTGGCCACAACGTTCTGCACGCCCATCACGTCGAACACGGCGCGCATCGGGCCGCCTGCGATGACGCCGGTACCGTCCTTCGCCGGAGCGAGGAGGACCGTCGATGCGCCGTGCTTACCGTGCACTTCGTGTTGCAAGGTACCGTTCTTCAACGGCACCTTGAACATGTTGCGGCGAGCCTGTTCCATCGCCTTCTGGACAGCGACCGGTACTTCCTTCGCCTTGCCCTTGCCCATACCGACGCGGCCATCACCGTCGCCAACCACGGTCAGTGCAGCGAAGCCGAGAATACGGCCACCCTTCACGACCTTGGTCACGCGGTTAACCGCGATCATTTTTTCACGAAGGCCGTCGTCGCGTTCGTCAGCCTGAACTTTAGCTTGCATCTTTGCCATGACGAATTCTTCCCTTAGAACTTGAGTCCGGCTTCGCGCGCCGCGTCAGCCAGCGCTTTCACGCGGCCGTGGTAACGGAAACCCGAACGGTCGAAGGCGACGGATTCGATGCCGGCAGCCTTAGCCTTTTCTGCAATGCGCTTGCCGATCAGGGTGGCAGCAGCAACGTTGCCGCCCTTTCCCGATTGATCGGCCAGTTGCGCACGCACTTCGGCTTCGAGCGTCGACGCGCTAGCGAGCACCTTGGTGCCGCACGGCGAGAACACTTGCGCATAGATGTGCGTGTTCGTGCGATGCACGGCGAGACGCGCGACCTGCAGCTCAGCGATCTTTATACGCGTCTGACGAGCGCGGCGCAGGCGAGATTGAGTCTTATCCATGATTGCGCACCCTTACTTCTTCTTCGTTTCTTTGAGGATCACAACCTCATCGGCGTAACGCACGCCCTTGCCCTTGTAGGGCTCCGGCGGACGGTAGCCGCGCACTTCTGCAGCGACTTGACCGACTTGTTGCTTGTTGATCCCCTTGATCACGATTTCGGTTTGCGACGGGGTTTCTGCCTTGACGCCAGCCGGCATCTGGTGCACCACCGGGTGCGAGAAACCCAGCGACAGGTTCAGCTTGTCGCCTTGCGCTTGTGCGCGGTAACCGACGCCAACCAGCGTCAGCTTGCGCTCGAAACCCTTCGTCACGCCGTGCACCATGTTCGCAACCAGCGCGCGCATCGTGCCCGACATCGCATTCGCCTCGCGGCTTTCATCGACCGGCTCGAACTTCAGCGTGCCGCTGTCGTTCACTACCTTCACGAGGCTGTTGGCAGCCTGCGAAATCGTACCCAGCGGACCCTTGACAGTAATGCTGTCGGCGCTCAGGGCCACTTCCGCGCCTTGCAGCGCGATTGGGCTCTTACCTACTCGAGACATGTTTCTCTCCTTTCGGCCTTAAGCGACATAGCAGATGACTTCGCCGCCAACGCCCGTTGCACGTGCCTTGCGGTCCGTCATCACGCCCTTCGGCGTCGACACGATTGCCACGCCCAGGCCATTCATGACCACGGGGATGTCGTTACGGCCGCGGTACACACGCAGACCAGGCTTCGAGACGCGTTCAATGCGCTCGATGACCGGACGGCCAGCGTAATACTTCAACACGATGTTCAATTCCGACTTCGCACCTTCGGACTTCACTGCGAAATCGTCGATATAACCTTCGTCCTTCAGGACCTGCGCAATCGCAACCTTGACTTTCGACGAGGGCATAGTCACCGAAACCTTCTCGACCATCTGCGCATTGCGGATGCGAGTCAGCATATCGGCGATAGGATCACTCATGCTCATTTATGTTTCTCCTATTACCAGCTCGCCTTGGTCAGGCCAGGGATCTCGCCGCGGAACGCGATTTCGCGAATCTTGTTACGCGCCAGCCCGAATTTACGGAACGTGCCGCGCGGACGACCGGTAATTGCGCAACGGTTGCGCTTACGGGTCGGGTTAGAGTTTCGCGGCAGTTGCTGCAGTTCCAGGCGTGCTGCGTAATGCTCTTCTTCCGACTTGCTCGTATCGCCAATGATTGCCTTCAATGCTGCACGCTTGGGAGCGTACTTGGCGGCGAGGCGAGCACGCTTCTTTTCACGTTCGATCAGTGCCAGTTTAGCCACGGTAACCTCAGTTTCTGAACGGGAACTTGAAGCTGGCGAGCAGAGCCTTTGCTTCGTCGTCAGTCTTCGCAGTCGTCGTGATGCTGATGTTCAGCCCACGCAGTGCGTCGATCTTGTCGTAGTCGATTTCGGGGAAAATGATCTGCTCTTTCACACCGACGTTGTAGTTGCCGCGACCATCGAACGCCTTGCCCGACACGCCACGGAAGTCGCGCACACGGGGGAGCGCAACCGTCACGAAACGGTCCAGGAATTCGTACATTGCCTGGCCACGCAGCGTGACCATTGCACCGATCGGATAGCCCTGACGGATCTTGAAGCCAGCGATTGCCTTGCGTGCCTTCGTGATCACCGGCTTCTGGCCCGCGATCTTCGTCAGATCGCCAACGGCGTTTTCGATGATCTTCTTGTCAGCAACGGCTTCGCCAAGGCCCATGTTCAGGGTGATCTTGGTGATGCGCGGCACTTCCATCACGGACTTGTAACCGAACTTCTCGATGAGGCCGGGTACAACCTTCTCTTTGTAAAACTCTTGCAAACGAGCCATTTTTTACTCCGCAGCGTCAGGCGCTCAGTACGGCACCGGTCGTCTTCAGGAAACGGACCTTCTTGCCCCCTTCGACCTTGATGCCTACACGCGATGGCTTGCCATTCGCGTCCACCAATGCGACGTTCGAAATTTGCAGCGGCATCGTCTTGGCTTCCACGCCGCCCGTCGTACCCTTCATCGGGTTCGGCTTGACGTGCTTCTTGACGAGGTTGATGCCCTCGACAGTCACGGTCTCGCCGTGAACGGCCAGCACCACGCCACGCTTGCCCTTATCTTTGCCGGTGATGACGATAACTTCGTCACTCTTGCGAATCTTGTTCATCGCGACTCCTTACAGCACTTCAGGCGCCAGCGAAACGATCTTCATGAATCGTTCGCTACGCAACTCGCGCGTGACAGGCCCAAAAATACGGGTACCGATCGGTTCGAGCTTGGTGTTGAGCAACACAGCCGCGTTGCCGTCGAACTTGATCAGCGAGCCGTCCTGACGACGCACGCCCTTGGCGGTGCGAACCACCACGGCGTTGTAGATTTCGCCTTTCTTCACGCGCCCGCGCGGCGTTGCCTCTTTGACAGTCACCTTGATGATGTCGCCAATGCTGGCATAACGACGCTTCGAGCCGCCGAGCACCTTGATGCACATGACTTCACGTGCACCCGTGTTGTCGGCCACTTCAAGCCGAGTTTCGGTCTGGATCATGGTTTATCTTTCCCAACTTAATCCGGTCACGCCACCATGGCGCTTCCCGGTCAGTCTTGGTCCCGTCAGCCGATCGGCTGCTTGGGTTAGAACAGCAGCGACGGCAAACGAAACCCGCCATCGCAATCCGGTGAATCCGTCGGTCTGGGCTGGCGCCCGAACCGCTTCCCCCACCAACTTCGCCCGCGACGGGGCTCCCACAAAGAGGGAAGACCGAAATTATATCAAATAATCTCGGTCTTGCAAGCGAAACTTACTGCGATTTCAACTACTTCTACAGCTTTGCGACATTAGATGACGCGAGCAGCCTCGACCAGGCGAGCCACAACCCAAGCCTTCGTCTTCGAAATCGGACGAGTTTCCTGGATTTCAACGAGGTCACCCTCGTTGTACGTGTTCGCGTCGTCATGCGCGTGGTACTTCTTCGACCGCACGACGTACTTGCCGTAGATCGGGTGCTTCACGCGGTGCTCGACCAGCACGGTAACCGTCTTGTCCATCTTGTTGCTGACGACCTTGCCGACCAGCGTCCGCTTGAGCGAGGTTTTTACGCTATCGTTCATTTCTGGTTCGCCTTCTCAGTCAGGACGGTCCGCACACGCGCGATGTCGCGACGGACCTTCTTCAGCTGGCTCGTGTTCGTGAGCTGCTGGGTCGCGAGTTGCATGCGCAGGCCGAATTGCGCCTTCAACAGGTCCGACAGCTCCTTGTTGAGCGCGGCCTGATCTTTCTGGTGAAGTTCGGAAGCCTTCATCATTTGCTCCTTAGGCGCCGAGCTGACGCACGATAAACGTCGTCTTCAGCGGCAGCTTCGCTGCAGCCAGACGGAACGCTTCGCGCGCCAGTTCTTCGGTTACGCCGTCCATTTCGTACAGCATCTTGCCCGGTTGAATCTCAGCGACGTAGTACTCCGGGTTACCCTTACCGTTACCCATACGCACTTCCGCCGGCTTGGTCGAGATCGGCTTGTCCGGGAAGATCCGGATCCAGATGCGGCCACCGCGCTTGATGTGACGCGTCATTGCACGACGCGCCGCTTCAATCTGGCGCGCGGTCAGACGGCCACGACCGACAGCCTTCAGGCCGAACTCACCGAACGACACCGCGTTGCCGCGGGTAGCAACGCCGGTGTTACGACCTTTCTGCTCTTTGCGATACTTTCTGCGTTTCGGTTGCAGCATCGTTATTCTCCAGTCTTCCCGTCGCCGCCGGCACCGCCAGCACGTCGGGGAGCGCCACGGCGTGCACCTGCCGGGCCACCACCTTCGCCATCACGACGCGGACGGCGATCGCCACCCGGACGTGCATTGCGGCGCGGACGCTTTTCTTCGGCGACTTCTTCGACCACCGGTGCGTCGTTGCGGCCGAGCGTGTCGCCCTTGTAGACCCACACCTTCACGCCGATGATGCCGTACGTCGTCTTTGCTTCCGACGTTGCGTAGTCGATATCCGCACGCAGCGTATGAAGCGGCACGCGACCTTCGCGATACCATTCCGTACGGGCGATTTCGATACCGTTCAGACGGCCAGCGCTCATGATCTTGATGCCTTGAGCACCCAGACGCATCGCGTTCTGCATCGCACGCTTCATCGCGCGGCGGAACATGATCCGGCGCTCGAGCTGTTGCGTGATCGAATCAGCGATCAGTTGCGCGTCCGTTTCCGGCTTGCGGATTTCTTCGATGTTGACGTGAACCGGAACGCCCATGCGCTTTTGCAGCTCGGACTTCAGCAGTTCGATGTCTTCACCCTTCTTGCCGATCACGACACCCGGACGCGAGCTGAAAATCGTGATACGCGCGTTCTTTGCAGGACGCTCGATCACAACGCGGCCGACGGACGCGTTCTTCAGCTTCTTCTTCAGGTATTCACGAACACCGATGTCTTCCTGCAACATCGCCGCGAAATTGTTGTTGTTCGCGTACCAACGTGAAGCCCAATTGCGGCTGACGGCCAAACGGAAGCCAGTCGGATGAATTTTCTGTCCCATCGTATGACCCCTTAATTCCCGACCGTCACAGTGATGTGACAGGATTGCTTCTCGATGCGGTTACCGCGGCCTTTAGCGCGCGCGGTGAAACGCTTCAGCGATGCTGCCTTGTCGACGTAGATGCTCTTGATCTTGAGCTCGTCGATATCGGCGCCTTCATTGTGCTCCGCATTCGCGATCGCCGACAGCACGACCTTTTTCACGATCCCCGCAGCCTTCTTCGGCGAGAACGTCAGAACGTTCAGCGCCTTGTCGACCGGCAAACCGCGGATCTGGTCAGCCACAAGGCGCGTTTTCTGCGCCGAGATGCGGGCACCGCGATGAATTGCTTTCACTTCCATCTTGATTGCCCCTTATTTCTTGGCCTTCTTGTCGGCCGCGTGTCCCTTGAACGTACGGGTCAGTGCGAACTCGCCAAGCTTGTGGCCGACCATGTTTTCCGTGACATACACCGGAACGTGTTGACGGCCGTTGTGAACGGCGATCGTCAGGCCGATGAAGTCCGGCAGGATCGTCGAGCGACGCGACCAGGTCTTGATCGGTTTCTTGTCACGCGATGCTGCAGCCGCCTCAACCTTCTTCAGCAAATGGGCGTCGCAGAACGGACCTTTCTTAATAGAACGTGCCATTGCCTACTCCTTAACGCTTGTGACGGCGCTGGACGATCATGCTCGTCGTGCGCTTGTTGCTGCGGGTGCGATAGCCCTTCGTCGGCGTGCCCCACGGGCTCACCGGATCGCGGCCTGCCGCAGTCTTGCCCTCGCCACCACCGTGCGGGTGGTCGACCGGGTTCATTGCAACGCCACGCACCGTCGGGCGGATACCGCGCCAGCGGTTCGCACCAGCCTTACCGATTTGACGGAGGCTATGCTCTTCGTTGCCTACTTCACCGATCGTTGCGCGGCATTCAACGTGAACGCGGCGGATTTCGCCCGAACGCAGACGAACCTGCGCGTAGATGCCTTCGCGAGCCAGCAGCATCGCCGACGTACCCGCCGAACGCGCCATTTGCGCGCCCTTGCCCGGCAGCATTTCGATGCAGTGAATCGTCGTACCGACCGGGATGTTGCGGATCGGCAGCGTGTTACCTGCGCGGATCGGCGCCTCCGAACCCGACATCAGCTGTTGACCGACGGCAATACCCTTCGGAGCGATGATGTAGCGGCGCTCGCCGTCTGCGTACAGAACCAGCGCGATGTTCGCGCTACGGTTCGGGTCGTACTCGAGACGCTCGACCTTTGCGGGAATACCATCCTTCGTGCGACGGAAGTCGACGACACGATAGTGATGCTTGTGACCACCACCCTTGTGACGCGTGGTGATGTGACCGTTGTTGTTACGGCCGGCGGTCGACGACTGCGTGTCGAGCAGCGCTGCGAACGGCTTGCCCTTGTGCAGTTCCTTGTTGACCACCTTGACCATCGCGCGGCGACCCGGCGAAGTCGGCTTAACTTTCACGATTGCCATGATTACTTGGCCTCCGCTTCAAAGTTGATTTCCTGGCCGGGCTTCAGGCAGACGTACGCCTTCTTCACGTCCTTGCGCTTGCCCATGAAGCGACCAAAGCGCTTGGCTTTGCCCTTCGCGACCAGCACGTTGACGGAATCGACTTCCACCTTGAACAGCAGCTCGACTGCAGCTTTCACTTCCTGCTTCGTGGCATCCGGCGCGACTTCGAACACAACCTGTTCGTTCTTGTCGGCCACCAGCGTCGCCTTTTCGGAGACCACCGGCGCGAGCAGGACCTGCATCAAACGATGATCGTTCTTGCGAATCTCGCTCATGACAGCAACTCCTCGATCTGGGCGACCGCAGCCTTCGTGATCAGGATCTTCTTGAAGTAGATCAGCGACAGCGGGTCGGCGTAACGCGGCTCCACAACCGCCACGTGGGCGAGGTTGCGCGACGCGAGGTACAGGTTTTCGTCAACCGTGTCGGTAATCACCAGCACGGAATCGAGACCCATCGCCTTGAATTTTTCGGCCAGCAGCTTCGTCTTCGGCGCTTCGAGCGTCAACTCATCGACCACCGAGATGCGGCCTTCGCGGGCCAGCTGCGAGAAGATCGAGCAGAGACCTGCACGATGCATCTTCTTGTTGACCTTGTGCGAAAAGTTTTCTTCCGGCGAATTCGGGAAAATACGGCCACCGCCGCGCCACAGCGGGCTCGACGACATACCGGCACGGGCGCGGCCCGTACCCTTCTGGCGCCACGGCTTCTTGGTCGTGTGTTTGACCTGCTCACGATCCTTCTGCGCGCGGTTGCCGCTACGGGCATTCGCCTGGTACGCAACCACCACCTGGTGAATCAGGGCTTCGTTGTAGTCGCGGCCGAACACGACGTCCGACGCGCTAACGCCTGCACTTTCCTGACCATTGGCATTCAGGAGCTTAAGTTCCATTATTTCGCTCCTTTCACGGCACGCGTCTTCACGGCCGGCGTAACGAATACCTTGCCACCCTTCGCACCCGGAACGGCGCCCTTGACCAGCAGCAACTTGCGGTCAGCATCGATACGAGCGATTTCGAGGTTTTGCACCGTTACCTTCTCATCACCCATGTGACCGGTCATGCGCTTACCCGGGAAAACACGACCCGGATCCTGCGCCATACCGATCGAGCCCGGCACATTGTGCGAGCGCGAGTTACCGTGTGATGCACGGCCAGACGAGAAGTTATAACGCTTGATGGTACCGGCGTAGCCTTTACCGATCGACACGCCTTGCACGTCGACCTTCTGGCCCACTTCGAACAGCTCGGGACCAACCACGGCGCCGCTCGACAGTTCGGCAGCCTTAGCGGCATCGATCTGGAATTCTTTGAGGATTTCACCGGCTTGAACACCGGCTTTGGCGAGATGACCTGCCAACGGCTTCGTCACGCGGGATGCACGGCGCGTACCGAAGGCAACCTGCACGGCCGTGTAGCCGTCGGTTTCAACAGTCTTGATCTGCGTCACGCGGTTGTCGGACACGTCCAGCACGGTGACGGGAATTGAATCCCCTTCAGCCGTGAAGATACGGGTCATACCAACCTTGCGACCTACGAGTCCAAGGCTCATCGTTTTCTCCATTCCCGACTGCGATTGGTCGGGGCTAATTTACAAAATGCCGGCACCGCTTCGGGCATGAAACCATGCTGCAGGACGCCGACTTTTTTACGCAAATGCGCGAAAAGCTCAACAGTATAGCGAGCCTTTTCGTTTTCCGCAAGCAATCAATGACTTAGCGTTGCCCGGGTGGCCGGGCAACGGCTGGAAGCCTTACTGCAGCTTGATTTCAACGTCCACGCCAGCCGGGAGATCCAGCTTCATGAGCGCGTCGACGGTCTTGTCCGTCGGGTCAACGATGTCCATCAAACGCTGGTGGGTGCGGATTTCGAGCTGGTCACGCGAGGTCTTGTTGACGTGCGGCGAACGCAGGATATCGAAGCGTTGAATGCGGGTCGGCAGGGGTACGGGACCACGAACAATCGCGCCAGTCCGCTTTGCCGTATCGACGATTTCAGCTGCCGATTGGTCGATCAGGCGATAGTCGAAAGCCTTCAGGCGAATGCGGATTTTCTGGTTCTGCATGACAAATTCCTTGAAAAGAGCGAGGCGATATTGCACCGCCGATTAGAAAAAGAACGTAGGCTCGGACGCTCGCGCAGAGCGAGTGCCCGAGCCCGGGCGCTACAGACTGCTACAGCAATCGTCGATGTTACTCGATGATCTTGGCGACGACACCAGCGCCGACCGTACGGCCACCTTCGCGAATTGCGAAGCGCAGACCTTCTTCCATCGCGATCGGGTTGATCAGTTTCACCGTGATCGACACGTTGTCGCCCGGCATCACCATTTCCTTGTCCTTCGGCAGCTCGATCGAGCCCGTCACGTCCGTCGTACGGAAGTAGAACTGCGGACGGTAGTTGTTGAAGAACGGCGTGTGACGGCCGCCTTCGTCCTTGCTCAGCACGTACACTTCAGCCGTGAAGTGCGTGTGCGGGTTGATCGAACCCGGCTTGGCCAGAACCTGGCCACGCTCCACGTCTTCACGCTTCGTGCCGCGCAGCAGGATACCAACGTTGTCGCCTGCCTGACCCTGGTCGAGCAGCTTGCGGAACATTTCCACGCCCGTGCAGGTCGTCTTGGCCGTTGCGCGGATACCGACGATCTCGATTTCCTCGCCAACCTTGATCACGCCGCGCTCGACGCGACCCGTCACTACCGTGCCGCGACCCGAGATCGAGAACACGTCTTCCACCGGCATCAGGAACGCACCGTCAACCGCGCGCTCCGGCGTCGGGATGTACGTGTCCAGCGCATCGGCCAGGTTCATGATCGCTACCTCGCCCAGCTCGCCCTTGTCGCCTTCCAGCGCCAGCTTGGCCGAACCCTTGATGATCGGCGTGTCGTCGCCCGGGAAGTCGTACTTCGACAGAAGTTCGCGAACTTCCATCTCGACGAGTTCCAGCAGCTCGGCGTCGTCCACCATGTCGCACTTGTTCAGGAACACGATGATGTACGGAACGCCAACCTGACGCGCCAGCAGGATGTGCTCACGCGTTTGCGGCATCGGGCCGTCGGCAGCCGAGCACACCAGGATTGCGCCGTCCATCTGCGCCGCGCCCGTGATCATGTTCTTCACGTAGTCTGCGTGGCCCGGGCAGTCGACGTGTGCGTAGTGGCGGTTAGCCGTTTCGTACTCGACGTGCGCGGTGTTGATGGTAATGCCACGCGCCTTTTCTTCCGGCGCCGCGTCGATCTGGTCGTACGCCTTCGCTTCGCCGCCAAACTTCTGCGTCAGGACCGTCGTGATCGCTGCCGTCAGCGTGGTCTTGCCGTGGTCAACGTGACCGATCGTGCCCACGTTCACGTGCGGCTTGGTCCGCTCGAATTTACCTTTAGCCATGTTTCTCTTCTTTCAGAAAGTTAATCGTTGAATGACTTTGCCGCGCGATTACTTCGACTTCGCGTTGATGATCGCTTCCGACACGTTACGCGGAGCTTCAGCATAGTGCTTGAACTCCATCGTGTACGTTGCACGGCCTTGCGTCAGCGAACGCAGAGACGTCGAGTAGCCGAACATTTCCGACAGCGGCACTTCGGCGCGAACGATCTTGCCGCCGCCAACCATGTCATCCATGCCCTGAACAATACCGCGACGGCCAGAGAGGTCGCCCATCACGTTGCCCATGTAGTCTTCCGGCGTTTCGACTTCGACAGCCATCATCGGTTCGAGAATGACCGGCTGTGCCTTGCGCATCGCTTCCTTGAACGCCATCGAACCGGCCATGCGGAACGCGTTTTCGTTCGAGTCGACATCGTGGTAGGAACCGAACGTCAGGTGAACCTTCACGTCCACGACCGGGAAGCCCGCCAGCACGCCGGCCTTCAGCGTTTCCTGGATACCCTTGTCGACTGCCGGGATGTATTCACGCGGAATCACACCGCCCTTGATCTCGTCCAGGAACTCGTAGCCCTTGCCTTGCTCGTTCGGCTCGAGCGTGATGACCGCGTGGCCGTACTGGCCGCGACCACCCGACTGCTTGACGAACTTGCCGTCAACGTCTTCCGCCTTGCCGCGAATCGTTTCGCGGTAAGCCACCTGCGGCTTGCCAACCGTTGCTTCGACGCCGAACTCACGCTTCATCCGGTCGACCAGAATTTCCAAGTGGAGCTCGCCCATGCCCGAAATAATGGTTTGACCCGATTCTTCGTCCGTTTGAACGCGGAACGACGGATCTTCCTGCGCCAGACGGTTCAGGGCCAGACCCATCTTTTCCTGGTCCGGCTTCGTCTTCGGCTCAACAGCCTGCGAAATCACGGGTTCCGGGAAAACCATGCGCTCGAGCACGATCGGGCTCGTCGGATCGCACAACGTGTCGCCCGTGGTCGCGTCCTTCAGGCCGACCGCAGCGGCGATGTCGCCTGCGCGCACTTCCTTGATTTCTTCGCGCTGGTTCGCGTGCATCTGCAGAATACGGCCCAGACGTTCCTTCTTGTCCTTGGTCGCGTTCAGCAGGGTGTCGCCCGAATTCACAACGCCAGAGTAGACACGGAAGAAGATCAGTTGGCCGACGAACGGGTCGGTCATGATCTTGAATGCCAGTGCCGAGAACTTTTCGTCGTCAGCAGCGCGGCGCTCACCCTTTTCACCGTTTTCCAGCTCGCCGGTAACCGGCGGGATGTCGATCGGCGACGGCAGGAAGTCGAGCACGGCGTCCAGCATGCGCTGCACACCCTTGTTCTTGAACGCGGTGCCGCACAGCATCGGCTGGATTTCGCAAGCGATCGTACGGTCGCGCAGACCCTTGATGATTTCCTCTTCGGTCAGCTCACCCGACTCGAGGTACTTGTTCATCATGTCTTCGTTCGCTTCCGCCGCGGCTTCGACCATCTTTTCACGCCATTCGTTGCATGTGTCGACGAGCTCTGCCGGGATGTCTTCGTACGAGAACTTGGTGCCTTGGGACGCGTCGTCCCAAATGATCGCCTTCATCTTCATCAGATCGACGACGCCCGTGAAGTTCTCTTCCGCGCCGATAGGCACGACGACCGGAACCGGGTTCGCCTTCAGACGCAGCTTGAGCTGGTCGTAGACCTTGAAGAAGTTCGCGCCGGTACGGTCCATCTTGTTGATGAACGCGAGACGGGGAACCTTGTACTTGTTAGCCTGACGCCACACGGTTTCCGACTGGGGCTGCACGCCGCCCACAGCGCAGTACACCATGCACGCGCCGTCGAGCACGCGCATCGAGCGCTCGACTTCAATCGTGAAGTCGACGTGACCCGGGGTGTCGATGATGTTGATGCGGTGTTCGGCGCGGTCGCCCGCCATGCCCTTCCAGAATGCCGTGGTAGCAGCGGAAGTAATCGTGATGCCGCGCTCCTGTTCCTGCTCCATCCAGTCCATGGTGGCAGCGCCGTCGTGAACTTCACCAATCTTGTGGTTCACGCCCGTGTAGAACAGAATGCGCTCGGTCGTCGTCGTTTTGCCGGCGTCGATGTGAGCGCTAATACCGATGTTACGGTAGCGCTCGATAGGAGTCTTGCGAGCCACTTTGATCCTCTATTGGGATGACGCGATGCGAGAGATGCCCATCGCGCTGTAACACAAACGGGCGAGGCGCCTTTGAAGCGCACCCGCCCGGAATTTCTTTCCGTTTTCCGCTAAACCCGGGGTGGGGAAGCTTAGAAACGGAAGTGCGAGAACGCCTTGTTGGCTTCTGCCATCCGGTGAACTTCGTCGCGCTTCTTCATCGCGCCGCCACGGCCTTCGGCCGCTTCGGAGAGCTCACCTGCCAGACGCAGGGCCATCGACTTCTCGCTGCGCTTCTTCGCGGCTTCACGCAGCCAACGCATCGCCAATGCCATACGACGCGACGGGCGCACTTCGACCGGAACCTGATAGTTCGCACCACCAACGCGGCGGCTCTTCACTTCGACCACCGGCTTGACGTTGTTGAGCGCCACCGTGAACACTTCCAGCGGGTCCTTGCCACCCTTGGTCTGGATCTGTTCGAAAGCGCCGTACACGATACGCTCGGCAACCGACTTCTTGCCGGAGAGCATCAGCACGTTCATGAATTTTGCTACATCAACGTTGCCAAACTTCGGATCCGGCAACACTTCCCGCTTGGGGACTTCGCGACGACGCGGCATGTTTCTTCCTTTACTTTTCAGTTGGAGCTGTTTACAGCCCCGCGGCCACCAACTAACCCGATTCATCCGTAAGACTAACCAGCCTGGTCGGGTGACCACTTACTCGATAGCACCGGTGATTCCGGCACCATCGCTATTACCGCCTTTGCAGGCGACCTGAAACTACGATCGACCGGCTAAATTACTTGCCAGCCTTGGCACGCTTCGCACCGTACTTCGAGCGAGCCTGCTTACGATCCTTGACGCCCTGGGTATCCAGCGAGCCGCGAACCATGTGGTAACGCACACCCGGCAAGTCCTTCACACGGCCGCCGCGAATCAGCACGACCGAGTGTTCCTGCAGGTTGTGGCCTTCGCCACCAATGTACGAAATGACTTCGAAGCCGTTCGTCAGACGAACCTTGGCGACCTTCCGGAGTGCCGAGTTCGGCTTCTTCGGCGTCGTGGTGTACACACGGGTGCACACGCCCCGACGCTGGGGGCAGTCCTGCAAAGCCGGGCTCTTGCTCTTCGTCGTTTCCGACGTGCGGCCTTTGCGAACCAGTTGATTGATGGTTGGCATTGATTATTCCTGAAATTGAACAAAATCGACGCATCGGTTTCCGGGCAAAGCGGAAACGCCCGCGCATCGAACTTCCGGCTGGCCCGCTCACGCACGAACTGAAGTTGCGCGTAGGCATTCCAAGAACCGGAACCTAACATAATATTCCGAAAATACTAAGGGAGTCAACAGGTTGCGGTGTTTCGCCCCTGTCAATCCGGCTAAACAGCCAGACGACGTCAGTCTGCCGCTACGACGTGCAGCAATTCGTAGCCGAAACGGTCCAGTTTACGCGCCCCCATGCCCGGAATCCCGCGCAGATCGTCGATTGAATTGGGGCCGAGACGGGCGATTTCCGCGAGCGTCGCGTCATGGAAAATCACATAAGCCGGCACTCCGTCGCTCTTCGCGGTTTCTGTGCGCCACATGCGTAGACGCTCCCAGCGGGCCCGCTCGCGAGGGCCCATGCCAATGGTCGGATCGGCGCGCTCGCTCGTACGACCCGACGATTGACGCGTGCGTGTCGGCTTGACGTAGCGACGCATCGTCACCTTCTGCTCGCCCTTGAGCACCGGCTTGCTCGCCTCCGTCAGCACGAGCGAACCGAAGCCCTCGTGGTCGACCGTCAAGTAACCGAACGCGACGAGTTGGCGAAAGATCGCACGCCACTCCGGCTCACCGAGCGCCGCGCCGATACCGAACGTGGTCAGCTTCTCGTGGCCGCGCTGCAGGATTTTTTCGCTGCGGTTGCCACGCAAAATATCTATCAGGTGTCCGGCTCCGAAATGAAAGCCGCTCGCACGCTGCGCGCGAAACACGCACGACAGCGCCATCTGAGCCTCGCGCGTTGCATCCCAGGTCGGCGGCGGCTCGAGGCAGTTGTCGCAGTTGCCGCACGGCTGGCTCGTTTCGCCGAAGTACGCGAGCAGGCGCACCCGCCGGCAAGTCGCCGTTTCGCACAAACCGAGCAGCGCGTCGAGCTTGCCTGTCTGGACGCGCTTGTGCGCGTCGTCTGCTTCGGATTCGTCGATCATCTTGCGCTGCTGCACGACGTCGCCGAGCCCGTAGGCCATCCACGCGTTCGACGGCAGTCCGTCGCGGCCCGCGCGGCCGGTCTCCTGGTAGTACCCTTCCACGCTCTTGGGCAAATCCAGATGCGCGACGAACCGCACGTCGGGTTTGTCGATGCCCATGCCGAACGCAATCGTCGCGCACATCACGATGCCTTCCTCGCGCTGGAACATCTCCTGATGTTTCTGGCGCACCTCGAACTCCATGCCGGCGTGGTACGGCAGCGCGCGCATGCCCTTTTCCTTCAGCCACTCCGCGGTTTCCTCGACCTTGCGGCGCGACAGGCAATAAACGACGCCCGCGTCGGTCGTACCGTCGGCTTTCGTATGCTCGGCGCGGATGAAGTCGAGCAGTTGCGTGCGCGCGTTGTCTTTTTCGGCGATGCGATAGCGGATGTTCGGCCGATCGAAACTCGACACGAACACGCGCGCGTCTTCGAGCGCGAGACGGTGGATGATTTCGTCGCGTGTGATCGCGTCGGCGGTCGCCGTCAGCGCGATGCGCGGGACATTCGGAAAGCGCTCGTGCAGCACCGACAACTGAATATATTCGGGCCGGAAATCGTGTCCCCATTGCGACACGCAGTGCGCTTCGTCGATCGCGAAAAGACCGATGCGCGTGCGTTCGAGCAGTTCCTGGAAGCGCGGCGTCATCAGCCGCTCCGGTGCGACGTAGAGCAGATCGATGTCGCCGTCGCGGAGCGCCCGCTCGGTGGCCACCGCCTCCGCGCTCGACAACGTTGAGTTCAGGTACGCGGCCCGCACGCCGACTTCGGTCAGCGCGGCCACCTGATCCTGCATCAGCGCGATCAGTGGCGACACCACGATGCCGGCGCCAAAGCCGCATTCGCGCCGCACCAGCGACGGGATCTGATAGCACAGCGATTTGCCGCCGCCCGTCGGCATCAGCACAAGGCAATCGCCACCGTCGGCGACGTGCTCGACAATTTCGCCCTGCTGCCCTCTGAACGCGGGATAACCAAAGACTTCATTGAGGATTTCGAGCGGTCGGGACATGTATTTGAGAGAGACGGCGAAAGGAACGGCACGCAGGCGGTGAGACGGATTTTACCAACCCATTCGTGCCGCGCCCGCGCTTTGCGACAACGTTAGCCATCGGGCCTAGGACTGCTCCGGCACGTCGCACCCATGCACGCGCAAAAAAGAGCAAAAAAAAACCGCTCAGTCGAAACTGAGCGGCCTTCGTGGCTCGTGAGGCAAGGCGGCTTGCGCCGCCAGCACTTACTCGCCCGAGTGTTGCTGTTCGGCAGCCGGCGTTTCCGGCGTACCGAATTCGAACGACTCTTCCGCTGCGATCTGATCGAAACGCTCGCGGTCGGCCAGTTCCTTGCTCTTGCGCGCCTTGTGGAACGCGAGACCCGTACCGGCCGGAATCAGGCGGCCGACGATCACGTTTTCCTTCAGGCCACGCAGGTCGTCGCGCTTGCCCATGATCGCCGCTTCGGTCAGCACGCGGGTCGTTTCCTGGAACGACGCCGCGGAGATGAACGAATCGGTCGACAGCGACGCCTTCGTGATACCGAGCAGCACGTTTTCGTACGTTGCCGGACGCTTGTCTTCCGCGATCATACGGTCGTTCTCGTCGAGCATGTCCGACCGCTCGACCTGTTCGCCCGGGATGAAACGCGTATCGCCGTTGTCCGAAATCTGCACGCGGCGCAGCATCTGACGCACGATCACTTCGATGTGCTTGTCGTTGATCTTCACGCCTTGCAGACGGTACACGTCCTGCACTTCGTCCACGATGTAGCGCGACAGCGCCTCGACGCCCTGCAGACGCAGGATGTCGTGCGGATCCGCCGGTCCGTCGACGATCATTTCGCCCTTGTTGACGACCTGACCATCGTGCACCAGAACCTGCTTTTCCTTCGCGATCAGGAACTCGTGCTGGTTGCCCTCGAGGTCCGTGATAACGAGACGCTGCTTGCCCTTCGTGTCCTTACCGAACGACGTCGTACCCGTGACTTCCGCCAGGATACCCGCGTCCTTCGGCGAACGTGCTTCGAACAGTTCCGCCACACGCGGCAGACCACCGGTAATGTCACGCGTCTTCTGCGATTCGGTCGGGATACGTGCGAGCACTTCGCCGACCTGCACCTGCTGACCGTCCTTCACGGTGATCAGAGCGCCGACCTGGAAGCCGATCTGCACCGAGTGCTCGGTGTTCGGGATCTTCACTTCCTCGCCGTTCGCATCGAGCAGCTTGACCTGCGGACGCACCGTCTTCGACGCCTGCGAACCACGACGCTTCACGTCGATCACGACAAGCGTGGACAGACCCGTCACGTCGTCGATCTGTTTCGCGACCGTCACGCCTTCCTCGACGTTCTCGAACTTCACCGTACCACCGTACTCGGTGATGATCGGACGCGTCATCGGATCCCACGTGGCCAGTTGCGTGCCAGCCTTGATCTGCGCACCGTCGAGCTGCAGCAGCGTGGCGCCGTACGGCACCTTGTGACGCTCGCGCTCGCGGCCGTGATCGTCGGTGATCATCGCTTCACCCGAACGCGAGATGACGATCTGCTCGCCCTTCGCATTCGTGACGTAACGCATCGTCGACGTGAAACGCACCGTACCGTTCGACTTCGCTTCGACCGACGATGCCACCGCCGCACGCGACGCCGCGCCACCGATGTGGAACGTACGCATCGTGAGCTGCGTGCCCGGTTCACCGATTGACTGCGCCGCGATCACGCCGACCGCTTCGCCGACGTTCACCATCGAGCCGCGGCCGAGGTCGCGACCGTAGCAGGCCGCGCACAGACCGTAGCGCGTTTCGCAGGTCAGCGGCGTGCGCACGCGCACTTCGTCGATGCCGAGGCGTTCGATGTCTTCGACCGCGTCTTCGTCGAGCAGTGTGCCCGCTTCGAACAGCGTTTCCTGCGATTCCGGGTTGACGATGTCAGCCACGGCCACGCGACCCAGGATACGGTCACGCAGCGCTTCGACCACTTCACCGCCTTCCACGAGCGCCTTCATCGCCACGCCGTTCGACGTACCGCAATCTTCCTCGACGACGACCAGATCCTGCGTCACGTCGACGAGACGACGCGTCAGGTAACCCGAGTTCGCGGTCTTCAGTGCCGTATCAGCCAGACCCTTACGTGCACCGTGGGTCGAGATGAAGTACTGCAACACGTTCAGACCTTCGCGGAAGTTCGCCGTAATCGGCGTCTCGATGATCGAGCCGTCCGGCTTCGCCATCAGACCGCGCATACCGGCCAGCTGACGGATCTGAACCGCGGAACCACGAGCGCCTGAGTCCGCCATCATGTAGATGGAGTTGAACGACTCCTGACGCGTCTGGTTGCCGTCGCGGTCCGTGACCGGTTCCGTCGACAGCTGCTCCATCATTGCCTTGCCGACCGCTTCCGACGTCGCCGACCAGATGTCGACCACGTTGTTGTAGCGCTCCTGCGCAGTGACGAGACCCGACATGTACTGACGGTCGTATTCCTTCACCTTCTTCGCGGCGTCGCCAACGATGGTTTCCTTCTGCGGCGGTACGAGCATGTCGTCGACGCAAATCGAAATACCAGCACGCGTTGCCAGACGGAAGCCCGACTGCATCAGTTGGTCGGCGAAAATCACCGTTTCACGCAGACCGCACTTGCGGAACGCGGTGTTGATCAGACGCGAGATTTCCTTCTTCTTCAGCGGCTTGTTCAGCACCGAGAACGGCAGACCCGGCGGCAGGATTTCCGACAGGATCGAGCGGCCAACCGTGGTCGCATACAGCGTGATCTTCGGTACGAACGCCGGCCCGCCTTCCGACTTGTCTTCGTTGTGGACCATTTCGGTGATCCGCACGTTGACGCGCGAGGCCAGTTCGACTTCCTTGTTCTCGTACGCGCGCAGCACTTCCGACACGCCCGTGAACGTCAGGCCTTCGCCCTTGCCGTTCACCGCTTCACGCGTCGCGTAGTACAGGCCGAGCACGATATCCTGCGACGGCACGATCGACGGATCGCCGTTAGCCGGGAACAGTACGTTGTTCGACGCGAGCATCAGCGTGCGCGCCTCCATCTGCGCTTCGAGCGACAGCGGCACGTGAACGGCCATCTGGTCACCGTCGAAGTCGGCGTTGAACGCCGCGCAAACGAGCGGGGTGCAGCTGGATTGCCTTACCTTCGATCAGCACCGGCTCGAAAGCCTGGATGCCGAGACGGTGCAGCGTCGGCGCACGGTTCAGCATGACCGGATGTTCGCGGATCACCTCTTCGAGGATGTCCCACACCACCGGTGTCTGGTTCTCGACCTCCTTCTTCGCGGCCTTGATGGTGGTAGCGACACCCATCACTTCGAGCTTGTTGAAGATGAACGGCTTGAACAGTTCGAGCGCCATCAGCTTCGGCAGACCGCACTGATGCAGCTTCAGCGTCGGGCCGACCACGATCACCGAACGGCCCGAGTAGTCGACACGCTTACCGAGCAGGTTCTGACGGAAGCGACCGCCCTTACCCTTGATCATGTCCGCGAGCGACTTCAGCGGACGCTTGTTCGCACCGGTCATCGCCTTGCCGCGACGGCCGTTGTCGAGCAGCGAGTCGACGGCTTCCTGCAGCATCCGCTTTTCGTTGCGGACGATGATTTCAGGCGCCTTCAGCTCGAGCAAACGCTTCAACCGGTTGTTACGGTTGATCACGCGGCGATACAGGTCGTTCAGGTCCGACGTCGCGAAACGGCCGCCGTCGAGCGGGACGAGCGGACGCAGTTCCGGCGGCAGCACCGGCAGCACTTCGAGGACCATCCAGTCCGGCTTGATGCCCGAACGCTGGAACGCCTCGAGCACTTTCAGGCGCTTCGCGTACTTCTTGATCTTCGCTTCCGAGCCGGTGTTCTTGAGCTCCGTGCGCAGCAGCTCGACCTGCTCGTCGATGTTGATCGCGCGCAGCAGTTCGCGAATACCTTCCGCGCCCATCTCGGCACGGAATTCGTCGCCGTATTCCTCGACCTTGTTGTAGTAATCCTCTTCGGTCATGATCTGCCGCGCTTTGAGCGGCGTCATGCCCGGATCGATCACCACGTATGCTTCGAAGTACAGCACGCGCTCGATGTCGCGCAGCGTCATGTCGAGCACCATGCCCAGACGCGACGGCAGCGACTTCAGGAACCAGATGTGCGCGACCGGCGAGGCCAGCTCAATGTGGCCCATTCGCTCACGACGCACCTTCGCGAGCGTCACTTCGACGCCGCACTTCTCGCAGATCACGCCGCGGTGCTTCAGGCGCTTGTACTTGCCGCAAAGGCATTCGTAGTCCTTGATCGGACCGAAAATCTTCGCGCAGAACAGACCATCGCGCTCCGGCTTGAACGTGCGGTAGTTGATGGTTTCCGGCTTCTTGACTTCACCGAACGACCACGAACGGATCTTGTCCGGCGAGGCCAGACCGATCTTGATCGCGTCGAAAACTTCAGGTTGTTGGACTTGCTTGAATAGATCGAGCAAAGCTTTCATCGCTTCTCTCCAGTAGTCCGATTAGTTCCGGTCCAGGTCGATGTCGATACCCAGCGACCGGATTTCCTTCACCAACACGTTGAACGACTCAGGCATGCCGGCATCGATCACGTGATCGCCCTTGACCAGGTTCTCGTAAACCTTGGTCCGGCCCGTCACGTCGTCCGACTTCACCGTCAGCATTTCCTGCAGCACGTACGATGCGCCGTACGCTTCGAGCGCCCACACTTCCATTTCACCGAAACGCTGGCCACCGAACTGCGCCTTACCGCCCAACGGCTGCTGCGTGACGAGCGAGTATGGGCCCGTGGAACGCGCGTGCATCTTGTCGTCGACCAGGTGGTGCAGCTTCAGGTAGTGCATGTAGCCGACCGTCACCGTACGTTCGAACATCTCGCCCGTGCGACCGTCGAACAGACGCACCTGGTTCTTCGACGGCGTCATGCCGAGGTTTTCAGCGATGTCGTCCGGGAACGCCAGGTCCAGCGCGCGGGACATTTCTTCTTCCGTCGCACCGTCGAACACCGGCGTTGCGAACGGCACGCCTTCGCGCAGGTTCTTCGCCAGTTCGAGGATTTCGTCGTCGCTGAAGCTGTCCAGCTCTTCGGCGCGGCCCGATTCGTTGTAGATCTTGATCAGGAATTCGCGCAGTTCAGCGATCTTCGCCTGACGCTGCAGCATTTCGCCGATACGCCAGCCGAGACCCTTCGCGGCCCAACCCAGATGCACTTCGAGAACCTGACCCACGTTCATCCGCGACGGCACGCCGAGCGGGTTCAGAACGACGTCAGCCGGACGGCCGTCGGCCATGTACGGCATGTCTTCGATCGGCACGATCTTCGACACGACACCCTTGTTACCGTGACGGCCTGCCATCTTGTCGCCAGGCTGCAGACGGCGCTTCACCGCCAGATACACCTTGACCATCTTCAGCACGCCCGGCGGCAGTTCGTCGCCTTGCGTGAGCTTCTTGCGCTTCTCTTCGAACGCGAGGTCGAACTGGTGACGCTTCTCTTCGATCGAGTTCTTGATCGCTTCGAGCTGGGCCGCTGCTTCTTCATCCGCGAGGCGGATGTCGAACCAGTGATAGTGGTCCAGATCTTCGAGGTAAGCGCGGTCGATCTTCGTGCCCTTCGCGAGCTTCTTCGGACCGCCGTTCACCACCTTGCCTTCGAGCATGCGTGCGAGACGCTGGAACGCATCGCCTTCCACGATACGCAGCTGGTCGTTCAGGTCGAGACGATAGCGCTTCAGTTCATCGTCGATGATCTGTTGCGCGCGCTTGTCGCGCTGGATGCCTTCACGCGTGAATACCTGCACGTCGATCACAGTGCCGCTCATGCCCGACGGCACGCGCAGCGACGTGTCCTTCACGTCCGACGCCTTCTCACCGAAGATCGCGCGCAGCAGTTTTTCTTCCGGCGTCAGCTGGGTTTCGCCCTTCGGCGTGACCTTGCCAACCAGCACGTCGCCCGCCTCGACTTCCGCGCCGATGTACACGATGCCCGACTCGTCGAGACGGCCAAGCTGCACTTCGGCGAGATTCGAGATGTCGCGCGTGATTTCTTCCGGTCCGAGCTTCGTGTCGCGTGCAACGACGTTCAGTTCTTCGATGTGAATCGACGTGTAACGGTCGTCCGCAACGACCTTCTCCGAAATCAGGATGGAGTCTTCGAAGTTGTAGCCGTTCCATGGCATGAACGCGATCAGCATGTTCTGGCCGAGCGCGAGCTCGCCCAGATCGGTCGATGCGCCGTCAGCCAGCACGTCGCCGCGCGCAACCTTGTCGCCCATCTTCACGATCGGACGCTGGTTGATGTTCGTGTTCTGGTTCGAACGCGTGTACTTGATCAGATTGTAGATGTCGACGCCGACTTCACCCGCGACCGCTTCGTCGTCGTTCACGCGAATCACGATACGGCCCGCGTCGACGTAATCAACCACACCGCCACGCAGTGCCTGAACCGTCGTGCCCGAGTCGACCGCCACAGTGCGTTCGATGCCCGTACCGACGACCGGCTTTTCCGGACGCAGACACGGGACGGCCTGACGCTGCATGTTCGAGCCCATCAATGCGCGGTTCGCGTCGTCGTGCTCGAGGAACGGAATCAGCGAAGCTGCGACCGACACGATCTGCGACGGCGCCACGTCCATGTACTGAATGCGGTCCGGCGTGACCATCAGCGTTTCGCCCGCTTCACGCGACGACACGAGTTCGTCGGTCAGCGTGCGGTCGTCGGCCACCGCCGCGTTCGCCTGAGCGATCACGTAACGGCCTTCTTCGATCGCCGACAGATAGTCAATCTGGTCGGTCACCTTGCCGTCCGCCACCTTGCGATACGGCGTTTCGAGGAAGCCGTATTCGTTCAGGTGCGCGTACAGAGCGAGCGAGTTGATCAGACCGATGTTCGGACCTTCCGGCGTTTCAATCGGACACACACGGCCGTAGTGAGTTGGGTGCACGTCGCGGACTTCGAAGCCTGCGCGCTCACGAGTCAGACCGCCCGGGCCTAGTGCGGAAACACGACGCTTGTGCGTGATTTCCGACAGCGGATTGGTCTGGTCCATGAACTGCGACAGCTGCGACGACCCGAAGAACTCGCGAATCGCCGACGAGATCGGCTTCGAGTTGATCAGGTCGTGCGGCATCAAGTTTTCGCTTTCGGCCTGGCCGAGGCGTTCCTTCACAGCACGTTCGACACGCACGAGGCCCGCGCGGAACTGGTTCTCAGCGAGTTCGCCGACACAGCGCACACGACGGTTGCCGAGGTGGTCGATGTCGTCCACTTCGCCCTTGCCGTTGCGCAGCTCGACGAGGATCTTGATCGTCGCGAGAATGTCGTCGTCCTGCAGCGTCATCGGACCGACGATTTCATCACGGCCGACGCGCCGGTTGAACTTCATACGACCCACCTTCGACAGGTCGTACGCTTCTTCGCTGTAGAACAGACGGTTGAACAGTGCCTCGACCGCTTCTTCGGTCGGCGGCTCGCCCGGACGCATCATGCGGTAGATCGCGATACGTGCGGCCATCTTGTCGGCCGTTTCGTCGATACGCAGCGTCGACGAGATGTACGGACCTTGGTCCAGATCGTTCGTGTAGAGCGTCTGGATGTCCTTGATCTTCGCTTCGCGCAGCTTCTCGAGCACGGATTCGGTAATTTCGTCGTTGGCGTTCGCGATGACTTCACCCGTATCGCCGTCGATCACGTTCTTCGCGAGCACGCGGCCGAGCAGATAATCTTCCGGCACCGAGATGAACTTGGTCTTCGCGTTATCGAGGTCGCGAATGTGCTTGGCGTTGATCCGCTTGTCCTTCTGGACGATCACGTTGCCATCGCGGTCCGTGATATCGAAGCGCGCGACTTCACCGCGCAAACGCTCCGGCACGAATTCCATCTGCGCGCCTTCCGGCATCAGCGTGAAATTGTCGAACACGAAGAAGTTTGCGAGGATCTGTTCCGGCGTCAGGCCGATTGCCTTTAGCAGGATCGTAACCGGCATCTTACGACGACGGTCGACGCGGAAGTACAGCACGTCCTTCGGGTCGAACTCGAAGTCGAGCCACGAGCCACGGTAGGGAATGATACGTGCCGAAAACAGCAGCTTGCCCGAGCTGTGCGTCTTGCCCTTGTCGTGTTCGAAGAAAACACCCGGCGAACGGTGCAGCTGCGAAACGATCACACGTTCCGTGCCGTTGATGACGAACGAACCGGTCGGCGTCATGAGCGGGATTTCGCCCATGTACACTTCCTGTTCCTTCACTTCTTTGACGACCGGCTTGCTCGGTGATTCTTTGTCGAGCAGCACCAGACGCACCTTGGCGCGCAGCGCCGAGCAGTACGTCAGACCGCGCTGCTGGCATTCCTTGATGTTGAATGCCGGCGGCGACAGCATGTAGCTGACGAACTCAAGGCGCGCGAAGCCGTTGTGCGAAACGATCGGAAAAACGGAAGTAAACGCGGCCTGCAAGCCTTCCGGCTTGCGTTGCGTAGATGACGTATCTGCTTGCAGAAACGTGCTGAATGATTCAAGCTGGGTTGCCAGCAGGAAAGGTACTTGGTGAACGATGGGGCGCTTCGCAAAACTCTTGCGAATACGCTTCTTCTCGGTGAAGGAATATTGCATACGATCTCCGAATCACGGCGGGCATAGTTGTCGAGGCAGGATACCTTGATGAGACAACCCGAGTGTTCACCGACTGAGACCCGATGGCCGTCCGATGGCTTGAACGAGCCTAGAAGCTTGGTGGTTGGCCGCTACCAACCGCTGGCTGACGGCAGCGGATGCCTGTGTTGCCCGCTACCCGACCAAACTTGCCTTCTGCAGTCGCTTCAGAAGACAAAGAGAAATGCCGGTCAAAATTACCGTGGGCGTTTTTCTTTGGCTTCTGGGAATCACATTCCTGCCGGCATACGCCCGCAAAAACGCGTCCTCCACAAAGCACAAAAAGGCCGGCGGTGAAAAACCGCCAGCCTTCGCACAGCGCGTTGAAGCTTACTTGATTTCAACCTTCGCGCCGGCTTCTTCCAACTTCTTCTTGGCTTCTTCAGCAGCAGCCTTGGGCACCGCTTCCTTAACGGGCTTCGGTGCACCGTCGACCAGATCCTTCGCTTCCTTCAGGCCGAGACCCGTCAGTTCGCGAACAGCCTTAATGACCGAAACCTTGTTTGCACCGGTTTCAGCCAAGATGACCGTGAATTCGGTCTGCTCTTCAGCAGCAGCAGCGCCGCCGGCTGCACCTGCCGGGCCAGCCACTGCAACAGCAGCTGCCGAGACGCCAAACTTTTCTTCGAATGCCTTGACCAGCTCGTTCAGTTCCAGAACCGACATCGAGCCTACGGCTTCGAGGATGTCTTCTTTTGCGATTGCCATTTGAAATACTCCTAAATTGAATTCGGATACAGCCAGCGATCAATCACGCTCGACTGAAGTGCATTACGCAGCGGCTTCTTCGCCTTGCTTCTTTTCTGCCAGCGCGGCCAGAGCGCGCGCGAAGCCAGAAACAGGTGCCTGCATAACGTACAACAGCTTGGAGAGCAGTTCTTCGCGGCTCGGGATGCTTGCCAGCGCTTGCACGCCAGCCTTGTCCATCACCTTGCCTTCGTAGGAACCAGCCTTGATGACCAACTTGTCATTGCTCTTGCTGAAGTCATTGACGACCTTAGCAGCAGCAATCGCATCTTCCGAGATGCCGTAGATCAGGGGGCCAGTCATCTGCTCTGCCAGCGGAGCAAACGGGGTACCCTCGACGGCGCGACGCGCCAGCGTGTTCTTCAACACGCGAAGGTAAACCTGTTGCTCACGCGCTTTCGCGCGCAGCTTGGTCAGATCGCCAACCGCGATTCCACGATACTCAGCCAGAACCACGGTCTGAGCTTTCGCGACTTGCGCGGCAACCTCAGCGACGACGGCCTGCTTGCTTTCTTTGTTTAGTGGCACGGTTAACCTCCAGATTCGATACACGCAGCGTGCGCCTTGTGTACCGCATTCAATAACGGCGTCCGACCAGTCAGGAGTATTTCGACCGTCAAAAATCCGTATCGCTACAGACATCCAACGGCTTCATCACTACAAAACCTTTTCGGGTTCGCCATCTGCGTTGGCTTTACATTAAGGGCCCGCCTACTTGCTGCGTGCCCACCAACGGTCTTTGACAACCGGTCGCGCGATGCAGACTGCCACCTCGCAACCGCCCAAAGCCCTTAAAAGCCGCCCCAACTCGCGCCGGAGCGGCGAAAATTCATTACTGGGCAGCGATCGACGTCTGGTCGACACGAACACCAACACCCATCGTGCTCGACAGAGCGACCTTGCGCAGATACACGCCCTTGCTCGTTGCCGGCTTCGCCTTCTGCAGCGCTTCGATCAGCGCATTCAGGTTGTTGCGCAGTGCTACCGGTTCAAACGAAGCGCGGCCGATCGTTGCGTGGATAATGCCGGCCTTGTCGACACGGAATTGCACCTGACCAGCCTTGGCGTTCTTGACCGCGGTCGCGACGTCCGGCGTGACCGTGCCAACCTTCGGGTTCGGCATCAGGCCACGCGGGCCGAGAATCTGCCCGAGCGTACCGACGATACGCATCGTGTCCGGCGAAGCGATCACGATGTCGAAGTTCAGGTTCCCGGCCTTGACCTGTTCGGCCAAATCTTCCATACCGACGACGTCAGCACCAGCGGCACGAGCCTGCTCAGCCTTTTCGCCCTGCGCGAACACAGCGACGCGGACCGACTTACCGGTACCAGCGGGCAGCACGACCGAGCCGCGAACCACTTGATCCGACTTCTTTGCGTCAATGCCGAGTTGCACGGCGACGTCGATCGACTCGTCGAACTTCGCGCTTGCGCATTCCTTCACGAGCGACAGAGCGTCTTCGATCGGGTACAGCTTCTGACGATCCACTTTGGCTGCAAATGCTTGCAGACGCTTCGAAAGCTTAGCCATTTACACGCCCTCCACGGTGATGCCCATCGAGCGGGCGCTACCAGCGATCGTACGAACCGCTGCGTCCAGATCAGCAGCCGTCAGATCGGGCATCTTGGTCTTGGCGATATCTTCAGCTTGAGCGCGGGTGATCTTGCCGACCTTGTCGGTATGCGGCTTGCTCGAACCCTTGTCGAGCTTCGCTGCCTTCTTGATCAGAACCGTAGCCGGCGGCGTCTTCAGAACGAACGTGAAGCTCTTGTCCGCGAATGCCGTGATCACGACAGGAATCGGCAGACCCGGTTCCATCGCTTGAGTCTGCGCGTTGAACGCCTTGCAGAACTCCATGATGTTCAGGCCGCGCTGACCCAGCGCCGGACCAACCGGCGGCGACGGATTGGCTTTACCTGCAGGAATCTGCAGCTTGATAAAGCCGATAATTTTCTTTGCCATTTCGAGAACCTCTGTGGAACGCCGCCTTACGGGCGGACGCTCAGTGAGTAGTAGCGCGTGTTCGCCGACAAACTGGCTAGTTACGCTCCTCAACGGCCATTACGCGGACCGTAAGCGCGAAATACGGAACGCACCTAGCGGTGCGTTCCGTAAAATCTAGACTACAACTTTTCGACTTGGCCGAATTCCAACTCGACCGGCGTTGCGCGGCCGAAGATTGTAACGGAAACACGGACTCGCGACTTTTCGTAGTTCACTTCTTCGACGCTGCCGTTGAAATCTGTGAACGGGCCTTCTTTCACGCGCACCATCTCGCCTACCTCAAACAGGGTCTTCGGACGCGGCTTCTCCACGCCCTCCTGCATCTGCGACATGATCTTTTCAACTTCCCTAGGGGAGATCGGGCTCGGCCGATTACGCGCCCCGCCGACGAAGCCGGTCACCTTCGCCGTATTTTTCACGAGATGCCACGTTTCGTCTGTCATTTCCATTTCGACTAAAACATAGCCCGGGAAGAAACGACGTTCGGTTACTGATTTGTGACCGCCCTTTACCTCAACAACCTCTTCCGTTGGAACGAGGATCTGGCCGAACTGATCCTGCATACCAGCCCGCTCGATGCGCTCCTGAAGCGCTCGTTGCACGCTCTTCTCCATACCGGAATATGCGTGCACTACGTACCAACGTTTGCCGCTCGGGGATGCCGGAGTATCACTCATATCATTTCCAACCCAGAATCGCCGAGAAAATCGCCCACTCAATGGATTTATCACAAACCCAGAGGAAGATAGCCATCACGACTACGAAGCCGAAGACCACGAGTGTTGTTTGGGTCGCCTCTTTGCGACTCGGCCAAACTACCTTGCGGACCTCTTTGTATGAGTCATTGGCGAAAGCGATGAAACCCTTGCCAGGCGCCGAGAGAAGACCGACTGCGACACCCGCGATCGCACCAACAGCCAAGGCGGCTCCGCGGATGTACCATTCCTGGCCATTAAGCCAGAAGAACCCCACGAACCCGGCCAAGACCAGCAACACACCTGCGATCAACATCAACTTGTCGCCGGATGTATTTACAGTTTCGACGGAAGGATTCGCCATAACACCTTAACAAGCGCCACTACGGCGCGATAGTTGGCAGGGGCAGAGGGAATCGAACCCCCAACCTTCGGTTTTGGAGACCGACGCTCTGCCAGTTGAGCTATACCCCTAAACCATTTGGGGTTGACGACACCGCCAACCCCGATACAACCGATTATCGAGAACTCTCTGGCGTTACTCGATGATCTTGGCGACGACACCAGCGCCGACCGTACGGCCACCTTCGCGAATTGCGAAGCGCAGACCTTCTTCCATCGCGATCGGGTTGATCAGTTTCACCGTGATCGACACGTTGTCGCCCGGCATCACCATTTCCTTGTCCTTCGGCAGCTCGATCGAGCCCGTCACGTCCGTCGTACGGAAGTAGAACTGCGGACGGTAGTTGTTGAAGAACGGCGTGTGACGGCCGCCTTCGTCCTTGCTCAGCACGTACACTTCAGCCGTGAAGTGCGTGTGCGGGTTGATCGAACCCGGCTTGGCCAGAACCTGGCCACGCTCCACGTCTTCACGCTTCGTGCCGCGCAGCAGGATACCAACGTTGTCGCCTGCCTGACCCTGGTCGAGCAGCTTGCGGAACATTTCCACGCCCGTGCAGGTCGTCTTGGCCGTTGCGCGGATACCGACGATCTCGATTTCCTCGCCAACCTTGATCACGCCGCGCTCGACGCGACCCGTCACTACCGTGCCGCGACCCGAGATCGAGAACACGTCTTCCACCGGCATCAGGAACGCACCGTCAACCGCGCGCTCCGGCGTCGGGATGTACGTGTCCAGCGCATCGGCCAGGTTCATGATCGCTACCTCGCCCAGCTCGCCCTTGTCGCCTTCCAGCGCCAGCTTGGCCGAACCCTTGATGATCGGCGTGTCGTCGCCCGGGAAGTCGTACTTCGACAGAAGTTCGCGAACTTCCATCTCGACGAGTTCCAGCAGCTCGGCGTCGTCCACCATGTCGCACTTGTTCAGGAACACGATGATGTACGGAACGCCAACCTGACGCGCCAGCAGGATGTGCTCACGCGTTTGCGGCATCGGGCCGTCGGCAGCCGAGCACACCAGGATTGCGCCGTCCATCTGCGCCGCGCCCGTGATCATGTTCTTCACGTAGTCTGCGTGGCCCGGGCAGTCGACGTGTGCGTAGTGGCGGTTAGCCGTTTCGTACTCGACGTGCGCGGTGTTGATGGTAATGCCACGCGCCTTTTCTTCCGGCGCCGCGTCGATCTGGTCGTACGCCTTCGCTTCGCCGCCAAACTTCTGCGTCAGGACCGTCGTGATCGCTGCCGTCAGCGTGGTCTTGCCGTGGTCAACGTGACCGATCGTGCCCACGTTCACGTGCGGCTTGGTCCGCTCGAATTTACCCTTGGCCATTTTCGACTCCTAAGAGGATTTTCCGTACGTTGCGCCGGGCGCAAACAATCACCGATTACTTCTGGTGCCCATGGGCAGGATCGAACTGCCGACCTCTCCCTTACCAAGGGAGTGCTCTACCACTGAGCCACATGGGCGCTACCTCTGTGTTGCTGGAGCGGGTGAAGGGAATCGAACCCTCGTCGTAAGCTTGGAAGGCTTCTGCTCTACCATTGAGCTACACCCGCAGGATCATGGATTCCCAACAACTGCTACATCTTGCATTCTGGTGGAGGAGGTTGGATTCGAACCAACGTAGGCGTAAGCCAACAGATTTACAGTCTGCCCCCTTTAGCCACTCGGGCACCCCTCCGCAGAGAACTGACGATTGTGGGGGAACAATGTCTCTTTGTCAAGGGCTGCTTGACCGTTCCGATCCCAACGCTCTCATTTATATAGTGATTGACTGTTAGCCGTCCGTAAACGCAAAAACCCCACCGCGGCGGGTGGGGTTTCTGACTGGGGGGGGAGCCTGACGATTACCTACTTTCACACGGGCAATCCGCACTATCATCGGCGTGGAGTCGTTTCACGGTCCTGTTCGGGATGGGAAGGGGTGGGGCCGACTCGCTATGGTCATCAGGCATGACGGGTTGCTGCGTCGCAGGGCTGGAGTCAACCGGTTGCGCCACAGCCAATCGGGAAGAAGCGTAAAGGATTCGGGTGTGTGGGGGTTGTGTTGTTTCTGGCACAACACTGAATCCCAACCGGGCGTTTCTGTGAGCTCCCGCGGGAGTTCACACCAATCCCCTTCGGGGATCGGACCCGCGTAAGTGCTGAAGCACTACCGCGGGTCGAGACACACCTGTTATAGGATCAAGCCTTACGGGCAATTAGTATCAGTTAGCTCAGTACATTACTGTACGTGCACACCTGACCTATCAACGTCCTGGTCTTGAACGACCCTTCAAGGGGCTCGAAGCCCCGGGGATATCTCATCTTAAGGCGAGTTTCCCGCTTAGATGCTTTCAGCGGTTATCTCTTCCGAACATAGCTACCCGGCGATGCCACTGGCGTGACAACCGGTACACCAGAGGTTCGTCCACTCCGGTCCTCTCGTACTAGGAGCAGCCCCCTTCAAATATCCAGCGCCCACGGCAGATAGGGACCAAACTGTCTCACGACGTTTTAAACCCAGCTCACGTACCTCTTTAAATGGCGAACAGCCATACCCTTGGGACCGGCTACAGCCCCAGGATGAGATGAGCCGACATCGAGGTGCCAAACACCGCCGTCGATATGAACTCTTGGGCGGTATCAGCCTGTTATCCCCAGAGTACCTTTTATCCGTTGAGCGATGGCCCTTCCATACAGAACCACCGGATCACTATGACCTGCTTTCGCACCTGTTCGACTTGTCAGTCTCACAGTCAAGCACGCTTATGCCATTGCACTATCAGCACGATTTCCGACCGTACCTAGCGTACCTTCGTACTCCTCCGTTACCCTTTGGGAGGAGACCGCCCCAGTCAAACTGCCTACCATGCACTGTCCCCGACCCGGATCACGGGCCAAGGTTAGAACCTCAAACAGATCAGGGTGGTATTTCAAGGACGGCTCCATTGAGACTGGCGTCCCAACTTCATAGCCTCCCACCTATCCTACACAGACCGGTTCAAAGTCCAATGCAAAGCTGCAGTAAAGGTTCATGGGGTCTTTCCGTCTAGCCGCGGGGAGATTGCATCATCACAAACACTTCAACTTCGCTGAGTCTCGGGAGGAGACAGTGTGGCCATCGTTACGCCATTCGTGCAGGTCGGAACTTACCCGACAAGGAATTTCGCTACCTTAGGACCGTTATAGTTACGGCCGCCGTTTACCGGGACTTCAATCAGGAGCTTGCACCCCATCATTTAATCTTCCGGCACCGGGCAGGCGTCACACCCTATACGTCCACTTTCGTGTTTGCAGAGTGCTGTGTTTTTATTAAACAGTCGCAGCCACCAGTTTATTGCAACCCTTTCACCCTTCTGGCGCAGGCCAGTCAGGCTATGAGGGCGTACCTTATCCCGAAGTTACGGTACCAATTTGCCGAGTTCCTTCTCCCGAGTTCTCTCAAGCGCCTTAGAATACTCATCTCGCCCACCTGTGTCGGTTTGCGGTACGGTCACTGTGAAACTGAAGCTTAGAGGCTTTTCCTGGAACCCCTTCCAGTTGCTTCGCCACCGAAGTGGCTCGCCTCGCACCCTTGAATTCTGCGCCCGGATTTGCCAAAGCGCCTTCTCCAATGCAAGGACCGGGACTTCCAACACCCGGACAACCTTCCGCGATCCGTCCCCCCATCGCATTTCACAATGGTGCAGAAATATTAATCTGCTTCCCATCAGCTACGCATTTCTGCCTCGCCTTAGGGGCCGACTCACCCTACGCCGATGAACGTTGCGTAGGAAACCTTGGGCTTACGGCGAGGGGGCCTTTCACCCCCTTTATCGCTACTCATGTCAGCATTCGCACTTCCGATACCTCCAGCACACTTTCCAGTGCACCTTCGCAGGCTTACGGAACGCTCTCCTACCATGCACATTACTGTGCATCCGCAGCTTCGGTATATGGCTTAGCCCCGTTACATCTTCCGCGCAGGACGACTCGATCAGTGAGCTATTACGCTTTCTTTAAAGGGTGGCTGCTTCTAAGCCAACCTCCTGACTGTTTTAGCCTTCCCACTTCGTTTCCCACTTAGCCATATTTGGGGACCTTAGCTGGCGGTCTGGGTTGTTTCCCTCTTGACACCGGACGTTAGCACCCGATGTCTGTCTCCCGTGATTGCACTCTTCGGTATTCGGAGTTTGCTATGGCGTAGTAATCCGCAATGGACCCCACAACCATGACAGTGCTCTACCCCCGAAGGTGAGACACGAGGCACTACCTAAATAGTTTTCGGAGAGAACCAGCTATTTCCAGGTTTGTTTAGCCTTTCACCCCTATCCACAGCTCATCCCCTAACTTTTCAACGTTAGTGGGTTCGGTCCTCCAGCACGTGTTACCGTGCCTTCAACCTGGCCATGGATAGATCACCTGGTTTCGGGTCTACACCCAGCGACTGGACGCCCTGTTCGGACTCGCTTTCGCTACGCCTGCCCTAATCGGTTAAGCTCGCCACTGAATGTAAGTCGCTGACCCATTATACAAAAGGTACGCCGTCACCCCTTCGCAGAGGCTCCGACTGTTTGTATGCATGCGGTTTCAGGATCTGTTTCACTCCCCTCCCGGGGTTCTTTTCGCCTTTCCCTCACGGTACTGGTTCACTATCGGTCGATCACGAGTATTTAGCCTTGGAGGATGGTCCCCCCATCTTCAGACAGGATTTCACGTGTCCCGCCCTACTTCTCGTACACCCAGTTCTTCCATGCTGTTTTCGTCTACAGGGCTATCACCTGCTATGGCCGCACTTTCCAGAGCGTTCGACTAACAATACAGATAACGTGTACCGGCTGATCCCATTTCGCTCGCCACTACTCTGGGAATCTCGGTTGATTTCTTTTCCTGCGGTTACTTAGATGTTTCAGTTCACCGCGTTCGCCTCACGCAGCCTATGGATTCAGCTACGGATACTCCATTAGGAGTGGGTTTCCCCATTCGGACATCTCCGGATCAATGCTCGTTTGCCAGCTCCCCGGAGCTTTTCGCAGGCTACCGCGTCCTTCATCGCCTGTGATCGCCAAGGCATCCACCACATGCACTTGTTCGCTTGACCCTATAACGGGTGTGTCTCTGTGTCGACCCACGTTAGCGCTTTAGCGCTTACGTGGGCCCCATCCCCGGAGGGG
>NZ_JBNDMC010000010.1:0-1063943 GCF_050436385.1 Paraburkholderia sp. MM5477-R1
CGATCTCTCGATCACCTTTAAAATACATCGATACAATCACAACCCTGATTCACCTACTCACACACCCATCTCCAGGTATGCTTTCGTGAATCTCTTTACTACTTCTTCCTGATTGTTAAAGAACGGCAGCCGGTATGAAGCCTGTGCCTCATACCGCTCTGACTGGCTCAATCGCCAATGCGCAACGCTCTGCCTTCATGCAGAACCCTGCGCATTGAGGATTGGTGGAGGATGACGGGATCGAACCGACGACCCCCTGCTTGCAAAGCAGGTGCTCTCCCAGCTGAGCTAATCCCCCAGTCCCACAGATAGTCCAGCGGCCCCAGCCCTTCAGCTCACCAGACAAGACCGTGGTGGGTCTGGATGGATTCGAACCATCGACCCCCGCCTTATCAAGACGGTGCTCTAACCGGCTGAGCTACAGACCCCTGAGCCTGTCTGCGTTTCTTCTAACCACAGCCGATAAGCGTGAGCACTTGAGTGCAATGAATGCACAGCTCTGGAAAGGAGGTGATCCAGCCGCACCTTCCGATACGGCTACCTTGTTACGACTTCACCCCAGTCATGAATCCTACCGTGGTGACCGTCCTCCTTGCGGTTAGACTAGCCACTTCTGGTAAAACCCACTCCCATGGTGTGACGGGCGGTGTGTACAAGACCCGGGAACGTATTCACCGCGGCATGCTGATCCGCGATTACTAGCGATTCCAGCTTCACGCACCCGAGTTGCAGAGTGCGATCCGGACTACGATCGGTTTTCTGGGATTGGCTCCACCTCGCGGCTTGGCAACCCTCTGTTCCGACCATTGTATGACGTGTGAAGCCCTACCCATAAGGGCCATGAGGACTTGACGTCATCCCCACCTTCCTCCGGTTTGTCACCGGCAGTCTCCCTGGAGTGCTCTTGCGTAGCAACTAGGGACAAGGGTTGCGCTCGTTGCGGGACTTAACCCAACATCTCACGACACGAGCTGACGACAGCCATGCAGCACCTGTGTTATGGCTCCCTTTCGGGCACTCCCGCCTCTCGGCAGGATTCCATACATGTCAAGGGTAGGTAAGGTTTTTCGCGTTGCATCGAATTAATCCACATCATCCACCGCTTGTGCGGGTCCCCGTCAATTCCTTTGAGTTTTAATCTTGCGACCGTACTCCCCAGGCGGTCAACTTCACGCGTTAGCTACGTTACCAAGCCAATGAAGGCCCGACAACCAGTTGACATCGTTTAGGGCGTGGACTACCAGGGTATCTAATCCTGTTTGCTCCCCACGCTTTCGTGCATGAGCGTCAGTATTGGCCCAGGGGGCTGCCTTCGCCATCGGTGTTCCTCCACATCTCTACGCATTTCACTGCTACACGTGGAATTCCACCCCCCTCTGCCATACTCCAGCGCTGCAGTCACCAATGCAGTTCCCAGGTTAAGCCCGGGGATTTCACATCGGTCTTACAGCACCGCCTGCGCACGCTTTACGCCCAGTAATTCCGATTAACGCTCGCACCCTACGTATTACCGCGGCTGCTGGCACGTAGTTAGCCGGTGCTTATTCTTCCGGTACCGTCATCCCTCACGGATATTAGCCACGAGGTTTTCTTTCCGGACAAAAGTGCTTTACAACCCGAAGGCCTTCTTCACACACGCGGCATTGCTGGATCAGGCTTGCGCCCATTGTCCAAAATTCCCCACTGCTGCCTCCCGTAGGAGTCTGGGCCGTGTCTCAGTCCCAGTGTGGCTGGTCGTCCTCTCAGACCAGCTACAGATCGTCGGCTTGGTAGGCCTTTACCCCACCAACTACCTAATCTGCCATCGGCCGCCCCTGCAGCGCGAGGTCCCGAAAGATCCCCCGCTTTCCTCTCCCGAGCGTATGCGGTATTAATCCGGCTTTCGCCGGGCTATCCCCCACTCCAGGACACGTTCCGATGTATTACTCACCCGTTCGCCACTCGCCACCAGACCGAAGTCCGTGCTGCCGTTCGACTTGCATGTGTAAGGCATGCCGCCAGCGTTCAATCTGAGCCAGGATCAAACTCTTCAGTTCAAACCTGTTACTGTGTTCGGGCTCTCTCGAACCCGGTCGCTCACTCAACGTACTGACGATGATTGATCCGTCTTTCGACAGACAAACCTTCCTCCAATACTGTGTGAGGCTTCTGATACTTCTGCCTGACAGCAGACTCCGGAGAATCCGCCGCCGCATTCCGCATCAAGCGCCCACACTTATCGACTGTTAGTTTTTAAAGATCGGTCCGCCAAACCCGCCGCGCCTGAACCACCACTACCCGGCACCGCTTCGTTTGCGTCGCTGCGTCTGCAGCAGAGAAGCGAGATTATGGAGAACTTCCGTCGGATCGTCAACAGGTTTTTATCACTCGCCTAACCTGCCCACGCCGCCGAAGCCCACGCCATCAAAGGCTTCCCGCTTCTCCGCACCCCGGCGTCCGGAGCGCGAAAGAGCGGAATTCTAGTCGCCGACATCGGGACTTGCAAGCGATATTTTGACCGCTCGGCGCGCAACCTAGCGCGACCCAAAACACCTCGACTCACGCAGTCGCATGCGCGCGCATCGCCCGTTCGACCACGGCCAGATAATGGTCAATCCCCGGCGTCGCGCGATCCTTCTCTTTCGCGCGATCGTCCCATCGGCGCAAACGCATCGCGTCTTCGGCGTACGGTTTCTGCATAAACGCCTGCGCCTCTTCCCTGCTGAAGACCCCGCCCTGCAATTGCAAGCTGCGCACCGAGTCGGCGGACAGTTGGCCAAAATAGGTGGCGTCGATCGCGCACAGGCAGCGCTTCGCGTCGACGTGCAGACGAATCGGCTCCAGCACCGCATCCGACAACACCGGCCGCAAAAACGGCAAGGCGAAATACTGATGCAGATCGTCGACACCCCGTTCCGTCGGCGTCTCCCCTTGCAGGTTCAGCAGATGGCCGAGGTCGTGCAAGAACGCCGCGGCGACGAGTTCGTCGCTCGCGCCTTCCGCCTCGGCGAGCGCGCCGCTCTGCAACGCGTGCTCGAGCTGCGTCACCGGCTCGCCGCTATACGCGAGGCTGCCGTGTCGCTCGAAGAGCACACGGATATCGTCGAGACTCAATGCCACCTGTTACTCCCAAGGTAATGAAAACGTCTTCAGATTGGTAAAGCTCTTCATCGCTTCCTGAACGCCTTCCTTGTAGCCTAGCCCCGAATCCTTGATGCCGCCAAACGGCGTCAGCTCGATCCGATAGCCTGGCACTTCCCACACGTTGACGGTGCCCACGCGCAGCTCATTAATGAAACGCGTGATCGCGTCCTGCCGGTTCGTACACACGCCCGACGACAGCCCGAACGGTGTTCCGTTGCTGATGCGAATCGCATCGTCGAGCGTGTCGAACGCGATGACCGGCGATACCGGCCCGAAGGTTTCCTCGCGCACGAGTGTCATCGACGGATCGACGTTATCGAGCACGGTCTGCGCATACAACGCGCCGCGGCGCTCGTTGCCGAGGCGCAGGCGCGCGCCTCGAACGAGGCAAAGCGGAACACGTCGGCGACGCGGCCGATCTCGTAGCGCGAGTCCTGCTTCGACAGACCCGACTCGAGCGAAATCAGATCCGACGCCGGTTCGATCCGCTCACGCAGCAGCACCGCCGCGCGCTCGAGAATCTGCGAACGCTCGTAGCGCGACAGCGTCGGCCGATACGCGAGCGCGTAGTCGAACGCGGCGCGCACATCGTCGATGCTGGCGAAGGGCACCGTGCCGACGCGCATGCCGGTATAAGGATCGAACACGTCGAGCGTCCGGGCGCGCGTCGCGCGCTCGCCGCTCAGCCGCAGCGCTTCGGCGCGGAACTCAGGATGGTCCCGCGGCGCCGTGTTCATGATGTCGACACGCGATTGAGCGCGACGTCGAAGATATCGAAATTGCGCAGCCGTTTGCCTTCGCTGCCGGTGGCTGATGGCTGAACGCGCCGGTTGAACAGCAGTGGCACTTCCTGCTCGGAAATCCCGCCGTGCGAGCGCAACGGCACGGTGAGCCCGGACAGGTCGTGCTCGTCGCGCCGCGTGCCGAGCACCACATGCTTCGTGCCGATCACGACCAGATCGCCGATGCGATCCTCAGGCAGCCCGAAGCGCGCACACGCGGCGCGTCGATCGAGCACGACTTCGATTCCCGGCAGGCGGCCGATCCGCGCAATCACGGACGCAGCATCGACCTCGCGCGGCAAATAGACCGTCGCGAACGAACCCAGGGCGCCATGATGCACGACGTACGGATCGGTGATCGGCAGAATCACGCGCGCCCTCGACGCGTCGAGCCAGTCGTCGAGCAAGTCCTGCAGATAGATCACGTTCGGCTCGCCGGTTTGCGGATCGTGCTTCGCGTTCATGCCGTGATCGGCGGTGAGGCCGATCACCCAGCCGAGCGCGTCGAGCTTCGCGAGATAGCCGTCCATCATCGCGTAGAACGCGTTCGCGCCTTCGGTGCCGGGCGCCCATTTGTGCTGGATATAGTCGGTCGTCGACAGATACATGAGGTCCAGCTTGCGTGTCTGCGCGAGCCGCACGCCGGCCGCGAACACGAATTCCGACAACCCCGCGCTATACACGTCGGGCAATGGCAGGCCAACCAGATCGAACACGTCGTCGATGCCGTTTTCCTCGCGCGTCACCTCGTCGGCTTTCTCCGCCGAAAAGCAGATGCCCTTCAACTGCGCGCCGAGCAGCCCGCGCAGTTTGTCCTTCGCGGTGACGACGGCGACCGCGGCGCCCGCGTCGGCGGCGGCCGCGAGCAGCGTGGGCGCGCGTAGGTAGGCGGGATCGTTCATCATCACCGCCGCGCCCGCGCCGTCGTTCGCGTGGGTGTCCCAGAAGAAGTTGCCGCAGATGCCATGCACGGACGGCAATACGCCGGTCACGATCGACAGGTTGTTCGGGTTCGTGAACGACGGGATCACGCAGTCGCCGCGAAACGCCGCGCAGCCCTCGAGCATCGAACCGATGAACGGCGCGACGCCGGCCGCGACCGCCGCTTCCAGGTACGCAAACTCGCAGCCGTCGACACAGACGACGACCGTCGGTTGCGAAGGCAGCCGGTAGCTCCGGCCGTTGACCTCGATCGTGCGTTGCTCGGGGTGTGTCATCGCGTGGTTTTCCATTGCCGGGGTTGTCATTGCAAAAGCTTCATCGCCGGGTTGTCTGTTCGTGGGGCGAAGCTGCCGCGGCGTTTGCCGGTACGCTTGCCTCGGCTTCATCGCCGCGCCGTCATCGCCCGCGCGAGCCGGCCGCACCCGCGCCTGCCGGGAGGCGCTGCTCGTGCGCCGCATCGCCCGCCGCCTCGCAGGCCGCATGCGCGCGCTGCAACCCGCCCTGCACATGCGCGCGCATCAACTGCGCGGCCTGCTCCGCATCGCGCGACGCGAGCGCTGTCAGAATCGCGCGATGCTCGGCGAGCGAGCGCGCCATCGCGTCGGCCTGCACGACTAGCGCCGCACACCGAAACAGGCTCAGCTCGCTGACGAGCCTGCGATACGTGTCGTACAACTTCGTGTTGCCCGCCGCCGCGACCAGCGCATCGTGAAACGCGACGTTCGCGCGCGCATACGCATCGTGATCGTGCGACGCGAGCGCCGCGCGCATCGCGTCGACCCAGTCGCGCAGCACCGCGAGCTTGCCCGCATCGATGCTCGACGCGAGCATCCGGCACGCCCCCTCTTCGAGCACCGCGCGCACCGCGTAAATCTCGTCCGCCTCCGCGAGCGACACCGTCCGCACGAACACGCCGCGATTCTTCTCGGTGCGCACCAGACCCGCCTGCTCTAGTGCGCGAAACGCCTCCCGCACCGGCCCGCGCGACACCTGCAATCGCGCCGCCCAGTCGGCTTCGTTGAGCTTGTCGCCCGGCACCAGCATGCCGCCGACGATATGCCGCTCGATCTCGTCGCGCACCAGCGTCGTCAGCGAATGGCGGCGCAGGACCTCGATCGGATCGACGGAAGCAGAGTGCATATATTCTGTCATTTTGACAACTTTTGCCACATCTACATCGATGCTCACCGGTTCGCGCGCGTGCTTCAGATCAACGAAATCGCTCGCCGATCACTCGGCTCAGTCGGGGCTCAGTCGGGTCAGTCGATCCGGCGCCGCGGAGCGCGCGCCGCGATCAGCAGCAGAGCGACCAGCGAGACCAGCAGCAGAATCAGCGACAGCGCGGAAGCCGGCAGGTAATAGCCGCGTTCCACCTGCCCGACGACGACGATCGGCACCGTCGCGAAGCCTGGCGGATATACGGTCAGCGTCGCGCCGAGTTCGCCGAGCGACAGCGCAAAGCCGAGCGCGAGACTCGCGCGTATCGCCGGCACCAGTTGCGGCAACACGACGCGGCGCAGCACCATCGACGGCGGCGCTCCGAGGCTCGCGGCCGCTTCGCGCAACACGGTCACCTCCGGGCGCAGCGCGGCGGCCGCGCAGCGGTAGCAGAACGGCAGTACCAGCGCGAGCTGCACGAACACCACGATCGCCGCCGAGCTCGACAGATCGAGCGGCCGTTTGTGATACGCGATCAGCACCGCAAGGCCGAGCACGACGCTCGGCACGCCGTTGGGCATCATCGCGATCGTGTCGATGACGGCGCCGAGGCCGCGCCGGTCGCGTCCTTCGAGCGCGAGCGCGAGCCACAAACCGAGGATCGTGCCGAGCACCGCGACGCCCATGCCGACTTCGAGGCTGGTGGTCAGCGCGTCGAAGTCGCTCGAACCGAGGCGCTCGAACCAGCGCATGCTGAAGCCGTCGGGCAGGATCGTGCCGGACCAGTGCGACGCGACGCTCGATAGCGCGACGACCAACACCGGCAGCACGAACAGCCAGAAGCACAGCAGCGCGGCAAAGCCGAGAAACAGACCGCCGAGCAGTCGCACCGCGAGGCTGTGCCGCACCGGCCGGCCCTTCTTGTGCATGACCGGCAGCACGGTCGGATCGAGTTCAACGGCCATGACCGGCTCCTTTCACCTTGCGACGATTGACGCGCCGGTACAACGCGTACAACGACAACGACATCAGCAGCATCACGACCGCGCCGGCGGCGGCGGTCGGCAGATCGAGATCGACGGTGGCGGCGCTGTAGATCGCGACCGGCAGCGTGATCAGATGGGCGCTGCCGAGCACCAGCAGAATGCCGAACTCGTTGAGCGTCAGCAGAAAACACAGGATCGTGCCGGCCGCGATGCCCGGCCACGCGAGCGGCAGGATCACCTTGAACGCGACCATCAGGCCGTTCGCGCCGAGGCTGCGCGCGGCTTCGATCAGTCGCTGGTCGAGCAGCGCGAACGACGCCAACGTCGGACGCACGACGAACGGCGTATAGAACACGACTTCCGCGAGAATCACGCCGCCGATGCCGAACAGAAAATCGAGCGGCGGCGCCTGCAGATTGAACAGCCGCTGCAGCCCGATGCTGACCGAGCCTTGCGAGCCGTACAGAAAGATCAGCGTGAACGCGACCAGAAACGACGGGAACGCGACGAACAGTTCGAGAAAGCGCGTGACCATGCGCGCGCCCGGAAACGGCTTGAAGAACAGCAGCGACGCGAGCGCCACGCCGAGCAGCGACGCCAGGCTCGCGCTCGCGAACAGGATGCCGAGCGTGGTGCCGATCACGCCGCGCGTTTCGGGGTTACCGAAGAACGTTACGTACGCGTGGCCAGACAGGCCATGCGCGCCGGTCAGACTCAGCATCACGAGCCGCACCAGCGGATAGATGACGAGCGGTCCGAGCACCACGACTGCAATGAACAGCAGATGCCATTGCGCGAGGCGCTCGCGCCGCTTGACGGCGGCCGCGTGCGCCGCCGCGCTCGCGAGACGGCGCGCGGCGGCGGCTTCGACCTCGGCTTGCGCGGCAAGGTCGAGTGGGTTGGACGTATCAGGGCTTGATAAGGACGACATCGCCAGCCTCGTAACGCAGGGAAACACGCGCGCCCTTCTCCGGCGTCATGCCGAGACCACGCTGCAGCGTGACGAGCACGGGGTCGTTCGGCAGCGCATCGAGCACGACCGATACCGACAAGGCCGCGCCGTACCACTCGACCGACGCGATCGCGCCGTGCAACTGCCCCTCTCCGAGCGGCACGATGCGCAGCGCCTCCGGACGCAGACACGCGACACGTTCGCGCTCGTTGTAGCGCGCGTCGTCCATGCCGAACGCGACCTGCGGCGGCAGCAGATTGGCCGCGCCGAGGTAGCGCGCGACGAAGCCGTCGGCCGGCAAGTCGTACAGCTGCTGCGGCGTGCCGAGCTGCGCGATATGGCCATCGCGCATCAGCAGCGTGCGGTCGGACAGCACGAGCGCGTCGTCCTGATCGTGCGTCACGCAGACGATCGTCAGATTCGGCAGGCGTTCATGCAGCGCCTTCAGTTCGGAGCGCACCGACGCGCGCAGATTGGCATCGAGCGCCGACAGCGGTTCGTCGAGCAGCAGCACGTCGGGCTCGATCACGAGCGCGCGGGCGAGCGCCACGCGCTGCTGCATGCCGCCCGACAGTTGCGCGGGCATCACGTGACCGGCATCGCCGAGCTGCACGAGCTTCAGCACCTCGGCGACGCGGCGCGCGACGTCGCGCGCCGGAATACGCCGCGCGCGCAACCCGAACGCGACGTTCTCGAATACCGTCAGATGCGGAAACAGCGCGTAGCTCTGGAACAGCAGTCCGAGGTTGCGCTTGTGCGGCGGCATGTGCGTCAGATCGCGGCCGGCCACCGTCAGCGTGCCGGCCAGACCGTCGGCCTCGATGAAGCCCGCGATGAAGCGCAGCAAGGTCGTCTTGCCGCAGCCGCTGCGCCCGAGCACGGTGAGCAACTCGCCGCGCCGGATGGTCAACGACAGATCGTCGAGCACCGTGCGCGCGCCGAAGCGCACCGTCAGGTGATCGATCTGCACGCCGCCCGGCGCGTCCGAACGCGCGGCGTCGAGCGCATCCAGCGGAGCGCCAGGCGCAGTGGGGTGAGCGAGACTGGCCGTATTCACCGGAGTCGTCCTCCAACAGGATTAATGCTGATGCGGCGCCGCGCATTACGTGCGAAGCGCCGCCTGAATCGACTTACTTCGGCTTGACCACTTCGATCTCTTTGCCCGACGAACCGATCACGTCGCTCTTCCAGCGCGCGGTCCAGTCGGCCTTCTTCGCCATCACGTGGTTCCAGTCGACCGGAATCAGCTTGACGCCGCTGATCGCCTGCTTGACCGCTTCGCCGTTCTTGCCGGCGAGCGGCACGTCGCTGCGACCCGGAATGCCGAAGATGTCCGGCACCTTCGACTGCACTTGCGTCGACATCAGATAGTCGATCAGCTTCTTGCCCTCGGCCTGGTTCGGACCGTTCTTGATCAGCGCGATCGCGTACGGCAGCTGGAACGTGGTCGGCTGACCGCCGGGCGTGGCGGCGAGGAACACCGGTTTCAGCGACAGGCCGCCGTTGGCCGCGTCGTCGAGATCCATCTGCAGATCGCCGTTGGCGACCGCGATCTCGTTACGCGACAGCAGCACGTCGAGATAGCCCGTGCCCTTGGTGTGGAACTTGGCGCTCTGTTCGAGCTTCTTCAGATAGTCGAACGCCTGGTCTTCGCCCATCAGCGACGAGGTCAGGATGATCACCGCCATGCCGTCGCCGGCGGTCGCCGGATTCGAATACGCGACCTTGCCGGTGAAGTCCGGGTGCAGCAGGTCCGCGAACGTCTTCGGCTCGGTTTTCGTGACTTCGGGGTTGATCGCGAACGAGAAGTAGTTGTTCACGAAGGTCGCCCACGCGCCGTTCGGCGCCTTCGCGATGGCCGGCACGTTCTTGTAGTTGGCGCTCTGGTACGCCTGCAGCAGGCCGCTCTGGTCGGCCTGCTGAATGAACGGCGGCAGGGTGACGAGCACGTCGGCCTTCGGCTGATCCTTCTCGATCGTCGCGCGGTTCACGACTTCGCCGCTACCCGCCGTGACGATATTGACCTTCACGCCCTCCTTCTTTTCGAAGGCCGGCAGCACATCCTTGTACAGATTTTCGAGGCCGTCGGCCGTGTACAGCACGACGGCGTCGGCCGCATGAGCCTGCATCGCGGCACCGCCGAACGCGGCCGCGGCGACCAGCGCCGGCAACAGTTTGCGCGCGAGGCCGGCCGCGGCGTGAAGGGAATTCGTCTTTTTCATGTCGCTCTCTCCGAAGCTAAAAACCAGACGGTCGGGATAACCCATACCTGTAGTGATTGAACGGCGGCACGCGCCGCTTGCGTGTTGCCCGCTGCGGTTGCCGCGCCGGTCTGTCGTGGATTGCAGATTGCCGACAACTTTGCCGCTTCTCGCCCAGCCTGACTGACAGCCCCTATCACACCCGCGCTGCCTGCCGCGCCTGAGCGGGCACGGCAAGAATCACAGGTTTCGATGACAAGGCCATGACGATTGCGCCGAATTCCAAAAAAAGACACAAATTGCCAACTCGCGCCAACCGATGGAATTCGTCGCGCCACCCCAAAGCGGACCCCGCGCGCCGATCCCGTGTGGATCGTACATGGCGAAAATGACGATGTATGCACGGTGCGTCGGGAAAATGCGGAGGGGGCGGGTGGCTTTTTTGTATTTAGATTTTGGCGGGCGCGGAATGTCGCTCAGCGCGAGCGGCGTACGAACGCGGCGGGAACCGCCCTGCCAGCCCGTCTCAGGCGATCAGAATCTCCGGACCATGCGCGGTGATCGCCGTGCCAAGCGCGCGCTCGGGCGCCAGTTCGGTGACCAGATACCGCGCCGACTCGATCCCGTTGATGCGCACCGGCGTCACGCGTCCGAATTTCGAATGATCGGCGACGACGACCACCATGTCGGCCGCGGCGATCATGCGGCTGCGTACTTCGGCCGCCATGCGGCTGTAGTCGGTGAGATAGCCGTCCGGCGAAATTCCGCCCGCGCCAATGAACGCGAAATCGGCGTGGTACTGCGTGAGCTGCTGAACCGTGTCGAGGCCGAAGGTAGCGTCTTCGATATCGGACAGCTCGCCGCCGAGCAGCGTCACGCGATTGTCGTTGCGTCGGCCGAGCAGCAAAGCGATGCGCCAGTCGTTGGTGTAGACCGTCAGCCGATGCCGGTCGAGCAGCGCCCGCGCGACCGACTGCGTAGTACTGCCCGAATCGATGATCAGCGACGCGCCGTCCGGCACGAACTCGGCCGCGCGCTCGCCGATCGCACGCTTCGCGCCGGCGTTCTCGGCTTCGCGCGTATCGAGATCGGGCTCGCGCCGATCGCTCGACAACGCGCCGCCGTGTGTCGTCACGAGCAGGCCGCGGCCGGCCAGCGCGTTGAGGTCGCGACGGATCGTTTCGCGCGATACGTTCAGTTCGCGCACCAGTTCGGCGACCGACAGCGCGCCGTTCTTTGCGACTTGCGCGAGGATGTATTGATGACGTTGTTCTGCGAGCATCTGAGAAGGCCGGAAGCCGGCACGCTTGGGTTTCGCCGTGGTTGAGGAAGGCCGCCGTATTGTATTACGCGTATTGAGCGTCGTCGGTGCTGGCGTGCAGGTGGCGCTCAGGGTGGCGTGGGGGCGCGTTCATGGCGCGCTCGGCTTGCATCGAGCCGCCCTTGCGCGCGAACACGCCAGCCATCGCGCCGACCTGCTAACCTTGACGGCTGGACTCGCCGGCCATGCGGCGAACGCAACGCCGCCGCCCGGCCGAGTCCCGCGCACAACGCCTCGCCCGTCAACCGAACCGCCGATGCCGCCACTGTTTCGCCGTCTACTGCTGCTGTTCCATGCGCTGCGTTACGGCGCGCGCCTGATCTGGCTCGCCGCCCCGCCCGACCACAAGCTGCACTGGATGATCGAACTGATCGGCCGCGTGCATGCGTCGGAGCGCAGCGGCGCGCAGTTGCATGGTCTGCTGCCGGCGCTCGGTCCGCTCGCGAGCCGCTTCGCGCAGACGCTCGCCAGGCGCCCCGAGCTCGCGAGCGGCACGCTGCATGACGCGCTGGACGCCATCGATCACATGGAAGTGCCGCTGTCGCCGGACGACTCCGCGCTGGCTTTGACTCGCGCGTTCGGCCGGCCGCTCGGCGAGCTGTTCGGCGCGGTCGACCTCGTGCCGGTACGCAGCGGCTTCGCCGAGCAGACCCATTTCGCGCGGCTCGCGATGCCGCTCAAAGGTCATCACGAAGTCGCCGTCAAGCTCGTGCGCGCGCAGCAATTGCAACAGATCGGCGATGAACTCGCTTTGTTGCGCTGGGTCGCGCGCTGGCTCGAAAAGCTGTCGCGCGTCGCGCGCCGGCTGCAGTTGCGCGCGCTCGCGCAAACCTTCACCGACGACATCCTGCGCCGCTTCGACCTGCGCGCCGAAGCCGCGAATCTGAGCCAGACCGGCCACCATTTCGACGGCGACAAGCGCATCGTCGTGCCGGACGTGATTTGGGAGCTGTGCACCGACCACACGCTGACGATGCAGCGCGTCAACACGCTGTCCGCGAACGACCTGCCCGGTCTGCACGCGCACGGCATCAAGCTGGCGCCGCTCGCCGCGCATATCGTCGAGGTCGTCACCGAGCAGGCATTCGAGCATGGCTTCTTCCACGCGACGCTCGATGCGCGCCGCGTGCGCGTCAGCATCGAGCCGGACACGCTCGGGCGCCTCGTGCTCGCGGAGTTCTCGATCATGGCGACGCTGTCGAGCGACGAGCGCGAATTTTTCGTGCACGGCGCGACCGCGTTGTTCGACCAGGACTACGGGCGGCTCGCCGACATGCATCGCGAGGCCGGCCACGTGCCGGACGACACGCGCGCCGAGCTGCTCGAAGCCGAGTTGCGCACGCGCGCCGAAGCGCACTTCGCGGCGGCGCCCGAGGATCGCTCGGCGGGTTCGCTGTTTCACCATCTGCTGCACGGCGTGCAACCGTTCGACGGCCACGTGCCGGGCGCGCTCGCGACCGCGCAGCGCTCGTTCCAGCAGGCGGAGATGCTCGCGCGGGCGCTGCATCCGGGCATCGATACATGGAACATCGCGCGCGGCGTGCTCGCCGATATCGCGCGACGCGATCTCGATCATCGGGGCTGGCTCAAGCGACTGTCACACGAGCTGCCGCATCTCGCGCATATGCTGCCGCGCGTGCCGCAACTGGCCGTGCGCTATCTGCAGCAGCACGATCGCACCGGCACCCCGCAGCAGAACGCGCAACTGCTCGCGGATCTCGCGCGCGAATACCGGCGCACGCGCTGGCTGCTGTGGGCATGCGTCGTCTGTGGCGGCGTGCTCGGAGCGGGGATGACGCTGCTCGCGTGGTGACGGTCCCGCGCGCGCGTTGCAGCTTTGAACAAGACGCGCGCCGCCCGTGCCGCCAACATGGCGGCTTTTTCACGCCTCCCGCCTCGATGCTCGCTTCCTTTCTTGCCGCCGTCTTCGTCGTGCTGTGGTCGACCGGTTTCGTGGTCGCCCGCGCGATCACGCCTTATGCCGATCCCAATCTGTTTCTGCTTGCCCGCTTCGGCGGCACCGCGCTGGTCTTCGCGCTAGCCACGCTGGTCGCGCGCGCAGCCTGGCCGACCGGACGCGACTTCGGCAAGCACCTGGCCGCGGGCGCGCTGCTGCAAGGCGTCTATCTCGGCGCCGGCTACTGGGCCGTCGCGCAAGGTCTGAGCGCCGGCGTGATGGCGCTGCTCGGCGCGCTGCAGCCGCTCGCGACGGCCGCCGTCGCCGCGCCGCTGTTCGGCGAGCGCTTGTCGCGGCGCGGCTGGAGCGGCATGGCGCTCGGCCTCGCCGGCGTCGTGCTGGTGCTCGCGCCGAAGCTCGCTGCCGCGACGCCGCCCACGCACGGCAACGCACCCGCGTGGCTGGTCGTGCTGATATCGATCGTCGCGGTGGGGGCGATCACGGCGGGCACGCTGTTCCAGAAGACCTCGCTCGCGAAGGCCGATATTCGCAGCGCGAGCGCCGTGCAGAACGTCGGCGCGGCGATCGTCGCGGGGGTGCTGGCGCTGGCGCTCGGTGAGCATCGCTGGATCGCGTCGCCGACACTGTGGGCATCGCTCGCGTGGGGCATCGTGATGCTGTCCGGCATCAGCGTCACGTTGCTCGTCTGGATGGTCCGGCGCGGCGATGCGGCGCGCGCGACTGCTCTGCTGTTTCTTGCGCCGCCGCTTGCCGCGCTCGAAGGCTATCTGGGGTTCGGCGAAACGCTGCTGCCAGTGCAGATCGCCGGATTTGCGGTCGCGCTGGCTGGCGTGTTGTTGGCGAGGTCGTGAGGGGCGCCCCGCGCCAGTATTGCCACCAAGCGCCCGTCAGTCGGCCGTATCCGCGCGCGCGGGCATTTTCGCTCGCGCAACCGCGCCCGGTGCTGGCGACCACGCCGGCCGACTCTTGCGCTGCGAATCGACCACGACGATAAAACGCCCCGCCCACGGCATGATCTGCCGGTCGCTTTTCAGCACCCACAGCGATTGGCCGGAATCGACGAGCTGCGCATATGCTGCGTCGAGAATCCCGTAGCGATCGAGAAACGTGTTCAGCGATGCGGGAATCCGCACGCAGCCCTTCGAATGACGAATGCCGAGCAGCGGTTCGAGCCGCTCGGGGTCGGTCGCGTGCATCTGGAAGCGCATCTGCGACATGCCGCCCTTGCCCCAGCCGCGTTCACCCAGCGCCCAGCCGAGGTCGAAGATGCGCATATCGCGCCGTCCGTAGCCGCGAATATGGTTTTCGTTCTGCGTGCCCTCGGAGCGGAAATCCATGTTGTCGGGCGTATGTTCGAACACGCCGAGCGGCGTGATGAAGTGGTCGTACTCGCCGGGCCGTCCCGTGGATACCGGGGATGCGCCGATCATCTGCCAGTTGTCGGCGGGCGCCGGGCGGAAGTAAATCAGGAGCGCCTGCACGTTCGCATTGCGATCGACGAGCACCACGTACTCGCCCGACAGATTGCCAAGCTCGTTCTCATTGAGCGCCGTCTCCAGACGATCGGCGTACGCTCGCTGCGCCGCGACGGGCAGTCTGAGCCGGCGCGTCACGTCCCGCGCGAATACGTCGCGCAGCAGGAACGCGCGGCGCGGATCGACGACGCCAGCCGCGTCGGGCGCGGCGATGGTGGCGGCGTCGATCGTGGGCAACGGCCGGCTCGCGCCATTCCATGCGTTGCCCGGATTTACCAGATTCACCGTATGCGCCGCTGATGTCGTGGATGCAGGTGACTGAGCGCTACCGGGCGCCGCCGCATGAACCGGCGCCGCCATCGCACCGGCACTCGAGACGACGGCTGCGCAAACCCACGCGCAAATCCTCAGGCGGTTCAATCCAGGCTGGCCAGGCCGATCTGGGTATCTCATCGCGTCTTGGAGCAAACATGATTATTATTGATCGCACGCCGGGTCCCTGCGGCGTTCGGCACGACCGATGTTACTCAGCGAAGCGAGGCGTGTCGATGAAAATACCTTCTAACCTGCGAACTCTTCAAAAATGATCGGCTATTTTTCGACAATCGACATGCCAGCGAAAACGCAATTAATACGCAATTAAATCGGTCATCGGAAAATCAAACCCCAAAAGGCAATATACGATTTCGTTCGACGAAAGGTAGACAGAAGACGGCGGCACGTGCCGATACTCACGCCGTTTTTCAACCTGCTTGCAATCTGTTTCAAGCCACTTCAATCGCTTTTTCTCTCGCGAGGACAACAACGATCATGGCTCAATCCGATCCAGCCGCGCGCCAGGCCCGCATCGCGACCGAAATGCACGTCGCCGCCGAATTCGACGCAAGCCGCGAAATCGAGCGCCGGGTCGATTTTCTGGCGAACTATCTGCGCGACAGCCACCTGAGAACTTATGTGCTCGGCATTAGCGGCGGCGTCGATTCGACTACGGCCGGGCGTCTCGCGCAACTCGCGGTCGAGCGTTTGCGGGCGAACCATTACGACGCGAGTTTCGTCGCCGTCCGTCTGCCTTACGGCAAACAACGCGATGAAGCGGATGCGCTCGAGGCATTACGCTTCATTCGCGCCGACGAAAATCTGACTATCGATATCAAACCCGCAGCCGATGCGATGCTCGAGTCGCTCGATAAAAGCGGCGTGTCGTTCAAGGACGAAGCCCAGCGGGATTTCGTGCACGGCAATATCAAGGCGCGCCAGCGGATGATCGCGCAATACGCGGTGGCTGGCGCGCGCTCGGGCGTCGTGATCGGAACGGACCACGCGGCCGAATCGGTGATGGGCTTTTTCACGAAGTTCGGCGACGGCGGCGCCGACGTGCTGCCGCTCGCCGGGCTCAGCAAGCGCCGCGTGCGTGCGGTCGCGAATACGCTCGGCGCGCCCGACGCGTTGGCGCACAAGGTGCCGACCGCCGACCTCGAGATGCTGCGGCCGCTTCGTCCCGACGAAGACGCATATGGCATCCCATACGACGCGATCGACGATTTTCTCGAAGGCAAGCCGGTCAGCGATATCGTGCGTGACGTGGTCCTGGAGTTTTACAACGCGACGCGTCACAAGCGGGCGCTGCCGTATACGCCGTTCGATTGGCCGGCGTCGCCGGATGGGCAATGATGCGGCCGCGAACGGCGCTCTCAAACGAATAAAGGCGGTGGACATGCGCGCGTCGTCGCGCCTGTCCACCGCCTTCGAAAACAATAGAGCTTACTGCACCATCCGCGGCGCTTACTGCTCGGGCGGCGGTTCGTCGCTGAACAGATCGGCGCTCGCTTCGAGCGGCTGGCCACCCAGTTGCTTGCCGTGAATCTGCCGCGCGATCACGTCGCCGACATACGGCACGCTCGCGTCGAGTTCGATCGTCGCGTAGGCGCCGGGCTTGCCGGCGTCCACCACCTCGACGTGTTTCGCGTAACGGCCGAGTTCGCGCTTCAGAAATTCCCGCACGTCCTGCTCGCTGCACGATTCGGCGATATTGCGCACGGTCAGGTTCATGCGGCCTACCCTCGCCGCGCCTGGCGGTCCGTCCGTCGGTCAGCGCTTGCGATACGCACCGGTCGCAGCGCGGCACGCTGCTTCGTCTGAGTCGCGCCGAGTGCGCGAAGTGCGACGACGCCGGTCGCGCCGGCTAACCCCATAGCGAGCCATGACAAGTAGAAGGCCATCGTTCAAATCTCCTGTGCGAATTGCATCCTGTTGTCAGGATAGCCCGCTTCGACAGCGAACACACTGTGACGCAGTGTCGTAGGCAATGGCGAAACGTCCCCGTCGATGCACTGTACCTGAATCGGTCGCGCCAAATCGCGCCGATCAGTCCGCCGCTTGCACGTTCGCCGCGCTCACCCACCACGCATTCTTACCTTGCGGCAGACGGACCAGCACCGAGGAAGGATCCTCGACGCCGTCATCGGCGATCTGGCATACCGGCAGGCCGTCGGGCAGACGCTTCACTTCGCCAGCGGCCTCGAACAGCGCGATTCGCTGCGCATCCAGCGGGCGCAGTTGCCGATACACGTCGAAGCTGAGCGCCGCGGGCACGTCGCCGCGAATCTCGAGCTCATTGGCGCGCGCGCAATGCGCGGGCGCGACGGCAACTGCGGCGGCGCTGCCGCTCAGGCAGCCGATCGTCAGCGCGACGGCGGCGAGACGGGAATGGGTCATCGTGTTTCTCCGAAAAAAGTGAGGGGCAGCGAACCGTGGTTCCGCGAGGAATGCGCAAGCGTGCGGACGCGCGGCGCGCTCAACGCTGGCGGGCATGCGCGTCGCCGTGTCGGCTGTCTTCGCTGTCGACGCCATCGTCGTCGCGAGTCGCGAACTCGAGCCGGCTCACGTCGCAGGACGCCTGGCCAAAGCCCGCATACACCGCCGACCAGTTGCCGACGATCACCGCTTGCGCCTGCGCGAGACTCAGCTTGCCTTCGCAGACGCAGCGCTTGAGCAGCGCCGCCGCGCGTGCCTTGCGGCGCTCGCCCTGCGGGCCGGACCACGGCAATAGATCGAGATTGGCCGGCGCATCGGGCGATCCGCCGAGCATGATCGGCACACGCCGGTCGAGCGCGAACGCGGCGACGTCATCCGCATCGATGCCGCGTGCGGCAAGCATGCGATCCTTGTGCGCCATCAGTTCGTCGAACGGCGGCGCGACGGTTTCCGCATAACCGGGGCGGCAAATCGTCTGGCCGATCGACTGCTGGGTCACGCGTTCGTCGAGCACGGCGCTCGGTTGCGCGGCGGCATCTCCGATGCGCAGCGCGAGCAGTGCGCCAACGGTGACGAGCAGCGCACGGTGCGTGATGCGCACGCGCGGACGAAGGACGCGCGTGCGTCCGAGCCGCGGCGCGTTGGCCGCGTCATTGCTGCTGGTCGTGTCGCGGGAAAGACCGCGCCGATGGGTGTCTGCGATGCCTGCGTTCATTCGTCGGCGCGCCGGCGGCGGCACGCGGTAGTTCAATTCGCAAGGCAATTAAAACACATTCAATATGGATGAGTACAAAAGCCGGACATGAGGGCGCGGCGTTTGCCTGCTCGCGGCAGCCGCCGCGAGCAGGCGCAGACCAACCCAGCGCGACGTCGCGATGAGTGGGGACGCCGCGCCGCCTCTACTTCGCCACCCGTGCCTGCAACGCGCGGATCCGCCCGAGCGCCTGCGCGTTCGACACCGTCTCTTCGTACATCTTTGCGAGGTCGGCTTTCAGCGCGGTGCGCGAACCGCCATCGAGATACACCATATGCCCAGATGGATAGAACCGTGCCGACAGGTTCTGCCGCACCTGCTGACTGACCAGCGGCATCTGCTGCAGATCGAGCACGGTCTGATAGAACGGCGTGACGAAATCGAAAAAGCCATTCGCCGACAGCACCTTGAGGTCGGGATTGAGCGCCATCACGGCGGCAAGGTCGCCGGCCGTGTACAGAATGATGTTGCCTGTCGAGTCGAGACCCTTCTGCGCGCCGGTTGGATCGATATGGCCGAAATCCCAGTACTTGAACGCCTGATCGTTGAGGTCGGTGAACGACGAGTTCGACGTGTACTTCAACTGCTCGTTCAGATAGACGTTCCACATCGTCGTGTAGACGCCGGTGACCGCGGTCATCGTCGGATCGTTGCCGCCGGAGTTCGGGTCGATCTTGCCGGCGATGCCGGTGTCGATCGCGGTCACGCGGCCGTCGTAGGCGCCGAGCGCGAGGCCTTGCGACTTCAGCAACGTGGTCAGGAACAGCGAATTGCCGCGGCTGTCGTAGCCCGCGATGTCGAGGCTCCACGCGAGCAGCGTCGTTTTGTCGATGCCGGTGTATTCGCTGAGCTTTTCGGTGGTCGCGGAATCTGTGGTCGGGAACTTGCGCAGCGCGGCCAGGTAGTCGGTGCGCGCGAACTGCGCGACCTCCTCGGCGAACGCGCCGAGATCGGTCGGCCGCGGCGCGACGCCGAGCTTCTTGTGATACCACGCGTCAGCGGCCGCCGTGGGCAGCGCGCCGACCGGATTGCCCGATTGCGTGTAATCGAGAATCGACGATTGCAGCGTAATGCCGTTCAGATCGACCCCATCCTCGTGCAGCCGGTACGCGAGCACGCAGCTACGCGCCGTGCCGTAGGACTCGCCGAATAGATACTTCGGCGAATTCCAGCGGTTGTTCTTCGTCAGGAAACGCTTGATGAACTGCTTGATCGAATCCGCGTCCTGATCGACGCCCCAGAAGTCGCGATTCTTCTTCGGCGCAATCGCCGCCGAATAGCCGGTGCCGACCGGATTGATGAACACCAGGTCGCTCTTGTCGAGCAGACTGTCCGGATTGTCTTCGAGTGAATAAGGCGCAGGCGGCGTGAACCCCGGCATCGACGTCTTGATGCGGCGCGGCGCGAACGAGCCGAGCAGCACGAATACCGACGACGACCCTGGCCCGCCGTTATAGAAAAACGTGACCGGCCGCGTTTCTTCCTTCTGATGGTCCTGCGTGAACGCGACGTAGAACATCCTCGCCGACGGTTGCGAGCTGCTCGGATCGACGATCACCAGATGGCCCGCGGTCGCCGCGTAGTCGATCTTGTGACCGCCGATCGTCACCGAATGATGCGTGATCGCGGCCGTCTCGACTGTATCGGTAACCGAATCGTCCGGGCCGTTGCCATAGGCGAGCGGGTCGAAGAGCGGCTGGTCGCCGGCCTTGTGCGGCGCGCTCGTGGCGGTGGACGCGCCTGCCGAGGCCGTGGCATGCGTGTTGTGCGGCGAATGCTGGCTACCGGAAGCTGATTCTGTATTCGTCATGATCGCTCCAAGGGTTCGTTTTAATTGCCATGCGTCCTCGTTCTTACGTCTCGTTGTTGTGTTATGCGCTGTGTTGCAGACTATAGTGCGCCCGCCACCTTCCCGCCATTGGGGCTGCCCAGTCCCGTGCAGGCATCCCACCCCTTCGACGCCGCGAAGCTGCCGTTGTTGCCCTGCGTGATGTCGTTGCAGACGCCCGGCGCCTTGTACAGCTTAGCGTTGACGAAGCCGGCCGGCTGTCCCTTCGCCGCGTTGATGCGCGCGATCAGCGCCGCCCACAGCGGCGCGACCGCGCTGGTGCCCCCCACCACCGTTTGCATTCCGTCGACCAGCACGTCGTAGCCGGTCAACGGCGAGGCATCGCCCGCGACATCCGGCACGCCGCGCCCGCCGAGCGGCTGGCTGCCGCCGCCCGTCGCCGTGGCCGACAAACCCTGCTGCCACGCCGGCACCGGAAACGCGCTGCTCACGCCGCCGCCGCTGGCCCCGCCCTGCTCGCCGTCGTTCCACACGACCTCGCGCGTGATCGCCGAACCGGACGAGCTCAGGTGCGTGCCGCCGCAGGCGAGCACATACGGGCTCGACGCCGGGAAGTCGACCGCGTCGCCGCCGCCCGAGCCGTCGCTCGACCCGCTGTCGCCCGAGGCCGCGCAGATGGTCACGCCGAGCGCCGCCGCCGATTGCAGTACGCTGTTGAGCGCCTGCATCGACTGGCTGGTCCACACTGATTCCGGCGCCCCCCAACTGATCGAGATCACCGACGGCTTGTTAGTTGTGTCGTGCACCGCGCGGCTCACCGCGTCGATGAAGCCGGCGTCGCTGTTCTGCGTGAAGTACACGGCGATGGCCGCGCCCGGCACGATGGCGCCGACGATCTCGATGTCGAGCGTGACCTCGCCGTCCGGCCCGTTCGGATCGCCGCTCGGCTCGTTGCCAGCCTGATCGACGCCGACCGGGGTCACGGTCGGCTCGCTTACACCGAGGCTCGAGAAATAGGTCTTGAGGTCCGACGTGTTGTAGCCGCCGCCGAGCTCGATGATGCCGACGCACTGACCGCCGCCGTCGCCTTGCGGAAACTGGTAGAGCGAGGCGATCTGCGGCGGCGAGTACGACGTCTGCCCGGCGCGCGCCGGCACGAACGGCGGCCGGATGCGAAAGTGCGGACGGGCCTGCGGCCGGTTGTCGAGTCCGAGCACCGCCTCCACGACGCCATGCAGATCGTCCGGCACGCTGATCGTGCCGGTGCGGCCACGGAACTGGCCGGCCGCGTGATGCCGGTAGAGCTCGAGCTTGACCTCGAACGCGCTCTGGAATTGCGCGATCGTGCCGCTCAGCAGCACCGAGCGCGCCGCCGGATCCTCGCGCGCGACGGTGAGCCCATGCGCGGCCGCGAACGCGCGGACCTTCGCGATGTCATCGGGCGCGGCGCCGTAGTCCTGGGCGAGCGCCTCGCGCGACAGCGGCTTCACGCTCGCGTCGCCGGCTTCGATGCGTTTCATCAAGGCGTCGAACTGCGCCTGCTGCTGGCGGCGCAGCATCACGAAGACCTCGATCCGCTCGGCGGGATCGCATTGCCCGATGACCGTCGTGCCCTGCGCGACCTTTCGCTCGCTGCCCGGCAATGGATGCTTGGTGACCATGGTATCGACTCTCCTGTTAGCGTGGCTTGGCACGCGGTCATGCACGACCGCGCGGCCCGGCGGCGGCCAGGCACGCCACGCGCCTGCATGAAGCGCATCGTGGCGATACGCGGCAGGGGTTGTTCAAGAACTTCGTCCAAGCGTCCGACCAAAGCATTCGAACACAGTTCCGGCCAGCGCGACAGTCGTCCGCATGGCCAGGGTCTAATGCGCGGCGTGGATGCGACACGCTATGATGCTCAAGCGGCATTCCCGCCGTTTCATTGCCGCGCGCGCCGACTGCGCGCACGATCGAGAAATCAGAGGAACCCATGTCAATTTCGATGTATCAAGCATCACTGCCTGTGCTGATTCGCGGCCTCACGAACCTGCAGGCCATCCTGGGCAAGGCCGAAGCGCACGCGGCCGCAAAGCAGATCGAACCGTCGGTGTTCACGAATGCCCGGCTCGCGCCGGACATGCTGCCGTTCGTGCGCCAGGTGTATATCGCGAGCGATACCGCGAAGGGTTGCGCGGCGCGCCTCGCCGGCGTCGAGCCGCCGAAGTTCGACGACGTCGAGCAGACTTTCGATGAACTGCAGGCCCGTATCCAGAAAACGATCGATTACCTGAAGGAATTCAACGCGGCGCAGATCGACGGTTCGGAAAGCCGCACCATCACGCTGAAAATGCGGACGGGTTCGATCGAGTTCACCGGAGCGTCATATCTGTTCGGTTTCGTGCTGCCGAACTTCTATTTCCACGTGACGACCGCGTATGACATCCTGCGTCATAACGGTGTCGAGCTCGGTAAGCTCGACTATCTGGGCGGGATGCAGCAGTAAACGGAGCAGGCGGGTCGTCGATCGCGCGGCCGCCCTCACGCGTGCAGGCGCGGCTGGAATGCGATCACCGCCATGCCGGCCAGCGTCAGCGCGACGCCTGCCGCGTCCCACAGCGTGGGCCGCACCTCGTCCACGACCCACAGCCACGCAATCTCGACCGCCACGTACACGCCGCCGTAGGCCGCATACACGCGGCCCGCTGCGGTGCCATGCAGCGTCAGCAGCCACGCGAATAGCGCGAGGCTTGCCGCGCCTGGCAGCAACAGCCACGCGGAGCCGCCCTGTTTTAGCCAGCGCCACAGCAGGTAACAGCCGAGAATCTCGGCGACAGCGGTCACGACATACAGCAGGAAGGTATGCATCGATGAGCGTGAGAAGGTGGTTGTGTCGCCGCGCGTGCGCGCGGCCGGCCGCGCTATCGGCTTTATTAACACAATCACTTGGCACCGCGGCCTTTGCATCGGCTGTATGCGCACGCGCGACGAATGCAAAAGCCAGCTCCAAGTTTCAATCCAGCGAAAGTTCATTCCAGCGAAAGCCGCAGCGCGAAGCCGATCAACGCAGCCGAGAAGGTCCACCGTTGTACGGTCTGCGCCAAAGGATGGACGCGCATCCAGTTGGCGATGCGCGCAGCGCCGATCGCATACAACGCGTCGAAGCATGCGCCGATCACGAGCAGCACGACACCAAGCTCGATCATCTGCCACGCTACCGGCCCCGCTTCCGGCCGCACGAATTGCGGCAACAGCACCGAGCAGAACAGTAGCGCCTTCGGGTTGAGCAGGTTCGTCAGCAGACCTTTGACGAACGCGGTCCGCAACGGCCGCACCGCATTGCCCGCATCGCTCGAAGCAGTGGATTCCACTCGCGGCGCGCCGGCCGCTTGCCCGTCGCGCGACCCGGCCGGCAATGCGAACCCCGGCGAGCGGAAGATTTGAATCCCCACCCACGCGAGATAGACGGCGCCGGCATAGCGCACCGCGTCGTACAGCCACGGCGCGTTGCGCAGCAGCGCCGCCATGCCGCACGCCGACAGCGTCACGTGCGTCGCGCGCGATACGCCGAGCCCCGCCGCGGCCGCAAAGCCGCTGCGCACGCCGCGCGCGATGCTGGTTTGCAGGATCAGCGCCATGTCCGGCCCAGGCACCGCATAAACGACAATCAATGCCGCCACGTAGACGGCCAGCAGGTGAGCGGAAATCATCGGAGCCTCCTTGTTGTTCGAGGCTCCATGTTGCTATCGGATGCGGAGCGTTTGCTGGCGACTTTCAGTCCTCTGCATTCAAAAAATAGCGGAATGCGCTAATATTTCGACATCTGACGACGCCTTCCACCACCCTGCAGCCCCCCTCCCGACCATGTCCACGGACGATCTCGACAAAACCGACCGCGCGATTCTCGCCGCGCTGCAAAACGACGGCCGCATGTCGAATGCGCGTCTCGCCGAGATGGTCGGCCTCAGCGAGACGCCTTGCGCGCGGCGTCTGAAACGTCTGGAGAACGATGGTTACATCGACCGCTACCGCGCGGTGCTGTCGCGCGCCGGGCTCGGTCTGGGCGTGATCGCGTTCGTGCTCGTGCGCTTCGCGGTGCACGACCGCGTGGTGGCCACGCGCTTCGAGCGCGAGGTGCAGGCGATCCCGCGGATCCTGTCGTGCCACAACGTGTCGGGCAGCGCCGACTACATCCTGCAGATCGTCGCGCGCGACCTCGACGACTACGGCACGTTCATGCGCGACGAACTGCGCGGCCTGCCGGGCGTGACGTCGGTGGAATCGGCCTTATCGTTGCGCGAAGTGAAAGCGTTTGGCGGTCTGCCGCTGTCCTGAGCGCGAACGTGGCATAGTCCCCCCCTTTAGTCCCCTTTTGAAGCGGCGCGAGCCGTTCCGACGCAACCCGACGACCCCGGAGTTCTCATGGATCACGACAAGGCGCGAGCCGAAGAAACCGCCGCAATGGAACGCGTGTTGACCGCCACCAAGCGGGTGCAGACCGCGTTCGCGTCGCTGCAATCGCAATTCCCGCCGTCAGGCAGCGGCAAACCCTCGCAATTTGCGTTGCAGACTTTCGACGCCGCGCTGCAGGAACTCGAAGACGCACAAGCCGCGTTCGACGAACTGCTCGGCGATCTGCTCGACGGCAATCGTTGAGCGCTAGCGAGCGTCTGGCCGGCGCCCCGCTCGCCAGCCGGCTCGCACGCTTCGCGCCGCCGCATGCGCCTTAACGCGCGTCCGTCTCCACCACCGGCTCGCAGAGAATCGGAAAATTGACGGAGTTCGCGACGTAGCACTTCTGATGCGCGACGTGATGCAGATGCGTGGCCAGTTCGACATCGCCGCTCGCGCGGATCGTCACGCGCGGGCGCAGCACGATCTGGGAAAAGCGGCCTTCCTGCGCGGTATCGAGCATCGTGCCTTCGGCGTCGTCGCGATAGTCGAGCACGACGATGCCCGCCTCCGAGCACAGATGCAGATACCACAGCTTGTGACACGCGCTCGCCGACGCGACCAGCAGGTCCTCGGGATTCCAGCGCGTCGCGTCGCCGAGAAACGCCGGATCCGACGAGCCCGGAATGTCGGGCTTGCCGCCGGAAGAAATCACGTGATCGCGGTCGTAGTCGCGGTAGCCGGAGGTGCCGCTGCCGCGGTTGCCGGTCCATTTCACCGATACGTGGTACTTGTGCTCGCCGTGCGCCATTCGCTTCCCCTTTGGTCGGATCGGACCTGCATTCTATCCGCGCCACACTAGCGCGGCGGCGCCGCGCGGCCGGTCACGTTCGGCGCGCGTGGGTCGGGATTCATATAGAGCGCCGTGCCGTTCGCGCGCATGTTGTTGAGCGCGGCGCCCGAGCCGGTCGCGCCACCCGAGCCGAGCCCGTACGAGCCGCCCGCCGACATGCCGGGCACCGGCATGGCACTCGGACTGACGCCGGTACCGATGCCCATCGCGCCGCCGACAGCCGCATTGCCGCTGCCCCCGCTGCCCCCGCTGGTGCCCGCGTTCGTGCCCGCACGAGTGCCGTTTTGGCTGCCGCCAGGATTGCCCGGTTGCTGGGCCTCGACCGTTGCAGCGGCCCCCACCGTCAACAGCGCCGCAAGCAACGCCGACCACACGATCCCACCTGTTGCTGTCTTCATAGCTACCCTCCAACCGCATCGATCCGCCGAGCACGATATCTATTCTGAGCCGATCGCGCGACCGATGCAGCGGCGCCGCTCCCGCCCGCGCCCACGGCGTGTCCGTGCGCGTTATGATCGATCGTTACGCCCGAACGGCCGATCGCACGATGGAGCACGCCTACATCCACCTTTTGCATCTGCTCGCCGGCCACTCGACGTGGATGCTCGCGGTCGTTTTCCTCGCCGCTTTTTTCGAAGCGATCGCGGTCATCGGCACCTTCGTCCCCGGCAGCACCGCGATGTTCCTCGCCGGCGCGCTGACGGGCACCGGCTCGCTGAGCCTTGCCTGGGTCTTCGTGTGGGCGATCGTCGGCGCGGTCGCCGGCGACGGCGCCAGCTTCTGGCTCGGCGCTCGCTACAGGGAGCGCATCGTCACTCTGTGGCCGTTCCGCGCACACCCCGGCGTACTCGACGCGGGCCAGCGCTTCTTTCTGAAGCATGGCGCGAAGAGCGTCGTGCTCGCCCGCTTCATCGGCCCACTGCGGGCGATCGTGCCGGTCGTCGCGGGCATGATGGGCATGCGGCCGCTGCGCTTCCTCTCGATCAACGTGCTCTCCGCGCTGCTGTGGGCGCCCGCGCACATCCTGCCCGGCGTCGTGTTCGGCGCGTCGGTGCTGCTCGCGGGGGCGGTGTCGTTCCGGCTCGTCGTGATCATCGCGATGCTGGCGTGCATCGTGTGGCTCAGCTTTCGCGGCGCTGGGTTTCTGGTGTCACACGCGAATGCCTGGTCGAGCGCGGCAGGCCGTCATCTCGGCAGCTGGGCATGCCGCCATCCGGGTCCGCTCGGCCGCATCGCGCGCCGCATGCTCGACCCCGACACGCCCGATGCGACCCACCTGCTCGCGACGTCGCTGATCGTGCTGGTGGCCGGCGCGCTTTTCTTCGGGGTCCTTGAGGACGTCGTCAGCGGCGATCCGCTGACGACCATCGACCTGTCCGTTTATCACTTTCTGCAATCGATACGCACGCCGTGGGGCGACACGTTGCTCGCGGCGCTCGCGACGCTCGGCAGCGGCATCACACTGTTCGCGCTGGTCGTCACGGTCGCCCTATGGATGGTGTGGGAGCGGCGCTGGCGCACGATCGTCTACTGGCTCGCGGCGGTCGTGTTTTCGCAGCTGCTGATTCTCGGCCTGCAACTCGCGATGCGCCGCGCCCCGCCCAACGAACTCATGAATGGCCACTTCGTGTTTCCGAGCAATCACGTCGCCGCGACGGTGATCATCTACGGCTTTCTCGCGTTTCTGCTCGCGCGCCGGATCGGCAAGCTCGGAGGCGTGCTGGTTGCCGGCGCCAGCATCATCGTCGTGATCGTGGTCGCGCTCGCGGGCGTCTACTTCGGCCGCTACTGGGTGTCCGACGCGATCGGCGGCGCGGCGCTCGCGTCTGTGTGGGTCGCGCTGATTGCGCTGACGGCGATCTGGCGGCATCCGCGGCCGCCGCCGCCGCGCCGTTTCATGCCGCTCGTGGTGCTCGCGGTCGTAGCGCTCAGTGTCGGCCTGCAGCTCGGCCTCGCAATGCCGACGCCGCCGGACGGCGCGCCGCAACCACCCCCCGTGCAGTTCACGCAGACGCAGTGGAAGCTCTCCGGGTGGAAGCGGCTGCCGTGCTTTCGCTCCGACATGGGCGGCGATCGCAAGGAGCCGCTGACGCTGCAATGGGTCTCCGAGCCCGCTTCGATACGCGAGCAGTTGCGCGCGCAGGGCTGGGTCGAGGGCACCGACGTGTCCGCGCACAGCCTGCTGTCGCTCGCTTCGCCCGACGTCGCGGCGGTGTCGCTGCCGGTGCTGCCGAAGCTGAACAATGGCGTGCCGTCGTCGCTGGTCTTCATGCGACCGGGCAATTCGCGCGAGGAACGCTACGTGCTTCGCTTCTGGCCGAGCGGCTTCGCGGTCGACAACGGCACCTCCGCGGCGCCGCTTTGGGTCGGCGCGTTCGCGCACGAGCGGCTGACGCGGCCGTCCTGGCCGCTGAACATTCTGCGCATCGATCACGGCGCGAGCCCGTTCGACGCGCCCACCAGGTCGGGCGCCGAGCTCGGCGCGACGGTTCTCGCGGAGGTCGATTGTCACGGCGTTCCGGTGTCGCTGCTGGTCTCGCCGAGGCAATGAGCTGCACATCCAGGCACATCCAGGCAACTTCAGGCATCTCAGGCATCCCCAACTCGACGATTCGATAAAGGAGACAACCGTGGGCCGCTTCGGAAGTCCACATCGACGTACCCGGCGCCGTCTATCAGCAATTGGCGCCACGGGCGGAACGCCTGCTGCGCCATATGCCGCGCGTGAGCGAACTCGACAATGCAAGCGCGCCGGAGCAATACCGGAAATTCGCCTATTGAAGAAAGCATTCAGTCGCCGCATTGGCCGCGCAACGAATTGTCACGAAAGCGAATCGCCAATTGACGCGCAATTGCCATAACGGAAATGACTGAGGCGACCGCGGGGATACACCGGGTCGCGAATGACAATCGATTTGACATTTAAGTCTTCGTTGCGCAAATGCAACGACACACCGGCATTATCCCCACTTCCCCCCCGCTATTTGCACCGATAGCGCTCCTAATTCATTTTTCCACTCACGCAATCCGTAATCGCACTGGCAGAATGAGCAGAATGCCAGATAGCGGGAACCGGCATGCGTCGCCATTTCCGCAATGAAACACGGCGGCCGCGATTTTCTACCCAATTGCACGCATTAACGCTATCGTCTCTTTGCGACCTGAACTCTCGTAGACCACCAGGAGCTTCGTGTGCGGAATCGATCGATGTCTCGCGTGAAGAAAGACCGCCAGTCCGCCGTTCGCAGCCACCGCTCGCGTGTTTCCCGATTATCTTCAAGTCCGCTTTCCGGCTCGGTTTCCAGCTCGCTTTCCAGGCTTCTCCCCTGGTTATCGCTTTGCATGACTGCGCTGGTGCTCGGCAGCTACTCCGCGTATAGCGTCGCCGGCGTATCCGTATTGCGTCCGCCGCGCGAAGCGCTATCGAGCAGTCCACTCGAAGTGACGATCGTCTATGCCGGCGATCAACCCGGTGGCACCGAAGTCGACGTGCCGGCGCAATTGAATATCGCGATCAGCAATACCGACGTGGTACCGCATCGGCTCGCGCTCACGCGCGAAAGCGGCGCACCCGAGCATCTGAAGCTCGCCGCCGGCGAACTGAAGGCAGTGCGCTATACCGGCACGTGGCCCGAATGGGCGCGCGGCGCGATGCAGATCGACGTGCCGGATCTCGACGTGTCGCCATCGTACGTGCTGCTGACGCGTCCGCCGCGCTCCGGCAAGGACGCGGCGCTCGCGTCGGCCGGGAGCGCCAACGGAGCAACGGCGGCGGCCACCGCGAGCGGCGCACCGTCGTCGACGAGCCTGATCGCGTCGTCGCCCGCGCCATCACGACCGGATGCGCCCGTGCCGCAAATCAACACTTTCCTGAGCCGCTTCTCCGCCTTCGAACCGATGTATTTCGCCGATGGCGGCGGTAGCGAGTCCCTCGCGAAATTCCAGCTCAGCTTCAAGTTCCGCCTCGTCGTTCCGGACGACCCGCGCTCGCGTGGTTTCGCGGACAACCTGTACTTCGCCTATGCGCAAACCTCGCTGTGGGATCTCAAGAAGTACTCGGCGCCGTTCCGCGACACCAGCTATATGCCGGCACTCTTTTACTACCTCGAAGACACCGGCTGGAAGAGCACGTGGTGGAGCAGAATGGGCGTGATGGCCGGCTACGAACACGAATCGAATGGACGCGACGGTCCGGAATCGCGCGGCGTCGACTATGTGTTCCTCAAGCCGATCTGGGATTTCGGCGACATCCACAGCTACCATCTGACCATCCAGCCGAAGATTTATTACTATACGCACATCGCCGGCGAGAACCACGACATCGCCGACTACCGCGGCTATGTGGACCTGCGGTTCATCTACGGCAGCCCCGACGGCGCGCAATTGGACACGACGCTGCGCAAAGGAACGCAAGGCGGCAAAGGCAGCGTCGATACGCAGTTCACCTATCCATTGGCGAAGCTGATCAATAGCCGCTGGGGCGGTTATCTGTGGCTTGGCTTCTTCAGCGGTTATGGCGAGGACATTCTCGACTACAACCAGCATCGCTGGATTGCGCGAATCGGCTATAGCATCACACGCTAATCCGGAATTCGCCCGGCATGCAAGCAAAGGGCCGCCGAGCGGCCCTTTTCCATTCGATGACGGCCCACGACGCGCCCTAATACATCGAAACTTCTGCCGTAATCCTTTCAAAAGTTTGCCCAAAGCCGACCTCCACCCGGCGGGCAACCCGTCATGGACCGCTCGTGAATGCTGTGTGCACGAACAGACGGGCATATCGGTGTGGATTTCTCTAGAGTTGAAGGGTCGCCGGTCCAACCGGCTGGCCACGCAGCGCGCTGACTTTTCCAGCGTCTAATCAAAACCACGGAAAAACCAATGAAAACCGCTCTCCTTAAAGACGTGTCGCCTGTTTCAAACGAGCCAACCGGACTTCTTTTGCATCGGAATAGTGCACCGCTTGCGCTCAAGCACGAAATTCACCCGGAACAGATCCGGGATAGCCTGCCGGCCCGTCAGGGGGGAGTCGGCTTTCTGTTCCACGCGACCGATTGGGAAACCCTTTCATTTTCTTTTCACAACGTTCGCGAACGAAGCGAATCGTTCGAAGAGGAGTTGTGGAAAACCAGGCCTTTCATCGCATCGCCGATCTATTCGGGCGCGCAGGTGATCGGCGCGAATATCGCCTGCCCGGTGCCGCTCGAAATGTGGCTCGGCAGCCCGCGCGGCATCAAGCGCTTTCGCGAGACGCAATTCTTTCCGGCGCTCGAACTCGCCCGAAAGGCGGGCTTGAACATGGTCGCGATGGGCGCGTCGACGCCCTACGCGTGCAACTACGGCGCGCTGCCCCGGCCGGTCAAGCCGCCTCACATCACGACGGGCCACGCGGCGACCGCGGCGATGCTGAAGGACTGGGCGATGCATTGCTGCGAACAGCTCGACCTAGAGCTCGGCAACACGAAGCTCGCGCTGTTCGGCGCGGCCGGCCGGCTCGGCACGACGGTCGCGAAGTATCTGCTCTACAAGGATGCGCCGAAGGAGCTGGTGCTGATCGATCTGCCCGACAAGATCAACCTGCTGATCGATCAGGCGAACGAGCTGCTCGCGTCGGACCTGCTTGGCAAATCGAAAGTCTCGGTGCATACGTTCAGCCCGGACACGCCGCTGCCGGACTTCGACGGCGCGATTCTCGCGAGCAGCACGAGCGTGCCATACCTGAGCGCCGCCGATCTCAAACGCGCGCAATTCTGGATCGACGACTCGCATCCGCGCGCGGCAAGCGTCGAAGCGGAACTCGCTTCTCGCGGTCATACGCTCTATATTGAATGCTTCGCGCGCGGGCCCGCCGGACTCGACACCGCGTTCCCGTTCAGGCTGCCATCCACCCGCGACTGCTATACCTGCTTCGCCGAAGGCTATTCGGCATGGCAGGAAGGTATCGCCTCCGATTTCATCATTGGCAGCCCGCCCGTGTGGTCGGTCTCTTATACTCATGGTCTGCTGAAGAAGTATGGCTTTTCGGTCGGACCGTTTCACGGCAAGAACGGCGATTCGCTCGCCGAAGTCGTCGAATCACAGCAATTCAATACGCATGAAATGATGGGTTCCTAATGAACTCGGAGTAATGAACTCGGAGGCCTGATGGCGATACCGCGCGAAAGCATGCGGGATATGCTGGAACGAAGCAGGTTCGCAATTCGATGGGGAGGCGCACTCGGCCTCCTGTGTCACCCCATCTATTACGTCGTCTGGACCTACATCCTTCCGCAGCCTTACGACAACCTGCTGCTGCGGCTCAGCGCGGCGGCCGTCTGCGTTCCCCTGCTGTTCCATGCGCGCTGGCCGAGGCGCTACAACCCCGCGCTGCTGATCTACTGGCACTGCTGTCTGATTTACGTGCTGCCGTTCGTCTGCACGTTTCTGACCGTCAGAAACGGTTTCTCCACGATGTGGATGATGACCGAGGTCATGATGATCTTCATTCTGGCGCTGTGTATCGACAACCCCCTGCTGCTGATAACCTGCATCGGTATTGGCGTGTTTTCCGGCGGGCTCGCCGGCGTATTGAGCGCGCCGACGCCGGTCGTTCTCAGCGCGCAGGACAAGTCCAACCTCGCGTTGCTGCCGGTGGTCGTGCTGTGCAGCATGGCGTTCAGTCATGCGATCAGCAAGGGACGCATCTTCGTCGAAAAGAACCGCGCGTTGCAGGCGCTCGCGGGGTCCATCGCGCACGAGATGCGCAATCCGCTGAGCCAGTTGCGGCACGTGCTCGACCGCGTCGAGGAAGCGCTGCCCGCGGCGACCGAAGCGGGCGCGGCGCCGACGCTGACCGACGGCACGGCCTCGCTGATGTACAACCACCTCGCGCAGGGGCAATTGTCGATCGAGCGCGGCCTGCGCATCATCGCGATGACGCTTGACGAAGTCGCCGCGAAATCGATCCGCCCGGATAGTCTCAGCTACCTCCATGCTGGCGCGACCACGCGCAAGGCGCTCGCCGAATACGGCTTCGACAACGACAAGGAACGCGCGAAGGTGAGCGTCGTCGTCAGGCGCGACTTCGTGTTCAAGGTCGACGAGACGGTCTATCTGTTCACGTTGTTCAACCTGATCAAGAACGCGCTGCATCACATCGTCGCGTATCCGCAGGCGACGCTCACATTGACCGTCGACCGCGACTCGGTGATCGTACGCGACACCGGCCCCGGCATCGCGCCGGAGATCCTGCAGCATCTGTTCGAGCCGTTTCGCACGGCCGGCAACTCTGGCGGCACCGGGCTCGGGCTCGCGTACTGCCAGCGCGCGATGCGCGCGTTCGGCGGCAGCATCGACTGCGAATCGGGACTCGGCAAGTTCACCGCGTTCACGCTGCGCTTTCCACCGGTAGCGGCCGACGAGGTCGAGGAGCACGAGCGGCGCCTGTTCGAACGGGCGATGCCGGCGTTCAAGGGCAAGCGCGTGCTCGTCGTCGACGACGACGACACGCTGCGCGCCCGCACCCGCCGCGTGCTGACGCAGGCCGGCGCCTATGTCAGCGAGGCGTCGGGCGGCGAGCTTGCGCTCGCCACGTTGCGGCGCGCGCCGCTCTACGACCTCGTGTTGATGGACATCAGCATGCCCGCGATGGACGGCTACACGACGACCGAGCGCCTCCGCGCCGACAGAGACTGCCCGAACCGCAACGTGCTGATCGCCGCCTATACCGCCGAACCGGGCAACGCGGTGCGACTGCGCGCGCGGCGCGCCGGCATGGACGAGATCATCAGCAAGACGTCGAGTGTGCAGGAGCTGCTCACCGCGTTGCAGACCCTCTTCGACAACGGTGCGCATCATCAGCCGGGCGAACTGCCCGATGTCTTCGCCGGCAGAACCTTTGTGATCGCCGACGACGACACCTACAGCCGGCTTGTCGCGAAGGCGTATCTGGAGCGCTGCGGCGCGAGCGTCGTCGAGGCCGACCACGGTCAGGCGGTGCTGACCAAACTGCACGAAGACGGCTTCATCGACGCGATCCTGATGGACGTGAACATGCCGGGCATGAACGGCATCGAGACGACGAAGTCGATTCGCGCGCGCACCGATGCCTACGCGACGCTGCCTATCATTGCGCTGACCAGTCACACCGATGCCGAGGCGGTGCAGGCCTGCGTTGCCGCCGGGGTGAACGAGGTGTTGATCAAGCCGGTGCAGGCCGGCTCGCTGTACGCATGTCTCGCGCGGCAGTTCGGCACACGCGGCGCGCTGGTTGCGGACGCTCCACAACGAATCACGGAAACCGCGGGCGGAGCCGCGCAAACGGATTTTGCGGCGACGCCGGTGGCATTGCCCCCCACTGCGAACGCGCCCGCGGCCGCCACCATCGCTGAAGAAAGCCTGCTCGACGAAGCGCACCTCATGGAACTGGTCTCGCTCGATCTGCTTGACGAATCGTTCCTGAACGGCATCGAGCAGATTCGCTCGCTCGTCGTGCGCCTCGCAGGCAACAGCGCGGCCGTCGATATCAAGGCGACGCACGCGAGCTTGCATGCGTTGCTTGGCGTCAGCGGCAACATCGGCGCGAAGGCACTGCATCGCTACGCACGGCAGATCTATCCGCGCGTGATCGCCGGTGAGTGGCCAGTGGAAACCGACTGGCACGCCCAGATCCGCGCGTTGGGCGCGCGCTCGACCGACGCCTTGCAGCGGTATTACGCGTCGGCGAAAGGGCGGCGCGATCATCGCGACGCACTGAGCGATTGAGAGGGCGGCCTCGGTCGCCCTCTTTGCAGCGTCAAGTCAGAACTTGTGCAGCACGCCGACCGCAACAGCGAGCTGGTTCGCGCCGGTCTTCACGGTGGTCGTCGCGACCGAAGTCGCCCACCCCGTCGCACTCAGCGCGGCCTTCGAGCTGTTGATCACATACGTGATGTCGGTGTACAGCGCCGTGCGCTTCGACAGCCAGTAGTCCGCGTTGACACCGGTGCTCAATGCGTGCGCGTCGACCTGGCGATACGCGTGGTAGTAAGTCGCGGCTGCGAGGTCCAGCGCCGGTGTCACCCTGTAGCGCACGCCCGCGAACGCCATCGACTGCGGCGGCGATGCGGCGAGCGTCGACCGGACGTCGTTCAGCAGCAATTCGTAGCCGCCGTACAGCGTCGCCTTGCCGATCTGATACGAACCGCCGGCCACGTAGCGGCGTTCGCTGTCGCCCGATGACGCAATGGCTGAGCCTTGCCGCTGCTCGTACACGAACGTCAGATTCAGCGGCCCCTGCACATAGCGTCCGCCGATGTCGTACTGCTTGCCGACGCGGAACGAGCCCGCCACCGGCACGTTGTAGGTGACTGCGTCATAGCCGAGGCTGTAGAGCGCATTCAGCTCGAATGGTCCCACATGGCCGAGATACGACACCGCGTTATCCGCGCGACCGACGAACTGCGCGTCCTGCGCGGAAAAGCCGTAACTCGAATAACCGAGCGGGTCGAGCGCTAGGAAGTAGCGATACATCGGCGTCATCTGCCGGCCGAGCATCATCGCGCCGTAGCGGTCCGATTTGAGTCCGACGAACGCCTGCCGGCCGAACAGCCGCCCTCCTTGCTGCAGGGCACCGGTGTTCATCGACATGCCCGATTCGAGCGTGAAAATCGCCCGCAGTCCGCCGCCGAGATCTTCCTTGCCCGTGAAACCCCAACGCGAATTCAGCCGGTTGCCGGTGCCGAGAGCGACCTGCGTGCCCGACGATCCCTGCGACGTGACGGCGTGAGTCACGTAGGTCACCCCCGAGTCGACGATGCCATAGAGCGTGACCGACGACTGCGCATGCGCCGCGCCGCTGATGCCGATACCAATACCACATGCAAAAAGGACCTTCGACGGCCTGGCGAGAGGCTTGTGCTTCACCATGTATCTCCTGCTGGAAAGTGAGTTGTTTTGTGATGCGGATTAGTTATCGTTCGACCTCTGTCGTCGCGGTAGCCGGCGCGGGGCCGCGTCGGCTACCGGAGAATCGGTCATTCGCGTGCGATGTGCGGGTTGACGAAGAACATCGCGATGACCGCGATAGCGGGTCCGATCGCAAGTGTGAGGAGCGCGAGCATGAACGAATGGCTCGCGCCATACAGCGAGCCGACCACCATCGGCGACACCGCGCTGCCGGACTGCCAGATAGCATTGGTCCAGCCGGCGCTCGCGCCCGCGAGACGCTTGCCCGATGCGTCGCTGACCTGAGCCATCAGCACCGGCAGATAGCCGAACGAGAACGCACCGAGAATCGGCGCGACCAGATAGAACTGATGCACCGTCGAGCAGTAGCCGAACACCAGCAGCGCGATCGCGAAGGCGATCAGGCAGCCGATCGACATCATCCGCCGCGACACACCAGGCAGGTCGGAGATCCAGCCGAGCGTCGGCTTCGCGATCACCGCGCCAATGCCGAACGAGGCGACGATCGATCCGGCGACGATCGGCGCAATGCCGTATTGGCGCGTCATCAGTGCGTTGCCCCATGCACCGAAGCCGACGGTCGCCCACAACCCGCCGCAGCCCGCGATCGACAGCGCGATCAGGTTACGGTTGCGCAACAGGCCAAGCATTTCCTGGAGGCTGTTGCGCGCGGGCTTCGCTTCGTTCGAAGGCCGGTTCTTCAGCAGCAGCAACGTGACGATGCCCCACGCGAACGTGACGATGCCGAGCATATGGAATGCGTTCGACCAGCCGTGCCGCGCGGAAAACGACGGCACGACCGCATTCGCGATCACGACGGCGAGCGACGTAGCGGTCGTGTAGAGGCCCATTGCGCGGCCACGGTCGCGCGTGAACCACGCGGGAATGATCTTCATGCCGGCCGAGTAGTCGGCGCCCGCCGCGAAACCCATCGCGGCCTGAATCACGATGCCGAATGCGAGCGAATGCGTATAGCCGAACGTGAACGTGAGCACGCCGAGCGGCAGCAGCGCAACCGTGAGCATTGCGCGACCGCCGAGCAGATCGGTCAGCATGCCGCCGACCACGTTCGCGATCACATAGCCCGCGTAAAACGCGGTCACGAACGCACCGAGCATCGACACGCCGATGCAGAGCGACGCGCCGACCGGCGCGGCCACCGTACTCCACGCGACGCGGACCACATAGCTGAGCAGAAACGCGGCCCAGACGATGAACAGCGCGACCCAGCGATACGGGCTCGTGTCGGCGCTACTCGCCGCCCTCGCATCGTTCCCGGTCCAGACGCTCGCGGGCATACCCTCCGACGACGCCAGATTCTTCTCCATGACTCCTCCGATGCCGGGCGTGCCAGCGGCCGCCCGTTTTCTTTCTGATGGATGGCGCCGACCGCGCCTGGCGGCCGGGCCGGCGATTACGGTTACAGATCGAGCACGAGCACCCTCGACTTCGCGCGTGAACAGCACGGCAGGAACTGATCGTTGCGGGCCTGCTCTTCTGGCGACAGGAACAGGTCGCGGTGGTCAGGTTCGCCTTCGAGCACCCGCGTGACGCAGGTGCCGCAAATGCCCTGCTCGCACGACACCGGCACGTCGACGCCCGCCGCCGCGAGCGCCTGGGTGACCGTGCAATCGGCCGCAATCGACACGACGCGGTCCGAGCGCGCGAGCCGCACGTCGAACGACGCGCCATCACCCGACGGCTGCGCCGCCGCGAAGTATTCGTAATGCAGACGATCGTCACTCCAGCCGAGCGAGCGGGCCGTGTCGAGCACCGCGTTCATGAAGCCCTGCGGACCGCACACATATAGATGCCGGTCCGCGCCGGCGTCCGTCAGCAGTGCATTCAGATCGAGCATGCCGTGCGCGTCGTCGAAGTGGTATTGCACGTTGTCCGCCCACGACGACGCGGCGATTCGCTCGACGAACGCCGCACGGCTCTTCGAGCGCGCGCAGTAATGCATTTCGAACGCCGCGCCCATTGCCGTCAGCTGCTCCGCCATGCAGAGAATCGGCGTCACGCCAATGCCGCCCGCGAGCAATAGCGGCTTCGCGTCATGCCGGGCGAGCGGAAAGTGATTGCGTGGCACGCCGATGCGAATCGCGTCGCCTTCGTTCACCGCGTCGTGCATGCGCTGCGATCCGCCGCGCGAATCGGCGGCGCGCAACACCGCGATCTGATACCGGTGACGCTCGCGAGACGCGTTGCACAGCGAGTACTGCCGCACCGGCCCACCCGGCACGTAGACGTCGATGTGCGCGCCCGCCTCGAACGGCGGGAGGTCGCGGCCGTCGATGTCGACGAACTCGAAGCCGGCAATCCCGTCGGCTTCGTCGCGTCGTGCGGCGACACGCAGCATCAGCGTGGAATCGGTCATGTTCATGCCACCTCCTCCGCTCACATCGCCGACAGGCCGCCGTCGACCATCAGCGTCGTGCCGGTTATGTACGAAGCCTCGTCGCTCGCGAACCACAGGATCGGCCATGCGATCTCTTCGGGCGACGCCCAACGGCCGATCAACGACGTGTCCTGGCGTTGCGTCTTCAGCACTTCGACGCTTTTGCCCGATGCAATGGCCCGGTTCATGTGGAATTCGGTCAGCGTCGAACCCGGGCACACCGCGTTCACGCGCACGCCGTTCGCGGTCTCCTCGAACGCGAGTGTGCGGGTCATCGCGAGCATGCCGGCCTTGGTCGCGTCGTACAGGCCCATGCCCTTGCGGCCGGTCACCGCGTAGCACGACGACACGTTGACGATGCTCGCGCGGCCCGCGCGACGCAGGAACGGCAGCGCTGCCCTGCAATAGTTGGATGTGCCGACCAGATTGACCGACACCATCGCCTGCCACTCGGCCGGCGTCGCGTCGGCGAGCGCGCTGTAGTTGCGCATCGCCGCGTTGTTCACCAGCACGTCGAGCCGGCCGAACGAATCGGCGGCGAGTTGCGCCGCGCGCACCGCGTCGGCGTCGTGCGACACGTCGGCCGCGAACGTCTCGACACGCGCGGACGGATCAGCCGCCTTCAGTTCGTCGGCGACACGCGTGAGCGCCTCCGGGTTCGCATCGACGAGCACCACCGCGGCGCCCTCCGCGCAGAACACGCGCGCGGTCGCGGCACCGATGCCGCCTCCGCCTCCGGTGATCAGCGCGACCTTGTCCTCGAGTCTTTTACGTTGCTGCATTGCATGCCGGCGCGCAGCCGGCCTCCTTTTGCGGAATGGGCAGAAGGTCCAGTCGGACCAGACGACGACACGCGGGGCCGGACCAGAGTCCGGCACCGCCGTGCATCAGATCGAGTAGATCGGCTGGTCCTTGCCGTCGTGCAGATGGATCACCGCCCATTCCTGCGGCTTCTGATCGCGCGGCAGCAGCACGCCGGCAGCACGTACGCGCTGCTGGTCGGCGTCGATCGCGGGCGGATCGGTGTCGGGCACCAGCGCCGTTGCCGCCTCGTACATCATGCGGCGCGCCATCACGATCGCGCGGTCGGTCGGCAGCAGTTTTTCCTTGCTGTGATCCTGGATCGGACCCATGCTTTCCTGCAGCGACGCGTCCTGCATCGCGAAGCCGAACACGCCCGAGTACGCGCGCTTTTCCTTCTGAGCCTGGCGGTCGATCAGGTAGTCGTTGTCCTTGTTCGCTTTCGGCCGGAACGTGCCACCCTCCTCGTACTCACAATGAATGCCCTTGCCGGCGTTCAGGTCGGCCAGTTCCTGCTCGTCGAGCGGACGGTCCGGGCGGAAGTTGATGCTCCACGCCCAGCAGGTGTGATCGTCGATCGGCACCCATACGTGGCCCGCGAGCGAGTGATCGCCGAACGGCGGGATCAGCGTGTACCACGGGAACAGCCACTGCGTGACGCGCCAATAGAACGAATCCGGCTCGCCGTTGCGGCGGCCGAACAGTGTGAGGCCGAACGGCTGCTTCTCGATCTCGAAGATCACGTTGCCGTCCGCCTTGATGTAGTCGAGTGCCTTCGTGCCCTGATGCATCGGGTCCTCGTCGACCTCGTAGCGGTGTACATACGACACGTGACTCGTGTCGATGCCGCCTTCCATCGCCTGCAGGTAGTTCGATTCCTGCAGCCGCTTCGAGACGAACACGTGGCTCTCCGGCAGATTGCACCACTCGAGATCCGGCGGCGCCGGCTGGCGGTCCTTCGGCCCCATGTACGCCCACACGATGCCCGCGCGTTCGATGCACGGATACGCGGTGATGCCCATGTGCTTGCACGCCTGCGGCGCGGACGGCACTTCCACGCAGTTGCCGTTGCGGTCGAATTTCAGACCGTGATACGAGCAGCGGATGCCGTTCTCTTCATTGCGGCCGAAGTACAGCGACACGCCGCGGTGCGAGCAGAACTCGTCGATCAGCGCCGGCTGGCCGCCGGAATCGCGAAAAGCGAGCAGCTTTTCGCCGAGGATCTGCACGCGCACCGGCGGGCAATCAGGCTCTGCGATTTCGCTGGCGAGGAGCACCGGCACCCAGTAGCGGCGCATCAGATCGCCCATCGCCGTGCCTGGGCCAGTGCGAACCAGAGTTTCCGACATGTTCTTGTCCATCATTCCTCCGAATCCGTTTGTCCGTTGTATGAGAATGCAGTCTCATTGTACGGACAGATTGATCGACGTCAAGTTCTTGCGGCTAGGGACTTTCACTACAATGTGCAATCGACGCGGACCGCCGCAGAAAGGAAATTTCAAATGGAAGAAAAAAAGCCGCACGAAAATGTGCGGGCAGTCGAACGAGCGCTAGAAATTCTTCTGGCGTTCCGACCCGGGGACAAAGAATTGACCGTCGCGGAGCTGCTGACCCGCGTGGACCTGAGCCGACCGACGCTGTACCGCCTGCTGAATACGCTCGAACAGAACGGCTTTCTCGCCTCGTCGGGCGAGCCGCAACGCTTCAGGCTCGGCAGTTCGGTCGCGCAACTCGCGCACGCGTGGATGGCGAACAATACGATCGCGCAGCTCGCGCAGCCGATGCTGCGTGAGCTTTGGGAAGCGACATCGGAGACGGTCGCGTTGTTCGTGCCGGAGGGGACGTACCGGATCTGCGTGGCCGAACTGGAAAGTCCGCAGCCGCTGAGTTTCCGGCGCGGGGTCGGCTATCGCGAGAAGCTCGTGCTCGGCGCGAGCGGCCGCACGATTCTTTCGCAGATGCCGCTGTCGGAGGGCGATCTGCGGCGCTATCTGACCGATCCGGATCAGGACGTCGCGGCGCTAGCCGCCGATCTCGACGCGGTCCGCGCACGAGGCTTCGGCACCAGCCATCACGAGCTGATCGCCGGCGCAGTCGCGGTAGCCGCGCCGTTCTTCAACGGCGCGAACCAGGTGGCAGGTTCGGTGTGCATCTTCGGGCCGAGCGTGCGCGTAACCGATGAGCGCGTCGCGCAATTCGCGGAGTTGCTCAAGCGCGAGGTGGGCAATCTGTCGCGTGCGCTTGGGCATCAAGGGGAAACTGGACGGCCGCCGGGTACGACGCGTCGGTGAAATCGGCCTCTAAGGCGCTGGCCAACGCCGGGAGCGTCGTCAGAAAGGTCGACGCTTTGCTCAGGCTCCCGCTGATTCAGGGCTGAAGCCGAAACCTCACGCCTCTGGCCGTGCGTTTATCACGCGCCCCGCGAGCGCCTTGCGCCAGGGACCGGACGGCATTATGTTCGGCATAGCCATTGCCGCTGCGATGCCGGCATAAGCGTTATTGGCGACATCGTTGATGGCCTGGTTTGCCTGGGTTAAACAGCTGGTCGCTAGAGTTGTTGACCGGCTGTACGCCCTGTGCGCCATCGGACACGCGCACGATACGGGCAACCGCGCCCGTCGTGATCCGTCCGAATGGCGAGACACAGCAGAATCATCTCCAATGAGCAGTGAGACGCTTCGCTACCCTCCAAAGCCGGCGCGATGCCCGGCGTTCTCGTCTTTGCCATCATGCTCATCTACGTTACCGCGCGACGAATTCCGTTGACTTCGTCAATGCGACAATCTCCGCATCGTCTCGCTGCTCAAACCGAGGAGCCTTCCGGCTTTGCAGATCGATTCGGTGTGCCTTCAGCATTCGGCGCCATCCTTGTCGTCGGAATATCCACGGGCAATGCCGCGAGTTTCTCGCGCAGAGCGCCCGTCGCACTGTCGAACGCGATTCGCTGAATGGTCGTGAGCGGCATGGCGCCAGTTCGGCTCGTCACAGATATTGGATCGAGCGGATTGCTTATCTGCGGCGCCTGAACCTGATCCGCGACGCGACGCGACGCGACGGCCGCGGCGCACACCACCATGCCGACATCGAATACGCGTGCGAGCCCCCCCCTGTATATCGCTCATGTCATACCTCTGGCCTGGGAGCCCTGCTTCCAATACAACCCCGGCATTTCGGCCGTCGCCGCGTGCTGGACTTCGTCGCGCTCGTTTGCTGGTTTCTCGTCGGCAATCGTGCCACACAAGGCCTTCGCTGCCACGGCCATCATGTGGCAATCCTCAAGTCGATAGGATTGGCTTCCGATGCACTATGCAATGCGATAGCGTCAAATTCGGCCGTAGCAGTCGTCCAGGCGCACAATATCGTCCTCGCCGAGATAACTGCCCGATTGAACCTCGATGATTTCGAGCTGCACTTTGCCCGGATTCTCCAACCGATGCTGCACGCCGAGCGGAATGAAGGTCGATTGGTTTTCTGAAAGAAGAAACTGGTCCTCGCCCCGTGTCACGAGCGCGGTGCCGCGCACGACGACCCAGTGCTCGGCGCGATGGTGGTGCATCTGCAATGACAGGCGAGCGCCTGGCGCAACCACGATGCGCTTCACCTGAAACCGCTCGCCGCGCTCGATCGCATCGTAGAAGCCCCACGGACGGCGCACCTTCCGGTGCGTCTCGGCTTCAGGCGCGCGCTGCTCGCGAAAGCGCGCCACCAGCGTCTTGATGTCCTGCGCGTGTGAGCGGTCGGCGACGAGCACGGCGTCGTCCGTGTCGACAACGACTACGTTGGAGGTGCCAACGCATGCAACCAGCCGCCCGCCCTCGGCGCGCACATAGCTCGAGGTCGCGCCTTCGAACACGACACGCCCGCTCGCGACGTTGCCGAGCCCGTCCTTCTCCATCGCTTCCCACACGGCATCCCAGGATCCGAGGTCCGACCATCCCGCCGCCAATGGCACGACCACGCCTTTGCAAGGCGAGCCGGCCGCGCCGATGTGCTCCATTACCGCATAGTCGATGGAATCCGCCGGCACACGGCCGAACTGAAACGGGCAAGGACGAATGAAGTTGTCGTCCGCCTTGCCTTCCGCGAACGCCGCGGTGCAGGCCGCATGCATGTCGCCGTTGAGCTTGGCTAGCGCTTCGAGCCACACGCCTGCTCGCACGATGAAGATGCCGCTGTTCCACCAGTAGGTGCCTGCAGCGACGTACTGCGCGGCAAGTTCGGTCGTGGGCTTTTCGACGAAGCGGTCGATCAGATGTGTGCCGTTTTCGAGGGCGTCGCCGATTCGGATGTAGCCAAAGCCGGTATCCGGCCGTGTGGGCGCAACGCCGAGCGTCACGATCATGGAGCGTTCGGCATATTCAGCGGCAATTGCGATCGCACGATGCAGCGCCGGAATGTCTGAGATGGAATGGTCAGACGGCATCACCACCATGATCGCGTCGTCATCCTGATTAACGGCTTCGAGCGCCGCGAGCGTGAGCGCCGGCGCCGTATCGCGCCGCGCAGGCTCGACGATAATCTTCGCGCAGACGCCGCACGCCCGCACCTGCTCTTCTGTCTGGAACCGGTGTTCCTCCCCACACACGATAATCGGCTGAGTGTCGACGTCGAAGCCGCCGACGAAACCCTCCATCCGTGTGACGGTAGCCTGCAGCAATGAATCCCGTCCGACCACTTCGATCAACTGCTTTGGAAACTGCTCACGCGACATCGGCCAGAGGCGCGTGCCCGATCCGCCTGCGAGAATGACCGGGACGATGCGCCGACAGGAGTGCCCGAGCGATGCTTCTGCGATCGCCGCTGCCATTGCGTCTTCAGAACTCACCGCGTCTTCCATCATCCACCCCTCTGGTCTTGCGTCGAACACGTACTTCCCGGCATCGCCAATTCAATTCATCGGTTATGGGTTCGCCGTGAAGCGCACTTTCTCCTGCTCTCCCACCTAGGGGTCCTGCTTGACTTCGATGAAAGATACGTCGTCGATGACCTCGAACCCGTGCCCACCTGACGCCAGCAAGATGACATCACCCGCGCACAGCACGCGCTCGTCAGGAATTTTCGATCGGCCGTATAGAGCTTGACCATCACGCGGCCCCGCTTGATGAAGAGAGAACGACCTCACGCGTCTGCAAGCATAGGAGCAGTTCCAGGGTCACTAGACGGGTTGACCGAATATGCCATGACGTTGGCTGAAGCGAGTTTCGCGGTACAAGGTGGTCTCACACGCATTCATTTCGCCGATGTCATCGGTGAGAGGAAGCGCGGGCCGCGACAAGATCCTGGCACCGGCCGCAACAGGCTGAGACCTGTCTACACCCGTCACTAACCTGAGAATCGCACGTCGGGCCTTTCAGGATCCACGCTCCACTTGAAATCACCTTCGGATCAATGCGCCTCAATGGACGATTGGGCACCAACATGAATAAAGACTTCCCGGATCTATGTCGCTGGACACAAGGGTATGGTTGGTTCGGCCTTCTCCGGCGCATTGCCAGTCACGGCTATCACCACCCGATCTGCTCTTCTTTGGTTCATCATGCACTTATCCAAAGTGTTGCCCGCAGCCCATAAAGGAAGAGTACCTGCACACGAGCAGCTTCGAGCATACCAACGAAGCCTACGCTATCGCGAACGTCGCCGGGCTCAAGCTTTGCGAGGGGTATAACCGACGGCACGGAACGCGGTACATATCGGTGATGTCCGAACGACGATGATTTGCAGAACGGGCATGTGCTGGCTGCGCTCATCCGTACGGCACACGAGGCAAAGCTCAACGGGGTGCTGATTATCGAACAGGGCATGATCGGCGCGGGCAGCACGTCACAGTCGTCCGGCCTGTTGCGCATGCACTATTCGGTGCGCCAGAACGTGGAACTCGCGCGCGCTTCGCGGTGGGCGTTCAATAATTTCGCTGACTATCTCGGCGACGACGAAGCGTCCTGTGGTTTCGTCGGCCAGAGGGCCGGGTTCCAACGTTGCACACCGACTCCCCGCGATGCTTTTCCCTACGGGCTGACGCGCCCGCGTCGCGGGCTTGCCTTGCATTGAGATATACAACCCTGAAAAACCATCCCCGAAACCCTGACCTTTCCCGCAATCCGGCTCGGTTTATTTGTTGAGCGGCTTCATGCTGTTGCTGTGAATATTTCCATAGATCCTGTCTGCCGCTTGCTGCTTCGTCAGCTTGCTCGTTTTTGCACCGGATTGCGGAGCCCGATTGGACGGTTTAATGGGTGCGAGGGATTGGCTGTGCAGGTTCCCATAGCCCCTATCAGCGGCCTGTTGCGAGGGCGTATCGGCCGAACTGGCATTGGCGTACGCCGCGAGCGACACTAAAAACACGGTGACGAATACTTTTTTCAAGATGGCTCCATGCTGCAACACTGTTCTAACGGGGCTTAGCGCCGGGTTTTTTGACAAAACTTCATCCCCGAAACCCTGACCTTTAGCGATGCAGAGGCGGTCGAGCTACCAGCAAAAACCGGCGTTTCGGCGGATTTTACATCTCAAGGCGGACTGTTTTGGCATGTTGGTCTATCACTAGACAGAATGGCACTTACTTAAGCCTGCATGGAGGAGAAGACGCGGGTAAGTGCTTGAAGAGAAAGGGAGGGGGCTGATCCAGGGATTGATACGATGGTTGTTACCAGGCAAACACCGTCTCATTCCAAAGATCAGCCCCCATGGATCGTAATGCACGAAGTCATCACAGGCAAACACGAAGCAGGGTTCAAAGCCGGGCGTGCAGGGCCCAGGCGGTAGACTACTTCAACATACTGACGAGCCCGGGGCTGTTGGGCATAACAGAAGCGTATTTGCCAGAACATCGGGAACGGCTGTATCCGCCGACGGTGACCCTGTCGATGTTCATGCGCCAGGCGCTGGAAGAGGACGCCTCCTGTCAGAAGGCAGTCAACGGGTGGGCGGCGCAGCGAGCTGCCGACGGGCTGCGGCCCATGAGTGTGCGTACGGGAGGCTACTGCCGCGCTCGCCAGAGACTGCTGCTGACGATGGTGCGGGAGTTGGCGCGCGAGACGGGGCGCCAACTGCATGAGCAGGCCGAGCCGGCCTGGAAGTGGCGCGGGCGCCCGGTCAAGCTGGTTGACGGCACCGGGATCTCGATGCCCGATACGCCGTCGAACCAGGCCCGTTTCCCGCAGTCCAGTGCTCAGGCCGAAGGAGTACCAGGCCTTCCCCGATGAACTGATGGTGCGCGAGTCCACCGGTGCGAACAATGGCCGATGCGCACGATATGATCGTGTGCGTGGGGATGATAACTTCGTCGTCGGGACCGAGCCGCAGAGCCACCGCCGCCACGTCCAACGCAGCGCTGCCGTTCGCGACGGCAATCGCGTGTCTGCGGCCGACGTAACCCGCCATCGCACGTTCGAAACGCTCGACGAACGCCCCGTCCGAAGAAATCCACCCGCTTTCAATGCATTCGTTCAGATAGACGCGCTCCTTTCCGTCGAGCAGGGGTTCGTTGACCGGAATCATCGCGCGCCGTCCTTAACTTCAAGCTCGACGCCTGGGCCGTTACTCGCTTCACTGCATCGGCTCAGGTTTGCGGACGCGAAGCGCAATTTTTCCTGCTCTCCCATATAGGGCCCCTGTTTGACTTCGAAGAAAGACGCGTCCTCGAGCATCTCGAAGCCGTGACCGCCCGACGCTAGCAAGATGACATCGCCCGCGTACAGTACACGGCTCGACAGGTAGTCCTTATCGGGCGTATAGAACTTCACCAGGACACGGCCACGCTTGACGAAGAGCACTTCTTGCGTCCATTCGATCTGCCGCACCAACTTGCAGTGAAGATGCGCGTCGATCATTTTTCCGGCGGGATGTTCCATGTACGCGAGTTGCTGAGGAAACTCCTTCGGAGTAAAGAAACTCACACCACTTCTCGAGAACGAATCCCGGATGATCATGGCGAGCGTTTCACCTTCGAACGAGACTACTTCGAAATTCGAGTCATGAACGACCTCTGCGTTGTTCGTTATCGGTAGAGCTTCCATTTTTTTCCTCGAAGAGAGCCGGTAGTATCCCGACACACCGAACCTTCCGGGAGCAGGCCGCTTACGACATAAATTGGCCCACGGTGGTCCTTCATGCGTCCGTGAAGCATAGGATCGGTTCGGTGGTCACACGGTCAGATGGCCGAATACGGAATGAAGTTGGCTGACCGGGGTATTACGTTGCAGCGTCACCTCGCGCATCTTTATATCCTCCGCAACGACCGCGGAGAGGTGCACACGGACCGCGCCAATATATTGGCACCGTCCGCCATGACCTTGAATGGTCCATATGCATTGCTAAGCTGATGAAATCGCACGTCGTAGCCCTTTGAATCAAGTGGCGGGGCAACTCACGTTCCGACCGACGTGTCTCTCTCGACTATTGGCCATTCACATGAACAGAAACTCTCGCATCTATGTCGCCGGACATAAGGGAATGGTCGGCTCGGCTCTCCTTCGGCGCCTTGCCAGTTCCGGATATGATCACGTGATCACGGCCTCGAGACAGTCGCTCGACTTGCTGGATCAGCGCGCCGTGATGGATTTTTTCGAGAGCACATAGACGTCGTCCTCCTGGCCGCAGCCAAAGTCGGCGGAATTCATGCCAATTCGACTCAGCCGGCTTCGTTTCTCTACGAGAACCTCGTCATCGAAACCAATGTGATTCATGCAGCATTCAAGAGTCACACGCAGAAGCTCGTCTTCTTCGGTTCATCGTGCATCTATCGAAGGCTTTGCCCTCAGCCCATAAAAGAGGATTACCTGCTCACGAGCGCTCTCGAACAAACCAACGAAGCCTATGCCATCTCAAAGATCGCGGGTCACAAGCTTTGTGAAGCGTATAACAAGCAATACGGAACGCGCTTCATATCGGTGATGCCCACGAATCTCTATGGCCCCAACGACAACTATGATCTTCAAGGCAGCCATGTGCTGGCCGCGCTCATCCGCAAGGCGCACGAGGCAAAGCTGAACGGACTCGAATCGCTCCCGGTATGGGGCTCCGGATTGCCGAGACGGGAATTCCTTCATGTAGACGATCTGGCGTCCGCGGTTCTCGTCCTGCTGAGCAACGACCTGGTCGAGGGCATGTTCAATGTCGGATATGGAAAGGACATAGCGATTGCCGACCTCGCACGACTGATCTGCGATGTCGTCGGTTTTTCTGGATCGCTGAGATTCGACTCGTCGAAGCCCGATGGGACGCCGCGAAAGTTGCTCGACGTATCGAAGCTCGCCGCTCTGGAATGGGCGCCCACGATTACGCTCAGAGAGGGCATCGCCTCAACCTACGCCGACTTCGAGAATGACGTGCAGCGTACCGGGCTCGCCAGCGCCTGACGAATTCACGCGGCGTGCGCGATCCTGCACCACGGATTGAAGTTCCGCCCCTGGTACCCAGGGCACCCGTCTGCCGACTGCGGTTCCTGTCCCTCAATGCCAGCAAATCAAGTCACGTTCAAGGCCACGACAGGTCATTCCGGGTTAGAGCGGCTTGATCAAAGCGTCGGCCTAGTCCGTTGAACCGAATGAATTGCACCGGATTCGCCGCGATGGATCGGAGTACTTCCATTTCAATGGGCGCGCCTGCTTGTTGTATTGACAGATATAACGCATGAGCTTTTTGTTGAGATCCTTAGTGCTGGTGAATACGCCACGCGCAATGTCGTCGCGCTGGATGCGTGCAAACCAGTTCTCGACCTGATTCAGCCATGACGAATACGTCGGGGTGTAATGTATCGACACTTTCGGATGGTCAACCAGAAATGTTTGAACGGCGTTGGTTTTGTGGCTGCTAACGTTGTCACAGATCACGTGAATCTCCTTTCCGCGCGGCTGTGCCCATAACACCTCCGTGAGGAACGCAACAAACTGGCCACTGGTATGGCGTGGCGCGGTTTTGCCCAGCACCTCACCGGTGGCAACATTCAATGCGGCGAACAGGCTCAGGGTGCCGTTGCGTTTGTATTCAAAGCCATGGCTCTCGGCGCGTCCAGGCGAGAGCGGCAACATCCGGTCCTTGCGATCCAGCGCCTGGATGGCTGTCTTCTCGTCCACGCAGAACACCACCGCATGCAACGGCGGATTGAGGTACAGCCCGATCACGTCGGCTGCCTTCGCCTCAAAGTCGGGATCGTTGGACACCATGTGGGTATCGAGACGATGTGGCCGAATGTCGTGCTTGCGCCAAATACGCTGCACCGTCACGAAGGCCGTGCCCAACTGTGCCGCCAGTTTGCGGCTGCTCCAGTGTGTCGAGCCGTCGGCCGGCTTACGTCGCAGTGTGTAGTCGAGCACTCTCGCTTCAAGGACCGCCAGGTCAGGTCGCGGTGCCCGGCCTGGATGTCTGCCGTACAACCCAGCCAAACGCTCACTGGTGAAACGCATTTGCCACGTTGTAATGAAACGCGAATCGCAACGCAATTCCGCCATGATCGCCGCACGCGAGGCTCCTTCGTCGAGCAGCAAGATCAACCGCGCACCGCCTCACCTGGCCAACGGCCATCGTGCGGCTGCGCTGCATCGACATCAGCTCTTCGCGCTCGGTTTCGCTCAGATTCATTTTGCCCATGCACTATTAGCTCGGTGCAATTTCATTGGTTCAATGGACTAGTCCTTGATTCGACTGCTCAAAGCCCTGGATATTGACCTTTCTAGCGCGTCTCGCGTCAGAAGTTGGGCGGCTGCTTTCATTGCCCGCTCGATGCTCATGCGTTTGCGGCGATACGTCTGCTCTACGTTTGCCAACGCATCGGCGATGGACCTTGCATCCGCGGAAACAAAGCATATGGCGTCGTGAATCTCCTTCATGCATCGGATCATCGCGCGTGATCTATTTCCTTGAGGCCATGGTTTCTCGGGTGGAGTGCTTTGCGCCCGCCAGCGGGATAACGCCAGGCGCAACCAGTTACGGGAGCGACGACGCATTGACCGTGCGTCCATTTAGACGGGTACTCTGCTACTACTTCAATGACTGAAATTCGAGAACGCGGAACATTCGCCGCCGCAGTTTATTTTAGATAGGCCTGCTGCTTGCGCCGTGTCGAGACCGAAATCGCCAAGATGTTGTCGGGCACGATAGGACGGTCGTTTAGAATGAAACGATCCACTGGCCAGTAGCGTGACCCCTGGTGTCGTGAGTTGGAAATTCGTTTCATTAATCGGTTTTGCTGCCAGCGGTGACGAAGTGCTGCTTGAAGAGGCGTTCAGATTCTCGCAGACCGTCCTCCGTCATCACCACGGATTTCGCTTTATTGACCGGATCGGCAATGAGACCTCGTTCATGCAGTCGGTTGAGAGTCTGCGGTGGACTTGATCAGCTTTGCCCCAGATGCGGGGTCGGTCTAAGTCTCGAACGGCCGGTTGCCGATCATCACGACGTGGTGTGCGCCATGGACAGTAGCTCGTAGTTCCAGCATGTTCCGCGGACTTACAGCAAAACGCAGGACATCGCTTCCCGACACGAGCGTTCCAACCGGAGCGCTCGTACTATTACGCGAAAGCTGCAGCAGATAGAGACCGGACGACGCGCTCTCTACGCGGTTCGCATCGCGTGACACCAGCACCATGACTGCATGCCCTTCTTCGTCCTTCGGGCAGGAAATCTCAGTGTCGAAACTGCCGCCATCGAAATGCACGGTGTAGAGGCTCAATCCACCGATCCGATGCCTGGCATCCTCCAATGCGCGAAGCGCGCCACTGCGTATCGTCACATCGTCGGTGAAAGTGGTGGCAGGCAGGGTGTAGCGAGGCTGCGGTTCTTTGAAAACACAGTCCGATGACTGGACGGATCCGACAGGGCCGTCAGATCGAACGACCGAAACGCCGAAAGACTGCTGGATGTTGACACCGGAAACGCAGGAGGAGACGTCGAGTTCTCCTATGAACGCCGGGACGAGGACGCCATGACCAAGGTAAGGATCGTCCCATCCGGCGCCAACGGCACCGGTTCGCTTGCGATGGTCGCGATAGCCGACGCGTTCCATATAAACGCCGTTGAAGACAGCCGATTGGCATGCATCAACCAGCACCGCTGGACGCGGCGAGTAAGCGTGCGTTATTTGCATGAAGACATTGCTATTCGAAGGGCGCGCATAGCGCGCCATGACGCGTATGCAGAATCCGCAAATGCCCCGATAGGGATACGCCCTGGCCGGTGACGCGGCATTCGTCGACGCGCTGAGTCTGCGCTCGCTGTTGATTGACTTGAAGAACGTGGCATCGAACCATTGATCGATCTTGCGCTCATCGTCGCCATAGACGCGGTCATAGATGTTACGTACGTTGATGATGGTGCACTTGTCCGCGAAGCCGCCTCGTTCGTTGTAGTCGTCGTTGCGATCGACCCATTGCCCTCCGACAAGAACAGGGACGCCCGTGCGCAGCGCCTCGATATTGCTGAACGTGCACTGTTCCAGCACAGCCGCATAGATACCCACCCCGCAGCCGACAAAGTGAAGTCTGTCAAAGATGCAGCCTGCGAGCGTCGGGGACAGGGCGCCAAAAACCATGAAGCAATCCACGCATGTCAGATTCTCGAGCCCTGCATCCATCGCCGTGTCGAATTGATCGAGCAAGCCGAAAGTGACTGGCTGCGACGCGTCCGCCATGCCGTAGCGATAGTTGCCCTTCACCACGGCGTTATGTCCATAGAGTTTGACCCCCGGCCATACGCCTACGCAATAGGGCTGTCGCATGGGAGGCTCAGACGGGAGTCTCCCGCCTTTTCCCTGCTTAACCGTGCCATCGTCGTGACAAGGGATGGCCAGCGTTCCGCGCGCGGCTGCAAGGTAGAACGTGCCGTTATCAAGCACAACGCACTGAGTCCGGCCCGTCGATGCATAGAGCGATCCTGCGAATGCGACGGCGCGATTGATCGCGTCACCGTCATCCGTCGTGCCGTCACCGCGTGCACCGAACCATCGGGCATGGATGTCGCCCTCGAATACGCGCTTCCAACGCCTTCCGCTCTTCGAAACCAGCACTGTGCCACCATTGTCCCGGCTCAAGACGTCGGTAGGATCGAGCCAATAATATGCAGCATCCAAATCGCGTTCGCCCGCAGCGTGCTGAGAAACGAGCAGTCTCGTAAGCGGTCCGCCGTAGTCACGCAAGCTGGCGTAGCCCTGAATCGGACCTTGTGCAAGCACAAATTCAGCGAGGTGTCGGATTTCGGTGTAAGCGAGGGAAGACCTGGTGACTATCACCCTGTCGTCGGGCGACAAGTCGCTCACGGGCTGCATCGAGGTCGAACCGCTCTGCGTGTGCGACGGCTGCAGTCCGGATGCCTGCCGCTGCGCCGCTTGTGCAGATGCGCCAGACAGGCCGAAGCAGGCGGCCATGATTCTCCTCAAGGCTCCACGTCTGTTTTTGAGCGCGTCCCCCGCCAACCGCAACTTTTCCTGGAGGTCGGCCATACGTTCAGAAGGTGGGTGCGAGAGTCACGAAAGCGGACCCAGCGACGCGTGCGCAAGAATCTGCTTCCTGCAGAGGCCGATATAGACGCCATAGTCGGCGATGATGCTCGCAATGATGGACGACCAGACCACCCATTCCACTGTGCCCGAACTTCAAGAGCAGACATACCTTGAGCGGAATGGATACCGCGCTAAAGATCAGCACGGCAAGCAACTGGGGGCGCAATTCGCTCATTCCATTCAGAAAGATGGTGAAAGCGTTTCCCGTTGTTTCAACCACCGCCAGCATCCCCGCCGCGCACAGCAATGAGAAAGGTACAGTCAGGTGATTGCCCGTCCAAACCTTCAGAAGCCAGGGGGAAGCTGCCAGAATCAGCGCGCTTGTCAGCACCGCGATGCCGCCCGTGACGCCCATGGACACCTTCAGCGTTTGCCTGATGAACACCTTCTCACCGCGCGAGTGTGCGTCGGCATAGAGACCCCAGAGCGGCCCCGACAGCATGGCCATCCCGACGGTGATCGCCTGAAACAACCGCTGCGCAACGGCCAGTCTCGCCACTTCCTTCGCGCCGAGAATGTTTGAAACGATCAGGGGATCGCATGCGCTGCCGCATATCATGCCAAGTTGAAGAATCAGGAACATGCTGCTCGTCCGCAGTAGCAGCCTCGAGTCTTGCCACCCCGTTCCCGGCCATATGCCGCGATGAACTCGAAAAATCCGCTCACGTCGAAGACGCCAAACGAGAATCAACGTCGTGCCGACCCGCATGCCATAGGTAGAAACCACGAGATACGGCAACGGTGCGCGATAGCGGTTGCAGAGATAAAGAAGCGGTAGCGAGAAAAAGTATCCGATCGCAGCAGCGATATGTGGCTCCCATGCTCGCTGAAGACCATGAAAAACCTTTCTCACGCCGCTTAGTGGGATGTTCACGCAAAACAGCGTGATGAAAACCACGGTTGACTCCACCGCTTCTCTTGTGACGTCTGCCGATTCGATCTTGAGCAGCCTTTGGAAGTCCAGCAACCTCACGGCACCAACGAGGACAGCCCCAGCGGCTGCGCCGATCACCACGAGCAGGAGTACGCCGCGAGTCACAATCGTCTGCAGTTTCTCTGGATCGTCGCTCGTTTTCACGTCCGCAACCAGGTTGACGAGGCCATTCGCCACGCCAAAGTCAAGCACCGACAACATCACTGCGAGGCTTGATATTGTCATCCAAATGCCAAAGCGCTCTTGCCCGAGATACGGATACAGAAGCGTTAAAGAGACCGGGAGCAGCACTACCGCAAAGCCCATCGCGGCACTCACCGCATTGCATGCAGCGGAACGCGCGGCGCGCACATAGCGATCCCTGTCGCGCCCTTCCGAGGCTCCGATACCAAACGGCAAGCGACGAAAACAGAGCCGCAGAATGGAAACCGGTGCGCGCACGAAAAAATTATCTGCAAGCGGCATTGGAGCGTGTGATCCTCTGACGCTGCTCTTCCGCGAATGAGATGTCCTGGAAGGGGCAGCAACGGTTGAGCGTAAAATCGCGCTGACGAACTCAACTTCCTGCGACAGCCATCCTGCACGCGTGTGTTAAAGCAGAAATGCTTACGCTACCTGCTTGCTCATCAACGCGATATAGTTCTGCGTTACTCTGGAGATATGAAACCGATTGTTGAAACACTGCTTTGCCGAACATTGCATCGCAACCTTCTCGTCGTCCGGCAGCATTGCCCATCGCGTCAGAAGGCGGGTGATACCCTCTCGCGTGTCGTCGTCCACGAACCCGGCTCCATCGGCAACGACCTCTTGCCAGATTCCGACCTTGTCGGTCAAGAGCACCGGCACGCCGCACGCTAGTGCTTCGGCCACCACCACGCCGAAGTTTTCGTGATGCGAGGGCAAAACCATGACGTCGGCAGCGCGCAGCAGCGACCACTTGTGCGCCCCCGTTACCATGCCAGGCCAGCTAACACGATCCGCGATGCCGAGCCGCACGGCCTCGCGACGCAATCTGGCCCCGAGTCCATGATCATCGGGGCCTGCGACGACGAGGCGATAGTCGGTGCTCAAGTTCTGGAGATCGTGAAACGACTGGATTAGCAAGTCGCAGCCCTTCTTCTCGTGAATTCGCCCGAGAAAGAGGATAATCTTGCCCGGCGTCGCTAGCGAATGCCGCTGCGCAACGTCCAACGTTTCCGTCGAAGGTGGCGGTGCCGTGCCAATCATCATCATCAGCTCCTTCGCCCTGTACAGCGGAAACGCCAAGCGCGCCAGTTCGCGCTCACTGTCGGTGGTGAAGAGAATCCCCTTCGCATTGCTGATGAAATGACGCTCCACAAATATGGCGCGATCAAATTTGAAGTGCAACACCTTGCTCGTGTAAGGTGTGCCAATGCAAAAAAGAAGTTACCAACAACTGCAGCCTGAAGAACGCATGACGATTGCAAGCATGAAGCAGCAGGGTTCGAGCGTTCAGGTCATCGCCCGAACACTCGGGCGCGCGGCGTCAACCGTGAGCCGCGAGCTGACCAGAAACACGTGTTCTGCCGTGGGCTATGCGTCTGCACCAGCGCAGGCGCTCAGCACGAGCCGACGCGAGGCTGCGCGCCCGTGTCCCAAGCTGCACCCTCAAAGCGTGTCGTGGCGCGTGGTACTCACCCTGCTGGAATGGAAGTGGTCGCCCCAGCAGATCTCAGGTACCCTCAAGCGCATGTGGCCCAACGATCCGACCCAGCACGTCTCCCACGAGACCATCTACACCGCCATCTATGCCCAGCCACGCGGTGAGCTGCGCCGCCAGCTTATCGCCTGTCTGCGCCACGGCCACAGCACGCGTATGTCACGCAAGCGGGGCACTGACCGGCGCGGCCAGATCCCCGACATGGTGAGCATCCATGTGCGCCCGCCTGAGGTCGACGACCGGGTGATGCCAGGCCATTGGGAAGGCGACTTCATCAAGGGCGCTGGCAACCAGTCTTCCGTCGGCGTGCTGGTTGAGCGCACCAGTCGCCTGGTGCTGCTGGCGAAGATGGACGACGCCACCGCCGCCTCGGCACTGGCGGGCTTCACTGCCAAGCTGAATTCGATCGCTGCCCCTCTGCGCCAGAGCTTCACTTACGACCAGGGTAAGGAAATGACCCGCCATCAGGAGCTCAGCGCAGCCACCGGCGTGCGCGTGTACTTCTGCGATCCGCACAGCCCCTGGCAACGCGGCACCTGTGAGAACACCAACGGGCTGCTGCGTCAGTACTTGCCAAAAGGCACCGACCTCTCGATCTACAGCCAGGACGAACTCGATGCCATCGCCGACAGCCTCAACAGCCGACCGCGTGCTACGCATGCATTTCATTCGCCATTCGAGGTGTTCGAACGTATGCTCGCAACCGCTTCGATAACTTCAGCTTCCGTTCATTAACCCGCTGTTGCGCTTCACCTTTGAAACCGCCAAGGGAATGAGGGCACCGCCCCATCGCATCGAGGTACCGCCCAGGCATCGGAAACGTCCGTGCGAGGCACCCTTGTAGAACGTCCCCTACTGGACGACTTCATTGAGCGGATGCGTGTCCTCTTCCTGGCGCAATCCGCCGGTTTCCAGGCAGATGACGGTTGCGCCTGTCTTCCGCGCCAGTAGTACGCTGATCGGTAGGCCGACGGTTCCCGCGCCGATGACTATGAAATCGGCTGCCCGCGAAATCGCGCCCTGCCCGCCCAGGTCATTGAGCATCGGCCGTTTCCTCCACGAGCCGGGCATATTGCTGCAGCCTGGCCAACTGCTTCGTGCTCGCGATGATTGCGCCATTGGTATTGCGAAGTAGTGCCCGACGCAGAACCTCTGTCACGGACAGCGGCGACCCCTCCTTGCGGGACGCGGAGACATAACCATAAGTGATCTGGAAGGGCTTGCTGTAGCAGGTCAGTACGTCAGCCTCGCGACCGGTGAGACTGTCGTGGACCTGAATGAAGCGGGTCAGTTCGGAGCCGGCAGCGAGGAACGGTTCGACCTTATCCGTAGTTAGCGCGAGGCCGAAAGTACGGACCGTTCCGTCGCGTAGGAGACTCTCGAGCCATTTCAACCATTCATCAGTATTGAGCAGGGAAAGTTCAGGCTCGTGCAGCGCGTAGATGTCGATAGAGTCACGCTTTAGACGACGCAAACTGCCCTCGAGTGTTCTCTTCGCTCGGGCGACTGAGAAATCCACCGTTGGACCCGAGATGGCCTTTATGAAGCGCCCTGTCGCCTTGCGAACAAAAACAGCGGCCCCGCTTTGCTCCTCGCCGCCGGGCGAATAGATCCCGACTTTGTTGGTGACAGTGACCTCCAGTCGTCCTTTGAGAACGTGGCCAAGATCGCGCTCGGCCAAGCCAAAGCCATAGTAGGGGGCCGTGTCGAAATGGGTGAACCCGGCGTCCACCGCAGAGAATAATAGTCGTCGTCTTGTTTTTTTCGGAGCCACTGTTTTAAAGACTGGCGGTGCCGAATATGAATCTCGAAAGTACGATGGGAGTCCCGGTCAACTGAACGCTTTGCACGATTAGCTCCCGCTAAATGCTCGTCAAGCCCGCGCCTTGAATTGAATGACGAGAATGTTCTACCGACGATCAGCGTTACCGCGGCGATAAGACGTCAGTTCCTTAGTCGTACTGTGTCATAAAATACTCACAGCAAAGCGATACCTGGTACTATTGAGTAATACGGACTCCAGGCGATCGCGATGAAAGAAGATGTCGACGAATTTGACGCGTATCTGAATCATCTGGCGCAAGCGTTAGGGCACGCCGATCGCCATGCCGGCCTCAAGGGCTACTGTTCGGGCCTGGTATTGCGGCTGTCACGCAAGAGCGTCGAGCCGATGGCCGCGCATATTGACCCACTTCACGCGAGTGCGAAGCACCAGTCACTCCACCACTTTGTGGCCAAGGCAGAATGGTCTGATCGTGCGCTCCTGCAGCGGGTACGCGAATGGGTGATGCCCGCGTTAGGCGCGCACGCTGCCGAAGAAACCGGCTACTACTGGATTATTGACGACACAGGTTTTCCAAAGAAGGGGCGTCATTCGGTCGGGGTGGCACGCCAGTATTGCGGCCAGCTCGGCAAACAGGACAACTGCCAGGTCGCCGTGAGCCTGTCGATCGCGACGCAACGCGGCAGCCTGCCGATCGCTTATCAGCTGTATGTCCCCAAGGAATGGATTGACGACCGCGAACGTGCCCGTCGCGCGGGCATTCCAGACGAACTGGCCTTCGAGACCAAGTCCCGGATTGCGCTGGCCCAACTTCGCGAGGCTATTGGGATCCGGCCTGGCACCTCGGTGTGGGCACCCGGTACGGCGCCACTTCCGCCCAGGCCCTGGAGCGGGCGCGGCAAGCCGCCGACATTGTTGCGCCGTGCGCCCGGCCACGAGCCGATCGCGGTGAAGGAACTGGCCATGCAATTACCCGTGAACGCCTGGCAAGCCGTAACCTGGCGGGAAGGTAGCAACGCAGCACTGTCCTCACGCTTTGCCGCCGTACGGGTTCGTCCCGCACATCGCGACGATGAGCGAAGTACTGTGCGCGACGAAGAGTGGCTGCTCATTGAATGGCCTGAGGGCGATACGGAGCCGCTCAAGTACTTTCTCTCTACCGCTCCGCAAGAGGCGACACTTGAACAGCTTGTGTTCGTGACCAAGATGCGCTGGCGTATCGAGCGCGACTACCAGGATCTGAAGCAGGAGTTCGGACTGGGACATTACGAAGGGCGTGGCTGGCGCGGCTTTCACCACCACGCCACACTGAGTATCGCTGCGTATGGGTTTCTGATGGCTCAGCGACTCAGAATGCAATCAGATGGACGCGATAAAAAAAAGGCGGTTTCAAAGGTGAAGCGCAACAGCGGGTTAATGAACGGAAGCTGAAGTTATCGAAGCGGTTGCGAGCATACGTTCGAACACCTCGAATGGCGAATGAAATGCATGCGTAGCACGCGGTCGGCTGTTGAGGCTGTCGGCGATGGCATCGAGGTCGTCCTGGCTGTAGGTCGAGAGGTCGGTGCCTTTTGGCAAGTACTGACGCAGCAGCCCGTTGGTGTTCTCACAGGTGCCGCGTTGCCAGGGGCTGTGCGGATCGCAGAAGTACACGCGCACGCCGGTGGCGGCGCTGGGTTCCTGATGGCGGGTCATTTCCTTGCCCTGGTCGTAAGCGAAGCTCTGCCGCAGAAGGGCAGCGATCGAATTCAGCTTGGCAGTGAAGCCCGCCAGTGCCGAGGCGGCGGTGGCGTCTTCCATCTTCGCCAACAGCACCAGGCGACTGGTGCGCTCAACCAGCACGCCGACGGAAGACTGGTTGCCAGCGCCCTTGATGAAGTCGCCTTCCCAATGGCCTGGCATCACCCGGTCGTCGACCTCAGGCGGGCGCACATGGATGCTCACCATGTCGGGGATCTGGCCGCGCCGGTCAGTGCCCCGCTTGCGTGACATACGCGTGCTGTGGCCGTGGCGCAGACAGGCGATAAGCTGGCGGCGCAGCTCACCGCGTGGCTGGGCATAGATGGCGGTGTAGATGGTCTCGTGGGAGACGTGCTGGGTCGGATCGTTGGGCCACATGCGCTTGAGGGTACCTGAGATCTGCTGGGGCGACCACTTCCATTCCAGCAGGGTGAGTACCACGCGCCACGACACGCTTTGAGGGCGCAGCTTGGGACACGGGCGCGCAGCCTCACGTCGGCTCGTGCTGAGCGCCTGCGCCGGTGCAGACGCATAGCCCACGGCAGAACACGCGTTTCTGGTCAGCTCGCGGCTCACGGTTGATGCTGCGCGCCCGAGTGTTCGGGCGATGACCTGAACGCTCGAACCCTGCTGCTTCATGCTTGCAATCGTCATGCGTTCTTCAGGCTGCAGTTGTTGGTAACTTCTTTTTTGCATTGGCACACCTTACACGAGCAAGGTGTTGCACTTCAAATTTGATCGCGCCCACAGTAAAGTTAGTAAGGTCTGTGCGTAGTCCGCCAGATTAACCGTGTCAGTATCCATGGCATGGTTGTACGAGTTCTCCGTCAAAGCCGCTGTATACCGAGCACTGGATGGGTTAGCACAGCGTGTTCACGCGATCGCATGTGGCGAACTTGAATCTCGTCGACGTGAAAGGAATATAAGCGCCGCGCCCTGACGCTTCCGGTCAAGACGGAAATTGGCAAGAAGTTGTCGGCTTTCGCCCACCGCGAGTGGCAAGAGACCGGCACCAGGCCTCCGCCCACACGACTTGCGATCATATGTCCTCGCTGGCGAAGCCCATCTAGGCGAGGCACGACAAGCATTTGTCCGACCGGGCGATTTGATATCTGCGATCTTCGAATCAAAAGGCGAACGCGCAGCTTTGACACAACGCGAATACGAATGCGACTGCGAGCAAGCCACGGAACGATAGCCTCCATCAGAGTCCGAACGCATGGGTCGTACATTCCCGTGCCCAACGCAGACTTGATCTTCTTTTTCCCAAGATGTGGATTACTCAATGAAAGTGCTGATAATCTCGCTCAACTATGCCCCAGAGGTGACAGGGGTGGGAAAGTACTCCGCGGAGCTTGCGGAGTGGCTCGCATTACAGGGGCACACGATACGCGTGATAACCGCGTCTCCATACTATCCTGAGTGGCGCATCAAGGCTGGCTATAACGCGTTGACGTACTCGACTGAGCAAATCAACAACGTTTCCGTCATACGCGTTCCCTTCTGGTGCCCCAAGCGCCTGTCGGGTCTGAAGCGCGTGCTACATCTGATGAGCTTCGCGGTCTTCGCGAGTCCGGCCGCTCTGTCGCAGATCGCGTGGCGTCCGCACGTCGTGTGGCTCGTAGAGCCACCTTTGTTCGCGTCTCCCGTCGCGTTGTTCGCCGCCCGCGTCGCCAGCGCCTCATGTTGGCTTCATGTACAGGACTACGAAGTCGACGCAGCGTTTCGACTGGGCATACTGAAAGGCCATGTCGCAAGAAAGCTGGCTTTGCGCGTGGAAAGATGGTTGATGTCACGCGCCGACGTCGTCTCGACACCCTCCGCAGCGATGACACGGCTCGCCGTGCAGAAGGGGGTCTCCTCGGAAAAAGCTTTCACCTTTCCCAACTGGGTCGATACTCAACACGCGCATCCAAACAGCACGGACAACCCCTATCGCGCACAACTCACCATTGGCCACGGAGCGCTGGTCGTCCTCTACTCAGGCAATCTCGGACTTAAGCAAGGTCTGGAAATCATTGTCGACGCTGCAAAGCTTCTCACGTGGCGCGCGGACATCATGTTCCTGATCTGTGGCGCTGGACCAGCAAAAGATGTCCTGCTCGAAAAGGCCCGTGACGTACCGAACGTCAAGTTTCTCGGGCTGCAACCTAAAGAGCGGTTCAATGAATTGCTATCGCTTGCGGACATACACGTCCTTCCACAGCTTGCGGGCGCCGCGGATCTCGTCATGCCTTCGAAGCGTGGCCCAATGCTGTCGAGCAGCCGACCGGTAATTGCGACTGCGAATGAAGGTACCGAGTTATGGAGCGTCATCAACTCGGTCGGCGTCGCAGTCGAGCCCGGCTTTTTCACGGCATTGTCACACGCTATCCTTCGTCTCGCCGACGACCCGTCGCTTCGTGAGCGCCTTGGCACCCTCGGACGGCAATACGCCGCATCCAATTTCTCGAAAGAAACGATTCTTCTCCAGTTTGAGGCACGGCTTCGCAGCTCAGTTTTCGGCAAACGAGACCTCGGAGACCGCGCGACGACGTAGGCCCACTTAACAGTCTTCGGATCCGGTGCTAGCGCAAATGAGCGAGATCCAGCTTGCTTCGTGGACCTCACAAGGTATCCTAAGGAGGCAGGGATGAATTCAGAATGGCTTAGTGCTGACCTTCCCGTAGACTGGACGGATGAGGAGTCGGAGTTCTTTATGCGTGCAGTGGAGGCGATCGCACTGGCCTACAAAGAACAGACCATCACGCTTGAAGAGGCCGGAGACCGGATTTGTATGGTTGCGGTCACGAGACTCGGTGAAGCCATGGGCATGAATGATTCAATCAGATGTATTAGCCGGGACTAGATCTGAAGCGGCTTCGCCTTGCAGCGCTTTTCGTCCACCAAGACGTCAACACCAGGACTTTTGCAGGCTCTGTCGCATTAACGCGGGAGAGGTAGAATTCGAGGCTAAGGAAAACGCTTTGGCCACTCGATGAAAAAGACTCCGACGCCACGAACGACGCTTGCTCCTGGCATTGCCAAGGTGCTGAAGCGACTGCACTATCCGCTTGAAGTGATTCTGCTGCGCGTGCGATGGTACGTTGTCTACTCGCTGAGTCTTCGCAATCTCGAGGAAATGATGGCTGAGCGTGGCATTGGTGTCGATCATTCGACGGTGCATCGCTGGGTCATCAAGGTGGTGCCCCTGTTCGAAAAGACATTTCGCAAGCTCAAGCGTCCGGTCGGCAAAAGCTGGCGGGTTGACGAAACCTATATCAAGGTCAAGGGCTCGTGGAAGTATCTTTACCGGGCAGTGGATAAGGCGGGCAACACCATCGATTTTCTGTTCCGAGCCAAGCGGGACAAGACTGCTGCGCGGCGCTTCTTCGAAAAAGCAATCGCTCAGAACGGCTCCCCCGAGACGGTAACCATCGACAAAAGCGGATCCAATCTGGCCGCGCTTCACGCGGTGAATGCCGAGCGCGAGATGCCCATCAGGGTTCGTCAGATCAAGTACTTGAACAACATCGTGGAGCAGGACCATCGGGCCATCAAACGCCGAACCCGACCGATGCTGGGATTTAAGGATTTCAACTGCGCGCGCGTCATTCTTAGTGGCATCGAATTGATGCACATGGTTAGGAAAGGACAGGTGAAATGTTCGGCAAAAACTTCGTTGTCTGCCGCCCAGCAATTTTACTCGTTGGTTTCATAAGCGATCCTTCGCATATCGTCTTTGCTTGACCCGCTTACCTTACTGCGACGGAACCGAAACGAAGGCGAATTACGACGGCTTCTTCAAGTAGCATCCCGGTATCGCCTTTTTCGCGGCCGCGGGAGATACGGGTAACGACGGAAGTAATCAGATCTATCCTGCCGCGTCGCCCTATGTGACGGCAGTGGGCGGCACCACGATCGCGAGCCTGGTACTGCCTGAAACCAGCACCAGCGAAACCGCGTGGTCTCTCGGAGGGGGCGGTCCAAGCATCTATGAGTCGAGGCCGGCGTACCAACGCTCCCATCTGAAAGCGACCAGTAGCGCAGTCCTGAAACTGAATCAGGGCAAACGCGGCATTCCCGACGTCGCGTATAACGCCGATTCGTCCGGCAGCCCGGTGGCCGTCTATGTGAAAGGCGGCTGGTATTCAATTGGCGGCACTAGTGAGGGAGCACCACAATGGTCGGCGATCGTAGCGCGCCTCGGACAGTATCTGAGCGCCAAAGGCTCTTCCGTTTCGGGCCTGCTGACGCCGAATGGCGGTTTTAACGGCGTGATCTATCAGACCAAACTGACGCAGGCGTCGAACAGCGGTTTCTATAACGTGACAGTCGGCTCCGACGCCACCGGCAGCGCCCCCTGCGCACTATGTTCTGCCGGAGCAGGATACGACGACGTGACTGGGCTCGGCGTTCCCAACGTCGGCAATCTGCTCGCGAATTTTTGAGCTGTCTGCGACGAGGTGCATGGGTGGCTGCGTGCCGCGAGAGGCACGCAGCCGCTGAACGTCGGCACGCAATGCCGGCGCATACACACGCGTTCTAACTCCAGGACAGCATGCCGAATCTCGGCAGATCGGCTTGGTAGAACGACTCAAGAAACGACTTCTGCTTGTGGCAAAGCAGATCGAAGTAATAGTTCTTCTGCATCTTGCAGAAGTTCGCCATGTAAGCCAACTCATCGATATGGGTTAGCGTGATCGGCTTGCCGGTATGGTCGTACACAATGACATTCTGATACTCGGCATCGCGCAGCAAAGTCACAACATCTTTGGCTCGCGTCTTGCCGTATGTCTCGAGATGCCACGGCGAAAACTCAATGAAAAGAGCCGCATTCTGTTCCTGCAGAGTGCGCGTCATGCCTTTGAGCACTTCCAGTTCGAACCCGTCCGTATCGATCTTGATGATGTCGACCTGACGCCCGTCGATGATGTCGTCGGTGCGCATTACCTGTTTCTGAGCACCCCGTCCAAGCTCATACGAGGTGGTGCCGAGCGAATTGCGCTGCGCCGAAGCCGAGAACTGCCTCGTCTCCGCGCCCGCGAGCACCAGGTGGCACGCGGCGCTCATGCTGCGGGTATTCGTCTGCAGTAACGGAAAATAGGCTTCGTCCGCCTCGACGCAGATGAACGACACATTATCTCCGGCGGCGGAATAAACCAGCTTCGCCGTATCGCCGATGTTGGCGCCGATATCGACGAACACAATCTCTCGCGTCGCGGCCAGATATTTCGCCAGAGAGGGCAGCAAGGTGTCGTAATACGGATAGGCCAATGCATATTTCGGCAGCATGTGCGAAAGCGGCATCAGCATATCGGTCGAGCCGACCGTCCTTCTGACGATTGGATCCCGAAAAGGAAGTATCGCCGTCTTCATCAGCTTACCAACGCCATACCTGATTACCCGATTGCTCAATGCGTTGGAACGGTAGGCGGCCTGCTCGATATCGCAGATAGCGGACATCATATTGGTGAGCATCGTTCTCTCCATAGCCAGTGACTCATCAAGGCAACTTCAGGTCGCCTTTCGACGATATTCGAGATTCCCGCTCACAGTGAAGGTCTCCACTGCTTTCGCGCTAAGCCTGCGTTCCCGCTGCCGGCTCCGATGTTTCGTCGCTCTTCTTTTGATGGCGATATTCGCTTGCCGACATCGAGAATTCTCTTCGAAATACTTTTGAAAGCCGCTCGCCATTGGTCAGTCCAACCCTGCGCGCGATCTTGTCGATCGGCAAGTCGCTTTTCATCAACAGCTCACAACTCAGATTGAGGCGCGCTTGCAGAAGATATTGCGACGGTGTCAGTCCCATCTCGCGTTTGAATAGCCGAAGAAAGTTGCGCTCGCTCATCGCCACGGTACGGGCGGCATCGCCAATCGAAATGGCACGCCCGCAATTGCGCTCGATCCACCGCGCGGACTGCAGTGCTTTGTCCGCCAGCGTCGTCGTTCCAATAGTGCTGAGCATGGTCGTCAGATGCTGATCCTTATAGAACGCAAAACGGTCGGCCACTGCGGTTGCCATGTCGTATCCGAGGTCGCGCTTCACGAGCGCGAGCGAGTTGATCAGCGCATCGCCGCGTTCGGTGGGCGGCGCGAGTCTGGACATCTCCGGACTCAGGATTCCACGGTCGACGGAAGCCCAGTCGCGGCGCGGAATACCCGCAGCCGCCAGAATCACGTCGCCATTGCCGAGTGGATTCACTACACCGCTTTGCGAACATGCGATCGTCAATAGCTCGATAAGCGCTTCATCCAGCGCAGCGCGCGCAGCGCCGGCGCCTCCTGCGACAAACAACGCGTCGAAGCTCTGGAAACGCTGACCACCTAGCCGCTCGGTCCAGACGCAAACGGAAGAAGAGCACGCGATCACGCCACCGCACGCAGAGACGAGGCGAACGCTATAAGTAACGTTTCCCCTCTGACTCGAAGACTGGAGTTCATTGGCAATATAAAGCGCTTCCGCAAGTGTTCCGGCTCCCAGCAACGAGAAACCGTCGTACAACACAATTCCTATGAGCTTTACCGTGCGTTCTTTGGATGGGTGATAGAGGCTGCTGATTCCTGCTCCACCCAGGCCTGTCGCGTGAGACATGCTGTCGACTCTCCTCTTCTTTTTACGTTTTTGATCCCCTGCTCTGGCTTGCCTCGAAACGCCATCAATCACGTGGGATGTCGGCAGCTTAGTGTCCAATCCAGCCAGGCATTGCCGTCATGGCGGCCAAAAGCATGCTTTTGACTGACAACGTCGCCTTTGCAAAACATGGTAAGGAGATTGTCGGATCTATTCGACGTATTGCAGGGCGCGATCAAATTTGAAGTGCAACACCTTGCTCGTGTAAGGTGTGCCAATGCAAAAAAGAAGTTACCAACAACTGCAGCCTGAAGAACGCATGACGATTGCAAGCATGAAGCAGCAGGGCTCGAGTGTTCGGGCCATGGCCCGAACACTCGGCCGCGCAGCATCAACCGTGAGCCGCGAGCTGACCAGAAACGCGTGTTCTGCCGTGGGCTATGCGTCTGCACCGGCGCAGGCGCTCAGCACGAGCCGACGTGAGGCTGCGCGCCCGTGTCCCAAGCTGCGCCCTCAAAGCGTGTCGTGGCGCGTGGTACTCACCCTGCTGGAATGGAAGTGGTCGCCCCAGCAGATCTCAGGTACCCTCAAGCGCATGTGGCCCAACGATCCGACCCAGCACGTCTCCCACGAGACCATCTACACAGCCATCTATGCCCAGCCACGCGGTGAGCTGCGCCGCCAGCTTATCGCCTGTCTGCGCCACGGCCACAGCACGCGTATGTCACGCAAGCGGGGCACTGACCGGCGCGGCCAGATCCCCGACATGGTGAGCATCCATGTGCGCCCGCCTGAGGTCGACGACCGGGTGATGCCAGGCCATTGGGAAGGCGACTTCATCAAGGGCGCTGGCAACCAGTCTTCCGTCGGCGTGCTGGTTGAGCGCACCAGTCGCCTGGTGCTGTTGGCGAAGATGGAAGACGCCACCGCCGCCTCGGCACTGGCGGGCTTCACTGCCAAGCTGAATTCGATCGCTGCCCCTCTGCGGCAGAGCTTCGCTTACGACCAGGGCAAGGAAATGACCCGCCATCAGGAACCCAGCGCCGCCACCGGCGTGCGCGTGTACTTCTGCGATCCGCACAGCCCCTGGCAACGCGGCACCTGTGAGAACACCAACGGGCTGCTGCGTCAGTACTTGCCAAAAGGCACCGACCTCTCGACCTACAGCCAGGACGACCTCGATGCCATCGCCGACAGCCTCAACAGCCGACCGCGTGCTACGCATGCATTTCATTCGCCATTCGAGGTGGTTCGAACGTATGCTCGCAATCGCTTCGATAACTTCAGCTTCCGTCCATTAACCCGCTGTTGCGCTTCACCCTTGAAACCGCCCAGGAAAAGAATAGGGATACTCAGCAAGGCTTGCTCACGAACGCGGCTTGCGTATCCACGAACCAGATAGAGAGAAAAGCACACGTCGATAGGGGAAGTTGCCTCCGCAATTAAACCCGCAGCGCGTGTTCCGGCAGCAAAAAACGACTCGCCAACACCTTGCTAAATTCGGTCATGCACACCGTCATCAAGCGCCCTGCCCGCTACTCTCCCCGATGAGCGTCGGTACTCCGGGATCGATCCTTTCGGATTAAAACGCTCACTCCACATCGAAATGCACACCGCGATACAACGAGAATATGGAGTCGCTTCATGAGCTTCCACACGACATACTCGCGATACTATGATCTTTTCTATCAGGAGAAGAATTACAACGCAGAAGCGGCGTTCGTCACCGAGTTGCTGGGCCGTTACGGAATAGTCGGCGGCCATTTGATGGATCTCGGCTGCGGCACAGGACGTCATGCCGCGGAATTTGCAGCCGCTGGCTTTCGTGTTTCCGGCGTCGACATGAGCACCGACATGCTTGCGCGAGCCGACGCGAGGCGCACCACGTTGCCTGCCGCAATCGCGAAACGACTCAGCTTCCAGCAGGGCGACGCGCGCACGGTCAGGACCGAGGAAATCTACGACGCGGTCGTTTCGCTGTTTCACGTCGCCAGTTATCAAACGACCAACGCCGACTTTATGGCGATGTGCCACACCGCGGCGACCCATCTCCCGCGTTCCGGACTGTTTCTATTCGATTGCTGGTACGGTCCCGCCGTACTCGCCGATCCTCCCGACGTGCGCATTAAACGCGCGTCAAACGACGAGTCTGCGGTGATACGAATCTCCGAGCCCGCGATGCGCCCTCACGAGAATGCGGTGGCGGTCAACTACACGATCCTGCTGACCGACCGGCAAACGCAGCACGTCGAAACGGTGCTCGAAACGCATGTCATGCGCTATATGTTCAAGCCCGAAGTCGAGTTGATGCTCGACCTGAGCGGGTTCGAGGTTCTGGACAGCGTCAAGTGGATGGGGGGCGCGCTGAGTGCGGAGGATTTGTCTGCAACCTTCGTCGCGAGAAAACGGTGATGGTCCGCGCCTCACGTTGAGTCGTCGATACCGCTACTAACGAATGCTTGAGGGCTTGGTATCAGTAATACTAAGCCCTTTCTTCATCGATTAGAGAAACATCGCCAGCATGTTACGCACTGCGGCAACCGCGCGATTCTGCTGCTCTTCCGAAAGCCCAAGACCACTCGGCAGATAAAATCCCCGGCGGCCCAGGCGTTCGGCAACCGGGAAGCTCTCTCCATTGAACAGGCCTTGCTTGAGGAACACCGGCTGTTCATGCATAGGCCAGAAGAACGGCCGGGTAATGACTCCCCCTTCCGCCAGGATCGATCGTGCCACGTCCGCGTCAATAGGGAAGTTGTCGTCGAGTACCAGACCGAACACCCAATAGACGTTCTCGGCATATGACATCGAGACCGGCGCGAGTTCTATACCCCGCACACCACGCAAAAGGGATTCGTAGCGCTGTCCCAACTCGCGCTTTCGCGCAATGTGCGTGTCGAGTTTCTCGAATTGCGCAAGGCCGACGGCGGCCTGCAAGTTGCTCATCCGGTAATTCCAGCCAAGCTCATCATGGACGAATCGCTTCTCCGGTTTGAAACACAAGTTGCGCAAGCTTCTCATGCGTGCGGCCAGCGCGTCGTCGTCACAGACGATCATGCCTCCTTCGCCTGTCGTAATGTGTTTGTTGGCATAGAAGCTGAAACACGAGACCTCGCCGAAACTGCCACACCTCGCTCCGTTATAGGTTTGGCCGATCGCCTGTGCAGCGTCTTCGATCACAACGAGATCATGCCGTTTCGCGATGTTGAGTAACGGGGTCATGTCCACAGGCAGACCGAATGTATGTACGGCCATGATCGCGCGCGTGCGACTCGTCACGGCGGTTTCGATCTTCGTGACGTCCATGTTCCACGTTTCCTGGCTGGAGTCGACCAGTCTCAAACTCGCGCCCGTGCGAACAATAGCCGACGCACAAGAAATGATTGTGTGAGTCGGAATGATGACTTCGTCTTCGTGGCCGAGCTTCAGACCCGCAGCCGCCACGTCCAACGCCGCGCTGCCGTTTGCGACCGCAATGGCATGCCGACGGCCGACGTATGCAGCCATTGCCTTTTCGAATCGCTCGACGAATTCGCCATCTGACGAAATCCATCCGCTTTCGATGCACTCGTTGAGGTAGATCCTTTCGTTTCCGTCAAGCAATGGTTCGTTGACCGGAATCATTGCGCGCGCTCCTTGACGCCGATCTCGACGTCGCGGCCATTGTCCGGTTCCGCGCAGAGACTCATTCCAGTAGAACCGAAGCGAACCTTCTCGTGCTCCCCGATATAAGGCCCCTGTTTGATCTCTACAAAAGACGCGTCTTCCAGCATCTCGAACCCGTGCCCTCCCGACGCCAGCAAGATGATGTCGCCCGCGTACAGCACCCGGCTCGACAGAAATCGCTGCTCAGGCGTGTAGAGCTTCACGAGGATCTGGCCACGCTTGATGACGAGAACCTCTTGCGTGCATTCGATCTGTCTTGCCAATTTATTATGAAGATGTGCACCAATTACTTTTCCCGCAGGATGTTCCATATAAGCAAGCTGCTGCGGAAATTCTTTCGGCGTTAGGAAATTTACGCCGCTTCTCGAGAACGTATTCCGGATGATCATCGCCACTGTCTCCCCTGCGAACGAGATCACTTCGAAATTCGAGTCCTGCTCGACTCCTGCGTCACCCGTTACCGATAGAGCTTTCATTCTGGTCTCCAGAGAGCGCCGGCCATGGCCGGGCGGCACGCTGAACATTCCCGGAGCGAGGTCGCTAATGGACAACACGACCCGCGGACGTTCCTTACGCGTCCACGAAGCATAGAATCGGTAAGGCAATCACCCGACGTGATGGCTGAATTAGGCATGACGTTGGCTGATATGCGGCCTCCTGCTCAAGCATCACGAAGTCTTCCAGATATTTCGGATCACGCAACTGATGCGATCGAGGTCTGCGCCAATACCTTGGCACAGTCCGCCATGATCACTGAGCTGTTCAGATGAATAACTAAGCTGGAAGTCGCAAGCGGTGGCGTCGTGATTCCTGGTCCCGTGGCATCTCGCATTTCAACCGACGTGTCTCTATCGACTACTGAGCACTCAAATGAACAGAACCTCTCGAATCTACATCGCTGGACATAATGGAATGGTCGGCTCGGCACTCGTGCGACGCCTGAAAAACTGCGGATACCAGCATCTGATTACGGCACCCAGACAGTCGCTCGATCTGCTCGACCAGCACGCGGTGATGGATTTCTTCGCCCAGAAAAGCATCGACATCGTGCTGTTGGCTGCGGCCAAGGTGGGTGGAATACATGCTAATTCCACTCAGCCGGCTTCTTTTCTCTACGAGAACCTCGTCATCGAAACCAATGTGATTCACGCTGCGTTCAAGAATCACACGCAACAACTGGTCTTCTTCGGCTCGTCGTGCATCTACCCGAAATTCTGCCCCCAGCCGATCAAGGAGGACTATCTTCTGACGAGCGGGTTCGAACAAACCAACGAGGCCTATGCGATTTCCAAAATAGCGGGGCTGAAGCTTTGCGAAGCATATAACCGGCAGTTCGGCACGCGCTTTATTTCGGTGATGCCCACGAATCTTTATGGCCCAAACGACAACTACGATCTGCAAAGCGGACACGTGCTCGCGGCTCTCATCCGCAAGACCCACGAAGCAAAGCTCGCCGGCGAGGAATCTCTCTCTGTGTGGGGCTCCGGCTCTCCACGACGGGAATTCCTTCATGTCGACGATCTGGCCTCTGCCGTGCTCGCGCTGCTGAACAACGACGTGACAGAAGGGACGTTTAACGTCGGTTATGGGAAAGACATAGCAATCGCCGACCTCGCCCGGTTGGTCTGCGATGTTGCCGGTTTTTCCGGATCACTCAGATTCGACTTATCGAAACCCGACGGCACACCGAGAAAGTTGCTCGATGTGTCGAGGCTGGCCGAACTGGGCTGGTCACCGACGATCCCGCTCAGAGACGGCATTGCGGCAACCTACGCCGATTTCGAGAATAGCGTGCAACAACCCCGATGCGCCAGTGCATGAAGCGGCTCGCCACGGTCATCGCGCAGTCCCCTACTTACTCGTTGCCTCTACCCTGTCGCAACTCGAGTACTTATTGCGTCCACAACAACCGCCCAACAATCCTGATTACCGGAGTCAAACATGTTGCGCATGGTCGTCGATCGACTCAGACAGTTCCGGCGCAGTGAGGGATTCAAGTACTCGATCGCTACGCACAGTCGCCTGTCACTGTTCGCGCGGCAGCAATTGAATCGAGGCGTATTTTCGATCGAGATCAGGGAGAACTGCGGATTCTTCGCCATCATGCAGATGGTGCTTTTTATCCTCGTCCATTGCGAAGAAAACCGGCTAACGCCGCGAGTCTCTGCACGCGGTGGCTTGTATGGCGACCCCGAAGGCAAGATCGACTGGTTCTCCGAGCTCTTTGAAAACGTGAGGCCGGCCAGCGCAGCGATGTTGTCGAGCCGGGTTCGGACATCGACCGTGCGCGACCCTGTTCAACTCGGCTTCCGGCAGCGCTATGACGCGGGCCTTCGGCTGCAAAACGCGAGCGACCTATTCCGCTCCTATTACCGTCCCACTGGCTCTATACGTGAGGAAGTCGCTGCAGTCTGTGCGAAGCTCGATATCAGTCAATCCACGCTGGGCGTACATTTTAGAGGCACCGATAAGAAGTTCGAGGCGATGCCGCTATCCTGGCCCGACTTCTGCCACCTCGTTGCGCAGACGCTCTCGATCAATCCGCGCCTGACCAACATCTTTGTTTCGAGCGACGACCCGGCTTTCATCGAATTCTTTCTTCAATGGCCTTTCAATTGCCCGGTCAAGGTTGCGCCTGCCAAGCTTCTATCAACCGGCAATAAGCCGATTCACTTTAGCGGTTATCCTGGATTGCAGATTGGGCGCGAGGCGCTAGTGTCAAGTTTGCTCCTTTCAAACTGCGGATATCTCGTGAAAATGCCGTCTTACCTGTCGGCGTGGTCGAAAATATTCAATCCCGGGTTACCCGTCACGCTGGCGGTTCCCCCTCGGCCAAAAGAGTTCTGGTTTCCCGATAGTCAGATCTGGCTCAGCCAGCAACGGGCGGCGCCAGGCAACGTTGGTTAGAGCGCGCGACTTCTTTAGAGAACCGGAACGGTCTATCTATGACGGTCTATGCCGCCATAAATCGGCCTACTGCTGCGTCGACTATTTTCATACCCGTTCCCACGCGCGGTGAGGATGAAAGACACTACCTCGAATGTCACGAAAACAGGAACCACATAAGCAACCGCGACCATCAGCGACCCGCGCAGCACAAACATCATGTAGAACGATAGATAGAAACCCATCGCGCGCCGAAGCGGAACGACGGACTCGATCAGCAGGTCGATACGGCGTGAAAAATAGCCGAGCAATACACCGTACAGGACCACACCCGGCCAGCCGAAATCGATATATCCCTCAGCGGGAAATGGCGCAGACAGGTTGAGGAACCACATGCTGTAATTCTGCGACAGGTATTCGCCGACCACAATTGCGGTTGCGAGCGGCTTGTCGGGCCAGACGGTATGTGGAACAAAAAATAGCAGCGCTCCTGTTATCTGTTTGCCCCAGAAGAATCCCTCTCTCGCCACGATTTCGACGATGGCGTCCGTATTGGCCCAGGCATCGTAAGTAGTCGATGTGAAATGCTGCTCGAAGTAGGCTTCCAGTGCCGACTGTGACCATGCCCAGTCATCGATCCTGGAATTGGTAAACAACTCTGCGACGGGGAAAAACAGGCCGCTCAATACAAATATCGACCAGAACACGCGTGGCGGACTCCGCAGCCAGCGTCGAAACAGCAGCGATAACAAGGTCAGGTAGATCGGCCCGAGTGCATTTCGTTTCTCGACTGCCGGGTTTTCACAAAGCAGCAGCAAGACGAAAGCAAATAACACCAGTGCAATCCAGATCAGCCCAATCCGCTTCGGACGATGCATTGCAACAAGAATAAACACCGGGACGATCAGGAAATAGAATAGCTTCGACCGAATCATATCGAAGGGCGCACCCATATCCCCGAGGTCATCGGTCTGCAGCTGCTGAGCGAATCTGAATGCACTCGCTGCCGCGACGACGCAGACCGCCAGCACCGGAATCAGAGCCGCATAGTTGATCCCGAAGCTCGGCGGCGGACCCGCGATTGGCTTCGGCAGAGCATGGCGAACGAGAAATCGACTACCCAGATAGGAGATGATGAATACGATAAAGATGAGGTTCGATTGCAATGCAGACGCATCGTCGAAGGGCTTCGTGTTGGTCATGATTTTCTGGTTGTAGGCCAACTGTAGAGAAGGCGCAATGATCAGAAAAATGATCTCGAACACGACAACCGATGAATCCGGAAACGAAGGCCGCTTGTCAAACAGATTCATGCCGAGATGAAATAGAACCACACCCAGCAACAGAATCTGCGACAGGAACATCAACGGCGTGCGTTCCAGACTGATACCCGAGCTGTGGAGCTGCACCGTAAGCAGGCAGACTGCCAATGCAAAGAATCCGATCACATTCACAAGGCGCTTCATCAGGCCGCCATGTGGTTGAGCGAGCGCTCCGGAGCGGACTAGGGCTTGCATTGCAGACTCACCGCTGACCGGGAGGAGCTTCCTCCCACGTAGGTCGGATCCTGTGCGGTCCCCTCTGCAACGATTGGCGTTGCCGATGTGACCTGCGCGACAATGATCCCATCTCGAATGATGGAGAACGCCGGCGTTCCCGCTACCGCCGGCACGCGAAACACGTTGAGGCCCGGCGAAGCATTAAACGTATAGTCGGCCCCGTTCACGCTGATCTGCATCACGGCTGGCGCCGTCAGGAAACCGACCATTTCGATTTCATTCACGGTCTGCCCCATACCCATTTCTATCATCGGAATTTCCGGCGTCAAAGATTTCCCGGGCGAAAAGAGCTGCCTGCGGTGAAAATAAAGAATGCTGTCCTCCGTGATTGGCGGTGGTGCGCCGGATTTCGCCCATTCGATGTAGTACGCAGCCAGGTCATAGAACGCATACTGCGTCCCGACAGAAGGTGACACATGCGTCGATTCGGAATAGTCGTTCCATGTGACGATCTGCGCGTAAGCAGGACTCCATGAAAGCACTTGTGACCATTGGTCCCGAAACAGTTGTGAATTTGATGCCTCCCAAAACTGCGAGTCTTTCGGCCGGGAGTCCTGTGGCGCGACAGGTATCATCACGTCTGCGCCGAACGACTCGGCCGTTGTGAGCGCCTGATCCTCCCAACCGCCCTTGTCGATCGTTTCCGTCGGTGTGCGCACGCCCCAGAATGAAAAGGAATTCGTAATCGCACGGTAATCGGCGGCTTTTGAAGGGTCGAGAAAGATCGGAATGAAGGTGACATTCACGCCCTCTACCGCTGCCTCGTGAATCACATCGGCCCAATAGCCCGGCTCGACATTTTCCGCATAGAACGGTGCAATCGCGAGGTTTCCGTCTGCCGTTCGAAATGCGCTTTTTCTGGTCGCGATGACGCGTATCGCGGCAACCATGTCGTCCACGCTCGCGCCCGCGAGGGCCGACATATCCGGCTCGATCAGAACGGTGAAGTTCGGCGCGATATGCTCTGCAACGGTGTACACGCGCATCACATCGTCCCACTGTTCGCCCTTGTTCAGTTGCATCAGATCCACTCCAAAACCGTCTATGCCGATGACCCCGGCGCGCAGTATCTCCACTGCGAGAGCGCGCTCCTTGTAAGTCTGAACGTCATAAAGAGGCACTGCGAGGGGGCGGTCGCGCAAATAGCCACCCACCTTCAGAAACTTGTTCGACTCACCGCCCGGTTGCAGATATCGCGTACAGTAGTAGTCGGAAGGCGCTGGTAGGTTGTCGAGCGAAAGAGGGAACGGCGTGAAGTAATGCGCAAACACATAGGGTCGATGTCCGGATCCTCTCAGCGCAGCATTGATGGCAAACGGCCACGAGGTCGACGTTGACTCCGCGTCGACCAGGGCTTGCGCGTTAGCCTGCAAAGCGCTCCATTGCGCGCTGGAGATGCCGGGTGCACTTTGTGCGATCGACGCCGCCGTCGCGAATGACAATGCTGCAACGAACGCCGCCATGGCCCGCGCCATCGGGCCACGGAGCACAACGATCAATGCGGCTCGACTGATGCCGCGCATCCGCGGGCTATTCACGTTTCGTGAAGTCCCGACGGACGATGCGCGATGCCGTCGCGCATCGTCTCGGACGGCATTGCGCGTGCAACCCCGCCGAATGCGCCCGCCGAACCCCGCGTGTTTTTAGCGCCTTCCTGGACGTCGACACCGCCGACGGAGGCAGCCGCAAACAAACGGTACTTCTTGCGCTCCGCAATATTGAGTACGGCGCCTGTCACCCGAACGCCGACCGATTCGAACGCGTCCACGCAGGCCGTCAGATTTGCGAGTCGGGAACTGCCCGAGCGGGCGACGACGAACACACATCCCGCTTGCCGCGCCATGACGAGCGTCTCTGATGCATCAAACACCGGCGCGCTGTCCATGATCACGTACCCGTAACGATCACAAACGCCGGCCAGCGCTCGCTGTACCGCATCGCCGGAAAAGCCACCGAGTGGTCCAACTGGCTGAACTCCGCGCGGCAGAAAATCAAAACTACCTTCCGGGCCGACACGAACGGCTTCTTCGAACGTGCAATGTCCCGCGACAAGATCGACCAAGCCACGCGCGGAGCCGGTATCGGCCCGCGTGGACATTCCGCCCGAGCGGGCATCCGCATCGATCAGCAGTAGGCGAGCGCCCCCTCGCGCGAGTTGACCCGCAACTTGCGCCGCGACGGATGATGTTCCGGTGCGCGCATCCACTCCGCTAAAAAGCGCGATGCGAGAACCCGACTCGTACATTTGATGTTCGAAGATGACGCTGAAGCGACGCAAGCACTCGTTGGGCCGAACCGCCGAATGATAGGCGGTGGTCGCAGCACGTCCACGCGCCGCGACGATGCCTCGCCGATACGAAACACCGCGTGCGAAGTCGCCGAACACTCCCGACGCAAGGACAGGCACGCCAGTACGCCGCTCTATGTCGTCGGGGCCGTCAATCCGACCAGACCATGCTTTTCGGGCCAATGCCAACACCATTCCCAGAAATGCGCCGCTCAGAAACCCGAGTACGACCATCAACCCACGCGACGGTTTGATCGGCTTTTCGGGGAGTGTTGCATCGTCGACCAGGCGCACTTCGTTGACCCGGCCAGCCTTGATGAACCGCAGCTGCTGCATGTTGGCAAGCAGGCCCGCGTACAGTTCGTTGTTGGCGCTGATGTCGCGTGAGAGGCCGCGCGCCTGCTGCTCGAGATCGGGCAACATTCGCGCTTCGGTTTCAAGGTCAGCGGCACGCGAGCTCAACGTCGCGATCTGCCGGTCCATGGAGATTACGCTACTGTCGGTGCTCGTGAAGCGTCCCAGCATTTGCTGACGCTGCACCTGAATATCCGTAATTTTCGCCTGCACGTCAGCCAGTTGCTTGATGACGACATTCGTCTGCTCGCTGAGATTCAGCGATCCCGTCTCGCTCTTGAACCGGCTGTAGCGGTCCTCAGACTGTTCAATGAGCCCCTTCAGCGCGGGCAATTCCGTACTCAGTGTCTCAATCGACTTCTGTGCGTCGCTACCCTTTCTCGCTGCCTCATTCAACACATAGGTCGTGCCGATCGCGTGAAGAACGTTGCGAATAAACACCGGATCGGTACCCTCCAGAGACGCGCCGACTATATTCGAGTCCTTGCCGCGTTCGGTGACGCTCAACCTCTCCTGAATCTTCTCGACGACACTCGAATGCGAAAGTCGGCGAAGATCGAAGACCTGTCCCGCATCGCCCGGAAGAGCGTCGATCTTTAAAGAAATGACGCCGTGCTTGGTCTGGAAATGCTCCAGCATGGAAACCGTGCCTTCGAAGGTCTCGTCGCTGCCGGGAATCAGCAGGCGATAGCGGCCATTTCCTGCCGAAACAACTTCGAGTGCCTTGCGTCGCAGACCTGCTGGAATCTCCGCAACCGAGCCGACGCCTTGCTGAACTTCGCTAGTATCCGTGTCGCCGCTGATCCTGTGCCACGCAGCGTTCACCTTCGACGCGACGCGAGATACGACGCTCTGTTTCGGCGTAATCGAGATTTCCAGATGCATCGGAGCGATTGCGGTTTCCACAATAGTGCGCGATGCAATTTTCTGAATCTCGGTAGCCGCGCGTGGCTTGACCGCAAATAGCGACGAGACATCTTCCAGCGAACTACGGCTCGGCGACTCCGGAGGCTCCTGAACCTGCAGCAGCAGGCTTGTCTGATACACAGGGGGCGCAAGAAACGCGTAGACAGCCGCGATGCATCCGACGATAACGGATGAAGCGGCAATTGTCCTGAAGTGAGTTTTCAAAAATCGTACATACGACTCCGTCACCGTATCGCCACGTTCTCTGTGTCGCAAGGCAACAGGATCTCCGACGTCCTTGGTCATGTTAGGCACTCCAGAAATCGAACGAGGGAAACACCAAGGCTTGCTGACCACTCGGTGGCGACAGTTGCAACATCGCCGTTCACGCACTCTCCGGATGCGCAGCGGGCCGCGTGCGCTCACCGGTATGCGCTTTCAGAAGCGTAGCGCCGGAACCATCCGCTACTTTGGGCGTTGACGGTCGAAAGCATGGTTTTGGCCGAAATCGTCACATGGGCTACGCATCTGCCGCCGGCGACCCAGCAGGGCACTCATGCAGAACTGGCAGCTCGATCCTCCGGCGCGCGCAGATGCGAAAATATGCGTGCTCTGAACAACCCAAGAAAGACGACGTAGTCGGCCACGATGCTCGCTATGACTGTCGACCAGACAATCCACGCGACGTCCTGGAATTTGGCGACCAGCCAGAATTTGAGTGTCAGCGCAATCGCGCAGCACACCACCACCGCGATCAGTTGGGATTTCAACTCTCCAACGCCATTCAGGAACATGCCGAACGATTTGCCGAATGCGTCGAGTACCGACATCACCGCGACTGCGCAAAGAAGCGCGACAGGAACGCTAAGATGATTGCCGACCCATTCGCTCAGGAGCCACGGCGACGCGGCATAGATCAGCCCGCTGGTCACAATCGCGATCGCGCCCGTGCCCAACATTGAGAGCTTCAGCGTTTTTGACAGAAAGTCTCTGTCGCCTCGTGCCTTTGCGTCGGCGTAAAGTCCCCATAGCGGGACCGTCAGCATCGAAATGCCCACAGCCAGGAACTGGAAAAGCCGCTGTGCCACTGCGAGCCGCGCGACCTCCGTCGCACCGAGCAGCTTTGCAACGATAAGCGCGTCGAATCCGCTTGCGCACATCACGCCCACCTGCAACGCAAAGAATAGCGATCCCATGCTGAGGATCTTTTTCGAATCGCGCCACAGCGCACCGCGGGTCGCGCCTGACTTCGCTCGCAGCAATCCGTTTCGATTGAGCCGGACCATCAGGCAGGCCGACATGCAGACCTGGACGCCATAAGTCGCGCAGACGAGCCACGGAATCGACACGTGATGCAGGCATCCCCAATACAGAAGCGGCAGCGAGAGCAAATAGCCGATCGCGCTCACGATATGCTGCTCCCATGCCCGCTGGAGCCCGTGAAACACCCGCTTCACGCCGCCTAACGGTATGTTCAGGCAGGTGAGGATCAGGAAGATGGTTGCGGCCACGAACGTTTCGTGTGCGTTGGCTTCGGCGCGATAGTCGAGTACCAGACGCATATCGACGACCTGGAGCGCGACATACAGGCAAACCGCACACAGCGCGCCGACCGCGCTTAACAGCCAGACGCCATGTGTGACGAGTTCGCGAATGCGACGATAGTCGTCGTTTGCTCGCGCCGATGCAACCAGGTTGATGAGCGCGTTGCCAATGCCGAAATCGAGAATGGAGAGCGTGGCGGCAAGGCTCGAAAACGTCATCCATACGCCGAAACGCTGCTCGCCGAGGTACGGCAACGTCCACGACACGGACACAATCAGCACGACGAACGCGAGGCACGAGCTGAAGACATTGCAGGCGATCGTGAGCGCAGCGCGCAGGTACCGGTCTCTGTCGCGTCCTTCGGATCTGCCGACGCCGAACGGCAGCATCGTGAACAGCCGCGAAGACATCGCGACAAGCGCACGACGCGGAGCGATGATGGGTTGCGGCATGGTTTAGAGGAAGATGCGCGCGGCGACACGCGCCTGCGCCAACCCGAAGAACGGATTGCCAGCGCCCAGCAACACCGGGTTGCCTTGCATCGCCGCGCAAGCTCCGTGATGCAGCCATTCGCCACGCCGCGTTCGCTCACGCTTTCGCCCGAACTGCGCGTCGAGCTTCGTGCCTTCTGCAAGCTTGTCAGCCGCGAATCGTTTTCGTGGATTGAAGTACAGGCTCCATGAGCTTCTCGCACGGATAAAGCGGAAGCGGGGGCAATCGTCGCCGACAATCATGCTGCCTTCTCCAGTCGTAATGTGCTTGCTTGCATAAGAACTGGAGCAGACGATGTCGCCGGAACTGCCGCACCTCTCCCCATCGCCCGGATGGCCGCGAATCGCATGACAACGCGTTCACACGGCTTGCGTTCCGGCGCTCGTGCGCGCGGTTCGACGACAACCTGTTCTTATTCGTGACGCTCCAGCGCCCGATAGCCGGCAAGCGTGATCAGCGCGTCGCACTTCGCTATCTGATAGTCGGACAGCACCATTTCCTTGACGAGAGACGCAAAACTGACCGTCGGTGTCCAACCCAGTTTATCGCGAGCCTTCGATGGATCGCCCAGCAAGGTTTCGACTTCGGTCGGCCTGAAATAGCGCGGATCGACCCGCACGATCACCGTGCCCGGTGCGACCCGGCATTCCTTGCTGCTCACGCCTTCGACAATGCCGACTTCGTTGACACCGCTACCCTCGAAGCGAAGCTTGATGCCGAGCTCCGACGCCGCCTGCTGAACGAAATCTCTCACACTGTATTGAACGCCCGTAGCAATCACAAAGTCTTCCGGGGCTTCCTGCTGCAACATCAGCCACTGCATCTGCACGTAGTCGCGCGCGTGGCCCCAATCGCGCAACGCTCCAAGATTGCCCAGATACAGGCAGTCCTGAGATCCGATCGCAATGCGCGCGATGGCCCGCGTGATCTTGCGCGTCACAAAGGTCTCTCCCCGCACGGGCGATTCGTGATTGAACAGAATGCCGTTGCACGCATAGATGCCGTAGGCCTCACGATAATTCACCGTAATCCAGTACGCGTACATTTTTGCCACGGCGTAAGGGCTGCGTGGATAGAACGGCGTGGACTCCCGCTGCGGCACTTCCCTGACGAGGCCGAACAGTTCCGACGTCGATGCCTGATAGAAGCGCGCGCTCTTTTCCAGGCCGAGAATAAGCAGCGCTTCGAGTATCCGCAATGCGCCAAGACCGTCCGCGTTGGCGGTGTACTCGGGTTCTTCGAACGAAACCGCTACGTGGCTCTGCGCAGCCAGGTTATAGATTTCGTCCGGCTGAACGCGCTGGATGATGCGCAAAATGCTCGACGAGTCTGTCAGATCGCCGTGATGCAAATGGAACCGGCGCTGCGCGACGTGATCGTCCTCATACAGATGATCGATACGGTCAGTATTAAAAAGCGAAGAGCGGCGCTTCAGTCCGTGCACCTCGTAATCCTTGTCGAGCAGGAACTGAGCGAGGTAGGAACCATCCTGACCGGTGACACCAGTGATCAGAGCGACTTTATTGCGCATCGTTTCTTCTCCTAGCTTGCATGAGCCACTTTCGAAGTACTTTCATCGGCCTCGTCACCGCTGATGTCGAATCGCGATGACGTGCCGCGCAATCAGAGCCGTCATGCTGCGGCGGCGTCCCACCTGAACGTCGGCGCCCTTGAGTACTTTACATACGCGTCGCTCGCAGACAGGGTGGAGACCGAAATCGGCAAGATGTTGTCGGTAAGGAATCGCCGTGCCGGTCAAGATGAAACGCTGCCTGAATGTGATCGTGTCTCGCGTGTCTCGCGTGTCTCCTCACACGTCACGCGTGGCTCACGCAATCCGGTCGCTCATCAGCGCAATATAGTTTTGAGCGACGCGGGACACGTGAAAGCGATTATCGAAGCAGTGTTTCGCAGCTGTTCTCATCGTCGCTTTCGCGTCTTCCGGCAAGCTGGTCCATTGCCGAAGCAGACGCGTCACGCCTTGCTGCGTGTCTTCGTCCGCGAGCCCCGCGCCATCGCCGACCACCTCGCGCCAGATGCCGACCTTATCCGTCAGCAGCACCGGCACCCCGCACGCCAGCGCTTCGGCCACTACCACGCCGAAATTCTCCTGATGCGACGGAAGGACCATCACGTCTGCCGCTTGCAGCAACGACCACTTGTCGATACCCGTCACCATGTCGAGCCAAGTAATTCGCCCCGCCAGTCCGAGCCGATCCGCTTCACGACGCAGCTTCACGGCGAGGCCGTCGTTGTCCGGGCCCGCAATGACGAGCTGGTAGTCGGTTGCGGCTTCGCGCAGATCGTGAAACGAGCGGATCAGCAAATCGCAGCCCTTCTTTTCATGGATCCGCCCGAGAAACAGGATCAGCTTCCTGCGACCGGACTCACCCGCAGTGGTCCATTTGCTGAGTTCGGGTGCGTCCAGTGCGGGCGATGGCGAGGTCCCAATCGTCATCATCAGCTCTTTTGCCCGATACATCGGAAAGGCCTGGCGCGCGAGCTTGCGTTCGCTTTCGGTCGTGAAGAGAACGCCTTTTGCACGGCTGACGACATAGCGTTCGACCAACAGCCAGTAAACCAGCTTCTTTGCGTACTTCAGTGGATGTCCGACGTTGAACCACGGGTCGAGCATGCCGTGCGGCATCACGAAATAAGGGATTTTTCGCGGGCCCAGGGAAAACACGGCTGCCGCGCTATGAAACTGCCAGATGCCGTCCACGACGATCGCGTCGTATCGTCTGCCATGCTGGATCAGCCACCGGACGAGGCGGAAACTCAGCGCGTATTTTCCCGCATAGTGTCCAAGCCGAACGACCCGGTCGAACGCGACATCGTCGGTCTGATCGGCATGCACTGGAGAGTCGAGGCACACGATGTCGACGGAGTGTCCGCTGAGCCTCAGCTCCGTGGCGAGCCGCTTGAGCGCCTCGGCGGGGCCGCCATAGCGCGCGTCGATCGACGGAATGATGTGAAGTGTTTTCAAAGACGTCCTCCCATAGGCCCAGCCGCGCATGCGAGCCGCCTGAAGCCGGAGGCATCTTTACGCTGGTGCCAGCGGTTGCGAGCGGTTGCCCACGGCGACAGCTGCGGCCCCAGGAGAGTCATCGTACTGTTCGGCTTCGCCCAGAAGCTTGAGTTGGCGGAAATCATCAAGCTTTTGGCCGGGCGGCTGCACGTCTTTTGACGGTGCATTCAGCGCGATTGCGTACAACGGCATTGTCAGTCAGCCAACGGCCTGGCGAAACCGGTCAGAACGCGCCTGCTTCGTTGGCGACCTGCTACCGTTAGATGAGCATGCAACCGATGGCCCGTCGAGAAGTCGCACGCGTGCGTGCGAGCCGGCATCGTTTGCGTCGCGCTGACGATTGCGGTCGACAGACTCGATGGGCGTCGTCCAGGCATCCTTTCATGGGGACTGAAACTATGCTGTCGGAGAGAGCCGCTGCCCACGCTGCAGAAGACAATCAACTGGCCATTCCCCGATTCCCCCATTCCCGCACCGATCATCGTGAACGCATGAGCGGTGCGGAAATCGCTGCCGGCTTATCTCTGTTGCGGCCAGTCCGGATGGTGGTCTTTCTCGAACAGGACAATTCGGTTGGCGGAGGCTTTCAGCAGGCGACGAACGCCGCACTTCTGCTCAAGCGTCTGCCAGCAGAACTATGTACGGTGACCTTCATTACGACGCGCCGCCAGGTCATCGACGAATTGGCTCGCAGCGGCGTCGATTCCCAATACCTTCCGGTTCCGAAATGGCAACGGTTGATCGCCCGCTTTCATGTGATGTGGCGGCATCTGGGTCCGCCAAGTCTGGCCAAGCGCAGGGTCTACTTCAACTGGCTCGACCGCTTTCTGCGAAACAGGGACGTCGATATCGTCTATTTCACCTGTCCATCCTATCTGGCTCTGGTGACTGCGCAATTCAGCTACTTCATTACCGTCTGGGATCTCGCGCACCGCGACGAAGTGGATTTTCCCGAGGTGCGGGCCGGTGGTGAGTTCGAGCGTCGCGAGCAGATCTATCAACACGCGCTGACCAAGGCGACGGGAGTCATCGTCGATTCGCAGGCGGGCCACGATAACGTGGTGCGGCGCTATGGCGTCGATACGGAGAGGGTTCATGTCATTCCCTTTTCTCCCGCAATCGGAACGCTGCTACCCGAGCACGAACTCGACAGTCCGGAGCGCCACGTCGCCATCAAGGCAACGTACGGCCTCGATTGCGACTACATCTACTATCCTGCGCAGTTCTGGCCGCACAAGAACCACGTCTACCTGCTGCGAGGGCTACGCAGTCTCGAAGACCGCTTCGGCATCCGGGTTGGCGCCGTGTTCTCGGGACGCGATCTTGGCAACCTCGCGCACGTGCAATCCGTCGCAGCAGATCTGAAACTGACTGACAGAGTGCGCTTCGCCGGCTTTGTGCCCGATCTCGAAGTACCCTGCCTTTATCGCCAGTCGCTCGCTTTGGTCATGCCGACTTTCTTCGGCCCCACGAATCTGCCGCCATATGAAGCATTTCAGTTAGGCGTGCCGGTTCTCTATTCTGATCTGAAGAATCTGCGCGATCAGGTCGGCAATGCCGGCCTTCTGATCGATCTGTTGAATCCGGACACGATGGCCGACTCGCTTCACCGTCTGATCGCCGATCCTACGCTGAGGCGGGTGCTGATCGAGAGGGGAAAGCGGCGTATCGAGGCGCTCACGGACGATCAGCGGCTCTCTGTCCTGAAAGACGCGCTGGAGGCATTTCGGGTACGCCGCATGTGTTGGGGCGCTTTGTAGATGAACCGCGAGATCTGCAAGACGCCCGTGGTCGGGCGAGATCATGCATCGATAAAGGAAGTCTTCGAATGACATCCGAACTGATCGCCGACGAGCCGATGCCAGACGCAAAAAAGCCGTTGCAGAACGCTGATTGCAATGGCGACGGCGATGGCGCGGCTAACGGCGTGATCGACCTTAGCCGCGCCGGCAAGGGCAACTATGTGAGAGCGCGCGGACCTCTTGTCGAGGCATTATGGTTTCTCGCCGAAGCCACCATCATCAATAGCAAGCTCGTGCCATTTTCCGCTTTGCGAGTTGGACTGTTGCGCCTGTTCGGCGCAAAGATCGGCGCCGGTTGCCGTTTCGTGCATCCGGTTCGTGTGAAAGCACCCTGGAATCTGGTGGTCGGCGATCACTGCTGGTTCGGCGTCAATGCGTGGATCTACAACCAGGCCCCGATCCGTATCGGCTCGCATGTCTGCATTTCGCAAGGCACTTTTCTGACAACCGGCTCGCATGCGATGAGTACGACGATGTCCCTACGCGTCGCTCCCATCGTGATCGAAGACGGTGTGTGGATCACTGCGAACTGTGTCGTACAAATGGGCGTGACGATTGGCCGTTCTGCCGTGGTCACGCCGCTGTCGGTCGTGCATCGTTCGCTCGAAGCCGAAGGCGTCTATGGCGGCAATCCGTGCCGCTTCATCCGCAACCGGTTCGATTGAACCGCGCGCGCTCTCGTAACGAATAGCACCGGGTTGATCGCGACTTAACCGCGTCTGACATCGATCACATGGTCTGGCGAGTCACAACAAGCGTTCGTCTGACCTGACGACGAAAATTCTGCGATCTTCGAAGATCGATACGCATGCGCCAATCGAGCCACCCACGCTCATGAACGCAAGCACGTCCCGCAGAAAAAACGCTGCCGACTTCGAACTACGCATGCTGCTTTCTTCCGTTGCTGTACACGTACGCGGTTTTCCTATTCCAGCAATGGTGGTGGCTCAATGAAAGTGCTGATGATCTCGCTGAACTATGCCCCCGAAGTCACCGGCATCGGAAAGTACTCGGCCGAACTCGCGGAATGGCTCGCGGCGCGCGGCCATACGGTACGCGTGATTGCCGCATCGCCGTATTACCCCGAATGGCGGGTACAGCCGGGTTACAACCCTCGCATGTATGTGACGGAGCAGATCAATAACGTCTCTGTCATCCGCGTGCCGTTCTGGTGTCCGGCACGCCCCTCCGGTTTGAAACGACTGTTGCACCTGATGAGCTTCGCGCTCTTCGCGATTCCGGCCACGCTACGGCAGATCGCGTGGCGCCCTCAGGCCGTCTGGCTGGTCGAACCGCCGTTGTTCGCGTCGCCGGTCGCTCTGCTTGCTGCGCGCATCTCCGGTGCGTCTTACTGGCTCCACATTCAGGACTACGAGGTGGACGCGGCCTTTCGTCTGGGAATACTGAAAGGCCGGGCGGCAAGAAAACTCGCACTGGGCGCGGAAAAAAGACTGATGTCGCGCGCCGACGTGGTTTCGACGCCCTCCGCAGCAATGACCCGGCTTGCTGCACAGAAGGGTGTGCTTCGAGAAAGGACCTTCACGTTTCCGAATTGGGTCGACCTGCAGCACGTGCATACGAGCAGCGCAGACAGTTCATATCGCTCACAGCTCGAGATCGGTGACGGCGTACAGGTTGCGCTCTATTCGGGCAACCTTGGGTTGAAGCAAGGTCTGGAAATCATTGCGGATGCAGCGCAGATTCTCAGTTGGCGCAAGGACATCGTGTTTGTGATTTGCGGCGCGGGACCGGCCAAGGCACTCTTGCTCGATAAAGCTCAAGACCTGTCCAACGTCATATTCCTCGACCTGCAACCCAAGGACCGCTTCAACGACCTGCTGGCGCTGGCGGACATGCATCTGCTGCCGCAACGCGCGGACGCTGCGGATCTCGTGATGCCTTCAAAACTCGGCGCGATGCTCTCGAGCAACCGGCCCGTCATTGCGACGGCGAATCAGGGCACGGAGCTATGGGAAGTCGTCAACTCGGTGGGTATTGCCGTGGAACCCGAGTCGGCCACGGCGTTGTCTCAGGCCATTCTTCGTCTCGCCGATGACCGGCCGCTGCGCGAGCACCTCGGCTCGCTCGGCCGGCAGTACGCGGCCTCCAATCTCTCGAAGGAACCGATTCTCCTGCAGTTCGAGGCGCGCCTGCGTAGCGCGGTCGCCGCCAGACGCAACGTCGGTGATCGGGCGACAACGACCTAGCGTCGCCCGGACCGCCGCGCGCAACGCGGTCTCGTCTCGCTCACGCGTCCGCTCTTTCGTCCGCTCTTTCGTCAATTCTTTCGTCGGTTGCGCGCCCGGAACTCGGTGGGCGACATCGAAAGCTCCTTGCGAAATAATTTCGAAAGCCGTTCTCCGTTGCTGAGCCCCGTTCTGCGCGCAATCTTGTCCACCGGCAGATCGCTGTTCGCCAGCATCTTGCAGGTGAGGTCGAGCCGTGCATGAAGAAGGTACTTCGAAGGCGTGACGCCGACCTCGCGCTTGAACAGCCGCAGAAAATTGCGCTCGCTCATCGCGAACATCCGTGCCGCGTCGCCGACCGATATCGGCTTGACGCAGTTCTGCACGAGCCACCTCGCCGACGCACGCGCTTTCTCCGCGAGCGTGCTGTCATCGGCCTCTTCGAAGCTCGACGCTAGCGAATGTCCGCCAGCCGATCCGAGACGGTTTGCGACGCGCACAGCCAACTCGGCGCCAAGATCCGTCTTCACCAGCGCGAGCGAAGTCATCAAGGCCAGATCGCGGTCATCTCCGCAGACGCTCGCCGACGAAGACTTCAGATGAATACCATGCCTCATCGAAGGCCATTCGCGCGGCGTCACACCGGCTGCCGACAAGACCATGTGACCGTTCCCGATGGCGGTCACGTTGATGCTTTTCGTCGATACCAGCCGCAGCAGATCGATCAGCATGTCGTCGGCCGAGGCGCGCGCAACGCCACTTCCGCCGGGAACGAAGAGGATGTCGAGACGATCGACATGACGCGCGGGCAGATGCTCTGTCCACACCGGCATCGATGACGAACACGACACCGCGCCCCCACGAGCCGAAACGAGGTTCACGCGATAGGTCATCGATTGATTCGGGTCTTCCGATTGCAGCTCGTTGGCGACATGCAACGCTTCAGCGAGCGTGCCGGCATCGAGCAAGGAAAAACCCTCGTACAAAATGATCCCGACATGCTTGACCTGTTTTTCCTTCTGCGTCGGGTAAGTGCTTTTTCTCGGACTTTCAAGCGGTACGTACGTGTCAGAACAGGTTGGCGTCATAGAGCCTCCGGGTCGGTACTTTCCCACCGGTCTCGCGGAAAGAGGACGGGACTGCTGTCGCGATGGACGTCGATTTTTACCTTGACAGCTATATCATTGGTTTTATGCAATAGAGATTACAGGCAAGAAAAAAATTCGTCGAGAGCCTAATCCAATTAAAAAAAAAATACCAATTTTTTCGCGTGACAAATGACATCTCTCATCGTACGGAAATAAGCCGATGTGGAGGTGGCGATCAAAAACGTCACCAAAAAATCGCATTGATTCAGAAAATCACCCGACGTTCTGGCGTATTTGATCGCACCCACGCTCGAAACCAACCTCGCCGTTGCGGCGGCACTATCCGGCCATTGTCATGCCTTATTCCGCCAGTACTCATTGAGCGAAGCGCATTCAACTAAGATGCCCCGCAGTGCACGTCTGTCTTGCAGAAGAGCGAAGGTGAGCACGCGGCGGCAGCGAAATCACGCGGTCGCCTGCTCTTATTTGCCAGATGGAAAGCTCCTCGTGCGCTCACCGCGCTTGATGAACACACGTCGGAAAATCTGAAAATGCCAACTTCGAGCCGTCTGTTTTCGCCGACTTATTGGCGATCCCGTTTAAGCGCAGAGTTCAGCGGCGACTGGGCGACCTGGTCGGCTGCGCGCGCAGCCGCGAGCGGCTACGACGATCCCGTCATACTTCAACGGGTACATGCATCGGCCTTGAAGGTCAAGCGCGGCGAAGCTGCGTTCGAACGCGACTCGGTCTGCTTCGACCAGGAAACATTTCGCTGGCCGCTGCTCGACTGCCTGCTTCACGTCGCGATTGAGCGGAGGGGCAATCTTCACGTCGCCGATTTTGGTGGATCGCTCGGCAGCTTTTATTTTCAGCATCAAAAGTTTTTAGCGAATATCGAAGGCTTGCAATGGTCCATCGTCGAGCAGAGCAATTATGTTGAAGTCGGCCGGCAGGATTTCGAGGACGGCACGCTGAAGTTCTATTCCACATTGACGGACGCGGCATCGAGAAGCGCGGTTGACGTGACCTTGTTCTCCGGCTCGCTGCAATATCTCGACGATCCATTCGAAACGCTCCGCCAGGCCGCGCAGTTATGCGATTGCATCGTGATCGACCGTACCCCATTCATCGACGAGCGCGACGATCGCATTGCAGTTCAGCGCGTGTCGGCGTCAGTTTTCAAAGCGACGATTCCTCACCGCTTCTTCGCGAGGGAGAAATTCGATCGTTTTATGAAAGGGCTCGGCTTCACGTCCTTTTGCGAATGGAACGGCTTTGATCGTGCGGACAGCAGATCTCGCTATCTCGGTCTCATGTACCGGAAAACCGATCCGGCCGTGCAGCCCGACGTGTGACGATAGTGAAGACGAAAAGATGCGAATGCTGACTCAACTTTTCTTGGCTCCGGTGCAAATAGCCGGTCGGAACGCTTTTATGGTTATAGATAGGATATCTTATTGAGTGGAGAGGACGGCGTTCCAGACAGCGGGGGCAGCCGTATCTTTGAGTCGCAGGCAGGCAACGCCAAATTGTCCTTTGCGAATGCGATGCATCAACTCAATGCCCGCGAGCGTGATCGCGGCATTCCTGAAACGTTTGAAGCCGAGCATGGTCTTCGTCCGGGACTTTATGTTGCGATGGTCCTGTTCGATCAGGTTATTCAAATACTTTGAGGATCGAATCGCGGTATCCTCCGGCAGCAGGCCGTCGACCTTCATTTCGCGCACCGCACGGTGCGACGCTGCATAACCATCGAGCGTGATGGTCTTCGGCGGTTGGCCCTGATGTTTGATGGCCTTGCTGAAAAAGGCTTTGGCCGCCTTCACGTCGCGCTTCGCGCGCAGCATGAAGTCTACCGTCTGGCCAGCCCGATCAACCGCCCTGTAGAGATACACCCACTTGCCGCGAATCTTCAGGTAGGTCTCGTCGACGCGCCACGATCGTCCTGCGGGTGTGCCAAAACGATTCCAGCGCTTGACAAACTCCGGCGCATAGCGCTGCACCCAGCGCAGGATCGTCGTATGTGCGAGCGACAAACCCCGTTCGGCCATCATCTCGACAAGATCCCGCAGACTGAGTTTGTAGCGCAGGTACCAGCGCACACACAGAATGATGATCTCGCGATCAAAGTGTCGACCATCGAACAACTCGTCAAGACTCTTCAGCTTACTCATCGGGCGGCCATCAGTTCGTTCAGTCCCACACCTTAACCGATTTCACGTCGCCATTTGCACCAGAACCGATTAATTGACCGGGCTGCCGAGCTTGCAGATGGGATGGCGCGGAATTTTTCTGGATGACGAAGTAAATGAGGATCGGTTTCGGTGAATTTGGCTCTGGAGCGAGCCTCACTTATCGCATCTTTCACACACATGACGGATTGCCCCCATGAACCGGCCGCAATAGATTTCGCGCAATCACCAGGTTCGCCAAGGCGAACAGACTGAACAGTTGCGCCGTGTTCTTGGCCAGCCCCTTGTAGCGCACCTTGCGATGATGGAACAGGTTCTTGACAATATGAAACGGATGCTCGACCCGCGCGCGAATCTGCGCCTTGGTTCGCTCGACCGCAACCACCAGGTCCTTCAGCGGACCGTCCTGCATCGCCTTGATCTTTCCGCGCTTGGCCGCCACGCGCCACTTCAGCGGCTTGCCCTTCATTTCGTCGCGTTTGTCCACGCCGATGTAGCCCGCGTCGCCGAACGCTTCTTGCTCATGTCCGTGCAGCAGGGCATGGGCCTGCGACACATCCGACACGTTGGCCGACGTGCCAACCACGGTATGCACCAGGCCCGAATCGGCGTCGACACCGATGTCGGGTAGCGGTAGCGCATTACTGCGCCACCGCCCCCTAAGAACCGGACGTGCGAGTCGCCCCGCATCCGGCTCAAGCCATTCACCAGCACCAGCTTTGGTAACCGGGCAATCAATCGTCAGTCGTAGTTCGACGGCGGGCAAAGTAAGACGACCACGCAGGGTCAAACGGATTGGCGTGGCCACGTACCTTCACGTGACGGACAATCGGAACCGCCGCAGCCCGAAACAGCCGGGTTACCCCGTGGGCTTGTGACCGGGCAGTAAACGCCCAGGTACGGTTCCCCTCTACGCGGAAGTATTTGTTTTTCACCCAGCCCGCGCCTTTCGTGGGGTGCCGACGCATCGCCCATTTCCACAAGAGGCGCCAGATGTGAGCATCTACCGACGTAAAATGAGATTTTGAGACCACATGGCGGTGATACATGGCCCAGCCCCGAATCACCGGGTTGAGCTGTACGATCAAATTCCGCTGTGTGGCGCTCATGTGCTGTCTCACGATTTTCCTTACCTTTTCCAGAAGTGCCTTCACACTTTTGTTGGCCGGTTTGATAAGCAGCTTGCCCGCGTACTTGCGGACATTCTGCCCAAGGAAATCGAACCCATCGGCAATGTGGGTGACTCTGGTTTTCTCTTCCGAAAGTTCCAGGCCCCGAACAGCCAGGAATTGCTTGACCGCAGGGAGTACGTTCTGCTCCAGAATGTCTTTTCGACACCCCGGTCACAACGAAGTCGTCCGCATACCGGTTGACGTTGATCTTGAACTTTCGGCGCGCGCGTTCCGTCGGTCCCACGCTTGCATCTACTGCCGCCTCCAGTCCGTCCAGCGTCATATTCGCGATGACGGGTGAGATAATGCCCCCTTGCGGTGTCCCCGCCTCAGTCGCGAACAGGGTTCCTTCGTCGATGAATCCGGCCTTCAGCCATCGTCGCAGGACAACCTTATCCATCGGAATGTGTTGAAGAATCCAGTCGTGGCTAAAATTATCGAAGGAAGCCACGACAGACTACCCCATCCCACGACGTTCCTGAATCAGTCGTCATCACACGAGCTGGCCATCCGTTCGAAGGCCAGCGCCTACAGGTCATCAGCCGACGGCAACGCGCCGGCCGATTACACTTTCTGCTGATCCTGCCCGACGAGTCCCGCGGGCTTATTCCCATCGACTGGACCGACTTCCCAGCGTCCACAGCCAACGGCGTCACCATCGCCGCCGCTTCGCGAGCCGACGCCATCGGTTCACTCGCCGATCTTCTCCGCGCTCGCGCGATCATTGACGCTTTACTGCGCCAGACGGAACAGGAGAGCGACGATGCAACTGAACCTGCCCCTAGCGGACCTGCCGTCGGACGACGGCAGCCTATGGGAACAACTGGACCAAACGGCGCGCGACGCGGTGATCGACGCACTCGCTCGCGCAATCGCAAGGGTCGTGACGCAAAGCCGTCAGGGCCAGCGGGAGAACGATGATGAGTGAGGCCAGCAGCAAGATTAGTCCCAGTCATTTGCAGCGCACCGCGTTCGTCTACATTCGCCAGTCCAGCGCCAACCAGGTTGAGAACAACCGTGAATCGACGCAACGCCAGTACGCGCTCGCCCAGCGAGCCACCGCCCTCGGCTGGCCCGAGCAGCACGTCTGCGTAGTTGACGACGACCTGGGGCTTTCGGGGGCCACTACGGCAAGCCGCGGCGGCTTCGCACGCATGACTGCCGAAGTCGCACTCGGGCACGCCGGCATCATTCTCGGGCTCGAAGTGTCACGTCTGGCGCGCAACAATTCTGACTGGTACCGGTTGCTCGACCTTTGCACCATGACCGATACGCTTATCGGCGACGCCGACGGCGTGTACAACCCGGCGCTTTTCAACGATCGTCTGCTTCTCGGCCTGAAGGGCACGATGAGCGAGGCCGAACTGCATACCCTGCGTGCGCGTCTCGACGGTGGCATCCGGAACAAGGCTGCACGAGGCGAACTGCGACGAGGTCTGCCTACTGGAATGGTTTGGGGCGAGGCTGAAGGCGAGGTGCGACTGCATCCGGACGAAGCCGTTATCAGCGTGCTGCGTGCGGTGTTCGCCCGCTTTAGCGAGTTCGGCACAGCTCGCCGTGTCTGGCTATGGTTTCGCGCAGAGAACCTATCGTTCCCGCTGCAGCTCAACTACAGCACCCCTGAAGCGATCCGCTGGGTCGCACCGACCTACATCGCGATCTACAACGTGCTCACCAATCCGGTTTATGCTGGTGCCTACTGTTACGGCAAGAGCCGCAAAGAACGCTATGTCGACGAGCACGGTGTGCTCAAGACACGGATACGACGCCTGCCTCAGTCGCAGTGGTCCGTGCTCATCCGCGATCATCATGAAGGTTACATCGATTGGGCAACCTACGAGACCAATCAAATGCGTCTGGCTACCAATACCAAGCCCCGCCCCCACGAAGCCGGCGGCGCCGTGAGAGAAGGTACCGCCTTGCTGCAAGGTCTGGCAACCTGTGGCCACTGCAGCCGCAAACTTCGAACTCACTATCGTGGAACCAACCAGACGCCTGGTTACCACTGCTCGAACAAAGGGATCGAGAATAGTCGCGGCGTCTACTGCCTTAACGTCGGCGGCCTGCAAATCGACGCGGCAGTTACTCAGGCCTTTCTCCATGCGGTTGAACCCGCAGGCCTTGAGGCTGCCGTACGCGCGGCTGAACGTCTCGAAGCTGATCATGATGCCGCGCTCGCGCAGTGGCGCCTGAGCGTTGAACGGGCGCAGTATGAAGCACAGCGTGCCGAGCGGCGATACCGTGCCGTGGATCCCGAGAACCGCCTCGTCGCACGCGGGCTCGAAGCGCAATGGGAGAAGCAGTTGTACGAACTCGAGCAGGCACAGCAGGAGCTTGCCCGTCGTGAACAACTTCGTCCGCGAACATTGAGTGCTCAGGAACGACACAACCTGCTCTCGCTCGGCCAGGATCTCCAGCGCTTATGGGAGGCGCCGAGCCTCGCCGTGCGCGACAGGAAGCAGTTGCTGCGCACGCTACTCGAAGAGGTTTCGATTACCGTCAATCGCGAACAATATCAGGCTCATCTGAAGCTGCGCTGGCGCGGCGGCAAGCTCACCGAATGCGATGTTGCACTACCTCGCTCGCGTCCTGCCACCATTCGCACCGACGAAGATACCCTGGCATTGGTACGTCGACTCGCGCAGCACTATCCCGATGCGACCATCGCAGGCATCCTCAACGCGCAAGGCCGTCTGAGCGCACAGGGCCTTCGTTTCAACCAGAACCTTGTTGGCAACCTGCGCCGTCACTGGAAGATTCCCTGCTTCGAACCACCGGCTGAACGGCCTGAAGGAGAACTGCTCAGCATTCGCCAGGCCGCCCGGGTACTGTGCACCGCACCGTCGACACTCCACCGCTGGGTCAACGCCGGCTTCATCGCTGGCGAGCATCCCACGACCGGCGCACCTTGGCGCATCCGCATCACGGAAGCGTTGCGTGGCCTCTTTGTTGATAGTACTCCTGATGGATACGTCGCCATGCAAGTCGCAACGCGACGACTTGGCGTTTCCCGTCAAACGGTGTTGCAGCGTGTAAAGCGCGGCGAACTCGACGCCGTACTGGTCCGTCGTGGACGAGCCAAAGGCTTACGTATCAAGGTCGTCAACGATCAGCCGGACTTCTTCGAACGCACTTCATGAACCAAGGGGCATTGCTATGAGAGATCCAAACAACCACGAATGTCTCCTTCCAGAATCCACTCCGGCGACTTACGCTTGGCTAGAGTGGTAAAGCAGCATTCGATAGCATCGGCAGTCGAACGTTCGGGCCGAAACCCGTACGAGTTTGGATCCGCCAAGGTCTCCGCGATGGGCTCCAACGCGAGCTTCCATAGTGCCTGCATTGCTCTGCACAGCATGCGGGGAATTCCGAGCGGACGCTTTTTGCCATTGCTCTTGGGGATGTAGATGCGCCGAAGCGGCAACGCACGGTAACCGTGATGTTGCATTGCTTCCATCCCTTTCCATCTGGCCGCCGGATTCGACCAGAGCTGGCCATCGATACCCGGCGTTCTCTTGCCACGATTCTCAGTCACTCGTTTCGCGGCTAGCATTTTGCCGCTGTGCGAGCGGGTCAGCAGACGCTGCAAGGCACTGACCTTGCCCCATCTGCCTTCCTTGGTTGCCTTGGCGATACGCGTCTGGAGTCGCTTCACCTCATCCTTGATGCGAGGCCAATCGGCCTGAAGCCACATGCGGGTGGGGCGCGAGGGCGCACCAGCCCCGATGGCCTCCGCTTGCGCAATGCCTCCGGTTGCCGTCATCTGCTTTCCCTCGTGTAACGATTAATCAAGTTCTCTCGCCATGAATGACCACGCGGAAGTCAGCCCGCTTTCGCGTCGGACGATGTTTCAGCCCGTATCTCGACCATTACAGCCGGGCGTTCGCTTTTTCCGCAATCCTCTATCCGCAGCACTAACAGCGTTCCTTGCGGTTCACCTGCCGTTGCCGGCAGCGCTACGGACTTACCCTGTTCCGCATGAATTTCAGAGCGGGGCGGACCCCTCCTATCCGCCGGCGGCGTTCTGTCCACGATGGCCCAGCACACAGAGGCCATACCTTGCCGCGTGCCATTTTGGCTCAAGCCTGTCAGCACATTTGGCTTGTACAATGATGACGACGTTTATCAGAGGTTCACATATGTTGGTCGTTGCCACTCGTCCCTAGTCCCTCACCACCTTTGTGCTGGCAGATTCCGCTTCTCCTCGCGGGTCGGCGTACCGAAACTATCGGCAGTTACTAACCAGTGCGTACGTAAGCGAACATAAATCGACGCCATGGTCTAAGCTTTAAGGGGTTTAGGGAGAGGCGAGATGCGAGAGGACGACGGCCGGCAGCTTTCACATGCAACGCTTGAAGAGATCCGTATTCGTGCGGTCAAGCGCGTCGAAGCTGGCGAGTCGCCGGAGGACGTGATCCGCACGCTCGGATTCTCGAGGGCGCGTATTTACGAGTGGTTGGCGGCCTGGCGCGAAGGGGGCATCGAGGCGTTACGAGCCAAGGCAATCCCTGGTCGACCGATGAAGCTGTCGTCCGAGGCTATCCGCTTCGTCTATCAGACGGTCACAACGAAGAACCCAATGCAGATGAAGTTCGAGTTTGCATTGTGGACGCGAGACATGGTGCGGGAGTTGATTCGCGAACATTTCAACGTCAGGCTCTCCGAGGTGTCGGTCGGTCGACTGCTGCGCAAGCTCGGGCTTTCGCCCCAGCGACCGCTTGCGCGTGCGTACCAACGCGACCCTGAACTGGTCGAGTCGTGGATGCGGGACGAATACCCGGCCATTGTCGGGCAGGCCAAACACGGCGGGGCACAGATCTTCTTCGTCGACGAATCGACGGTACGATCGGACTATCACAGCGGCACGACCTGGGCGCCGGTCGGTCAAACTCCGGTAGTCGAAGTCACTGGCGCGCGCTTCAAGGTGAACCTGATCTCAGCGATCAGCCCGCGTGGCCAACTTCGCTTCATGTGTTTCGAAGGCAGCTTCAAGATCTCCGTATACGTCGACTTCGTCAAACGGCTGATGCTCACCGCCGATGCGCCTGTCTTCCTGATTGCCGATGGTCATCCGGTACATCGTTGCAAAGCGATCCGGCAGCTTGCCGCGGAATCAGATGGGCGCCTTTGTCTGTTCTTCCTTCCTGCTTACTCGCCAGACCTGAACCCGGACGAGTTGGTATGGGGTTATCTCAAACATCACAAGATCGGCAAGCTTGCCATCAAAGGTCCCGGGCATCTCAAGCAGCGTGTTCGAGCGGTTCTGCGCTCGTTGCAAAAGATTCCGGCTTTGGTCCGATCCATGTTTCAACATCCGTCAGTCCGCTACGCGGCTTGACCCATGTCCGGTTACTTTGTTTCGGCTTAGTACATTGTCCCCAGAGCTTCACACCGCGCCGTTACCGGCTCCGCATGTCTGGGTAGGGAACGGTTGATGGAACAACCGGTTTAATCACAACGAACTGCTCGTTGAGTTAAACAGAAATTCAAGCGACTTTCAGGTCGCACGTGGGCCTTCATCCCAAAGTGCCATTCGTTTCCCTTCTTCGTCTGATGCATCTCCGGGTCGCGGCTCTTCCCGGCGTTCCTGGTCGACGGTGGCGCTTCGATGATCGTCGCGTCGACCAGCGTCCCTTCCTTCATCATCAGCCCGCGCTCGCACAGCGAGATGCCGATCTCGTCGAACAACTTGCGCGTCAGATCATGCTCGACCAGCAGGCGACGGAACTTCAGCAAGGTGGTCGCATCTGGCACATTCTCGACCGCCAGGTCGATACCGGCGAAGGCGCGCAGCGCGATGCTGTCATACAACGCATCTTCCAGACCTTCGTCCGACAGACCGTACCACTGCTGCAGAAAGTAGATGCGCAGCATACGCTCCAGGCCGATCGGCGGCCGACCTCGCCCGCCCTTCGGGTAGTGCGGCTCGATCGCCGCCAGCAAGCGCGGCCAAGGCACGACGCGCTCCATTTCGGCCAGAAAGCGCTGGCGTCTCGTCACACGTTTCTTGCCCGCACTTTCCGCTTCCGCAAAGCTGATCTGCCGCTTCATCGTCGATCGTCCGTCCCGTGAATTTCTTCTACAACGCCCTCGACCACATCTGCGATGACGGTCGCACCAAATAAATCAGTGTTTCCTTAGCGCAAGTCAACGCCTCTTATTGTCGGCTCGACGCGAATTTTCTTTAGCATCTGACGCTTTTTGCTCAGTCTGGCCGGTAGCAACGATGTGCGCGGCGTGGTTCCGAGGTTTTCCCCGCGACAGGCTACCGGTCGGAAGGGTCCGTGCGGCTCAGGGCGCGTACAACTCTTCTGCAAGGGCGAAGCCGATAGCCCGCGTCGTCAACGATAACCTGCGTCTCACAACTGTCCGGGCTAGCATAAGCGTCACGCGCCGCCACCAACCTCGGCCGGCCGTTCCTGCCGTCGAGGCGTTCGGCAACTCATCGACAGCCGTGAACATCCAGTTCTACAAGCACGGAGGCATCTAGAACGGAGGCACAGGTCGAAATGTGAGTCTCAATGTCAAAGACACATGCTCTCGCCCCGAGGGGGTGCCGTCATGTCAAAGCGTCAACGGCTCGTTGCAAAGTTAGCCGGCCTTTTGTCGTGTGAAGGCCATGGGCCGGGGCTCTTCAGGTTTATTCAACGCCTGCCCGCAGATGCCGGCGCCAGCCCCACGAGCCCACGGACATGGGCAGACGTCGAACAAACCTCAAGATCGAACAAACCTCAAGATCACCCGCCTCTCCCGGATCAAGCCACATCGCTAACTACGGACGAACCGTCCCTACTCGAGCCGAAGATGGCGACAACATTCAAGCAACGCTGAGATGCCCCAAAACGCAGTGTCGGCCCATCACCCAAATCCTAGACTGAAATCGAAAGCAGAATGAAATTCTCGGGCAAGTCGTTACTGGACGCGGCGAGTGCAGACATTAATTTAGGAATCCGACGATTTTGCGACGCACTCCGGCGCCGTTTTCAACCTTTATCCGCATACCCACCGCCGTAGGACGGACAAGACAATTACCAATTAGAACAAGTACATAACTGACAATTTCCACCATGTGGGACGATAAGTGCGCTCTTTTTTGTGCGTTTCGAGCGTGTCTGCGGAAGTGCGGACTTTTTTGTATGTCGATACCTATCGCCCCATCCGCAGTAGTGTTTTCACCCATATCGCTAAGTTCCGATATATGATTCGTTCTGTAGCGATGCATGTCGCGCACGCCATGCGGCGTGCCGGTTGCCGAATCACCTGAAAACCATCCACATGACGCCCGATTTCGACGCGATCCACAAAGCGCTGGCCAACCCGGTCCGCCGGGAGATTCTCGGCTGGCTGCGCGAGCCGCACGCGCATTTTGCCGATCAGGAGTTGCCGCTCGACCACGGCGTGTGCGCGGGCAAGATCGACTCGCGATGTGGCCTGTCGCAGTCCACCGTGTCGGCGCACCTGGCCGCGTTGCAGCGCGCGGGGCTCGTCACGTCGAAACGGGTTGGTCAATGGGTGTTTTTCAAACGCAACGAGCCCGTCATTCAGGCGTTCCTCGAATACATGAACACGAAGCTCTGAGCGCCGCATTCGCATCGCCGCGCTTCCTTTTTCACGCAGTTTTTTGAGGCTCGGGCCTTGCCCGCCGCCAAAGGTGAACTCTTATGCCGACTCTTTTCGATCCGCTGCAAATTGGCGATATCACGCTGCCGAACCGCATCATCATGGCGCCGCTCACGCGTCAGCGCGCCGAGGAAATCCGCGTGCCGAACGCGTTGATGGCGCGCTACTACGCCGAGCGCGCGAGCGCCGGTCTGATCCTCAGCGAAGCGACATCGGTCACGCCGCAAGGCGTCGGCTACGCCGAAACGCCGGGCATCTGGTCGCAGGAGCAGGTCGAAGGCTGGAAGCTCGTCACGCAGGCCGTGCACGACGCGGGCGGCAAGATCTTCCTGCAACTGTGGCACGTCGGCCGTATTTCGGATCCGCTGTTCCTGAACGGCGAGCTGCCGGTCGCGCCGAGCGCGATCGCGGCGGGTGGTCACGTGAGCCTCGTGCGTCCCGAGCGTCCGTTCGTGACGCCGCGCGCGCTCGAGCTCGATGAAATCGCCGGTGTCGTCGAAGCGTTCCGCAAGGGCGCGGAAAACGCCAAGGCCGCGGGCTTCGATGGCGTTGAAGTGCACGGCGCGAACGGCTATCTGCTCGACCAGTTCCTGCAGGACAGCACCAACAAGCGTACCGATGCCTACGGCGGCCCGATCGAAAACCGCGCGCGTCTGCTGCTCGAAGTCACCGACGCGTGCATCAGCGTGTGGGGCGCAAACCGCGTCGGCGTGCATCTCGCGCCGCGACGCGACGCGCACACGATGGGCGATTCCGATCCGGCCGCAACGTTCGGCTATGTCGCGCGCGAACTCGGCAAGCGCAAGATCGCGTTTATCGCGGCACGTGAAGCGCTCGGCGACGACCGCCTCGGCCCGCAGTTGAAGGAAGCGTTCGGCGGCCCGTATATCGCGAACGAGAAGTTCACCAGGGAAAGCGCGCAGCAGGTGCTCGACTCCGGTGAAGCGGATGCGGTGGCCTGGGGTCAGCTGTTCATCGCGAATCCGGATCTGGTGCGCCGCTTCGCTGAAGATGCGCCGCTGAACAAGCCGGTCCCGGCGACGTACTATGCGCGCGGCGAAGTCGGCTACACCGATTATCCGGCGCTCGAAACGGTGTAATCGGTAGCGACAGCGGGCTCATGTCCGCTGTATGAAATGACAAAGCGGCGGGCGTGACTGAATTCCAGTCACGCCCGCCGCTATTTGTGCGCTAGACAAGCTCGCGCCGCATAAACACCCGTTTCGATTCATCGAGTCCGCGCGCGATATGCGCGTCGCGCCGCGCGAGCAACGCCGCGTCGAGCTCCGACGTGTCGAGATCGCGAAACCCGAGCCGCCGGTAATACGGCGCATTCCACGGCACGTCGCGATACGTCGACAGCACCAACTGTGTCAATTGTCGCGCGCGCGCGATTCGCGCGACCTCTTCGATCAATGCCGCGCCGATGCGCCTGCCCGCGTGCGAGCTCAGCACATCGAGTTCCTGAACGTAGATGCGCGTCGGCTGCGGCTCGAACATCACGAAGCCCGCGCAGATCCTCTGCTGGTCGAGCGCGACGATGATCTCGCGCGCTTCGATCTTACGCTCGACGACCTCGCGCGCCATGGGCGGCGCGTCGGCAATCCCGGTCATGCCGACGCCGACGAAACGCTGGCCCGCTTCGAATTCGATGGCACGAATCGTTTCGGCATCGTGCAAAGCGGCAAATCGGAAGGTGATGGCGGAATCGTGCGACATGGCGTTGCGTCCGATGAAGACCGCCCGAGTTTGACATCGGCACCGCAACATCGACAAGCGGCATATGGCATAAACTCGCGCCAGCGCCCTGCACGCATGCTCGCGGGACTACACTCATCACATCCGAACGCCACCCGAGGCCACGCCAAGATGAACCTGATGAACGTGCTGCAGATCGCGCTGCACCTCGACCAGCACCTGAGCGCGCTGATCGTGCAGTTCGGCACGGCAATCTACGCACTGCTGTTTGTCGTCGTGTTCGTCGAATACGGTTTTCTGCCGCTGTTCTTTCTGCCCGGCGATCCGCTGATCTTCATCTGCGGCGCGCTCGCGGCCACCGGCGCATTGAACGTGTGGGTCATCGCGCCCGTGCTGTTCGTCGCGACGGTGGCCGGCAGCAGCGTCGGGTACGCGATCGGCCATGCGGTCGGCGACAAGGTCTATACCCGCAACTACTACTGGCTCAATCGCGATGCGCTGCGCCGCGCCCACGTGTTCAGCGAGACGCGCGGCCGCCTGACCTTCCTGCTGTCGCCGTTCATCGCCGTGGTGCGCACGTTCGCGCCGTTCGCCGCGGGCGTGTCGCGCATGACGTTCTCACGCTTCGTCGCGTTCGTCACCGCCGGCGCGGCGCTGTGGGTGGTCTCGCTGATCGCGGGCGGCTATCTGTTCGGCAACGTGCCGGTGGTGCGCGAGCATCTGAGTTCGCTGGTGTTGCTGGGCCTCGCGCTCGGCGGTGCGATGCTCGTCGGCGGAGCGGTATGGCGCTTTTTCAACCGGCGCATGCGGGCGCGCTGAGGCCATCGTGGCGACGTTTCGGCGTACGGCCTCCCGCCACCTCAAAACTTGACCCGGGCGAGATACGAAGGTAACCTTATCAGGAAACCTTCACATCATGTCATCGCACGAGTTCACCGCATGACCCAATCCCCTCCCGCAGTTACGCCGGAAGAACTTCATACGCTCGCCGAAGATCTGCGCGTGCTGGCGGGCAAGCTGCGCCGGCGTCTGCGCGAAGAGTCGCATGTCGGCGACTTCACGCCGTCGCAGGTGCAGGTGCTGAACTTGCTGGAACGCGAAGGCCCGGCCACCGTCACCTCGCTCGCGCGTGCGCACGGCATGCGGCCGCAGTCGATGGGAGAAACGCTCGCGGTACTGAAAGCCGCGGGGCTGGTCAGCGGCACGCCCGATCCTAACGATGGACGGCAGACGGTTCTGTCGCTGACACCCTCCTTTCGCAAGAAGGTGAAGGCAAGCCGCGCGGCACGCGAAGACTGGCTGTACCGCACGATTCAAACGCGTTTCACGGCAGCCGAACAGCAACAACTCGCGACGGGCGTCGATCTGCTGAAACGCCTCGTCGATTTGTAACTCGCGATTCGCGCACACGCGTCTCGCCACTCGCAGGAGCACTTCATGGCACTCACGACTCTCGACGCCAAAACCGCACTGGTCGTCGTCGACCTGCAGCGCGGCATCGTCGCGCTGCCCACCGCCCCCCATCCGGCCCGCGAAATCGTCGAACGCTCGGTTACGCTGCTCGATGCGTTCCGCCGCCACGGCCTGCCCGTCGTGCTCGTGAACGTCACCGCCGGCGCACCGGGCCGCACCGACCAGGGTCGCCACTCCGCCGACTTCCCGCCCGGCTTCGCCGACCTTCTGCCCGAACTGAAGCAGCAGCCGTCGGACCATCTGGTCACGAAGCGCACGTGGGGCGCCTTCACGAACACGGACCTGGCCGCGTATCTGCAACAGCAAGGCGTCACGCAAGTGGTGCTCGTCGGTATCGCGACCAGCATCGGCGTCGAATCGACCGCGCGCTTCGCGAGCGAGGCGGGCCTGAACGTCACGCTCGTCGTCGACGCGATGACCGATCTGAACGCCGACGCGCACGGCAACAGCATCACGCGCATCTTCCCGCGCCTCGGCGAAACCGGCACGACGCGGGAAGTGCTCGATCTGCTCGAACGTTCGCGCGCTGAAAGCCTGAATTGAAGCGGGCCGCTACCCGCATGCGCCCCACCCCGCGTTGAGGAAACCCCTGCCGTGAGCACCACGTTCCGTTCGCTGCGCATATTCAACTATCGTGTCTGGGCGAGCGGCGCGATCGTCTCGAACATCGGCACATGGATGCAGCGCACGGCGCAGGACTGGCTCGTGCTCACCGAGCTTACGCATCACAACGCGACGGCGGTGGGCATCGTGATGTCGCTGCAGTTCGGACCGCAGATGCTGTTGCTGCCGCTCACCGGCTACGCGGCCGATCACTTCGACCGCCGCAAGCTGCTGTTCGCGACCCAGGCGGCAATGGGTACGCTGGCGCTCGCGCTCGGTCTGCTCACGGTCACGGGGCTCGTGCAGCTATGGCAGGTCTACGTATTCGCGGGCCTGCTCGGCTGCGTGACCGCGTTCGATTCCCCCGCACGCCAAACCTTCGTATCCGACCTCGTCGGCGAACGCGATCTCGCGAATGCCGTCGCGCTGAACTCCACGTCGTTCAATGCCGCGCGCATGCTCGGGCCAGCGGTCGCGGGTCTGTTGATCGCGTCGGTGGGCAGTGGCTGGGTGTTTCTGATCAACGCGCTTTCGTTCGTCGCCGTGCTCGGTGCACTGCGCATGCTGCGGCTGGACCAGTTACATATCAAGCCACGCAATGTGCGCTCGCGCGGCAGCTTCGTCGAAGGCTTCAAATATGTCTGGACACGCCCCGATCTGAAGGCGGCGCTCCTGATGCTGTTCCTGATCGGCACCTTCGGCCTGAACTTCCCGATCTTCATCTCGACGATGTCCGTCACCGCGTTCCGTGCAGGCGCGGGCGAGTACGGCGTGCTCAGCTCGACGATGGCGATTGGCTCGGTCACCGGCGCTCTGCTGGCCGCGCGCCGCGCGCGGCCCACCATGGGGCTGCTGCTCGGCGCCGGCGCGATGTTCGGCGTCGGCTGCACGGCGGCTGCGCTGATGCCGAACTACGTGCTGTTCGGCATCGTGCTGATCGCGATCGGCGTGTCGACGCAGACCTTCACCACCTCGACCAATAGCCTCGTGCAACTGACCACCGAACCGGCCATGCGCGGCCGCGTGATCGCGATCCTGCTCGCGATCGCGCTCGGCGGCACACCGCTCGGCGCGCCGGTGGTCGGCTGGGTCGCCGACCGTTTCGGGCCGCGCTGGGCGCTCGGCGTCGGCGCTGCATCGGGCTTCGGCGCCGCGCTCGTCGGACTTGTCTATCTGATGCGATACCGGCAACTGCGTTTCTATCGCGAAGGCTGGCGCCTGCGTTACAGCATCGAAGATCCGCGGCCCGTCACGGCCACCACGGTCGTTCCCGACTCCGTAACGACGGTTCAGCGTAGCGAGCTGGACGAGGCGGAAGAGGATACGGCTTCGAGCGTGTAAAAGCGCAAGCGTGTGAGCACCGGATCCTGGCAGGCGCAGCTCAGAGTCCGCCCACGCCGCGCGTCACCCGTGCACACGGTCCGTGCGTCAGTTGCTCCCTGAGAAACTCGATGCACACCTGAATCCGCGCCGACGACGACAAGCGCTCGGCCGTCACCGCCCACACTCCCGTATCCCTCCTTCGCCCACTGCACGACGATGTCGCTCAGATTCGACGCGACCGTGCCCGTCACCTTCACGCTCCTTTCGCCATGCGGCCCGCTCAGGCGCCAGACCCCGAAGCGGTCGTCGCGGCCGCGAAACAGTGCGGCAAGGGGCAGTCGCTTGAAGCCGGTTTGAATGCAATGCCCGGCGCACTCAGGCCGTGGTTAACCCGGAGTGCGCCGCGCCAGCTCGTGACACGCGTCGATCCATCCCGTTGTGCCGCACCGCGGCAACGAGACCAGGAAAATCCTGGCTTGCGCGGCGCCCGTTTAAAGGCGCCAATGATTCAGCCGTAGAAGCTGACAAAAACATTTCCCATTCAGGAGACGTCATGCAAACGAACGCATCGGCAAGCAGCGGGCATAGCTCGCAGGCGCGCAAGGCTACCGCCAGCGGCTGGATCGGCTCGGCACTCGAGTACTACGATTTCTTCATCTATGCGCAGGCCGCCGCCCTGATCTTTCCTCAGCTGTTCTTCCCTTCCGGTAATCCCAAGATCGCGATCGTCGCATCGCTCGCAACCTACGGCGTCGGCTACGTCGCGCGGCCGATCGGCGCGGTCGTGCTCGGGCACTGGGGCGATACACACGGGCGCAAGAATGTACTGCTCGTCTGCATGTTCCTGATGGGTCTGTCGACGATGGCGGTCGGTCTGCTGCCGACCTATCAGCGCGTCGGCTTTCTCGCGCCGGTGCTGCTCGTCGTGCTGCGACTGATCCAGGGTTTCGCGGTCGCTGGTGAAATCTCGGGCGCCAGTTCGATGATCCTCGAACACGCGCCATTCGGGCGACGCGGCTTTTACGCGAGCTTCACGCTGCAAGGCGTGCAGGCCGGCCAGATTCTGGCCGCCGCGATCTTCCTGCCGCTCGCCTATTTCATGAACGACGCCTCGTTCAATGCGTGGGGCTGGCGCATTCCGTTCCTGCTCAGCGCGGTCGTGCTGATCGCCGGGTACATCATCCGCCGCGAAGTCGAGGAAACGCCCGCGTTCGAGAAGGAGGACGCGAGCGGCGGCGTGCCGCGCTCGCCGATCGTCGAAGCATTCAAGTACAACTGGGGCGACATGCTGCGCGTCGTGCTGTGCTCGCTGATGAACGTGATCCCGGTCGTCGCGACGATCTTCGGCGCGGCGTACGCGGTGCAGCCGTCGTACGGCATCGGCTTTTCGAAGAGCCTGTATCTGTGGATTCCGGTGATCGGCAACATCGTCGCGGTGCTGGTGATTCCGTACGTGGGCAATCTGTCCGACCGGATCGGGCGGCGTCTGCCGATCATCGTCGGCGCTCTCGGCGCAGGGCTGCTTTCTTTCGCGTATCTGTACGCGATCAGCATCCACAACGTGCCGCTTGCGATGGTGGTGTCGATCCTGATGTGGGGCGTCATCTATCAAGGCTACAACGCGATCTTCCCGAGCTTCTACCCGGAACTGTTCCCGACCCGTTCGCGCGTCTCCGCGATGGCGATCGGCCAGAACATCGGCACGACGATCACCGCGCTGCTGCCGGCGCTGTTCGCCTACGTCGCGCCGCCGGGATCGCACAACGTGCCGCTGACGATCGGCGCGATCACGTTCGCCATCACGATCGTCTGCGCGATCGCCGCATGGAGCGCGCGTGAGAACTTCCGTGTGCGGCTTGGCGACCTCGGCGAAAAGAACGTCGTGCCGCTCGACAAGCTCAGCTACGACGCAATGCGCGCGCAGAGCATGGCCGACGCGAAAAAGGCCGCTGCTTGAGCCCGCTTGCCCTTTAACGCGTCTTGATCAGGACTTTCAGGGAACCCGCTCATGAACCGCACCCGGATCGCCGTCGCCGGCGCGGGCACGTTCGGCTCGCTCGCGGTACCGACGATGCGCCTGAAGACCTACGCCAAAGCCGCGGACCGCGCGAAGCGTTCCGGCATCAGTCGGTGTTCGCGGAGATCGTCAAAGGACAGATTTGCGGCTTCGGCGTGGACAGCTATCTGCTCGGGCTGCGCGCGGCGGTATCGGCGGCGGGCTAGCCACGGGAATGCGCCGCGCGGCGCTGGCCTCGCACGGCTAGCGCCATGTTTCGGTCAACTCGTTGGCCAGCACCATCTTCTGGCGCACCGCCTCGACGAAGGCCGCGTCGATGCCCGCCTGCGCCTTCAGGAATTTAAGCGCGGCGGAATGCACGGCGCGCAACGCGCCGCCGTCGATGCCCGTCATACGCGCCGCGCCGCGGCGCGTTTCCTCGACCAGATCGCGCGCGCTCGTGAAGTCGGGCGACAAGCCGCATTGCGCGTCGAACGCGGCGCGCAGACCGGCCGCGTAGTCGCGCGACTCGCCGAGCCGCTCCATATCGATCAGCAAATCGACGCCCGCGCCCATGCGCAGCGCGCAGAGGATCCACAACGCAATGAACGCGCGATACGCGTTGTCGCTGTCCACCGTGCGCGCGAATTGCTCGCAGGCGACGGCATACGCGTCATCGGGCATCGACGGTAGCGGCGGCAGGCGTACGCCGCACACGCCGATGGCTTCGCGCACCAGCGGGTCCATCTGATTCAGACCGAGCACGCGAAACGGCGCGGCGACAAAGAATGCATTGCTCCACTGCTGCCGCAGCATCCAACCCGATGCGAACTGCGATGCGGGATTGCGCAGCACGCCCACGTGCAGCGCCTCGGCAAACGCGCGCTTCAGCCACGGCAGACGACCGCCCGTGCGGCAAAACTTGAAGACGGGCACGCGGCCCTGCTCGATCGTGTGCTCGCCCAGCGCACGCAGATAGGCCTGCAGTGACGGGAATGTCGCATCGGGATCGCGCGTAAAGCGATCGATGCTGAAGCGCCGGTCGTAACCCGCCACGCCGCGCGTATCTTCGCGCAAAAACGGGCGGTATTCGTCGAAGTAGGGTGCGGCGAGCGGCGGGTGCCCCGAGGTCAAGGTCGGCCGCGAGGCGGGCACGTCGGCGGGTTTGAGATCGGCGAGCACATTGCTGAGCGGCTCGTAAAAACCGGCCGCGCGCTCGTGTTCGCGCAGCCGCGACCACACCCACGTGCCCGCGCTGCGCCAGCCCGTGTGCAGAAAAACCGCCTGTTTCAGCGGAGTATTGGGCGTGGCGTCGTACGCGGACGACTCATGAGGCAACGGCATGGGACTTCTCTTCCAATGATTGGATCAATAGACTGGAAGCGCCACTTTACCCTGTGATCGATCCGGACGCATTATGCTGCGAGATTCCCCGCTCCCGCCATTGCACCCAGCTCGCATCCATGAACGATTCGGCCGATATCCGCTTCCTGCTCACGCTGCGCGCGAGCGGCAGCCTGATCGCCGCCGCGCGCCGACTCGCGCTGTCGCCGTCGGCGGTCACGCAGCGCCTGCAGCAACTCGAAAAGAAGCTCGGCATGCAGCTCGTGAACCGCAGCGCGCGCCGCCTGCAATTCACCGACGAAGGCCTGCTGCTGTGCGAGCGCGGCGCCGAACTGATCGAGCAGTTCGACGCGCTGTTCGACGATCTGCAAACGCGCCGCGGCGGCCTCGTCGGCACGCTGAAGATCAACGCGCCGCTCGGTTTCGGACGACGCCATCTGGCGCCGCTGATCGGCGAGTTCCAGCAGCAGAACCCCGACATCGACGTCGCGCTGACGCTGTCCGACCGGCCGTTGACCGAAACGCTCGATCGCTTCGATATCGTCGTGCATATCGGCGAGCTGCCGCCGTCGAACCTGGTCGGCTATACGATCGCGCCGAACGCGCGCTTCGTCTGCGCGGCGCCCGCGCTCGTCAGGCGAATCGGCCAGCCCGAATCGCCGGATGCGTTGAGCCGGCTGCCGTGCATCGTGCTGCGCGAAAACAATGAGGACGTATCACTGTGGCCATTCAGCAAGGGCCGCACGCGCCGCAGCGTGCGCGTGTCCGCGCATCTGAGTTGCAACGACGGTGACGTGATCCGCCAATGGGCCTGCGAGGGACGCGGCGTGATTCTGCGCTCCGAATGGGACGTCGCCGAGGATCTTGCGAAGGGCAAACTCGTGCGTCTGCTGCCGGGCTGGAAAGCGCCGGACGCGAACGTGATCGCGCTCACGCATCAGCGGGCGGGACTGCCCGCGCGCACGCGCCATTTCATGCAGTATCTGCAAGGCCGCTTCAGGCCGTTGCCACCGTGGCGGCGGTGATTCAGTCCATCTGAATCTAACAGTCAACCTGTCTGAACGCTGAAGTACTATCGAAAACCTATAATTGACTCATCCTCAACAGCCGGCCCCATGCAATCATGACTGCCGCCGCCCATTCCACCGACACCCCCGCCTACCCCGACGCGGTCCTGTTCGACCTGCTAACCGCCCTGCTCGACTCGTGGACCTCATGGAACCGTGCGGCAGGCTCCGACGAAGCGGGCCGCGCATGGCGTGCCGCCTATCTGCGTCTGACATACGGCTGCGGCCGCTACGTTCCCTACGAACAACTGGTGCGCGAGGCCGCCACGCAAGTCGGTTTGTCCGAATCGGCCGCGAACGCGCTCGAGGCGAACTGGCTGAACCTGACGCCGTGGCCCGGCGCGCTCGGTGCGTTGCACGCGCTCGCGCCGCACTGCAAGCTCGCGGTCGTCACCAATTGCTCGACGCGGCTCGGCTCGCAGGCGGCCGCGCTCTTGCCCGTGCGCTGGGACGCGATCGTGACCGCCGAGGAAGCCGGCGTCTACAAGCCGGCCCCGCAACCGTACCGCCTCGCGCTCGACAAGCTCGGCGTCGAGCCGCGCCGCGCCGCGTTCGTCGCCGGCTCGAGCTACGACATGTTCGGCACCGCGGCCGTCGGTTTGCGGACCTACTGGCACAACCACGTCGGCCTGCCGCTCGTCACGGGAGCGCAGGCGCCCGAGGTCGAAGCGGCATCGCTCGATGGGCTGGTGCCGTGGCTCGCAGGCTTTGGCCGCGATCGTCGTCACTGAATCTCCAACCTCACCTCGCTCCTCAGGTGCAAACATGAAACTCGAACAGATCGAAACCCCGGCCGCGCTGATCGACGTCGCGCGGATGCAGAAGAACATCGCGCGGATGCAGGGGCTGATGAATGCGCTCGGCGTCGCGTTCCGGCCGCACGTGAAGACCACCAAGTGCATCGACGTCGTACGCGCGCAGATCGCCGCCGGCGCACGCGGCATTACGGTGTCGACGCTGAAGGAAGCGGAAGCGTTCTTCGCGGCCGGCGTCGACGACATCCTGTACGCCGTCAGCATGGTTCCGTCGAAGCTGCCGCGCGCGCTCGCGCTGCGCCGCCAGGGCTGCGAACTGAAGCTCGTGGTCGACAATCCGACCGCCGCCACGGCGATCGCCGCGTTCGGCGACCAGCACGGCGAAACGTTCGAGGTCTGGATCGAGGTCGATACGGACGGACATCGCTCGGGCATCCAGCCCGAACAGCAGACGCTGCTCGACGTCGGGCGGATTCTGCACGAGAACGGCGTGAAGGTCGGCGGCGTGATGACCCATGCGGGTTCGAGCTACGAGTTGAATACGCCTGAGGCGCTCGCCGCGCTCGCGGAGCAGGAGCGCGCGGGCTGCGTGCGCGCCGCCGAACGGTTGCGCGAGGCGGGCATCGCGTGTCCGGCCGTCAGCATCGGTTCGACGCCGACCGCGCTCGCCGCGCGGCATCTCGAAGGCGTCACCGAGGTGCGGGCCGGCGTCTACGTGCTGTTCGATCTGGTCATGCACAACGTGGGCGTTTGCACGCTCGACGACATCGCGCTTAGCGTACTCACGACCGTGATCGGTCATCAGGAAGACAAAGGCTGGGCGATTCTCGACGCGGGCTGGATGGCGTTAAGCCGTGATCGCGGTACGTCGCGGCAGTCGCACGATTTCGGCTATGGGCAGCCGTGTTTGCTCAATGGCACGTTGCTGCCGGACTATGTCGTGAGCGGCGCCAATCAGGAGCATGGGATTCTTGCGGCGGTTCCGGCCGATGCGCGAGCCGATGCACGGACCGAAGACATCGCGCAGCGCTTTCCGATCGGTATGAAACTGCGCATTCTGCCGAACCACGCTTGTGCGACCGGCGCGCAGTTCCCCGAGTATCACGCGGTTGCGCCGGACGGCAGCAGCGTCGAATGGCAGCGATTTTACGGCTGGTAGGTCGGCGGCTTCAAAACACTCCCGGCGCACTCGGCACACTCAAGGAGAACCAACGGCTTCTGCCAAAATCATCCATCGCCCATAGACGGACGTGAATCCCGCCGTTAGCGTGGAATCTCCACAGGAATACAAAGCGCCGGGTTGTTTCATCGTTCACTGATCTACAAACGGCAGAGTGGGCGATTTCCAAGGTCATACAGGACAACGCGGCCCGGATAACGACGTGGGCGCAATCTCATACCGGTTCCATACGACTGGAACTGACGGGCGATGCAGGTAGGCAGGTAGGGTACGGGGTCATTCGCAAGACGGGGGAGATGGTGAATCTGAGCAAGGTTCACATGTTCTTGATCCGGAAGGAATATAACGGCATGCCATACTACGTCCTGACCGCCTACCTGATGCCATGAGCTTACTGTGAAAGACGAATCACCTTACCCGAATCTGGATTTTCTGATTCATGGCTATTTCAATGAAGATTTCGATTTATGGGGCAATGACGTACAGGAAATTGTCACGTGCTTCAAAAAAGAGAGCGACAAGACCCTTCATAAGTTAGTCGTGGATGAAATCGATCGTTTTGCAAGCGACCATTCCGCCAACCTGGACAGATATTTTGAGGAAATCTATGGCCTCTACGTTGATCCCGAACCGTGGGGCCACACGACCGCCTCATTTCTCGATGAAGTGAAGCGTCTCCTGAGAGAATAGATAGCCCCAAACCTGCCGCGAAACGTCGGTCACTCATCCTCTTCCGACAACCCCGCCAACAGATCGTCGACCGCGCGATACACGCGCTCGACGATCTCCGGTCCCACCTTGCGCTCGAGCTCGCGATAGTGCGCCTCGAGATCCTTCGAAATCACGCGCACCAGTTCGACGCTCGTATCGGTCAGCGACACGAGCACGCGCCGCTGATCCTCCGCGAAACGTTCTTTCGTCACGAGTTCCATGCTCTCCATGCGCGCGAGCACGCCGGCCATGCTCGGGCTCGAAATCGTGCAGATGTCGGAGATGTGGCGCGGCTCCATCGGGCCGTGCTCGTTGAGCGCGCGAATCACTCGCCATTGCTGCTCGGTGAGTCCATGCGCGGTGATCAACGGACGAAAACGCTCCATCATTTTTTCGCGGGCGCGTAACAACAGCATCGGCAAATTGCGGTGCAAAACTCGGGTGGACGCAGCGGACATGGCGGCAAGGAATCAGAAAAAACAGCTGTCGAAGCTTACGGGAAAACCCGCGATCATCCGGCAGCCTATTGACCGTCGATGATATCAAGCGGGATACTACTAACATCTTAGTGTTTTCGCAAAACTTTCGCCACGAGGCTGCGCATTTATGTTTGCCCTTGCCGATCATCTGCTGCATCCCGAAGGCGACGCGCTGCCTCGCGACGTGGACGCGCACACCGCGGCCGCGTTGCTGGCACGCGGCGTTGCGTGTCGCGCGCCGGTCAGCGGCGTCGTGTACGGCGCCCTGCTGAACGATCGCGGCGCCTTGAACGCGCTGGGCGACGCAGTGCATGCGGCACCGTACAAGGCACCGCCGAAAGCGCCGATTCTGTATCTGAAGCCGCGCAACACGCTGGCCGGGCATCGGGCGCGCGTGGTCGTGCCGGATAACACGCTCGGCGTCGAGGTCGGCGCGTCACTCGGCATCGTGATCGGCCGTACCGCGACGCGCGTCGGCGTCGAGCGCGCGGCGGACTACATCGCCGGCTATACGCTGGTCGGCGATCTGAGCGTGCCGCATACCAACGTGTATCGCCCGAACGTGCGACTGCGCGCATGCGACGGCTTCTGCGTGATCGGACCGGCGCTCGTCGCCGCGCGCCACGTCGCGGCGCCGGATCGGCTCGACATCGCCGTCTCGCTGAACCGAGCCGAACCGTTCACGGCAAGCACCGCAACCTCGGTGCGCAACGTCGCGCAATTGCTCGCCGACGTCACCGATTTCATGACGCTGAACGCGGGCGACGTGCTCACGCTCGGCGTCCGGCACGGCTCGCCGGTCGCACATGTCGGCGATACGGCCACGCTGTCGATCGGCACGCTGCCGCCCTTGACCATATCGTTCATCGGCATGGATCAACACAACGGAGAACCATCATGATGCGCGGCCGCGTCGCCTATGCGGGAGCGATTCACGAAGCGTATCCGCACGAGCAGGGTGTGCGCCTCGCCGACGGCCGCGTGCGTCGCGAGGACGAAGTGGTCTGGCTTGCGCCGATCGAAGTCGGCACGATCTTCGCGCTCGGCCTGAACTACGCCGAGCACGCGAAGGAATTGCAGTTCAGCAAACAGGAAGAACCGCTGGTGTTTCTGAAGGGGCCCGGCACGGTGCTCGGCCATCGCGGCGTCACGCGTCGCCCCGCCGATGTCACGTTCATGCACTACGAGTGCGAGCTCGCGGTCGTGATCGGGCGAACGGCGCAAAACGTCGCGCGTGAAGACGCCATGCAGCACGTGGCGGGCTACATGATCGCGAACGACTACGCGATTCGCGACTACCTCGAAAACTACTATCGCCCGAATCTGCGCGTGAAGAATCGCGACGGCGGCACGGTGCTCGGCCCCTGGTTCGTCGACGCCACCGACATCGCCGACGTCACGCAGCTCGAGCTGCGCACGTTCGTCAACGGCACGCGTCAGCAATGCGGCAATACGCGCGATCTCGTCACGGACATCCGCGCACTGATCGAATACCTGAGCGGCTTCATGACGCTCGCGCCCGGCGACGTGATCCTGACCGGCACGCCCGAAGGCATCGTCAACGTCAACACGGGCGACGAAGTCGTCTGCGAAATCGACGGCCTCGGCCGTCTCGTCAACACGATCGCCTCGGACGCGGACTTCGGCCGCACCTGATCGACAGCAAAAACCCACCGAACAGCGAAAGGACAAGGCAATGCCGATCGACCATCTGATCAACGGCGAGGCGTGCACCTCGAGCGACTATTTCGAAACCGTCAATCCGGCCACCCAGGAAGTGCTCGCCGAGGTCGCACGCGGCGGCGCGAAGGAGATCGATGCGGCCGTGCAAGCGGCCAAAGGCGCCTTCCCCGCCTGGGCCGCGAAACCCGCCGCGGAACGCGCGAAGCTGATTCGCAAACTCGGCGAGCTGATCACGAAGCACGTGCCGGAAATCTCGGAGACCGAAACGAAGGACACCGGCCAGACGATCTCGCAGACGCGCAAGCAACTGGTGCCGCGCGCGGCCGACAACTTCAGCTATTTCGCCGAGATGTGCACGCGCGTAGACGGCCACACGTACCCGACCGACTCGCATCTGAACTACACGCTGTTTCATCCGGTCGGCGTGTGCGCGCTAATCTCGCCGTGGAACGTGCCGTTCATGACGGCCACCTGGAAGGTGGCGCCCTGCCTCGCGTTCGGCAACACCGCTGTGCTGAAGATGAGCGAGCTGTCGCCGCTGAGCGCCTCGATGCTCGGCAAGCTCGCGCTCGAAGCGGGCGTCCCGGCGGGCGTGCTGAACGTCGTGCACGGCTATGGCAAGGAAGCGGGCGAGCCACTCGTTGCGCATCGCGACGTGCGCGCGGTGTCGTTTACCGGGTCGACCGCGACCGGCAATCGCATCGTGCAAACCGCAGGCCTGAAGAAGTTCTCGATGGAGCTTGGCGGCAAGTCGCCGTTCGTGATCTTCGACGACGCCGACTTCGAACGCGCGCTCGATGCCGCGGTGTTCATGATCTTCTCGAACAATGGCGAGCGCTGCACCGCGGGCTCGCGCATTCTCGTGCAGCGCTCCATTTACGCGCGGTTTGCCGAGCGCTTCGTCGAGCGCGCGAAGCGTCTGACGGTTGGCGATCCGCTCGCGGACAGCACGATCGTCGGCCCGATGATCAGCCAGGGGCATCTCGCCAAAGTGCGCAGCTATATCGAGCTCGGCCCGAAGGAAGGTGCCACGCTTGCGTGCGGCGGGCTCGATACGCCCGAGTTGCCCGACGCCTTGCGTCACGGCAATTTCGTCACGCCGACCGTGTTCGTCGACGTCGACAACCGTATGCGCATCGCGCAGGAAGAGATCTTCGGACCGGTCGCGTGCCTGATTCCGTTCGACGATGAAGCCGAGGCGATCCGTCTCGCCAACGATATTTCGTATGGTCTGTCGAGCTATATCTGGACCGAGAACACGGGCCGCGCGTTGCGCGTGGCGGCCGCCGTCGAAGCCGGCATGTGCTTCGTGAACAGCCAGAACGTGCGCGATCTGCGCCAGCCGTTCGGCGGCACGAAGGCGTCGGGTGTCGGCCGTGAAGGCGGGACGTGGAGTTATGAAGTGTTCCTCGAACCGAAGAACGTCTGCGTGTCGCTCGGCTCGCATCATATTCCGCGCTGGGGCATTTGATCGCGACGTCCAACGAAATTGCTAAAGCATGGGACCGGAGTAAGAGCTGACGCTCTAACTCCGCTCGACACTGGAGACCGCGATGGGCAAACTCGCGTTGGCAGCAAAAGTTACACATGTGCCGTCGTTGTATTTATCCGAGCTCGACGGTCCGCACAAGGGTTGCCGTCAGGCCGCGATCGACGGACACCATGAAATCGGCCGACGCTGCCGCGAACTTGGCGTCGATACGATCGTCGTGTTCGACGTGCACTGGCTAGTGAATAGCGAATACCACATCAATTGCGCGCCGAAGTTCGAAGGCGTGTACACGAGCAACGAGCTGCCGCATTTCATCAGGAACATGCCGTACGCGTATCCGGGCAATGTCGGGCTTGGTCAGCTGATCGCGGACATCGCCAACGAAATGGGCGTGAAAAGCCGCGCGCACAGCGAGACCACACTCGAGCTCGAATACGGCACGCTGGTGCCGATGCGCTATATGAACGGCGATCAGCACTTCAAGGCGGTGTCGGTGGCGGGCTGGTGCATGTGGCACGACCTCGCGACCAGCGCGCGTTTCGGCCTCGCGGTACGCAAGGCCATCGAAGAACGCTACGACGGTACCGTGGCCATTCTCGCGAGCGGCTCGCTGTCGCATCACTTCGCGAACAACGGCACCGCCGAGCAGTTCATGCACAAAGTGTGGAGCCCGTTCCTCGAACAGATGGATTGCAGCGTGGTGCGCATGTGGGAAGCCGGCGACTGGAAGACCTTCTGCGACATGCTGCCGCTCTACAACGAGAAATGTTGGGGCGAAGGCGGCATGCACGATACCGCGATGCTGCTCGGTGCGCTCGGCTGGGATCGTTACGACGGCAAGGTCGAAGTCGTCACGCCTTATTTCGGCAGTTCGGGCACCGGCCAGATCAACGCGATCTTCCCGGTCACGCCGCTACCCGTCTGACACTCGCGAAGGAATCGCCATGCCTCACTTGACACTCGAATACAGCGCCAACCTCGCGGACGCGCAACGCCTCGGCGAACTATGCAAAGACCTCGCGCAGTGCCTCGACGCGCAGCGCGATAACGGCGAGCGCGTCTATCCGCTCGGCGGCATCCGCGTGCGCGCGCTGCGCTGCGACCAGTACTGCATCGCCGATGGGCGGCCCGACGCCGCGTTCCTGCACGCGAATCTGAAGATCGGCGCGGGCCGCCCGGAGGCCGTCAAGAAGGCGACCGGCGACGCGCTGTTCGCGCTGATCAAGCAGCGCTTCGCCACTGAGTTCGAACGGCAGGGGCTCGCGTTGTCGCTCGAAATCAACGAGTTCAGCGAAGCGGGCACCTGGAAGCACAACAATCTGCACGCGCGGTTCAAGGGCTGACATCAGCATGCTAGACGAACAAACCATTCGCGACCTCGCCGCGCAACTCGATCACGCGGAAAAGACCCGCACGCAGCTGCGCCATTTTTCCGCGCAGTATCCAGAGATGACCGTACAGGACGGCTACGCGATACAACGCGAGTGGGTCAAGCTGAAACTCGCCGAAGGCCACGTAATCAAGGGCAGGAAGATCGGCCTGACGTCGCGCGCGATGCAGCGCTCGTCGCAGATCGACGAACCGGACTATGCGCCCCTGCTCGACAGCATGTTCATCGAAAGTGGCCAGGACATTCGCGTGGATCGCTTCATCGCGCCGCGCGTCGAAGTGGAACTCGCGTTCGTGCTGAACAAACCGCTGAAGGGCCCCGGCGTCACACTGTTCGCTGTGCTCGACGCGACCGCGTACGTGAGCCCGGCCGTCGAAATCATCGACGCGCGCATCGAGCAGTTCGATCGCGAAACACGCGCGCCGCGCAAGGTCCATGACACGATCTCCGACTTCGCCGCGAACGCGGGCGTCGTGCTCGGCGGCCGGCCGGTGCGTCCGCTCGACGTCGACCTGCGCTGGGTCGGCGCGCTGCTGTACAAGAACGGCGCGGTCGAGGAAAGCGGGCTCGCGGCGGCGGTGCTCAACCATCCGGCCACCGGCGTCGCGTGGCTCGCCAACAAAATTGCTCCGCATGACGAATCGTTGAATGCGGGCGACGTGATCCTGAGCGGCTCGTTCACGAGCCCGGTTCCCGCCCGCGCGGGCGACACGTTCCACATCGACTATGGCCCGCTCGGCGGCATCGGTTTGAATTTCATCTGAACGCATCAATATGTCCTTGCCGAACAACCCCTTCAAGCGCGCGCTCGCCGAAGGCAGACCGCAGTTCGGCCTGTGGGCCGCGCTCGCCGACGCCTACGTGACCGAGCTGCTCGCCACCGCCGGCTTCGACTGGCTACTGATCGACAACGAGCACGCACCGAACGACGTACGCAGCACGCTGTCGCAATTGCAGGCGGTCGCCGCGTATCCGTCGCATCCGGTCGTGCGGCCGGTACGCAGCGACGCCGCGCTGATCAAGCAGTTGCTCGACATCGGCGCGCAAACGCTGCTGCTGCCAATGATCGACACGGCCGCGCAAGCGCTCGATGCGGTCGCGGCCACGCGTTATCCGCCACAAGGCATTCGCGGCGTCGGCAGCGCGCTCGCGCGTGCGTCGCGCTGGAATCGCGTGCCCGACTATCTGGACACCGCCGCCGACGAACTGTGCGTGATCGTGCAGGCGGAGACCGTGCAGAGCCTCGACAATCTCGTGGAGATCGCGCATGTGGATGGCGTCGATGGCGTGTTTTTCGGGCCGTCGGATCTGAGCGCGTCGATGGGATTGCTCGGCAAGCCGGGCGACGCGCGCGTGCGCGACGCGATTCGCCACGGCATCGACACCGTGCGCACCGCTGGCAAGGCTGCGGGCGTGCTCGCCCCTGATCCCGCGCTGGCGGCCGAATATCTGGCGGCGGGCGCGACCTTCGTCGCGGTCGGCACGGACACCGGCTTGCTGAGCCGCGCGGCCGCGGACCTCGCCGCGTCGTACAAGAACCTGGCGGCGAGCGCGCCGCAGGTCAAAGGCGGGTATTGAAGCGAAAGCCTTTCACTTCCCCTACTCGCCCGCCGGCCAAGGCAAGCCTCGCGCCGACCAATCCAGCTCGACCCCCATCACACAGCGCCCGCTCGCCAGCTGCACGGCAAGTGTCACTGCGATGCACGGCCGCCCGCTCGCGAGCGACAGATAAGGATTACTGGTGACCGCCTCGCCGGGCAGCAGCACCGCATTGCGGAAGTACGGCCGATGATCCCAGCGCGCATCGCGCGGATTCGCGACCGGCTGCAGCGACGCCGCGTCCTCGCACCACGCCGGCCCGCGCACCTCGTGACCGATCTGGCGGCCGGTGTCGTCGAGGATGAAACAGCTGATGCAACGCTTGAAGGTGGCGAGCAGCGCGAACGCGTCGTCCATCATGGCGCCGGCGCGCAAGCCGTCGGCCGCGCGCCGCAGTTCGAGCCGGTACGGCTCCATTTCGGATTCGAACAACGCATGCTGATGCGCACGGCCCTGCGCGATCACGTCGAACGCATCGTCGATCTGGCGATGCACCGAGTCGGGCGGCGCGATCTCTGCCGCGGGCCGCCCTAGCAGATAGCCCTGCGCGAAATCGACATTCGACTCGACCGCGAGAATCAGCTCGTCGGCCGTCTCGACGCCTTCGACGACCACCAGCATCCCCGCCTGGTGCAGCAGCGACACGAGTTTCGGCAGGATCGGCTGCTGCGTGCCGTACGTGGTCGCGCGGATCAGCTCGCCGTCGAGCTTGACGAGGTCCGGCCGGATCCGCAGCAGCCGGTCGAGATTCGACTGGCCCGCGCCGAAGTCGTCGACTGCGATCAGGAAGCCGTGCTGGCGATAGCGCGCCGCCGCGCGCGACATCTCATCGACGCTGCCGCCATGCGATTCGAGAATCTCCAGAATCACGCGCTCGGGTTCGAGCCCTGCGGCGCGCACGATCTTCGTCAACTGGTCGGCGTAGCCTTCGGCGACGAAGGTGGACGGCAGGATGTTCAGGAACAGCCACGCGTCGCCGGGCAGCGCGCGACGCGCGTTGCCGAGATGCACCGCGTGGCTCGCGCGGTCGAGCGCGCCTTCGTCGCTCGACGGCTTCGGCGCGAACATCACGACCGGCGGCACCAGCGTGCCGTCGTCATGCTCTCCGCGCAGCAGCGCCTCGAAGCCGACCTGCTTCTGATGCGATAGGCTGTAGAGCGGCTGAAAGTGCGAGATCAGATAGAAGTCTTCCCAGCGGTAGCGCGCCGGGTCGGCGCTCGGATCGCCGAACGATGACTGCAGCGCGTCGAACGGCAGCGCGCGCTCCGCGCAGACACGGTTGCGCCCCGTCTGCTTCGCGCGCAATAACGCTTCGTCCGCGCGATCGAGCAGCATCATGAAGCTTTCGCCGCGCCGATGCTCGGCGACGCCGAAGCTCGCGGTCAGATGGCCGTCCGGCCGTTCGATCGCGGCGATGTCGAGACGCAGCCGCTCGGCGATCTGCAGCGCGCCGGTGAGATCATCGTCGAGCAGCAGCGCGAATTCCTCGCCGCCGACGCGGCTCACGCTTGGGTAGAGCGCAACCGCGTCCTTCAGCACCTGCGCGACCTGGAACAGCGCATGGTCGCCGACCGCATGACCGAAGCGGTCGTTGAGCGACTTGAAGCTGTCGATGTCGAGAAAGATCGCGCAGATCTGCGCCCCTGGCGCCAGCGTCTCGAGGCGTCCCTCCGCGTGCTTGACGAACGAGCGACGATTTTGCAGGCCGGTCAGCGGATCGGTCGCCGCGAGTTGCGCGAGCTGGCTCTCGAGCAGAAAGTGATTGCGCCGGAAACGGTAGAAGCCGAAATGGAATACCACCGCCGTCGGCGCACCGATCGCGATGACCCACGTCCACACGGCCGCGTCGACCTCGGGCGCATGAGCTTTGCCGCGCAGCAGCGCGATGGCCGCCGCGTAGAAGACCACGCTGCCGGTGACGAAATGCGCGGGCGTAAGCCATAGCGGCGCCGCGCAGATCGGTATCACCACGAATGCGGGCAATAGCCACGGCAACGGATGCGCGAGGCCCTTCGCATTCAGCACGAGCCCGGCGATCAGCACCAGTTCGTACGCGACGCCGATCGCGCCGAACAGCGCCGTCGACTTCGCGCGCGGGATCGCCAGCACCAGCAGCGCGAGCAGGAGCGCGCATAGCAGCCGGTACGCGAGCGGCCCGGCCGGTGCGCCGACCAGTTCGCGCGCCGTTACCATGCACAGGAACGCAACCACCGTGAAGCCCATCGTCACGAGGGAAAGCGGCCGCTGATGGTCGAGCGAGCGCCGGTGAAAGCGCTCACGCATGCTTGGCTCGGGCAGGTGCTGCGTCGGGATGGCAGACATAGATGGTTGATCAGGGTTTCCGGTCACTCCGCCAGTAGTTATCGGCAAACGTTCGATAAACATTTATGGCTAACGTAACACGACGTATAAATTCGGCGCCTGCGTGCCGAACGACGCCGCGCCGATCTTTCGCGCGACTCACCATCCGCCTAATGCATGATTAAAAGACTAAAGCTCAAAGCAGGCCGGATTGCCGGCTAATACACCTATGGTTCCGCAAGCCTTTTCGCACGCCAGGCGAAGATTAACCTTTCAATTTCTTTTAAGCAGCAAAAATTACGCAATTCATGTGGCTCGATTGCGCGCTTATTACCGTATAAGCCGAGCAATGGAAAGTGGCTAAAAGCCTGTGTCTTAAGTAGACTGCTTGCAATGTGTGCCGGACACCCTAGACAACCCGGTAGAAATGACGTAGTCGGCGCCTGATTGCCGACGACTCCAATGCTCAATGGCTGTCACGTCCGCAATGTGCAACGGGCCGCGACCACTTCCGGAAAACATGGTCCCAATCCTCAACTATCTGCTCGAACGCCAAATCTCGCCGCAATGGCGCGGCATGCTGAGCGCGCTGGCGAGCGAGTTCGAAGCGCAAATCGGACACGACGAGCTGCGCCAGCTGATGCATCGCGTCGGCAGCCGTTTCGCGCTCGCGTATCCGCTGCCCGCCTGCGCATCGACGGCCGAGCTCGAGCAGGTGTTGAATTCTTACTGGCATCAGATGGATTGGGGTTACGTCGCGCTCGCCGATGAGGCGGAGTCGCTGCGCATCATTCACTATTGCGCGCCGCTGCCCGCCTTCGGCGAATCGGCGCTCGCCTGGACGCCGGCATTTCTCGAAGGCGCCTATCAGACGTGGTTGAGCGCGTTGGGCGCGCAGGGTTTGTCGGTCGTGCAGACGAGCGCGTTCGGCGAGGACAGCTCGCTCGAATTCCGCCTCGGCCGTCACCCCGCCTGAGCACCAGCGGGTGCTGCACGCATACGTGCGAACGAGCGTGCGACGGCGATACAGCCGCCACGCAGGATCAGGGAAGGCAGTTCAAATAAACAGCACCCCGAGCAGTCGGTTTGGGGCCATGCACGGTATGTAACAGACGACGGCATCATGAGTTCATCGAGCGACATCGAAAAACTGTTCGAGCAATTTGGCGGCGACGCCAACGCGTACCAGGAGATCGGCCGCGAGAACGACGCGCGCACCGCGCGCACTCGTTGGCCGCTGCTCGTGACGCTCGATCTGACGCAACCGGCCATTCCGGCAATCGGCCAGCTTCGCGACGCGAAACCACAGCCGCCTATAACCGTGGCGCCACGGGCCGCCGTCCACGAGGACACGACACCGAAGGACATGGCATCCGTGACGCGCGCGAAGGCACCGCTGTTCACGCGCCCGCACCGGCGTGACATTCCACCGGTACCTGTGGCCGCAGCCCAGCCCGCGGCGCCGAGCGGCGCGTCACGCTTCCGCACGGCCGACGAACTCGACGAGGCGGCCGCGCAAACGATTGCGCCTGTCGCGCCAGGCAGGACACGCCCCGCCGCGCTCGCTCATGGCAGCGCGAGCACGGCACCGGCATCGTCGATGCCACCGCCACCAGCGCCGCAACCGACCTATACGGCCCAACCCGCGCAACCGGCCCAACCGCCGTCGATCCTCGGCAAGATGTTTGCAGCGCAAACCCCGAGCGCGCCGCCGCAAGCGGCCGCGGCCGCGTCGCTGAACTCGGTGTTCGACCGTCTGCGCGGCACGTCCGCCCAAGGCACGCAAGCACCCGCCGGCACCGCGCGCGGCGGCTTCGCCTCGTGGCTCACCAACGGTCCGCGTCGCTCATGAAAGTCATTGCCGTGGTGTCCGCCAAAGGGGGGGTCGGCAAGACCACCCTCGCCGCCAATCTCGCCTCCGTGCTCGCCAACAGCGGCCGGCGTGTGATTGCACTCGATCTCGATCCTCAGAACGCCCTGCGGCTGCACTTCGGCGTGCCGCTCGACAGCATCGACGGCCTGTCGCGCGCGACTCTCTCGGGCAACCCGTGGCAAACGGTGATGTTCGACGGTATCGACGGCGTGACCGTGCTGCCGTACGGCGCGCTGCTGGAGGACGACCGCCGCCGCCTCGAGGCGCAGATCGACCAGCATCCGCAATGGCTCGCGCAGTCGCTGCAGCACCTGCGGCTCGATGCGTCCGACATCGTGATCGTCGATACGCCGCCCGGCTCGTCGACCTACGTGCGAACCGCGCTGAGCGCGGCCACCTTCGCGTTGAACATCGTGCTCGCCGACGCCGCGTCGTACGCGGCGATCCCGCAGATGGAGCGGCTGATCGAAACCTACGCGGCGCCGCGCGCGGACTTCGGCGGCGTCGGCTACGTGATCAACCAGATCGACCAATCCCGCCAGTTGACCAAGGACGTGCTGAAGGTGCTGCGTCAGATGCTCGCCGGCAAGGTGTTCCCCGGCGTGATCCATCTCGACGAAGGCGTCAGCGAAGCGCTCGCCTGCGACACCACGCTGATCCATTACGATCCGCTGAGCCAGGCCGCCGCCGATTTCCGCGCATGCGCCGCCTGGCTCATGGCGGCGCTCGACGCGATCGCCGCCCGGCCAAGGAACGTCGCATGAGCAGTCCACCCTCCTCGCGCGAGCCCGAGGGCGGCGAGCCGTCGCGCTTCCAACGCTTCATCGACGCAAGCTTCTGGAACAGCCGCATCGTCACCGGGCTCGTCACGATGCTCGCGCTGTACATGCTGTACTTCGTGTTCACGGTGCCGCTCGAGTTCTATCAGCAGTTGACCTTCGCGACCCTGTGCTTCGTGCTCGCGCTGCTGTTTCGCCGTCGTCCCGGCCGCTACGCGACGATGGTGATGATCATGCTGTCGATCGTCGCGTCGGGCCGCTACATGTACTGGCGGCTGACCGAAACGACCTACTGGGAGCATCCGCTCGACGCCGCCTGGGGTCTGCTGCTCGTGTCCGCCGAACTCTACGCGACGATCGTGCTGATGCTCGGCTACTTCCAGACCGCGTGGCCGCTCAAGCGCAAACCAATGCCGCTGCCCGCCAATCGCGACGAATGGCCGACCGTCGACGTGTTCATTCCGACCTACAACGAGCCGCTCGCCGTCGTGAAGCCGACCGTCTACGCGGCGCTCGCGCTCGACTACCCAGCCGACAAGATGTCGATCCACGTGCTCGACGACGGCCGCCGCGCCGAGTTCAAGGCGTTCTGCGAGGAAGTCGGCGTGAACTGGACGATCCGCACGCACAATCGCCACGCGAAGGCCGGCAACATCAACGAGGCGCTGAAGATCACGAGCGGCGAGTACCTCGCGATCTTCGACTGCGATCACATCCCGACCCGCTCGTTCCTGCAGATCGGCCTCGGCTGGTTCCTGCGCGACAAGCTGCTGTCGATGCTGCAAACGCCGCACCACTTCTTCTCCGCCGACCCGTTCGAGCGCAACCTCGGCACTTTCCGCAAGGTGCCGAACGAAGGCGAGCTGTTCTACGGCCTCGTGCAGGACGGCAACGATCTGTGGAACGCGACGTTCTTCTGCGGCTCGTGCGCGCTGCTGCGCCGGAGCATGGTCGACGAGATCGGCGGCATCGCGGTGGAGACCGTCACCGAGGACGCGCACACCGCGCTGAAGCTGCACCGCCTCGGCTACACCACCGCGTATCTGGCGATTCCGCAGGCCGCCGGCCTCGCGACCGAAAGCTTGTCGGGCCACATCGGCCAGCGCATCCGCTGGGCGCGCGGCATGACGCAGATCTTCCGCATCGACAATCCGCTCACCGGCAAGGGGCTGAAGATCGGCCAGCGGCTGTGTTACCTGAACGCGATGATGCACTTCTTCTACGGCGTGCCGCGTCTCGTGTTCCTGACCGCGCCGCTGTCGTATCTGTTCTTCGGCGCGCATGTGATCGAGGCGGCGGCCAGCACGATCGCGATCTACGCGCTGCCGCACATGATGCACGCGAGCATCACCAACTCGCGGATGCAGCGCATGTTCCGCCATTCGTTCTGGGCCGAGGTGTACGAGTCGGTGCTGGCGTCGTACATCACCGCGCCGACGCTGCTCGCGCTGATCAACCCGAAGCTCGGCAAGTTCAACGTGACGGCCAAGGGCGGCGTGATCGAGAAGAGCTACTTCGACTGGTCGATCTCGCGACCGTATCTGTTCCTGCTGCTGCTGAACCTGCTCGGTTTCCTCGCGGGTCTGGTGCACATCTACATGAACTGGCACGTGCGCAGCATCGTCGAGACCACACTGCTCAATCTCGCGTGGACCAGCTACAACATGCTGATCCTCGGCGCGAGCGTGGCCGCCGCGAGCGAGCGCCGCCAGATCCGCGCGGTGCCGCGCGTCGCGATGAAGATGCCCGTGATGCTGAAGTTCTCGACCGGCCGCACGCTCGCGTGCGAAACGATCGACTACTCGGAAGGCGGCGTCGGCGTCGCGCTGCCCAGCACCATCGAAGTGCCGACGCAGGAGCGCGTGACCGTGTCGCTGTTCCGCGGCGACGAGGAGTACGCGTTCCCCGCCACCGTCAGTTTTACCGAGCCGGGCCGCGTGGGGCTGCGCTTTTCGTCGATGTCGCGCGAACAGGAGTACGAGTTCGTCAAAACCACCTTCGCCCGCGCGGACGCGTGGACCGGCTGGGCCGAGGGACGCGAGACGGACGCACCGCTGCGCGGTCTGTCGCACGTGCTGAAGGTCGGCGTGCGCGGCATCGCGGGGCTGTTCGAACATCTGTACGACGACTTGCGCAGTTCGATCAAAAGCCGTCCCGCGGACGTCAAGAAGCTAAAAGCGAAAGACTGATCTATGGGCTACCGGATGGCCACGGACAATATCGAACGCCCGGCACACGGGCGCAACAGCATTGGACCCCAATCGCGCCTGTTTGCTTGTCACGGCTTGCGACACTCGCGGCGAATCATGCGCGGCGTCGCCTGCTGGCTCGCGCTGCAGACCGCGCTGGCGTCGTTCGTGCCGCTCGCCGAAGCGGCCACCCCTGCCGCCGCCGCGGCCAAACCGGCGTCGGACGCGGCGGCACCCGCCGGCGCGCCGCAAACGCCGCAAGTCGCGACCGGTGTCGGCAACGTGCCCGCGCCGAGCGCGGCGGTGCCGTTCGATCCGAACGCGATCGCCCCGGGCCAGCTCGCCACGCCGACGCCCGCGCTCGCGGCGGCGTCGGTGAAGGCGCTCGGCATGCGCACGCCGACCACCGCCGAGCCCGGCACGCTGGTGCCCGGAGGCCGCCGCCAGACGCTGACGTTCGCCGACTTCGGCGCGCTCGACCCGCTGCAATTGCGCGGCGTCGACGGACAGAACGGCATCGCGTTCTCGGTGCGCGGCGACGAGGTCGTGACCGGCGCGACGCTGCATCTGATCTACAGTTATTCGCCCGCGCTGTTGGCGAACCTGTCGCAGCTGAAGGTGCTGGTCAACGGCGAAGTCGCGGCGACGCTGCCGCTGCCGCACGAGCAGGCCGGCATGCTGGTCGCGCGCGAGATCACGATCGATCCGCGCTTCATCACCGACTTCAACCACCTGAACCTGCAGCTGATCGGCCACTACACGACGGCCTGCGAAGACCCCGCCAACTCGTCGCTGTGGGCGACGATCAGCAACGCGAGCTCGCTCGACCTGACCTACTCGTCGCTCGCGACGAAGGCGGAGCTGGCCGCGCTGCCGCAGCCGTTTTTCGACCGCCGCGACGTGCGCCGCCTCGAGCTGCCGTTCGTGCTCGCGCAGAAGCCGGGCAACGGCACGCTCGAAGCCGCCGGCATCGTCGCGTCGTGGTTCGGCTCGCTCGCCGGCTACCGCGGCGCGGTGTTTCCCACCCAGCTCGACAACGCGCCGCTGTCGGGCAACGCGGTCGTGTTCGCGACCAGCGACCAGCATCCGGCCGGCGTGACGATTCCCGAGATCACCGGGCCGACCATCGCGGTGGTCGAGCGCGACGCGAACGCGCGCGGCAAGCTGCTGCTCGTGCTCGGCCGCAACGAGGCCGAGCTGAAGACCGCCGCGAAGTCGCTCGGGATCGGCCATAGCGCGCTGTCCGGCGCGAGCGCCACGATCACGTCGCTGAACGAAATTACGCCGCGCGTGCCGTACGACGCGCCGAACTGGCTGCCGACCGACCGCGCGGTGCGCTTCGGCGAGCTCGCCGATCCGAAAGACCTGACCGTGTTCGGCTACGACGCCGACGCGGTGCGCATCAACATGCGGGTGCCGCCCGATCTGTTCATGTGGCACACGCGCGGCGTGCCGATCGATCTGCGCTACCGCTACACGGTGCGGCCGGCGCGCGACCGCTCGTCGCTGAACATCAGCGTGAACAACGGCTTCGTGCAAGCGCTGCCGATTCCGGCGCGCCCTGCGTCGGTGTTCGACCTGAGCCGCTACTTCAACCTCATCATGCCCGACGGCACCGCCGACGCGCGCCGCAACATCCGCATCCCGCCGCTGCTGATGACGCCGCGCATACAGCTGCGGCTGCACTTCTACTACGACATCCCGAACACCGGCGAATGCGCGGGCCGCCTGCTGCAGAACGTGGTCGGCGCGATCGATCCGAACTCGACGATCGACCTGTCGTCGTTCCCGCACTACATGGCGCTGCCCGATCTGGCCGCGTTCGCCAACAGCGGCTTTCCGTTCACGCGGATGGCGGACCTCTCCGGGACCGCCGTCGTGCTGCCGGACGACCCGGACGCGAGCGACTACAGCCTGTATCTGCTGACGATGGGCCGGATGGGCGAATCGACCGGCTATCCGGTCTCCGGCGTGACCGTCACCCATGCGGCCGACGTCGAGCGCCTCGCCGACAAGGACCTGCTGGTGTTCGGCGCGCCTGGCAAGCAGCCGCTGTTGCAGCGCTGGTCGAAGTCGATGCCGTTCTCCAGCGACGGCGCCGCGCACACGTTCCAGCTCACCGACCTGGTGTTCAAGCTGCGGGACTGGTGGCACGGCGAGCGCGGCGTCGAGCGCACGCCCGCGCGTGCCGATCTGACGATGGTCAGCTCGAACGGCGCGGCGCTGCTAACCGGCTTCGAGTCGCCGCTGCAGCGAGGCCGAAGCGCGGTTGCGCTGATCAGCGCGGCCGGCCCGTCGGATGCCGATCTGTCCGCCGCGCTGCTCGACGCCGACGTGCTGCCGAAGATTCAAGGCGCGATGGCCGTGATCCATGGCCGCGCCGTCACCATCACGTCGAACGGCACCGCATACTACGTGGGCCGTCTGTCGCCGCAGGAGTATCTGCGCTGGGCACTGTCGTCGCATCCGCTGCTGCTGTTGCTCGGCGGCGTGCTCGCCGCGCTGATCATCGCGGCCTTGTGCTACCGGACGCTTCGCGCGATCGCCGCGCGTCGACTGAAGGACTGATGGATATGACTCGAATGCGGTTTCGGATCAGCAGAAGAACCTCTTTTGCGCTCGCGCTCGGTATCGGCATGACGGCGTCGGCCAGTCTGGCGGGTTTGAGCGGCGCCGCTCAGGCCGCGCAGAACGGCGCTGCATGCGGCGACTGGGGCGCCTGGCAAAGCTTCGTGCAACGCTTCGTCCAGGCCGACGGCCGCGTGATCGATTACTCGACGCCGGCCCAGCAGACCACCTCGGAAGGCCAGTCCTACGCGCTCTTTTTCGCGCTGGTCGCCAATGACCGCGCGACCTTCGACAAGCTGCTCGGCTGGACCCGCGCGAATCTCGCGGGCAACCAGTTCGACGCCCAGAACCTGCGGCTGCCCGCATGGCAATGGGGCAAGAAGCCGGACGGCTCGTACGGCGTGCTCGATCCGAATTCGGCGTCGGATTCCGACCTCTGGATCGCCTACGATCTGCTGCAGGCGGGCCGCCTGTGGCACAACCCCGCCTACACGCAACTGGGCCAGGCACTCGCCGAGCGCATCGCGCACGACGAAGTCGCGAATCTATCCGGCCTCGGGCCGATGCTGCTGCCGGGGGCGCAGGGCTTCAGGAACGGCAACGTCACGCGTCTGAATCCGAGCTATCTGCCGCTGCCGGTGTTGCGCGCGCTCGCGCACGAGGTGCCGGACGGCCCGTGGGCCAAGCTCGCCGACAACGCTTATCAGTTCGTCAAAACCGTGTCGCCGCAAGGCTTCGCGCCTGACTGGGCGGCGTGGCAGAACGGTCGGTTCGTCGTCGATCCGAAGAACGGCGACGTCGGCAGCTACGATGCGATCCGCGTCTATCTGTGGGCCGGCCTCGCTTCGCCCGCCGATCCGCTCGCGAAGCCGTGGCTCGGCGCGCTCGGCGGCATGCGCGCGAAGGTCGCGCAGAACGGCTTCCCGCCGGAGAAGGTGTCGTCGACCACCGGCGCGGCGAGCGGCGAAGGCCCGCTCAGCTATTGGGGCGCGCTCGCGCCGTACTTCAAGACACTGGGCGACGAGCACGGACTCGGCCTCGCGCGCACGCGGCTCGCCGCGCTCGACGCGAACGTTCCGGGCCGTGAACCGGTGTACTACGATCGTGTGTTGGGTCTGTTCGGCACGGGGTTCATCGATGGCCGCTATCGCTTCGATGAAGCCGGCGGTCTCGTGCCCGCCTGGAGGACCGCATGCGATTGAACGCCCTCGCCGGGTCGCTGCATATCGCGCTGTCCGTCGGCGCGCTCTTGTGCGCGGCCGCGGCCGCGCCCGATGCGCTCGCGCAGGCGAGCAAGGATCCGCTGACAGTGCTGATCGATCAGGGCAAGTACTGGCAGTCGCATCAGCGCGGCGACCTCGCCGAGCAGGCCTGGCAGAAGGTGCTCAGCATCGATCCGAAGCAGCCCGACGCCCTGTTCGGCATGGGCATGGTGCTGGCCGACCGCAAGGACGGCGCCGGCGCGCAGCAGTACCTCGCGCGGCTGAAGGCGGCCGCGCCGAATTATCCGAATCTCGATGAGCTCGGCCGCCGCCTTGGCGAAACGAGCTCGCGCGACCAGACCATCAGCGAGGCGCGCCGGCTCGCGCAAGCCGGTCAGAGCGCGAGCGCGGCGCAGGAGTATCAGCGCGCGCTGGCCGGCAAGCCCGCCACGCCCCAGTTGCAGCTCGAGTATTACCAGGCGCTGTCGGCGACGCCGCAAGGCTGGGACGAAGCACGCCGCGGCCTCGAACAGCTCGTCCACGACAACCCCAACGACCCGCGTTTCGCACTCGCGTACGCGCAGCATCTGACCTATCGCGACGTTACGCGGCGCGACGGTATCGCGCGGCTGCAAAAGCTCGCGGGCGACACCTCGGTCGGCGCGGCGGCGAAAAAGAGCTGGCGCCAGGCGCTGCTGTGGCTCGACGCGCGGCCCTCGGACGCCGCGCTGTACGAGTCGTACTTCCAGACCGCTGGTGAAGATGCCGCCGTGAAGGCGCGCTTCGAATCGATGGTGCAGCAGGACAGCGCGGCGCGCGCCCGCGCGCAGGAAAACGCCGCCGCCGACGCGCGCGGCCGCGTGATCGCCGACGGCTTCGCCGCGCTCGACCGCGACGACATCGTGAGCGCGCGCGCCAGGTTCACGTCGGTACTCGCGAACAGTCCTAACGATACCGACGCGCTCGGCGGCATGGGCATCGCCGCGCTGAAGCAGGAGCGTTTCGCCGAGGCGCGCAACTACCTCGAGCGTGCCTCGCGCGGACCGAATCCGGCGCGCTGGAAAACCGCGCTCGACAGCGCGACCTACTGGACCTACACGAGCGAAGCGATCGGCGCGCGCAGCAATGGCGAGTTCGCGAAGGCGAAGGCACTGTTCGAGCGCGCGATCGCGCTGAATCCGTCCGACGTGACCGCCCAGGTGCAGCTCGGTGAAATGCTGCTCACGACCGGCGACCCGGCCGGCGCCGAGCAGGCATACCGGATGGCACTGCGCCGCCAGGCCGACAACCCGGACGCGATTCGCGGCCTCGTCGGTGCGCTCGCCGCGCAGGGCCGTGCCGACGAGGCGCTGCAGTTCGCCAATCAGCTGAACGCGCAGCAACAGGCGAAGGTCGGCGGCATCGACCGTTTGCGCGGCGACGCGCAGGCAGCGCAGGCGCGCGCGGCCGAAGCGCGCGGCGATCTCGGCAGCGCGCGCAGCCTGTTCGAAGACGCGCTGCTGAACAAGCCCGACGATCCGTGGCTGCGGCTCGACCTCGCGCGCATCTACGTGCGCCAGGGCGCGGTCGCGAATGCGCGCAGCATGATGGACGGTCTGCTCGCCGCGCATCCGGACATGACCGATGCGCTGTACGCGAGCGCGCTGCTGTCGGCGGAAACGCAGGACTGGTCGACCGGTCTCGCGCAGCTCGACCGTATTGCGCCCGCGCAGCGCACCGATGCGATGACGACGTTGCAGCATCGGCTGTGGGTGCATCGGCAGGCCGACCTCGCGACGCGCATGGCGAACAACGGCCAGACGCAGCAGGCCATCGCGATGTTGCGCGCCGCCGAGCCGGTGGCCGGCAACAACCCCGAATTGATCGGCGTGATCGCCGGCGCGTACCAGCAGGCCGGCGACCCGGCCCGCGCGCTCGCACTCGTGCGCGGCGCGATGAGCGCGGCGCCCGGCAACACCGATCTGCTGCTGCAATACGCGAGCATTCTGTCCGCGGCCAACCAGCATGCCGAGCTCGGCGCCGTGATGCGCCAGTTGCAAGGCATGCAACTGACGCCGCAGCAGCGCACTGACTTCAACAACCTGAATCTCGGCATCGTCATCCGACAAGCCGACGCGGTACGCCTGCGCGGCGATCTCGCGAGCGCCTACGAGGTGATCGCCCCGTGGCTCGCCGCGATGCCCGACAACCCCGACCTGCAGGCCGCGCTCGGCCGCATGTATGCGAGTGCGGGCGACGACCGCAACGCGCTCACGAGCTTCCGTGTCGCGCTGCAGCGCCGCCCCGACGATCTGAATCTGCTGCAGGCGGCGATCTCGGCCGCGGCCGGCGCGAAGCAGTTCAGCTACGCCGAAACGCTCGCGAACCAGGCGCTCGCCCTCGCGCCCAACGACCCGGGCGTGCTCGCGACCGTGGGGCGCATGTATCGCGCCCAGGGCAAGCTGTCGCTCGCGTCGACCTATCTGCAACGCTCGCTGGTCGCGGCCAATACGCCGCTGGCGGCGAACGCGCCCCGCAACGCAGGCACCAACGTGCCGCGCGGCTGGGAAGCGGCGATGGGCCAGATCGGCGCGACGCCGCTGCCGGGCACCAATCCATTCGAAGGCAAAACGGCGATCGTCCCTTCGGGCGACGCCGGCAATGCCGCGCGTCCCGCGCTTCCGTTCCTGAATACGCAGTCTTCCTCGCCGACGCAGACCGTGCCGAACTATCCGCCGCCCCTTCAGCCCGCGCCGTATGTCGCGCCCTATACGGCGCCCGCCGCGACGCCTTATAACGCGCCTGCCGCACAGCCCGCGCCGGTCGCCGCACCGTACGGAGCGCCCCGCTCCGCCGCCGAGGTCGGCGGCTACGGACAGGAATCCAACGGATCGAGCCAGTCGGGCGCGCCGTTGCAGCCTTATCCGGGGCAAGGTCAGGCGCCCGCCGGGCAGCCGATGCCGCGGCAGCAGTACGACGCGGGCTATGCGCAGCAGCAGCCCTATGCGCAGCAGCAAGCGTATCCGCAGCCACAGCCTTACCCGCAGCAGCAAGCGTATCCGCAGCCACAGCCTTACCCGCAGCAGCAAGCGTATCCGCAGCCACAGCCTTACCCGCAGCAGCAAGCGTATCCGCAGCAACCGGCGTACGGGCAACCGGCATACGGGCAGCAGCCCTACGGCGCGCAGGACGGCTATGCGGCCACACCGTGGCCTATGTCGCCGGCCGCGCGCCAAGCGCAGGCCAACGCCGCGTCGACGACGGCGCTGCCGTACGGATCGACACGCACGAGCACGCAGAAGAGCGCCAAGAAGAGCACGGCGAAAACGAGCCAACCCGCGCCGGTCTACGCGCAGCCGCCGCCGCCGTATCCGCAGCAGCAGGGCTACGCGCAGCCGTATCAGCCGTATCAGCCGTACCCGCCGCAACAGCCCTATCAACAGCAGCCTTACCCGAACCAGGGCTACTACTCGCAGCAGCCGTACATTCCGCAACCGCCGGCCGGCTACGCGCAGCCGTACTACCCGCCCGGCAGCAACGCGCAGAACAACCCGCAGTCGAACGTCGCGAACGCGCAGACGCTCGGCGTCGCCGAGGAGCTTGCGCAGGTCAATCGCGAGCAGTCGAGCACCGTGTCGGGCGGCCTGATCTTCCGCAATCGCGTCGGCGAGGACGGACTGTCGTCGCTCACCGACATCGAGGCGCCGATTCAGGGGCGTATCAAGGCGGGCAACGGTCACGTGGTCGTGACCGCGACCCCGGTCACGCTCGACGCAGGCACCGCGTCGAACAGCACGTCGACGCTCGCGCGCTTCGGCGCGGGGCTTTCGAGCGCGTCGTCGAAATCGGCGGCGCAGAACGGCACCAACAACTACGGCAGCCAGACCGCGAGCGGTGTGGGCCTGTCCGTCGGCTATGACAGTCGCAGCATCAGCGGCGATATCGGCGTGACGCCGATCGGCTTGCGCGAGACCAACATCGTCGGTGGCGCGCAATACAACGGCGGCATCACCGACAAGGTCTCGTACTCGATCGCGGTCGCGCGACGCGCGGTGACGGACAGCCTGCTGTCGTACGCGGGCGCGCGCGATGCGGCCGCCGGCCTCGAATGGGGCGGCGTCACGTCGAACGGCGCGCTTGCCAGCCTCAGCTGGGACGACGGCACGAGCGGCCTGTACGTGAACGCGTCGTATCAGCACTACATGGGCACCAACGTGCCGAGCAACAACGCGATCAAGGGCGGCGGCGGCGTCTACACGCGTCTGCTGAAAGACGCCGACCAGACGCTGACGGTCGGCGTGAACACGACGATCATGGGATACAACCGCAATCTGTCGTACTTCACTTACGGCCAGGGCGGCTACTTCAGTCCGCAGCAGTACGTGATCCTGAATCTGCCGGTCGAATGGTCGGGCCGCGCGGGCCTGTTTACATATGACGTGAAGGGGTCGATCGGCGTGCAGCATTATCGCGAGGATGCGTCGAACTACTTCCCGCTGAACGACGGCTCGACGCGGCAAGGCGACGCGGCGGCCGCCGCGCAATCCCTCGGCAACGGTCTGACCGCCGTCTACCCGGGTCAGAGCAAGACCGGCGTGTCGTATTCGATCAGCGGCGTCGGTGAATATCAGCTCGCGCCGCAGCTCGCGGTCGGGGCGACCGCGTCGCTCGGCAATGCCTATGAATATCGCGAGTGGCTCGCGGCCGTGTACGTGCGCTACAGCTTCAACAAGCAGACCGGCTTGCAGCCGTTCCCGCCGGTGCCGTTGACGTCGCAGTATCTGTCGCTGTCCAACTGACGGACGCACTCGTTGGGTGAGGTCGCGGCTTGCATTCGATGAATCGCAAGCCTCGTCGCCCCCGCTCTCACTTTCGTTCGCACTCCATTGCATAGCGCCGGCCATGCTCGAGATAGCCGGCCTCGTGGCTGCTCACGAGCTCGACGGCGGGTTTGGGGAGTGGATATCGTGTGATGTTTTCCTTCGCCATCGTACGGTGCGTTCCATTGACGTTCGAAGCTCGCGCAGGAATCGGGGACGGCAGCACGATTCGCACCTGAGCCACGCCGGAAATGCGGGCGCTTCTGCCGCTTTCGCCGCGCAGCAAACGGGCCTCGCGGTAAATGTCGCCCGCGCATCGAACGAGGTGCCAAATTGGTACGGTTTCGGACACGGGTGCTTACCCGGCAAAACCCCGAATAGCGTCTGCGATGCATCACCGATAAGGCGTTGTGCCCTACAATATTTGGGGTTCGCGAGGCTGCGCAACGCGCGCGAACCCTCGAAGCTTCGGTCAAGAGCCAATCATTTTCGACGTGATTTCACGTGGAGCGCTGCATGCCTTTTCCGGCACAAGACTGCGGCTGCGCTGGCTGGCGCGGCGAGATGGCGCGACGCATCAGCGAATTCGACTGGCGCGCCACCACCCTCGGCGCGATCGAAAACTGGCAGCGCAGTCTGACCTCGACGGTCCAGATGATGCTCGCCTCGCCGGTGCCGCTCGTGCTGTTGTGGGGCGAGCCCGGCTACATGATCTATAACGACGCCTATGCGGTCTTCGCGGGCGGGCGGCATCCGTATCTGCTCGGCCGTCCGGTCGAAGACGGCTGGCCCGAAGTCGCCGATTTCAACCATCACGTGATGGTCACCTGCCTCGCGGGCGGCTCGCTGTCGTATCGCGACAAGGCGCTCATGCTGCTGCGCGACGGCAAGCCGGAAGACGTGTGGATGGATCTGTACTACAGCCCGGTCGCGGGCGACGGCGGCGCGCCGGCCGGCGTGCTCGCGATGGTCGTCGAGACCACCGGGCGCGTGCTGACCGAGCGGATGCGCCAGCAAGCCGAAACCGAATTGCACGAGACCAACGAACGCCTGCAGCTCGCGCTGAACACCGGCGCGGTGCTCGGCACCTGGGTGCTCGACGTGCGCACCGGCGAGGTCACGGGCGACGAACGCTTCGCGCGGACCTTCCTGTTTGCGCGCGACAAAGCGTCGAAGGGCGTCGCGCGCGATGCCGTGACGCTGATGATCCACCCCGACGACCAGGCGCTCAACGACCGCCTGACCGCCGAAGCGATCCGCAGCGGCGAGCCGTTTCGCGCCGAGTACCGAATCCGGCGGCCTGACGGCGGCTATATGTGGGTACAGGCGAACGGCCGCTGCCAGTTCGATGAACACGGCGAACCGACGCGCTTTCCGGGCGTGCTGATCGACATTCACGATCGCAAGATCGCCGAACAGCAGCTTCTTCAGTTGACCGAAACGCTCGAGCAGCGCGTCGCCGATTCGATCGCGGCGCGCACGCTCGCCGAGGAACAGCTGCGCCAGGCGCAGAAGATGGAAGCGATCGGCAGCCTGACGGGCGGCGTCGCGCACGACTTCAACAACGTACTGCAGGTGATCAACGGCAATCTGCAGATGCTCGCCGCCGACGCCAACGACGACCCGGTCGCGCAGCGGCGTCTATCCGCCGCGACCGATGCCGTCAAACGCGGCGCGAAGCTAGCCGCACATCTGCTCGCGTTCGCGCGGCGTCAGCCGCTGTCGCCGACCGTGCTGAATCCGCGCCGCCTGCTGACCGGCATGAGCGAGATGCTGCATCGCGCGCTCGGCGAAACGGTGCGGATCGACACGGTGCTCAGCGACGATCTGTGGAACGTGCAGGTCGACCGCAACCAACTCGAAAACGCGCTGCTCAATCTCGCGATCAATGCGCGCGACGCGATGCGCGCCGACGGCGTGCTGACCGTGCGCGCGACCAACCGCACGCTCGACGCCGCGTTCTGCCGCGGCAAGCCGGAGTTGTCGCCCGGCGAATACGTGGAGTTCTCGGTTGCCGACACCGGCTCGGGCATGCCGCCCGAAGTGCTGCAACGCGTGTTCGAGCCGTTCTTCACGACCAAACCCGACGGCCACGGCACCGGCCTTGGCCTGTCCATGGTGTTCGGCTTCGCGCGGCAAAGCGGCGGGCATGTGTCGATAGAAAGCGAAGTGGGACACGGCACCACGGTGTCGCTGTTCTTTCCGCGCTGCTGCGAGGCGGAGACGCCGGAGACCGTCGATGGCACCGCGGCACCGGTCGGCGGCGGCGAAACGATACTCGTCGTCGAGGACGATGCCGACGTGCGGCTGACCGCGGTCGAAATGCTCGCGCAGCTCGGCTACAAGGTGCTGACCGCGTCGAACGGCGACGCGGCGCTCGAATTCATCGACAGCGACATGCCGATCGATCTGCTGTTCACCGACGTCGTGATGCCCGGCAAGCTGAAGAGCGTCGAGCTCGCGCAACGCGCGGCCGCGCGCACGCCACCGCTGCCTACGCTGTTCACGTCGGGCTATACGCGCGACGAAATCGTCCACCACGGCAAGCTCGACGCCGGTATCACGCTGCTGTCGAAGCCGTACCGGCGCGACGATCTTGCCCGTCTGGTGCGTAACGTTCTACGCGCGGGCGCCGCGCGCGCGGACCTCGCGGCCGGGATGCGCGAAGCGCGTATCGCCGCATGCGTGCCGCCCGCCGCGTACGAAAGCGCCAACACGTGCGCCACTGCGAAGGGCCCGCGGAAAGCGTCGAACAAAGAGCCGAAGAAAAAGCCGCACAAGCCGATCCAGCCGCGTGCGGCCCACGAAGCCGCGCGCGTGCTGTTCGTCGAGGACGACACCGAATCGCGCGAGGCGCTCGGCGAACTGCTCGGCGCGTTAGGCCTCGCTTGCACCGCGGTCGCGAGCGCGGAAGCAGCGTTGCCGCTCGCGAACACGCAACGCTACGACGTACTGTTGACCGACCTCACGCTGCCCGGCATGTCCGGCCACGAACTCGCGCGCGCGGTGCGGCAAGTGCAGCCGGAGATACGCGTGCTGCTGGTGTCGGGGTACGGTCGCAGCGCGGAGATCGGGGCGGCGATTCCGGGTGCACGGCTACTCGGCAAGCCGCTCGATATTGCGCAGTTGCGACACGAGTTCGCGCAATGGCTCGACCACACCGAAGCGGCGTCCTAGATGCTATGAGGGAGAGCAGCGTCAGCTCCTTCAACGTGGTCGCGGTAATCCCCGGCGCGTCGCAGATGAAGGTTTGAAAAGCAACGCTAGCATCATCGGACGCGAAGCAATCCGCGGTTCAGCGGACCAAACCCCGCGTAAATCCGGAATTAGAAGGAACCGCCCAAACCGTAAGATCGACATAAACCGGTCAGTCAGGTGTTCGCGGCATGCTAGATCTTCCTCTTTCCGATGACGCCTGGGCGCGCATCAGTCATCTGTTCAAGCAGGACCCGAAGAAACGTCTGGGCCGGCCCGCGCGTCCTCCGCGCGAGATCCTGGACGCGATTCTGTGGGTCGTCACGCGCAACGAGAAATGGCATCGGCTGCCCGGCACGTTTCCGCCGTCGCAGACGTGCTACATCAGGTGGCTGCAATGGCGCCGCACGGGCTTGATGAGCGCGATTCTCGACGAGCTCGGCCAGAGCGGTTGCGCGCTTGCATCGGCGTCTCGCGCGGATTCGGCGCCTCCGGCGGGGTCGACTGCCGACGCCTGAAATCGCGGCCTGGAATGGCATATATTGTTGGTAAGGATGAGTACCGCAACGGCGCAGCCCCGATCTGCATCAGCCGCGCGGGTGCGGGTATGATGCCGGGCGCGGTGCCCGCCGCACCCGCTTCCGATGCCGCATTTTTTGCCACGAGAACCATCATGCCTGCCCAACACGACGAAGCACCCGGCGCTCACGACACGACGGACAAGCCGAAACGCAAGACGCTGTCCATGTCCGTGCGCAATCTCCTGATGGTCGCCATTGGCGTCGTGATGTTCACGATCGTGTCGGGCGTCGTGCTGTACAACCCGATCATGTACGGCGACGAGATCCCGAACTTCGGCATCATCCTGATGCTGACCGTGCCGGTCATCGCAGGCGTCGCGTTTCGGGTCGGGCTCGACGCGTGGCTCGATCGCGAGTGAGCGGCAAGAACGCCACCGCCTCATCCCATCATGCCGCCTCGACCGGCAATACGACCCACACTTCGAGGCCGCCGCCGTCGCGCGGATGAAACTGCAGGCCGCCGCCGTGCAGCCGCGCGATCCGATCGACGATCGACAGCCCCAACCCCGTGCCGCCGCTATGCGCACGCGCATTGCGGCCGCGCTGGAACGGCGCCTTCAGCTTCTCCAACTCCTCCGCCGTCAAACCTTTACCGCGATCGCCGACCGCAACCGTGACCGCGTCCTGCGTCGCCCACGTGCGCACCGCAAGCCCGCTGCCGCCGTAGACGATCGCGTTCTGCATCAGATTCATCAGCAGCCGCATCATGCTGATCGGCCGATATCGAACGGCCGGCAAGCTGCCCAGCGACAGGTCGAACTCGTGCCCGAGCCCCGCGAAGTCGCCCGCGAGCCGTTCGATCAGCGCATTCAGATCGCCGGGCTGCGCTTCCTCGCGCTCGCCGCTGCCCGCGTAATCCATGAACTGCTGCAGAATCGTCTCGATCTGATCGAGATACGATTCGGCGGCGATCACGAAACTGCTGTCGGCCCCCTGCGGCATTGCCATCGCCATCGACAGGCGCAGCTTCGTCAACGGCGTGCGGATGTCGTGCGAGATGCCCGCGAGCATCAACGCGCGCGTCGCTTCGGCGTCCTGTAACGCGCGCGTCATCTGATTGAAAGCGCTGCCCACGGCGGCGATTTCGGCGGGGCCGTCGGTGGGCAGCGGCGCGGGCAGGTCGCCGGCGCTGACGCGCCGCGCCGCTTGCGTGAGCTCGTGCAACGGTTCGTTCAGGTGCAGCTGGATCGCGTAGCCGGCGAGCGCGGCGAGCACGCCGAGACCCAACGACAGGAAGATCGCCGCTTCGAGGCCGCTGCCCTGCGCGTCCTCGGGAACCGGCAGCGCGATCCAGTATGGCGCGCTGGCCAACGAACCGGCCGCGTGGTCGGACCCGGCAGCCGGCGCATGCATGCGAATCCACAGCCGCTGCGCGCCCTCGGTCTGCCACCGCACGGGCATATCGGCGGGCAGATGCTTCTGCAGGCTGTCGATGAAAACGCCGCGCTGATAGGTGCTGTACACCCGCAACAGATCGTGCGGCGGTGTGTCGGTCGCTTCGGGCGGCAACTGCTCGCGCGCGTCGAGACGCGCGGTCAGCGCCGCGCGCGAGGCGGGTGGAGTGGCCGCGAGCAGGTTGTCGAGCGTCGTCACGTAGGTCGCGAACACGGCCGCCGCGCGTTCGACGCGTGGCCGCTGCACGTAATGCAGCAGCACGACGATCGAGCAGATCTGGCTCAGCATCACGAGCGCGATCAACAGCGCAATATTGCGCGCGAGCAGCGTGCGCGGCAGCAGTGCGCGCGACAGTGAGCGCATCATGATTCGACATCGGCGACGAGCATATAGCCGACGCCCCAGACGGTGCGAATGAAACGCGGCTTCGACGGATCGTCCTCGACGATCTGCCTCAGCCGCAGCACCTGTACGTCGATGCTGCGATCGAGCGCGTCATGGTCGCGCCCTCGCGCACGCGCGAGGAGGTTGTCGCGGCTCACCGCACGATTCGGCGACGACGCGAGCGCGACCAGCAGCAGCATCTGCGCGGAATGAATCTCGAGCGGCTCGCCCGCGCGCGACAGCTCCTGCTTGCCGATGTCGAGCGTGAAGTCGCCGAAACGCACGCGCTGCGACGTCAGCGTGAGGTCGCCCGCGGCCATCTTCTGGCGGCGCAGCAACGCATTGATTCGCGCCACCAGTTCGCGCGGCAGAAACGGTTTCGCGAGGTAGTCGTCGGCGCCGGTTTCGAGGCCGGTCACGCGATCGAGCGGATCGCCCTTCGCCGTCAACATCAGGATCGGCAAGGTCTGCCCTTGAGCGCGCAGCTTCGCGCAGATCTCGAGGCCGTCCTCTTCGCCGATCATCAGATCGAGTATCAGCAGGTCGAACGGCTCGCGCTCAAGGTAGCGATTCAGGCGCTTGCCGTCCTCGGCCGCGCGCACGTCGAAGCCATGACCGCGCAGAAAGCGCAGCAGCATGTTGCGCAACTCGGCTTCGTCGTCGAGCACGATGATCCTGGCGGGGCGTTCCATCCGAAAGCTCCTCGATAACCGAGCCGCTCAGTGTGCGGCCCCGCGTTCCTGCATGAATGCCTCGATCTGCGGGAGCGTGATGTAGCCGGCCTTCTGCGTGTCGATCTCGTCGAAATGACGCGCGAGCAGCGGCATGCCGGCCGCTGCCTGGTCGCGCGTCAGCTTGCCGTCGTGGGTGGTGTTCGCGCTTGAAAAACGCGTTTGCAACTGCTGCTCCATGCGCTCCATCCGCTGCTGGCTGATACCTTGCGGCGCGGCGGCCTGAGCGAACGCGACGGTGGACGCGCAGCAGCACAGCAGCACGGTGGCGAGCAACTTCTTCATGACTGACTCCTTCGGTTGGAACATCGACCGTCGCCTGCCTGGGTGCCGCGAGCCGTTTCGATGACAGGCCGAATTGTTGGTCAGACGCCGCGCGATCGCAATTCGAGAATCATGTCGAATCATGTCACGGCACCGGGTGCCGCTGCAGCGTGACATCGAACGAAATGAGTTCGCGGTTTCGTTTTGCGGGCCTGCTGCGTATCGTTCCGTCTGCCGTTCGTCGGCATTCACGTATCAGGAGTCCCAAATGACTATCCGTCTCGCCTGCGCCTCGACTTTCACCGCTATCGGTCTCGCCTGTTCTTCCGCTGCCTACGCGAGAGTCGTGGTGTATCTGCCCGCCGCCGTGGTCTACGCGCCGCCGCCGCGGCCGGTCTACTACCCGGTGCCGGTCAATCCCGTGTACGTATCGGCACCGCCTGTCGCCGTGCCTGTGGCGGCCGCGACCATCGTCGCGGCGCCGCCCTGGCAGCCGGCCAGCACGACGGCCGCCGCTGCCGTGGTCGTGCCGCCCGCGCCCAACTATGCGGTGGTGCCCGCGCCGACGGTCAGCTATGCGCAACCGCTCGTGATCGCGCCGCGTTGAAAGCGCGCGCCGGGCCGTCGCGCGGGCGGTTTCGATCGCCCCCGAGACCGACCCACGCCGTTGACTCAGCATAGGACACGCGCCTCGCGGGCACGCCTGGTGAATTCCCGTTGTCCCGTTGAAAGGTGGAGCGCCGCGTAAAGCTTGCATGGAGTTTGCCGCTTCTTACCATCGCGCACCGCGCCAGGCGCGCGCCCGATGTGGCGCTCTGCGCCGGCACGGCTGATAGTGACTACATATAGGCGGGATGGAACGGACCTTGCGATCCCTGTCAGGTTCGCGCGCCCCTTTTCCCACCTTCTTTCCTGGACCTTTGTGATGAGCTACCAAGATATCGACAAGGAAATCGCCCACCTCGAAGTCGTTTTCAACGCACTTTCTGGGCGCGACCGTTTTCCGTTGTCGTACTGGCATCGTCGGCTGCATGCGTTGAACCGTTCGTCGATGGTGCCCGCGCAACGCCAGCGCGTCGCCCACCTCGAAGCAAGGCTGCGCTCGGTCGGCGCGCGACTGGACCAACTCGCCGGCGCGACGCGCGTCGGTTCCTGCACAAGCCCGCTGATGGCGGGCGGGTCCGGCATCCGTTCAGCCAATTAATATCCGCGCCCCAAGCGCCAGCACGAGCGCGGGCACCATCACCAGCGCGCCGACTTTCAGAAACTTCATGAAGCTGACGTCTTCGCCTTCGCGGCGAATCGCGTTGAGCCACAGGATCGTCGCGAGCGAGCCGGTGATCGATAGGTTCGGCCCGAGGTCGACGCCGATCAACAGCGCGTCGATCACGCGCTCGGGGCTATGCGCCTGCATCACGGTCGAACTCGCGATCAAGCCGGCCGGCAGGTTGTTGATCAGATTGCTGAGGAACGCGATGCTCGCGCCGGCCCACCCGGCCGCTTCCATTTCGTTGTGTTCGGTCGCGCGGCGCAACGCACCCGCGAACAGGTTGATCACACCGGTGTGATCGAGCATCTCGACCAGCACGAACAGCCCGGCGACGAGCGGCAACACGTTCCACGAAATTTCGCGCATCATCGGCAGCGGCGATCTGCGCTCCTTGATCAGCACGACGAGCGCGGTCAGCGTGCCGAGGATCGCGGTCGGCAGGCCGAGCTGGATGTCGTAGGCGGAGACCGTCAGCAGCGCGCCGGCCGTCACCGCGATGCCCGCGAGCGCGACGCGCCCGCTCGCCGAGAGCTCGATCGCGTCGAGATTTGCCTCGCAGACGCCAGCGAGCGCCTCGCGTTGCGTCCAGCGCAGCATCACGAAGGTCGCGGCGATCGACAGCACCGACGGCAGCGTGAAGCGCAGCATCCACGGTCCCAGCGGCGGCGTGTGATTGCCGTACAGCACGATGTTGGCCGGATTCGAAATCGGCAGCACGAAGCTCGCCGCATTGGCGACGAACGCGCAGACGAACAGCAGCGGCAGCGGCGGTGTCTTCGCTTTCTTCGCCGCCGCGAACACGGCGGGCGTCAGCACGACGGCGGTGGCGTCGTTGGAAAGAAACGCGGTGATCACCACGCCGAACAGATACACGAGCACGAACAGCTTGCGCGGCGAACTGCGCGCATGATTGACAGCGAGCACCGCGACCCAGTCGAACAGTCCTTCGCGGCGGCCGACTTCGGATAGCAGCATCATGCCGAACAGGAACAGATAGACGTCGGTGCCCTTGCCGATCGCTTCGACCGCGAGATGCAAGGGCAATAGGCCGAGGGCGACGAGCAGCACCGCGCCGGCGACGGCCCACACGGCTTCGGGCCATTTGAACGGCCGTATGATCACGCCGGCGGTGGCGAACGCGGCAATACTCCAGGAAAGAAAAATGGAATTCACGGCTTGACGCCCGGATAATGGGTTATGTCGGTGGCTGCGCAAAGCGCGCAACCTGTTGTTCGGGGCAACAAATTACCACAGCGGTACCACGGCGAGCGCTCCATAGCAGTGTGCGTGCCTTCATGCGCGGACCTTTCAGCGCGCATACCTCTCGACACGATTAACATCACCGCAACAACGATCTGTTCCCGCCCACCCGCCTATTCAGTTTGAATGGGCATCCCTACTATCCGCATTCTCACGCGGCTGCTCGCGAGCAACGGATAGAACACGATGCAAACACACGCTTGCGCTCCCACGCGCTACCACGGCGCGGCGATCGCACTGCACTGGCTGGTCGCCGCGCTGATGATCTGCGGCTTCTACATCGGCTGGATCATGACCGATATCCCCGGCTTCACGCCGACGAAGCTCAAGTACTTCTCGTGGCACAAATGGATTGGCGTGACCGTGTTCGCGCTGGCGCTGCTGCGGGTGCTGTGGCGCGCGACGCATCGCGCGCCCGCGCTCGATGCCGCGACGCCCGCGTGGGAGAAGGCCGCCGCGCATCTGGTGCACGGTCTGCTGTATCTGCTGATGCTCGCGATTCCGATGTCCGGCTACTTCTACAGCTCGGCGGCCGGCATTCAGGTCGTGTATCTGGGCATCGTGCCGCTGCCGACGATCATCGGTCCCGACCACGCGCTGAAGGCCGCGCTGCGCACGGTGCACGTGCTGCTCAATTACGCGCTGCTCGCGCTCGTGATCATGCACGTGCTTGCGGCGCTCAAGCATCAGTTCATCGATCGCGACGGATTGCTCGCGCGCATGGTGCCGTTTCTGAAGACCCGCGCATAACGATATGACGGCTTGAAGAAAGTCACAACTCCTGTCGATTGGTTACGACTGGTTGGCAATCAAATTCCTCGCGGTGTGCAATCAGGCCGCGAAGCTCGGATAGGATGCGTACCATCATGAAGACACCTTTTTATCTCTCCACTCGTCGCGCGACGCTCGCTTCTTTGGCGGTGCTTGCGCTGCTCGGCGCGAACCTCGCGCACGCCGACGTCGACCTCGCGAAAAGCAGCGTCATCGCCACGACCAAACAGATGAACGTGCCCGTCGACGGCAAGTTCAGGAAGTTCTCCGCGCAACTGAATTTCGATCCGGCGAAGCCGGCTGCGGGCAGCGCGAACGTGTCGATCGACACCGCGAGCTACGACCTCGGCGCCGACGACTACAACAAGCAGGCGCAAGGCAAGGAATGGTTCGACAGCGGCGCCTTCCCGAGCGCGACCTTCGTGTCGAGCTCGATCGCGCCGGCCGGCGGCAACCAGTACAAGGTGACCGGCAAGCTGACGATCAAAGGCAAATCGCAAACGGTCGTCGTGCCGGTCGTGATCGCGAGCCAGGGCGCCACGCAAACTTTCGACGGCTCGCTGCCGATCAAGCGCACGCAGTTCGACGTCGGCACCGGCGAATGGAAAGACACGTCGGTGGTCGCCGACGAAGTCGTCATCAAATTTCATCTGGTCGCGGCGAAGAAATAACCCACCACGCCGCAGCACCGCCTTACCCTTCGACCTCTGGAGTCCAACTTGAAGCAATCCTTCCTGCTCGCCGCCGGCGCGCTCGCCGCTGCATGCTCGTTCAACGCGATGGCCGCCGCCGAAACCTACCTGCTCGATCCGACGCACACGTCGCCGAGCTTCGAGACCGACCACTTCGGCGGCCTGTCGATCTGGCGCGGCAAGTTCCAGAAAAGCAGCGGTACCGTCGTGCTCGATCGCGCGGCGAAGACCGGCACGGTCGAGGCGACAATCGACCTGACCTCGGTCGGCATCGGCAACGACAAGCTCAACGAGGAACTGGTCGGCGACAAGTTCTTCGACACCGCGAAGTTCCCGACCGCGACCTACAAGGGCACGCAGATCCGCTTCGACGGCGACAAGCCGGTCGAAGTGATCGGCACGCTGACGCTGCACGGCGTCACGAAACCGGTCAACCTGAAGATCGAATCGTTCAAGTGCATCCAGCACCCGATGCTGAAGCGCGAAGTGTGCGGCACCGAATCGGTCGCGACGTTCAATCGCGACGATTTCGGCATCGATTTCGGCAAGGCGTACGGCTTCAACATGAAGACCACGCTGCATATCCAGGCCGAAGGCGTCAAGCAGTAAGCGCATCACGCCCGGCACGGCCGGGCGCCGAACTACTGGATCGCGGGCTGCGCCGGCGCGTGCGACGCGCGGCGCGCCTCCAGCCACGCGACCAGCTCCTCGCGGCGCATGGCCTTCGCGAACAGCCAGCCCTGTCCGTACTGAACGCCTCGGCGCAGCAGATACTCAACCTGCTCGTCGCGCTCGATTCCCTCCGCCACGACTTCCACCCCCAATTCGTGCGCCATGTCGATGATATGCGGCGCAACGATGCTCGACGCCGCATCCCGGGCGATCGTGTCGACGAACGATTTGTCGATCTTCAGAGCGTCGATCATGAAAGTCTGCAAATAGGCGAGGCTCGAATAGCCGGTGCCGAAATCGTCGATATAGACCGGGTGGCCGGCGCTTCGGAAGGCCGCGATCGTCTGCCGGGTCGCATCGGCGTTCAGGCAACTGCGCTCGGTCGCTTCGATCCTGATCTGCGCGGGACGCAGGCCGGTTCCGGCGAGCCTCGCGGTGATCAGGTTAAGAAAGCGCGGCGTGCGCAGATCCTCGCCGCTCACGTTGACCGACACGTAGAACCACGGCCGCGAACGCAATAGCTCTGTCAGGTCGTGGAGCGCTTTATCGAGCACGAGGTCGGTCAACGACTGGATCAGGCCATGCTGCTCGGCCAACCCAATGAAAATATGCGGCGAGATCTCGCGTCCGTTCAGATTCCATCTGGCCAGCGCTTCGACACCGACGCATTCGTTGGTCGCGAGACTCACGATCGGTTGATAGGCGACGTCGATGATTTTGCGCGAGATCGCCCATTCGAGCGATGCCCGGAACGACACCTGTCGCGAGATCCGTTTGAACGCGAACCAGCCGAACCCGGCGCCCATCGCGACGCCTATCGACAGCCACGTCGCCAGCAGGCCGGGCCAGTCTCTCAGCAGGCTGGTGCGCCGGCCCTTGACGACGACGCCAAGCGCGCGCGTCGCCGAACGTGCGACCGCGTAGTTCCATTCATCGCTATCGACGCGCCCCGCCCGCTTCCATGCATGGAGCATCTCGTCGGGGTCCGCGCCCGTCGACAGCGCGACGATCGAGTTCAGGCCGGTGTTGATCGTGGCGATGGGCCTTCCCTCCGGATCCATCACATCGACGTATGACTGCGGATCGATTGACACGTACTCGCCGTTGCGCCCGATCTGTATGTCCTCGCGCACGTCGCTGAGCGGATTCTTTTGCTGGAACCAGACCAGGTAGCCGTCGTTGCTTCGCCAGCGCGGCGGCGGCAGTTCGACATTCTGCGTCCGAACGTCGCCGAACAGCGGCGAGCAAAGATAGCGCCCGTCGCCGTACGCACCTGCGTCCCGGATGTAGCGGTAGTTGAAAATCACATGGGCGGCGCGCTCCAGGTATTCCGGCGAACACGGCGCGCCGTGCTCGGCCTGCAGGTCAGCGATCGCCGCAAAACCCTGATACGTGACGAGTTCCGTGCGCATCACGGCCTTTTCCGCGTATTGGCGCAAATCTCGCTGCTCGCGGCGTGTGACGTCTTCGTTCGCGATATAGATGCTGATCAGGACCGGCAGCACCGTTGCGGCGCAGCCGAGTGCGATATACGCCGAAATCAGCGACATGCGCTGGATCATCTGTCGAGCCCCGTGGTGAAGCGGTCGCGGCGAAACCCGCCGGGAGCGGCAGCGGCCCGGCATGGACCCCGTACGCAAGCGGCGGAGTTCAGTGTCAAGCATAGTTTCTGAACCCGCTTTTTCAACAACGCGTCGAACGACACGCGTGCGGCCGGCCGCGCCGGCCCTGACCGGCGGCGAGCGCTGCAAGGTACCATTACGGGCTGGCGGCGTCGCGACGCGCGCCGTCACCCCTTTCGTTCATTGCCATCGCCCGCTTCAACTCCCATGAATTCGCCAACCCGCCGCATCGCGCACCTCGACATGGACGCGTTTTACGCGTCCGTCGAACTGCTGCGCTATCCGGAGTTGCGCGGGCGCGCGGTGGTGATCGGCGGCGGGCGCAACAGCGCGCCGCAGGTGCTCGAAGACGGCAGCAGGCGCTTCGCGAAGCTGCGCGATTACGCGGGCCGCGGCGTCGTGACCACCTCGACCTACGAGGCGCGCGCGCTCGGCGTATTTTCGGCGATGGGCATGATGAAGGCCGCCGCGCTCGCGCCCGACGCGATCCTGCTGCCGACCGACTTCGATTCATACCGCCACTACTCGCGTCTTTTCAAGGCCGCCGTCAGGACGTTCACGGACCGCATCGAGGATCGCGGCATCGACGAGATCTATATCGACCTGACCGACCTGGCGGGCGAACCAGCCGACATCGGCCGGCGCATCAAGGACGCCGTTCATCAGGCCACCGGTCTCACGTGTTCGATCTGCGTCGCGCCGAACAAGCTGCTCGCGAAGATCGGCTCCGAACTCGACAAGCCTGACGGCCTGACGATCCTCACGCCGGCCGATATACCGCTGCGCGTGTGGCCGCTGCAGGTACGCAAGGTCAACGGCATCGGCCCGAAGGCCGCGCAGAAGCTGACCACACTCGGCCTCGCGACGGTCGGCGATCTGGCCGCCGCCGACGCCGGGTTGTTGCAGGACAACTTCGGGCGCAGCTATTCCGCCTGGCTGATGCAGGTCGCGCAGGGTCACGACGAGCGGCCCCTGGTGGTCGAATCGGAGCCGAAGTCGATCAGCCGCGAGACCACGTTCGAGCGCGATCTGCATCCGCGCCACGATCGACCGGCGTTATCGAGCGCGTTTACGGGGCTGTGCGTGCGTGTCGCCGACGATCTCGTGCGCAAGGGTTACGTGGGCCGCACGATCGGCATCAAGCTGCGTTACGACGATTTCCACACCGTCACGCGCGACCTGACGCTCGACGAACCGACCGCCGACGCGACCGAAATCCGCCGCGCGGCGACCGAATGTTTGCGACGCGTGGAGTTGAACCGCAAGCTGCGGCTATTGGGCGTGCGCATCAGCACGCTGACGTCGGCCAGCGAACAGGCGCTGAAGCCGCGCCTGCCGGTTCAGGCCGACTTGCCTTTCGCGAGCGACGAATAGGCGCTGTCGCCGGCGACGCCGGTCGCGTTCGCACGCATGGCCGGCACGTCGCCTGACGTGGACAGCGCCGACGCCGCCACCGAAAACGAGAACGTGTTGACGCCGTTGGCGCTGTGCGCGGACACGGTGCCGCGATGCATCTCCGCGATCGCCTTCACGATCGCGAGCCCGAGCCCGTGGTTTTCGCGGCTATTGGTGCGCGAGACTTCCGCGCGATAGAAACGGTCGAACAGATGTTCGAGGACGTCCGGCGCGATCGGCTCGCCAGGATTTGCCACGGCGACGCGTACCTGGTCGCGCATCGGTCCTTTCCCGCGCGCGATCGTCACGCTGATCGACGCGCCCGGCTCGCAATGCTGGATCGCGTTCATCAGCAGGTTCGTGCACGCGCGGCCGAATAGCGACCGGTTCACGCGCGCGAACGCATCGCCGTGCAACTGCGCATGCACGTGCGCCTCTTCGAGCGGAATCTCCAGAAACTCGAGCGTATGCGCGAGTTCCGCCGCGAGCGACACCTCGACGAGCCCCGTCGCGCGTTCGCCCTGATCGGCGCGCGCGAGGAACAGCATGTCGTTGATGATCGTGCGCATCCGCTCGAATTCTTCGAGATTCGATTGCAGCGTGTGGCGCAGATCGTCGACCGAGCGGTTGCGGGTCAGCGCGACCTCGGTCTGGCCGATCAGGATCGTGACCGGCGTGCGCAGTTCATGCGCGACGTCCGCGTTGAACGATTCGAGCCGGCCGTAGGCGCCGTCGAGCCGTTCGAGCGCGCCGTTGAACGAGTTCGCGAGGTCGTTCAGTTCGAGCGGCAGCGACGCCGTATTGAGCCGCTGCGAGCGGTTGTTCGGGCTGACCGCCGATGCGTCGCGCGTCAGACGCGTGAGCGGTGCGAGACCGATGCGCGTGACCGAGTAGCTGAGCAGCAGCACCGCGAGACTGCCGAGCGCGGACAGCGCCGCGAGCGCCGAGCCGAACACGCGCATCGTGCGCAGGTTCGGTGAATAGCTCGACGCGACCTGCAACTGCACCGGCGGCCGCGCGGCGTTGGCGGGCAAGGTCACCGTCGAGGTCAGCATGTCGGGGCCGCCGCCCGCCGGCGCGATGCGCGCATAGCCGCCCGGCCAGCTCTTCGTGACGGTGCCCTGCACCGGCGTGCCGAAGTGATAGCTCGGGTCCGCGCTCGTCACCGAGTACACGGTGCTGCCGTCGTGCGGCGTCATGTCGGTGAGTTTTTCGCGGCACATCCGCCATTTTTCGGGCGTCACCGCGTGATAGACGATGATGCGCGCGATCTGCGTGCGATCGTCGAGCGACTCGCGCAGATGATGCTCGAGCTGCGTGCGCAGCACCAGAAAGAGCCCCGTGCCGACGAGCGTAAACACGAACAGCGCGACCAGCGCGAACATCGACGCGAGACGGCGGGCAATCGAACGGTTCATGATGTCTCGGCTTCTTCGCGCACTTCGAGCACGTAGCCCATGCCGCGCACCGTGTGCAGCAGCTTCGACGGGAACGGGCCGTCGAGCTTCGCGCGCAGCCGCTTGATCGCGGTTTCGACGACGTTCGTGTGGCTGTCGAAGTTGACGTCCCACACGAGTTCGGTGATCGCGGTCTTCGACAGAATGTCGCCCTGACGGCGCGCGAGCACGCTGAGCAGTTGAAACTCTTTGGCGGTCAGGTCGAGGCGTACGCCGTCGCGCGTCGCGCGGCGGCCGATCAGATCGACGAACAGATCGCCGACGGAAATCAACGTGGATTCCTGCGAACGCGTGCGGCGCGCGAGCGCATGCAGACGCTCGACCAGTTCGAGGAACGAGAACGGTTTGGTCAGGTAGTCGTCCGCGCCTTCGCGCAGGCCGCGCACGCGGTCGTTCACGTGATCGCGCGCGGTCAGCATGATGACCGGCGTCGACTTGCGCATGCGCAGCGCCTTCAGCACGCTGAAGCCGTCGCGCTTAGGCAGCATCACGTCGAGGACGATCACGTCGTAATCGAATTCGGTGGCCAGATGCATGCCTTCCTCGCCGTCGAGCGCGACATCGACGACCCAGCCCTGCTCTGTCAAACCGGAGCGCAGGTAGTCCACCACCTTGTGCTCGTCTTCAACGATCAGCAATTTCATCCGCGTCCCCATGCCACGTTTGGCGGTCAACTGTCCATTATACGAAACGCCCCTAACGCCTCGCGCCGATCCCACTCCCTCGGCATGGAAGCTCTGCCGGGCGATTCAGTGTGCAGGAGCCGGCATCTCCTTCTGCTGCGCGCCGCCGGCTGGCGCTTGCTGCGGCGATGCCGTAGCACTGGCGACGTTCGCTGTCGCGTTCGTAGGAGTAGCCTCGTTCCCGGCCATTGCGCCACCTTGCGCGCCGCCCTCCCAGCCGCCGCCGAGCGCCTTCACGAGCGCCACCGACAGCGTCAACTGCTGGCCGTGAATCTGCACGTCCGTGCGCTCGCTGGTCAGCAGCGACTCCTGCGCGTCGATCACGTTCAGATACGCGACGAGGCCGCCCGAATAGCGATCGTTCGCGAGCGACAGCAGCCGCTGCGCGTCCTCGACCGCCTCGCGCGACTGCTTCGCCGCGCCGTCGAGCACCGACAGTCCTGTGATGCCGTCCTGTACCTGCTGGAACGCGCTCAGCACGGTCTGCCGATAATTCGCCTCGGTCGCCTTGTAGCCCGCGCTCGCGTACTGGACGTTGGCCGCGCGCCGGCCGCCGTCGAAGATCACTTGACCGACCGTCGCGCCGAGCGTCCACATCAGCGTCGGCGCGCTCAGCAGATTGGCGAACTCGGTGCTCTCCCAGCCGATGCCCGGCGTCAGCGTGAGGCTCGGGAAGAACGCCGCCTTGGCCACGCCGATCTGCGCGTTGGCCGCCGCCATCGCACGTTCCGCCGAGGCGACGTCGGGACGCCTTTGCAGCACGTCGCTCGGCACGCCGAGCGGTACGGTCGGCGCCTTGATGTCGAGTACCTTCGGCTCGATCGCGAACTGCGGTGCCGGCACGCCGACCAGCGCGGCGATCGCATGCTCGAACTGCGCGCGCTGATTGAGCAGCAGTTGCGCCTGCACGCGCGTCGAATCGAGCTGCGATTTCTGCTGCAGCACGTCGAGGCCCGATACCGAACCGAGATCGTGCTCGGTGTTCACGTAGTCGAGCGCTTTCTGCTGCAGCTTCACCGACTGGTTCAGCACGTCGATCTCGCGGTCGAGCTCACGCAGCGAGAAGTAGTCGGTGGCGAGGTCGGTCGTCAGCACGAGGCGCGCGTTCGCGAGATCGTCCGCCGACTGTTCGGCCGACGCCTGCGCGCCCTCGACCTGACGACGGATGCGGCCGAACAGATCGGTGTCATAGCTGATCGTCGGCCCGAGCTGGAGGTTGTTCTGCACCGTCGATTCGGTCGGCGTCGCGTAGTTCGTCAGCGGCCGGTCGTGCGAAATACGGAAGCGCGAGGCCTGTGCGTTGAAATCGACTTCCGGCACGCGCTGCGCGCTGGTGTTCGCGAGCGTCGCCTTCGCCTGCTCGTAGTGCGCGCTCGCGGCGGCGAGCGTCTGGTTCTGCGCGAGTGCCTGGGTTTCGAGCGTCGCGAGCGTCGGGTCGGCGAAGCCCGTCCACCAGTCCGGCGCGATCGGCGCATGCGACGGCGCGGCGACGCGCCAGAACGAATCGGTGTGCCATTCGGGCGGCACCTCGGCCTGCGGCCGCTGATAGTCCGGGCCGACCGTGCACGCGGCGAGCAGCGCCGCGCCGGCGCACGCGCTCAGCGCGGTGAAGACAGTGCCACGCGTACGCGCCTGGCGTGAAGCCGCGAACGTCACGACGCCCCCTTGCCGTTCTTCTGCAGCGGCTGCACCTGCACGTGATCGCCATCGGCAATCGAATCGCTCGGGTTGACGATGATGCGATCGCTCGGCGAGATACCGCTTTCGATTTCGAGCTGCTGTCCGAGGTCCACCGCGATCACGACCTTGCGCAGGCTCACGTTGCCCTTTGCATCGACGACCGCGAGGCGCGGACCCTCCGCGCGAAACAGCAGCGCGTTGCCGGGCACCGTGAGACGCGCATGCGCGGCGGCCGGCACCGCGACCTGCACGTACGCGCCGGGGCGCAGCTTGTCGTCGGGATTCGGCAGCGTCACTTCGATCTGCAACGAGCGCGTGGGTACGTCGATCGCGCCGGATATATGCGTGATCTTGCCGTTGAACTGCTGGCCCGGCAGCTCGGCCTGCGTGACCACGACCTTCTGCCCGACCGCGACGTTCTGCGCGTAGGCCTGCGGCAACTGCACGTAGACGCGCAACGGGTCCGATTGAGCAAGCGCGAACAACGCACGGCTCGTGCCGCTGCCCGCGTCGATCAGATCGCCGACGTCGACGTTGCGCTGCGTGACCACGCCGGTAAACGGCGCGACGATCCGCTTGAACGATTCGAGCTGCTGCAGACGCTTGACGTTCGCATCGGCGGCCGCGAGATTCGCGAGGTCCTGCGTGTAGGTGCTTTGCCGTTCATCGAGCTCCTGCTGCGACACCGCATCACGCTGGCGCAACTGCTGCCAACGGTCCAACGAGCTCTTCGCGAGCGCGAGGCTCGAATTGATCTGCTGACGCTGTGCCAGAGCCTGCGCGAGTTCCTGGTCGATTTCCGGCGTATCCAGCTCGGCGAGCAGTTGCCCCTGCTTCACGTGGGTGCCGATGTCGGCGTACCAGTGCAGCAGATAGCCGGTCGCGCGTGCATAGATCGGCGACTCGACATAGCCGCGCAGCGTGCCCGGCAGCAGCGTGTCGCCGCCGCCCTCGGTCTGGGTCGGCATGACGACGTTCACGTACTGCGTGGCATTCTGCTGCGCGATCGCCGCGACTTCGCGGTTTTGCAGCACGTTCGCGATCACGGTGCGAAGTGTGCCTACCACGAGCAGCACGAGCACGATCACGACGGCGATCTTCGCGCGCTTCCATTCGCGATGGCGCGGCGGCAGCCGGTGCTCTCCTTCTTCGGTTTCCCGCGCGGGGATCGCTAGCGATGCATGAGTTTTTTCGGTCATCTCAGTCAACCATCGTTTAACTTTTACGCGGGCGTCGCCGCACTGCTGGGTTCCGGTGCGGGGGTGTCACTATGGCCGCCACTGCCACTGCCACCGCCATCGTCGCCAGCGTCGCCACCGCCGTTGTCGTCGTCGCCGCCGTTCTTATGACGGCGCGCGAGCCACGAATGAATTCCCGCAAACACGAGCGGCACGAAAAACAGCGTCGATACGGTCGCGAACAGCAACCCGCCGATCACCGCGCGGCCAAGCGGCGCATTCTGCTCGGCGCCTTCGCCGAGACCGAGCGCCATCGGAATCATGCCGATGATCATCGCGAACGCGGTCATCAGCACCGGACGAATCCGGCTCGCGCCGGCTTCGAGCGCGGCCGTGAGCGGCGGTGCGCCGGCCGACAGCCGCTGGCGCGCGAACGCGACCATCAGAATACTGTTCGCGGTCGCGACGCCCATCGTCATGATCGCGCCGGTCAGCGCCGGCACGCTCAGATGGGTGCCGGTCAGGAACAGCATCCACATGATCCCCGCGAGCGCCGCCGGCAACGCGCTGACGATGATCAGCGGATCGACCCACGACTGGAAGTTCACGACGATCAGCAGATACACGAGCACGATCGCCATCGCGACGCCGATGCCGAGCCCAAAGAACGAACTGCGCATCGTCTGTACCTGGCCGCGCACGGTGATCGTGCTGCCGCGTGGCAGCGAGCCGCGCACCTCGTCGACGATCTTGTCGACCTGATTCGCCACGCTGCCGAGATCGCGCTTTTCAACGCTCACATACAGATCGATCACCGGACGGATGTTGTAATGCGTGACTTCCGCGAACTGGCTCTTCGGCGAGATCTGCACGAGGTTGCCGAGCAGTTGCGTCGGCCCGTTCATCGTGGCCGAGACCGGGGTGCGCAACAGTTCGTCGATCGAAGACACCTGGTACTGCGGCGTCTGCACCGCCACCTTGTATTCCACGCCGTTCCTGTTGTTGACCCAGAAGCCCGGCGACGTCTGCGAGCTGCCCGACAGCGAAACGAGCACGTTCTGCGCGACGTCGTTCGCGGTCAGGTTCAGTTGTTGCAGGCGGGTGCGGTCCATGTGCAGATCGATCACCGGTTCGTCGAGCTTCTGCTGGATATGCGTGTCGACGGTGCCGGGAATCAGTCGCACCTGCTTCAGCAGCTTGCGCGCGACGTCGAGGTTGCCCTGCTGATTCGCGCCCGAAATCTGCACGTCCACCGCGGCAGGCAGGCCGAAGTTCAGGATCTGCGTGACGATATCGGCCGGCTGAAAGAAGAACTCGACGCCCGGGAAACGCTGCGGCAGGATCGCGCGCAGCTTGTCCATGTAGATCTGCGACGGCTTGTGGCCTTCGTTCAACGCAATCTGGATCTCGCCGTCGAGCGTGCCCATCGTGCCCGCATTGCTATACGACAGGTTGATGCCGCTATACGGTACGCCGAGGTTGTCGAGAATCGTGCCCAACTCCCTGGGCGGCACGACTTCGCGGATCACCTTTTCGACCTCGTCGGCAAGCCGCGCGGTCTCCTCGATACGCGTGCCGGTCGGCGCGCGCATGTGCAAGCGGATATCGCCCGCGTCGACGCTCGGGAAAAAGTCTTCGCCGAGCGTGAAGAACAGGCCCATCGACAGCACGCAGAAACCGAGGAACAGCGCGCCGAACATCTTGCGACGCACGAGCAGGCTGCTCAGGATCATGATGTAAGTCGCGCGCATGCGCTCGAAGCCTGCGTCGAAGCGGTGATACAGACGCATGAACAGATTCGGCTTCGTGCCCGCCTTCGGCTTGTGCGCGTGGCCCATCAGCAGCATCGCGAGCGTCGGCACGAGCGTACGCGACAGGATGTACGAAGCGAGCATCGCGAACACCACCGCTTCCGCGAGCGGCACGAATAGATAGCGCGCGACGCCGGTCAGGAAGAACATCGGCACGAACACGATACAGATACACAGTGTCGAGACGAGCGCCGGCACTGCGATTTCGCCGGCGCCTTCGAGAATCGCATCGTGCAGATTCGTGCCCAAGTGCAGGTGCCGCTCGATGTTCTCGATCGTCACGGTCGCGTCGTCCACCAATATGCCGACCGCGAGCGCGAGGCCGCCCAACGTCATGATGTTGATGGTCTGCCCGAGCGCGTGCAGCACGATCAGCGACGACAGAATGGACAGCGGAATCGAGATCGCGATGATGCAGGTGCTGCGCCAGTTGCCAAGGAACAGCAGGATCATCGCGGCGGTCAGCGCCGCGGCGGCCAGCGCTTCGCGCACCACACCCTGCACCGCCGCCTTCACGAATACCGACTGGTCGAACAGCGCGGTGATCTGCAGATCCGGCGGCAGCGCGGCGCGCGCTGCCGGCAAAATGGCTTTCAACGTATCGACGATCGACAGCGTCGACGCGTTGCCGTTCTTCAGCACCGAAATCAGCACGCCGCGATGACCGTTCTGCCGCACGATGTTGGTCTGCGGCGAGAAGCCGTCGCGCACATGCGCGACTTCACGCAGGTAGGTCGTCGCGCCGTTGACGGTGCGCACCGGAATGTCGTTGAGACCTTCCAACGTCGGTGGCGACCCGTTCATGTCGATCGTGTATTCCTTCGGCCCGATCTTGGCCGTGCCCGTGGGCAGAATCAGGTTTTGCGCGTTGAACGCGTTGACCACGTCGGCAGGTGTCAGGCCCTTGGCCAGCAGCGCGCGCGTGTCGAGGTCGACCGAGATCAGCCGCGATTTGCCGCCATACGGATACGGCACGGCCGCGCCCGGAATCGTCACCAGTTGCGGTCGCAGGAAGTTCAGCGCGGTGTCGTTGAGATCCTGCTCCGAGAGTTTCGGACTCGACAGGCCGAGCTGGATGACTGGAATGCTGGAAGCCGAGTAGCTGATGACCAGCGGCGCGGTGGCGCCCGGCGGCATCTGCTTCAATTGCGCCTGCTCGATGGCGACCGTCTGCGCGATCGCCGTCTGGATGTTCGCGTTGGGCTGCAGAAACACCTTCAGGATCGCGATGCCGGGGAGCGATTGCGATTCGATATGTTCGATGTCGTTGACCGTCGTGGTCAGACTGCGCTCGTTGACCGACGTGATACGGGTGGCCATGTCTTCGGCCGACAGCCCCGTATACGTCCAGATGATGCTGACGACCGGAATGTTGATATCCGGCAGCACGTCGACGGGCATGGTGAACAGCACGAAGGGCGTCGCCAGCACGATCAGAATTGCCATCACGATGAACGTGTATGGCCGCTTAAGCGCTACGTTGACGATCCACATTGAAACGGGCCAGAGAAAATGCGGGTGGAGGGAGGGATTGAATCTGCGCTTATGCTAGATCGATGGTACCAACGCCTGCATGGCATGAAAATGGCGAAATCGTCAGGAAGCTTGTTGAAAGCAAATGCGCCATTTTTGAAGGCGAAGGGCTCTCGCCGAATTAGCTGCGAATTGGCCGCAAAGCAAACGTTTGTTGAATAAATTTACGCGCAGTTAATGAAACGTTTGCTGATACGCGGCACGTTTTTTGGCCGAAATGATATGAAACATGCTTTCAGATTGATTCGCAAGACGGGGCGATTTTGCTCCGTGCGGCCATCCCCTTCAACGAAAATAGGCCGGTCAACCTGAATGGTCGACCGGCCCTCATTTGCAGTCATTCGTATCCTGGCGTCAACGCCCGCGACGCTTATTTGGCGAACAGCGACGACATATCGGCGAACGCCTTGAACTCGAGCGCATTACCCGACGGATCGAGGAAGAACATCGTCGCCTGCTCGCCGACCTCGCCCTTGAAGCGCACATGCGGCTCGATGATGAATTCGATGCCGGCCTTCTGCAGTTTGTCCGCGGCGGCCTGCCATTGCTCCATCGACAGCACCGCGCCGAAGTGGCGCACCGGCACCGCGTCGCCATCCACTGCGCTGGTATGACGGTGACCGACTTCGTCCGGCGCCAGATGCGCGACGATCTGATGACCGTAGAAATTGAAATCGACCCATGCGTCCGAACTGCGCCCTTCCGGGCAGCCGAGCAATTCGCCGTAGAACTCGCGCGCGGCGGCGAGGCTATGAACAGGAAACGCCAGGTGGAACGGCGGCAAAGCGGTTTCGGCAACGCTCATGATAGGAAGACTCGCTGGGGTGGGTGTGAGGATGAATTGCGACTGGCACGACTGGCAACCGGTTCAGTTGAAGCAAAGTTTAATCATGAATAAAAATGTTGAGAAACGATATATATTTGACCTGACCATCACCAAAATCGATTGATCGATCATGCTCAGCGAGTTGAAAACCTTGCTTGCCGTCAGCCAGTACGGCACGTTCTCCGGCGCGGGCGCGCGCATCGGGCTCACGCAATCGGCCGTCAGCGCGCAGATGCAGCGGCTCGAACAGGAACTCGGCTTTCAGCTGTTCGACCGCACCGGCCGCTCTGCGACGCTCAACGAGGCGGGCCGCGAAACGCTCGCGCTCGCCGAGGAAATGATGACGCTCTATGCGCGGCTCTCCGAGCGCAGCGGCGGCGCCGCCGAAAGCGGCATGCTGCGGGTCGGCGCGATCGCGTCCGCGCAGGTGTCGCTGCTCGCCGACGCGCTCGCGCGCTTTCGCGACGACCGTCCCGGCTGGCGGATTCGCGTGGTGCCGGGCGTGTCGCTGGGGCTGCTCGGCCAGGTCGACTCGGGCGAGCTCGATCTGGCCGTCATCATCAAACCGCCGTTCGCGCTGCCGTCGGAACTCGAATGGCGCACGCTCGTCGCCGAACCGTTCGTGCTGCTCGCGCCGAAAAAGCTTGCGCGCGGCGGCCGCTCGTGGCGCGAACTGCTGCGCAGCGAGCCGTTCATCCGCTACGACCGCGCGTCGTTCGGCGGACGGCTCGTCGACCGTTTTCTGCGGCGCGCGCGCCTTGGCGTGCGCGATGCGGTCGAGCTCGACGAATTGCAGGCGATCGTGCAACTGGTCGCGCGCGGCATGGGTGTCGCGTTGATTCCGAATACGGCCGGGCTCGGCAAATGGCCAGCGAGCGTCGTCGCACTCGAACTCGGCGATGCGAGCTTCGAGCGCGAGATCGGGCTCGTGCTGCGGCCGCGGCATAGCCGGCCGGTGGTCGCCGATGCGTTGGCGGAGTGTATTGCGAGCGCGGCGCACGGTTGAGCGCTTTGCACGCCGCATTCGATGCGAGTTCGCTTCGGGTTCGAATCGAGTGTGCTGCCATACGTACGCGCAACTGTATCTGTGAATCGCGCGCGACGGCGCGCAGAATCGTTGCTTCATTCAACCTGCTCTGTGGCGCGTTGCATTGCATTGTCGAACACGCGCTCCGCCCTTGCATTTGCCCGCCATGATCGTTAGCCCTCTGCTCACCGCCGATGTCCTGATCGCCTACAGCGCCTATTTCGTCGGCACCGCGAGCCCTGGGCCGAGCAATCTCGCGATCATGTCGCTCGCGATGAGCGCGGGCCGACGCGCGGCACTGGTGTTCGCGCTCGGCGTGGTGTCGGGCTCGTTCTCATGGGCGCTGCTCGCGTCGCTCGGGTTGTCGGCGGTGCTCGCCGCCTACTCGGAATGCCTCGTCGCGATCCGGATCGCGGGCGGCTTGTATCTGCTGTGGCTCGGCTTGAAGTCCGCACGCTCGGCGTGGAGCGGCGGCAAGCCGGCCGCGAGCGCGGCGCGCGTCGACGAACCGCTCGGGCGACTCTATCTGCGTGGCCTTTTGCTGCATCTCACGAATCCGAAAGCGGTGCTGGTGTGGCTGTCGATCGTGTCGCTCGCGATGTCGCCGGTACACGGCGCCGCGCACGTGACGCCGGTCGTGCTGGGCTGCATGGTGATCGGCGCGACGGTATTCAGCAGCTACGCGGTGCTGTTTTCGACGGCGTCCGCACGCCGCGTCTATACGGCGATCCGGCGCTGGCTCGATGGCTCGCTCGCGGTGATGTTCGGCATTGCGGGGGTCAAATTGTTGACGTCGAAGCGTTGAGGTGGGTCGGGCGCGTCTGGGTCGCCCGAGGCCGCGCTCTGCGATACTGGCGGTTCGGCTCCATCAACGACGGCACCCACCTACGCAACGATGAACGGCAACGACCACGACGCACCTTCTTCCAACCAACGCTCGCCGCTGCAAAAGCGGCTCTATCTCACCGGCGCGGCGATCCTGGTCGTCAGCCTGATCGCCGCGGTGCTCATCTACTTGAGCGTCCCGCCGCCCGATAGCGCGGTCGCCATGTACGGCATCGTCGATCCGCGCTATCAGATCGAGCTACAGCAGATCGGCGGCAACGCGGCGGTACTGATGGCGCAGTTGCATCAATGGTTCGATAGCTTGTGGCACGGTGTCAGGCTCGCTTATACGGTCGCGGCGCTGGGCGCCGCGCTCGCGGCTGGCTGCATTTTCATCGGCCATTTTTTCGCGGACGATTGAGTCGCGAGGCGCTCGCATCGAGGCGCTCTAGTACCAAGACCGAGTCACCGCCTGCGTTGTTCTTCTAGATATCGAAGTCTAGATATCGAAGTACAGATAAAACTCCCATGGATGCGGACGCAATTTGATGGTGTCGATCTCGCGGCTGCGCTTGTAGTCGATCCAGGTCTGGATCACGTCGTCGGTAAAGACATCGCCTTTGCGCAGGAACGTGTTATCGGTTTCGAGCGCGGCCAGCGCCGCGTCGAGGGAGCCCGGCACCTGCCGTATATTGCGGGCTTCTTCGGGCGGCAGATCGTAGATGTTGCGGTCGAGCGGTTCGCCGGGATCGGTCTTGTTTTCAATGCCGTCGAGGCCGGCCATCAGCATCGCTGCGAAAGCAAGATATGCATTGGCCGACGGATCCGGACAGCGAAATTCGACGCGCCGCGCGTTCGCCGAATCCGAATACATCGGAATGCGCGCCGCGGCCGACCGGTTGCGCTGCGACATCGCCAGATTGACGGGCGCCTCATATCCGGGTACCAGGCGTTTGTATGAATTCGTCGTCGGCGCGCAGAAGGCCATCAGCGCGGGTGCGTGCTGGAGCAATCCGCCGATGTACCAGCGGCACAGGTCCGAAGTCAGCGCCCAGCCGCCCGCGTCGTAAAAGAGGTTCTGTTCGTCTTTCCACAGGCTCTGGTGACAATGCATGCCGCTCGCATTGTCGGCGAACAGCGGCTTCGGCATGAAGGTTGCGACCTTGCCGTGCCGACGCGCGACGTTCTTGCAGATGTACTTGTAGATCATTACGTTGTCGGCCATGCGGGTCAGCGTCGCAAAGCGCATATCGATCTCGTTCTGTCCCGCGGTCGCAACTTCGTGGTGATGCACTTCGATCTGTACGCCCGCCTGCTGGAGCGTCAGCGCGATTTCCGAGCGGATTTCCTGCAGCGTGTCATGAGGCGGCACCGGGAAATAGCCCTCCTTGTAGCGCTGCTTGTAGCCGAGGTTGCCACCGCCGTATGCGCCTTCGTCGCGACCGGTGGTCCAGTCGCCCTCGCCCGACTCGACGTAGTAGTAGCCGCAGTGCTGATCCTGGCCGAAGCGGATGGAGTCGAAGATGAAGAATTCGAGCTCGGGCCCGAAATAACACGTCGTCGCGATGCCCGTCTGGCGCAGGTAGTTCTCCGCCTTTTTCGCCACGTAGCGCGGATCGCGCGAATACGGCTGCCGCAGCACGGGATCGACGACGTCGCAAATGATCGACAGCGTCGGTGTGCCGCAAGCCGGGTCGACGAAGGCCGTTGCGGGGTCAGGCCGCAGCAGCATGTCGGACTCGTGGATCTCCTGAAAGCCGCGGATCGATGAACCATCGAAACCGATGCCGGCGCTGAACAGGTCGTCGTGAACCTCGGGAAGCGTGATCGAAAAATGCTGCCAGAGTCCGGGCAAGTCGGTGAATTTCAGATCGACGATCTGAATATCGCGCGCTTGCAGCAGGCCGATCACATCGCTTGCGCTTTGTGGTCGCGTGACGCGATAGCTGCCCGCTTCGACGGACACCGCAAACGGCGATCCGGTTGTTCCTTGCGTACTGGCCATGAACTTTGCCCTCTTCCGCCCCATTACCACCCGTGTACTTATAGTCCAACGTTAGTACGTCCACGCGCGAAAACAAGGCGGCAGTGCGTGGACCTAGCGGTCTTGCTCCAGTGCCTTCAAATGAGCCTCGCCGGCATCTCTGGCAGCGGCGGAGGTCGCATACGTCTCGTCCGAAACGAGCGAGCGTTTGACCTCACGGGCCGCGAAGTCGACCAGCGTGATGACCCAGACATGCTCGCCACCCTGCTCGGCCGTTTGCACGAAAGCGCGCACGTCGCCCTTGTCCTCTGATTTCATCGTGACCTCCTTGTGGAAAAGTCGCGCGGAAAAAGGGGGCGCGACAATAAAGCCGTTCGCGAGCCGCGGTGCTTTCCTCACGGAGCGCGCAACTTGATCTTAGGCAATGGAATCGGTCCAATGACAGTTTTCTCGCTTCCGATGCCGAGCACAGCCGATGGGTTCGGCGGTGAAAGCGGCTTGCCCGCAATCATCTAAAGCCCTCGTCGAGACCTTGTCGGGAGGCGCGGTTGCGCCGGTCGAGTAACGCGGACGGGCGTTCGAATGGGGAGCAGCCGTCTCCCCCGGGGACCTCAGTCGCGGAAATTGAGCTCATTCAGCTTGCGGCGTGGAACGGCGTTGGCCAGTCCGTCTTGCGAACGAGATGAGCGCCGCCCGAGGTAACTCTTCGACTGAAAGCGCCCACAGCGAATACGCAACGCCGCGCTGGAACAACAAGCCGACAGCAGCCCGAAGCTGCCCCTTGCCCAGCGCGTACACCGAGTCGGTCACGGCGACGGCACCGTGCATCAGAATGCTGGCATGCCGGTAGCATCCCATCATGCAGTCATTGCAGGGTTGCCGTTGATCGGGCAGGCGGTCGAGGTCGAAGACGGAGCCCATCGGCTCAGGCCACGCCTCGCAACGCCAAACATCGAGGTTCCAGTCGATATAAAAGTACTTGCTGCCACCGATGCATGGAACCAGTTGCTGTTCGCCGCGCACGAAACGCGCGACCTCGGCCAGTGCAGCGCTCGGGTCCATGACACGGAAATGCTTCTTGAGGCGCGCGATTGCGCTCAACGCTTCGAGTAGTTCGTCGGTGTTCAGGTCGACGAGTTTCGATTCTTCGTCGTAAACAAGCGATGTAGATCCAAACGCCTCGCGCCGTGGATAGGAAAAAACGACGGCATCGAAGCCGAGCCGGTTGAGCGTCTCGGGAAGCAACTCGTAACGGACCAGTCGGCTCACCGTAATCGATGCGCAGACCTCGATGCCGAAGCTATGGGCCTGAGTGATGCCCTCGCGGATGCGGGCCTCGAGACCGCGCAGACCGCGATTGCGCTCATGCTCGCGCATGTCCGCGCTATCGATGGAAATCAGCAGACGCCTGAGGCCGGCCGCCGCCAGTGGCTTGATGTAGCGGGGAAGAAACCAGCCGTTCGTGATCACGCCGCACTGCATGCCGGCCTTGGTGGCCGAAGCCACGAGCGATGCGATCTCGGGATGAACCAGCGGCTCACCTCCCTGCAGCGTCATGTAACGAATCCGGCGTCTGCGCAGGATCGGCAGTGCGCGCGCGAACTCATCAGGGTCGAGATAGCGACGTGGCCCCGCCAGATCTTTCTCGCGAGAGAACCCGCAGAAGTCGCATGCGGCGTTGCAAACGTTCGTCACCGATACGTCGCACACCGCGGGCAGCGGATTGTGCGGTTCGCTGCCGACACCGTCTGCATGCCGCTGATCGCGCCACTTGATGATCCGCTCTGTCGTATCCATGGCACCCTCACGGCCTACCGACGAATTCGGCAAGAAGCTTCATAGAATACGCTCGACGCGCTGCGCGTGATCCATTCTTACGCCAGCCTACGCCCCGACCCGTGACGGTCAGCGGATGGAAACTACGCACCGTTGAAGTTAAACAACCGCATAACGGCAACCACGCGCAAATGACGTTGCCTATCATGCGTACCGCGCCGTCAATCTGGCAGCACGCACTGCCTATTTCCAGATTTGCACGCTCCCATCGAGATACCCAATCTCCTTCGTCTTGCTGCCCGTAAGCAGGCACGAGCTTGAAACGGCCCGAGTCTGGAGCGCAAGTCGGCTCACGTCTCGCAGATGTGCATAGGATTTCAAACGAGTCGGCGTTTTTGGTGTGACATCCCGTTTCAGGCTCCTGATAAACACGCGCCGCACAGTCGGTAACCGCCTTACGCCATCCCACAAGGCGACGGGAGGATCTGCGAGCGTAGATCCGCCGGCAGGGCTGAACCCGACGCACGAATGTCCGCGCGAAAGCATGGGCAACGGCTGCAAAGGCCCGGATTTTGCCGTCGCCCGGTCAGACAGGTTTCAGCTCTTTCTGGAGGTTTTCGGCACAAATGGCGTGGGTGTGTGCAGAACCTTCTCGCTTCCGCACTTTGGGCAAGCCGGATGAGCGTTTTCATGTTCAGCAAGATGCTCGGCGTGTTCGAACATCTCACCGCACTTCTCACACCTGTACCGGTAAGTCGGCATGGCATTCCTCCAACGAGAATCCCGCACGTCGGGCTGACCAGATACGTCTACGACGTCGGCAATAACCCATTCTAGTCCAGGAAAGTGCGAGAAACGCCTGCGTGCACCTCGCGCGCAGCGCTCATCGTATGGGGCGAATGTCAGTTTGCCCATCGCCTACCAGCCGAAATACCTGCACGGCATCTTCCAATGTGGACGCCTGTTCTTGCATGCTGGCTGCCGCGGCTGCCACCTGCTCCACCAGGGCGACGTTCTGCTGGGTCATCTCGTCCATCTGCCCGATCGCGCGGTTGACTTCGCCGATGCCGGTACTTTGCTCGTTGCTCGCGTGGGTAATCTCACCCATCAAAGTGACCACACTATCGACAGCCGTGACGATTTCGGTCATGTCCCGGCCAGCCTGGTCGACCAGTTCGCCGCCTGCATTGACGTTGCCGACCGAGTCGGTGATCAGCGCCTTGATTTCCTTGGCGGCCATGGCGCTGCGTTGGGCCAGGCTGCGCACCTCGGCGGCGACGACCGCAAAGCCGCGTCCCTGGTCGCCGGCGCGTGCTGCCTCGACGGCCGCGTTCAAAGCCAGGATATTGGTCTGAAAGGCAATTGAGTCGATCATGCTAATGATGTCGACGATCTTGTGGGAACTGCCGCGGATCAACGACATGGTGGTCACCACATGCCCCACCACGGTGCCGCCTTTGACCGCGAGATCGGAGGCCGAGGCGATGTGTTGGTTGGCGTGCGAAGCGCGTTCGGCATTGGCGCGGACCATCGCCGTCAACTGTTCCATCGTCGACGCGGTTTCCTCGAGCGAGCCAGCCTGCGCCTCGGTGCGGGACGAAAGCTCCGCGTTGCCGGCCGCAATTTCGCGCGCGCCCAGCGCGATCATATCGGAGGCACGTCGGACGTTGCCGACTACCGAGGCCAAACCGACACTGATGCCGTTCATTGCCTGCATCAACTGGCCCAGTTCGTCGCGCCGGCTGACATGAACTTGCGCGGTCAAATCGCCGGCCGCGAGTTTTTCGGCGGCGGCCTTCGCTTCGAGCAGTTGCATGCCGAGACCGCGCCGGGTCGTCACGAAGACCAGCGCGCTGACCAGCAGCGCGCCGAGTAGCCCGAAGCCGATCACCCCGGTTTGCAGGAAAGCGGGCAATGCCGCTCCCGGGCTCGATCGGTCGGGGGGGATCACGGCCTCCAGCAGCCGACCATAGCCCAGCAGAAGTACGGTATTGGCGGCCAGCGTAAGCAGCGCGAGTCTGGCTCCGATCGACAGGTTCCACACCTCACTGACGTCGAGGCCGACATACAGCGCGCCGATTATCTCGCCAGAACTGTCCCGGATCGGCTCGTACCGTGTCATGTATTGCTTGCCGAATAGCGTCGCGTAACCGGTGTAGGGTCGCCCGCCGCGCAGCATCCGATAGCCGGGATGCGAGCGGTCGAGCACCGTGCCCACGGCCCGCTCGCCGGTTTGCCTTTTGACCGAAGTGGCGACGCGCACGAAGTCGTCGCCAATTGCGACGAATAACGTGCCCGTCGCGCGGGTCTTGCCGGTGAAGTGGTCCACTTCGCCGTAGTTGAGGTTCAGCAGGGTGTTCCCGTTCAGCAGCCCGGGGGTCATGACACCGAGGATGTCGACACTGCTTGATTCGTCGCGTGAAAATGGAGCTGGAAAATACCCGGCGAGCGTTCGCGCGTGACGGCGCACCTGGGCCTTGAGCGGCAGCAGAGAGTACATGAAGTGAACCCCGTCGACTAAGTCAGCGAGCCGAATAAATCGGCCGTTTTATTCTGAATTCATTAGACAGAATATTGCATGAGATGGCAATAGAGTGTGCTCGCTAATCTCAGCTCACTGAAAGGCGGCGCCAGGGCGAACCTCAAGAATATCGGCATGCGCCGTGGCGCTCCGCGCGGGTCATAGATGTTTGAACACGCCGAACGCCAGAGCACGCAGTTCTTCGAACTGCGTGACGAGTTCGACACACAAACTGAAGGCCAGCATTGCAGTCGCGAAATGACCGAAGTGTATGCTGGACAGATATGTTTCGATGGTCGAATCGAAGCCGTTCATGTTCTTGTGATCGATATCTGCCAGTCGAAGCGGAACGTCAGAATAATTGAGGCAAGCGACAACAAATGAGGCGCAGACAACGTTTGCTAGCAATTTGCCCGTCCGAGGCGGTGTTCGCGGCATGCGCCGCCTCAGTGCGAAGCCAGGGCGGCCCGTTATGGCGCCCCCTTAACCCGCTCATGCGGATTCTCCACTCCCGCCATGCTCAGCGCCTCATGCAGCGTGCCGAAAATACAGCGCTCCTCGACGATCGGCGTGATTCCATGCCGATCCATATCCGAGCGCAAATAGCGATTCACCCGCGCAAAGACCACCTCGATCCCATTGCGCTTGAGCGCCGAGCACAACTCGCCCACCGAGCGCGCCGCCGAATAATCGACATCCGTAATCGCGCTCGCATCGACGACGAACCAGCGCACGGCGTTCGGTGCGTGATCGATCAGGCGGCGCGTATCGTCGACGAAAAAATGATCGTTCGCGTAGAACAGATCGGCGCCGAAACGATAGACGATCAACCCAGGCGCGGTCTCCACGCCGGGCACCGCCGGCACCGGCACCCACATGCCGTCGCCGTTGGGCGCGAGCATCATCGTGTGGGGGCGGTAGCTGTGTCGCACGTGACGCAGCAACGACAACGCGACGGCGACCAGAATGCCGTGCTCGACGCCGATCAGCACGACCGCCGCCGCCGTGAACAAAGCCAGCGCGAATTCGCCGGGACTTTCGCGGCGAATCGAAAAGAGCGACTGCAGATTGACCAGGCCGACCGCGATCGTAAACACGATGCTCGCGAGAATGCAGTGCGGCAGATACTGCAGATAGCGGCTGAAAAACAGCAGCACGACCACCACGAACGCCGCGAACACGAGCTGCGCGAACTGGCTGCGCGTGCCGGCGCGATCGGCCATCGCGGTCTGCGTCAGGCTGCCGTTGACGACGAACGCGCCGGAAAACGCCGCCGCCGCGTTGGCGGCCGCTATGCCGAGCAGGTCTGCGTTGATATCGACCGGCTCGTGATAGCGGTCGGCGAACACCCGGCTCGCCGCGGCGCTTTGCGCGACGATCATCACGAAGCACGACGCCGCGACCGGCACGAGATCGAGCATCTGCTGCCACGTCACCGACGGAATCCGCAGCGGCGGCAATCCGCCCTCCACCGGTCCGAGGATGGAGATGCCGTGCGCGGCGAATCCGAACACATCGCTCGCGGCAATGCCCGCGACGACCGCGACCAACGGCACCGGCAGACGCGGCCAGAAACGTTTGCAGACGAGAATCGCGGTCACCACGAGCAGCGAGATCGCCAGTGTCGGCCGATTGATCTGCGCGGCGTCGCTCACGACGAGCAGCAGTTGTTTCACGCTGCTCGCCGCATGTCCGGGCACGCCGAGCATGTCGCCGAGCATCGCGATGCCGACCTGCACGCCGACGCCCGCAAGAAAGCCGACCAGCACCGTACGCGACAGGAAATCGGCGAGAAAGCCGAGCTTGAAGATGCGCGCGACGAACAGCAACGCGGCCGTCAGCAACGCGACCATCGCCGCGAGCGCCGCATACTCGGCGCTCGACGCGGGCGCCATCGTCGAAAGACGACTCGCGAAGATCGTCGCGGTGGCCGAATCGGCGGCGACGACCAGATGCCGCGAAGCACCGAAGAACGCGAACGCGACGAGCGGCAGGAACACCGTGTAGAGCCCGGTGACGGCCGGCATGCCGGCAATGCGCGCATAGCCGAGGACCTGGGGAATATCCATCGACGCAAGCTGCACACCGGCTAGCGCATCGCGCGCCGCCGCAATCCGGCTCAAAGGAAGAACGCCCTTCAGCGCGCTGGCACGCGCCGCCATTTTTTGCAGAGAATCTTGCATACGCGATGCTGACCTAAAACGAAAGTAATCGCGCATCGTGCCGCGAACCGGCGCGCCAAGGCAAGACTTATGGAAGGGAGAACGGGCTATTGACGAAAACGAAAACGAGAAAGCAAACCGAAAGAACGCAAACGATTGCTCCTTTCAAGCGCACAACAGACTAACGGACGTTAATCGCAAAGCGAAAATCTCCACGGCGCAGCCGCGGAAAAAAACGCGCGAAGAAGATCTACCGTTTGAATTGCCCTGTCTGCGGGTCCACATAGCGCGCGAAACCGAACAGCGCAGCGATGCAGATCGGACAGGCGATCAGAAAGATGGCCAACATCACACTCACCCCGTAACAACTTGTTACCGGGAAGTGTAAAGAAATTTGAAGTAAGTTTAATGAGGGAAAACCGCAAAGCACTATTGCGAAGGATTACGGGAGCCTTAAAGAGATCGTCGATACGCAAGTGAAAACGCGAATAGGCCGCCACGGCGCGCGTGCGCGCGCCAGGCATCACAGCGCCACGATTAGGCAAACCCTTCTACCGCTTTGCGCCGCGCGTATTTTTCTTCGGCATCGGCGCTGGCCCGACCGATTCGCGCATCGTCACGCTGAGCGGAAACTCGCGCACGATCTCCCAGGTGGTGCCGTAACACTGGTTGATGAGCCAGCGCACCGCGTTTTGCGTAAGTTCCCCGGTTGGAATATGCACCGACGTGAGCCCGGGCGCCGCGTAGGCGGCCGAGTAGTCGTCGTCGTAGCTGATCACGGAGATGTCGTGCGGCACCGAAATGCCCGCCTGGTGAAAGCGCGCGAGCACGCTGACCGCCATCGTGTCGTTCGCGCAGAACAGGCCGGTCACGCGCCGCTGCGTCTCGAGCAGCTTCTGCGCGGCCGCGTAGCCGCCTTCGGGCGAAAAGTCGGATTCGATCAGCGTGACGTCGTCGCGCGCAATGCCGGCTCGCGCGAGCTCGGCGAAAAAGCCGTCGATCCGCATCACGTTGTCCGACGCGGTAGCGGGCCCGGAAATCACCGCGATGTCGCGATGCCCGTGATCGAGCAGCGTGCGCGCCGCGAGTTCGCCGCCGCGCCGATGATCCGCGCTGAACGACGCCTCAGGCAACTGCTCGAACGCGCGATTCAGGAACACCATCTTCGGATGCATGCCATGCAGCATGATCAGGTCTTCGTCGTGCAGATCGTGGCTGATCACGACCACGCCATCGCAATCGCGGCCGATCAAAAAGCGCACTGCCTCGATCGCCTGCTCGCGCGGCGACACCTCGCCGCAACCGGTCGCGACCACGACATGGCGCCCCACCGCGCGCAGCTCGGTGTCGGTCTGCTTCAGGATCGTGCCGTAGTAGGAACCAAAGAAGGTCGGCACGAAGATGCCGATGATGCCGAGCTGCTGCGTCGCCATCGCCCGGCCGATCGACGACGGGCGGAAATTCAGCGCCTCGATCGCCGCCTTCACGCGCGCCGCGGCATCGGCGGAAATCGGTCCCTTGCCGGAAATGGCTCGTGAGGCGGTCGACATGCCCACGCCGGCCAGTTCCGCGACGTCCTTGAGTGTTGCCACGCGGTTCTCCATCAAGCCTGTCTCGACGAGCCGCTTCGCGCGTGACGCGCCGCGGCGTTATAAGCGCGCGCCGCTCGCTTCGTCGAATAGCGAGACATGCGCGGCGTCGAACGAGAACGCCACGGTGTCATCCTCCGCAATCGGCGCTTTGGTCTGATCGATCGACGCGATCTGTTCGCCATGATAGTCGAGCCAGATCACGCGGTGGTTGCCCATCGGCTCCATTAGCGAAACTTTCGCGCGCTCGCTGGCGCCTTCCGTGATATGCACGTCTTCGGCACGCACGCCGAGCACGCAGCGCACGCCCTGCGCGGGCGCCCCCTTGAACGCGTACGCCGACACGTCGATCCGCACCTGCCCAGTGCAAAAGTGAAGCGCACCGTCGCGCGTCTCGAGCGTGCCCCTCAGCAGATTCATCGCCGGCGAGCCGAGGAAGGTCGCCACGAACAGATTGTTCGGCCGCGCATAGACCTCCGCCGGCGTGCCGAACTGCTGGATCACGCCGCCGCGCATCACGGCCATGCGCGTCGCGAGCGTCATCGCCTCGACCTGGTCGTGCGTCACGTAGATCATCGTCGCGCCCAGGCTGTGATGCAGCTGCTTCAGTTCGCGGCGCAGTTCGGTGCGCAGCTTCGCGTCGAGGTTCGACAGCGGCTCGTCGAACAGGAACACGTCGGCCTCGCGCACGATCGCGCGGCCGATCGCGACGCGCTGCCGCTGTCCGCCCGACAACTGCGACGGCTTGCGCTTGAGCAGCGGCCCCAGTTGCAGCATCTCCGACGCGCGGGCGACACGCCGCGCGATTTCCGCCTTCGGCGTGCCGTTGATGCGCAGCGCGAACGACAGGTTGCGCTCGACGCTCATGGTCGGATACAACGCGTACGACTGGAACACCAGCGCGATGCGGCGATCCTTCGGATCGGCCCACGTCATGTCTTCGCCGGCGATCTCGATGCTGCCGTCGCTGACGTCGATCAATCCCGCGATGCTGTGCAACAGCGTGGACTTGCCGCAACCCGACGGCCCCAGCAGCACGACGAACTCACCGGCGAGCACGTCGAGATCGAGGTTCTCGATCACCGTGTTCGAACCGAGGCGAATCGTCAGATTGCGGACCGCCACATTGGCGGGATGCGTGAGCGCCGCGGCGTCGGACTCAACGTCAGCGCTTGCACCCGGCACGCCGGCCGCATCGATCGTATTAGCCATGTTTGCCATGCCCTACCCCTTGACGGCGCCCGACGCAATGCCGCGCACGAACCAGCGGCCCGAAATGAAATAAACCGCGAGCGGCACCAGCGACGTCAGGATCGTCGCCGCCATATTGACGTTGTAGAGCCGCTCGCCGGTCGTCGTGTTGATGATGTTGTTCAACTGCACCGTCATCGGTAGATTCTTCGTGCCAGCGAACACGAGGCCCAGAATGAAGTCGTTCCAGATGTTCGTGACCTGCATGATCAGCGCGACGACGATGATCGGCGTCGACATCGGCAGCATCAGTTGAAAGAAGATGCGCCAGAAGCTGCCGCCGTCGATGCGCGCGGCCTTGAACAGCTCCTGCGGAATCGACGCGTAGTAGTTGCGGAACAGCAGCGTCATCACCGGCATGCCGAACATCGTATGGATCAGCACGATGCCCGGCAGCGAGCTGAACAGATGCACGCTCGCGAGCACGCGCACGAGCGGATAGATCATTACCTGCACTGGAATGAACGCGCCGACGAGCAGCACGCCGAACAGCAGACCCGCGCCGCGCGGCCGCCAGAACGACAGCGCGTAGCCGTTCACCGCGCCGACCATGATCGACAGCACTGTGCTTGGCACGACGATACGCACCGAGTTCCAGAAGCCGACGCGAATGCCGTTGCAATCGAGCCCGGTGCAGGCCGACTGCCATGCGGCGCTCCACGCGTCGAGCGTGAAATGCATCGGCAAGCCGAGCAGATTGCCGAGGCGGATCTCGCTCATCGGTTTGACCGACGTGACCAGCATCACGTAGAGCGGCAGCAGAAAGAACACCGCCGCGGTGAGCAGAAACGCGTAGATGCCGAGCCGCGCCGGCGAGAACGCCGAGCGGCGGGGCCGCGTGCGCGCGCGATGCGGCATGCCGCCTTTGAGCGTGGAATCGAGCGTGTTCATCCTCTCTCCCCGCGCAGCGCCGCACGGCTGCGTGCATAGAAGAACGGCGCGAGAACCGCCAGCACCGTCGCGAGCAGCACGATCGATGCGGCCGACGCAAGGCCGATGTTCGCGCGCCCGAACAGATAGTCCATGATGAATTTGGCCGGCACTTCGCTCGCAGTGCCGGGGCCGCCCTGCGTCATCGCGACGACCGCGTCGTACAGCTTCACGACCATCACGAACAGCAGCACGAACGCGGTCGAGATCGACGGTCCGAGCATCGGCACCACGATGCTCGCGTACACGCGCCAGCGTGGAATGCCGTCGATGCGCGCGGCTTTCCACAACTCTTCGTCGATGCCGCGCAGGCCCGCGAGCAACAGCGCCATCACGAGGCCCGAAGCCTGCCACACGGTCGCGATCACGATCGTGTAGATGACCCAGTCCTGATCGACGATCCAGTCAAAGCGCGCATGCGCGAAGCCGAGATTGCGCAGCACCTGCTGCGCACCGAGCGCGGGATTCAGGATCCATTGCCACACGAGCCCGGTCGCGACGAACGACATCGCGTACGGATACAGAAACACCGTGCGCAACGCGCCTTCCGCGACCACGCGCTGATCGATAAAGATCGCCAGCAGCAAGCCGATCACCATGCACGCGATGATGAAACACGCGCCATAGATCACGATATTCTGCAGCGACGTCAACCAGCGGTCGTTGTGAAAGAGCCGCACGTACTGCGTGAAGCCCACGAAGTCGTTCGACGGAAACGTGTGCGAATTGCTGAGCGACACGCGCGCGGTCCAGACCATCGTGCCCAGGTACGTGAACACGACGGTCAGGAGCATCGGCAGCAAGGCCAGCCAGACCGCGATCGAAAACCGCCGGTTCAGCGGCTTGTTTCGCGGTTTGGGGTGCGACTTGTCCTGTGGTTTCGAACCCTCGGCTGGCAGCTTGAGCGCGTGCATGGCGAGGCCTAGCCCTTCAACGCGCTGGCGAACGCTTTCTGCGCGTCGTCGACGGACTCGTTCTTGTTCCAGAAGTTCGTCACGACGTCAGTCAGCGCACCCTGCATATCGGGCGACAGCAGCATTTCCGGATTCGGCAACTGGCGCGACTTGTCCTTCATGATCGCGATGCCCTCCTTGGCGCAGACGTCGAGGCTGCTTGCGTCGACGTCAGACCGGATCGGAATCGAGCCCTTCTTCGCGCTGAACGCGACCTGCGCGGACGGCGAGGTCATCACCGTGGCGAGCAGATTCTGCGCCTTGATCGCCGACGCGCTGTCGGTCTTCGGGAACACGAAGACGTCGCCCGCGACCAGATACGGCGAACGCGGACCGAAGCCCGGGAAGCAGCCGAAGTCCTTGCCCGCCGTTTGATTCGCCGCGACGAACTCGCCCTTCGCCCAGTCGCCCATGATCTGAACGCCGGCCTTGCCCGAAGTCACGAGCGCGGTCGCGTCGTTCCAGTTGCGGCCAGGCGAGCCCGGATCGACGAAATCGTGCAGCCGCTTGAACGACACGAGCACCTTCTTGAACGCATCGGAGTTCACCGCGTTCTGATCGTGATCGCGATAGACCTTCATATACAGGTCCGGGCCGCCCACATCGGCGAGCACCGCGTCGAACGTGATCTTCTCCTGCCACGGCTGGCCGCCGAACGCGAGCGGAATCACGCCCGCGCTCTTCAGCTTGCCGAGATCGGCGATGAATTCGTCGTAGCTTTTTGGCTCGCTCGCGATGCCCGCTTTCTGGAACACCGGCTTCGAGTAGAAGAACCACGCGGGCATATGAATGTCGACCGGTGCCGCGTAGAAATGGCCCTTCACGCGGATACTGTCGAGAATCGACTGCGGAAAAATGCCGTTCCAGTTTTCTTTCGCGGCGACGTCGTCGACGTTATTCAGGAGTCCCTGGTCGATCAGATCGTGAAACTGCTTCGACGTATTGAACTGGGCGGCGGTGGGTGGATCGCCGCCGACGATCCGGTTGATCGCGGTGGCGCGCGCCTGATCTCCGCCGGCGACTGCGTTGTCGACCCATTGGCCACCGGCCTTGTCGTACGCGACGGCAAACTGCCGAATCGCGGCCGACTCGCCGCCCGAGGTCCACCAGTGAATCACGTTAGCCTTGAGCGGTTCCGCATGCGCGACGACGCCATACAGCGCCAGTGCCGCAACTACGCCTCGCAAGACCATTCTGTTGCTGTTCATTCCGTCTCCTCCAGGCTGAGTGCCCGTGTGTCAAGTCGAAATACCAATCAGCTCCACCCGGCTTTACATCGTTGCTGCGTCGTTTTAATTGTGTTTATTGCGCTTGCGCGTTGCGATCTTGGAGGAATTTCGACACCAGCTCCGCGCTGCGCTTGACCGTACGCTTCTGCGTTTGGTAGTCGACGTGCACGATGCCGAAGCGCCGCTCATAGCCGAAAGCCCACTCGAAGTTGTCCATCAGCGACCACAGGAAATAGCCGCGCACGTCGACGCCCGCCTTGATCGCCTGATCGACCGCGGCGAGATGGCGCCTCAGGAACGAGATGCGCTGCGTGTCCTCGACGCGGCCGTCGATCACCTTGTCGTCCGATGCCATGCCGTTCTCGGTGATGTAGATCGGCGGCAGATTGGCATAGGTATCCCTGAAACCGGTCAACAGATCGCGAAGACCGTCAGGGTAAACCTCCCAGCCCATCTGCGTGCGCTCGACATCCTCGAGCGGCACCTCCTTGAAACCGTGCCCACCATCGCTCGCCACGTTGGTGCGGAAATAATAGTTGATGCCGAGAAAATCGAGCGGCGTATTGATCGTCTGCATGTCGCCTTCGAGCACGAGCGGCTCGCTGCCCGGCCACAACTCGAACAGGTCTTGCGGATACTCGCCCTTGAACAGCGGATCGAGAATCCACGCGTTGTGCTGAACTTCGAACAGCTCGGCCGCGCGACGGTCGGCGGCGCTGTCGCTATTCGGCGTGCCGCGCCCGACATTCGCGACGATGCCCTTGTGCGAGCGCGGATCGTTCGCGCGCAGCACCGGAATCGCGAGACCGTGCGCGAGCAGCAGATGATGCATGGCCTGCGCGGCGAAACGCAGGTTCGAGAGTCCCGGCGCGTGATGGCCGTTGCCGTAGCCGAGGTACGCCGAACACCACGGCTCGTTGAGCGTCGCCCACGCATCGACGAGGCCGTGCAGCTCGCGGCTCATCAGATCCGCGTAATCGACGAAACGGTACGCGGTTTCGCGATTGAGCCAGCCGCCGCGATCCTCGAGATGCTGAGGCAGGTCCCAGTGATAAAGCGTGACGAAAGTCGTGATGTTCTTCTCTTTGAGCCGTCCGAGCAGGCGCTTGTAGAAGTCGAGCCCCTTGCGGTTCGGCGTGCCGTTTTCGTCCATCACACGCGGCCATGCGGTCGACAGCCGGTACGCTTCGAGGCCGAGGCCCGCGAGCAGGTCGACGTCCTGTTCCCAGCGATGATAGTGATCGCACGCGACGGCGCCGGTGTCGCCGGCCAACACCTTGCCCGGTGTGGCCGAGAACGTGTCCCAGATCGACGGCAGGCGGCCGTCTTCGTTGACCGCGCCTTCGATCTGATACGACGCGGTGGCCGCGCCGAGCAGGAAATCCTGGCGCCACAGCGACGAATCGGCGGGCGGTGTGAATTGATCGGAATGCGGTTCGCCGTGAGCGGTTGGACGGGCGGCGTCGATGACTGCGGATGCGTCGTTGACCACGGATTCTCTCCTGCCAATGAGGTCGTTGAACCGGGTGTGGTGGAACTCGAGGCGCTGGCGTTCGAACTTGCTGTGAGCGCTTAAGTGGAAGCGCTTCCACACTGTCCAGCGAACGATAGCAGCGGGGAAATCGGCGCAGCAATCCGGGTTTGTCTGGAGGGGTTTCTGGCATGCGTGCGTGGGTGATGCGGCGCGCATCGGGGGTGTTCACTGCAACGGATAGTTACGGCTTCCGACGAAAATCCCTGGCAGCCGTGCAACGCAAAGTCTCGGATCGCCGACAATCGGCTTATCCACTGAAGCATGGAAGACGATTGCGATGAGCGAATTCAATCTGTCGGAACTCTACCGCGGCTATATCGCCTGCCTGAACACGCAGGACTGGTCAAAGCTGCGAGACTTCGTTGGCGAAGACGTGAAGTACAACGGCCAACGAATCGGTTTGTCGGGCTATCGCGAGATGCTGGAAAGAGACTTCCGCGACATTCCCGACCTGCACTTCGAGATTCAGATGCTGGTTTGCGAGCCGCCACATATCGCAAGCCGATTGCATTTTGACTGCACACCCATCGGCATGTTACTTGGGCTTCCCGTGCAAGGAAAACGGGTGGAGTTTTCCGAGAACGTCTTCTACGAGTTTGGTGACGGCAAGATCCAGCAAGTCTGGTCGGTCATCGATAAAGCCGCGATCGAGAGTCAGTTGTAGCGGCTCAGGGACACGCGTGTCGCTCGCGTGCATCTTTTTGTGCGCGCGGAGACGCCCCGTCAGCGAGGCTGTCACGGAGCGCATCGCTCCGGCAAACCTCCGTCTCCGTTGAAGTCGCTATGCGCGGCACTCATGGCAAAACCGAACTCGCGCGGCAATTCTGCCATGTGGGAACTGCCGCGGTTATCAGAAACGCCCGCATTTCACTTCGATTCTTTTTTTATCGGGCGAATGCGCTCGTCTATGGCTTGTCGTCCTCGCTATCGGGGTCGATGTCGGGATCGAGCGGCGGCTCATCCGGGTCCTGCGATGGACCGAGGTCGGGCAGATCCGTCTGCACGACGTCGGACTGATCCGGGCGGATCGGGTTTTCGTCCTTGTTCGGTGTGGTTGCCATGGCCGGTCCTCCTTAGGTCGTTGCCATGCTGAAGCGGCAGCAAGTTCCGCTCCCGATCCAGACGCGGCCATGCCCGTTCCAGTCACAAGTCGAAGCCCATTTGCGCACGGCCAAGCTCGGTGAGATCGTCTGGCGTCGCGCGGCCGACGAAATCGACTTCGAAATGATCGGCCGGAAAATCCGGCGGGCTCCTGCCTTCGAGAAAGCCCGGCAGTTGCCGCTTCAGATACGCATCGTTCTTCGCGCAGCCCGGCAGCGAAGCGATATACATCACGTTGCTATAGCCGTTGCCGCGATGCGCGTCCTCGACCGCGTGAATGACGTCGCTATGCCAGAACACGGTGTCGCCCGCCTGCATCAGCGGAATCGACGACAGCGCATGAAACAGCGGCGCGTGATAGTCGGACTTGATCGACAGCGCGCGCCCCGGCAGCGCTCCGCACAGATCGTCTTCGGCGACATCATCCTGAAGCGCGCGCAACAGGATGTAGACCATCGAGTTCGCCATTGGCACCAACTGCAGCGTGCCGTCGCCGGGACCCTGCGGCGTCAGCGCGGTCCAGCCTTGAAACGTGCGGAACATCGAGCAGACGGCCGGCGATGCGATCTCCTCGACTTCGGTTCGCCACGCGGCGTCGAACGGATCGTAGTCGCGCCAGTGGCCCGAGAACACATGGCGATAGACCTTGCGGAAGTTCGGCTCGATCCAGCGCTCCACCGAACCGCCGTCGCAATGCGCCGACAACCCGAGCGATTCCGAGCCGGGCGGCCGACGGCGCAGGCGGTCCGCATACACCGGCACATGGTTCGGATCGAAATGCACGCGCCCTTCGCTTTCGGTGCGCCACAGCCGGTTCAGGAACACGCGGGCCTGCGTGAGCTCGGTCGATTGCCGCGCGAGCACCTGCGGTTTCGACCAGTACACACCGTAGATTTGCGGCTTGCTCGAGGCGAGCTGCCCAAAGTACTTGTCTTCCGCGCGATTCTGCAGCTTTGCGTCGAGGTCGTTGCGCTCGACGTAGTCGGCGATGTCCTGATCCCATTGCTCGACGAGCGACCGGTCGAACACCTTGCGGATCACACAGGCGCCGCGAGCTTTGACGAGCGCGATCTGCTCGTCGGTGACCCGGTTCGTCACGATGTCGGCGAACTGGATTTCCGGAATGACCGGCTCGCCGCGCTCACGCAGCGTCGCGATTCGCTCCGCCTCCTTCGTCATCGCCGCTTCGACGTCGGCGAACACGTCGCGGTAGTTCGGCAGCATCGCGCGCAGTTCGCGCTTCGCTTGACGGATCGCTGCCGGCAGGTCGTCGATTTGCAGGGCCATGGCATCGTCTCCATGTGGTTTCTGATGCTTGAAGCGTACGCGAACGATCGCCGCCTGCGTGATACTATCCGGTCAAAGATTTGACGATTTCAGACATGAAAGCCGCTTTTGAACATGTGGATTTTGGCCGGGACTGTTCGGTCAGGGTTTACCACCGCCGGCTGCCCCGCATCCCTTTCGAATGGCACCACCATCCCGAGTACGAGCTGACGCTGACGATGAACGGTCAGGGCAAGCGGTACATCGGAGACTCCGTCGCGACCTACGGCGCGGACGATCTGGTGCTGGTGCCGCCGAATCTGCCGCACACTTGGGCCTCGAACCGTTCGATCGACGCGGCGCACCCGCAGGTCGCGATCGTCGTATGGTTCGACGGCGCGTGGGTGCGGCGACTCGCCGATGTCTGCCCCGAATACAACGGACTTTGCGACCTGTTGCGCAGAGCGGCCTGCGGCCTCGCGTTCGAAGACGGTGCCGGCACACGCATGCGCGAACACCTCGACCGCCTGCTGTCCGACAAACCGCGCGAACGCTTGCAGGCGGCGCTCGATGTACTGGATCTGCTGTCGGCGCTCCCCGCCACGCCGCTCGCGTCCCCAAGCGCATTCGACGCGCGAACCGGAACGCCGACTGGCCACGAATCCGATCAGATCGATCGCGTGCTCGCGTTGATCGAAACACAGTTCGCGCATCCGCTTCGGCTTTCCGCGCTGGCCAATGCGTCGGGGCTTTCCGAGCGCTCGTTGACGCGGCATTTCACGCAGCATCTTGGCGAGAGCGTCGGGCGCTACGTGACGCGCGTACGAATCGGCCACGCATGCCGGATGTTGACCGATACGCAAGCGCCGATTTCCGTCATTGCGACGCGTTCCGGATTCGCGAACGTCGCGAATTTCAACCGGCAATTCAAAGCCGCCAAGGACATGACACCGGTTGAGTTCAGGCAGCAGTTCGCGGGCGCGCGGCGGGCGGAGCAACAGATGTCGCCAATGCTCACCGAGCGCTCGCCTTCTCTGCAGAGCGTTCGCAACAAAGGAGACGGCAAGCGGATGTCGCGGCCCGCGCGTGCAAGCCGGCAGTCCGAATGACCGGACTACTCGGCGAGCAATCCCTGCAGGCGCCAGACATTTTTTGCACGTCCGGGGGAGTACTTGCAGCAAGGGTGGGGCCAGGGATTTTATGGCGCAGACTATGCGCTGGCGGCGAAATTTCAACGCGACGGCCACGCGCGGCTGGTCGACTGCAATACCCGACTCTGGAGGCACTCCATGAACGAACAAGCGATACGTGAAGCCTTGAACGCACACTGGCGAGCGTCGGCGGACGGCGATCTCGACGCCGAACACGCTATCTACGCCGACGATGCGATCTGCGACTATCCCCAATCAGGCGAGCGAATCCACGGACGAACCAATTTGCAGGCTCTGCGCGGCCATCATCCCGGCAAGCCATCGGGTTTCGCGATCAGGCGAATTCAAGGCGAAGGCAATCTGTGGATCACCGAGTACACGATCAACTATCAGGGGCGCATCGCTTACACGGTCAGCGTGATGGAGTTCCGCGAAGGCAAGGTCGTCCACGAGACGCAGTATTTTGCTGATCCGTTCGAGGCCCCGGATTGGCGGAGTCAATGGGTTGAGCGGACCGCGTGAAAAAACGCGCCGCGGCCGTGTAGGACCAAGGTCCGATTGATGACAAACGCGCGCATGCGACTATGCTTCGAGGGGGCTGAAGCCCGAACTTGACGAGGTTCGCTATGCGGCAGGCCAAGATCGTTATCGTCGGCGCGGGGCTGGTCGGGGGATCGGCAGCCCTGTTCGTGGCGTTGGCCATTCCGAGTGCGAAAGTCGTCATCATTGATGTCGCGCGGGTGCGTGCTGAGGGACAGGTTCTCGATCTCGCCCACGCCGCGGCATTCTGGGGGCACAGCCGTTTTCGCGCAGGGGACTACGAAGACGCGCGTGACGCCGACATCGTCGTGATCACGGCCGGCGCCGGCGTCAAACCCGGCGAGACTCGCCTGCACCTTGCCAGAACCAATGCGGACATCGCGACCGAAATCGTCGGGCAGATCGCGCCGCTCGCGCCCGACGCCATCTATCTGATCGCGACCAACCCATGCGACGTGCTGACCGGCGCCGTTTACGACCAATTGCGTTGCGAGCGCGAGCGCGTCATCAGCACGGGAACCTCGCTCGATACCGGGCGGCTGCGCTCCCTGCTGTCCGAACGGCTCGGCGTGGTGGCCTCCGCGATTCACGCCTATGTGCTCGGCGAGCACGGCGAATCGGCCGTGATCCAGTGGTCCGCCGCAACGGTCTGCGGCATGCCCCTCGAAACCTTCCTGACGCGCAACGGCAAGGAGCTGGGCCCCGCCAGCAGGGATCTGATCCTGCGCTCCGTCCACGAGGCGGCGAAGCTCATCAAGGAAGGCAAAGGCGCCACCCATTACGGCATCGCCAGCGCGATAGGAAGGATCTGCGAGGCCATCGTGCACGACACCGACCTGATCCTCACGGTTGGCATCGTCCAGCCCGAAGTGGAAGGCGTACCGGACGTGTGCGTGTCGCTGCCAATGGTCGTCAATGGCGCGGGCGCGCGGTTGATCGCCTATCCGGAACTCGACCCTATCGAGCGCGAGACCTTGCTAGGTAGCGCGCGCATCGTCAAGGACGCGACGGAAAGCGTGCTCCACGAGCGGTGACGCCTTCCCGCGCACTCCGAAAAAACCCAACCACGCCGGCACGAGGTCCATCATGGCTCCTACACCTGCCAAGGTTTCACGGCCCACCAGCTCGCCTCCCGCCACGCCGAAGCCCTCGGTCGGACTGCCGGCCGGCGTCTGGAAATATCTGGTACCGATCGCGGTCGGCGTCGCGCTGTGGTTTCTGCCCGCGCCCGCCGGCCTCCAGCCGAAGGCGTGGCATATGTTCGCCGTGTTCGTCGCGACCATTGCCGGCATCATGACCGCCCCGCTGCCGATGTCGGTGGTTGCCATCATCGGCTCGACCATTGGCGTGCTCGTCGGCGTTCTGTCGTTTGCCGACGTCACCAAATCCACCGGCACCGACCTCGTATGGCTCGTGATGCTCGCGTTTTTCATTTCACGCGGCGTGATCAAGACCGGCCTTGGCCGCCGGATCGCGCTTCTGTTCATGCGATTGCTGGGAAAGCGAACGACGGGGCTCGGCTACGGGCTCGTGTTGACCGAACTCGTGATCTCCCCCGCGATGCCGAGCATCACCGCGCGCGCGGGCGGCGTGATGTTGCCGATCACACGAGCCATTTCCGAAGTGCTGGGCAGTCACGCCGACGATCCAGAATCACGCGTGAAGGTGGGACGCTACCTGATTCTCTGCGCCTTCCACGCGAACATCATCACGGCGGGCATGTTCATCACGGCAATGGCGGGCAATCCGCTGGCGGTCAGGCTGGCCGCGGACCAGGGCGTGTCGATCAGCTGGCTCGACTGGGCGGTGGCGGCGTCGATCCCCGGTCTGCTGTGCCTCGCCGTGATTCCGATCGCCATGCTGTGGATCGCCCCGCCGCAGGTCAGACGCACCCCCGATGCCACCGACCTCGCGCAACGAGAGCTCACGACGATGGGGCCCATCTCGGTCAAAGAAATCATCATGGCGTGCATCTTCGTCGGCTTGCTGGTGCTGTGGGTGTTCGGCGACGATCTCGGCGTCGGCGCAACGCTCGCGGCGGCGATCGGCGTTTCGTTGCTGTTCATCAGCGGCGTGCTGACCTGGCAGGACGCGCTGAACGAGAAGTCCGCCTGGGACACGATGATCTGGATCGGCCTGCTCATCATGCTGGCCTCCAAGCTCAACGAATATGGCATGGTGACCTGGTTCGGCAAGGAATTCGGCGCGCATCTCGCGGGCTTTCCGATGCTGGCGGTCTATATGCTGGTGGCGGTGATCTACGTTTACATTCACTACTTTTTCGCCAGCGCCACCGCGCATATCAGCGCGCTGTTTCCGCTCTCCATGGCACTGATGGTCGCCGCCGGCGTCCCACCCTTCGTCGCCGCAGTCTCGCTCGGCATTCTGAGCAATGTGAATGGCTGCCTGACGCAATATGGCATCGGCTCCGGTCCCGTCATGTTCGGCGCGGGCTACGTGACCCAGGGCGAATGGTGGAAGGCGGGATTTTTGATGAGCCTGTTTTACATGGTGGCCTGGCTGGTCGTTGGGCCGCTTTGGTGGAAGGTGCTGGGGCATGTATGAGACAACGCGACTTTCGCCGCGCGGCTCGTACGGCCCGCGCACACGTGATCCTGCTCCGCTTCCCGCTTCGTCAATCGCGAGCGGTCATGACCCGCGCAACTTCCCCGGTCGTCATCGATCGCCGCCGATCACCGCGACGCCGTCCGCAGCCCTGACGCCCGCGCCGGCCCTCCAATGCAACGCTTCAGTTGCCCGTGCCGCTCGTCTCGAAGGTTCCCCGATCATAAGCTTCGCAATAAGCCTTCCAGTCCGCCGCGACCTGCGCCTCACACTGCGTCGCAAGATCGATCAACGGCAGTTGCCAATCGCGCCGACTGCCAAACGCGATCAGATCGTCCGCGATCGCCGACTTCTGCCGCCCTCCGCTGCGCAGATGCGCCCACGCGCTCAACTCGGCCATGCTGTTGATCACTGCCTCGAGCCGCGGCAGCTTGCCGTCCCAGTCGGCAAGCGCGACGCGATCTTCCGATGGCTGCAAACTCCGCAGCACATAGGAGCGCTGGTTGAATTCCACCGCGTGCAAAAAGGCCTGCGAGACCGCCTGATTGCGCCGCTGCACTTCGACGACACGCTGTGCCTCGGTCTGCCACTTCGGCTGCGTCGCCGTCACGTGCGCACTCACTGATGACGGCAGCGCCTCTTTCAAATCGATCAGGTAGTTGCCATCGGGCGAGCCCTTGCCCTCGACCAGAATCACATAGCGATCGACACCGAGGCTGCCCGTCCCCGCAATGCGGCGCGCGACATCGAGCGTGCGGTAGAACTCGGGATTCGGCTCCGTCACCGCGAACTGCTGCATGAACTGCGCGACCGCGGCACGCCGTTCATCGCTGACGGGCAGCGCTTTCTTGCCGTCGACCTTCAGCATGCGCGTTTTGCCCTTGAGCACCGTGCGCCGGTCCAGATGCGCGGCGCGCGTGCGGCTCACGAGCGCGACGAACAGATCGCGCACCATGCCGGTCGCGGTCTCCGCTTCGATCCAGCGCGACTTGCCGTACGCGAGCGCGGCGCCGTAGGCATCGAGCGCGGTGTGGCACAGCGCGAGCGCTTCAGCGCGGCTCAGCTTCAGGTTGGCCGCGCCGACCAGCACGCTCGTCAACAGACGCACCAGCTCGTACGGAACCGGCGCGAGACAGGCTTCGTCGAAGTCGTTGTTGTCGAAGTAGACGAGGCGATTGTCGCCCTTGTAGCTGCCGAAATTTTCGAGGTGCATGTCGCCGCAGATCCACACGTGCGGCGCGTCGTCGAGTACGTTCGCGCGCGGCAGACGCGCATAGAACAGATGGCAGGTGCCGCGCAGAAATACGAACGGCGAGCCGCGCATGGCTTTGTATTTCATCGCGAGTCGTTCGGGGTCCCGCCCGGCGTTGAAGTTGGCGATGATCTTTGCGATATCGGACATAGCGGGTTCCGTTGAATGGGCAAGCTCGACGTGAGCTCCATGCCTGCTGCTGTGACCTCGGAGCGTGCCGCGAATTCAATGCGGGTTCAACCCGGATGCAGTGACGTGGCTGTCGTTGCTTGTCGCGGCAGTGGCGATCGGTGGGCTGCTTGCCTACGCGTATCGCCAGTGGGCGCGCTCGACAGGCTCGAACTTCGAGTTCTATGCGTCGTTGTTGGCGCTCAACGCGACCGCGCTCCTGTTGCTGACGAACGCGCTATGTTGGTTCGAATACATGTCCAATGTCATCAATGTGTCGCATCCATTGTGCTTACGATCTGCTGGACTCACCCCTCCCCACCGAACCTGCGCCGATACGCCCCCGGACTCGTCAACGCGATCCGGCGAAAATGCCGCCGCAACGACTCCTCCGACCCGAACCCCGCGAGCTCGGCGACGCGCGCCATCGGCAGCGGCGTCGCGGCTTCGAGCAACTCTCGCGCAAGCGCGACGCGCTCCCTGACGAGCCATTCATAAGGCGCCATGCCGGTCGCGTCGCGGAACTGCCGTTGCAGCGTGCGCGGGCTCATCGCCGCGCGCCCGGCGAGCGAGCGCAGCGTATGCGGCTCGGCCGCATGGCTGCGCACCCAGTCCATCAGCTTCGCGATACGTCCGCTTTCGTCGGGCGGCATCGGGCGCGGCACGAACTGCGCCTGGCCACCCTCGCGATGCGGCGGCACCACGAGCCGTTGCGCGACGCGATTCGCAACCGCGCCGCCATGATCGCGCCGCACCAGATGCAGCAGCATGTCGAGCCCGGCCGCCGATCCCGCCGAGGTGATCACCTGCCCTTCATCGACATACAGCGCGTCGGGCTGCACACGCAGTTGCGGATAGCGCTGCTGCAACTTGTCCGCGTAGCGCCAGTGGGTCGTCACGGTCTTGCCGTCGAGCACGCCGGCCGCCGCGAGCACAAACACGCCCGAGCAGATCGAGCAGAGCCGCGCGCCGCGCTCGTAAGCCGCGCGAAGCCTGCGCAGCAGCGCGGCCGGCGGCACCTCGTCGGCATCGCGCCAACCCGGAATCACGATCGTGTCGGCGCTCGCGAGCAGCTTCAGCGTGTAGGGCGCGGCCAGCGTGATGCCGCCCGCCGCGCGGATCGGACCGGGCTCGCTCGCGCAGACCGCGAAGCGATACCACGGCACGCCGAGCTCGGGACGCTCGAGCGCGAACAGTTCGGTCACGCAGCCGAATTCGAAGGTGCAAAGCCGGTCGTAGGCCAGCGCGACGACGAGATGATTGTGCATGGCGCAATGTTACCGAAGATTGACGATCACGCCACTTACCGGGCGACCCGCCGCTCGTCACAATCGACCGTGCCTGAAAAGCGCGCGTCCCACCACCTAATCAACTCACCCCTGCTGCCATGACTCACGACAACCTCACCACCGTCCCGAACGCCGTCACCGCGATCCCCGCCGCCGACAGCGCCGCCGCGCTCGCGCACTTCCAGGCGTCGCTGCGCTTCGAAACCGATTGCACCGACGTCCACGCCGCGCTCGCGAGCGGCGCGCCCGGCTTCGTGCTGCTCGACGTGCGCAGTCCCGCGCTGTTCGCGCAGGGCCACGTGCCGGGCGCGCTGAATCTGCCGCACGGCAAGATCGTCACGTCGAAGCTCGCGGCTTATGCGCCGGACACGCTGTTCGTCACCTACTGCGCGGGCCCGCACTGCAACGGCGCGGCGCGCGGCGCACTGCGGCTCGCGCAGTTGGGGCGGCCCGTCAAGCTGATGGCGGGCGGCGTCACCGGCTGGCTGGACGAAGGCTTCCCGCTGAGCCGCGAGGACGCCGATCCGCCGTCCGATCCACGCTCCGATGCATAGCGTGACTCGCAATCCGACACGCGTTCCAGCGCGGCATCCGCCGCCGTCCGCGCGTCGGCTTTGCCCCCTGTTCGCAAATCGCAAATAAGTTAAACAAAAGTTCGAAAGGTGCCGATAACATGTCCAGCCGGACTCTTCCCGGCGGACCCAATATGCAGAGTTCATATAATTTCTGGCTCGTCGCGATTTCGTTCGCGGTCGCGACCCTCGCGTCGTACACCGCGCTCGATCTGACGGGCCGCATCTTCCTGCTCGGCTCGACGCGCCGGCGGCACGCATGGCGGCTCGGCGGCGCGTTCGCGCTCGGTGTCGGCATCTGGTCGATGCACTTCGTCGCGATGCTCGCGTTCTCGCTGCCTATCCCGCTCGGCTACGACCCGGCGACGACCGCCTGCTCGCTGGCCCTCGCGATCGGCGCTTCGTATCTGGCGCTCTCGCTGACGACCCAGCAGCGCCTGACGCCGGTCCGGCTGCTGATGGGCGGCGTGGCGATGGGGATCGCTATCGCCGGCATGCATTACACCGGGATGGCGGCGCTGCGCATGGCGCCCGCGATCCACTACCAGCCGGCATGGTTCGCGGCCTCGATCGCGATCGCGATCAGTGCGTCGAGCGCCGCGCTGTGGATGGCGCGCGCGCTCAGCAACGAACACGAGCGCCATATCGCGCGCAAACGTCTCGCCGCGGCGCTGGTGATGGGCGTCGCGATCAGCGGCATGCACTACACCGGCATGGCCGCCGCCGACTTCGCGCCGGGCGCGATCTGCGGCGCGGCCAACGACATGAACGCGCGATGGCTCGCCACCTCGGTGATCCTGCTCACGTTCGCGGTGCTGATCGTCACGCTGATGCTGTCGCGCTTCGACGTGCGCACCACCTTCCTGCTCGGCGCGGTGTCGCGGCTGAACGGCCAGATCGTGCGGCTCGCGACGCTCGACGCGCTGACGGGCCTGCCGAACCGCGCGACGCTGACCGAGCGGATCGAACGCGCGATCAGCGGCGCGCGTCGCCAGCGTACGTCGTTCGCGGTGCTGTTCATGGATCTCGACGGCTTCAAGATGATCAACGATTCGCTCGGTCACTCGGCTGGCGACGCGGTGCTGTCCGCATTCGCGCAACGCCTGCAGCAATGCGTGCGTTCGAGCGACACCGTCGCGCGGCTCGGCGGCGACGAGTTCGTCGTGCTCACGGAACATCTTACGTGCGGCGACGACGCGGCCGCGCTCGCCGACGGCGTGCTTCACCGGATGCGCCAGGGCACGTGGAGCGACGAACAACCGCTGCAGGTGATGCCGAGCATCGGCATTGCGCTCTATCCGCGCGATGGCGACAGCGTCGAGACGCTGCTCCAGCACGCGGACGCCGCGATGTACGAAGCGAAGCGCGCCGGCCGCGGCACCTACCGCTTCTTCGAGCGCAGCATGAACGAGGCCGCCACGCGCACGCTGCGGATCCAGCAAGTGCTGCACGACGCCTTCGCGAATGATCGTTTCTCGCTGCTGTTCCAGCCGAAGTTTGAGCGCGGCGGCGACGCGCTCGCGGGCGCCGAGGCGCTGATCCGCCTGCACGATCCGGAGATGGGCGCGCTGATGCCGGCCGAGTTCATCCCGGTCGCCGAGCGCTCCGGGCAGATCGTGCAGATCGGCTACTGGGTCGTGCGTGAAACCTGCCGGCGCATTCGCGGCTGGATCGAACAGGGCCTGCCGGCGATGAAGGTGGCGATCAACCTGTCGCCGCGTCAGCTGTTGCAACCGGACCTCGTCGAGACGATCCTCGACATCGTCAGGAGCGAGGGCGTCGCGTGCGAGCAGATCATGTTCGAGATCACCGAGACCGTAGCGATGCAGGATGCCGCGCGCACCGTCGAAGTAATCCGCGCGTTTCAGGCGAGCGGCTTCGACATCTCGATCGACGACTTCGGCACCGGCTATTCGAGCCTGGCGTATCTGCAGCGCTTCCAGGTGAAGCAGTTGAAGATCGATCGCTTCTTCATCAACGGTCTCGACGCGAACGGCGCCGCGGGCAGCGCAATCGTGTCGGCGATCATCGCGCTCGCGCACTCGCTCGAAATGGACGTGGTCGCCGAGGGCGTCGAAACCCAATCGCAACTCGACAAGCTGTGCTCGATGATGTGCGACGAAGTGCAGGGCTACCTGCTCGGCAAGCCGATCAACGCCGACGACTTCGGCGCAATGCTCCGCGGCAAAACGATGGCCGCAAGCGGCGTCTCTATCTGAGCAGCGTCTCCCCCAACGCCGCGAGCCGTTCGGTCAACGCCTCGCTCGCACGCGTCATCGGCAAACGCAATTCGTTGCGCACCCATCCCCTCGCCGCGAGCAGCGCCTTCACCGGCGCGGGATTCGGTTCCGCGAACGCGAGCTGGATCTGCGGCACGAGCGCGTGAAAAATGCGTCGTCCTTCGTCGAGCTTCCCCTGCGTCAACGCGCGATAAAGCGCGACGAAACGCTCGGGCCGCCAATGCGCCGACGCCGCGATCGCCCCGCTTCCACCCGCGCACACCGTCGAGAAGAGCTCGAGGTCGTTGCCCGCGAGCACTTGCAGACGGCCGTCGCGAATCAGCGCGAGCGTCGTGTCGAGCGAACCGGCGCAATCCTTGATCGCCTGAATTCGCGGATGCACGGCGAGCGTCAGCAGCGTGTCGAGGTCGAGCCGCACGCCGGTGCGTTGCGGAATATCGTAGAGCACGACGGGATGCACGCTCGCGTCCGCGAGCGCGCTGAAATGCGCGACGATGCCGTCCTGCGAGGGCCGGGTGTAATACGGCGCGGCGATCAGCACGCCGGCAATCGGCAACGGATTCAACTGCTCGATCCGCGCGCGCATGCTCGCCGTGTGATTGCCCGAGACGCCAACCAGCACCGGCAACGCGCGCCGCTGCGGCGACGCGCTGACGGCTTGCACCGCGTCGAGAATCGTCGCGAGCACGGCGTCCTGTTCGGCGGCGTCGAGCGTGGCGGGCTCGCCGGTCGTGCCGAGCGCGACGAGCCCGGCCACGCCGGCCTCCGCATAGCGACGCACCAGCGCACGCAACGCGGCGTGATCGACGGCGCCGTCGGCGAACGGCGTGATCAGCGGAATCCAGATACCCGAGAAATCAGACATGTTTTCTACCTCGATGACGACCGTATCGATTCCGGGTCAGCGGTGCGAGGGAGAACAGAGGAGAAAGCCGCAGGCGGGCGGTCGACCGGTCGTTCCGTCGCACATCTGACGACGGAACAGCGTGCTCCGGTCAGATGAGCGGCTGTTTTTTGGCTTTGGCGCCGACGTTGCGCGAAACACCGATCGCGCGTACGACCGCCGCGCTCGCCAGAGCGACGCGGGCGAAGGTCGAAGAACGGAGCGGGAACGTGGGGCCGGAGTGCATGGACCGCAGTGTAACCGCGAAACCCGCGTCGCAGGGTCGTCGGCGCCTCGCGAACCAGCTCGCGAAGGAAAACGCTTGACTTCTACGCGCCGGAAACTAATATACGCACCGCGTACATCAACGCGTTTTGCTGCCTTACTCTCGCCGACCCCACTTTTGCGACAGGTGCCCTCATGAGCGTTCCGCAACAAGCCTTCCTACGCGATGCGATGCGTCGCCTGAACATGACGCGCGATACGTTCGCTAACCGCATCGGCGTGTCGCGCCGGGCGCTGGATACGTGGCTGCTGCCGGACGACTCGCAGGAATCGCGGGCGATGCCGGAAATCGTCGAGCGTTTTGTGTCGGAGATCGTCGCGAACACGGAGCCGGGCGAAGGATATACGCAAAGCGTAGACTCGCAATCGCTAGCAAGCCAGATTCTGTTCGAGGGCAAGCCGCAGCTGCTGTCGGTCGATCAGTTTTCGCGCGACTCGGTCGAGGCGCTCTTTCGCGTCGCCGACATCATGCAGCCGATCGCCCGGCGCCGCAAAATCTCGCGCGTGCTCGAAGGCGCGGTGCTCGGCAATCTGTTCTTCGAGGCGAGCACGCGTACCCGTGTGAGCTTCGGCGCGGCGTTCTGCCGGCTCGGTGGCTCGGTGTGCGACACGACCGGCTTCACGTTTTCGTCGATGGCGAAGGGAGAATCGATCTACGACACGAGCCGGGTGATGAGCGGCTATGTCGACGCGCTGGTGATCCGCCACCCGGAGCAAGGCTCGGTGGCCGAATTCGCGCGCGCGACCAACGTGCCGGTGATCAACGGCGGCGACGGTCCCGGCGAGCATCCGAGCCAGGCGCTGCTCGATCTCTACACGATCCAGCGCGAGTTTTCGCGGCTCGGCAAGATCGTCGACGGCGCGCACATCGCGCTGGTCGGCGACCTCAAGTACGGACGTACCGTGCATTCGCTCGTGAAGCTGCTGGCGCTCTATCGCGGCATCAAGTTCACGCTGATTTCGCCGCCGATGCTCGAATTGCCGGGCTATATCATCGAGCAGATTTCGCGCAACGCTCACGTGATCGAACAGACGCACGACCTGCGCACTGGCTTGCGCGGCGCCGACGTCGTATACGCGACGCGCATCCAGAAGGAGCGCTTCACCGACGAATCGTTCGAAGGCTACACGCCCGACTTCCAGATCAACCAGGCGCTCGTCGATAGCGTGTGCGGCGCCGACACGCTGATCATGCACCCGCTGCCGCGCGACAGCCGGCCCGGCGCGAACGATTTGAGCACCGACCTCAATCACGATTCGCGGCTTGCGATTTTCCGGCAGACCGACAACGGCATTCCGGTGCGGATGGCGATTTTCGCGGTGCTGCTCGGTGTCGACAAACAGGTCCAGCATTCGATGCGCGATGCCGCGTGGCGCCCGCCGGTCTACCTGGGACCGGACGACGCGGTGTTTCACGGAATCGATTGACGCGGATAGCCGTCTGCCGTCAGGCCGCGGCCCGCGCGTCACGCATTTCGCGCACCGCCTGCCTGAACGTGCCGGCAAAGAACAGCACCTGATATTTGACCGCGTTCGACCAGTACTTCCACGTATGGCCGCCGGGCCGCTCGGCGTAATCGTGCGGCACGCCGAGTTCGACGAGCCGCTCGTGCAGCAGCCGGTTCGACTGCACGAGCGAGTCGTTCACGCCGCAATCGATCGTCAGCGCGATATGGTCGCGGCCGAAATCCTCCGCACTCGCGACGATCGCCTTGCTGTTCCAGAAGTCCGCATATTGCATCGGGTCGCCGAACACCCGCTCGATGCCGGGCTCGTCCTCGCTCCCGCGCGGGTCCACCGCACCGCTGATGCTGCCCGCCGCGCCGAACGCGTCGGGCCGGTCGAGCGCAATGCGTAGCGCGCCGAAGCCGCCCATGCTCAAGCCCGTGATAGCGCGCGCCTGCTTCGTCGCGATCGTGCGGAAATGGCTGTCGATATAGGCCACCACTTCCGTACCCACGTAGGTTTCGTAGCGGCTGCGCGGATCGACGGGGCTATCGATGTACCAGCTGTCGCGGCCGCCGTCGGGCATCACGAGGATCACGTGATAGCGGTCGGCGAGCTTGCCGATATGCGAATTCGCGGTCCAGTCCGTGTAATCGCCGCCCGAGCCATGTAGCACGTAGACGACAGGAAAGCGCGCGGCCTGGTTGCCACGCGCGTATCGATCGGGCAGTACGATGGTTGCGTCGAACGTACGATGCATCGCCGCGCTCGGAATCGTGACGACGCGCGACTGGAACGCCCACGCCGGCGATGCGATCAGCATCAGAATGAGCCAGAACGTATGGACTGGATTCATGGTGAGTCGCCCCTTGCGCTTGCTTCCGGCTGCTTACGTTCGTCAGGCGTCCGAAGAAGAGCGCCCCGGCATGCCTCGGCCTATGTCCGCGAACGACTGTAGCAATGGCGACTTACAATCAAATTTCAGGGAAACATACGATCCAGTCAGGCTTCGGTCGCTTCATCGGCTTCAGTTGCCGTCTCTGCGCCCGCATCTTCAACGTGCGCGGCAAACCCCACCCGCCCCGGCGCCAGATCGTCCCGCAATGTGAGCGCCGGAATCTCATACGCGCCGCCGTTCTGCGGCAGGAACGCGATCGGCGCGGCCGTCCACAGCGTGTCGAGCCGTCGCCCGGGCACCTCGCTGACCTCGGCATACTTCGCCTCGTCGACGCGGCTCGTGCGATAGACGACGAACGGCGGCAATACCTCGAAGCCGGGGTAAAACAGCGCACCGTGCTGGATCGGGAACAGCACGTCGTCGATCGGACCGTTGATGCCGCGTGCGCTGTAGTGCGACTCCCAGCCGCCCGTCGTGACGATCAGCATCGCGCGCTTGCCGCGTGCGCGCTCGAGTCAAGCAGTTGCAGCGCTTCGCGCACCCGCCCAATGATGTTCTCCGTGAGGGGCGTCGGCGCCATGCCGGTCGAGGTGCTGACAAATAGCGGATCGTTGAGCGATTTGCGCATGCGCGCCAGCGCATTGCTGACGGCGGGTTGCGTGATGAAGAGCATCTCCGCGGCGCGCGTGAGATTGCGCGTCCTGTAGATCGCCTCGAAAACGACGAACAGATTCAGATCGATCTTTGACAAAGGCACGATGGCATTTCCTGATCGGCGCTGCCGGACCCTGGTGGCGCGGTTCGCGACCACCTTTCTCTTGCAGTCCTTGCGCCGGCGCGGCATCGCCGCGCCGCATGGCGCCTTAGGGCAACGCTGATTAAGTCCACCGATCCGGTACCTCAAGCGTTATAGAAATCGGATTGAACGAAGAAGGCGAAACAGGATGAAGCAGCAGACGCTGGCGATGGCAGCCGATCAAGGTGCGGGTTTCGAGACGCACCGCAAACGCACGCGGCGCGACGAGTTTCTCGACACGATGAATGCGATCGTGCCATGGCCGCAGTTGTGCGCGGTGATCGAGCCGCATTATCCGAAGCGCGGCAATGGCCGCCCGCCAATGGGTCTGGAGCGCATGCTGCGGATCCACTTCGTGCAACACTGGTTCAATCTGGCCGACTTCGCTTGCGAAGAGGCCCTCTACGACAGCGCCAGCCTGCGTCGCTTTGCCGGAATTGACCTGGGTTGTGAAGCCGTACCGGACGCGACGACGCTGCTCAAATTCCGGCGCCTGCTGGAGACGCACAAACTGGGCGAGCAATTGTTTGCCGAGGTCGGCCGGGTGCTGCAGGCCGGCGGCATGAAGCTCAAAAGCGGCACCATCGTGGACGCGACGATCATCGGCGCGCCGAGCTCGACGAAGAATGAGCACAAGGCGCGCGACCCCGAGATGCATCAGACGCGCAAGGGTCGCCAATGGTATTTCGGCGCCAAGCTGCACATCGGTGTGGAGAGCCAGAGCGGCCTGGCGCACAGCGCGGTGCTCACGCCGGCCAACGTGCATGACAAGCATCCACTGCCGCAATTGCTGCACGGACAGGAGCGGCGCGTCTACGGCGACAGCGCCTATGCGAGCCAGAAGGAACTGATCCACAGCAAGGCGCCCAGGGCGCGCGACTTTACCAATCAGCGCACGCGCCGTGCGGGCGGCGAAGTCGACGAAGTGCAACGGGGCAAGAACCGCAACAAGTCGAAGATTCGCGCCCGGGTGGAACATGTCTTCGCCGTCGTGAAGCGACTGTGGGGATTTACCAAGGTGCGCTATCGCGGGCTGGCAAAGAACGCCAACCGGGCGTTCGTCGCGCTCGCGCTGGCGAACGTCTACCTGTCGCGAAAGAAACTGATGCCACCGGTACGCCCATAGTGGGCGAAAGGCGGGCAACGCGCCCGCCCAACAAGCCCGCGAGGGCCGAAAGGCAATGGCTCAAGCTCGGCCTCATGACCTGGCGACGTTCAAATTGCTGACACGCTGCCGAATTCGCGGCTTGTTCAGCGTAGCCTTAGCTCGTTTCCGTGTGCAGCATCTCGGAACAGGCTTCGCTGGCGACCAGCTCGCGAATGTTGTTGGCAAAGCGCTGCAAAGCATGCAGGGATCCGTACACGCTCTTGTACTCTTCACGGCCGATCCGGCCTTCGAGCACGAGCAGCATACCCGAGTCGTTCGCAATCTTTTCGATATCCATCGCAACCTCCACTCAAATGTCGACGCATGCGCCGGCTTTCCTTACCCGGGCTACAGACAAGCTCGCATTGCCGGCCGCCGCGGCTCGGGAGGAAACACGCACCACGATCCGTCGTCGTGGCGGAAAAAGATAATCGCCAGGGCTCCCGACGCCCGAAGCGACTCCACACGTACACATCGCATAGACCGCGACTTCGCGTAATTCATCCGGGTCAAACTGATCGGCGAGGCCGGCGTGGGGGCAAGCCATTTCTCGATCAGGCTTCGCAAAGACTCTACGTTGCTGCTCATTTCCTACTCCTTTACCTTCAGCACCCACGGCCGGCGATGTACCGGGCTCCTGCCATCAGCGTCCGTGCCCGACACACCGCAAATATGAAACGTTACTAAACATAGGTCATGATACAAAATAATGGCGAACAAAATAGACAGGGGATACCCTGTCTTTTCTGGCCGCCGTGGTGGCATTCCGGTTGCTAGTGTAGTGCGTCGTAAATAATGCAACTTAATCGCGATTTGCGAGTCTCCTTCCAGGTGATGAGGGAGAACCCATGAGAATCGCGGCAAAAGTTGAGCTGAGCGAAGGCCAGCGCAAACAATTGGAAACGTGGGCGGCTGGGCGGAGGGTTCCGGTACGACTGGCCGAGCGTGCCAAGATGATATTGCTCGCGGCACTGGGCCACACAGACAAAGAGATCGGTGTGCAGTTGGGTATCTGGCGAGGCACGGTGGCGCGCTGGCGAGCGCGCTTCATCGCGGACGGTGTGGCGGGGATCGAGCGGGACGAGACGCGACCCGGGCGCAAGCCGAAGATCTCTGCGCGCAAGGTCAAGGCCATCGTGGCGATGACCACGCAGCAGCGTCCCGATAACGCGACGCATTGGAGTACGCGCAGCATGGCGGCAGTGGCCGGCGTCAGCGAGGCGAGCGTGAGGCGCATCTGGCAGGCGCATGGACTCAAGCCGCATCGGATAGAAACCTTCAAAGTCTCGAACGACAAGCACTTTGCCGAGAAGCTGGAGGACATCGTCGGCCTTTATCTCGATCCACCTGAGCACGCACTGGTGTTCAGTTGTGACGAGAAGTCCCAGATTCAGGCTCTGGACCGGACCCAGCCTGGCTTGCCGATGAAGCGAGGTCGAGGTCAGACGATGACGCACGATTACAAGCGCAATGGTGTGACGACGTTGTTCGCCGCGATGAACACGCTCGATGGCAGCATCATTGGCCAGTGCCAGACGAAGCATCGTCATCAAGAATGGCTGGGCTTCCTGCGCAAGATCGATCGCAGCACCCCCAAGGGTAGGGAACTACATTTGATTGCCGACAACTACGCCACTCATAAGCATCCCGAGGTGAAGGCGTGGCTGGCCAAGCACCCACGATTTCACATGCATTTCACGCCCACCAGCGCTTCCTGGCTCAATATGGTCGAACGCTTCTTTCGTGATCTGTCCGAGAACCAGCTACGGCGGTCAGCCTTTCGCTCGGTACCCGAGTTGGTCAGCACGATCGAGCAGTACATTGAAAAGCACAATGGTGATCCAAAACCCTTCATCTGGACCGCTAAAGCTTCCGACATTCTGGCGAAAGTCACGCGTGCCCGCACCAAGCTGAATAAGATGCAATCCGTTTGACGCAGACCACTAGCCGTTTCTTACGCCCGACGATTCCTCCAGCAGGAGGAGGTTGGCGGTCTCCATGAAACGCGCGTCGAGCGCCTTGGCACTATTAGCGCCCGAAACCCCGGTCGCCCCAAGCTCAGGTCGCTGTCCCGCATGCCTGCGAGCGGACCTCGAAGACTGCAATCGCACACCGCTGGGCGGCGACCTGGTCCTCCAGCGAGAGCGCCGCCTGCGCGGCCTGCTCGACCACGGCAGCATTGTTGCGGAGCACCTGATCCATGCGATTCACCGCATCGTTCACCTGCCCGATCCCGCCGCGCTGTTCTTCTGAAGCTTCGAAGATGCTGTCGTTGATTTCGACCACGCGCTGGATCGCACGCCGAACGTCCTCCCATGTCCAGATTGCCGGAGCGAAGCACCTCGACGATGTCGTCGGATTGCGTCCGGAAGGCGGCCAGGACCTCGCTACCCGATCGGCCAGTCTGCGCTCATCCGTCGTCGCGATCTTTGCCGGATAGTAGTCACGCCAAGCCACATCGAGCTTCTTCTGCTCCTTGCCGATATCTGCCACGAGATCCGCCGCCCTCTCCTGTTCGTGCAACGCCTGGATGTAACGCATCTGAAGGCGGATCTTCAGCGCCGCCGCTTGCATCGCGGCGAGATCTTCGATCGGCACGGTACTCGCCGAATACATGCTGCCCATGTCGGTGCTGAGCCTTGCGAGACCGCGCAGACCCATGAGACCGATAACCACCATCAGCGCCACGCAGACGCTGAGCGTCAGCATGACCTTGAACCGGATTGTCCCCGCGAAAGCTCCCGTACGGCCAGCCTTTTACTCTCGTATTACGAACTATCTGGTTTTGCCGTCCTGCTGCCGCGCCTCTTACTGGCGTTGCCAAGTGACGCTTCAGAAACCGCCGATACGGTCGGCTACGTCACGCTTTCCTGCTATAGGCACTGCACCAGCCCTTGCCCTCGACCTGCTTGCCTCCGAACATCGGGCAAGCCGCGAACGCATCGCTCGGCTTGCCCTGATAGAAGGTGCAATTCCCGCAGATCTGACCGGCCGCGTACTTCGCGTACCTCGCTTTGTCGACCTTGGTCGCGTCGGACTTGTAGCCGAGTGCCTGAGCCGTGGAGTCAGTGTCCGATAACTTTGGCGAATCGGCGAATGCGAGGCGCGAAAGTGCCAGACTCGAAGCGACACCGGCAGTCGTGATCATAAAAGTACGGCGAGATGCTTTCATGCAGGTCCTTATCGTTCAGGGAAATTTTTTGTCGACAAACCGGGAAATTTCCGGGGTATCAATTGTTGTGCCAATGGCGTTACGCCGCCTTAACCATATCCTCGATCACCTTCTTCGCATCACCGAACACCATCATCGTCTTGTCCATGTAGAACAGGTCGTTGTCGAGCCCGGCGTAGCCCGCTGCCATCGAACGCTTGTTGACGATCACCGTGCGCGCCTTGTACGCCTCGATGATCGGCATGCCCGCGATCGGCGACTTCGGATCGTTCTTCGCCGCCGGATTCACCACGTCGTTCGCGCCGAGCACCAGCACCACGTCGACCTGCCCGAACTCGCCGTTGATATCGTCCATTTCATAGACCATGTCGTAGGCGACTTCGGCTTCGGCGAGCAGCACGTTCATGTGTCCCGGCATCCGGCCGGCCACCGGGTGAATCGCGTACTTCACCTCGATACCCTTCTCGACGAGCTTGTCGGTCAACTCCTTCAACGCATGCTGCGCGCGCGCCACGGCCAGCCCGTAACCCGGCACGATCACCACGGTTTCCGCATTGCCGAGCATGAAGGCCGCATCGTCGGCCGAACCGGATTTCACCGGACGCTGCTCGGCCGAACCACCTGCGGCCGCCGCACCCGGCTCATTGCCGAAGCCGCCGAGAATCACGTTGAAGAACGAGCGGTTCATCGCGCGGCACATGATGTACGACAGGATCGCACCGGATGAGCCGACCAGCGAGCCGGCGATGATCAGCATCGGATTGTTCAGCGAGAAGCCGATGCCCGCCGCCGCCCAGCCCGAATACGAGTTCAGCATCGACACGACCACCGGCATATCCGCGCCGCCGATCGGAATGATGATCAGCACGCCGAGCACGAACGCGATCAGCGTCATAATGATGAACGGCAGCCACGACTGCGTGAGGAAGAACAGAATGCCGAAGCCGAGCATCGCCAGTGCCAGCATCAGGTTGATCAGATGCTGGCCGCCGTAGACGACCGGCGCACCCTGAAACAGCCGAAACTTGTACTTGCCCGACAGCTTGCCGAACGCGATCACCGAACCGGAGAACGTGATCGCGCCGACGAACGTGCCGATGAACAGCTCGATACGGTTACCGTACGGCAGGAAACCCGGCGCCGTGTTCTCCGGATCGACAAGGCCGAACGCGGCCGGCTCCGACACCACCGCATACGCGATACACACGGCCGCGAGACCGATCAGCGAGTGCATGGCCGCGACCAGTTCCGGCATCTTGGTCATCTCGACGCGCGCAGCAACGAACGCGCCCACCGCGCCGCCAACCACCAGCGCGACCAGCAGCAGACCGAGACCCAGACCGAGGTTCGAGCCGAGCCCGTTCGCCTGCTTGACGATCAGCGCGATGGTGGTGAGGATCGCGATCGCCATCCCGGCCATGCCGAAGGTATTGCCGATGCGCGCCGTCTTCGGATTCGACAGCCCTTTAAGCGCCTGGATGAAGCAGACCGACGCGACCAGATAAAGCAGCGTGACGACGTTCAGACTCATTACGCGTTCTCCCTGGTCGTGGATTGTGCCTTGTCAGCGGGGAGCTTCTTCGGCTCTTTCTTGCGGAACATCTCCAGCATTCGTCGTGTGACGAGAAAGCCGCCGAATACGTTGACTGCCGACAGCGCGACCGCGAGCGTGCCGAAGAACTTGCCGGGCGTGCCCAGGGTCAGGCCCGCGGCGAGCATTGCGCCGACGATCACGATCGCCGAAATCGCGTTGGTCACGGCCATCAGCGGCGTGTGCAGCGCGGGCGTGACGTTCCAGACCACGTGGTAGCCGACGTAAATCGCCAGCACGAAAATGATCAGATTGATGACGGTGTGGTTGATGATTTCCATCGCCGTTCTCCTTTAGTGGTTGCTCAGGCCTTGCGCGTGACTTCGCCGTCACGGGCCAGCAGCGTGGCCGCGACGATGTCGTCCGCGAGATCGATGGTGAGTGTCCCTTCCTTCGTGATGATCAGCTTGAGGAAGTCGAGCAGATTGCGCGCGTATAAAGACGACGCGTCGGCGGGCACCATCGAGGCCAGATTCGTATAGCCGACGATGATCACACCATGTTTCGTGACGACCTGGTCCGCTTCGGTCAGCGGACAGTTGCCGCCGCACCGGCCTTCATACTCCGCGCCGCGTCCGGCGGCGAGATCCACCAGTACGGAGCCGGGTTTCATCGCCTGCACCGTTTCCACTGAAATCAAGGTCGGCGCGGCGCGGCCCGGAATCAACGCGGTGGAGATCACCACGTCCGCCTGTCTGGCGCGCTCGTGGACCAGCGCCGACTGGCGTTGCAGCCATGAAGGCGGCATCGGCCGCGCATAGCCGCCGACGCCTTGCGCGGCTTCGCGCTCCTCGTCGGTTTCGTAGGGCACGTCGAGAAACTTCGCACCGAGCGATTCGATCTGCTCCTTCACGGCGGGGCGGACGTCGGAGGCTTCGATCACCGCACCCAGACGCTTGGCGGTCGCGATCGCCTGCAAGCCCGCGACGCCAGCGCCGAGAATCAGCACGCGCGCGGCCTTCACGGTGCCGGCCGCGGTCATCAGCATCGGCATGAAGCGCGGATAGAGCGTGGCGGCCAATAAAACCGCCTTGTAGCCCGCAATGTTCGCCTGCGACGACAGCACGTCGAGACTTTGTGCCCGCGTGGTGCGTGGCGCGGCTTCGAGCGCGAAGGCGGTGACACCCGCGGAGGCGAGCTTCGATGAGTTTTCGGTATTGAACGGATCGAGCATGCCGACCAGCACCGCGCCGCGTTTGAGCAACGGCAATTCGGCGTCGGTGGGCGACTGGACCTTCAGGACCAGATCGGCGCCGAACGCGGTCGCCGCGTCGACGATCTCCGCGCCGGCGGCCGTAAAGGCATCGTCAGGAAAGCTGGCGCCGGTGCCGGCGCCGCTCTGGATCGTGACCCGGTGGCCCTGGGTCACATACTTCTTGACCGTTTCGGGCGTCGCGGCGACGCGGGTTTCGTGCGCGCGCGTCTCGGCTGGCACTCCGATGTGCATATACCCTCTTTCGACGTCGTGGGAACGTTTTATTAAATGAAACGAGCCAGATTTGCCGTCACGCGAGACGGCAAATCCGCATCACAGGGACAAGTTGACAATGTCCGCATACGAACTAGCGATCAGCTACTCTGCGAGCACCGTTTCCGACGAACAACTGACGTGGACGACCAATCTTCTGTTCCGGATCGGCGATCATTTCGTTCCACTGCGCAATCCAGCCGACCGTACGTGCCATCGCGAAGATACAGGTGAACATCGACGTCGGGATGCCCAGTGCACGTTGCACGATGCCCGAGTAGAAGTCGACGTTCGGGTACAGCTTGCGCGACACGAAGTATTCGTCTTCCAGCGCAATCTTTTCCAGTGCCATGGCGAGCTTGAACAGCGGGTCGTCGTGCAGGCCCAGCTCTTCGAGCACCTCGTAGCAGGTCTCGCGCATCAGCTTCGCGCGCGGGTCGTAGTTCTTGTACACGCGGTGGCCGAAGCCCATCAGCTTCACGCCGGAGCTCTTGTCCTTCACCTGCTTGATGAACTCAGGAATGTTGTCGACCGAGCCGATTTCTTCCAGCATGTTCAGCGCAGCTTCGTTCGCACCGCCGTGCGCCGGGCCCCACAGACACGCGATACCGGCAGCGATACAGGCGAACGGATTCGCGCCCGACGAACCGGCGAGCCGCACGGTCGAAGTTGATGCATTCTGCTCGTGGTCCGCATGCAGGATCAGGATACGGTCCAGAGCCCGCACCAGCACGTCGTTGACCTTGTACTCTTCGCACGGGTTCGAGAACATCATGCGCATGAAGTTCGCGCTGTACGACAGGTCGTTCTTCGGATACACGAACGGCTGGCCGATGCTGTATTTGTACGCCATGGCGACCAGCGTCGGCAGCTTCGCGATCATACGGATCGCCGACACTTCACGGTGGCACGGATCGTTGATGTCGAGCGAGTCGTGATAGAACGCCGACAGCGCGCCGACTGCGGCGACCAGAATTGCCATCGGGTGCGCGTCACGACGGAAACCACGGAAGAAGAAGTGCATCTGCTCATGCACCATTGTGTGGTTCGTGACCGTCTTCACGAATTCGACCTTCTGCTTCTCGTTCGGCAGTTCGCCCTTCAGCAGCAGGTAGCAGGTTTCGAGGAAGTCGGCGTTTTGCGCGAGGTTGTCGATCGGGTAGCCGCGGTACAGCAGTTCGCCCTTGTCGCCGTCGATGTAGGTAATCGCCGAATTGCACGCCGCCGTCGACATGAAGCCCGGGTCGTACGTGAATTTGCCGGTCTGGCCGTACAGTTTGCGAATGTCGATCACATCCGGGCCAATCGTGCCCTTGTAAATCGGCATTTCGACGCTCGGCGACTCGTCACTGAAGGACAACGTCGCCTTGATCGCTGAGTGTTCCATATCTATCTGGTTTTCCAAAATAATAAAGTCGAGTTCCAGTACCTGTCGGACGATCGAAAACTACAAGCCACGGCCGGGTCCTCTTCGACAACCCCGCCACATATCGCGCAGCCTGCCAGGCTGGCGGCCCACAATAATTGCAGTTCGCTCGTCGACACGCTGCTCAGTCGTAGCCGTAGACACCTTGTCCGGTCTTTCGACCAAGCCGGCCGGCGGCCACGAATTCGCGCAGCAGCGGGCACGCGCGGTACTTCGGGTCACCGAAATCCTTCGCGAATACATCTAGCACGGACAGGCAGACATCGAGCCCCACGAGGTCTGCGAGAGCTAGCGGGCCGATTGGGTGGTTCGCGCCAAGACACATGCCGGCGTCGATCTCTTCCGCCGTGGCAACGCCCTCTGCAAGCACGAAGAACGCTTCGTTGATCATCGGCACCAGAATCCGGTTGACCACAAAACCTGGGGCGTTCTTGACGCAGATCGGCGACTTGCCAAACCGCGTCGTCAGTTCGCGGATCGCCTGCACAGTGGCATCGTTCGTCTGCAAGCCACGGATGATCTCCACCAGCGGCATCAGCGGTACCGGGTTAAAGAAATGCATACCAACGAAGCGGGAAGCATCTGACAGCGTAGATGCAAGCGCCGTGATGGAGATCGACGAGGTGTTCGATGCGATGATCGAGTCGGCACGAGCTGAGGCTTCGATCTGTTTCAGGATGCGCACCTTCAGTTCGGTGCTTTCCGTGGCGGCCTCGATCACGAGATCGACGTTCGCAAGGCGCTGATAGTCGGTCGAGGTCTCGATGCGGGCGAGCGCCGCGTCGCGCGTGGCTGCATCGATTTTTTCTTTCGCGACGAGCCGCTCGAGGCTGGACGTAAGCGTCGCCATTCCCTTCACCAACGCCGCCTCGGCAAGATCGATCATCATGACCTTCAGTCCGGACACCGCGGCAGTCTGGGCAATGCCATTGCCCATGGTGCCCGCGCCGACGATTCCTACCGTTTCAATCGCCATATCTGTCGTCTCCTGCAAGTTCTCGTGTGCCGTTCACTGAAGGTTCTCGAAGATGGCCGCGATGCCCTGGCCGCCGCCGATGCACATCGTCACGAGCGCATAGCGCCCACGGATGCGCTGCAGTTCGTAAAGCGCCTTGACCGTGATCAGCGCGCCTGTCGCGCCGATCGGATGGCCGAGCGAGATGCCCGAGCCGTTCGGATTGACTTTAGCTGCATCGAGCTGCAACTCCTGCGCCACCGCACACGCCTGCGCGGCAAACGCCTCGTTCGCCTCGATGACATCAAGATCACCGATAGTGAGGCCGGCCCGCGCCAGCGCGATGCGCGTGGCAGGCACCGGGCCGATGCCCATATAACGCGGATCGACTCCCGCATGCGCGTACGACACGAGGCGTGCCATCGGTTTGCGTCCGAGCGCTTCAGCCTCCTTGCGCTCCATCATCAGGACCGCTGCCGCCGCATCGTTGATCCCGGAGGCGTTGCCAGCCGTCACCGTGCCGCGCTCTTTCTGGAACACCGGGCGCAGCCCGGTGAGTTCCGCCAGATCGACGTCCTGACGCACATGCTCGTCGGTATCGAACACGACCTCCTTGCCTTTGACTTTCCGCGTTATCGGGAGGATCTGTTCCTTGAAGCGTCCCTCGGCGATCGCGCGGGTGGCCCGGCGGTGCGATTCCAGCGCCAGTGCGTCTTGCTGGTCACGCATGATGCCGTACTTCTGCGCGACGTTCTCCGCGGTAACCCCCATCGGCACCGCATGGAATGGATCGTTCAGCGCGCCGAGCATCATGTCGATCAGGCGGGCGTCGCCCATGCGCGCACCGAAGCGCGCATCGGGCGTCACATACGGGGCGCGGCTCATGTTCTCCGCGCCGCCGCCGATCGCTACATCCGCGTCGCCGAGCAGAATGGTTTGCGCAGCAGAGACGACCGCCTGCAGGCCCGACCCGCAAAGCCGGTTGACGGTAAAGGCCGGCGTCGCTTCGGAGACGCCGCCGTTAAGCGCGGCGACCCGCGCCAGATAGAGGTCTTTGGGCTCGGTCGCGATCACGTTTCCGAACACGACGTGCCCGACCTGGTCGCCTGCGAGCTGCGCGCGCGCCAGCACCTCGCGCACGACGATCGCGCCAAGCTCAGTCGGTGGCAGATCCTTCAGACTGCCGCCGAATTTCCCGACGGCCGTGCGGACACCACTGACAACAACGACTTCCCTCTGCATCAGTTGCTCCTTGAATTGGTTGCCGTGCCCTTCTTGAAACGAAGCGCTGTCGGCCGATCACATATTCGGATAATTCGGACCGCCGCCGCCTTCAGGCGTCACCCACACGATGTTCTGCGTCGGGTCCTTGATATCGCACGTCTTACAATGCACGCAGTTCTGCGCGTTGATCACGAGGCGTTCGCTGCCGTCGTCGTTCCTGACGAACTCGTAGACGGCGGCCGGGCAGTAGCGTGACTCGGGGCCGGCATAGGTCTGCCAGTTCACATTCACCGGCACTGAAGAGTCTTTCAGCGTCAGGTGAGCCGGCTGATTTTCCTCGTGATTCGTGTTCGAGATGAACACCGAGGAGAGCCGATCGAACGTCAGCTTGCCGTCCGGCTTCGGATACGTGATCGGCTTGCACTGCGAAGCCGGCTTCAGCATCTCGTGATCGGAATGCTGGTGATGCAGCGTCCAAGGCACGTTGCCGCCGAGCAGCTTCTGCTCGATGCCGACCATCAGCGTGCCGAGGTACAGGCCCTTGCTCATCCACTGCTTGAAGTTGCGCGCACGATGCAATTCCGTGTGAAGCCACGAGGTCTTGAACGACTCCGGATAGGCCGTCAGTTCATCGCTGGTGCGGCCTGCCTGCACGGCTTCAAAAGCAGCCTCCGCCGCCAGCATGCCGGTCTTGATCGCCGCATGCGAGCCCTTGATCCGCGATGCGTTCAGGAAACCCGCATCGTCGCCCACCAGCGCGCCACCCGGGAACACCAGCTTCGGCAGCGACAGCAGGCCACCCGCGGTGATCGCCCGCGCGCCGTACGACACCCGCTTGCCGCCTTCGAGAATCGCGCGGATCGCCGGATGGGTCTTGAAGCGCTGGAATTCCTCGAACGGCGACAGATACGGATTCGAATAGCCGAGGCCGACCACAAAACCGACCACCACCTGGTTGTTGTCCATGTGATAGAGGAACGAGCCGCCATACGTGTCGTTTTCGAGCGGCCAGCCGGCCGTGTGCATCACCAGACCCGGCTTGTGCTTCGACGGATCGATCTCCCACAGTTCCTTGATGCCGATGCCGTAGACCTGCGGATCGGCGCCTTCGCGCAGCCTGAATTTGTCATTCAGTTGACGGCCGAGATGCCCGCGCGCGCCTTCGCAGAACAGCGTGTATTTCGCGTGCAGTTCCATGCCGAGCTGGAAGTTCCCGGTCGGTTCGCCGTCCTTGCCGACGCCCAGATTGCCGGTCGCGACGCCTTTGACCGAACCATCGTCGTTGTACAGAATCTCGGCCGCCGGAAAGCCCGGGAATATCTCGACGCCGAGCGCCTCGGCCTGCTGACCCAGCCAGCGCGTCACGTTCGCGAGGCTGATCACGTAGTTGCCGTGGTTCTTGAAATTGTCCGGCAGCGCCCAGGTCGGCACGCTCTTCGCGCCCGTCTCCGAGAGCAACAGGAAGCGGTCTTCGGTCACGTCGACCGTCAGCGGCGCGCCTTTTTCCTTCCAGTCGGGAATCAGTTCGGTGATCGCACGCGGGTCCATCACCGCGCCCGAGAGGATATGCGCCCCGATCTCCGAGCCTTTTTCCAGTACGCACACGCCAAGCTCGACGCCCTTCTCCGCGGCCAACTGCTTCAGCCGGATCGCCGCGGACAGCCCAGCCGGGCCGCCGCCGACGATCACGACGTCGTATTCCATCGACTCGCGTGGACCGTATTGCTCGATGAGGCGAGCTTCAGTCATGATCCCCCCTTGCATCAGAACTGGTCTTCCGTCAGCGCCAGCACGCCCACGTCATCCTGCGCGCCGACGATGGCCGCTTCCAACGCGAGTGCCTGCGGCAGGACCTGCGTCGCGAAACAGTGTGCCGTCGCGATCTTCGCGTCGTAGAACGACGGATCGTCGCTGCGCTTGTCCGTGGCCACCAGTAGCGCCCGGGCGAACTGCCAGCCAGCCAGCACGATGCCGGCCAGCTTCAGATACGACACACTGCCGGCAAACACCACGTTCGGTTCCTGCTGGGCTCGGGCGAGCACAAACTCGACGACGTTCGCCAGCGCAACGCGACCCGCCGCAAGATGACGGTAAAGCACCTGGAACGCTGGGCTGGACTCGTACGAGGCATGCTCCAACAACGCCGCAAGCGTTTCGTCAATCTGCTCAATCAACACCTTGGCGACCGCACCGCCGTCGCGGAGCGTCTTGCGTCCGACCAGGTCGTTCGCCTGGATCGCGGTCGTACCTTCGTAGATCGTCAGAATGCGTGCGTCGCGGTAGTACTGCGCGGCGCCAGTCTCTTCGATGAAACCCATCCCGCCATGCACCTGTACGCCCAGGCTCGCGACGTCGATCGACAGCTCCGTACTCCAACCCTTCACGACTGGCACCAGATATTCGTAGATCGCCTGATGGTCGGCTCGCACCGGCTCGTCGGCGTGACGATGCGCGATGTCGCTGTGGGCAGCAGCGACGTAGGCGAGCGCACGGGCTCCTTCCGTCAACGCGCGCATCGTCGCGAGCATGCGGCGCACGTCGGGATGCTGAATAACCGCCACTGACTGTTTAGCCGAACCGTCAACCGGCCGGCTCTGCACGCGCTCCTTCGCATAGGCAACGGCTTTCTGGTACGCGCGATCGGCAACAGCGATGCCCTGCACGCCGACACCGAAGCGCGCCGCGTTCATCATGATGAACATGTACTCGAGCCCGCGGTTGGCCTCGCCGATCAGGTAACCGATTGCGCCTCCGTGATCACCAAATTGCAACACCGCCGTGGGGCTCGCCTTGATGCCCAGCTTGTGTTCGATCGACACGCACTGCACGTCGTTGCGCGCGCCAAGCGTGCCGTCGTCGTTGATCATGAACTTCGGGACGATAAAGAGCGAAATACCCCTCACACCTTGCGGCGCGTCCGGTATCCGCGCGAGCACAAGGTGCACGATGTTCCCCGCCATATCGTGCTCGCCCCAGGTGATGAAGATCTTCGTTCCGAAAATGCGGTATGTGCCGTCGTTGCAGGGTTCAGCGCGTGTGCGCACGAGCGCGAGATCGGAACCGGCCTGCGGTTCAGTGAGGTTCATCGTACCGGTCCACTCGCCAGAGATCAGCTTCGGCACGTAGCGTTGCTTCTGCTCCTCGCTGCCCGCGGTCAATAGCGCCTCGATCGCGCCGTCGGTCAACAACGGACACAGCGCAAGCGACAGGTTCGCGGCATTCAGCATTTCGATGCACGGTGTGGCAAGCAGTTTCGGCAACCCTTGGCCGCCATATTCGATGGGGTGAACGACACCCTGCCAGCCGCCCTCGGCGAACTGCTGAAATGCTTCCTTGAAGCCTGGCGAGGCGGTGACCGCCCCATCCGTCCAGCTGCTCGGGTTCCTGTCTCCTTCGACATTCAGTGGCGCCAGCACGTCCGCATTAAAGCGGGCGGCTTCTTCGAGGACTGCCTGCGCAGTTTCAACTGTCGCGTCCTCGAAGCCGGGCAGCGTCGACACGTGTTCGAGACCTGCAAGTTCATTCATGGCGAACAGCATGTCCTTGACGGGCGCGGAATAGGTCATCCTGTGTCTTCCCAATGGTGGAATTTAAAGGGGTGCCATGACACTGGAACGCCAGGTCCTGCACGGCAACGATTGACGGACATCGTAGCCTCGAACATGGCGAATCCGGCTGACCGAACCGGACCATCTATTGACAAAGTCGGCCACGGAATACGAGCAATCCGGTCGTGTAGCCGTGGCGCGGCGCGTTTTTCACGGCCGATGCGCGACAACACCGGCCCCTCGTGCAGGCCCGGTGTTGTCAATGGAATCAGGTGCCGCGGCGGTACGCGCCAGGTGTGCTGCCCGTCCAGTGCCGAAAGGCCCGCTGGAAGGCGGTCGGATCATCGAAGCCGATATCATGCGGTGGACGCGGAAACGCAAAGCGGACTTGCAGCAGCGGAATCTTCTGGCCGACGAGCCAGGACGCCACGCCGTGCGCGAGTTTCAGCATCAGTTCCTGACCAAGGACGCTGACGGCCGCGGCGCCCTGTCCGAGCGCGACATCAGCCACCAGAGCACTGCGCCGTGTCTCGAACCGGAAGTCATCGAGCACGATATGCATGAACTGGCCGAACCGATGCATCGCGGTTTCCAGGTTGGGCGCGTCGAGGAGACTCAGGCACAGGAATTTCAGGGTGCCGTTGCGTAATGGCCGCGTGAAGATGCCCGGCATTTCGTCGTCGAATTCGATCGCCAGTGCCCGGTACAGCGTCGCGAACTGCGCCTGCGTCACGCGCGCGCCCGGTTCGGTCAATAACGCGCGCGAGATGCTCGCACCTTCGAGGTATCGATCGACGACGTCAGGCTGGGCGCCCACGCCGTCGAGAAAACCGAGGGACACTGAAGCACACCTTGCTGGATGCAGTTGAGCGAGTCGACCACCCCTTCAGACGACAGAAAGCGCAGTGGTGCGATGCAGCCCAGGCGGCAATAGCGAAGTCAGGCCGCTGCGCGATCCGTCAGTCGTCCGCGTGGAAAATCGTCGGTGTGATATCGGTGAAGTTTTTCACGTCGCCGATCACTTCGGCGGCTTTGGCGGAGGAAAGGGCCATATCGATCCCGATCTGATCGCTGAAACGTAGTATCGCTACGCATGCGAAGGGTTGCGGCGCTGGTGATGGAAACAGGACCTCGGCCGATTGCAGACCGAACTCACCCCACGCCGAGAGGACAAGCGGAGCATGGACCGAAAGGTAATACTCGCGGTCAAACCTCCCGCCTTCTGTGCTCGGGTAGCTCACGATCAGGGTAGTCATATCTAATCCAGTGTTGAGATGTGTTTGAGAGTTGAAAAAAAGTACGTTTTGGGCCATATCGCGATAAGAACGGCGGGATAAGCGAGTTCACGACTATCGGGATTGCTTACATCGCTGGGAAATGCTTTGGCGTCGCTCTGGGCTGAACCCGAGCAATGTCTTAGGTGGTTGCGCCAACGCCATGCAAGCGTGCCGGTAACGTCCGTGCGCGGCGGAGCAACTGCCAGCCGAACAACAACATCCACAGCGGCAGAACCAGCACGACGACCATTTCACTGGCATTCGAAAGCGCGTCGAGATCCGGAAAAAAGCCGAACACGAAAAACAAGCCGAAAGCCCAGCCGACGATCTTCAACAGAATCGCTCCCTTCCAGCCCGCGTTCTTGAGCAGTTTGGCCGCAATCAACGTCCAGAAAAGCACGAGGGGGCCTTCGATCCACCAGAGCCCGTTTTGCGTCCCATTGGCTACCGCTGTCCATACTGCCGCCGCTGCGCCTCTCGTGGCATCGTCCCCGCCCGCATACAGATGTGCCAGCGGGTGAAGGATTGCAAACTGCAGAACTGCGCCTGTCACGCCCACCATGACATACAGCACGACGGCCATTGCCACCATGTTGCCGAGCGCGCCCAACTCCTCACGAAATACGTGCACGAAGTATCCGCCGATGACGAGGAACGGCAGGTAGAAGCCAAGCGTGTCGGCAACCATGCACCAGCGGAACAGGTCGCGGATATCCGGTGGCAATGCCAGCATCGATACACCATGCAGCACCATGTCCGCATCCGGGCCCGTCACCGCGACAGACAATCCAACATTCGCGTACGCCAGAATGCCGCCGATGATGGCACTCCAAGCCGTAAAGCGCATTACCTTGCGCGAGGTCTGATTCATCATAGTCTCCAGGATAAAACCTTCAGCGCCGCCCGCGCATAACTCCCGGTTGTCGCGGACCGCGGCAACAGCAACGTTCTTCATTCAATTGCAGTAGGGAGTAGCGTTCTTCGAAGCCACGCTCCCGCTTCGAACACGCTCAAGGGCGCAGTAGCTGTAATAGATCGCCGGCATGAAGTAGGCCCACGTGCACAGCGCAAGCGTGTAAAAATTGAGCACGACGTTGGTTTCCTCACCAGGAATCTTGTAGAAATCGTAGATGCCGGCAATCGCGAGCGACGTCACCAGCGCCACTGCCACGCCCAGCCCCTCAAGCATCGCGCCGACGTTCAGCAATCGCACGATGAAATAAGCGAGATAGATCGACAGCCAGATCCACATCGCCAGATAGTAATAGGGCAAAACGCCAGCGATGAAATCCGCTCCCACAAGGACGAATGTGAGCGCAAACGAGGCGACGAATGCCGCGACGTCCTGGCGAATTGACGGCTTGTAGCCATGCGTAATCGCCATCATGCCCGCGACGGCGATGATGGGCATGCCGAATCCGCGAGAGAACGCATCGAAGAAGTGCGCTACCTCATAGGAAACTGCATTGCCAGTGGCAAAGAATCCGATGGCGTTCGTCGCGGAGATACCGACAATCCACATCTCCAGCCCGAGAAGATAGTTTCGTTTCTTAACGATCTTCCAGCCGTAGAAAAATGAGCTCAATGCCAGCAAAGCACTAGAGAGCATAAGAACTAAAGATCTGAGGTCCATGACTAAACTCCCAACTCAGGTTGCATCTGATTGGTCAATTTTTCTTCGGATCGAGGCTTGCCAGATAGCTCGCGATAGCCTTGCGGTCTTCCGGTGAAAAGCCTTGCGACAGGCTTTTCATTACGCCGGTGGGTTCGCTTCGGGTGCCGGAAGCGAACTCGTCGAACTGCGCGAGCAGATAGTCATATCCCTGACCAGCCAAACGCGGAAACTGCTCGTGGCCCATCAATTGGGAACCGTGACATGCGACACAGTTGCCCGCAGCCACCAGGTGCTGTCCCTTCTCGCGCAGTTGCTGATCCGGCTTGAAGTAGCGATTCGCGACAGGGGTCGCACCGGCGAAATACTCAGCGAGGGATTTGATCTGCGGATCGCTCATCGTCATCGCGAGAGGTCCCATGTTCGGATTGCGCCGCGCCTCACTGGCGAAATTGTGGAGTTGGGTTTCCAGGTAGGGGGCCGGTTGGCCCGCCAGGCTCGGATAGCCCTGATGAAGCGAATTGCCCTTGACGCCGTGACACACAGTGCAGGTGTCGGTCACGTGCGGCCAGGGGCCGCCGTCGGCGAGATAGGCTGCTGTCGAAGTAGTGATATAGCCCTGAAGCCTGTAGAGACCTAGCAGATCAGAACCGAAAACGGCCAGCAGCAGGACGATAACCAAAGGAATGCCAATCAATAGGTATTTTTTCATCGCTGCCCTCTTACGCCCGACGCAGGGCATTCAGTGCCTGAAGCGCGCCATGATGGCCGGAGCGCACGGCGCCATCCATGTAGCCGGCCCAGATATTCGCCGTCTCCGTCCCCGACCAGATCAGCTTGCCGCACGACGGGTGCAGCGCTTCTCCGTGGGCGCTCCAGAAGCCCGGCGGAATGGCGGAAATACAGGTAATGGTCCAGGGATCGACCCGGCTCCAGTCCTGATCGTGGTAGGCGATGGGAGACAGCGCGTCGTCGCCCCATGCCTGCGCGTAGAGTTGCTTGTGCATGGCCATTGCCGCGTCCCGCTCCGAAGGGACCATCCCATTCTCGACGAACGCGTTGATCACCCCGATCTCCCCAGCGGGCGGGGAGTTGTCGAAGGCCCAGAGGATGGGGCCATTGACCTGGAAGATGCTGCCGTTCATGCCCTTGTCGCGCCAGAACGGGCGGCGATAGACCATGGCCGTCTTCCGTGCAGGGGAATGCGCGGGCCATGCGCGCTGCAAGGCCGCGCGCTTGTCGGGCAGAGGCGGATCGAACTGCACCTGATGACACAAAGCCGGATGGATGGCCACGACGACGGTCCGTGCCCGCACTTCTCCATGGTCGGTATGCAGGGTGACAACGTCGCCGTCCCATCCGGAAATCTGGCGAACCGGCGTAGACAGTCGCACCTTGTCGCCCAGTTGCCCGGCCATCTTGATGCTGAGGATTTGCGAGCCGCCGACGAAGCGGGTTTCCTGGGCGCTGTGCTTGATGCTGTCGAGCTGCGAATAATCGCAATCCGCCGAATTGATCATCGAAAGGAAATGCAGCAACCCCATCTTCGCCGGCGCCGCGCCGCCCGAAAGAATGCTGCTGGCATTCCATGCCACCTGGTCTTCAGGCTTGATGTCCTGCCTCGCCAGCCAATCGCCGACCGAGAGCTTGTCCAGCTCGCCGACCTTCGAGGACGTCCACGGCGCACCACAAGGTACGTCACGTGACAGCCTGCCGAGCCTTGCTCCGACCGCCTCGTCGGTGCCGAACGTGCCCTTCAGATCGACTGTCATACGCCCCGCACCGCCCAGAATGACCGTATTGCCGTCGTAGTAGGTTGGGAAAGTCCCGACGCCCAGTTCACGCGCGAGATCAGCGACGGCGGTCTGGCCGGGCCCCATCCATTGCCCGCCGACTTCCGAAACGAAGCCACCGGGGATGTTGTAGTTGAGTGTTCGTCCCCCCACACGATCCCGGGCTTCCAGCACCAGAAAGGACTCGCAGCCCGCCTGACGCAGGTCTCGCGCGGCGGTCAGTCCGGCCAGCCCCGCTCCAATGATGGCGACGTCGAGAATGCCGTCCGCGCCTTGCGCGGCCTTGGTAACCGCGGCATGCGACTGTCGGGCACCCATTGCGAGCGTGCCGACGGCAGCCGAGGCACTGGCATATTTGAGCCATTGCCTGCGCTGCAGGTTTGCAGCGCCGTCAGGGGAAGATTTTTTTGCCATAGTGCCTCTGTCTACGTGATGAAGGTTCCCGCTCCTTGTGGCTCACCGAAGCCGCTCTGCTCAGGCGCCAGGTTCCAGGCTCCATATCCGATCGCTACACCCTGCTGCCAGAATCATTCGGAATCCTTTCACATTCATTCGCGCGCCTGGCTGGGAACCGCGAAGTCTGCTGCTCCGCTTATCTGTGTTAGTACAATCAACCAAATATAGGTCATAATACACACAAACAAAACAGAAAAAATACAGAGTATTCCCCTGTATCTCGAAGCCTGCTCGCGACATCCCGCCTTTTATGCGCTCAGATTAACGACACCAACTCCGGCACCACCTGGAAAAGGTCGCCGACGAGACCGTAATCAGCCACGGTGAAGATGGGCGCTTCTCCGTCCTTGTTGACCGCCACGATTACCTTGACGCCACGCCGCGACATCGGGTCGACGACATCTTTACTCCTTCGTCCACCCGCCCTGGTAGAGCTTTCCTGCCAGCACGCCGAGGCGCAACGTGAGGTGGTAGTTCTCTCCATCTTCGATCAGTGCGGACCGCACATCGCGGAACAGTTTCTCGATCGGGAATTCGCGGGTGGTGCCGTTGCCGCCGAAGAGCTGGAAGGCCTCGTGCGTGATCTTCATCGCTTCCTCGGTCACGCTGACTTTGGCCTGGGCCGTCGCGTAGGGATGGCTCTTCGGAGACAGGCGCGAGAACGCGAGGCTGCGTCGCGCAATGGCCCGCGCCATCTCCAGCCGACGTAGCATCTCGCCCACGCGCAATTGCGTCATCTGGTGATCGATCAACAGCGCCCCGCCCTGCTTACGTTCGTGGCAATACGCCAGTGCCAGTTCGAACGCCGCGCGGGCCACACCCACGAACACCTGGCACATGTGCGTGCCGGCGAACGACCAGGTCGAGGCCAGATTGCCGAGATAATCGTCCTGCAATGCAACGGCGAAACGCTTGGGCACCTTCACGTTGTCGAAGTAGATCTCGCCCTGCGGCAGCGAGCGCTGGCCAATCTTGTCGAGCGGCTTGCCGCGCGAGATACCCGGCAGATCGAGCGGAATGATCATGCCCACGCCGTTGGTGAACATGCCATGTTCGCCGGTACCGTAGAAGCCGTCACCGTAGTCTGCAGCCATATACGCAATAGCCACCTGCGCGACCGAGCCGTTCGAGATCCACGCCGAACTCTGCCCGTTGATGACGATCTCGTCCGTGCCCACCTTCGCCGTGAGGTTGCCGACCGGCTGCTTGCCGCCCGCGCTGATCTCGTCGCGGTAGAGAATCGCGGCATCGGAGCCGCGGTCGGGCTGGGTGTTCATCCAGCAGCCGATCTTGCCGGTGCACATGTCGATCAGCTCCTGATTGCCAACCGACTGCGCCATCATCAACGGAGCGGGCGCCACGCCGATCGAAACGGCAAGCCCAGCATCACCCCAGCCGAGCTCTTCGCCGATCAGCGATTCGATGCGCACCGCCATGTCTGGGGGAAGCTGCGTGAGAAGCTGCGGATCGAGGCCCAGTTTCGCGCTTTCCATCATGGCGGCCCAGTAAGGCGAACCGGGCGCGATCACTTCCTCCGGCGTCATGCGGTCGAGTTCGCGACCGACGGGCTTCAGTACATCGCGTGCGAAACGGTGAACCGTGTCCTGGATCGCACGCTCCTCCTCGCTCATCGGCGTTTCGAAACCGGTCAATCCTGCCAGCGGCAACCCTACGGACTTGTGCAGTCGAATCATTTCGGTACTCCTCCTCTCCTGGACGCATGTCGACCGGACTGCCCGACAACCCGGTCATTTCACTTATAGAACATAAAGACAAACATAGGTAACAATACAAAACACTAGCCGAAAAAAAAAGACAGGGTATTCCCCTGTCCTCTTTCTACACTGCCATGGCAGCTGTGGCTGCCGGGGCCAGAACTGGCGTGACCTGCCCTAAGCCGCCTTGGCGTCGACAGCCTTCCCCCACACCATCTCATGCGCGACCTGAAGAAATTTCGCTTCGAACCCTCGCATATATGCGCGCTTGCTGCGCGCGGTGCCCAGATGGAGTGTCATTCCGTCCACCATTGAAATGAGCAACATGGCGATATGTGCACTCTCGGCCGCCCCACGCTCCGGATTCACGGCGCGAATGAGCTGGGCAAATTCGCTTGTCAAGGTGTCGTACCATTCGTCTCGCATCTGTGCGCACTCGGGGTCTGTAGACGCAAACGAAAAGAAATGCCACCACAGCGGGATGTTCTTCGAGTCCTTCGCGTCCCGCAACGACTGATCGAGAATGGCGTCGATTGCCGCACGTGGCGAGGCATTGTTCTGGAGCGCCTGTTTCAGAACATCGAGATACGTGTCGATCACCGGCGCCATCACCGCCCGCACGACGTCAGGCCGCGTCGGGAAGTAGTATTGGAGGTTGCTGACACTGATTCCCGCTTTCAGCGCAACGGCACGCAGCGAGAAGTCCATGGGACCATTCTCGAGCAGGAGCTTCCTCGCCACACGAATAATGGCATTGCGCGTACGTATGCCCTGGGCCCGCAGTCCGTCGGGTGCGGTTCCCGTGGAAGGTGCTGCGCTCGACGGGCGCCGCTTACGGGTGCTGGGTTCTTTTGGCACTGTCATCGCTTTCCGTCCTGAGTGAAGTATGACGCCTCGCCGAAGCGAAGCAACGCGGTCACACGAACCGTTCTCTAGGTAAACATGACTATACCTTACACCAGGTTGAACATCCATTTTCATGGCGGGCGCGTGATGCAGCGTTCGTCCTCGCCCAATATCACCTCAATTCGCAGTAGTCAAACATCAAGCGACTCTCCGAATGCCCCAAACGGGGCCTCGAGCGACATGGTCTCCGAAAGCATTCTGTGGCGCTGATCGCATTACGCCCGCTGCGCTTGCGCGGCACGCGCCTTGCCGTTCACACGGTCGTCGAGCACGTTCACCACGCCCAGCGCCCCATTCATGACGCACCATCGCAACGGCTCGGGCAGTGTCGACGGCGTCTTGTGATCCAGCGCCGAAAGGAGCGGATTTTCGGTGCCGCGAATCCGCCCGGCGATCATGTTTCCCACCATGGACTGGGCGGCCACGCCATGCCCGGAGCACCCAGCGCTGTAGAAAATGTTCTGATGCGCGCCCGTTGCCCCGACGACCGGCAGCGCGTCATTGGCAAAGCTGATATAGCCGCTCCAGCATGCCCGCAGCGCGATGCCTTTGAGGGTCGGGAAGCGGTCATGCAGAGCCGTGCGCAGCTCGCGATACGAATCATAGTCGGGTACGTTCGGTGTTTTGGAGCCGTATGGATAACGGAGGCGCTTGGTCGTCACCACGAGCGTGTTGTTGACGGTCAGGCGATGGCTTTCCATGGTCCAGTGCGCCGTCACGATGCCTTCGCGTCGCAGCCAACCCAACGCCTTGCGCTGAGCATCGGAAAGCGGCTCGGTCTCGATCGCCGAGACCCGTAACGGCACGACCTTGTCTGCAAGCAGGCCGAGTTGCGGCGTATAGGCGTTGGTGGCCAGCATCAGAGCCGGGGCACTCGCACTGCCTCGCGGAGTTTGCACCATGATGACCGGCCCTTCCGTGTAAGACAGCAGCGGCGTGTTCTCGTATATCTTCACGCCTGCCCGCAGAGCCGCGCGCCTGAGCCCCATCACGTACTTGCCGGGATGCAGCGTGCCCCCGCGCGGCACGTAGTTGCCAAACAGGAACGCAGGCGGAATGCCACGCGCACGCATCTCGGCCTGATCGAGAAACTCCGACTGAAAGCCCAGCTCGGCACCGGTTCGCATGTCCTCGCGCACCTTGTCTTCCTGCGCGGGATCGATGCCCGCGCGGATAATGCCCGTCTGGTTATAGTCGCAGTCGATCTCGTGCTCCTTGAGCTTTCCCTCCACGAAGGGGACTGCCTCCTCGTAGTAGCGAACGATCTCCCTGCCTTTCTGGTTGCCTATGTCCTTGAGAAAAAGATCGTACTCGAGCGCGAGTGCGCCGGCCAGATAGCCAGCGTTGCGTCCACTTGCACCAAAGCCGGCAAACTCGCGCTCGAGCACGATCACTTTCGCTCCGTGCCTGACCAGTTCCAGCGCAGCCGACAGCCCGGCAAACCCGGCGCCGACGATGATCACATCCGCACTCGTGTCGCCCACGAGTTCCGGCTGTATGTCGCCCGGCCTTTCCACCCAGCCGCCAAGCGCGCGGTACTTCTCCATGTCAGCGGTCATTTTGGCCTCCTCCACTGGCCCAGCCGATTCGACGCGCGCGCATTGCGTGGCCGCCACTGCCGGCACCACTACGGCTACTGCCGCCGCGCCCTTGAGGAAAGTGCGGCGGTTCACTCCGGAGCGCGAGTCGCCTTGCTGTCCTGCCTGGGTTTCCGTTGTCTCGCTCATGCGCGCTCCTTCAAGTCTTGCTCAGAATGTGGACGGCGAGCGCCGCCTCTTCGATACCCTGAAATCCGCCGCCGTTTTCCTGAATTGCGTGCCGCGCGCCGGATACCTGACGCGCGCCCGCTTCGCCGCGCAGTTGAGTCACCAGTTCGTATAGCTGAGCGATTCCCGTCGCACCCAGTGGATGGCCTTTCGATTCGAGGCCGCCGGATGTGTTGATTGGAATACGCCCGCCGAGGGTGAACTCGCCGCGCTCGGCTGCGGGGCCGCCCTGGCCGATCGGGACCAGTTGCAGATTTTCAGCCTGGATGATTTCCCCCATTGCCGACGCGTCGTGCACTTCCGCGACATCTATGTCCTCGGGGCCGAGGCCTGCCTGTTGATAGGCCTGCAGCGCGGCGAGGCGGCCGATGTTCTTTTCCGGCTCGTCGGCGCATCGATGCGTGAAGCTGCGGATCATGCTCGCCGCAATCCGGATGCAACGCTTGTGGTCGGCGCCGATGCGCCGCAGCCCCTCCGTGGTGCAGAGGATCGCCGCTGCCGCACCGTCCGTAACCGGCGCGCACATCGGCAGCGTGATCGGATACGTGATCGGCGGTGCCGCAAGTACTTCGTCGATCGTGAACGGCTGGCGGAACTGCGAATACGGGTTGTGCACCGAATGCAGATGGTTCTTCGACGACACGGCGGCGATCTGGCGTTGCGTGGTGCCGTAGGTCTTCATGTGATACCGGCACAGCGCGGCGTAGACCGACATGAAGCGGCTATAGGGCCGATCGGACTCCGATCCGGGCGGCGGCTCGATGCCTTCGCCGAGCTTCATCAGCCTGGCGAAGTTTTCGTCGACGCGCGACACGTCCCAGCCCGCCTCGAACAGGGCGAATGACTTCGCCTTGTCCGCGACGTTCATCTTCTCCGCGCCGAGCGCGAGCGCCACATCGCAGGCGCCCGACCGAAGTGCCTGCGCTGCGAGATGCACCGCGGTGCTGCCCGATGCGCAGGCGTTTTCGACGTTGTAGACCGGAATGCCTTCAATCCCGATCTTGCTGAACACGACCTGCCCCGGAATTGACAGCTGGCCCTGCAGCGGCCCATTGGTGATGCCGGCATAGAAAGCCGCGCCGATCGCCCCAGCATCGCAACCCGCATCCTTCAATGCTCCGCGTAGCGCTTCGCCCGCGAGATCGTCGATGCTGCGCTCGAAGTGCCGGCCGAACACGGTCATTGCAATGCCGGCGATGTAAATGTCGCTCATGGTGTTTTATCTCAACGTTGCTGACTCAGATCCGGCGGGTTTGACCCTGCCAGTACTGCTCGCGCAGATCCTTCTTCAGCACCTTGCCGGCCGTACTGCGAGGCAGTGCCGCGACGAAGTCCACAGTCTTCGGTGCCTTGATCGAGCCGAGCTTCTCCTTGCACAACGCCACGAGATCTTCGGCATTGACGCTCTGACCCGCGTTGAGCTCCACCACCGCCTTCACGGCCTCCCCCCACTTTTCGTCGGGCACACCGATCACCGCGCAATCCTGCACCGCCGGATGGGCCCAGATCACCTGCTCGACTTCGCTCGGATACACGTTGAAGCCACCGCTGATGATCATGTCCTTCTTGCGGTCGGTGATGTGCAGATACCCATCGGAATCCAGATGACCGACGTCGCCCGTGTGCAGCCAGCCGTCGATGATCGTTTCCCCGGTCTTCTCCGGCGCCTTGTAGTAGCCCTTCATGACAAGGTCGCCGCGCACGCAGATTTCGCCGGTCTCGCCCTGCGGCAGGATCTCGCCGCGATCGTTCATGATTTCGACGCGGATCAGCGGGTTGGGCCTGCCGACCGACGAGAGCCGGCTGTCCGGCGCAGGCTTGCCGTCGACGAAGTGCTCGGCAGGCGTGAGATAGGAGATGGAGGCGGGGGCTTCCGTCTGTCCGTAGCCGCCCGCCATAACCGGACCGAACACCACGATCGCGCGCCTGAGCTTCTCCACCGACATCGGCGCGGCGCCGTACAGGAAGCACTTGAGCGACGAAAAATCCTGGTCCTCGATGCCGGGGATATCGAGCAGGCGATAGATGACCGTCGGCGGCAGGAAGAACTCCGTGACCCGATGCTTCGCGATCGCCGCGAGAAGAAGCGCCGGCTCCGGCTTGGGCAACACGACCACCGTGCCGCCGCGCGCGGTGCACGGCAGCGAGAGCATTCCCGCAGTATGCGTCATGGGCGCGGCGGCGAGATTCACCGGACGCTCCACGCCATACGGAAACGCCATCATGAACTGCGCGAAGTAGGTTTGAAACGCGCGATGCGTGTTCATCACACCCTTCGGCAAATCCGTCGTTCCACCCGTGGCCGAAAGGGTCACGATGTCGTCCATGTCGTAATCGACGCGCGGCTCTGTCGCAGGTTGCGCCGCGCTCCACTTCTCGATCGACGGCGCCCACGGCAAATCGGCATCGATACAGACCCAGAGCCTGACCTTGGGCAGACGGGGACGCAGCGCTTCGATCGCCGGTGCGAACGTCTGGTGGAAAAACAGCGCTTCGCAATCGAACGCGTCGAGGAGGTACTGGTTCTCCTGCGGCGCGTTGCGCCCGTTCACCGGGATCCACACCACACCCGCACGCCACAGCGCCAGCGTGCAGGTCCATGCCGTGACGTCGTTGTCGGCCCAGACCGCAGCCTTCGCTTCCTTTTCGAAGCCGGCAGCGAGCAGGCCGTTAGCGATGCGGCACGACAGCGTGTGCACCTCATCGAACGAATAGCTACGCTCGTCCTGGATGTAGGCGATGCCGTTGGGGTTGATGCGCCAACCGCGGTCGAAGAAGTCAATGATTGCCATATCCCGTGTTTCCCTGTCTGTCCTGAGTCTGTACCGAAACTGCGCGCTCGCGGCGCTTACAGCTGAGCGACGGTCGCGCGCGCGAGCCCACGCTGCTCGAGGAAGCCGAGCAGATAGCGATGCCCGAATGCCTTGGAACCCGAGGCGAAGCCCACCTTCGCGGTCTCGCCGTCGAGGAGCTTGATAGCCGCGGCCGTCTGGATGGCCCCGGTCGCGATGTACGGCGTGATGCCGTGCACGGTCGCGCGCACGGCCGAGAGCTGGCCGCGGCCAATCGCGAAGTCGACAGTGCGATGAAGCGACGTGCGTTCGCGTGGCGGCATGGCCGGCGTGGTCGAATCGACGAGTTGCTTGAGCACCGCATCCTGCTGCTCTCGCGGCAAGTTCGCGTACTCGGCTTCCCACTTCTGTCCAAGCGCGTGCACCATCTGCATCGCATTGTTGTCGTAGAAGCCCACGCAGGAAACGCAGCTGCGCACGCGCGGATCGTGCTCGAAGTAGACCGGCAGCGACGTCCCGCCCCACGGCAGGGCGAACACGGGCTGAAGGAAGTCGGGAGAGGCGATGTTGAACGAAGCGTGGCTGTCATGCGGCACCAGCTTCTTTTCCCACAGATAGCATGCTTCCTGACGATAGCCTTCGAAGATGGTCGCAGTGGAGCCCACGCTCACACCGGCGCCGGCGCCGCGCGGGCCGCGCGTGAGCGTGGCGGTCTCCAACGCATCGATGCCGGGCGTTTCAAGCGCCAGTTCGGCGGCGATTTCCGCGAACGTATACATGTAGGCATTCGAGGGCGATACCAGCAGCCCCGCCTGCCGGAACTTCTCGCCGAACTGTTCGCGAACCTGACGGATATAGTGCTGCTCGCCAGTGGTGTCGAGGTAATGGCAGCCTGCCTTGAGCGCCGCTTCCACGGCGGTAAGGCCGAAATTGAAGAACGGCCCGACCGTGTTGCACACGACCTTTGCACCGCGAAAGGCATTCACGAGCGAATCCACGTTGTGCTCGGCTTCGATGACTTCGTAGTTCGCCGATTCGAGGCGCACGACACGCTGGGCCATCATGTCCTGCGTGCGCTTCGCGTTACGCGCGACCGCCGTAAAGGGAATGTCCTGGTCGATGAGCCAGTCCATGATCAACATGCCGGTGTAACCGCTTGCGCCATAAACGACGACGGGATGCTTTGCCATGCTTGTCTCCTGAAACGTGATTGGTTAAATGTTGCGTCTGTCAAATGCGGGGATGTCGCCGGCGGCTGACAAACAGCACCGTCAGTCAGTGCAGTGTTGCGATGAAGCACGCTTCATTAATAGAACAAAATACCCAACTTAGGTCATATTGACAACTTAACGAAACTGAAAAAAATACAGGGTATTCCCCTGTCACCCCACTGTTCCTGCCCGTTACGCCATGGCAGCTATTGCGTGCCTGCCGCGCTGCCACCCGGCGTCAGGTTCGCCAGATAGCTGGCCACCGCCTGGATGTCTTCGCCGGACAACGTGGCCGCCATCCCGTTCATTGCGCCGCTCGGGTCACGACGCTCGCCCGTCTTGAACGCAGCAAGCTGCTTCGCGAGATAGGCTTCGCCCTGGCCCGCCAGTCGTGGCACCAGGTTGCGGCCCATGAACGACGCCCCGTGGCAGGCCTGACAGCTTTTCGCCGCTACGAGCGCCATCCCGCGCTTTTCGAGCGCCGCCTGGCCGTGCACCGCTTCGCTTTGGGCCGGCGTCTGCCGCGCGAAATAGACAGCCAACGACTTGATCTGCTCGTCCGTAAGCTCCCTCGCAATCGCCCCCATGTGGGGGCTAGGTCGCAGGTCGCCGGCAAACGCGTGCAACTGGGCGACGAGATAAGCTTCTGGCTGTCCGGACAGCGCCGGATACCAGGCGTTGACGGACTGCCCGTGCGCACCGTGGCAGAAGTAGCAGGTCTCCTGCGGTTGCGGCCATGGGCCACCGTTGGCCACTGCCGTCTTGTCGATCTCGCTCATCGCCTTTTCGAAATGCATACCGTCGAGGTAATCGCGTCCGTAGAGCGCTCCCACGCCCGCGACGCCTGCCAGCACAACGGCTGCGCTTACGATCCATGCCCGTTTCATTCACGCCTCCTCGCCGCGTCGAGTGAAGCCGGCCAGCGCCTGCAAGGCAGCGCGGTGGCCCGAACGCACGGCACCGTCCATCGCGCCGGCCCAGATGTCGGCGGTTTCGGTCCCTGACCAGATCAGGCGCCCCACTGCGGGATGCAGATACTTGCCCCACCTGGTCCAGAAGCCCGGCGGCATGGGATTGATGCAATGCAGGGTCCATGGATCGACCCGGCCCCAGTCGTAGTCGTGGAACTGCGTCGGATGCAGCGCGCGGTCGCCGAATGCCTTGGCAAAAGTGGCCGACAGCGTCTTTTCGGCCATCGCGGAATCGTCCGGCAACATCCCCGGCGCGACGAATGCGGCGATCACGCCGAGCGATGCATCGGGAGGCGAGTTGTCGTACGCCATGAAGACGGGGCCACCGACCTGGAAGATCGTTCCGCAATAACCGGCGTCGCGCCAGAACGGTTTGTCGTAGACGTGGACCGTCTTGCGCATGGGGGCGTTCGTGGGCCAGTTCTGCTGGAGTTGCGCCCGCCCGCCGGGCAACGGCGGATCGAAAACAACCTGATTGCACAGGGCCGGATTCATCGCGACGATCGCACGACGCGCCTTAACCACGCCCTGATCGGTGTGCACCTCCACAACGTCACGATCCCAGCCGGTGACCTTGCGCACGGGCGAGGACAGCCTGACCTTGTCGCCGAGTTGCTCGGCCATCTTGATGCTCAGACGCTGCGAACCGCCGACGATGCGCGTTTCCTGCGCGCCGCCCTTGAACGCTTCGAGCTGCGTGTAGTTGCAGCTTGCACTGTTGATCATCGATAAGTAGTGCAGCAGACCCAGCTGCGCCGGCGCACCGCCCGTGGTCAGCTTCGCGGCTAGCGCAAGAAAGTAGCCGTCCTCGTATTTCACGCCCTGCTGCAAGAGCCACTCGCCGTAAGAGAGCTTGTCCAGTTCCGCCAGATGCGGTGCTTTCCACGGCGCGCCGGACGGCACGCCGCGCGACAGTTGGGCAAGCCGGTTGCCGATCGTGTCGTCACCCCCCGTGCCGCCATGAAAATCCTGGGCCACCGTAGCGCCCTGCGCCATCACGAGGGTCTTACCCGTGTACCAGCTCGGAAACGTATCGATCTCGAGTTGACGTGCCAGATCGAAGATCGCGGTCTGGCCGGGACCGATCCACTGCCCTCCAGCTTCGGAAACGACGCCGTGTCCGAGGTCGTGGTTATAGGTGCGTCCACCGACGCGGTTGCGTGCCTCGAGCACGACGAACGAATCGCATCCGGCCAGTTTGAGGTCACGGCCCGCGGTCAATCCAGCGAGACCCGCGCCGATGATCGCGACGTCCAGAATGTCGCCGTTCATGGGCTTCGTTATGGCGGCCTGTGCCAGCGACATGCCGCCGGCCGCGAGTGACGCCGCGCCCATCGCCGTAACGCGTAGCAGCTGGCGCCGGGTCTGTGTATCCGGCTTACGTTTCCGATCCATCTTTCATGCCCAATTCAGTTTCATTGTTTCTCCCCTTTCTTCTCCGCTCTTAAGGAGAACTCTTAATAAGATAGCGACTGGCGCTTCTCAATGGATCGTCAGCACCCCCTCCTGCGAAAACAACACCGGTTTGCCGGCGCCATCAATCAATGCGACGGTGAGCGTTGCGCGATCGTCGCGCTGATGAACCTCGAACGACGTGCTGCCCTCGCGTTGCCGGAACACAAGGCCATCGAGCCCGACGCCCATCAGTCCGTTTCGAGTCGCTACGAGATCGGTGATCGAACTCTTCGTGCCCGCGTTCAGCGCCGCCCACGTCGCCCCGCCGTCGCTGCTCTGGTACAGGCTGCCCAGCAGCCCGCCCACCACGATCCGCCCGTCGGGCAGCGCCACGCCCGTCCACAGCGTGCCCTTGCCGCCCGTTGCCTGATAGCTCCAGTTCGCGCCACCATCCGTGGACTTCAGCACCATCCCCTGTTCCGAATCGATATAGAGCGCGCCCTTGCTGTCGGCAAAAATGTGGTACAGGTTGCGGTCCGCCCTCGTGCCACCCGGCGGCTTCGGCACAGTCACCTTCGTCCACGTCTTGCCGCCGTCGTGCGTGGCGAGCATCAGCGACCACAGGCCTACGGCCACGCCATCTCTCTGGCTCGTGAACAGCACTGAGAAGAGCGGCTGGTCCACCGAGAGGTCCATCCGCTGCTTCTGCCAGGTCTCGCCGCCGTCGCCCGTTGCGAGAATCACGCCCCACTGGCCGACCGCCCAGCCGTGCTGCGCGTCGGTAAAGGTGACTGCCGAGAGCGTCGCCGAAACAGCCACTCCTTTCGCCTGGCGCCACGTCTTTCCTTCGTCATCCGATATAACGATGACGCCGTGCTCGCCCACCGCCACGATGCGCTTACCCGCACGCGTGGCGTCCAGCAGCATCATGTGGGACGGGGCCGCCCACGCGTGTGCGGGCATCGCCGCCCACTCCGCAATGGCTCCCGGCGGCAGAGCCCAGACTGCCGCACTCGCGCACAGCGCGGCACAAGCAACAAGTATCTTGATCATGACTGCGTCTCCCCTGTTCAATGGCTGAAGAGTCCAGGCGCACGCGCCGGTTTGCGCCTCGGAAACCACCGTTCCAGCACAGAGGCCAGCGCCGGCAGTGCCGTCATCGCCATCAGCAGGTTCACCAGGAACATGAACGCCAGCAGCTTGCCCATGTCGGCCTGGAACTTCAGCGCCGAGAAGCTCCACGTCGCCACGCCAATGGCCAGCGTGATAGCCGTAAAGATCGTCGCCACACCCACTTCCAGCATTGCGTGCTGCACAGCCTTCACGATGTTCTGCCCGCCCGCCAGATGCACCTGCAGCCGGTTGTAGATATAGAACGCGTAATCCACGCCAATACCCACCGCCAGCACCATGACGGGCAGCGTCGCCACCGTGAGCCCGATCTGCAGTTCCTTCATGAACCAGTAGCCGATGAAAGTCGCCACCGAGAGCGGCAGGCAGCACGCGAGCATCGCGCGCCAGTCGCGGTAGGCGAGGAACACCAGTATCAGGATCGCTGCATACACGTAGAGCATCATGGGCAGTTCGCTCGCTGCCACTTCCTCGTTGGTCGCGGCGAGTACGCCCGCATTGCCCGCCGCGAGACGCACGGTGATGCCCGGGAACGGATGCGTAGCGCGATACGTCTTCACGTCGTCCAGGATCCGGCTGATCGTCGTGGCCTTGTGGTCGGTGAGAAACAGGTGCCCGGCCGTCATGCTGCAATCCGCCTTCATGAAGCCCTTCACCCGGCCCACATCCACCGAGACCGCGCCGTAGTTCCCAGGGTCGATCGGCACGACATTCATCTTCGGGTAGTCCTCGTTGTAGCCCTGGTTGTAGCGGCGCAGCATCGCCGAGTAGGACTCGACCGACACCACGCCTCGCTCGGTGCGCATCGCGCTCGTGAGGTCGTCCTCGTACAGGCCGACTGCCGGGTTATCGCAGCCCTTTTGCGCCGACTCGATCGCGACAGTGAGCCAGTCGAGGCCGATGTCGTAGCTCGAAGCGATCGACGTGGCATCGCGGTTGAAACGCGCATCCGCACGCAGTTCTGGCGCGCCCGGCTGCAGTGTGCCGATCACACGGTCGCGGCTTTGCCACGCGGCAAGTGCGAACACCACCAGCGTCAATGCAACGGTCACGCCTGCATAACGCGGCTGGGCGATGCGCGCGAGCCCGCGCAACCACGCCGAGCGCCGCTCGCTGCGCTCGAGCGCGCTGTCCGCGTAGCTCTTCGCGAAGTTGAAGCATGACGCCGCCACCGGCAGCAGGATCAGATTCGTCACGATCTTGTATGCGACGCCGAGCGATGCCGTGATTGCCAGTTCCCGCACCATCGGAATCGGAATCAGCAGCAGCGTGATAAACGATACGAATGCGGTGACGAGTGCCAGTACGCCCGGAATCAGCAAACCACTGAAGCTGTGCCGCGCCGCATCGAACGAGCTGTTGCCGTGCGCAATCTCCCGCACGATGAAATTGACCTGCTGTACACCGTGCGAGACGCCAATCGCAAAGACCAGGAATGGCACCAGCACCGCGAGCGGGTCCAGTCCAAAGCCCAACAGCTTCAGCGTGCCGAACTGCCAGACGAGCGATGTCAGCGAGCATGAAATCAGCAGCACCGTGAAGCGCACCGAATGGCAGTACCAGTAGACCGCAAGCGCCGTGAGCAGCAACGCGATGCCGCAGAAGCCGAGCACGGCGGTCGCGCCATCGGCGATATCGCCGATCTGCTTCGCGAAGCCAATGATCTGGATTTCATAGCCCGCATCTTCAAACGGTTTGCGGATCTGGGCTTCGAGCAGGTGGTTGAACGCCACGTAATCGAGCACCTTGCCAGTGCGGTCCCGCTCGTTGAGCTCGGCCGTAATCATGGCGCTGTCTTCGTTGTGCGAAACGAGCGTGCCGATATAGCCGCCGAGTGTCGTCGCACGGCGCACCTTCGCGACAACGTCGGGCGTGAGCTGGTCGGGCGTGATCGTGCCGGAGATGATTGGCTCCGCGCGGAAGCCCTCGTCGGTGATCTCGTTCACGTAGGCGTTCGGCGTCCACAGCGACTGCACGCCAATGCGGTCCACGTTCGGCAGGTACGTCACCGCCTGGGTCACCTTGTACAGTCGCGTAAGCCCTTCTTTCGTCCAGATCGAGCCCCTGCGTGCACGCACGACCACGGTGATCCGGTTCGCGCCGAGCAGGTCGGAGCGGTACTTCTGGAAAGTCTGAATGTATTCGTGGCCGATCGGCATCTGCTTCTCGAAGCCCGCATCCATCCGCAACTGCACGGCAAAAAATGCCATGACCACGGTGAACAGGCCAATGCTCACCAGCACCGCCATGCGGTGACCGAAGAACACCCTTTCCAGCGTTTTTACCAGACGATTTAACACGGCATTTTCCCTTCAAATATTTCGGCAGCTCCGGCGACAAGCGGCATCGGACCCCACACCGGCGCTTCGGCCATCAGAAGTTCCGGGTGACGAACATGCCGACGAAGTTGCGGTCTGCGTAGGGATTGCCTACGGTGTTGTGCCCACCCCAGAACAGCGTGTAATTGATGCCCGCCTGCCAGACCGTCGGGTTCTGGTTGAACAGCACGTAGAGATTCAGCGACTTCGAGCCCTGCAGGTAGTTCGCGGTAAGCGTCGGCGTATAGCCGTAGAGTCCGTCGGCGAACGTCACGCCCGGCGTCACCTGCCAGCCATGAATCAGCGTGCCGTCGTAGGTCCAGTTGAAATCGATGGTTGCGCCCACGGAGCTCGACGTGCCCTGCGCCATGCCGATCGGGTAGCCCAGGCTGGATCCGTTGTTCAGCCAGGGCAGGTAGCCCGCCTGAGGCACCTGCGTGACCGTCTGGCCATCCACCGAGCGCGTGACGCCGCGCTGGCTCAGGCCAGGGTAGTAGATCCATGTGAGCTCCCAGGTCAGCGTCGCTTCATCCGCACCGAGCAGCTTGAGGAACGGATACTCGCTGCGCGTGAGCGCCAGCAGCCCGTTGATGTCGTACTGGAGCTTCTTCATGTCGGCCCATTGCTGGCAATTCACGCCGGCCACGCCGTTGGTGTTCAGGTCCAGTGGGCCACCTGCGCCATAGCAGCTCGACAGTGCGACGGCATCGTGCGGCCGGTACGAGAGCTCGGTGCCGATCGCCCAGTTGCCGATCCCGAAGTTCGCGCTGGCGCCAAAGAGCTGACGGTTCTGCAGATACGACCAGTCCAACGTCCCATTGGCCAGAGACGAAAGCACCGGCGACTTGTCGGTGTAGTTCTCGTAATAGACAGCAAAGTTCGCATCGAAGGAGCGCGGCGAATAGTTGAACTTCATGCCGAACTGCGGATGGTACTTCGATGGCGCCTGCCAGTTGACGGGCAGGCCGACAACGTTAAAGGGAGGCCCCGCAAACGCACCGCTGACGAGGCCGTTATTGATGGCGTCGAGCACGTTCTGGTTGCCGCTGCTGGCCCCCGCGATGGTGCCGGCGCTGGGGCCGGCCACGTTCAGATTAGTGGTGCTCACCGTATACGGGTTGGTTCCCCGGCCCAGGCTGTTCGATACCGACCAGAACGAGCCCACCGGCGGATAGCGGTTGCCGTTCCACGAAAACTGGTAGTAATCCTCAGTACTAAAGCCATGAGAAAGGTCCGCTGCAAAGCTGATCATCGGCGCGGGCAGCAGCGCCTGCTTCAGCTGAGAGCCGGGAATCAGCAGCTTCTGCACGTCGAGCGAGTTGGTGGCGTTGATACCGCCCTGCGCGAACATGCTCTCGCCCCAGTTGACCACCTGGTTGCCGAGGCGCACGTGCGCGTTCTGCCCGTTGATCGTGAAATCCTTCTCGCCCCACAGGTCGAGCAGTTGCACGTTGTAGACGACCTGCGCCGCAGCGGTGCTCGACAGCGGCGTGCGGTTCGTGTCGCCGGCGAGGAAGTCGTACATACCCGTGCCACGGATCATGAACTTTAGGCCCTCGCTTGGCATCTTGAAGAGCAGTTCGCTCGTCGCGCTGATGTAGGTGCTGAAGGGCTGACCCTTGCGGTAGTTCAGATTACCGTCGTCACCCACGCCCCATTGATTGGTGTTGGCTGCCGCGCCGCAACCGAACGAGTTCGGGTCGCCGGTAAGCGAGCAGCTCGGGTTTTTTGTGCGGATGCCCGCGCCCCCCGTGAGGTTGGTCACCCATGAACCCGTGAGATCACCCAGACCCGTCGTGAACTCATAACCGTACGCACTTGTCGCAGCCGTACCGAACATGGCCAGCGACGCCGCAATATATCTTCCGATGATCTTTGTTTTCATGGATCTCCCCTGCCGTCACCCTCGATCCCGGCGCACGTCACCGATGCACGCCGGTCCCTGGTCCTTCGCCGAACTTCAGCGCTCGCTCACCGATCGCAAGGATTCAGCCGTGAAGAAGTCCGTCTTGAAACGCGGGTCGTTGACCTGCTGGTACCAGCGAATGTCCTTACCCTGGCCAATCGACGAAGCGTCGAACACGTAGCGCCCGTTGTTGACGTCGTACTGCACGAACGGCTCGTTATCGCAGGCGCCGCCCAGTTCCCACACCGGGATCGGGTAGCTCTCGCGCACCTTCCAGAGCTTGCCCTGCGCGTCATAGTCCTCGCCCACGAGCGCAAGCCAGCTATCCTCGTCCAGGTAGAACACCTTCTTCGACGCAACGTGGCGCGCCGTGGGCTTGAGCGTCGCCTCCACGACCCAGACGCGGTGCACCTCGTAGCGGCGATGATCGGACGAGATGCCATTGGGCGTGGCGACGTCATGCAGTTTGTCCTTGAAGGTGTACATGCCGAAATCGTTATACGGGACGATCATTTCCTTCTTGCCTACGAGCTTCCAGTTGAAGCGGTCGATTGAGCCGTTCAACATGTTGGATTCGTCGATCAGATACTGATTCTCGAAGCCGATCAGTGGCGCATCGTGCGTATAGGCCGGCATGCGTCTCACCCGGCGTTGGCCGGGGAAGTAGTAATACGTTTCCGAATCCTTATCGAAGTACTGCCGCTGCACGAAGGCCTGCCCGGCCAGTGCTGCCGGCGAATCGACGGAAAAGTAGGCACCGAGACTGAGTTGGTCAACATCCTGCGGCGTGCTGCTGCCATCCTTGCCCCCCGGGAAATAGAACACCTGGGGACCGATTGCGTCGATCCAGTCGCTGCCGCCCGGGCGCGGTGAAATGGACGTGACAACCGGCGACCACTCGACCCCCTCGCCGCGGTACCGTGTTTCATAGTTGAGGATCGCCTCGGCGCCGTTCTTCGGCTGCGGAAACGCCACGCCCGGTAGCGCCGCTGCCTGCAGCGTCTCGCCATCCGAAGCGAGTTTCGCCGTCGTGAGATTTGCCTTCGAATTCTGCTCGGCGAAATCCGGCAGCTGGCATTCGCGGTGGGACGGATAGACGTCCAGGCGGTAGCCCTTCAACTGCTTGACGAGCTGAATCTCCCCCGGTGACAGCTTTTCGGCGTATTTGTCGACGTTCGACGCATCGATCGTGTACAGGGGTTTTTCGTTCCTGTACTTCCAGAAGTCACCGCGGACCTTGCCCCACTCCCAGCCGGCCGGCGTGGCTTCCCTGCCGGCAAACGCCGGCACGAGTCCGTCCTTGCTGGCCGCGCGCTCGGCGCCTGACGGCGTGAGGTCGTCGGCAACTGCCACTCCGGCCACGAGCAATAAAGTAGCCGCGACGGCGGACATGGTTCCGATGGTGTGCTTTCTCATCATGACTCTCCTTCCGATCCCATTTTCATTCGTAGTACGCATCGTTAGAATCAAACCCTACACATCGGGGCCGAACCGCTCAGTCCTCGCCGCAGCCTGCCACGGCCACAGCCCGAATCTCGATGCACAACTCTGGCAGCGCCAATTGTGTTACGCCAACCGCGGTCCACGACGGATAGCGCGCCGGGAAGTACGCGTCCTTGACCGCCGAAAAGGCCTCCATTTCACTGCGTAAGTCCGTGTGAAAGGTGGTCAGCTCCACCACGTCGGAGAGGCTCGCGCCCGCCGTCTCGAGCACGGCTTTGAGGGACTCGAAGGCGATGCGGGCCTGCGCCGGCATGCCCTCGCCGGCTTTCATATCCGTGCCGATGCCGACCTGGCCGGAGACCCAGATCGTGTTCCCCACGCGGGTCGCGGGTGAAAAGTGGTAAGCGTCGTAGAACGCCTGGAACGGCGGCGGGATGATCGATTGCCGCGTAGTGGACATTGTCATGATGGTGGCCCCTTGGGTCAGACGAGTTGACGGAAACACGGTGCGCGAAACGGATCCCCTTCTTTCAACGCGGCAAGTTCTTCGATGAGCAAGACACCGGACGACGTGAAGCCCGAGACGCTCGGTTGCGGCAGCGGACTGAAAACCGCGTCGTCGCCGAAGAAGCGCAGCACGAGCGTGTGGCGCTCTGGAAACGCGCTGTCCACCGCGCCGCCGCCGTGCAGCACGCCCGGATGCAGCAGCAGGACGTCACCGGGCTCCGTCGCCCACGAAATGATGTCGTAAGCAACCGGGTTCTCGCGGCGCTCAGCTTCGATATTCGGCAGGCGCGGCCAGACATCGCCGCCATGGAGAGGATCAGTCGGATCTTCAGCATTTTGAAAGGTCGTGCCATCGTGACGCGGACCTCGATGGGATCCCCGCACAATCTCAAGCGCATTCTGTTTGGGGACGGCCTCAAAGCTGATCCACGCATTCCCGAGGTGCATCCCCTCCCATGGCAGGTAGGACGTGTCCTGATGCCACGGCGAGCGACCGCTCCTGCCTCCACTTTTGAGGAACAGCTCCTCTGCGAAATACCAGACGTGATCCGAGGCCCACAGGTCCGCGAACAGTCGGCCGAACGGCAGTTGGCCAACCAGCTCGTCCAGACGCCCCTTCGCATACGGATTGGCGTTGTCGTTGTGGGTCTTGTGTACCGTGCCTTCGAACAGGCTGCAAGCCATAGGCCCGGGGTTCTCTATGCCCCAGTCGAAGACCTCCCGGCACCGGGCCAACTGCTGCTCGCTGAGAAGACCTTTGACCAGAACGGCGCCGTCCTCGGCGAACGCCTCGCGCGTGGCTTCATCCATGTCTGAACTCCTGAATCGTCAATCGGCAGCCCGGTTCAAAACGCTTCCCGCGGCACCTTCATAGAAAATATTACCAAAGTTAGGTCATGATACAAAACCTAAAAAAAGAAAAAAGAGAGGGAATTCCCTGCCTTCACAAGGTTGAGCACAAGATGCCAAGCCACGGTTAGAAGCAGAACGCGGCTCCTGTTCCTGCAAGCAGCTCGGGCGCCGAGGTCCCGCCTTCGAGGACGAAAGCGATGAGCGGGCCGTCCGAACCTCCTTGCTTTATTTTGTAAACATACCTGTCTTAGTCTTTGTGTACAGTATTTGTGGCCGTCTGGCATATCCGCACCTTTGGTAGTCGTGGCACAAGAGCGGTGCCGCGGCATCGAGAGGCGTGAGAACGTGGCTGGGATCGGCTTTTGCCGCGAAACCGGGGCGGCGCCCGTTAGCGACGGAAGGAGTGGGAGATGGTGATGTCCAACATTCTCAGCAATTGGATTTATATGGGCAGCAACGCATACGACGCATACACGTTCGTGCCTTGGCTGAAAGCGAAGGCTTGCGCCGTCGCGTGCTGTTTGCCGAGCGCTACGTGCTGGTCGGCCGCGCGGGTCATCCGAAGCTGAAGCGCCGGCCCACCCTCGCGCAGTTCTGCAAGCTCGAACACGTGATCGTGTCGCCCGATGGCGGCGGCTTTTTCGGCGTCACCGACGAGACGCTCGCGAAGGCGGGTCTCGCGCGCAAGGTCGTGCTGTCGGTGCCGCACTTTCTGTTCATGCAGTCGGTGCTCGCGAGCACGGATCTCGTGGGGATGCTGCCCGCGCGTCTCGTGCGCGGCACGGACGCGCTGCGGATGGTCGAGCCGCCCGTCGAGGTGCCGGGCTACGAGATGGCGATGCTATGGCACGAGCGGGTGCATCGCGATCCCGCGCATCAATGGTTGCGGGAGTTCATCGCGGCATCGGTGTAATCAGCCCTTTTCGGCGCCGATCGCATTCAGTTGATCGTGCACCTCGTCGCTGAGCTTCAACTGCGCCGACTGCAGGTTTTCACGCAGATGAGTCACCGAAGACGTGCCCGGAATCAGCAGAATGTTAGGTGCCCGATGCAATAGCCAGGCAAGAGCGACCTGCATCGGCGTTGCCTCGAGCTTGCGCGCAAGCTCCGACAGCTCGGACGATTGAATCGGCGTGAAGCCGCCCAGCGGGAAAAACGGCACGTAGGCGATGCCCTGCGCCGCGAGCGCATCGATCAACGCATCGTCGTCGCGATGCACGAGGTTGTAGTGGTTCTGCACGCACACGACCTTCGTGATGCGCTGAGCCTCGGCAATCTGCGCGGCCGTCACGTTGCTCAGGCCGACATGACGCACGAGCCCGCGCTGCTGCAGCTCGGCAAGCGCCGTGACCTGCTTTTCGATCGAGCCCTCGCTCGGCTCGTGCACGTTGCCCATCACGCGCATGTTGACCACGTCGAGCGCGTCGAGCCCGAGGTTGCGCAGATTGTCATGCACCGCCCGCTCGAGGTCGGCGGGCTCCTGCGCCGGCAGCCAGGCGCCGGCGCCGTCGCGCACCGCGCCCACCTTCGTCACGATCGTCAGATCGCGTGGATACGGGTGGAGCGCCTCGCGGATCAACTGATTGGTCACGTGCGGCCCGTAAAAATCGCTGGTATCGATGTGGTCGACGCCCGATGCGACCGCCTCACGCAGCACCGCGAGCGCCGCGTCGCGGTCTTTCGGCGGCCCGAACACGCCGGGGCCGGCCAGCTGCATCGCGCCATAGCCCATGCGCCGCACCGGGCGGCCGGCTAGTGCGAAAGTGTCGATGGAGCTGAAGTTCGGCATGACGATCTCCTTGTGAAGTGATGAGCGGCAGTATCGCCGGAATTGCGTTGTTGAATAAAGCGGTCTAACGTGTACGGGTTGTTCAAAATTCTGCACAATCAATCATCATGGAACTGAATGATCTGGCCGCCTTCGTTTCCGTCGCCCGCGCCCGCGGCTTTCGCGACGCGGCGCGCGTGAGCGGCGTGTCGGCGTCGAGTCTGAGCGTCGCGGTGCGGCGCCTCGAAACGAAACTCGGGCTGCGGCTCCTGAACCGCACCACGCGCAGCGTCGCGCCGACCGAAGCCGGGCTGCGTCTGATCGAGAAGCTGACGCCGCTGTTCGGCGAAATGGAAGCGGCGCTCGACGTGCTGAACGGCTTTCGCGACAAGCCGACCGGCACATTGAAGCTCAACGTGCCGTCGAGCGTCGCGCGCATCGTGCTGCCCGACGTGCTTGCGCGCTTTCTGAAGCAGTACCCGGATATTCGCGTCGAAGTGGTGGTCGAGGATGGCTTCGTCGACGTGCTATCGATCGGGTGCGATGCGGGCATTCGCTACGATGAACGCCTCGAGCAGGACATGATCGCGGTGCCGATCGGCGCGCGCGTGCAGCGCTTCGCGACCGCCGCGGCGCCCGCGTATCTCGACGCGCACGGCCGTCCGCACCATCCCGGCGAATTGCTCGCGCATGCCTGCCTGCGCGGGCAATTCGCCAGCGGCGCGATGCCGACCTGGTACTTCGAGCGCGACGGCGAGCTGCTGCAATTGAATCCGACAGGACCGCTGCTGGTGCGGCCCGGCGCCGCAATCGACCTCGCGGTCAACGGCGCGGTCGCGGGCCTCGGCATCATTCACCTGTTCGAAGACATGCTGCGCCCGCATCTGGACAGCGGCGCGCTCGAAGCGATTCTCGAACCGTGGTGGCAGCGCTTTTCAGGGCCTTTTCTTTACTATCCGGGCCATCGTCATGTGCCCGCGCCGCTGCGCGCGTTCGTCGATTTCCTGAAGGCCGACTCAGCAAGTGTCCCAGACGATGACGTGGCACGGCGTTGATGTCATCACACGACGGTGAACGCGGCGACGCGTGCCATATCAGCATCGTGGCGCGCAGAGCTGCGCGATCGTGGTCAGAAAGAGATCCGCGCCGATCGGCTTCAGCAGACATGCGCTGCAGTAATGCGCATCGCTGTCCGAAGGCGGCACCGCGGTATGGACCAGAATCGGTACGTTGACGGATAACGGCATCGATTTCAAACGGCGGCATAACTCCGCGCCGTCCATGACCGGCATCATCCAGTCCGTAACAATCAGGTCGGGAACGTGAGCGACGACACAAGCGAGTGCTTCGGCGCCATTGCTCGCGCAACTCACCTCATACCCTGCGCTCTCCAGAATCAACCGCCATGCGGCTAGAATTTCCGGTTCGTCGTCGACCAGCAATATCGAATACATCATGTTTTGCGGACAAAATTTGCCTTCTCGTCTGATCAGAGTCCCGCAAGAGATGTTCCACGAACGGCAATTGCGCGGATAATGACGCGGGTTGCCGGCGCGCATCGGGTCGCCTGGCCGATCGGCAGCGAAACAGGTTTGCGGTGCACGCGCAAATCGAGGCGTTCGAACCGTTCGCGCGTTGTATGTTGTAGAAACTCCATTCCGGTATCCATCATGACCGACAGACGCGTGAGCCCGCTGCGCAACTTCGCCAACTTCATCCGCGCGGAACGGGGCGGCCTGACGCGGCAATGGATGCATGCCGTCTCCGCCGACGCCGATCTCGTCGAAGCGGACAAGCTCACTTATCGGCAACTGGCCGACCATCTGCCGGATATTCTCGACGAGCTGTGCCGGGCGCTCGATGCAGAAGATCTCGAGCGCGTCGAAACGTCGATCGAACGCGACGCGAAGAAGCACGGCAAGGTCCGTTGGCAGCAGGGCTACCGGATCGAAGAGCTGGTGCGCGAACTGGACCTCTTTCAGCAGGTGCTCTTCGAAGCGCTCGAAGAGTTCGTCGAACGCGACCGGACTTGCACGCGCCGTCACGAGAGCCGCGCGCGCCGCCTGATCGCCGAAGCATTCAGCGTGGTCAGGTATGAGTCGATCAAGGAAGTGGTCGCCGAACGCGATCGCAAGATCGACGAATACACGGGACGGCTCGAACGCGCGAATCACGAATTGACGCTCGAGCAACGGCTGGTCGGCGATCTATATGCATCGCGGATGCAGATCACGCGCAGCGTCGTGCACGATCTGCGCAATTTCCTCAACGCGTTTTCGGTCGCGCTGCAACTGATCGAGCGAGCGCCGTCGAAAGCCGATGCCGCATTGACGCTCGCGAACCGTCAGGCTGCCGATATGAAGCAACTGGTCGACCAGATGGTCGAGTACTCGGTCGTGCTCGGAGACTCCGCGCCGCTCGTGCTCGAAGACGTCGATTTGCGCGAACTCTTCGACGAACTCGTCGCGTCGACGCGACCGTCGATCGAGGCGAAAGGGCTTGCGTTGCGCAGCGCGTTCGACGCGGCGCTGCCGGTCGTCACGTCGAATCGGCTGAAGCTCAAGCAGATCGCGGTCAATCTGTTGACCAACGCGATCAAGTACACGAAGTCGGGGCAAGTCGAAATCCGGTTCGCGATGCATGGCGCCGAACACTGGGCGATTCGCGTCTCCGACACCGGCGTCGGCATTGCGCCCGCCGACGCGGAGCGCGTATTCGATGAGTTCGAGCGCGCGGCCTGCGACGAGATTCCGGGCACGGGGCTCGGGCTCGCGATCGTCAGGGAGCTATGCCGCGTGCTCGATGGGCAGATCGAGTTTGCGTCGCGCGAGGGCGTGGGGACCACGTTCGAGATCCGGTTTCCGCTGCGCCGAACCTTGGCCGCAATGTGATGCGTGGACGAGCGCTTCAACCAAGTCCGAATGTTTTCCTCAAGCTTGAATCGACGGGACCAGCGGGCATAAAGCGGCGTAACTTGCTCAGCAACGACGCCTGTCCGGCAGGCGTGCGACGCATCCGCCAGGCGCCAAGCGCCGCTTCGACAATAGTGTTGGCCACGCCCTCGGGCTCGGGGGCACCTTTGACACTGTTCACGACTGCGCTCATTGCAAGGGCACGCTCGCGGTCATAGTCGGCGATTTTCGAACCCGCCTGGGGCGCATTGATGTCGAGATTGGTCCTGGTAAAAGTCGGTTCGACCAGCGTTGCGCGTATGCCGAACTGGCGCACCTCATGATCGAGGGTTTCGGTCAGCCCTTCCACAGCGTGCTTGGACGCCGAATAGAGTCCCATGTAGGGCGCCGGGAGAAACCCGAGCACCGAACTGACATTGACGATCCTTCCACCGCGTTGTGCCCGCATGTGGGGGAGTACAGCCTGTGTCGCGCGCAGAATGCTGAATACGTTGGTATCGAACAGAGACGAGGCCTCGGCAGTCGACGTTTCCTCGACCGCGCCAATCATGCTCGTTCCTGCATTGTTGACGAGCACGTCGATTCGCCTGGCGCGATCGATGACGGACTGGATTCCAGCCTGGACCGAAGCATCGTTGCGAACATCCATCTCGACAAGCTCGACTCCCGAGATAGGCGCGGCTTTTGCGATGCTGCGCACGGTGCCAAATACGCGGCACCCCCGCCTGGCAAACTTCTCGGCGGCGGCGCGTCCGATACCCGATGACACGCCGCTAACAACGACAACAGTGGAATTCGACATGAACAGCTCCCTTCAGGTGAATTGATGGTGTTTTTTTAACTGTCCGCGTCGAGCGCGTCCTGCAGCGTTTGCTCGGAAGGCTGCACCTGCTCATGCCGATCTTTGCGCAAGCCGGCGATACGCTCGGGTCGAATCTTGAACCAGATCGAATACATCGCCGGCAGGAAGACCAGGGTCAGAATCGTCCCGGCGAACGTGCCGCCGATCAGCGTGTACGCGAGGGTTCCCCAGAACACCGAATGGGTCAGCGGGATGAAAGCGAGGATCGCCGCCATGGCCGTCAGGATCACCGGTCTGGCACGCTGCACGGTAGCTTCGACGACCGCATGGAACGGATCCAGCCCCGCCTGCTCGTTCTGGTGAATCTGTCCGATCAGGATCAGCGTGTTGCGCATCAGGATGCCCGATAGCGCGATGAGACCGACCAGCGCATTGATGCCGAACGGCTGCCTGAACAGGATCAACGTCGGCACCACCCCGATCAAGCCCAGCGGGCTGGTCAGGAACACCATCACCATTGCGGAGATCGAGCGCACCTGGAAGATGATGATGATGAGCGTAACCGCCAGCATGATCGGGAAGAGCGGCAACATGGCTTTCGTCGCTTTAGCCGATTCCTCGATGGAGCCCGCCTCTTCGATACGGTAGCCGGTCGGAAGCCTGGCGATGATGGGTTGAAGCTGCCTGGTGATCGCCGTCGATACGTCCGGCGGCTGAAGGTTGTCGGCGATGTCGCCCCGTACCGTGATCGTCGGCACGCGGTCGCGCCAGCGCATGATTGGTTCCTCCATGCGCACGTCGACCTTGCCCACCTGCGACAGCGGAATGCGTTGCCCGTTCGCGCCAGCCAGCGTGAAGTCGCCGAGCCGGGCCGGGTCGAGACGAACATCGCCGGCCGAACGCGCGATGACCTGCACGGTTCGAATGTCCTCACGCACGGCGGTGACGGGCACGCCGGTTAGCAGGAATTGCAGTTGTTGCGCCACGGCGCTGGATGTCAGCCCCACCGCCTGCAGACGGTCCTGCTGCAACGTGAAGTGCAGCGTGGGCGAGCGCGTACCCCAGTCAGCGTTGACCGTACGCATCATCGGACTGGAGTCCATCACCTGCTCAACTTCTCCCGCAATACCGCGCAGCTTGTCCGGGTCCGGACCAGAGATACGGTAGGCGACCGGGAACGGCGAATACGGACCGAACACGAGTTGCGTGACCCGCACGCGCGCCTCGGAGGCGAGACCGTTGGCGACTGCCTGACGCAGTCGCTGCTTCAATGCGTCGCGCTCATCCTGGCTGTCAGTGCGCACCACGATCTTGGCAAACGACGGATCGGGCAGTTCCGGCCCCATCGCCAGGTAAAAGCGTGGCGCGCCTTGCCCGATGTATGCGGTGACGATCCTGGCTTCCTTCTGCTTCGCGAGCCACGCTTCGACCTTCGTCGTCGCGGCGCTGGTTTGCGAGATCGACGTGCCATAGGGCATCTGCACCTCGACCAGCACTTCGGGACGGTCGGAGATCGGGAAAAACTGTTTTTTGACCACGCCCATGCCGAGGATGGCCAGCACGAAGAGGCCCACGACCGAACCGGCGACCAGCCATTTGCGCGCGATGACGCGCGTGAGCAACTGACGGAAGCGGTTGTAGCGCGGCGTGTCGTAGATCGCGTCGTGACCGCCTTCGACCTTTTTGAAGTCGGGCAGCATCTTCACACCCAGGTAGGGCGTGAAGACCACGGCGACGACCCACGATGCGATCAGTGCGATGCCAACGATCCAGAACATGTTGCTGGTGTATTCGCCGGCCGTGGAGCGCGCGAAACCATTGGGCATGAAGCCGACGGCGGTCACCAGCGTGCCCGCCAGCATCGGCGCGGCCGTATGACTCCACGCGTAGGCGGAGGCGGCGATGCGGCCGTAGCCTTCCTCCATCTTTACCACCATCATTTCGATCGCGATGATCGCGTCGTCCACGAGCAGGCCGAGCGCGAGGATCAGCGATCCGAGCGTGATGCGATCGAAGTTCTTGCCGGTTGCGGCCATCACCACGAACACCACCGCGAGTGTCAGCGGTACGGCCGCGGCAACGACGAGGCCCACCCGCCAGCCCATGCTGACGAAACTCACCAGCATGACCACCAGCAGCGCGACGAAAAACTTGAGCATGAACTCGTCGACCGCCGAATGAATGTTGACGGCTTGATCGGTGACTTTGGTCAGGCTCATGCCTAGCGGCAGCCCGGCGTTGATTGCGCCGACCTCGCTGTCCAGCGCCTTGCCGAGATCGAGCCCGTTCCAGCCGTCGCGCATGACGATGCCCAGCAGCAGTGCAGGTTCGCCGTTGTTGCGGATCATGAACGTCGCCGGATCTTCATAACCACGTGTGACGGTGGCGATGTCCGACAGCTTCAGCGTGCGGCCCTGCGCTACGACCGGCGTGTCGCGGATCTTCTGCAGGTTGTCGAAGGCGCCGTCCAGGCGAATGAACACCTCCGGACCTTTGGTCTCCACGGAGCCGGCCGGCGTCAGGGCATTCTGACCGTTGAGCGCGGCGAACACGTCCTGGGGGCTCACGCCCAGCGTTGCCAGCCGGTCATGTGAGAGCTCGACATAGATCCGCTCCGCCTGCTCACCGATGATGTTGACCTTCTTCACGCCCGGCACGTGCAGCAGCCGTTGGCGCAGCGTCTCGGCATCGCGAACGAGCAGGCGCTGCGGTTCACCCTTCGCCTTCAACGCAAACAGCGCGAAGGTAACATCCGCGTATTCGTCGTTGACCATCGGTCCGATCACGCCGGATGGAAGATTGCCCGCCTCGTCGCTGATTTTTTTCCGGGCCTGGTAGAACTGCTCCTGCACTTCCGACGGCGGCGTGCTGTCGAGCAAGGTCAAGGTCGTGAAGGCCAGCCCAGGCCGTGTGTAGGTCTCGGTCCGGTCGTACCAGCGCAGCTCCTGCATGCGCTTTTCGATCTTCTCGGCGACCTGATCGTGCATTTCCTGCGCCGTGGCTCCCGGCCATGCGGTGATGATGGTCATCACCTTGACCGTGAACGCGGGGTCTTCCGCCCGGCCCAGCTTGAAGAACGAAACGAGCCCTGCCAGAGAAATCAGGCAGATCAGGAACAGGGTGATGGAGCGCTCGCGCACGGCGAGCGCCGACAGGTTGAAACGGCCTTCGCTCACGGACGGGCTCCCTCGGCCGTCATGGCGACGGCTTGACTTGTCACCCGGACCTGCTCGCCTTCGCGCAGCAGCTGCGCGCCGAGCGCGACGATCCGGTCGCCTTGCTTGATCTCACCGGCGACGCGAGCACTATCGTCGTCCAGATGTTCGACAGTAACCGGCCGCCAGGCAACCTTTGCCGGCTCGCCGTTGATGACCCACACCCCCGGTCCCTTGCCCGCGTCAAACAGCGCGCCGATCGGCACCTGCAAACCGCCTTGCACCGCGGAACGCGCGTCCGGAATCTGGACCGTGACGGTGGCGCCTAGTGGGGCGTCGGCCAGCTCTCCCTGCAGCACATACCGCGCTTCAAAGGTCCGGGTACGAGGATCCGCCGTATCCGAAAGCTGGCGCAGCGTCGCCGGCACGCTAACACCGCCGTTGCCGAACAGCGTGGCCTGGGCGACCGAACCGATTGCGGGGCGTAGGGTTTCGGGTAGCTGGATGACAGCCTCGCGGCGCCCGGCGTGCGCCAGGCGCACCACGGGCTGGCCGGCGCTGACGACCTGGCCCGGTTCGGCCAGCGTTTCCATCACGACGCCATCGCCGTCCGCCAGCAGTTCGGCATAGCCAGTCGCGTTGCGCGCAACGTCGGCGTCAGCCTCGGCCGCGCTGAGCTGCGCTTTGGCGGCATCGGCCGCCGCCTTGATCTGGTCGTAGGCCGATGCCGATATCGCGCCGGTGCCGCGTAGGTCGCGGTAGCGCTCTTCGTCCTGCGCGGTCTGCTGCGCCCGTGCTCGCGCGGCGGTGACCGCGTCCTGCCGGGCCTGCGCGGCAAGCCTCAGATCGATGGGGTCGAGGCGCATCAGCAGCTGGCCGCGTTTGACGGTTTGCCCGGCATCCACCAGCCGCTCGAGCACCTTGCCGGAGACGCGAAATCCCAGGTCGCTCTGCACACGCGCGGCAACGGTTCCGGTAAACGAACGGGAGGCGGGGATCGCCGCCCGAGCGATGGCGGTGCGCACCAGGGGCGCTTCGGTGCGCGGATCGGACGGTGCTTTTGCGCCGCAGGCGGCTAGCGCAAGTGCCAGTGCACAGACGACTGTAGAGATAGCAAGACGACGCCGGAGCATGAAAGACCCATTGACGGAGTGATCGGGGCTTTCATTATGGTTATAGTGACCAACTTAGTCAATGGTCACACCCGAGATTTCCATCAAGGCGACAGACTGCGGAGCACGAGACTGGACAGTTGTGCAGGCGCGACCTTGGTGTAATCAAAGCTGTACTGCAGGAGCATTGGGTTCAGGTAGGGGCGCAACACCAGATAGATCGCCATCGCAGTCTCATCGAGGGGTGTTTTGCGCTCGAAGTCCCCGCTTTGCCGACCCTCCTGGAGGACGTCCCGAAGCAGCTTCTGGACGCGCTCTTCATACGCAAGCACCGCCTGCCAGTTCTCCGTGGCCGCCGATGCGGCAATCTCGTAGAGCTTGCGGTCCTGGAAAAACAGACGGAGGCTCGCTTCCGTGAAGACGTTGAACATCCGCCGCAGCTTCTCCGGTGGCAGATCGGTCTGTGCGACGGCCGACCTGACCTCGGTTTCGATCTCGTGCAGGCAGTTCGCGCAAATCATCTCGCCAATGGCCTGCTTGGACTCGAAGAACTTGTAGATGTAGGCCTTGGAAAACCCGATCGCCTTGGCGAGGTCTGAGACCGTCGTTTTCTCGTAGCCATACCGGCTGAAGTGCTCGGTGGCGGCGACAACGATCTGATCCCGTACCTCGTGGTCAGCGGGGCCGCGCGCCGGGATGGGGGAACTGGTGGCTTTTTTCATGGGTATAGCATACAGGAATGGACAACCAGTGACTATTTGGTATTATAGTCACCACCGGAATCTTGCGAAGACGCTCATGCTACCCAAACCCATCCTTGCCGCGGTTATTGCCGCCAGTCTCTCGGCTGGCTGCGCAGTAGGCCCCGATTATGTCCGGCCCAATATAGCCATGCCCGAGCAGTTCCAGGGCCAGGCCGCCGTGGATCACCGGCACGCGGCGGCCAGTGCCGACCTTGTCACGTGGTGGACGGGTTTCGATGATCCTGAACTGACACGATTCGTCACGCTCGCGCTGGAACAGAACCTGGACCTCGCCCAGGCCGCCGCTCGCGTCTCGCAGGCGCGCGCGGGACTTGGCGCGGCGAATGCCGCGCTGCTGCCGTCCGGCACTGTCAGCGGGCAGGCGGCGCGAGTCTACCAGTCGGTTGAAACCCCCTTGGGGCGAGTTCTGAATTCGACGCCCGGTTTCGATCGCTACGGCAATGATTACGAGGCTAATTTCAACGCGAGCTGGGAACTGGATGTGTTTGGTGGCCTGCGTCGCGGGCGGGAAGCGGCACTTGCCGAATACCAGGCTTCGGAAGCCGGTGCGGTGGCCACGCGCCTGGCAGTGGCGGCGCAGACTGGCGATATTTACATCACGATTCGTGGATTGCAGGCCCGTCTGAAGGTTGCCCGACGGCAGGTGCAGACGCAGCAGGATCTGCTTTCGACCATCAACCTCCTGTATAGCAAAGGATTGGCGGCCGACCTTCAGGTGAGCCAGGCCGAAGGTGCGCTGTCCCAGGTTCAGGCATCCGTCCCGGTCCTCGAGGCGGCTCTGGATGCTGCGATGAACGCGCTGGATGTAATGCTGGGTTCACAGCCCGGCACGCATCGAGCCGAACTGGTCGAAGTTGGCGACATCCCGGTCGCCCCGCGGATCGCGGACACAGGATCGCCGGGTGAGTTGCTCAGGCGCCGGCCCGACCTGATCGTGGCCGAGCGTCGCCTCGCCGCATCGAACGCGCGCATCGGCGTGGCCATCGCCGAGTATTACCCCAAGGTGTCGCTTAGTGGACTGCTCGGCAGCGCCACCTCGGTGGCCAGCGGCAACCTGTTCAGTACCGGCGCCAATCAGGCCGCTGGCGTGCTGGGGCTGCGCTGGCGTCTGTTCGATTTCGGCCGCATCAATGCGCAGATCGAGCAGGCCAAGGGGCAGCAGGCGGAAATGCTGGCCGCGTATCGGCTCGCCGCGCTTCATGCAACCGAAGACGTCGAGAACTCATTCTCGGCACTCGTGAAGCGCGAGCAAGAGGCCGCGGTGCTCGCCCAGGGAGTGGATTCGCTCGGTCGCGCTCGAGCCGCCTCGTTCGCAGCCTATCAAAAAGGCGTCGTCAGCCTGATCGAAGTCTTGCAGGCCGACGACAACCTGCTACGCGCTTCGGACGAGCGGGTGCAGGCGCAAACGGAATCCGCACGCGCAGCCGTTGCTGCCTTCAAGGCGCTCGGTGGCGGATGGCAACCTCGCGAATCCGAAGCGGTCGCCTTCAAATAGCAACCCTACGCACCCAACGATTTGCCAGGAGCGTGGATTTTGGCCATCGTTCTTTGCCATATGAGCGCTTTGCCGCATGCCACACAAACGAATGACGCGGGCAGAAAGCCGCGAGCGAACCCGACGGCGCTTGCTCGACGCAGCAGCGTCGAGCATCGCCGAAAAAGGGTTTGCTGCGACTAGCGTGGAGGATATCGCAGCCCAGGCCGGCTATACCCGCGGCGCGTTTTACTCGAACTTCAGCAGCAAGAGCGATCTATTCGTCGAACTGCTCCGTCTCGATCACCAGAACATGCAAGAAAACTTGCAGAACCTGCGAGACGCCGCACCGTCCAGCGAAAACCTGCAAGTGCAGCTCACCTTGTTGTACGCGCAGTGCTATCGCGACGACAACAACTACATCATCTGGGCTGAGGCACGTTTGCATGCCATGCGTGACGCGAAATTCCGACAACATGTGAATGCCTTATGCCTGCAAAAGCGCGACATGATCGCGTACTTCGTTGAGCAGCTATGCAAGCGCCTCAACATACAGTTGCCGGGCCCTTTCGCCGACCACGCGCTCGCCGTTATCGCATTGATCGACGGCATCCTCTACTTCAACATGACGATGCCCAATGATCTGTCGAACGCTTCGGCCGAAGCGATTTTGAGCAACGTTTTGACAAAGATGTTCTGCAATGCACCAGTCCTGACTGAAACATAGTTTGATCTTGCGCCTCCTCCGCAAATACCCGGTCAAGCGATTCAATCCATTAGTTGGTATCAGCCACACACCAGTCAATCAGCGAGGTCGTCGATGAACTGGACCTTGCGTTAGCTGTGGCCGATGGGTCGTTTGTGAGTAAGAAGAGTGCCATCACCCAGGCGCGGCAGCGTCGGCGTGGCGCCACTGGCGGTGGCTGTTTCACGAATCAGCCAGAAACTGGATTGCGCAGAATCAGGACCGATACCTCTTCAAGGGATTCTCGCTGTTCGCGATGAGGCTATCGCCGCATGCGTCTCGACAAGCTGCCGACGATGCAAGCGGCGCGCGGCCTCTACGCATCGCTGGGATTCGAGCCCATCGACGCCTACGTGTTCAATCCGATCCCCGGCGCGATTTTTCTGGAACGCGATCTGACGCGGCCGCGTTCAATGTAATGGCGGTGCAGGCCTGACCCGGCCTGCAGGTATGCACTCGCTCATTGCCCCGTTCTGCTGGCTCAAGCCACGCACGACCACCTCGGACGATTTGCCGTCACGCCGCGCGAGTTCGGCCAGATCGAGCAACGCGGCGTAGCGCGCGGAACAGTCGCTCGCCGCGCCGGCGGCGGGGTTCGCGCGAAGGTCGTCGTTGGCGTCGCCGGCGTCGATGACTGCGTTGACCGCCAGCAACGTCGCCACGACGATCGTCGCGAGCGCGACCGTTTTGCGGAGCGCGCCCCGCGCAGCCCTTTGCGCTCGCGAGTGACGCTCCCCCTCAGCAGATGGTGGACACGAGCCCGCCATTTCGCACATCGCGTCGCACCGCGCGGCGCGACGTGAGCGCCACGATTCTACGCAGGTTCTGATTCTCATCGCCGCGCTCATCGTCAGGCCCAATGCGCCGGCACCCACACGCGCCCGACCCAATGGCCCGGCACCCAGACCACAGCCCGCGGCGCGACATACACGGGACGCGGCGCGACGTAGACGGCCGGCGGCGGGGGCGGCGCCACGACCACCACCGGCGGCGGAACATAGGCCGGCGGAGGCGTCACCACGACCGGCGGCGGCACGTACACGACCGGTGGCGGGACGACGACCGGCGGAGGCGGCGCCACGACCACCACCGGCTTCGGCGCAACGACCACGGTCGTACCGGTCGCCGTCGTGGTCCCGCCCGCGACCACCACGCCGCCTGTTACCACCGTACCGCTCGACGTCACCGTGTGGCCTTGCGTGCCGGTCACGCTCGTCGAAGTCGTCACGACGCCGGGCGCGACCCGCGTCGCGGTGCCTGAGTGATAGACGTTGTTGTTGTCCGGACCCGTCACCGTGCCCGAGCGCGCGCAGGTCGACCCCGCGCAATTCGTCGACGCAGAATGATTGACCGTATTGCCGTTCGACCCGCTGATCGAGCCCGACGACGAATACTGGCCCGGCGCGGTGCGCGTCACGTCGCCGGACGTCGTCGCCGTTTTGCCGTCGGGACCGGTCAGCGTGCCGCTATGCGAGCAGGAGCCGCCCGCGCAGCTGGTGTCGCCCGAGTGCTGCACCGAGTTGCCGTAGCGGCCCGTCGCGGTACCCGAGTTCGAGAACTGGCCGGGCGCCGTGCGCGTGACCGTGCCAGTGTTGCTCGCGACGCCGCCATAGGGGCCGGCCACGCTGCCCGCATGCGAGCAGCTACCGCCGCCGCACGAGCCGTAGTGCGCGCCGTTATAGACGCCGCGCGACGTGTACGCGGTGCCGTGACCCGACCACGCGAACGCCGATGCGCTGCCGAGCGCGAGCACGGCGGCGGCCGCGCCGAACACCGCCTTGCGCAGCGCGCCTCGCGCCATGCTGGCGCAGACCCTGTCGGAACCTGCGAATGAACGATTTTTCACGGTATGTCCTTGCTGGATTCGGGCCACTTGCGTCACTGCCGCGTGGCAACGAACGGACTATAGAAGGACACACCGCGGAAATCATCACGGAACATATGTCGCGCTGTTTCACCGCGACGCGGGCCCGCCAGGCAAGGTTTTGCGGGCATTCGGCGGGAGCCGTGACATATTTCGACATAGTTTGCGAAACAGATGCGGCCGCCGGAATCGACTGCGGCCCCGCCGCTCACTGCCCGACCGGCGTCACCTGCACCGCGGCGGCCGACACGAACGCCGCATGCACGGTGTCGCCGACCTTCACGTCGCTCAAATCGACGTCGGGCGCTGCTTCGAAGGTCTGGGTCTGATACGCGCCGCGCAGCGTCACGAGGCGCTGCTTGCGATCGATCTTCAGCACGGTCGCGAGCACCTCGGTCTGCCGCGCCGACTCGTACCCGCCCGACGCCGGCGCATAGCTCCGCCGGTCGACCCGCTCGCGAATCCCCTTGCCCGCGCTGCTAGCCTTCTCGACCTTGGTGAGCAACGCATTCTTGTACAGCACGTCGACGCGATCGCCGATCTTCAACTGATCGAAACCGGCAACCTGCTGGCTGACGAGCACGATCGCGACGTCGCCATGCGGACCCTTCAATGTCAGCGAACGGGTGCCCGCATCGATGGCGACGATCTCCGCCGTCATATGCACCGGCTGCGCCGCGCTGAGCATCGCTTGCGCGGTGCTCGCCATGTCGTCCTGCGCTCGCGCCGGCGGGGCCGCGGCCACCACCGCGCTGACCAATGCTGCAGCTATCGTCGCTGTTTTCATCCGCGTTCTCCTCGTGCAAGGTATCGATACGGCTTGACGGCCGGTCATGCGCGTCGAGCGCAATCGCTTCGTGCTACGCAGCATTCGTGCCCGGCGTCATGAACTCCGCGCCTACAGGACAACCACGGCCAACAGTATGACGCGAACGATTTGCCGACGTATGCATCGGCATGGCCGCCGACAGCCATCAGAAACGCCATCTCAGTACCGTGCTATCCTATATACCCATAGGGGGTATATGTATGGCACATCTGAGCACACACAAAGACGGCTTATTGAAGCGCGTTCGTCGCATCGCGGGCCAGGTTCAGGCTATCGAGCGTTCACTGGAGTCGGACGCCGATTGCGAAAAAGTCCTGCACCTGGTGGCCGCGACCCGCGGCGCAATGAACGGCCTGCTCGACGAGATCGTCGAGGCGCACGCGCGCGAACATGTCGCGCATCCGGACCTGACGGCCAGCCAGCGCAAGAAGGGAGTTGATGCATTGATCGGCGCAATCCGCCGCTATTCGAAGTAAGTTTGTATGACTGACCATCTGATCCGCAAACACGAGCACTCGTTTCTCGGCAGCTCGCACGACGACAACGCGCGCCGGACCCACTTCGTCGTCGCGCTCACCGTTGTCATGATGATCGGCGAAATCGCGGCCGGTTACGTGACCGGCTCGATGGCGCTGCTCGCCGATGGCTTCCACATGGCGACGCATGCCGGCGCGCTCGGCATTGCCGCGCTCGCGTATGCGTTCGCGAGACGCAACTCGGCAAACCGCGCGTTCAGTTTCGGAACGGGAAAAGTGGGCGAGCTTGCCGGCTTCGCTTCGGCGCTGATTCTCGCGCTGGTGTCGCTTGGCATCGGCATCGAATCGGCGATCCGCCTCGTTCATCCCACCGGTGTCGCGTTCGGGCAGGCCGCGGTGATTGCGGCGATCGGGCTGGTCGTGAACATCGTCAGCGCGCTGCTGTTGTCGGGCGGCCATGCGCACCATGGGCATCACGATCATCACCATCATCACGACCATGCGCATGGGTCCGACAACAACCTGCGCTCGGCCTATGTGCACGTGCTCGCCGATGCGCTGACCTCGGTGCTGGCGATCGTGGCCATGCTGGCCGGCCGCTATCTCGGGTGGGTCTGGACGGACCCGCTGATGGGCATCGTCGGATCGATCGTCATCGCGCGCTGGGCATGGACGCTGATGCACGACACGGCCGGCGTGCTGCTCGACAGAACCGACGAGCACGTGGCCGGCGAAATCCGCGAAATCCTGGATTCGCACGGCGATGCCGAGATCGCCGACCTGCACGTCTGGCAGATCGGCCCGGAGGCGCGAGCGGCGATCGTCAGCGTGCGCACGCATGGCGGCGTTACGGCCGAGACGATTCGCGCGCGGCTCGCGCCGGTGCATGAGGTCATGCATCTGACCGTCGAAGCGGCGTCATAGCGCCTGCGCCCGGCGCAACAAGGCGCGATCAAAACAAAGGGCCGGCGTGTCTCGACGCCGGCCCTTCCGCTTTTTACTATTCAGCTTGCGCGGAGACCCGCCTAGCGCGGGGACCGAAGCTGGCGCTAAACCAGCTCACGCATCACACGCGCTCGATCGCGATCGCGATGCCTTGGCCGACGCCGATACACATCGTGCACAGCGCGAAGCGGCCCTGCGTGCGTTGCAGTTGATACGTCGCGGTCGTCACCAGACGCGCGCCGCTCATGCCGAGCGGGTGGCCGAGCGCAATCGCGCCGCCGTTCGGGTTCACGCGGGGATCGTCGTCGGCGACGCCGAGGGCGCGCAGCACCGCGATACCTTGCGAGGCGAACGCTTCGTTCAGTTCGATCACGTCGAACTGGTCGATCGTCATGCCCAGACGCGCGAGCAGCTTCTGCGTGGCGGGTGCCGGGCCGATGCCCATCACGCGCGGCTCGACGCCGGCGGTGGCCACACCGAGCACGCGGGCGCGCGGCGTGAGGCCGAAGCGCTTCGCGGTCTCTTCATTGGCAAGCAGCAACGCCGCCGCGCCGTCGTTCACGCCCGATGCATTACCGGCCGTAACCGTGCCGTCCGGACGCACGACGCCCTTCAGCTTCGCGAGCGTATCGAGGCTCGTTTCGCGCGGATGCTCGTCCTGCATGACCGTGATCGGATCGCCCTTCTTCTGCGCGATCGTCACGCCGACGATCTCCTGCGCGAGCGTGCCGTCGCGTTGCGCGCGCGCCGCCTTCTGCTGGCTGCGCAGCGCGAATGCGTCCTGGTCGGCGCGGCTGATGTTGTAGTCGGTCGCGACGTTTTCGCCGGTTTCCGGCATCGAGTCGACGCCGTACAGCTTCTTCATCAGCGGATTCACGAAACGCCAGCCGATCGTCGTGTCGTAGACCTCGTTCTGACGCGAGAACGCGCTGGTCGCCTTGGGCATCACGAACGGCGCGCGGCTCATGCTTTCGACGCCACCGGCAATCATCAGCGCGGCCTCGCCCGACTTGATCGCGCGCGCGGCGATGCCGACCGCATCCATGCCCGAGCCGCACAGACGGTTGACCGTCGAGCCCGGCACGTCCTTCGGCAGACCCGCGAGCAGCAGCGACATGCGCGCGACGTTGCGGTTGTCGTCACCGGCCTGGTTCGCGCAGCCGTAGATGAGGTCGTCGATCGCGGTCCAGTCGACGTTCTTGTTGCGCTCCATCAACGCCTTGAGCGGCACCGCGCCCAGGTCGTCGGCGCGCACCGACGACAGCGAACCCGCATAGCGGCCAATGGGGGTGCGAATCGCATCGCACAGGAATGCTTCGGTCATGGGATGTCTCCAGTTGAGATGCTGCGTGCGCTGCGCCTCGGCCGGCTTCGCACCGATGAGGCCGGTTCGATGCGCCGAGGCATCGGCCCTGGGCGTCAACGGCCGCGGACGGGCAACTGCAAAATGGCGGCGGCGTAGCGCGCCGTCACGTCGAAGCAGCTTAGCGCAGGATCGTGAACGATGGGCTTGGGATTGACGACCGATACGGCTGCCGCCCCTTCTTCGCCCGCCTCATGTTCTTTATACGAACACAAGGTCATATATCGAACAAAACAGCCTCGATAATAGGCGGGGGCGCGAAAGCATGTCAAGCACGGCCGCAGCCGTGCCAAGCGACACCAGGGAATACGCGGAGGGGGCGATCTTCAGCGAACTTCGATTCCTTCATCGGCGATGTAGCCGCGAATCACGTCCGCGAAACTGCGCTCGGTCGCGAGCCCGAGCCGTTCGGCGCGCGACGTATCCCACGCGCCGGGCCAGCTGCCGACGATCTTCTCGATGCGCTCGTCGGGCTGCCGCACAATGCGGCTCGCGACCGCCTCGCCCGCGACCTCGCGCAGTGCCGCGATCATCTCGTCGACGCTGACCGACAAGCCAGGCAGGTTCAGCACGCGTTGCTTGCCAAGCGCGGCGCCGTCGAGTTCGAGGCCGGCGATAAGACCCTCGATCGCCTTGCGCGGCGACAGCAACCACAGCCGCGTCGAACCGGCGACCGGACACACGGCCTCCTCGCCATTGAGCGGCTCGCGGACGATGCCGCTCGCGAACGACGACGCCGCCGCATTCGGCCGCCCCGCCCGCACGCTGATGGTCGGCAGCCGCAGCACGCGGCCGTCGACGAAACCGCGCCGCGAATAATCGTTGAGCAGCAGCTCCGCGATCGCCTTCTGCGCGCCGTACGACGACTGCGGATTGAGCGCGGTGTCGTCCCGCACGACTGCAGGCAGATCGCCACCGTAGACCGCGACCGAACTGGTGAACACGACGCGCGGTTGGTGCCCGCGCTGCCGGCAGATTTCGAGCAGCAGCCGCGACGCATCGAGATTGATGCGCATGCCGAGATCGAAGTCCGCCTCGGCCTGGCCGCTGACGATCGCAGCGAGATGAAAGATCACCGAGGTTTGATCGTCGATCACGCGTTCGAGCACACTGCGCTCCGCGATATCGCCGACTTCGGTGCGCACGCGCGCATCGCCGAAATCGTGTGCGCGCACGACGTCGAGCAACACGAGCCCGGTAATCGCTTGCGGTGCGCCGTGCGCATCTTTCAGTGCGCCGCGCGCGAGCAGCTCGCGCGCGAGACGCTGGCCGAGAAAACCGGCACCGCCGGTGATCAGTACTTTCATGGTTACGTGTGCGTCAGTGGTTGTCGGAAAGAGTCAACGCCCCGCATCGAGATAAGGCTTCAGCCAGCCAAGCCCCGCCGAGGTCCCCGCGCGCGGCCGGTATTCGCAGCCGATGTAGCCGTCGTAGCCGAGCGCATCGATCAGATCGAACAGGTACGGGTAGTTCAGCTCACCGATGTCGGGCTCGTGCCGCTCGGGCACACCCGCAACCTGGATGTGACCGATGCCGGCCATATCGCGTTTGAGCTTCGTCGCGAGATCGCCCTCGACGATCTGGCAGTGATAGCAATCGAACTGCACCTTCAGATTCGGCGCGCCGACTTCGGCGCAGATCGCTTGCGCGTCGTCCTGTCGATTCAGGAAATAGCCGGGCATGTCGCGCGTATTGATCGGCTCGATGACGACCGTGATCTGTTCGGCTTGCGCGGCCCGCGCGGCATAGACGAGGTTGTTCAGATACACGTCGCGTTGTGTTTTGCGCTGCGTTTCGCCCGCTTGATCGCCGGCGATCAACCCCGCCATCACATGCAGCTTGCGATTGCCGAGCACGCGCGCGTACTCGAGTGCCCTGTCGATGCCGCGGCGGAAGTCGTCCTCACGGCCCGGCAACGACGCAAGGCCGCGCTCGCCGCCGCTCCAGTCGCCGGGTGGCGCATTGAACAGCGCCTGCGTGAGGCCATGCGCGTCGAGCCGCGCCTTCAGCTCGCCCGGGCGGAACTCGTAGGGAAACAGGAATTCGACCGCGTTGAAGCCGTCGCGCGCGGCGGCGGCGAAGCGATCGAGGAACGCGTGCTCGTTGTACATCATCGACAGATTGGCGGCGAAGCGAGGCATGGCGGCAACTCCTTCAAGACAGTGCAATACGGTGCGCGGCGTTCATCGGCAATGCGCGCTGCTACCAGCGCGCGCCGAACACGGCACGGAGTTCTTCGATCGCGGCGGCGTCGAGCGGCGCGGGCCGCGGATTCGTCATCAGCCACAGGCGCGCGGTCTCCTCGAGTTCTTCGAGCGCATACGACGCGTGCGCGACCGAGCGCTCCCACACTACCGGCCCCAGACGTTCGAGCAACACCGCGCGCACCCGATCGGCCAGCGCAGCGATCTGCGCGGCCACTCGGGGATCACCCGGGCGTTCGTAGCGAATCAGCGGTACGTGGCCCACTTTCATCACGTAGTACGGTGTGATTGGCGGCAGCACGTCCGCTTCGCTCCACACGCCCGCGAGCGTCAACGCGACCAGATGCGTCGAATGGGTATGGACGATGCCGCGCGCCTCGCCGTTGCGCGCATAGATACCGCGATGCAGCGCCAGCGTTTTCGACGGCTTGCCGCCCGACACCGCGTGGCCGTTTGCATCGACCTTCGCGATGTCGGCGGGATCGAGACGGCCGAGGCACGCGTCGGTCGGGGTGATCAGCCAGCCGTCGTCGAGCCGCGCGCTGATGTTGCCGGCGCTGCCGACCGTATAGCCGCGTTGATACAAGCTCGCGCCGACCGCGCAGATTTCCTCGCGCACGCGCGCTTCGGCGCAGGTGTGAAGTGCCGGTGCGTCGCTCATTGCGCGGCTCCGTCGAGATGGCGCAGGGCCTTGTCGAAGAAGTCCGTGGTGCCGAAATTGCCGGATTTCAGCGCGAGTGCGAGCGGCTCGGCGCCGGTCGTCGCCGTGGCCGGCACACCCGGATCGATCTGCGCGCCGATGCGCAGCATGCGCACGTCGAGCGCCTGCACGACGGCGCCCGAAGTCTCGCCGCCCGCGACGACGAACTTGCGCACTCCCCGTTCGCGCAGACCGCGCGCAATCGCCGCCAACGTCTTTTCGACCAGATGCCCGGCCTCGTTGACGCCGAGTTCGCGCTGCACGGCCTGCACTTCGTCGGGCGATGCGGTCGCATAGACCAGCACTGGTTCGGCGTGCACGAAGCGCTGTTGTGCGAACGCGAGCGCTTCGCCGACGACGTCCTCGCCGCGCGCCGCCGCGAGCGGATCGATGCGAAACGCGGGCCGTGTCGCGCACCAGGCGGCGACCTGCGCGTTGGTCGCCGTCGACGCACTGCCCGCGAGCACCGCCGACAAACCTTCTATACGCGGCAATTGCGCAGCATGGGTTTGCTCGCCGAGCAGACCCGCGCGCCGGAAGTTGGCCGGCAAACCAAGCGCGACGCCGGAGCCGCCGGTGATCAGCGCGAGGTCCCCGCAGGCAGCGCCGAGCGTGTGCAAATCGGCGTCGGACACCGCATCGGCAATCGCGATGCGCACGCCGTCGGCGCGCAACGCGGCGAATGCGGCACGCACGGCCGCATCGCCTTGCGCGAGCTGGTCGTAACGCACGAGCCCGACCTTCGATTGCGTTTGCCGCCGCAGCACGCGCACGAGGTTCGCGTCGCGCATCGGCGTCAGCGGATGGTTTTCCATGCCCGACTCGTTGAGCAGCGCATCGCCGACGAACAGATGACCGCGAAAAATCGTGCGGCCGTTCTCGGGAAACGCGGGACACGCGATCGTGAACGACGCGCGCCCAGCGAACTCGGCGGACAGCGCATTCAGCAACGCATCGGTCACCGGGCCGAGGTTGCCCGCATCGGTCGAATCGAAGGTCGAGCAGTACTTGAAGAAGAATTGCCGGCACCCTTGCGCGCGCAGCCAGGCGAGCGCGGCCAGCGATTGCGCGACCGCGTCGGCGGCCGGGATCGTGCGCGACTTCAGCGCGACGACGAGCGCGTCGGCGCCAAGCGCTGCGTTGGAGGTGGGCACGCCGATCGTCTGCACCGTGCGCATGCCCCCGCGCACGAGCATGTTGGCGAGATCGGTGGCGCCGGTGAAATCGTCGGCGATGCAGCCGAGCAGCGCGGGTTTCGTTTGAGCCGTCATGACCTCTCCCTCGCCTATTGCTTCGTCGGCAATTCGATGCCTGGGAAAATCTTCACGACCGCCGAGTCGTCTTCGCCACCGTGGCCCGCCGTCGACGCCATCATGAACATCTGATGCGCTGCCGCCGACAGCGGCAGCGGAAACTTCGTGCGACGCGCGGTATCGAGCACGAGGCCGAGGTCCTTGACGAAAATATCGACCGCCGACAGCGGCGTGTAGTCGCCCGCGAGAATATGCGGCACGCGGTTCTCGAACATCCACGAATTGCCCGCGCTATGCGTGATCACGTCGTACAGCGCGTCCGGGTCGACACCTTCGCGCAGGCCGAGCGCCATTGCCTCGGCGGCCACCGCGATATGCACGCCGGCCAGCAGCTGGTTGATGATCTTCACCTTCGAGCCTGCGCCATGCGTGGCGCCAAGCCGATACACGTTGCCGGCGATCGCGGCGAGCACGTCTTCGCACGCGGCATAAGCGGCCGCGGGACCGGACGTCATCATCGTCATCTCGCCCGACGCCGCGCGCGCCGCGCCGCCCGACACCGGCGCATCGAGCATCTGCAGACCAGCCGCCTCGACGCGCCTGCCGAGATCGCTCGCGAACTCCGGCGCGACCGTGGCACTCGCGATCACGACGCCGCCCGGCTTCATGGCCGCGAGCGCGCCGTGCTCACCGAACAGCACGGCCTCGGTTTGCGCCGCATTCACGACCAGCGTGATCACGACCTCGCACTGCGCGCCGAGCTCCGCGGGCGTCGCACAGCCGATGCCCCCTTCATCGACGAACGCCTGCAGCGCGTCGCGCCGCAAGTCGCACGCGTGGACCCTGAAGCCCGCGCGCAACAGCGAGCGCGCGACGCCGAGCCCCATGGCCCCCAAGCCGATGACACCGACATTTCTCGACATGCATGACCTCTATGGATAGGTGCTGCATTCGTGGGTTCGCGCGCGTCGGAATCACCGCGCGCCTTCGGCGCGTCAGACGATGCCCGCCTCGGCAAGCCGCCGCGCCGCGTTGTACAGATGCGTCTGCGCCGCGTTGCGCGCCGCCATCGGATCGCCGGCGCGAATCGCCGCGGCGATCGTCGCGTGCTCCTCGCGCACCTGCCGCGAGAAGTCCTCGCGCAGCGCCTCGTTGCGGCGCGTGACGACCGTGCCCGCTTCGAGGTACTGATTGAGGAACGTCAGCGTCTTCAGGAAATACGGATTGCCCGTAGCCGCCGCGATCGCGCGATGAAACGCGACGTCTTCGGCAACGCCGTCTTCGCCATTGCCGACCGCGCGCTCGATGCGCGCGAGCGCGGCGTCGATCGCGGCCATGTCGGCATCGCTGCGGCGCATCGCGGCTTCCGACGCGACCTCCGCCTCGATCGCGCGACGCAGCGCGAGGATCTGCACGACCGAGCCCGGCTCCACGGCTTCCGCGTAGTCGATTCGCAGCGGGCGGATCGCGCCGTGCCCGGCGACGAACACGCCACTGCCCTGGCGCGGCTCGACCACCCCCTCGTTCTTCAGTCGCGACAGCGCCTCGCGAATCACCGTGCGGCTTACGCCGAACTGTTGCGCGAGCACGGCTTCGGTCGGCAGCCTGGCGCCGCGCGCAAAGGTGCCCTTGTCGATCTGCTTCAGCAGTTGCTGCGCGACGGTGTCGCTCAAAGCGCGCGCGGGAATCTTGTCGAACATGGCGGATCGGTTGGACCGGGTGTCTCGAACTAGTCAGGTTATCGGGTCATCATACAAATTTGGAGTGGGAAATCGCATCCACGCAAACCCTGGGGTTTTTGCACGAATCGGCGTTATTTGGCGAAATAGAAGGCTTAAGCTATCGTCTCGCCTTTGCGCCGCAACGCAAAACGCGTCGCCGCATCGAAACGAACGCGCGTCGCGCGTCCTTCGCGCGCACTCTTCCGAACCCACGATCAAGGTCCATGAGCAAAGCCCTGCCGCCGTCTTCCGTCGCGCCCGCCAACGCCGAACCAGCCCCGGAGAAACCGGGCGACTCGTACGTGCAGTCGTTCGCGCGCGGCCTCGCGGTCATCCGCGCGTTCGACGCGACGCGGCCTGAACAGACGCTCACCGACGTCGCCGCGGCGACTGGCCTCACGCGCGCCGGCGCGCGCCGGATCCTGCTGACGCTGCAAACACTCGGCTATGTGGAAGCCGAGGGACGCCTGTTTCGTCTGACGCCGAAGATTCTCGACCTCGGCTTCGCGTATCTGACCTCGATGCCGTTCTGGAATCTCGCCGAACCGGTGATGGAAAGCCTGTCGGCGCAGGTGCACGAAAGCTGCTCCGCGGCCGTGCTCGATCGCACCGAGATCGTCTACGTGCTGCGCGTGCCGACTCACAAGATCATGACGATCAACCTGTCGATCGGCAGCCGCCTGCCCGCGTACTGCACGTCGATGGGCCGCGTGCTGCTTGCCTCGCTCGACGACGAGACGCTCGACGCGACGCTGAACTCGACGCCGCTCTACGCGCACACGCCGCGCACCGTCACCGACAAGCAAGAGTTGAAGAAGCTGATCGAGCAGGTGCGTCGTCAGGGGTGGGCGATCGTCGATCAGGAACTCGAAGGCGGCTTGATTTCGCTGTCCGCGCCGATTCGCAATCGCCAGGGCCGCGTGATCGCCGCGATGAACATCAGCGGCAACGCACAGCGCAATTCGGCCAAACAGATGGTGAAGGCGTTCCTGGAACCGCTGCAGCGAGCCGCGCAGACAGTCTCGGAGATGGTCGCGCGGCGCGGCTAATGAACGCTTCGTGGCTCTGGCCGCGCGGTGATGAGCAGCCGGGCGCGCACGCCTCGTGCGCGCCGCGGCGTGTGCATCAAGCGCTCACTGCACGAGATAGCGCTCCACCAACCGTGCCCAGAACGCCGCGCCGATCGGCAGACTGCGGTCGTTGAAGTCGTAGTGCGGGTTGTGCACCATGCAGCCGTCCTCGCCGACGCCATTGCCGATGCGCAGGAACGTACCCGGCCGCTTCTGCAGCATGAATGCGAAGTCCTCGCTACCCATCAGGATGTCGGTCTGCTCGACCACCTTGTCGTCGCCCACCAGTTCGCGCGCGACCTGCACCGCGAAATCCGTTTCGGCATCCGTATTGATGACGACCGGATAGCCTTCGATGTACTCGACGTGCGCTTTGCCGCCATAGCTCGCGGCTTGCGACTCGGCCAGTTCGGTGATGCGCTTCTTCAGCAACGCGCGCACCTCGGGGCTGAACGAGCGCACGCTGAGCTCGAGCCGCGCGCTGCTGGAAATCACGTTGTTCGCGGTGCCCGCGTGCATCGAGCCGACCGTCACCACGGCCGGCTGCGACGGATCGACGTTGCGCGCGACGATCGTTTGCAGCGCCATCACGATGCTCGCGGCGACCACGACCGGATCGACGGTCAGATGCGGACGCGCCGCATGGCCGCCGACGCCTTCGATCGTGATGATCGCCTTGTCGCCCGCCGACATGAACGGTCCCTTGCGGAACAGCAACACGCCCGGCTCGGCTCCCGGATGGTTGTGCAGGCCGAACACGGCGTCGCACGGGAAGCGCTCGAACAGGCCGTCGTTGATCATCTTCAGCGCACCGCTGTCGATGCCGCTTTCCTCGGCCGGCTGGAAATACAAATGCACGGTGCCCGAGAATTTGCGCGTGGCCGCGAGACGTTGCGCGGCGCCGAGCAGGATCGTGGTGTGGCCGTCGTGGCCGCACGCGTGCATCTTGCCGTGGGTGCCGCTCGCGTACGGCAGGCCGGTCTGTTCGATGATCGGCAACGCGTCCGTGTCCGCGCGAATGCCGATGCTGCGCTTGCCGTCACCCTCTTTCAGCGTGCCGACCACGCCGGTCTTGCCGACCCCGCGCGTGACCTGCCAGCCCCACTGTTCGAGTTTTTCCGCGACGAGCGCCGCGGTCTGCACTTCCTCGTACGCGAGTTCCGGATGGTGGTGAATGTGATGGCGAATCTCGCGCAGGCTCGCGGCGGCGGGTTCCAGATCGGACACTTCGGTCAAACGCGGGGTCTCGTTCATAGTTTGTATGGCTCCAGTGAGTAGCCTCGCACTATAGCCACGCTGTTTTGTTCGAATAAGATGCTATTTTTTTCACCCTGATTAACAGCCCTTATATACGGGGTTACCCTTATGAAGCTGCAGCAGTTGCAGGCCTTCGTCGCCGCCGCGCATCACCGCAGTCTGCGCGCCGCCGCGCGTGAGCTTGGCGTCACGCAGCCGGCCGTCACGCATACGATTCGCGAGCTGGAAAGCGCGCTCAACGCCGCCCTGATGGTGCGCAGCGTGCGCGGCATCGAGCTGACCGCGTGCGGGCTCGCGCTGTTGCCGCGCGCCGAGCAGCTGCTCGGCGACATGCGCCGCACGGTCGAGGCCGTCGAGCAGGTCAAGGGCGAACTGGCCGGCAAGGTCAGCGTCGGCACGATGCCATCGCTGGCGCTGACGGTACTGCCGCATGCGGTGTCGAGCTTTCGCGAGCGGATGCCGCTCGTGAGTCTGCATCTGGAGGAAGTGACCGTGCCCGACGCGCTCGCGCGTCTGCGCAACGGCGCGCTCGATCTCGCGGCGATCCATCACGTTCTGGCATTGGATAACGATCTGGTGCAGGTGCCGCTGTACTCGACGCAGTTCGTCGTCACGATGCGCGCCGGCCATCCGCTCGCGAACGTCACGCGTCTGTCCGAGCTGCTCGACGCCGAGTGGATCGTCACGGTGGGCGCCGACCACTTCCCGCACAGCGTGATGATGGCGATGTTCAGCGCGCACGGCTTGCCGGTACCGAAGCGCTTGCTGCGCGCGCCGTCGTCGTTTGCAGTCACGCTCGGGCTCGTGTCGCAGACCGACGTGATCAGTTGCTTCACGCGGCCGCTTGCGCAGAGGGTCGCGCCGCTCGGCATTCGCGTCGCACAGATCGAAGACGCGCTGCCGAACTACGATCTGAGCATCATCTCGCGACGCGATCTGCTGCCGACGCCGGCCGTGCAGCAGTTCGTCGCATGTTTGCGGCAGGTGACGCGGGAGCGGATGGGAGCCGTGCAGTAAGGCCGCGTGCTTGCGCTACGCGCTCACCTGCTCCTTGAGCACCGTGATCAATGCGTGCCCCGCTTCTTCGAGCGCGCCGGAGTTGTCGATCGTCGTGGAGCGCACGCCGGCCGGCAACGCAAACGGCGCGCGCCGCGCGAGCCGCGCCGCGACCTGCTCCGACGATTCGCGCGCCCGCGCGCCGAGCCGTGCTTCGAGAATATGCGGCGCGGCGCTCACGTGCACCACCTCCGCGCGTGGATAGCGCGCGAGCGCATGCTGCAGGTACTGCCGCGAGCCGTTGACGACCACCGTGCAGCCGCGCGCGAGCCACGCATCGAGTTCGATGCCGATGCCATAGCGCAGCGAATGGCTCGACCATTCGAGCGCGAACAGGCCAAGCACCGAGCGCGCGGCGAACTCCTCGACGCTTAGTGCAACATGCACCTCGCCATTGCCGCTCGGCCGCGTGATGTAACGATGCGCGAATACGAGCGGCTCCCCGGCGAGCCGCATGCGCGCGAACTGCAGCAGCGAATCCTTGCCCGCGCCCGACGGCCCCATCACATAGATCAAACGCCCAGTCATTGGCTGCTCACCTCGTCTTGCTGCTCGTCGTCAGTGCGATCGCCAGGTTGCGCGCCGTGGCTGAACGGCAGCGGCTGCCAAAGCACGAACGGCTCGCCCGCCGCCGGCTCGACGAACAGCGCGGCCTGATCGACAGCGAGCGGCCCGAGCGCGGGCGTGCGCTCCCGCCACCATGCGATCAGCGTCGCGCGCTCGTCGGCATCGGCGAGCGAACTGGACAACGTCATATGAAAACGGAACTCGTCGAACACGTACGGATAGCCCCATTGCAACAGCAACGCACGTCGGCGTTCGCTGAGCGGCGCGGCGAGCCGTCGCTCGAGATCGGCCGCGGACGGCCGCGCGCGCAGCCTGTCGAGCGACTGCAGCGCGTTCGACGCGAGCTCGCCAATGCGCGTCTCGCCATCTGCATCGGCCGGTCGCAACGCGACGAAGTCGCCCAGCGTGGCCGCTTCTACCGGCAACGTGAACGGCCGCTGCGCGAGCGCCCAGGCTCGCGCGGCCGCGAGCACGTCGGGCTGCGTGACGCCGGCGCCGAGCCGGAACGGGGCGACCAGCGTGCCATGCCAGCCATAGCGGCGCGGCGCGTCGGTCAGCGCGGCGAGCGGGCGCGTCAGGCCTGGCGGCTGCGGCTGCGCGCGGCGCTCGCCGCTTCGCGCATCGCGGCCGAGCCATGTCGAGCCGGCCTGCCACCACGCCGATTCAACCGACGGCGCGTAGTACAGCGCAAAGCGCGCTTCGGCACTCCATGCGGGGCCGCTCACAGGTCATGCTCCACGAGCAGTTGCACGCGATCGGCCGCGAAATGCGTGAAGCCGTATTTGACCGGCGTGCCCTGCAGATCGACGTCGACGTTCTCGACCCACAGCACCGGCTGCTGACGGTTGATGTTGAGCCGCCGCGCGACTTCCGGCTCGGGCAGCACGCTGCCGATGCGGCTCCACTTGCGCAGATAATCGTCCACGCCGAATTCGGCCAGCGCTTTCGTCGTGCCGCCGAGGCGTTGCACGACCTCCGGCAAATCCGGAAAACGCGCGGCCGGATACCAGCTGCGCGCGTATGTGAGCGGTACGCCGTCCGACTCGTTCAGCGATTCGATGCGATAGACCGCCGCGCCCGCGCGCAGACCCAACGCCTTCGCGACACTGGGCTCGGCCTTCACGCGCGCGGCCGACAGCATCGTGCCCGCGGGCGAGTGGTGTTGTTGACGCAGGTTTTCGGTGAAACGCGTACGGCGGCCGATCGAATAGTCGATCGCACCGGGCTGCACGAACGTGCCACGCCCCTGCTCGACGCTGACGAGGCCGAGCGCGGCGAGGCCGAGCATCGCGCGGCGCACCGTGTGACGGTTGACGTCGAAGCGCTTCGCCAACTCACCCTCGCTCGGCAGCCGCCCTTCTTCGCCGAACCCGCTTGCCGTGATCTCTGCGGCGAGAATCTGTTCGATCTGTCTCCAGACGGCCACGCCCGCGCCGCGTTCGAGCGTCGTGGCCGGCGCCGCGCTGTCGTTCGATGTCATGGTGCTGTCATTCCCTTCGGTTCAAATGATCGCCATGACGTGCATTGTAGTGCGCGGGCCGTGATGAAAATATGAACGTCCGCCGCGCACAACAGTCCAGACAAGTATGCTTATAAACGTCTAGACGTTTAGATGAATAGATGCTTCAATGCCCACTCGCTGGATCGACAGGAAATCCGATGAGCCCGAGTTACGTTCCGCCCCGTCCATCCTCTTCGCCGTTGCCGGCCGTGTCTTCGGCGGCGCGGCGCGCCTGGATGGCCGTGCTGGCGCGCACGCCGCGCGCCGACCTCGAAGCCGCGCTGCAGCGCGCGCTGCAAGGCCGCCCCACCCCCGCCTACGACTGGCTGCGCCCCCCTGAAATCGGCCTCGCGATGGTGCGCGGGCGCATCGGCGGCAGCGGCGATCCGTTCAATCTCGGCGAAGCCACGGTTACGCGCGCCACGCTGCGTCTGCATGCCAGCGGCGACGCCGAAGCCACCGTCGGCGTCGCCTGCCATCTGGGACGCGACCGCCGTCGCGCCGAGCTTGCCGCGCTCGCCGATGCCTTGCTGCAGATGCCCGAGCATCACGACAGCCTGCATCGTCAATTGATCGAGCCATTCGCCGCGCAACAGCAGGCCCGGGGCGCGCAACAGCAACAGGACGTCGCGGCGACGCGCGTCGAATTCTTCACGATGGTGCGAGGCGACTGATGGAACGTTCACCGATTGCGTTGTCCACGCTGACGCCGGGTTTCGCGGACCCGGTCCACGATACCCAGGCCGTGTTTCGCACGCTGCTCGACGCGTTGTCGCGGCCCGGCACGATCGGCGTGATCCGCGACGTGCTGCCCGAGTTGCGCAACACGCCGGTCGAACCCGCCGCGTTTGCCGCACTGCTGACGCTCTGCGACTACGCGACGCCGGTGTGGCTCGCGCAGCCTGATCCCGCGCTCGCGTCGGCGTTGCGTTTTCATACCGGCGCGCCGCTCGTCGATGCGCCCGGCAACGCCGCGTTCGCGTATGTGCACGATGCCGACGCGTTGCCGTCGCTCGAAAGCTTCGCGCCCGGCAGCGCCGAGTCACCGGAACAATCGGCCACGTTGCTGATCCGCGTCGACGCGCTGACGGGCGGCGCAGCGGTCACGCTGAGCGGCCCCGGCATTCTGGATGCCGAAACGATTTCGCCGGTCGGTCTTCCCGCGCGGTTCTGGCAAGAGCGCGCAATGCTCGCGCCGCTGTTTCCGTGCGGCATCGACTGTTATCTGGTTTGCGGCCCGCGCGTGATCGGCCTGCCGCGCACAACCGAAGCGAAGGTGAACTGATGTACGTTGCCGTCAAAGGTGGAGAACGCGCGATCGAAGCGTCGTGGCGCCTGCTCGACAAAGCGCGCCGCGGCGATACGCGGATCGCCGAGCTGAGCGTCGCGCAGATTCGCGAGCAGTTGCGGCTCGCGGTCGCACGCGTGATGACCGAAGGCTCGGTCTACGACGAGGAGCTTGCGGCGCTCGCCATCAAGCAGGCGGCCGGCGATCTGGTCGAGGCGATTTTCCTGCTGCGCGCGTATCGCACCACGTTGCCGCGCTTCGGCTATACGCGCGCCATCGATACCGAAACGATGCAGGTCGAGCGGCGCATCTCGGCGACGTTCAAGGACCTGCCCGGCGGCCAGTTGCTCGGCGCGACCTATGACTACACGCAGCGTCTGCTCGATTTCGCGTTGCTCGCCGATGGTGATGACGCGCGGCAGGACGTGACGCGCTGCAACGCGCCCGTTCCGCAAGAACCGCCAGCGCCAGAATCGATGCCGCGCGTCGTGTCGCTGCTCGACAAGGAAGGCCTGATCGAACAGGAGCGCCCGACACCCGACGGCGCGGAACCCGGCGACCTGTCGCGTGAACCGCTCGCGTTTCCGGCGAGCCGCGCGACGCGTCTGCAAAATCTCGCGCGTGGCGACGAAGGCTTTCTGCTCGCGATGGGCTATGCGACGCAACGCGGCTACGCGCACTCGCATCCGTTCGCCGGCGAGATCCGCTTCGGCACGATCGCGGTCGAGATGGACCTCGACGAACTCGGCGAAGCGGTCGACATCGGCGATATCGACATCACCGAATGCCAGATGATCAACCAGTTCGCGGGCAGCGGCACGGTGCCGCCGACCTTCACGCAGGGCTACGGCCTCGCGTTCGGCCACTCGGAGCGCAAGGCGATGGCGATGGCGCTCGTCGATCGCGCGTTGCGTGCCGAAGAACTCGGCGAGACGCTCGCGTCACCGACGCAGGACATCGAATTCATGCTGTCGCATAGCGACAACGTCGAGGCGTCGGGCTTCGTGCAGCACCTGAAGCTGCCGCATTACGTCGACTTCCAGGCGGAGCTGGAACTGGTGCGGCGTTTGCGCGCGCAGCATCGCAGCAACGATGAAACAAGCCGCGCCACCGACAAGGAGCAGGCAGCATGAACGCGCCCGACACCGCTGTTGCCAATACCTCATACGACACCGCCGCGCACGGCTACAACTTTGCGTATCTCGACGAGCAGACCAAGCGCATGCTGCGCCGCGCGCTGCTGAAGGCAGTCGCCGTGCCGGGCTACCAGGTGCCGTTCGCGTCGCGCGAAATGCCGCTGCCGTACGGCTGGGGCACCGGCGGCATCCAGGTGACGGCCGCGATCATCGGCAGGACGGACACGCTGAAGGTCATCGATCAGGGCTCCGACGAAACCACCAACGCCGTCAACATCCGCCGCTTCTTCGCGCGCACCACGGGGGTGGCGACCACGCGGCACACGAGCGAAGCGACGATCATCCAGACGCGGCACCGGATTCCCGAAACGCCGCTGACCGAGCGGCAGATCCTCGTCTATCAGGTGCCGATGCCCGAGCCGCTGTACCGGCTCGAGCCGCGCGTCGCCGAATGCAAGAAGCTGCATGCGCTCGCCGATTACGGGCTGATCAGCGTGAAACTGTACGAGGACATCGTGCATCACGGCAGCATCGCGACCACGTACGACTACCCGGTGGTCGTCAATCATCGCTATCTGAGCTCGCCGTCGCCGATCCCGAAGTTCGACAATCCGAAGATGCATATGAACGCCGCGCTGCAACTGTTCGGCGCGGGCCGCGAGCGCCGCATTCACGCGATTCCGCCTTATACGCCGGTGCGCAGCCTCGACTTCGACGATCATCCGTTCGAAGTGCAGAAGTGGCAGCACGCGTGTGCGCTGTGCGGATCGAAGGAAAGCTTTCTCGACGAGATGATCGTCGACGATGCGGGCACGCGCATGTTCGTGTGCTCGGACAGCGACTACTGTCACGGGCGGCGCGGCAATGGCGATAGCGATGGCGACGACGCTATCGAAGCGCAAGCGCCGCTGCCCCACGCCACGCGCGAAGGAGAATCCGCATGACGCCGCTTCTGAGCGCACGCGCGCTCACCAAACAATATGGCGGCCGCAACGGTTGCCGCAACGTGAGTTTCGATCTGTATCCGGGCGAAGTGCTGTGCATCGTCGGTGAATCGGGTTCGGGCAAGACCACGCTGCTCAACACGCTGGCGCTGAAGACCGAGGCCGATAGCGGCTCGCTGCACTACACCGCGTCGCATGGCGACTCGCTCGATCTGCGCGCGCTGTCCGAGCCGCGCCGCCGTCTGCTGACGCGCACCGAGTGGGGCTTCGTGCAGCAGAATCCGCGCGATGGCCTGCGCAGCGGCGTATCGGCCGGCGCCAACATCGGCGAGCCGTTGATGGCGGTCGGCGCGCGCCACTACGGCGAAATTCGCCGCACAGCCACGCAATGGATGGAGCACGTCGAGCTCGACCCCACTCGCATCGACGAATTCCCCGCCGCGTTTTCGGGCGGTATGCAGCAACGTCTGCAGATAGCGCGCAACCTCGTCACCGGTCCGCGTCTGGTGTTCATGGACGAACCGACCGCCGGTCTCGACGTGTCCGTGCAGGCGCGTCTGCTCGATTTGCTGCGCACGCTGAGCTCGACGCTGCATCTGTCGGTGCTGATCGTCACGCACGATATCGGCGTCGCGCGTCTCCTCGCGCATCGGCTGATGGTGATGCAGGCGGGCGAAGTCGTCGAGGCGGGTCTGACCGATCAGGTGCTCGACGATCCGCAGCACCCGTATACGCAAACGCTGGTTTCCTCGGTTCTGCCGGTTTGAGGCTCACGATGCAATCCACTGAGGTAGTCATTGAGGTAGTCAAAGAAGCAGGCAGCGATGCACGCCACGGCGAGCGCGCTTTCGCCGACAACGCGGCGCTGATGCTGCGCGCCATCGGCATCGGCAAGACTTTCACGCTGCACGGCCAGGGCGGTGTGCGGATCGACGCGCTCGCGAACGTGTCGCTCGAGGTCGAGCGCGGTGAATGCGTGGTGCTGGTCGGGCCGTCGGGTGCGGGCAAGAGCACGCTGCTGCGCTGTCTGTACGGCAACTATCTGGCGAGCAGCGGCTCGATTGCGATTCGCGACACCAGCGATCACGGCCGGCCCATTGCAATCACCCGTGCCGAACCGCGTGACGTGCTGCGGCTGCGCCGTCGCGTGGTCGGCTATGTGAGCCAGTTTTTGCGCGTGATCCCGCGCGTGCCGACGCTCGCGCTGGTCGCCGAGCCGCTGGTCTTGCACGGCGTCGCCGAACCCGAAGCCAGCGCGCGCGCCGCTGAATTGCTGGCGCGGCTGAACGTGCCCGAGCGTTTGTGGTCCCTCGCGCCCGCGACGTTTTCGGGCGGCGAGCAGCAACGCGTGAACATCGCGCGAGGTTTGATCGCCGAACATCCGCTGTTGCTGCTCGACGAACCGACCGCTTCGCTCGATGCGGAAAACCGCGACGTTGTGGCCGATCTGATCGTCGAGGCGCGCGAGCGCGGCGCGGCGATCGTTGGTATCTTTCACGACGAAGAGACCCGCAACAAGGTCGCGACGCGCCGCCTGGAACTGCGGCCGCCGCTGCGGCACTAAATTGACACCAGTCCCGACTGACTACGGAGCAAGTCGATGTTGATCAGTAACGCTCGCATCGTGACGCGAGACGAAGAATTCATTGGCACCGTGCGCGTGGAAGACGGCGTGATTCGCGACGTCGAACGCGGCGCGGGTTTGGCGCGCGACGCCGAAGACTGGGACGGCGATTATCTGCTGCCCGGTCTGATCGAACTGCATACGGACAACCTCGAGAAGCACCTCGTGCCGCGTCCCGGCGTCGAATGGAATACCGACGCGGCCTTCGTGATTCACGACGCGCAGGTCGCCGCAGCCGGCATCACGACGGTATTCGACGCGCTCGCCATCGGCTCGCGCTCGAGCGTTGGGCTGCGTAACCGCGATGTGCAAACGCAATGCGCCGATTCGCTGCTGCGGCTGTCCACGCGTCGACTGCTGCGCGCCGAGCACTTTCTGCATCTGCGCTGCGAGATCGCGACCGCCGACGTGCTCGAGGTATTCGATTCGCTGTGCGCGCATCCGCTGCTGCGGCTCGCGTCGGTGATGGACCATACGCCGGGCCAGCGCCAATGGCACGACCGCGAGCAATGGCGCCGCTTCCAGGAGCGCAACGGCAAGATGAGCGACGAGCGTGTCGCGAGCACGCTCGCCGAACTCGCGGTCGAACAGGAGCGTTACGCGGACGAGCACCGCCGCGAGATCGTCGCGCGTTGCCGGCGGCTCGGCATTCCGGTCGCGAGCCACGACGACACGCTGATCGAGCACGTCGAACAGGCGAAGGCCGAGGGCATCGTGCTCGCCGAATTCCCGACCACGCGGATCGCCGCGCAAGCCGCGCGCGAGCATGGCATCGCGACGATCATGGGCGCGCCGAACATCGTGCGCGGTGGCTCGCATTCGGGCAACGTGTCGGCGCTCGAACTCGCGCGCGCGGACCTGCTCGACATTCTGTCGTCGGATTACGTGCCGTCGAGCTTGCTGACCGCGGTGTTCGATCTCGTCGAAAAAGCGGGCTGGTCGCTGCCGCGCGCGATGGCAACGGTCTCGGCCGAGCCGGCGCGCACCGCCGGCCTCACGGACCGCGGCGCGATCGAGCCCGGCCTGCGCGCGGATCTCGTGCGCGTGACGATGCTCGACAAGCTGCCGGTGCCGCGCGCGACTTATCGCGCAGGGGTGCGGATCGTTTGAGTGGGCTGGTTGAGCGCGCCTGACGCTCGATCACGCGCTGCTACAGTTGCAGCAAGAAGGCACTCGCGGCGCGATCGCGGCGTGGCAATAGAAAACCCTCAGCGGCGCGGGTAAGACCGCGTCACGCGGTGGGCTCCGCCTCGCGCCCCTCGGTCGCATCGCGCGCGGCGTGCGCCTGGGCGAGCTGGGCCTGGGCAGCCCTCGCCTGCCCAGCCTGTTCGTCGAGCCGCATGGCGAGCAGATCCTGATAGCGCAGATACGCGCAACGGCCACCCGATTTCGCCGCATACATCGCGGCATCGGCGTTCAGCAGCAGTTCCTCGGCATTGCCGCTGTCGTGCGGGAACTCGCTGATGCCGATGCTCGCGCCGACCGTCATGCTATTGCCGTCGACGGTCAGCGTTTCGTTCAGCGCGTCCATGATGCGCTCGGCGATTTCTGGCGTGACCTCGGCCGCGCGCTGCCCTTCGATCAGCACGATGAATTCGTCGCCGCCGAGCCGCGCGACCACGTCCCCGGCACACAGCACGTCCTTCAGACGGCGTGCGACCGCGACCAGCACCTTGTCGCCAACCGAGTGACCGAACTGATCGTTGATCTGCTTGAAGCGGTCGAGGTCGACGAACAGCACGGCGAGGCCTTCGCGGCGGAAGCTTGCCTCCTCGATCGCGTTCTCGAGCTTCTGCATGAACAGCATGCGGTTCGGCAAGCCGGTCAGCACGTCGTGCGAGGCCAGATGCACGAGCTCGCTCTGCTTGCTGTGCAGCGTATCCATCTGCGCGCGGATTTCGCAACGCAAACGCTCGAAGCAGCGCGCGAGCACGCCGATTTCGTCGGTGCGTTTGAGCGGCAAGGTGTGCATCGCGTGGTCGGCGAACAGGTGCGTCGCCGCATACGCGAGCAGATGCAGCGGCTTGGTCAGCGCTCGCGCGAACAGGATCGCCAGCAGTACCGACAATGCGCTGAACACCAGCACCATGCGAATGATCCGCGTGCCGAGCTGATTGGCGCCGGTCAGCACGTCCTCGAGCGGCTTCGCGAGACCGAGCACGATAAAGCGGTTGCCCTCGGAACCGCCGAACGGCCGCCGCACGAACGCGAGCACACGGCCGGCCGCCTCGCCGGGTCTCGCGAGACCGTTGATGAGCACCTCGCTTTGGCGTTGCTCGAACAGCTGCTTCGTGGCCGGGAAGCTGTCCTGCATCAGCACGCGACGGCCGCGGTCGAAACCGAAGGTTTTCGACGCGTCGGGATGGATCAGGAAGTCGCCCCACTCGTTCGCCAGATAGACCTGATAGTCGCTCGGCAGATCGCTCTGCAAACGCCGCAGCATGCCGGCCAGATCGACATCGATTACGACGACGCCGACCACCGTGCCGCGCGCATCCGCGATCGGCGTGCCGAGACGCAGCGTCGGCTTGCCTTGCGCCGCATGCGTGCCGAATTCGTGATTGACCGAAATCGGCGACGTGTAGATGCGGCCCGGCGAAAACGCGAGCGTTTCGAATACGTAGGGAAACTGAGCTTTTTCCTGTAAATCGTCACCCTCTACACGCACGAGGCCATCGCTATCGCGATCGAAACGGATCAGTTCGAGACCGTGATGCTGCCGCGTGATCAGCCGCACCTGCAGATACTCCGGGTGGTGCAGCATGAAGCTCGAATACACCTGCGCGAGCCGCTCGCGGCCGAGGTTCGGGCCGATACCGTCGTCGGTCTGCGCGACGCTCACCGACGACGGCATCGTCGCGAGCACGAGCGCGTCCGCCGCGACGTCGTCGATCGATACCGCGATGCGCTGGCCGAGCAGCTCCGTCGACGTCTGCAGGCTGTGCTCCGCTTCGTTGACCAGCATCGTGCGATTCGCGCGATACGCGTAATAGCCGGTCGCGCCCGACGCCAGCACGCCGATGCACGCGAGCAGCACGGATAGCTTGAAGGTCAGGCCGCGATGCAGCATCAGAAGCGCTCCGAACGGTCGCCCGACACGATGCGCGTCCACAGTTGCTCGCGGCGCTCGATATCTTCCACCGGACTGATCCAGACGATGTGCTCGTTGGCGCTGCCTTCGGCCGGCTCGGTCAGCGTGTTCGCGAGCCCCTGGCGCTGTGTCAGCAACGCGCTCACGCTCGGCTCGAGCATGTAGTTGATCCACTCGAGCGCGAGCGGCTGGTCGCTCGCCGCGCGCGTCATCGACCAGCAATCGAGCCACGCGAGCGCGCCTTCGTCCGGAATCACGTAGCCGACGTCGGCGCCCGCACTCCGCAGCAACTGCACCTGCTGCGTGCCGTAGTTGCCGAACATCAACGCGACCTTGTGCTGGATGAAGAACGCGGTCGCCTCCTCGGGCAGCGTGTAGTAGGTCAGCAGGTTGCGGCGCAGATCGACGAGCTTGTGCGCGATCGTGCGCATCTGCGCGGGGTCGAGTTGAAACGGATGCGGATAGCCGAGCGCAAGCGCGGTGAACGAGAAGTTGTGCTGCGCGCTATTGAAGTCGAGCACCTTGCCACGATAGCGCGGGTTCCACAGTTCGAGCATCGAATGCGGCGCAACCGGAATCTGCTTGCGATCGTAGATGAGTCCCATCGACGAATACGTGAACGGAATCGCGTATACCTTGCCCGCCGAGGTCAGGCCGTCGATCGAGCCGAGCGCCTGGAAACGCGGCAACTGCTTCTTCGTATTCGGCAGACTCGCGAGATCGAGCGGCGCGAGCAGATTCGCCTGCGTATAGCGGCGGATTTCGGCGGTGTTGGCGGCGAGTACGTCGAACGGCGGCGCGCCCTTGCTGTGCATCTGCGCCCACAGCGCCTCATCGGAATCGACGAGCGTGACCTCGACCTTCGCGCCGTAGCGCGCTTCGAACGCCTTCACGACGTCCGGGTCCGCATAGCCGGGCCATGCGAGAACGTGCAGCACTTTCTCGGCGGCCGCTGCGGGCGTCGCCGCGCCGAAACCCGCGCACAGCAATGCGCCTATCAGAACGCGCGACACGCGGGGCAAAACCCCGGAAAAAACGTCGCACGAAAATCCGGATGAGCCAATCGATGAAAATCCCGATGTAACGCTCGACAAAAAACCGTCAAAAAACCGGCGCTGCAATAATGCCGCGCGAGCCCGCACGCCGGTGCTCGCGATTCGTCGCTTGAAAGTCTGTTTGCAACAGCCTGTTCGATCCGCCGTGAACAACATCGTGTGCATGCATAACACCGTTGAGCAGAAAGGCCATGTGAGCGAGCGCAAACACGCGGAATTTGAATCTTGACGGCCGTCCGACGACCTGCGCCCGAGCGATCCCCGCCTGCGCGGACGGCCGGCGTCCAGCGCAGGGAGCATCGATGATAGCGCCAAAGCCTTTGTTTTTTGCACCGGTTCGAAACGGCGGCGCAAAAATATCGGTGTTGGTAATAACGTGCAAGGCAATAGCCTCGAGGCCGTTCTTAATTAACGGCAAATTCAGCCGCGAGCTTTAACGATCCGTCCACGTTTCAAACTCGCGTTTCAAACCGGTTTTCGGCGAACTCTCGAGAAAACCGGCGTAAATCCCAGTCGATTACGCTCGCCGGCCCTTCGTATTACCGCTCGTGCATTGCATCCGCGTTACGCAAACCCTATCAACGGTGTACGATCCGGTCACACCGGCTGGGGCGCAAGCGTTGCTCTAGAGGGCCTCCTCCCGCGCCATCCGGTGTTTTACTAGCTTCCCAATATTTTTGAACTGATAAGCTTGGCGCGCGTTGCAGGCCACCCCGGCTTGCATCCTGACCAGAAGCCCGTTTGCGAGACGCGCCGGGCGTCCCAAGGCGGCACAACCGCCGAGGGCGTAATTGAACTACACCGAGGAGTAAAAACAGTGAAAAAACTGCTAGCGGCTTTGACGGTTGCTCTGCTTGCCACCGTCTCGATTGGCGCACACGCTAAAGATTGGTCGACGATCCGTTTTGGTGTTGATGCCAGCTATCCCCCGTTCGAGTCGAAAGGCGCGGACGGCAAGCTCGTTGGCTTCGATATCGACCTCGGCAACGAAATCTGCAAGCGCGTCGGTGCGAAGTGCGTGTGGGTGGAAAACGACTTCGACGGCATGATCCCGGCACTGAAGGCGAAGAAGTTCGACGGCGTGCTGTCGTCGATGTCGATGACGCCGCAACGCGCCGAACAGATCGCTTTCTCGTCGAAACTGTTCAACACGCCGACGCGCCTCGTCGCGAAGCAGGGCTCGGGCATCCTGCCGACCGCTGAATCGCTGAAGGGCAAGACGGTGGGCGTCGAACAGGGCACCATCCAGGAAACCTACGCGAAGACCTACTGGGAACCGGCGGGCGCGAAAGTCGTGGCGTATCAGAACCAGGACCAGGTCTACGCCGACCTGATCTCGGGCCGTCTCGACGCAGCGCTGCAAGACGCGGTGCAGGCTGACCAGGGCTTCCTGAAGACGCCGCGCGGCAAGGGCTTCGCGTTCGTCGGCAAGGACCTCGACGATCCGAAGATCCTCGGCAATGGCGCCGGCATCGGCATGCGCAAGGAAGACACCGATCTGAAGGCGAAGGTCGACAAGGCGATCGCCGACATGATCAAGGACGGCACCTACAAGAAGATCGAGAAGAAGTACTTCGACTTCGACGTGTACGGCAGCTAAATCGCCCACGCGCGCCGCACGGCGCGCCGGCAGCTTGTCCGAAACGGGCTCCGCGACGCGGAGCCCGTTTTGTTTTTGCGGCTCCACATCTAGCCGCATCAAGCCACATCGTGTGGCATATCGGCTAAGATCGTGCGAGACGCGGCCCCCCGTGAGACAGGTTGCCGCGGTCCGCGCATGCGGACCACGCGCGCTGCCGGCGCGCATCTTTCCCCTTGCAATCAACCACCTAGCGCGGCTGCTCCGAACGGGCCGCGAAGCCAAAACCATGCAAACCCAGACCCATCCGCTGATTGCCCCGTCGCTTGGCACCGCCCGTGCACTGACGAGTTTCCACTACGGTCCCGGCGGCGGCCAGAAAATCTATATCCAGTCGTCCCTGCATGCGGACGAACTGCCCGGGATGCTGGTGTCGTGGTCGCTGCGCCGCAAGCTGGCCGCGCTCGAAGCCGCGGGCAAGCTGCGTGGCGAAGTCGTAGTCGTGCCGGTGCCGAATCCGATCGGCCTTAATCAGCATCTGCTCGGCCAGATGCTCGGCCGCTTCGAAACCGGCAGCGCGCAGAACTTCAACCGCAACTTCTATGACCTCGCGGAACTCGTGCAGCCGTTCATCGAATCGCGTCTGACCAGCGACATCGACGCGAACCGCGCCGCCATCCGCACGGCGATGCGCGAAGCGCTCGACGCGCAGCAGCCGACCACCGAACTCGGCTCGCAACGCCTCGCGCTGCAAAAGCTCTCGTACGACGCCGACGTCGTGCTCGATCTGCATTGCGACTGGGAAGCCGCGATGCACCTGTACACCAATCCGGACCTGTGGCCCGAAGTCGAGCCGCTCGCGCGCTACCTGGACGCGAAGGCGTCGCTGCTCGCGCTGAACTCGGTCGGCAATCCGTTCGACGAAATCCACAGCTTCTGCTGGTCGGATCTGCGCGGCCGTTTCGGCGAGCGCTTCCCGATCCCGAACGGCGGCATCTCGGTCACGATCGAGCTGCGCGGCCAGCGCGATGTGTCGTACGAACTCGCGGAAAAAGACGCGCAGGCGATCATCGAGTATCTGACCTGGCGCGGCGTGGTCGACGGCGAGCCGGCGCCGATTCCGCTGCTCGAATTCGCGGCGACGCCGCTCGCGGGCGCCGAGCCGCTCGTCGCGCCGATCAGCGGCGTGCTCGTCTATCGCTGCGAGGTCGGCACGTGGGTGGACGCGGGCCAGGAAATCGCGGACATCGTCGATCCGTTGACGGACCGCGTCGTCACGATCAAAAACACCGTGGCCGGCGTGCTGTACGCGCGGCATCTGGCGCGTTTCGCGACGGCCGGCCTCGAATTCGCACGCATCGCCGGCGCGACGCCGTTCCGCAGCGGCTCGTTGCTGAGCAACTGACGCCAGAGCCGCCGCGACCGTCGCTGCTGTCGCGGCCGGCCATGTAACTGAATTTTCACGCACCAGCTGAAATAACCGATCGCCCGCCGCCAAGCGGGCGATTCGCTGCCACGCGTCCAGCCTCGCTCCAGGGTCGACCGACCCGCCCCGCCACCGATACACCTGCCTCCGGTGCACACGCAAAGTGTCGCGCCGACACGACACCGTGAAAAGAATTTTTCAGTGTCACATACCTTACTCTGCGTTCCCTTAAATTGCCGGCCATCGCACGACGTTGCCGCAGAGCAGCGCGTCGCGATCGCCAAAATTTGCTAACTCGGAGAAGTATTTTGAACAAGAAAATCCTGACCGCCGCTACGCTTGCCGTCTTCGCCTCCGCCGCTCACGCACAAAGCAGCGTCACGCTGTACGGCCTGATCGATGCCGGTATCAGCTACGTGAACAACTCGAAAACGGCCACCGGCCACAGCAGCCTGACCAAGTACGACGACGGCGTCGCGAACGGCAGCCGTTGGGGCCTGCGTGGCACGGAAGACCTCGGTAACGGCCTGAAAGCGCTGTTCGTGTTGGAAAACGGCTTCAACAGCGGGAACGGCACCGCCGGCCAGGGCGGCGCGATGTTCGGCCGCCAGGCGTACGTCGGCGTGTCGCAGAACAACGTCGGCTCGCTGACGTTCGGTCGCCAGTACTCGTTCTCGACCGACTACCTCGGCTCCAACTACGCGACCGGCGGCCAGACCGTCGCGGGCAACTACGCTTACCACATCAACGACGTCGACCAGCTCACGTCGAGCCGTATCAACAACTCGGTCAAGTTCAGCAGCGCGAACTTCTCCGGCCTGACCTTCGGCGCGATGTACGGCTTCTCGAACACGGCAGGCGGCTTTGCCGGCACGCCGGGTACGGGCACGTCCACTGCCCCGGTGGCAGGTTCGTCGCGCGCTTACAGCTTCGGCGCGAACTACGCGAACGGCCCGTTCGGTATCGGCGCGGCGTACACGGACATCCGTTATCCGGGCCAGGCATCGCCGGCCTTCTCGACTTCGCTGGCAAACGTCAGCTTCCCGACGCTCGGCAACGGCCAGATCCAGGATCTGCGCACGGTCGGCGTTGGCGGCCGTTACGCTTTCGGCCCGGCGACGCTGTGGGCCCTGTACACCAACACGCGCCTTGCACCGATCTCGGGTGGGTCGACCACGTTCGCCGCCTACGAAGCAGGCGCGAAGTACGCGGTCACGCCGGCTATCACGGCAGGCGCGGGCTACACGTACATGCACCTGAGCGGCGCGAACGTCGGTCACTGGAACCAGGTGGACCTGAGCGGCGACTACGCGCTGTCGAAGCGCACGGACGTGTACGTGCTGGGCATCTATCAGATCGCGTCGGGCCGCAACGGCACGCAGGATCTGCAGGCACAGATCGGTTCGAGCACGAGCTACTTCAGCACGTCGGGCGTCGGCGCCGACAACCAGCTGGCGTTCCGTATCGGTCTGCGTCACAAGTTCTAAGCAGACGGTTCGCGGAGGGGAACATCTGTGTTCCCTGTCTGATTGAATCGATGGAAAGCGCCCTACGGGGCGCTTTTTCTTTTGCGGTGCGAAATCGGTCGAGCAACGCCGGATCGAACGCGAGGCCTTCGAGACTGCATGCGATATCGAATAGCTGGGTCAGCTCGATTCCGCTTTGCCGTTTCGGCAACGATATCTGCCAAATATTGTAATTGTCTATAAATATCGTCCACCCCAACATCGGGTCACACGCTTCGATCTCGCGCCCGCGCCGCTCACGCGACACTGCCGGCGCGCCTCCCAATGCCGCCAGAGGACTTCGTCATGAGCATGGACTCCGTCACCACCGCCGACGCGCTCGCGCGGCACACTTCGCGCTCGAGCGTATCGCGGCTGATTCTCGCGACCTCGATCGGCAACGCACTGGAGTTCTACGATCTGGTCGTGTACGGCTACTTCGCGGCCGTGCTGTCGCGCACGTTTTTTCCGGTGCACGACCGCACCGTATCGCTGCTGCTCACGCTCGGCACCTTCGCGCTGTCGTATCTCGCGCGACCGATCGGCGCGCTCGCGCTCGGCTCGTTCAGCGATCGCAAAGGCCGCAAGGCATCGTTGACGCTATCGATTGCGATGATGACGCTCGGCACCAGCATGATCGCGTTGATGCCGTCGTATGCGGCGATCGGCGTGCTCGCGCCGATTGGCGTATTTGCGTCGCGGCTGTTGCAGGGATTCTCGGCGGGCGGCGAGTTCGGCAGTTCGACCGCGTTTCTGATCGAACATGCGCCGGAGCGCAAAGGCTTCATGGCGAGCTGGCAGTTCTCGAGCCAGGGCGCTAGCACGGTGCTGGCGTCGCTGTTCGGCGCGGTGTTGACGAGCACGCTGACGACCACGCAACTCGAAGGCTGGGGCTGGCGCATTCCGTTCCTGTTCGGCATGCTGATCGGTCCGGTCGGACTCTACATTCGCCGCCGCATCGACGAAACGCCGGAGTTCGAGCGCGCGGAAAAATCCGCCGCACCGGTGCGAGAACTGCTCGCGACGCAAAAGGAACGGGTGCTCGTGTCGATCGGCGTGCTCGTGCTGACCACCACGGCCAACTACATGCTGCTCTACATGCCGACCTACGCGGCGCGGCAGCTCGGACTCGCACCGTCGTCGGGCTTCATCGCGACGCTCGCGGCCGGTCTGATCATGATGATGCTCACGCCGGTCGTCGGTCATCTGTCCGACAAGGTGGGCCGCGTGCGCATCATGCTCGGCGCCGGCGTGCTGTTCTTCGCGACCGTGTATCCCGCCTTCGTGCTGATGAACGCGCGCCCGTCGCTCGGCTCGTTGCTTGCCGCGGTCACGTGGGTCGCGTTGCTGAAGGCGACCTACTTCGCGCCGATTCCGGCCTTGATGTCCGAGTTGTTCCCGACCCGCACGCGCACGACCGGCATGGCGTTCGGCTACAACATCGGCACCACCGTGTTCGGGGGCTTCACGCCGCTCGCCGTTGCCGCGCTGATCGCGGCGACCGGCAATAATCTCGCGCCCGGACTCTATCTGATGCTCGCGGCCGTGCTCAGCCTTTTCACCGTGATGTGGGCACGCGTGCGACTGCACGCACGCTGAGTCTCTGCCTCGCGGGCTTCGTTGAACCGACAGGAACTTATCCATGCAAGACCGTTTGCAGCAAGCCGTGCAGTTCGCGGTGAATCATGAATCGCTTTGGGACCGCCATGTGGGTGGCGCATGGGGTGTGCACGTCAACGACCCGCCGCCGTGGAACAGGCTGCTCGGTCCCGTGCATGATCGCGGGCCGGTGTCGGGCGCGATCGCCGTCGACGGCCGCGTGCTGACGAGCTGGGGCGAACCGGATCGCGCCGACCTGACCTTCAGTGTCGCGAAGATGTACCTCGCGCTGCTGGCCGGCGTCGCTCACGATCGCGGCCTGTTGCCCGACGTCGACGAACCGGTGCGCGTGCGCGTACCCGACATCGGCTTCGACGACGAACACAACGCGCCGATCAGCTGGGCGCATCTACTGCAGCAAACGAGCGAATGGCGCGGCACGTACTTCGGTTTGTCGGATCAGGCGGATCACTACCGTGCGGTCAATTTCGCCGCGCCGCCCGATGGCAAAAAAGGCGATCTGCGTCCGCCGCAACGGCCGGGCACGTACTGGGAATACAACGACGTCCGCATCAACCAGTTTTCGCTCGCGCTGCTGCATCTGTTCCGTCAGCCGCTGCCCGAGGTGTTTCGCGAAGCGATCATGCGGCCTTCGGGCGCGAGCGAAAACTGGCAATGGGTCGGCTACGACAATGCGTGGGTCGAAATCGACGGGCGACGCATGCAGTCGGTGCCGGGCGGCACGCACTGGGGCGGCGGCATGTCGGTCAGCGCGAACGATCAGTTGAAGGTCGCACAGATGCTGCTCAACGACGGCGTAGCGAACGGCCAGCGCGTGCTGTCGTCCGAATGGATCGCGCGCATGCGCACGCCGTGCGCGATCGCGCCGTTCTATGGCTACCTCGTGTGGCTCAACACCGGGCGCAAGGTGTTCCCGAACGTGCCGGAGTCGAGCTATTTCGGTGTCGGCGCAGGCAGTTCGTTCACGTGGGTCGAACCGGAGCGGCGCATGACGGTGGTCGTGCGCTGGCTGAATCCGGCCGCGGCGAACGAGTTCTTCGGACTCGTGCTCGACGCGGTCGACAACCTCGGCCAATAGCCATTTGCGGCGCACCATCCAAGGCAGTTGCGCCGCGAACGCCAACCACAGGTCATAAAAAAATGCGGGCGATGCACGAATGCATCGCCCGCACGGTCATGGGCCGAGCCGTTGCCGTTGCAACGGCGCGTCAGTGCGAATGCCGCGGCACCGCGGAACCTCGACACCCCACGAGGAAGTCGAGGTCGCAACCCTCATCGGCCTGCAGCACGTGATCGATATACAGGCGCCGGTAGCCGCCACCTTCCGGCGGCTGGGGCGGCACATGCTGCGCGAGACGGCGCTCGAGTTCCGCGTCGCTGACATCGAGGTGCAGCGTGCCCGCGTCGCAATCGAGCTCGATCCAGTCGCCGTCCTGCACCGCGGCGAGCGGGCCGCCGGCCGCCGCTTCCGGCGTCACGTGCAGCACCACGGTGCCGTAGGCGGTGCCACTCATGCGCGCATCGGAAATGCGCACCATGTCCTTCACGCCCTGCCTCAGCAGCTTCGGCGGCAGGCCCATGTTGCCGACTTCGGCCATGCCCGGATAACCCTTCGGCCCGCAGTTCTTCATCACCAGCACCGAATTCGCGTCGACGTCGAGTGTCTCGTCGACGATGCGCGCCTTGTAGTGCTCCAGGTTCTCGAACACAACCGCGCGTCCGCGATGCTTGAGCAACTCGGGTGTCGCCGCCGACGGCTTCAGCACCGCGCCGCGCGGCGCGAGATTGCCGCGCAGCACGCGGATGCCGCCATCGGCGACGAGCGGCTTGTCGAGCGGACGGATCACTTCGTCGTTGGTGTTGGGTGCATCCTTCACGTTGTCCCACAGCGACTTGCCGTTGACCGTCAACGCGTCCGGATGCGGCAGCAGGTTCGCTTCGCCGAGCCGGCGCAGCACGGCCGGCAGGCCGCCCGCGTAATAAAACTCTTCCATCAGGAAACGGCCCGACGGCATCAGGTCGACGATCGTCGGCGTGTCGCGGCCGATGCGCACCCAGTCGTCGAGATCAAGATCGATACCGATGCGCCCCGCGATCGCCTTCAGATGAATCACCGCGTTGGTCGAGCCGCCGATCGCCGCATTGACGCGAATCGCGTTGACGAACGCCTCGCGCGTGAGGATCTTCGACAGCTTCAGGTCTTCGAGCGCCATTTCGACGATCCGGATTCCCGACATATGCGCAAGCACGTAGCGGCGCGAGTCGACCGCGGGAATCGCCGCGTTGTGCGGCAGCGACGTGCCGAGCGCCTCGGCCATGCAGGCCATCGTCGACGCGGTGCCCATCGTGTTGCAGGTGCCCGCCGAGCGCGACATGCCCGCCTCGGCCGACAGGAACTGATGCAGATCGATCTCGCCGGCCTTCAGCGATTCGTGCAGCTGCCACACCGCGGTGCCAGAGCCGATGTTCTTGCCGTCGAGCTTGCCGTTCAGCATCGGGCCGCCGGTCACGACGATCGCCGGCACGTCGCAGCTCGCCGCGCCCATCAGCAGCGCGGGGGTCGTCTTGTCGCAGCCGGTCAGCAGCACGACCGCGTCGATCGGATTGCCGCGGATCGCCTCCTCGACATCCATCGCCGCGAGATTGCGCGTGAGCATCGCGGTCGGACGCAGATTCGATTCGCCGTTGGAAAACACCGGGAACTCGACCGGGAAGCCGCCCGCTTCATAGACGCCGCGCTTCACGTGCTCGGCAAGCTTGCGAAAGTGCGCGTTGCACGGCGTCAGCTCGGACCACGTGTTGCAGATACCGATCACGGGACGCCCGTCGAACTCATGATCGGGAATGCCCTGATTCTTCATCCAGCTTCGATACATGAAGCCGTTCTTGTCAGCCGTGCCGAACCACTCGGCCGAGCGCAATTTCCGCTTTTTTTCCGACATACTAGGTCCTTGATGCATGTGCCGGGACCCTCACCGGCCAATTTGACGGAAGCGGCCCGCCCGGCGCTACGGCGCAAGGTTGCCGCTCAGTGTCCAGGGATGGTGCAGTGTACGGAGCGAGTTGATATCTTTCCAATCATATTTTGGGTGATATCGATATCAATTCTGGTATCGATCCGCCGGGGGTGGCGGCGCAGCGGGGCTGGCGAGCAGACTGCGCCGGCCTCAGGCGTCGCCGGACGCCTGCTTACGGCGGGCTTTCGGTAGTGCGCCGCGCGTGTTCGTCTTCAGATGATTCTGGTTATAGTCGATTGCGGCGCGCACCAGCGCTTTCAGTGCGCGCTCGTCGACCCCGTCGCTCTCGAAGAAGTCGATAGCGCGCCGCGCGTTGCCTTCGAGGCCTGCGTTGAACAAGCCGTCCGGGTCGGCCAGGCCCGCCCCATGCGCGAAGGTCAGCTTGACCTTGCCCTTGTGGGCGTTGGCGACCGCGATCATGCCGTCGCGCGACCAGACCGGACTACCCATCCACTTGAATTCCTCGACGATCGCCGGGTCCGCCGCGAGCACGCATTGACGGATGCGAGCGAAGGTTGCGCCGCGCCAGTCGGTGAGTCCTGCGATCAGTTCGTCGATACGTTCGGATGCGTTCATCGGAGTGCGGCCCTCGTAAGCGGGGAAACGAAGCGGTTGAACCGATAGGATGCCGTAACGATCCAGTCATTGTAATCTCCGCCTGGATTCGTGGCTGGCGGATGACGCGATTTCAAACATCGAACGTACCGCGATACTGCTCATTCGCATCCGGGGACCTGGGCTCAGATTTCACCTCGAAACTCTACGCTCGAAGTGAGTCACTCGGAGAAACGACAGCGATCGATGATTCGTCAGGCGCTAGTCGTCGCGTTTCCGAAACGCAGCCTCTCCGGCATCTGACACCTCGACCCACTTCGGATCGGGAGCCGCGCCGGGGACGTAAGTGTCGTTCCAGTTCCACCACTTGTACGGTCGGCTCTGCGGGTAGCCCTCCGGCGAATCCTCCCACGTCTCCTGCCGCCCGAGCGCCGTCATGTCAAGGTAGCTCCAGATCGTGCCCATCGCCTCGTCCCCACGCCCGTTAATGAAGTACGTTCGGAACACCCGCTCGCCGTCCCGGATGAACGCGTTGTGGCCGTGCCATTCGTCCACGCCGAAGTCGGCGTCGAAACTGTCGGTGATGGTGTACCAGGGGATCATCTCCCAGCCCATCCGGGTCTTCAGGCGCGCGATATCGGCTTGCGGCGCGCGGGACGCGTACACAAGCGTAGTGTCGCGAGCGTGCAAATGGGCAAGGTGGGAGACCTGATCGGCCCCCAGGGAACAGCCAATGCACGCATGCTCTGGCCACCCGTGCACGCCGGGCTCGAAAAAGGCGCGATAGACCACCAGCTGGCGGCGGCCGCTGAACAGGTCGAGCAGGCTTACTCTGCCTTCCGGCCCGTCGAACGCATACGTTTTATCCACGGCAAGCCATGGCATCCGCCGTCGCTCAGCGGCCAGCGCGTCGCGGGCACGTGTCAAGGCTTTCTCCTTGACGAGCAGCTGCTCGCGCGCGGCCTCCCACTCTTGCCGCGACACAATCGGTGGTGTCTTCATGGCAGGCTGTCCATCTTTCCCACGTTTCTCAGGTGACTTGATCGTCGTCATCGTGACCTCCGGGTTTGAGCGATGTCCTGTGCGTTCGGGTCGGAAGGCGATTCGCTCACCGGGCATCGCTCGCTGCTGATGATGGGGTAGTTTAGGCCGCCGGACATCGAATGGTGGGAGTGACAAATGTGACGCGATTCAGGTGCGGCTCGATTCAGAAGGAGCAGCGCTAGCGACCTCGATTCGTCGTTGGTCAAAAGGCGATGGAATCCCGTGGGTAGCCAAGCGACCGCTTAGCGGATCGGGGCAGACTATTATGTCCGGCAACCCATATTCGCCCACCACCCGGAGGTGACGATGAACGCGATCCACGAGCTCTACCCCTATCTGCGCGTGCGCAACGCCGCACGGGCTATCGAGTTCTACGCGCAGGCATTCGGCGGCGTCGAGCAATTTCGCCTGACCGAGCCAGGCGGCCGCATCGGTCATGCCGAAGTGAAGATCGGTCCCGCGACTGTGATGCTGTCCGATGAATATCCCGAGCACGACATGCTCGGACCGACCGGCGACAGCCGGCCGAGTGTGCTGCTGCATATCCACTGCGACGACGTCGACGAGCTGTTCGCACGAGCGGTTGCAGCGGGCGCAACCGTGGTCCGCCCGCTAACCGATCATTTTTATGGCGAGCGCTCGGCGACCGTGCGCGATCCATTCGGCCACGAATGGATGCTCGGCGCGCAGATCGAAGCGCTCACGCCTGAAGAGATGCAGCGCCGTTACACGGCGCTATTCGACAGCTAGTGGATTGTTATATTGGGCTCCTCGCGCTTAATCCCCCGATGCGTGAGCTCTTTTTACATCCCGCCGAACGGCTTTTCCACCGTGAGCTTGTTGGTCACCGAAGTCACCCCCGGAACACCCTTCGCGATCTCCGCGACCTGATTGATCTGGGAAACGTCGGTGACCGTGCCGCTCAGCGTCACCGCGCCGCCTTTTGCGATGACGCTTATATTGCCGGCGCTGATCTCCTTATGCTTGCCGATCGCGGCATACACCTGCCGACGCAGCGCGCGATTGGCTTGCCTCGAGCTGACGGGAGCGGCTGCGCTAGCTGACATCGCAGGTGCGCCCGAAGCTGCACTAGCCGTCTGGCCCGACTGCGACCATGCGTTGCTCGACGCGGCCAGAATCAATATGGCAATCGCCAACGCGCGTGCCTGAATGCTTTTCATCGAATACTCCAGTTGTTATAGGCGACGTAATCAGAAGTTATGGCGGATGCCGACCATGGCCGCCGTGGTGGACACGCCAGGTGCAACCGGGGCGCCATAGACGATGGTCTGGTTCATGGTCCCCCTGTTGTTGACATAACCCACCTGCGCGTACGCCTTGGTGCGCTGCGACAGGTTGTATTCCGCGCCCACGGCGAACTCGCCCGAATGGTTCGCCGAGTTGTTCTTGTCTTTCAGGTAGTAGTACCCGGACGTGATCTTGAAACGCGGATTGAACTGGTAGCCGAGGCCCCCCGAGATCATTTCGAAGTCCGCGGTGTTGGTATGGGCCGGGTTCTTGCCGGCGCCGTACGAGGCCGACACCGAAAATCCGGCGATCGTGTACATCGCACCGAAATAGTAGAAACGGTTGTTCGCAAGCCCGGTCGCGGGGATAGCGGGCGCCGCCGGGTAGGTGATCGGGTACGGGTTGGTATCGTGGCCGTTGTAATACAACGCGGACAGATTCAGACCGTAGTTCGAATACTTGAGCACGGCCGACTCGCGCGTACCGCCCTGGAACTGACCGGCGACGCCGCCCGGCGCGTACTCGAGCGCGAGCGACGCGCCATGGAATTTCGGCGAGTTGTAGACGAGCGCGTTGCTGTCGTACAGCGCGCCGATCGGCGCGTTCGTGCTCGTGCCAGGCCAGCCGGCCGCCTGATTGATGCCCAGCCACGCGGTCAGAACACTGCCGAAATACTGCGCGCCGCGGACGTCGGTTTCCGCCATCGCGTAGATCATCGGAATGATCTGCCGGCCGGCGTCGAAGGTACCGAACGGCCCCGATGCGCCGACCGTCGCGAACTGGTTGAAGATCGCCGTGGTGCCCGGCGTGTCGGACAGACCGAACTTGCCGTTCGTGGTGTTGAACGCGCCCTGCAGCTTGAAGTTGATCTTGTAGCCGCCGCCGATGTCTTCGCTTCCCTTCATACCCCAGAAGCTCGAATAGATACCGCCGTCCTTCAGCTGATAAATTTTGCCCGTGTTCGGCGCGTGCGGCAGAAAGGTAGCGGCCGATGTGCTCTGATACAGCAGCCCCGTATCGACTACGCCATAAAGCGTCACTGACGACTGCGCATGAGCCGCGGTGGCGAAAATGGCCAACACGACAGCGCTGCTTGACTTCAACTTCATTGTGTCTCCTTCGCGTACCGGCGGTGGCGCAAAAGCCGATGCTGCGGTCGCTTCAAATGGTTGGTGGTTTTGTGTGCGCCGGGCGTACCCGGTCGCGTTGTTGCGTGAATCGAACTGCGTTGCTGCGAGAGCCGCGCATCAGGGCATGTAGTAGTTGCCGAACTGATCGCGTAACTGGTTCTTCAGGACCTTGCCTGTTGCGCCGATAGGCACCGTGTCGACGAACACCACTGCATCGGGCGTCCACCAGCGCGCGACCCGGCCGTTGAAGAAGGACAGCAGTTCGTCGCTGGCCAGCTCGCTGCCCGGTTTTTTCACGACCAGCAGCAGCGGCCGTTCGTCCCACTTAGGATGCCGTGCGGCGATACACACTGCCGTCGAGACTTCCGGATGCAGATAAGCGACGTTTTCGATCGCCGCCGAACTGATCCATTCGCCGCCCGACTTGATCACGTCCTTGCTGCGATCGGTGATCTGCATGAAGCCGTGCCGGTCGATCGTCGCGATGTCGCCGGTCGGAAACCAGCCGTCGCACAATGGCGACTCGACGTCGGCGCCGAAGTACTGCTGCGTGACCCAGTGACCGCGCACCTGCAGATCGCCAGCGCTCTCGCCGCCCCACGGCAATTCATTACCGTGGGAGTCGACGATCCGCATGTCGATGCCGAACAGCGCGCGTCCCTGCTTCGCCTGAATCATGTACTGATCCTCCATCGGCAGCGACTGCTGATGCGCCTTGAAGCTGCAGACCGTGCCGATCGGGCTCAATTCGGTCATGCCCCACGCGTGCAGTACCTCCACCCGGTGGCGCTTCTGGAACGCCTCGGTCATCGCGGTCGGACACGGCGCGCCGCCGATCACCGTGCGTCGCATCGACGAGAAGGTCCCGCCCATCGCATCGACATGCGTGAGCAGTCCCTGCCACACCGTCGGCACGCCGGCCGACAGCGTCACGTGTTCCGTTTCGATCAGTTCATAGAGCGACTTGCCGTCGAGCGCCGGCCCCGGAAACACCAGCTTCGCGCCGACCATGCAGGCGATATAGGGCAGTCCCCACGCATTCACATGGAACATCGGCACGACCGGCAGGATCACGTCGCGCGCGGAACAGTTCAGCGAATCGGGCAGCGCCGCCGCGTAGGTGTGCAGCACGGTCGAACGATGGCTATACAGCACGCCCTTCGGATTGCCGGTGGTGCCCGACGTGTAGCACAGCGACGACGCGCTGTTTTCATCGAGCAGCGGCCATTCGAAAACGTCGTCGTGCAGCTCGAGCAGATCCTCGTAGCACATCAGCATGCCGCTCAGGTCGTTCGCTTGCGGCATGTGCGCGCGATCGGTCATCGCCACGAATACTTTCGGGCTCTTCACCCGGGGCGCGACGCTCTCGATCAGCGGCAGAAAGGTCAGGTCGAAGAACACGACACGATCTTCCGCATGCTCGATGATGTACGCGAGCTGGTCGACGTGCAGTCGTGGGTTCAGCGTATGCAGCACGGACCCGGAGCCCGACACCGCGAAATAGAGCTCCATGTGGCGATAGCCGTTCCACGCGAGCGTCGCGACGCGCTCGCCCTGGCCGACGCCGAGCGTCGACAGCGCGTTGGCCATACGGCGCGCGCGCTGCGCGAGGTGCCGATACGAATAACGATGGATGTCTCCTTCCACGCGTCGCGACACGATTTCCTGTTCGCCGTGATGGCGCTCCGCGTGCGTGAGCAGCGCGGAAACCAGCAGCGACTGCTGCATCATCAAGCCTTGCATCTTTCCGTCTCCTGATTGGTTGTGGCGTCTCGCGCCTGGCCTACCCGGCCTTACGTTGCCGCGCTGCCGGCTCGCGCTTGCGAGGGCGTCGCGTTCGGCGCGTCGAGACTCACCACCACCTTTGAATCCACTATGTCGACCGGGAAGGTCGTCACGCTCAATCCGCCTGTTCCCGCCATGCAGCCCGTGCGCACGTCGAAGCGCAGACCGTGCGCCGGACAGCGCAACATGCAGCCTTCCAGCTGGCCGCTCGACAGCGCGGCCCCGTTGTGCGGACATGTGTTGTCGATGGCGTGAAGCGAGCCTTCGATGTTGAACAGCACGATGCTGCGGCCATCGATGAAGGCCAGCTTGCGCTGGCCCGGCGCGAGCTCGCCGGCAACACCCACCACGATCCGACGCGACATCCCAGACTCCTTCTGATCCGACGCGGGCCGCGTCACATCAGTACCAGGCGGCGAATCAACGTCTCCGCCATTGGCCATTCGCCAAAGCCCGAAGCAGGGTTGAGGTGCCCCACTTCGCCGAGATCGACGAGGCGGCTGCCCCAGTCCTGCGCCATCTCCTGCACCCGCTCGAACCGCGCGAGCGGATCGTTGCGGCTCGCGCCGACGATGCTCGGAAACGGCAGCGGCTTGCGTGGAATCGGCAGCCAGCCGTTCTGCTCGAGCGTATCCAGCTCCGGATAGCCCGCCGGCATCGGCGTCTCGAGGTCCGCGGGCGCCGCGAGCAGCGCAGCGTGAATCTCGCGCTTGTGCTGCGCCGCCCAATGCACGGTGATCATCACGCCAGCGCTATGCGCGACCAGAATGACCGGGCCGTCGATCCGCGCGAGCGTGGCATCGAGCGCCGCGACGCGTGCCGCGCAACTGAGCTTGTCGTGCTCAAGCGGCGGCACCGACAGCGCTTTCGGCAGCCGTTGCTGCAGCAGGGTTTGCCAATGCTCCGCGACGTGGTCACGCAGACCCGGAACCATCAGAATGGTCGGTTTCAATTCGTAATTCATGGGAAGCTACCTGCTAGTTCAGTACGGCTTGTCGCCGACGATGCCGGCGCGCTCCATCTTGCGGTGGCACGGCGGGTAGTCCATCACCGCATAGTGCTGCGTGCTGCGGTTGTCCCAGATCGCGATGCTGTTCTTCTGCCAGCGCCAGCGCACCTGGTACTCGGGGATGTACGCCTGGCTGATCAGATAGCGCAGCAGATCGCCCGCGCCCGGATTCGCGTCCTGCCCGAAGCGCACTCGCTCCGGCGTGTGAAAGTTCGTGAAATGGCTCGTGAAAGCGCTCACGAACAGCACCTTTTCCTCCGTTTCCGGATGCGTGCGCACGACCGGATGCTCCGCGTCCGGAAATTGCGCCTTCAGCGCGAGACGCTTTTCGATCGGCATCGCGGCACCGAAGCTCGCCTCGATGCTGTGGCGCGCGCGCAGGTCCGCGATCTGAGCCTTCACGTGCGCCGGCAGCTTCTCGTAGGCGAGGACCATGTTCGCCCACATCGTGTCGCCGCCGACGGGCGGACACTCGACGCAGCGCAGCACGGCACCGAACTGCGGCGCTTCGCGCCAGGTGGCGTCGGCATGCCACGCGTTTTCGTAACGGTCGTTGGGCTGATCCGGGGTCTTGTAGATACGCACGAGGCCCGGATTTTCCGGATCGCTGCCCGCGACCGGATGGTCTTCCAGTTCGCCGAAGCGGCGCGCGAACGCCACGTGTTCGGCACGCGTGATGTCCTGGTCGCGCAGGAACAGCACCCGGTGCTTCAGCAGCGCCGAGCGGATTTGGGCAAACAGGCCATCGTCGTAGACGGCGTGGGCGAGATTCACCCCTATCAGTTCGGCGCCGATCGAGCACGTCAGTTGTTCGACTCGCATGGCTAGCTCCTTAGATGACGAAGATCGACGAACCCGTCGTCTTGCGCGACTCCAGATCACGATGGGCTTGCGCCGCATCTTCGAGCGCATAGCGCTGATTCAGCTCGATCTTGATGCGTCCCGAGGCAATGAGCCCGAAGATTTCGTCGGCAAGCTCGTCCTTCTCGGCCGGGTCGGCGATGTAGTCAGCCAGCGCCGGGCGGGTCAGATAGAGCGAGCCTTTCATAGCCAGCAGTTGCGGATTGAACGGCGGGATCGGGCCGGAGGCCGTGCCGACGCAAACCAGCAGACCGCGGCGCTTCAGCGAATCGAGCGAGGCCTCGAAGGTGTCTTTGCCGACGCTGTCGAACACGACGTTCACGCCGACGCCATCGGTCAGTTCGCGCACGCGCCTGGCGACGTCTTCGTGGCTGTAGTTGATGACGTGGTCGCAGCCGTGCGCGCGAGCCACCTCGCCCTTGGCCTCGTTCGAAACCGTGCCGATCACGGTCAGACCCAGCAGCTTCGCCCATTGCGAAACGATCAGGCCGACACCGCCGGCGGCGGCATGCAGAAGGATCGTGTCGCCCGCCTTGAAGTCGTGAATGCGGCGCATCAGATACGCGCAGGTCAACCCGCGCATGGTCATGCCGGCAGCCGTTTCGCAGTCGATCGCATCGGGCAGCCGGATCAGCGGCGCGGCCGGAATCAGACGTTCGGTGCTGTACGCGCCGAGCGTGTTGAGGAAGCCCGTGTAAGTCACACGATCGCCCACCGCGACGTTCGTGACGTCCGGGCCAACGGCCTCGACCACGCCCGCGGCCTCCACGCCCATCCCCGCGGGCAGCGGGACCGGATACAGGCCGCTGCGAAAGTAGGTGTCGGCGAAATTGAGGCCCACTGCCTGATGGCGCAGGCGAACCTGACCGGGACCGGGGTTGCCCACTTCGACGTCCTCGTAGCGCAGCACGTCAGGACCACCGGTTTCATGAAAGCGAACTGCCTTTGCCATGTTGACTCTCCAATTCTTTACTTGATCTGCACTTTGCAGAATTCGTTGCGCCAGCGGCGCAGTTACAGGTTCGGTGCTCCGCGCCGTCCGCGCGGCACCATGCGAGGTCAGCGTGCCGCCTGCTCGCGCAGCGTGTTCAGCCGATCCAGATCGCCCGAGTAGTTCCGTTTGCCGATCATGAATGCGGCGGCCGCGACGAGCGGTGCGAACGGCACCAGTTGCAACGCGCCCAGCAGTCCGATCCGATCGGCGATGATCCCCGTCAGAACAGCCGCCGGCGCGAGGCCCAGCAGGTTGTTCGCGAGCGTCAGGGTCGCAAACGCCGAGGCATGAATCGTCGGCGGCGTGAGGTTCGCCACCATCGCACCCGACGGGCCGCTCGCACCGGCGCAGAAGAACATGCCGGCGCCGATCACGACCAGTTGCCACGGCCCCGCGGGCATCCGCAAGCCGATCGCGAGCAGAACGAAACAGGCGAGGCAGAAGGCGATCGCGGCGCTCCACTTGCGTTCCCGCATGTTCTTGCTGAGCCGGTCGGCGAGGTTTCCGCACACCACCATGCCCACCCCGGTCACCAGCACGAACACCGCCGCGCACATCGCAGCCTTGCCGGTGGCCATGCCGTAGTAACGATTCAGGAAGCTCGGCATCCATGCCCACACAGCGGCAGGAACCAGCAGATGGAGGCCGCTGCCCACATAGGCGCACACCACGGACTTCGTCGAAAACAACCCCTTCATCAGCGCGCGCAGGCTCATGCACATGCCGCGCGATTGCGCCTGCCTCGTCACGCTCGCCGGCTGCAGTGGCACAAGACGCTTTTCGGTGACGACGAGGCGGTAGATCACGACCAGCACGACCCCCATCGCCGCCATGGCGCCGAATGCCGAACGCCAGCCGAGGTGAGCCGCCACCGCGCCGCCGAGCGCCATGCCCAGCACCGAGCCGAACGCGCCGCCCGCCATGAAGGTGCCGGTCAGCGTGGAGCGCAGCCGGACCGGAAAGATGCTCAGAACAACTGCGATACCGACACTGCCATAGGCCGCTTCGCCGATTCCGACAAAGGCACGCGCCAGCAGCAACTGCCCATAGTTCGCCGAGATCGCGCAGCCCACCGTCGCGAGACTCCACATCGCCGCCATCAGCACGATGCTCTTCACGCGGCCCCAGCGGTCGGCCAGAACCGACAGCGGGAACGTGAGCACACCGACCATCAGCGCGACCACGCTGCTGAGCGAACCCAGCTGCGCGTCGGACAGATGCCATGCCGCCTTGAGCGGCGGAAACACGGCATTCAACACTTGCCGCGACATATAGTCGGAAAGCAGCAATCCGACCGTCAACGCAAACACTACCCACGCATAAGCGCGCACGTCCGTCTGAGCTGTCGAAACTTCGCCCGTCGTGGGGGCTGCATGCTGAACGAGCATATTTTGTCTCCTTCCACGCTGACTCCCTGGCGGCCGCCTTGCCCGCATGGGCCGACGACTGTTATGGATTCAGCTATCTGCTCCCCGCTATGCACCGGAAGCGTTAGCCATGAAGCCCGGCCTCGGCCAATGCGCCGGCCCGGGCTCCTGGTGATCACGCCGCGCGAAGCGGCAGGTTCCTGACACCGGCCTGGCGGTTCGGCGCCATGCCGTTTGCGACCAGCGTCTCTTCGACCGTCTCGTACTGCACACCAATACGATAGATCTCGCGCGCTTCTTTGCCAGTGGCAATTTCGCGCCCCAGTTCGCGCGCGACGCGCACGCACTGCTCGATCTGCTGCACCGACGTGAAGCGCTTGCCGTGCTGATCGATGATCGTGTCCTCGATGCCGCAGCGCGGATGCAGGCCCATCGACATCGCCATCATGTTGAACGGCAGCACGTTCTTCAGCAGCGACTCGGCGGTGAGCGTGCAGCCATCCGGCGCGCGATGCACGAAGTTGAAGAAGTTGAATGGATTGGGGCCGTCGAAGCCGCCACCGATACCGATCCACGTCAGGTTCAGCGGGCCCTTGTAGACGCCCTTGCGCACGAGGCGCTCGAGCGTTTCGAGCGCGTGAATGCCGGTGAGCTGGAAGTGCGGCTGGATGCCCGAAGCCTGCAGGCGGCGCAGGTGTTCCTCGACCCATGCGGGGCCAGCCGGCACCGTCATTTCACTATAGGCGGCCATGAACCCGGGGTTGGAAAGCGAGGTGCCTGCCAGATACTCCGGATAGAGCAGCTCCATGATGTTCATCTGCGTGGTGTTGATCGCGACCGTCACCTGATCGGGCTTCGGATCGAGATCGGCCAGCATATGACGCGTGTCGTCGGACAGCCACTTCGCGGCTTGTCCGTCGTCTTCCGGCGCAAACGAGATCGAGCCACCGACCTGAATGATCATGTCGGGCACTGCCGCGCGCACACCCGCGATCAGTTCGTTGAACTTCGACAGGCGCTTCGAGCCCTTGCCGTCCAGTTCGCGCACGTGCAGGTGCAATACCGTGGCGCCGGCGTTGTAGCAATCGACGGCCTTCTGGATCTGCTCGTCCATCGTCACGGGGATGTCTTCCGGGAAGTCCTCCGGCATCCATTCCGGGCCGTAAGGGGCGGTGGTGATGACTACCTTGTCCTGATTCTCAGGGTGCAACGAATCGTCGAGAAATTGCATTTGTTTGCCTCCATCCAGTTTTGAAGTGACGGTGTTCCGCTATCGCGAGGTCGCATGAAAATTTGCTGGAACACATCGAACGACATGTGCCCACAATACGGCAATCGCGCGCTACACTTTTATGATTGGACGCCATCCTTTTAGCGATTCGTGCCACCGCGTGTTAACACCAATAATTGCGCGAAGCATGTGTTTAATGACTAGAAAAAATACTCAGCGTGTGAATCGTCCGGAGAAACTACGATGGAAACGATGGTGACGTCGGTAGCCATGAGCGGCTATTTCGAAGTGACGCGACGGCTTGGACTCAATCCGGTCGAGCTCGCGAAACAGGCCGGCATCGACGCCGGCGCGCTCGCGAATCCGGACGATCGCGTATCGGCCACCGCCTGTTGCCGGCTGCTGGAAATGACGGCCGAAAAGGCGTCGTGCCCGACCCTCGCGCTGCAAATGGCGGAAACGCGGCAGACTTTCGGCAGCGGCGTGATCAATGTCCTGCTCGCGCACAAACGCACGCTGCGCGAAGTGTTGCTGGCCGCGGCCGAATACCGCCATCTGCTCAACGAAGCGCTGGCGGTGTACGTCGAGGACGCGGACAATACGGTCACCATTCGGGAGGAACTCGTCGTCGAACGGGGTACCCCGACAAGGCAGGCGATCGAACTCGCGCTCGGTGTCCTCGCGCGGCACTCCGGTGCTCTGCTCGGCAAGTTCTGGAAACCGCGAGAGGTCCACTTCACGCATCCGGCGCCCAAAGACCTGACGTTTCATCGACGCTTCTTCGGCTGTCCGCTGGTGTTCGGCAGCGACTTCAACGGGTTCGTCTGCGCGAGCGCCGACCTCGACTACCCGAATCCACTGGCCGATCCTGAACTCGTGCGCTATGCGGAAAGCCTCGCCTCTCCGCTGAACGTGAGCGCCGCGGAATCGGCCGCGCTGGAAGTGCGCAAGGCGATCTACCTGCTGCTGCCGCTCGAGCAGGCGAACGCCGAGCTGGTTGCACGTTATTTGCATCTGAGCGTGCGCACCATGCAACGGCAGTTGAATTCGGCCGGCACCAGCTTTTCGGATCAGGTCGAGGAAGTCCGCGGCGAACTCGCCGTGCGCTACATGAGCAATCCCACCTATCCGATCGGACGGGTCTCGGCGCTTCTCGGCTACGCGCAACAGGGATCGTTCACGAACTGGTTCGTGTCGCGCTTCCACATGACGCCGCGCGACTGGCGCGCGAGCCATGCGAAGTGACGGCCGGTGGCAGTGAAGACAAAAAAACGGAGGGTGATGCACTGAGCATTACCCTCCGTTGTTTGCCGCACCCGCTATCGCCATCCGGTCACTCGGCGCGAAGCTTCACATAGCGGCCCGGTGCGCTCTCGATTGCCTTGTACTTCCTGTTGCCGAGCTTCGTGCGCGCCTCGACCTGCTCGCCGGAATGCTGCTTGACCCAGTCGATCCAGTGATTCCACCAGCTGCCGCGCTGCTGAACCGACGTTGCGAGCCACTCGTCGGCGTTCTCGTCGCAGGCATCGTTGGTTCGGTAGCTGCGCTTGTTCTTCGAGGCCGGATTGATCACACCCGCGATATGGCCGCTTGCCCCCAGCACGAACTCGGTTTGACCGCCCAGTAGTTGCGTCGACTGATAGGCGGACCGCCACGGCACGATGTGATCTTCCTCGGCCGCCATCAGATAGCTTGGAATATCGATGTTGCCGAGATCCACCGGCGTGTCGCAGAACTTCAGTTTGTTCGGCACGCGCAGACTGTTTTCGAGGTACATGTTGCGCAGATAGAAGCTGTACATCGGACCGGGCAGATTGGTCGTGTCCGCGTTCCAGTACAGCAGATCGAACGCGGCCGGGGTTTTGCCTTTCAGGTAATTGTTCACGACATACGGCCAGATCAGATCGTTGGCACGCAGCGACTGGAATACGAAGCCGAGTTCGCGTCCGGGATAGAGCCCACCGCCACCGATCGCATGCTCGCGCATCGCCACGCCCTGCTCGTCGATGAACACGCCGAGATCGCCCGGGTCGGTGAAGTCGAGCAACGCCGTCAGCAGCGTCAGGCTGGCCACGGAGTCGTCGCCGTTCGCACGCATGACCGCCAGCGCCGACGACAGCATCGTGCCGCCCACGCACCAGCCCAATGCATTGACCTGGTCGGCCCGGCTAATCGCACGCGCGACGCTGATCGCCTGCATCACGCCGTCCTCGAGGTAGGCGTCCCACGTGGTCTGCGCCATGTCCTGCTGCGGGTTGCGCCAGGACACGACGAACACCGTCAGGCCCTGCTCGCAGGCGAAGCGCACGAAGGAATTCTCCGGCTGCAAATCCAGGATGTAGAACTTGTTGATGCACGGAGGAACGATCACGAGCGGCCGCGCGGCGACCTTCGGTGTCAGCGGCTCGTACTGGATCAGCTGAAACAGATCGTTCTCATAGACCACCGCGCCACTGGACGTGGCAACGCTGCGGCCCACTTCGAACGCGCTTTGATCGGTGATCGAAATCGAGCCGCTGCCCAGATCGTCGAGCAGATGCGTAACGCCCGCGAGCAGGCTCGATCCGCCCGATTCCACCGCCGCCCGGATGACTTCGGGATTCGTCGCGACGAAATTCGCGGGGCTGGCGAAGTCGATGAACTGGCGCATGAAAAAGCGCAGCTTGTGCTTGCCCTTTTCGTCGAGCGCGCTCGCCTCGACGAACTCCGCGAGTGCCCGGGCATTGATCAGATAGCTCTGTTTCAGAAGGCTGTACCAGCCGTTGCTGGACCAGTCGTCGGCGTGAAAGCGCCGGTCTCCCTGCTCGGGCTCGGCGACCGCCTTCAACTCCGTGCGCCCGCCGATCAATCCGGCGACGGCGTCGCTCCACAGTTGCGCCTGCTGTTGCAGATAGTGGGCGCTCGTGTGGGTCACGGAGCCTCGCGCAAACGGCCCGTTGAAATCGAAGTCCGAGCCGTCGGTGTCGGGCACCGTCGTCGCGTATTCATCCTTGACCGGCGAAAAACGCCATAAATCGAAGCCGGCATTGACCCAGCCCGTGGAAAACTCGTGTGGCATGCTGAATGGCATTCTCATGGCGGGGCTCGCTATCATGCTTTGCCGACGGCGCAAGCCGCGTCCGCGACGACACGGTCGCGGCAGGTTGTCGGCATGACCACGGCGTCGCCTTCGATCACCACCTTGCCGCCGACCGTGCAAACGGTGGACAGCACCACGCGGCGCTTGTCGTGAATCAGTTCCTTGACGGTCACTTCGGCCTGCACGGTGTCGCCGGGTCGAACCGGCGCCTTGAAGCGCAGGTTCTGGCCGAGGTAGATCGTGCCCGGGCCCGGCAGCCGCCCCGCGATCGCCGCGGAGATGATGCTGGCGGTCAACATGCCGTGAGCGATGCGCCCCTTGAAGGGTGTGGTTTGCGCAAACTCCTCGTTGATGTGAACCGCGTTGATGTCTCCCGACGCGCCCGCGAAGAGCAGAATGTCCGCCTCCGTGATGGTCTTGGCGAACCGGGCACTCATGCCCGGTTGCAGGTCTTCGAAATCGTATCCGTTAAGCTCATTCATGATTATTCCGCTTGCTGGGCGCGTATTTGCCCTCTCTTCTGGCACGTACTGCGCGTTGTGCCGGACGCTAACCGCTGGATGCGGTTAGCCGAGCGCCTGCTCGAGTTCCGGCACGAGGGTGAACAGATCGCCAACCAAGCCGTAATCGGCCACGCTGAAAATCGGCGCTTCTTCGTCCTTGTTGATCGCGACGATGACTTTCGAGTCCTTCATGCCGGCGAGGTGCTGGATCGCCCCCGAGATGCCGACCGCGACGTACAGTTGCGGCGCGACGATCTTGCCGGTCTGACCGACCTGATAGTCGTTCGGCACGAAGCCCGCGTCGACCGCCGCACGCGATGCGCCCAGTGCCGCGCCGAGCTTGTCGGCCAGCGGTTCCAGCACCTTCATGTAGTTCTCGCCATTGCCCAGACCACGGCCACCCGACACGATGATCTTCGCGCTCGTCAGTTCCGGACGATCGAGCTTCGTCACTTCGCGGCTCACGAACTGCGCGAGGCCTGCGTCGGCTGCCGCTTCGATCTTCTCGACCGCTGCGCTGCCGCCTTCGGCCGCGACGGCATCAAAACCGGTCGAGCGCACGGTGATGACCTTGATCGGATCAGCCGATTGCACGATCGCGACTGCGTTGCCCGCGTAGATAGGACGCTCGAACGTGTCGGCGCTATCCACTGCCGTGATGTCGCTGATCTGCGCGACGTCGAGCTTCGCGGCGATACGCGGCGCGACATTCTTGCCGTAGGCGGTGGCCGGCGCGAGGATATGCGTGTAGTGCTTCGCCGCATCTTGCACAAGCGTCAGCACCGTCGCTTCGACGTTTTCCGCGAGGCCTGCGGCCAGTTGCGGCGCATCGGCGAGCAGCACCTTGCTGACACCAGCGATCTTCGCGGCCGCATCGGCCGCGCCCTGCGCGTTATGTCCCGCGACCAGCACGTGAATATCACCGCCGATCTTCTGTGCCGCTGCGATCGTGTTCAGCGTCGCGGCCTTGATCGACGCATTGTCGTGTTCTGCAATTATCAGGTTCGTCATTTCTCGGGTCTCCTCACAGCACCTTCGCTTCGGTCTTCAGCTTCTCGACCAGCGTCTTCACGTCCGGCACCTTCACACCGGCGGAACGCTTCGGCGGCTCGGCGACTTTCAGCGTCTTCAGACGCGGCGCGACATCGACGCCGAGGTCTTCGGGCTTGAGCGTTTCCAGCGGCTTTTTCTTCGCCTTCATGATGTTCGGCAGCGTTACGTAGCGCGGCTCGTTCAGGCGCAGATCGGTCGTGACCACGGCCGGCAGCGTCAGCGACAGCGTTTCCGCGCCGCCGTCCACTTCACGCGACACCGTCGCCTTGCCGTCCGCCACGACAAGCTTCGACGCGAACGTCGCCTGCGGCAGATTCGCGAGCGCGGCGAGCATCTGGCCGGTCTGGTTGGAGTCGTCGTCGATGGCCTGCTTGCCCAGGATCACCAGCTGCGGCTGCTCCCTGTCGACGAGCGCCTTGAGCAGCTTCGCGACGGCGAGCGGCTGCAGGTCTTCGTTCGATTCGATCAGGATCGCGCGATCCGCGCCGATGGCGAGCGCGGTGCGCAGCGTTTCCTGCGCCTGCGCAACACCGGCCGACACGGCGATCACTTCGGTCGCGACGCCCGCTTCCTTCAGACGCACCGCTTCTTCAACCGCGATTTCGTCGAACGGGTTCATCGACATTTTCACGTTCGCGATATCGACGCCCGTACCGTCCGATTTCACGCGGACCTTCACGTTGTAGTCGACCACTCGCTTGACTGCTACAAGAACTCTCACGACACTCTCCTTCCCACACCGATAGGGCCGAGCCCTACCGCTTTGAATGACACATTACGTCCGTTGATCGATCAGAACTGGTCTTCGCGCAGCGCCAGCGCGCCTTCGCCATCGCGAGCGCCGCGAACCGCCGCTTCGAGCGCGATTGCACGAGGCAGCACCTGCGTCGCGTAGCTATGCGCGGTCGCGATCTTCGCGTCATGGAAGGACGGATCTTCGTCGCGCTTGTCGGCCGCCAGCACGAGCGACCGTGCGACTTGCCAACCCGCGAGCACGATACCCGCGAGCATCAGATAGGACACACTGCCGGCGAACACCGCATTCGGATCGCTTTTGACGTTCTCGACCACGTAGCGCACCGCGCTGTACAGCGCCTCGCGGCCGGCGGACAGATGACGATGCATCGCCTGAAAAGCCGCGCTCGAACCATACGAGGGGTGCGCTTGCACCGCGGCCAGGGTCGCGTCGATCTGCGCGAGCAGCATCCCGGCCACCTCGCCGTTGTCGCGCATGGTCTTGCGGCCGACGAGGTCGTTGGCCTGGATCGCCGTCGTGCCTTCGTAGATCGGCAGAATGCGCGCATCGCGGTAGTACTGCGCGGCGCCGGTTTCCTCGATGAAGCCCATGCCGCCGTGCACCTGCACGCCGAGACTCGTCACCTCCAGCGACATCTCCGTGCTCCAGCCCTTCACGATCGGCACCAGGTATTCGTAGATCGCCTGATGATTCGCGCGCGTCGCGCCGTCCGGATGACGATGCGCGAGATCGCAATGCGACGCCGACACATAGGCCAGAGCGCGTGCGCCTTCGGTCAGCGCGCGCATCGTCGAGAGCATGCGCCGCACGTCGGGATGCTGGATGATGGCGACCGACTGCTTCGCGGAGCCATCCACGGGACGGCTCTGCACGCGCTCCTTCGCATACGCGACGGCCTGCTGGTACGCGCGATCCGAGATCGCCACGCCCTGTACCCCCACGGCGAAGCGCGCGGCGTTCATCATGATGAACATGTACTCCAGACCGCGGTTCTCCTCGCCGACGAGCTGCCCGATCGCGCCGCCGTGATCGCCGAACTGCAGCACGGCGGTCGGGCTCGCCTTGATGCCGAGCTTGTGCTCGATCGACACGCAATGCACGTCGTTACGCTCGCCGAGCGAGCCGTCTTCGTTGACGAGGACCTTCGGCACGACGAACAGTGAAATGCCTCTCACGCCTTCAGGCGCGCCCGGCGTGCGTGCGAGCACCAGATGCACGATGTTTTCCGTCATGTCGTGCTCGCCCCAGGTGATGAAAATCTTCGTGCCGAAGATCCGGTACGAGCCGTCGCCCTGCGGCTCGGCGCGGCTGCGCACGAGCGAGAGGTCGGAGCCGGCTTGCGGCTCGGTCAGATTCATCGTGCCGGTCCAAACACCTGCGATCATCTTCGGCACGTAGCGCTGCTTCAGCTCCTCGCTACCTGCCGTCAGCAGCGCTTCGATCGCGCCGTCGGTCAGGAGCGGGCACAGCCCCAGCGACAGGTTGGCGGCGTTGAGCATTTCGATGCAGGGCGTCGACAGCAGCTTGGGCAGATCCTGACCGCCGTATTCAGACGGATGTTGCAAACCCTGCCAGCCGCCTTCGCTGAACTGGCGAAACGCGTCCTTGAAACCGGCCGTGGCGGTCACCACGCCGTCCTTCCAGGTGCTCGGGCTGCGGTCGCCGTCGACGTTCAGCGGCGCGAGCACGCCTTCGTGCAGCCGCGCGGCCTCTTCGAGCACCGCACGAGCGGTGTCGGCGGTTGCGTCCTCGCAGCCGGGCAAGCCCGCCAGTTGGTCGATTCCGGCCAGTTCCGTGAGTGCAAACAACATTTCTTTGAGAGGCGCGACGTAGCTCATTACCATTCTTCCGATCAGATAGTCCGTAGGGAAAGTCACCCGTCTGGCACCGATGCGGCCGGGGTAACGTATGGCTGAATCGTAGCGTCGGACAGGCCCTGCCCGGTTGTCCAAACCGGACGATCTATTGACATCTCTGGCCACGTCGGAGGGAGTAAGCGCCCCGTGGGAACTGCGTCGGCGGGTGTTGCCGACGCTTCGATATGACGCGATCAGCCACCCCGGCGATAGGCCGCCGGGGTGCTGCCGGTCCAGTGACGGAACGCTCTGTGGAATGCGGTGGGGTCGCCGAAGCCGACGTCGCCCGCGATGATGGCGATGGGCTCGCGCGTGCCCGTCAGGCGCTGGATCGCGATGTCGCGGCGCAATTCGTCCTTGAGCATCTGGAACGCCGTGCCTTCGGCGGCAAGATGACGGCACAGCGTTCTGACCGAGCAGTGCAGGCCTTCCGCCGCCTCTTCGATGGACGGGACGTCGGGCAGCCGGGACGCGAGATGTTCCCGCACGCGATGACTGAACAACTGCTCGTTGAACGAAACGAAGATCCAGTCTTCCGGCGCGCGAGCGAGAAACCTGCGCAGGTTCGCCTTGCGCTGACGCACGGGCAGGTCGAAATAGCTGCTGCTGAACTGCATCGAGGTCTGATTGCAGTCGAACTTCGCCGGTCCGGGAAACAGATAAAGATACTCGAGCGCGTGAGCGGGACGGGGAAAGGCGAACTGCACCTGCAACAACGCAATCCGTTGACCGATCAGCCAGGACGCGATCCCATGCGCAAGCTTCAGCATCAGCTCCTGGCCCAGCATGCTGGGTTGCGCTCCCGTGCTTCCCGGACGCAGCGCCAGGCTCGCGACGAGGTCGCCGCGGCGCGACTCGAAGCGGAAGTCGTCCAGCACGAGATGGAAGAACTGGCCGAACCGGTGCATCGCGGATTCGAGATTCGGCGCATCCAGCAGGCTCAGGCAAAGAAACTTCAGCGCGCCGCTGCGCAGCGGGCGCGAGAAAACGCCGGGCATCTCATCGTCGAGTTCGATCGCGAGCGAGCGGTAGAGCGTGGAGAACTGTTCCTCGGTGACGCGCGCTCCAGGCTGGTCCAGAAGCGCGCGCGGAATGTTCGCGCCCGACAGATGCCGGTCGACGATATCCGGCCGCGTCCCGACGCTGCCGAGGAACCCGTTGACGAGCGAGATCGGTACGGTTGCGCCAGGAGCTTGCATGAGAAGGTTCCGCGAGGCGAAGACGCATCAGCATAGCGCCTCCCGCCGCATCGTGGCGAGGGTTCGGCGAATCGCTACGCGAGTGCCGCGTTCGGGGCCCCGTGGTTCCGGTAGCTTGCCGCCTATTGCGCCGATGCGTGCGAGCGCAGATATGGCACGTAGCCGTTCTGAATCTTCAGGATCTTCTCGGCGCACGCGTCATAGTCGTCGCCCTTCGCGCTGTCGGGCCCATACATGCCGCGGCACTGCGCGAACAGCGACAGCGTCGCGCCGCCCGTGCTCTTGTTCGCGCGGGTCGCTGAGAAAGCGGCTTTGCCCGAATCGTCGGGCACGTCGGTATCGATCGCGACCGCGTCCGCGCGGATCACGTGCGTGTCGGAATGCTGCTCGATATAGCGTTTCGTCGCCGCCCACGCGGCATCGCAATTCGCCGGTGTGCAGTCGATCACCGCGTCGCGTTGCGCGGCGCGAAGGTTCGGCTCGCTATGAAGGATCTCCTGCTGGGCGCGCTGCGCCTGCTTTTCCGGGGACGAGCAGGCGGCGAGTGCACATGCGACGAGTGCGAAGGCAGCGATCTTTTTCATGAGTAGACTTCGGAGGCCATGGTCGAGCGCGATTATAGCGGTGCGGGGAAAGCGATTGCGTATTCACGACTCACATGCCGGGTTGGTAAGTTCGGTTGGCGTCATCGCCCTTAGGTGTTCGCCACCAGCAACTCCTCCGCATTGCCCGGCGGTCGCAGCCCATCCGTTCGAGCCGCGAAGTAGCGCTGCGTCAGATCGGCCGCGGACACGTGCCGCGCGTCGTCAAAGCCCGCTGCGCGCGCCATGGCGATCATCTGCTGCGGCATGAAGAAGCTGATGAACGGTGTACCGCTCGCACGCGCGCCCTTCTCTGCCATTTCGAGTCCGGGGCGCACGTCCGGGTCCGCCATCTCCAGCGGCAACAGGAACGTCATCGCGAACGTCGAGCCGCGCGCCAGCCCGGCCACTTCGCGCAGCGTCGCCGCATTCGCCTCTTTCGTCAGATACATGCTGACGCCGGTCGACACGACGACGGCCGGCCTGCTTTCGTCGAAGCCTTCGGCGACGAGACGCTGCCGCCAGCTATCGCCCGCTTCGAAGTCGACCGGCACGAAACGCAGCCAGTCCGGCAGGCCGAAACCAAGCTCGCCGAGCCGCTGACGCTTCCACGTTTGCGGTCCCGGCGGGTCGACCTCGTACACGGTGAGCCGCGACGCAATGTCGGGCCGGCGTTGCGCGAAGCTGTCGAGACCGGCGCCCAGAATCACGTATTGATCCACCCCGCGCCCGGTCTGCTCGACGACCAGATCCTCGATAAAGCGTGCGCGCGCGACGATCGACGCGCGAAACGGCCGCGTGAATCGCGGATCCATGTCGCCACGGCTGCGCCAGTCTTCGGCGGGTGCCAGCAACTGCAAGCCGACTTCGTCTTCGAGCACGTGCGGCGGCGCGTCGGCCTGCACGTGCAGCGCACGCCATAACGCGACGCGCGCGGCGGTGCTGTCGGGTGCGATGTGTCGTGGATCGCTCATGGTATTTGCCCGCTTGGGTTGAGGTGCCAATGCCACCGCTGCTCAATGGAACAACGGCAGCGCGAGAAACAGTTTGATGACGATCGCGTTGACGATGTCCATGAAAAACGCGCCCGTCAAGGGCACGATCAGGAACGCGATATGAGAATGGCCGAAGCGGTTCGTGATCGCCTGCATGTTCGCGATCGCGGTCGGCGTGGCGCCAAGTCCGAGGCCGCATTGCGCCGCGCACAAGACGACCGCGTCGTAGTTGCGGCCCATCGCGGGGAACGTGATGAATACCGCGTAGAGCGCCATCAGCAGCGTCTGTGCCGCGAGGATCGAGATGATCGGCACCGCGAGCGCGGCAAGCCCCCAGAGGTCGAGCCGCATCAGCGCCATCGCGAGAAAGAGCGCGAGCGCGACGTTGCCGACAAGCGCGACCGCGTGCTGGTCGATCCGCACACGCACGAGCGCGAGCACGTTGCTCAGGATCACGCCGATGAACAGCGTGCAGACGAACGTCGGCAATTCGAACGCGGTGTCCGCGATCCAGTCGGCAAACATTTCGCCGCCCGCGAGGCAGATCGAGATCAGCGCGAGCGTCGTGATGATCGCGGCGGGCGTGGTGGCCTGCTGCGCCTTCGGTTCTTCGAAGACCAGCGTTTCGTCCTTTAGCTGTTTGACGCGCAGCAACTCGTCGGCGCTGATCCGCCGCATCAGCAGCCGTGCGATCGGACCGCCGAGCACGCCGCCCATCACGAGGCCAAACGTCGCGCAGCCGATCGCGATCTCGGTCGCCGACTCCAGTCCGTGACGCTCGGTAAAGATCTGGCTCCACGCGGCGCCAGTACCGTGGCCGCCCGACAACGTGACCGAGCCGCCGAGAATCCCAAGCAGCGGATCGACGCCGAGGGCGAACGCGAGCAGCAAGCCGACCACGTTCTGCAGGATCAGCAGCCCGCAGACCAGCGCGAGAAAGCGGATCAACACCGGGCCGCCCGCCTTCAAACTCGATAGATGCGCATTCAGACCGATCGTCGAGAAGAACGCGAGCATCAGCGGCGCCTGCAACGTCGAATCGAACCTGACCTGCACGTGGGTGGTGAGGCGCGTGATCAGCACGCAGATCGCGACGATGAGCCCGCCTGCCACCGGCGCCGGAATCGAATAGGTCCTTAGCACGCCGATCCACTGCACGAGCTTTTCGCCGAGCAGCAGCACGAGCGACGTCGCGACCAGCGTGGCATATACGCCAATAGTCATGAATGGCCTCCGAGCGGGAGCGTGACAACGTTTTCTGTTTTCCCGGCGCGACGCCGCGGCGCATCGGAATGCGGCAAGGCTTTGTCGTCATCCGGAGCGCGCGCGAACCTGCGACATCTTAGCCAATCCGTCCGGGCAAAGTATGTTTTTCCTTGGGTTTTATCCGGCAAGGTCGGAGCCCATATTGGGTTTCTCAGTACACGGAGTGACCGACAGATTCTCGCACTGACGTGAATTCAATGTAGCGGGAACAGGAGATGCGTAGCTCTGCAGGATAGCCCGACGAGCGCTGTCTGATTGCGTCGCAAGTATTGATCGGATGCCACCCAACCAGGAGATGTCATGAAACCAATTCTCTACCGCCGGCGGCGAGCAGTTCGCCGTCCGCCGCAAGTCAGTGTCAAACAGATGACCGCATTGCCGTGCGTGGACGTGGCAGTCCTGTCCACGCACGTCCACCCTGCTTCACCGCTTTGCTATTGCGGCAACGCATAGGCAATCACGTAGTCGCCGAGCTTCGTACCGAATGAGCCGTGACCGCCTGCCGCAATCACCACGAACTGACGTCCGTTGACCGAATAGCTCATCGGCGTTGCCTGCCCGCCGGCGGGCAGACGCGCCTGCCAGAGCTGCCTGCCGTTGTTCACGTCGAAGCCGCGAATGTAGTTGTCGGCCGTCGCGCCGATGAACGCCACGCCGCCCGCCGTGATGATCGGGCCGCCGAGCATCGGCATCCCCATCTTGAACGGCAACGGAAGCGGTGAGCTGTCCCGCACCGTTCCGATCCGCTTCTTCCATACGATCTGGTTGGTCTTCAGATCGATCGCCGAAATGAAGCCCCAGGCAGGTTGCTTGCAAGGAAGACCGACCGGCGACATGAACGCATTCAGTGTCACGCCGAACGGAACGCCGTATTGCGGCTGAATTCCAGTCTCCGTCCCCGAACCTTTCGCGCCCGGTACCGGCTGAATCGGATTGCCCGGGCCACGCGGAATCAGCCGCGAAACGAACGGCAGCGCAATCGGATTGGCGACCGCAATCTGGCGATCTGTGTCGACCGCCATGCCGCCCCACTCGAACATGCCGAGATTGCCCGGAAAGACCAGCGTTCCTTGCTCTGATGGAGGTGTGAAGGTGCCTTCATAGCGCAGCTTGTGGAACATGATCCGGCATACCAGCTGGTCGTACATCGTGGCGCCCCACATGTCGGCATCGGTGAGATCCTTCGATGGCCGGAAGGTCAGTCCGGAGAACGGCTGGGTAGGCGAAACATGGTCGCCGGGCGCCGCACCCTGCGGCACCGGACGCTCCGGAGCCGGCACCACCGGCACGCCCGTGCGCCGGTCGAGCACGAACAGGTTGCCGGTTTTGGCCGGCGCATACACGACAGGCACGGTATTGCCCTTGACGTCGGTAATGTCCGCGAGCGTGGGCTGCGATGGCAGGTCCATGTCCCACAGGTCGTGGTGGACCGTCTGATAGAACCACGCGAGCTTGCCCGTCGACGCGTGCAGCGCGAGCAGGCCGCTCGCGAAACGCTCCTGCTCCGCCGTCCGGTTGCCGCCCCAGATGTCCGGCGTGGTCACGCCCATCGGCAGATAGACGATGTCCAGCTTGGGATCGTATGCAGCGGGCGCCCACGAGTTCGGGGACGTTAGCGTGTAGTGACCGCCGGCGGGAGGATTCTGATTCGGGTCCTTCGCGCCCGGGTCGAACACCCACAGCAGTTCGCCGGAACGCACATCGAAGCCGCGGATCACGCCCGACGGCTCGCGCGTCGAATAGTTGTCCTCGACCGCGCCCGCGACGACGATCACGTCGTTCGTGATGACCGGCGGCGAGGTCGGCTCATACATGCCGGGGGTCGTCACCGGCTGGTTGTGCTGGAGATCGAGATCGCCGCCGTTGGCAAAGGTTTTGCACAGCGCCCCTGTCTCCGCGTCGAGCGCATACAGGTGGCCATCATTGACGGGCAGATAGATGCGGCGCATGCAGGCCCCGGCGGTCGCGGCAGTCGCAGCGGGCGCAGACGCCGGTTGCTGCTGAGCGGGCGCCGCGGCGGACGCTGCCTGCTGCTCCGGCGCAGCGGCCGATGCGCCCGAGGGCTGATCAGCCGTCGGCGCGGGACCGGCCGCGGAAAGATCGACGTAAGACACACCACGGCAGGTCACGTGCTGGAACGACGGATCGGCCTTCAGCTGCGGATCGAATTTCCATTTCAACTTGCCGGTCCGCGCATCCAACGCCCATAGGATCTGATGCGGCGAGCATAGAAACAAGGTCTCGCCGATCTTGATCGGCGTGACTTCGTCCGTAATCTCGACGGGGTCGTTGGGGCCTTTGCTATCCCCGGTCCGGAAGGTCCACGCGACCTGTAAGTCCTTGACGTTTGCAGGCGTGATTTGAGTCAGCGGGGAATAGCGGGTACCGGCCTGGGTGCGCGCGTAGGCCGGCCAGTCGGCGGCGCTATCACCGGTCTCTGCGGGGGCCGCCGATGCCGCACTGAAGCTCCCGTTGACCGTTTGCGGATCGTTGAAGTTCGCGTAGACGAGCACGCCCGCCCAGACAGCCAATGCAACGACGAGCGAACCAATGCCGAGCCCGCGTGCGCCCTCCATCCGCCAGCTCACGAGCAGCAGTAGCCACACGCCGAAAATGACCAGCACCCCGGAGCGCGGAGCCAATGCCCAGAAGTCCGTGCCGGACTCCCACAGTGCCCAGACCGCCGTCGCAATCATCACGAGCGCATAGAGAACGAGCGCAGCGGGCTTGCGCCGGTAAAGCAACCACGTCACTACTGCGAGCAGCAGGCCCGTGATCAGGTAGTACCACGACCCGCCTACGGCAATCAGCCATGCTCCGCCGATCACGAGGTAAAGCGAAGTGAGCGCGAGAAACACAAGTGTGATTGCACCGATGACGACTGACCAACCGGGCTGTCTCGACATGATGATCTTCCACCCTAATCAAGAACGACGTGCGCGCGCAGACCGCAAAAGATGGGCCTGGTCTGTCCTGTTGTTCGATGCAGGCGCGTGACTTCTCGCGCGTTATCGCGCGTGCAGCGATGAGATCGAACCTGCCGCGGACATGCAACCGATACTTCGCTATCTGACCTGTTGGCCCAGGTGGTCGAGAGCGTAGCGTCGGCAATGCTCAAGATATGCCGCTTCGTTGGCGACGGTCAATTGAATCATGCTGCGCCACAGCGATGATCGGTGAGCTTCCAGCCCGCTCGCTCCAACGCGATATGCACGGCCGGCACGGGACCGAGACCGAACATGCCGGGCTCGACGGCGGCGATGCCGAAAGCCGCAAGACGCGCACTCGCTTCGATGCCCCTGGCGTCGGCATAACCGCGCTCGGCCACGACCATTGCCGCCGCACCGCTGTTCAGGCCGGGCGCATTGCCCGCCGTGATCATGCCATCGGGACGGAACGCGGGACGCAGCTTTGCCAGCGTTTCCACGGTCGTTTCCGGACGCGGCTGCTCGTCGCGCGTGAACTGGATGCTGCCCTTGCGCCCTTCTATTTCGACGGCGACGAGTTCGGCATCGAATGCGCCGCGTTGCGCCAGGCGATCGCCATGGCCCTGAGGCGCGAGAAGATCGCCGTTTCGACCGCGCATCCGTTCGCCGCGTCGGCGCACGTACCGCACGCGATCCGGCTCGCGCTCGGCTCGGTCAGCTTGACGACGCTCGAGCAGTCGCTGCAAACGGTCGCGCGGGTCATTGCCGACCAGACCTACTGATCGAAGACTGCGCTGGGCCGCCCCCATCATCCCGGCGCGGCCCAGCGCGCATTGCGACGTATCGCCTGTGGCGGTTGTCCAAACGCTCGAGTGAACGCATCGCGCATGCGGCGCGGGTCGGAAAATCCGGTCTGCTGGGCGATCTGTTCGACCGTATGGCGGCTCCTTTCCAGCATGAGCCGCGCGGCTTCGAGACGCAGTCTCTCGACGGCCTTGGCGGGCGATTGCCCCGTCTCCGCCCGGAACGCGCGGCTAAACTGACGCGGGCTGAGCCGCGCCACTTCGGCCAGTTGTTCCACCAGCAGCGGTTGCGCGAGATTCTTCCGCGCGTACGTCAGCGCGGACTGAATGCGATCCGATTTCGCATCGAGTTCCAGCAACGCCGAATGCTGGGACTGACCACCGGCGCGTCGATGAGAAACGACGAGCGTTTGCGCGACCGATCTCGCAACCTCCACGCCCAGATCGGCCTCGACCAGCGCCAACGCGAGATCGATTCCCGCCGTCATGCCCGCCGACGTCCAGATCGAACCGTCGACCGCGTAAATCCGGTCTTCCTCCACACGGATGCGCGGAAACTGCTTCCGCAGCGCGGACGCATAGACCCAGTGCGTGGTGGCGCGCTTGCCGTCGAGAAGGCCCGCTTCGGCCAGCACGAAGGCGCCCGTGCAAATAGCGGCGACGCGCCGGGCCGTCGCCGCGCTGTGACGTGCGTAGGCGAGCAGCCCATGGGACGGCCGCGCCGCGCCCGGATCGCCGCCCGGATCGCCGCCCGTGAAAAGGACCGTGTCGAACGTTCGCTCTTCGAAGGGTTCGGTCATCACCGTGGGACCACCGATCGCTCTGACCGGCGCGCCATGTTCCGACAGCGTGAGTACTTCGTAGAACGATTCACCGAATTTCCGATTGGCAAACGAAAACACCGGCTGCGCGGCGAGCGACATGGCGTGAAACCCATCGAACACGACGAACGCGACTGACGGCACGGCGATTCCTTTGAGTGGTGTCCTGAAACCGTAGTTTCTACGTCCTTTGCGATCTCGGCGGCCGCCCATATAAATGCGCTATGGATGCGCGGATTTGATTGAACGCGAATAAGCGGCCCTCGACGATCCTTCCGCACCAGCGGTCGACCGACTCTTTCAGTTCCCATTCTAGTCACCGTTTCCTTATCGCAGGTCAGGAGAACTCCTCATGAAAGTCCTCAAATCCCTACTCGTCACCGCGCTGATGGCGGCGCCCGCCATCGCGAACTTGCCGGCGACCGCGCTTGCGGCCGAAGCGGCCGCGACGTCGGCTGCGTCGACGGACGACACGGCGATCCGACCGTTCACGGCGCACTTTTCCGACGCGCAGCTAGCCGACCTGAAGCAACGCATCGCGCAGACGCGCTGGCCGCAACCGGAGACGGTGACGGATCGGTCGCAAGGCGCGCAGCTGGCGAAGCTGCAGGCGCTCGTGCAGTATTGGGGCACCGACTACGACTGGCGCAACGCTGAAGCGAAGCTCAACGCGCTGCCGCAGTACGTGACCACGATCGACGGCGTCGATATTCACTTCATCTGGGTACGCTCGAAAAATCCCGGTGCGTTGCCGCTCATCATGACGCATGGCTGGCCCGGCTCGGTCTTCGAAGAGCTCAAGGTGATCGGACCGTTGACTGACCCGCTAGCGTACGGAGGACGGGCGGAGGATTCGTTCGATCTGGTTCTGCCATCGATGCCCGGATATGGGTTTTCGGGCAAGCCGGCAACGGCCGACTGGACGCCTGATCACATCGCGCGAGCGTGGGAAGAACTGATGCGGCGGTTGGGCTATCAGCACTACGTCGCGCAGGGCGGAGACTGGGGCTCGGTGATCGCCGACAAGATGGCCGCGCAAAAGCCGCCGGGCTTGCTCGGCATTCACGTCAACATGCCAGCGACTGTCCCGCCCGAAATCGCAAAACGGCTGAAGGCAGGCGATCCGCCGCCGCGCGGACTTTCCGACAAGGAGAAAATCGCCTACCAGTCGCTGAACAATCTGTACACGCGCGGCGGCGGCTATGCGGCGATGATGGTCACACGTCCGCAGACGATCGGCTATGCGCTCGCGGACTCTCCGGTCGGGCAGGCTGCGTGGATGTACGACAAATTCGCGGATTGGACCTACAGCGGCGGCGATCCTGAACGGTCATTGACCAAAGACGAGATGCTCGACGACATCACGTTGTACTGGCTGACCAATACCTCCACGTCGGCGGCGCAGCTGTACTGGACCAACAACGCGAACAACTTCAATAGCGTGAACATCTCGATCCCAGCCGCCGTGACGGTGTTTCCCGGCGAGATCTATCAGGCGCCCCGCAGTTGGACCGAGCGCAGCTATCACCACCTCATCTACTTCAACGAAGTGAACAAGGGCGGCCACTTCGCGGCATGGGAACAACCGCAACTTTTCTCGGAAGAAATTCGCGCTGCCTTCAGGTCGCTGCGCTGATCGCTGTCTCGCACGGCGTAAGGTTCGAAGGAGATTCGCAATGTCGGATGAAATCAACAGGCGTCGTCGACGCCTTCTCGGGAGCGCCGCCATCGGCGTCGGCGCGCTCAATCTCGGTTTGAACGGCTGGGCGAATGCGCAGTCTGTTGCAGGAAATACAAACGGTAGCGATGCGCCGCGACCAGCATCGTTCGCGACGATCAAGCAGATCGACGCCGGCGTTCTGAACATCGGCTATGCCGAAGTCGGACCCGCCGACGGTCCCGTGGTGATACTGCTTCATGGCTGGCCATACGACATCCACAGCTTCGCCGACGCTTCGCTGCGGATCGCATCGGCGGGCTATCGGGTGATCGTTCCACACTTGCGCGGTTATGGCACGACACGTTTTCTTTCGTCCGCGACGATCCGCAACGCTCAGCAGTCCGTGCTCGCTGTCGACGTCATCGCGCTGATGGACGCGTTAAAGATCCAGCACGCGATTCTCGGCGGCTTCGACTGGGGAGCGCGCACGGCAAATATCGTCGCGGCGCTGTGGCCGCAACGGTGCACGGCGCTGGTGTCGGTGAGCGGGTATCTGATCGGCAGCCAGGGCGTCGGCACCCAGCCGTTGGCGCCGAAGGCGGAGTTCGCGTGGTGGTATCAGTTCTACTTCGCCACCGAGCGCGGCAGGAAGGGCTATGAAGCGAACCGGAATGACTTTGCGAAGCTGATCTGGCAACTCGCGTCGCCGAAATGGAGCTTCGACAATGCAACTTTCGAGCGCTCGGCGAGCGCGTTCGAGAACCCGGACCACGTTGCCGTCGTAGTCGACAATTACCGTTGGCGTCTAGGTCTGTCGAATGGGGAGCCCCAATACGAGGCGCTGGAGAAGCGTCTCGCGGCAGCGCCTGTCATCAATGTGCCGACGATCGCGCTGGAAGGCGACGCGAACGGCGCCCCTCATCCGGATCCCGCGTCGTATGCGAGGAAATTCGTCGGCAGATACACGCAACGTACGATCGGAGGCGGCATCGGTCACAATTTGCCGCAAGAAGCACCGCAGGCGTTTGCGGACGCGATAATCGAAGTGGCGCGCTACTAGCGTCGAAGCCGATGTGGATGTTCGCGCACCTCAGTATGCGGCGCGCGAACATGCACTCGATCGGACTCATTTTCCCAGGGACTTGCACCCGGCGACGCCGAGGTGCCATGGGCGCAACTGTGCGCGGTGATCGAGCCGAATTATCCGAAGCGCGGCAATGGCCGCCCGCCTATTGGTCTTGAGCGCATGCTGCGGATCCACTTCGTGCAGCACTGGTTCAATCTGGCCGACTTCGCCTGCTTCATCCTGTTTCGCCTTCCTCGTTCGATCCGATCTCTGACGCCTGACGTACCAGTTCGGTGGACTTAATTAGCGTTGCCCTAGACGGGTCTGGCTTGGGTAGTCCCACATAGCATCTCTGCCTTGGCCAACGGACGGACAGCAGCGCGAGGAAGTTCTCGTGCTGCTCGCAGTTACGATGAAGCGTCTGGATGGGCGGGCACCGTGAATTGAAAGATCGCGCCGCGCGGCACGTTCGCGCTTGCCCACAATCGGCCGCCGTGTGCCTCGACGATCGAACGGCAGATCGGCAGCCCCATCCCCAAACCGGTCGGCTTGGTGGTGTAGAAAGGAGCGAAAAGGCGCTCGGCACTGTCCGCGGCAAAGCCAGGCCCCGAATCGAGCACCGTCACGAGTACACAGCCCGAGTCGGCTCTTGCCGTGCTGATGAGCAATTCCCGCACGCCATCGCTGACACCGCTCATAACCTCCATCGCGTTGATGAGCAAATTAAGGAGGACTTGTTGCAACTGGACCCGATCTCCTTCAATTAGCGGTAATCGGTCCGCGAGATGCGTCTGCACCAAGGCGCCGTGCTTCCACGCTTCGCCACGGGTGAGCTCAATCACCTCGCGGATTGCCTTGTTGATGTCCACCGGTTCCTTCCGTGGCGGCGTCTTCCTGATCAGTTCATGGATGCGGCCGATTACGTCCCCCGCTCGGTTACCGTCGTTGACGATCCGGCCGAGCGCCTGCCGGGCCTTCTCGACTTCAGGAGGCTGGCCGGCGAGCCATCGCAGCGCCGCCTGGGCGTTGGTGACCGTCGCGGCGATCGGCTGGTTGACTTCATGAGCGATCGAGGCCGTGAGTTGGCCCATGGTCGCGACACGGTTCGCGTGCGCCAGCTCCCTTTGCACCTCCCGGTAACGCAGCTCGCTCTCGTGGGCTTCGGTTTCGGCACGCTTGCGCTCGGTCAGATCCACGACGAATGCCACACCTTCCGTCCCGCTTGCGTCAAACGTGGCCAAACCGACCATAACGGGCACACGGCTACCGTCTCTCCTGATGTACTCCTTCTCGTAAGGCTGGGCGCGCCCCGTCTGCCCGGCCTCCACCAGGGCCCGTTCGCTGCGCGGGAGCCATTCCTGCGGCGTCAGATCCCTCCAGCCTACGCGACCTGAGCCTATATCTTCACGCTCGTATCCCACGATGCGCAGAAATGCGTCATTGGCCTCGAGAATCTCACCATCGAAATTCCAGACAATGATGCCGATGATGTTGGCATCCACGAGGCGCCGGATCTTCGACTCGCGTTCGAGCAGTGTTTGTTCGGTGCGTTTGCGCTCGGTGATATCCATTACCGCGCCCACGAAACGGAAGCGATCCGGATCACAGCCGCTCACGCCATGCGCCACAGCTCGAACATACTTGATAGAAGCATCAGCCATCAGCAGACGATGCTCGACCGTAAATGCCTTCCTTTCGCTTGCGGCGCGGTCAATGATTTGCTGCACACGGACACGATCGTCCGGATGCGTCCGGTCGATGATGGCCTGCACGGTGGGCTTGATGGCAGCGTCGAGCTCGAATATTCGATAAGTCTCATCTGACCAATAGATCTCGCCGCTCAACAGGTACCAGCCAAAACTCCCTGTGTGGCTCAGTCGTTGGGCTTCCGCCAGATACATCTCGCTCCGGTGTAGCGCCTGCTCGACGTTCTTGCGTTCGGCTCGCTCACTTGCTTCGCGCAGCGCGCGCCGCACTGCGGGCACGAGCCTCGACAGCCGCGTCTTCAGAACGAAATCGGTAGCGCCACTCTTCAGCGCCTCTACCGCCAGTTCTTCGCCAAGCGTGCCGGAAACCAGGATAAAGGGCACCTCGGGACGTTCGCGCAGAGTGACCTCCAATGCCGAGAGGCCGTCGAACGCCGGAAGTTTGTAATCCGCGAGAATCAGGTCGATTCCAACGGTTTTCAACGCAGCCTCGAAGTCCGCACGCGATTGCACGCGAACGATTTCGCAGCAGAGATGATCGGCTTGAAGGAACTCTTGAATGAGTTCGGCGTCATTCGCGTTATCTTCCAGCAACACAATGCGAAGCCCCGACATTATTGCCCCTTCCTCATGCTGCCTGGCGGCGGCTCATTGATCAGTGCCCAGAATACGCCTAGCTCCTTGATGGCATTTATAAATTCATGAAAGTCGATCGGCTTTACTACGTACGCGTTTACCCCGAGTTTATAGCTTCGCATCATATCTTTCTCTTCGTGCGACGATGTGAGCACCACCACGGGAATGAGCTTCAAACGTTCGTCCGACTTCACTGTGTCCAGGACTTCCAAGCCATCGACCTTGGGGAGTTTCAGATCCAGTAACATGACTGAAGGGTTCTCGTCGTAGCGATCGACAAATTCCTCCCTGCAATAGAGGTAATCCAAGGCTTGCTGTCCGTCTCTGGCAACCACTACCTCGTTTGCCAGGTTACAGTCTGACAGCGCGGCCAGAGTGAGTTCGACGTCTCTCGGGTCATCCTCGACGAGCAGAATGCGTCCTAGTTGGTCCATGGTGTCCTCGCAGTCTTTGCCGTTGCACCGTGTGCCTTAGGCACTGAAAAATAGAAAGTAGCGCCCTGATCCACCCCCCCCTCTGCACGGACCTTGCCTCCGTGGCGGACGATGATGCGTTGAACGATAGCTAGTCCGATGCCAGTACCTTCAAACTGCTCCGGGAGATGCAGACGTTGAAAAACGCCGAACAGTTTATGCGCATACCGCATGTCAAAGCCTGCACCATTATCTTTCACAAACACCTCCACCACGTCTTTATTTGGGTCCACGCAACCAATCTCGATTTCGGCCCGCGTTCGCATGCGTGTGAATTTGACCGCATTGGCGACGAGGTTGGCGATAACCAGTCGGAGCATGGAACGATCCCCGTAGCAGACCGGCAGAGGGTTGATTGTCCATACAATGTCTCGCCCGCTCGTTTCTTGCCCGATCTCCGCAACGACCTCCTTGACGAGCTGATCGAGGCTCACCGGCGTCTTTGTGGTCTCCACCTGTCCGACCCTGGAAAAGGCCAGCAAATCGTCGATCAGGTTACTCATTCTTTTTGCCGCGTCGACAATCGTTTGTATGTAGCGACGACTTTTATCATCGAGCGAAGAGGCCGCCTGTTTTTGTAGTAGCTCGGAGTATCCGATCACATGGCGAAGTGGCGCACGTAGATCGTGCGAGACGGAATAGGCGAAGGATTGCAGTTCCTTGTTACTCGTTTCAAGCTGCTCAGCCCGCGCGGTGACTTCCTGATTGAGCCTGTGAATCTCGCTTTCTTTATGCTGACTCTGTTGCAATTCGGCCTGAAGGCGATCGCTGGTGTGACGAAGCTCAGTTTCGATTCGCCGTCGAGCAGCGACGAAACCGGCAAAGATCAAGCCCCATGCCGTGAAAACTAAAAAACGCGGAAAATCTTTGCTTTGAAGACCGATGGTGTACAGCGGCGCAGAAAGAAAATAATCGTAGGATGCCGCCGATAGCACGACTGCCAGCACGGAAGGTCCTACCCCTCCGTACCAGCAAGCAACCCCGATGGCGAAGTTGAAAGGGGACCCGTAGATGTCGTGGATCCCGAAGAACCGGAACACGAGCGCCAGCCCAAGTGCAGCCCCAACGCAGACGACGGATAAGCCGTAGCGCAGAATCGGTGAGCGACTTTGCAAGTCCAGGTGCAAGTGCGCCAAGCTTCGCCTCATTGCCAAAGGTGCGGATCCCCTGAACTAAAAATTATAGTCGTCCCGGTTCCGATCGTTGAGCAGGCGGGGACGCCCCAACGCGGATGCGTTGGCGAGCCGGCTCATGCTTGTGCCCGTTGTCCGCCTCGATCATCGCGATGGTGCGGGTGTGGTCCACCAACGATTCGTCTGCCAAATAGACCGCCAGAAGTCTTCCGTTAAACCGCTCAACACCGCTTGACAAACATGGATAAGCAAATCGGCGAATGGCAGCTCAGGGGTTCAGTAGCTGCCGCAGATGGGGTGCCGGGTTCAATGGGTCGGAAGTACCCATTCGGCTCTCTGGAGAAGCGGTCATTGGCAGGCTCCAGCCTGACTTCGGCGCCGAAGAGGCGTGGCAGACAGGAAGCCTTGCACCGTGAAGGTACGGACGCCGCGCGTCAAGACGGGCTGCAGACCACCGCGGTCAGCAACAACGGAATCACCATGCGCACGGTAGCGTTGCTGCCAGCATCGCGCACGCGCGATTCGACCGCGTCGCTGGGAGCGGACAGCACAGCGCCGTACAGCGGGCCCGCGAACGCATTGCCGCGGCCCTTCTTGAACGTCCCGTCGTCCTGCTCGTACCCAAGCACGGCGTAGACACGAAAGCCGAAGACCGTTATGTCGCTGCCTTGCGTTGGCCGAAACGCGTTGACCGAATTCGCCTCAACGTGCATCGGATTCGGGTTGATGGCAAGCGCACGGACGTCCTTGGCGGGCACGCCGGTTTCGCCCTCCTGCCACTCGGGCGTCTTGGGAACGCCGTCGGTTTCGCCCGGAAGATAGGCCCTCCACTCGTCGAACCCGGTCGTGCGGGTGGCGATGTAATCCTCGTCGTACAGGCCCTCCACGACCCACACATACATGATGGCGGTGGCGAGAGCAGCATCGGTTTGCGGTCGGACCGGAATCCAGCGCCCGCCCAGCAACTGCGCGGTGGGGTTGCAGTGCGGGTCGATATGAACGAACTCAATGCCGAGTTCCTTGGCCCACAGGCGCCGCGGAGTCCCCTCGAATCCCGCATAGGCCCTGTCGGTACTTTCGGTATCCAAAGCGACTGCACCGCGCCGAACAGCGTGGCCTCGGACGCCATACCCTTAGCTTTGAGTTCTATGACAGGGAAAGCCTGCGCTATACAAAAAGTAATCAACCTGCAAGGGTCACAGCGCAGATCCAGTCAAGCGGCAGCCCGGTGCCATGCATCCCTTTCAGGCTCGCACCGCAGCGCGAACAGCTGGCAACCTGCCCTTTCAGACGCGAAGGTTTGCGAAATAGCAGATCGCATTCCCGGCAGGCAATCAGTTTCTGACGCTCCATACGGACCGACCAGGATGAGTTTTCTGGTGTCATTCGACGCGGCTGAAATGCCGGCTCATTTATGTTGTGGGTGCCTAACTAGCGCCTGGCACCACAGCTACTCTCGATGGATGGCGACCCGGTCAAGGGCCGCTCATCCCGAACTCATCGAGGGACGATCATTCTCTTGACGCGGCTACCGACTGACCGGCCGGCAGTTCGCCCATCGACTGGAACAGCGCCGCAGTATCGCTCATACGCTGGCTTGCTGCGCGAATCGAACTGAGCTGTGCACTTAGAAACCGCTGCTCACTGGCATACTGTGCCGTAGAAGGCAGGGAGCCCATGCGATGGCGCGACGCCGTATCATCGAATGCCGCCCTCGCGGCCTCCGCCGCCGCTTCCGTCGACGCGAGTGTCTGTGCGTCGTTATCCAGTGCGGCAAGCGAATCCGCGACATTCTGGAACGCCGACAGAACGGTGGACTTGTAGTTCAGCACGGCCGCATCGTAAGCGTCGATCGACGCCTTGCGGTGCGCGAGCAGCGCGCCGCCATGGAAAATCGGTTGCGTCAGGCTCGCACCAATGGCCCAGAGTCCGCCCGCGCCTGAGAGCACCGCCGGCCAGCTAAAACCGCCGCGGCCCATAGAGGCCGTCAGCGACAGGCTCGGAAAGAGCTGCGCGGTCGCAGCGCCGACATCGGCGGCTGCGGCCTTCAGGGCGGCGTCGGCTGCCTGAACGTCGGGGCGCGAACGCAGCAGGACCGACGGCACCTCGACAGGCACGTGTTCGGGCAACGTCAGGCTGTCGAGGTCGGGAACGGCCGGGGCGTTGTCCGGCGTGCGGCCCATCAGCACCGCGAGCGCATGGATGGCTGTGGCGCGCTGCTGGCGTAACGCAGGAAGACTCGCCGCAGCCGAAGCCGCATCCTGCGTCGACGCAAGCGCCTGCGCACGCGAGACCGAGCCGAGTGCGTAGCGGTGCTGGTCCTCGTCCGCGGCCGTCCTGGCCACGGCGACGAGCCGTTCGGTGAGCGCGATCTGGCGATCGAGTGCCGCCACGCTGATCGTCGTACCGACGATGTTTGCCGCCAGCGCGCGCCGCGCCGCCTCCAGTTGATACGCCTGCACGTCTACGCGAGCGGCGCTGGCCGCATTCGCCGAACGCGTCGCACCGAACAGGTCAAAGGTGTAGGACGCGAGAAACTGTCCGGCAAAAAAGTTATAGCGAACCTCGCTGGGGCCAATGCCGGGCACAAGCGGTGTACGCCCGCGATCGACCTGTGCGGCAGCATCGATTGAAGGCAGCGTCGATGCGCCGACCTGGGCGCGCAACTCCTGCTGCGCGGCTGCGAGCGTCCGCTGCGCAGCCCCGAGCGTGGGGCTGTTGCGCAAGCCTTCCTCGACCAGTGCACTCAGCGCGTCCGACCGGTAAAGCTGCCACCATTGCGGAACGCCCACTGCGCCGATATCGAAATGCTGCGCCACGCCGCCCGCGGTGACGGTCCTGGCAGGCTGCGCCTCTGCGCCGTAGTGCGCAGGCGAAGGCATCGCCGGAGGTGCGCCGTTCGGGCCGAACGTGCAGGCCGTCAGTGCGACGGCCACAGCCACGGCCATCACGGATGTCTTGTAGGCGAAGCTCATCATCAAACCTCCGTATGCTCGTCCACGACCGGTTGCATCCCGCGCTCGTCGCGCCGGACCCTGAAGCACGCCGCGTACAGCGCGGGCAGGAAGAACACGGTCAGTACCGTCGCAATCGTGATACCGCCCATCAGTGCGGTCGCCATCGGACCGAAGAAGCCCGAGCGCAGCAGCGGAATCAGCGCGAGGACGGCGGCGGCGGCGGTCAGCATGATCGGCCTGAAACGCCTTATCGTTGCGCCGATAATCGCGTCGAAGCGCGGCTGCCCTGCCGCGATATCCTGATCGATCTGGTCGACCAGAATCACGGAGTTGCGCATGATGATGCCGAACATGGCAATCACGCCCAGCAGCGCGACGAAGCCGAAGGGCTTGCCGAACAGCAGCAGCGCGGCCACGACGCCAATCAGGCCGAGCGGCGCGGTCAGCACGACGATGAAGGTCCGCGCGAAGTTCTTGAGCTGGATCATCAGCAACAGCAGCACGGCGATGATCATCAACGGCATTTCGGCATTGATCGACGTCTGGCCCTTCACGCTTTCTTCGACCGCGCCGCCCACCTGAATGCGATAGCCGACCGGCAGCCGGGCGGTTTCCGCCGCGAGCGCACGTTCGATGTCGTGGGTCACGTCGATGCCCTGCGCGTCGCCGCGCACGTCCGCCTGCACCGTGATGGTCGGCTGACGGTCGCGTTGCCAGATGACGCCGTACTCGAGCGTATCGCGCACGTGTCCGAGCGAACCGAGCGGCACCGGGCCGTGGGGCGTCGGAATCGCGAGGCTCATAAGCTGCGCCGGATTGACACGTTCGCTCTTGGGCGCGCGCAGATCGACGTTGATCAGCTTGTCGCGCTCGCGGTACTGCGTCACCGTGTAGCCCGATAGCGTCATCGCGAGGAAGTTCGACACGTCTTCCGACGTGACGCCAAGCTGGCGCGCGCGGTTCTGATCGATCTCGAACGAGATCGAGCGCTCCGCCGGCTCGTCCCAGTCGAACTGGACGTTGCGCGTGCGGGGATCAGCGCGGACCTTGTCCGACACTTCTTGAGCAAGCGATCGCACGGTCGCGATATCGTCGCCGCTCACGCGGAACTTGATCGGGAAGCCGACCGGCGGACCATTCTCGAGCCGGGAGACGCGCGTGCGCATGCCGGAGAAGTCCTTCTCGAGCATGCCGTCGAGCCAACGCATCAGTTCCTCGCGGTTTTCTACGCTCTTAGCGGTAATCACGAACTGCGCGAAATTCGGCTGTTGAAGCTGCTGGTCGAGCGTCAGGTAAAAACGCGGCGCGCCGGTGCCGACGAAGTCGACGAAGTGATCGATCCCGGCTTTGCCGTCGAGCACCTTTTCCAGGCGCTTCGCTTCACGCAGCGTCGCCTCGAACGAGGCGCCTTCCGGCAATCGCAGATCGACCAGCAGTTCCGGCCGTTCCGAGTTCGGGAAGAACTGCTGCGGCACGCGCGTGAAGGCCAGCATGGAAATCGCGAAGAGCACGACGGTGACGCCGAGCACGACCCATCGACGCTCGACGCACCACGCAACCCATCCCGACAGGTGCCGGTAGAAGCCGGTGTTGCCGATTTCATGCGGATCATGGTGTGCACCGCCGGGTTGAGGCTTGCGTTCCGGCAGCAGGTGATAACCCAGCAACGGCACCAGCACGACGGCCGCGAACCACGAAACGATCAGCGCGATGGCCGACACTTCGAAGATCGAACGCGTGTATTCGCCCGTGCTCGATTTGGCGAGCGCAATCGGCAGGAAGCCGCATACGGTGACGAGCGTGCCTGTGAGCATCGGGAATGCCGTGCTGGTATACGCGAACGCTGCCGAGCGCGCCCGGCTCCAGCCTTGCTCCAGCTTCACCGCCATCATTTCCACGGCAATGATCGCGTCGTCGACGAGCAGCCCCAGCGCGAGCACGAGTGTGCCGAGCGAGACCTTGTCCAGGCCGATATTGAAGATGTGCATGCACAGCGCGGTTGCCGCCAGCACGATCGGAATCGTGATCACGACGACCATGCCGGTGCGCAGACCGAGCGAGACGAGGCTCACGACCAGCACGATCGCCACCGCTTCGCCAACCGATTTCACGAACTCATCCACCGAGTGCTTCACCGCGTGCGGCATGCTCGACACCGGCGCGAGTTTCAGACCCGCCGGCAGCGTGGCCTGCAGTTCGGCGGCTTTTGCGTCGAGCGCCTTGCCGAGGTCGATCACGTCGCCGCCCTTTTGCATCGTCACGCCGATGCCGAGCACCGCGTGGCCGCCGACGCGCATCTGGGTCACCGGTGGATCGTCATAACCGCGTGTGATCTTCGCGATGTCGCCCAGCCGGAACGTGCGCTTGTTGATGGTGATCAGCATGTCCGCGAGCGCCTGCACGTCCTTGAACGCGCCGCTCGGCCGCACGAACACGCGGTCGTCCGCGGTCGTGATGGTGCCGACGGGCGCCACGGTGTTCTGCGCGTCGATGGCCTGAGCGAGTTGCTGCGGCGTGATTGCGAGCCGCGTGAGCTGCGCATTCGATATCTCGATGAAGATGTGCTGATCGGGGTCGCCAAAATAGTCGACCTTGGCCACACCGGGTATGCGCAGCAGGACTGTGCGCAGCTTGTCAGCGTAGTCGTGCAGTTGCGCCGGCGAAAAGCCGTCGCCTTCGAGCGCATAGATGTTGGTGTAGACGTCACCGAATTCGTCGTTGAAAAACGGACCGACTGTGCCCTTCGGCAGCGTCGCGGCAATGTCGCCGACTTTCTTGCGCACCTGATACCAGGTTTCCGGCACTTCCTTGACGGGCGCGGAGTCCTTCATGGCGAAGAAGATCATCGACTCGCCGGGGCGCGAGTAGCTCTTGATGTAGTCGATATACGGCGCCGCTTGCAGCTGGCGGCCGATCCGGTCCGTGATCTGTTCCTGCACCTCGCGCGCAGTCGCACCAGGCCAGTAGGTCTTGATCACCATCGTGCGGAAGGTGAACGGCGGATCTTCCGACTGCGCGAGTTGCGTATAACCGATCACGCCGAAAAGCGTGGCGAGCCCGATCAGAAAGATCACGAGCTGCTGATGGCGCAACGACCATGCAGACAGGTTAAAGCCACCTTCACCCGGCGTTTCGGCGTCGGAACGCGGGACGGGCGCGCTGTTGCCTGCGGATTCACTGTCGCGGGCCCTCATGACGGGAAGTCCTCGGGATGAAGCGGGGGCACCACCTGCACATGCTGGCCTGCGCTCACGGCGTGTGCGCCTTGGAGCATGACGCGGTCTCCGTCGCGGAGGCCCGATCCGATCGAGACGGTGCGCTCGTCATATCGCTGGATAGTGACCGGGCGCAGTTCGAGTGTGTCGCTGCCGGCGCGCACCACCCAGACAGCGGGGTGCTCACCCTGGTGAAAGAGCGCCGTCACAGGCAGCGTAAAAATCTGCCCCACGGGCGCGTCGCCGACGGCATCGAACCCCACATTCGCCGTCATGCCGAGGCGCACGTCGCGGCTCGGGGCGGCCAGCGTCAGCTTGACGCGCCAGGTGCGGCTTTCTCGATCGGCAGCAGCCGATACCTCGCGCACGCGCGCCTCGAAGGTCTTGCCGGGTAGCGCCGGCAGCGTTACGCGCGCCATGCTGCCGACTGTCAGCGAGCTCAGCGTGCGCTCGGGCGCGTCGCAGACGATGTCTACGTCGCCCGTCCAGTCGAGGTGATAGATCGATTGGGTTCCCTGAACGTTCTGGCCCGTGTCGGCGTCCTCCGAGGCAATCACGCCGTCGTGGTCCGCTGTCAGCGTCGCATAGCGCAGATTGTCCGAGGCGAGCGCCATCTGGGCGAGCGCCGAATCACGCTGGGCGAGCGCGGAGGCGTAGGCGTCCTGCGTCTGTTCAAGTTGCGCCGGCGCGATCAGGTTCGCCTGCGCCTGCGCCTGATCGCGGTCGAGCTGCTGCTTCGCGTAGACAAGTCGATGTTCGGCGGCATCGAGCTGGGCTCGTGCGTTGGCCAGGTTATTGCGCAGGTCGGTCGGGTCGAGCAGTGCAACAACCTGTCCCGCCTTGACGGCATCGCCGAGATGAACCCGCCGTTCGATGATCTTGCCGCCCACCCGGAACGAAAGCGCCGTGGAGTAGCGCGCCTGCACCTGAGCCGGCAGCGACGCACTTGCCGCGCGCCCGTCAGCGTGAACGGCCAGGGCGACCACGGGCTTCGGCTCAGGAGCGGCGGCTTCGCGCGGCTGGCATGCCGACAGCAGGATTGCGCTGCAAGCCGCGACCATCACGTGCGTCCGCTTGGGCGATCGTATGAACGAAGATAAAAAGATACGTGCAATTTTAGGCGCGACAGGAACGGAATGTTTCACGATGTTCACAAGGCAGAGGATTGATCCAGGTAAAAAATTTCCCGATGCTGTAGACCCGCCATGCAATGAAGCACGGTTCGCCGTCAGCATGGGTGCGCATACAATCTCTATCAATACGCTGGACTCCTACGTATTGCCATGGCATCCCGGCGACATGTGCCCTCCCGATGGGACGCGCGCACTCAGCGTCTGATTCGCGCGCTTACATGCACACTTGCCTCACGGGTCTTTTGCTCTCTACCCCGGCATCGACAAAACTACCGATAAATCGCCTGCGCCAGCGCGCAGGGCCCGGTCGAGTTCCTCCTCGGGTATCAGCTGCCGGTGCAGCACCGCCTCTCTTAGCATGCTGTATCTGGAATGCGCGCCGGGTATGCGAGCACTCTTGCCGCCAATATAGGGATTTGCCGCAGTCGCCATCGCGCGACGACACTCGGGCATCTCCCGGATCTGTTCAGAATTGGCCGCGATCTCCCTGATGCAATGCTCGGCCAGCGTCTTACATGGATGCACCTGAACCGATTCAGCCGCGAATGTGACCGCGACGTCGCTCGCCAAAATCCGGAGTGCCATCTGACGGACGACATCGGAAATCACCGCATTCGGTCTGCCAGGCGTGACAAAGGAGTCGGTCCGCATCCACGCGAAATCGATTTCGGGCACGTCGAATAGTGCCCGGATGGATATCAGATGGAGGTCACTGCACGCGTTCGAAAGCTCGGCGGCGATGTCGGTCAAAATGCCGGGAATCCGCAAATACGCGGCACACTCCTGGGTTCTTTCAATCGGAGTTGACGCCATAGGCAAACCGAGCGCAATCATTGCGTTTGCCGCATCAACCGCTTCAACTTCAACCGCTTCGACTTCATATCCGGAATGGGCCGTAGCGCCCGCGTCAATCCTCGCGCGAAGATAGATTTCACGAAGCTGCACGGATGACGCTCGCAACCTGACCATCTGTTCGTCCAGCATAAGCGCATGCGTCAAAAACTTGAAAGCCAGCGTGGAGTGAACTGCATCGTATAACTGGGTGGTTCGGTCGAGTTGCAGCAAATCGCGGAATTCCTCCGCCTTTCTGACGAAGGCGGACCGCAACGCATCGCACCCGTCACATAGGTGTTCAATCGCAACGCAGATCGAGATCCTAAGTGCGGTCGAATAGACATTGCCGCCTCCGGGACACATGCGCGCACCTGGATCCAGATGAACATAGTCGCCGCGCGGACGACCCAGAAGTTCAAGAGCGCGGTTGCATATCACCTCGTTGGCGTTCATATCGTTCTCAGTGTCAGCGCGGCCCTGAGTCACGTCGACGAAGCACTGGTCACACAAGCGCCCTTTCCGCGCCTCCACGCAAGAGGCGACGATTGCGTCACCAAGTGGGGGTTCAAGTAGATGCAACTCGGCATTCACTTCTGCGACAGCCTGCTTGACTGCCGCCAGCGCATTCCGCAGGTTTGGGTATGCGCCTACCGGCGTCCCCGATATGGGACAGTTCTCGACGGCGCCAGGCGTGTGAATGCCATATCGCGCTTCCTCGGGTATTTCCCGCTTGCCCAGCGAATCGTATTCGACCCGGAAACCTGGTCTGCCGATCTCCATATTCACTCCTGCCAAGGATGAGTGCTTGCATAACACACGCAGTAGCCAATAGCGGCCGCTCTGCTTATCAAAGGCAGAGCTGGTTCGGACGGGGTTCGTCGGTATGCGTTCCGGTCGAACGAGGCGAGAAGCTATATTCGGTAGGCATTGGTCCCTACATAGAGCCAGTTACGCAAAATGTTTGACATGTCATTTCCTTAGCAGCCGTTGGTGAGACCACGATCTCGTGAAGCCGGTGTATAGCCGCATGTTGATTTCCGGCGACCAATGCGGGTAATTTCTGACGGCTAATCGGAGTGCACCGACTCGGCGCAGAAACGGGCCGAGGAAATACCCCGGTTTCGCTGTCGATGACTATCGCGAAGCCAAGGCGCGCGGACGCTAAAACGCCATTGGGGTCGATGGGGCAACGCAAAAAAAGACTCATCGCGCACAGGAAAGAGAAAACTTTAGCGGCATGGCGAGCGCCGAGTAGCGCGGCAATGCCTGGGCCAACAACACCGGTCTTGTCGACACCGCCGAGGTGAACGCAGCGTCACCGATGTTCAACAGGAAGTCAGATACTGTCTGGATGAGCGTTCGCCAGGAGACGACATGCGTCGCAGCGGTGACAGCGAATCCGGTATTTCGCCGTTTGACGTCCCGACGCCAAGGATGTGCTTGCGCAAACTGCAATGCCTTCACTCGTGCTCGTTCGTCAAACATGGATTACTTCTCCAGGAGGGTGTGACGGGATCTCCATTATCAGTATGCGTATCGAGGTCTGGCTCGCACGCTACCGTGCATCCGAGCCACGCGAACGCCACTGGACCATCACGTTTCGGACGCCGCCGGATGAATCAGACTCCGTCGATCGCCCCTGTGCAAAGGCGCTGTCCACATTTCCCACGATAGACGCTAGCGACCCAGGAAGATATCGTACTGTCGGTTATCGCGCTTCTACCTGCCCGTCTAAAGCCTATACGGCGGTATAGCGCAGGCGGCGACAGGGATAAGACCAATCCGCTCAGGTGTAGGGTCCAATACCGTCGTTCAGCAGCGTGCGGAAAGCCGGCGTGTACCCATGCGTGTTGTTCCGGTGGCCGCGATAAAGCGATTCGTTTTTTTCGCCATCTCACTCGCTCGCGCCTGCACCGCAGCAGCTATCGTTTTACCGAGATATCGGTGACGAGCCAAACGTTTGTCGCGTCCGTCGAGGTATCAACATATACCGTCACCAATACACTGGAGCGAAGCGGCCGCGACTGCCTCCTGGAAGTGCGCGACGACGGTCGTGGCGAAAACGCACGTCGGTTTTCCTCGCAAAGGACGGAATCTGGTCGCGACGCACGCTTCACTATCCTGTGGCTAATCAATCAGCATGCCACCGGCCGCTACCACTCGCGAACCCTCGCATCAGACGAACCCGTACCGCTTACCGAGAGCGGCGAGAAGATCTGGCCACTGATCGACGCTGGCGCCGTCGTGAATCTCCTCAAGTTCGCACAGCAGATCGACAATGCCCGGATCGTAGGCATTGACGTTGGATGCATACAGCGCCTGCAGCAGCTTGCCGTCCCGGGCGTGCCGATAGTACGAAATGCCGATCCCTTCGATGTCCGGGTGATAGAACTCGTCGCTAACGAGCGATCCGACCGCGCACACGCGGTCGTTGTCGCCGCGCAGCCGGCATGAGCCGTTCTCGTCCTCCGAGACGGCCCCCTGGTTAAGCAGATGAGCGCTGACGCGCTCGTATATCTTTCTTGCGCACTGCATCGCGACACCTGCAACCCTCAAGCAGCGGCTTTCAGAAACGTGGCCGACAGGGCAAATTGTCGAGCAATTGATGCCAGCCGCTCACTCCATTCCCATGTGCCAAATACATCGTGGACGTTCTGCAGACAACTAAGCAATTCGACAGTCACCGGATCGGACACATCGATGCGCGAGCGAAGCAGCGCGCGCTTGAGCGCCGCGACACCGATATCCATATAAGCCGGCACGTCCTTTGGCGGTTTTGCGACGTAGCGGATGGGCACACCTTCCATTGCCGTCATATAGTCGCGCGGCTTAATGAAGCTGCCGACCGGACAGCTACCGCAGTAGCCTCGATAGGCGCCGCCGCCGCGAGGCAGCAGGGAGGCTCGCGCCTGGCCGAATAAATGCTCTACAGCGTGGTCGAAAATCTCCTGACGTGTCAGGAAGCTCCGGCTTTTCATGTCCACCTCTTTGCGTCTTTCGCATCGGTCAGTCGTTGACAACGGGCAACCTGCGCTCCAAGTATCAAACGTCGCCGCCGGGGCAAAGGGGCTGCTGCGAATACAAGCGACGCGAAGTTTTGACGGAACCTCGATTTGGCTCGAAGCCGCCCGCGCTAGTCAGACCGGAGGCCGTTGTAAGCGCAAAGCGCGGCTGCATCGGGCATGGGTTTACGGTACAGCCGCGACCGAAATTGGGCTATCACACGGAAGGAAGGAACGCCTCTACGTTGGGATGCACCGGCACGGTGCTCAGTGTTGCGTGAATATACGGGCGTATAGGCTCTGCCTCCGAGATTTCGATAACGATTGCGTACGCGACGCGAGTGGGCGACTGTGGGGCCGTAGCCGCATGCTGCTCGAGCAGCTCTTCCGGGTCACCGCGCCAAAGCGGGGGCTCTACGCCGCGATATGGTGAGCGTGATCGTTGCCCGCGAGCGCCGGATACCATCGCTCGAAGCATGAGACACCGGCGCGGGGCTGTGCGACGGAGAGCTGGAACACCTTTTTGAATCGTTTTATACGACGAAAGCGGGAGGCAAGGGCATGGGCCTTGCCATTTGCAGGTCCATCGCCGAGAGTCATGGCGAGCGCATCGACGCAGGCGCCGAACAAGCCTGGCAGTGCGGTGTTTCGCTTCGCCATCCCTGTCGAACGGCACGATTGTCCGCGTGCAGCAACTCAGCGCGCCTAAGACCGCAGGTTTAAAGCCGGCGGCGGCAGGGGCGGTTTGCGGCTGCGTTTGTGCTGCCGGGGCATGCAGCGGCCAACAGCAGCTGTTTTCCGGTATCTCCTGCTCTTGTGCTGCCCCCGCGTCAAGCGGGGCCGGGTGGCTGCGCTTGCCAAGGCGCGCAGAGGTAAACCTGCAGCACGCCTCTGGCATCGACGACATAGTAAGCTCCGAACAGAGGGTGTATCCCTCGCCCCACGCCGCGGTTCATGTTCCAGCCGCTTCGTGCGATGCATTGCAGACGTAGATGCAAGGGTAGCGGGCCGCTTGGGCGGCGGCGAACCTCCATTCGGACATTTACCTACTCTCGTTTTACCGTGTCATACTTGAAACGCGTCTTACGGGCGCAAAAAGGCGCGGATGCGTCTCTGTCAAGCGGGCGAAATGTTTCATCAGTCCGCCGCATTGTGGCGTGTTGAGGACTCGTTTATGGCTACCGATCGGCATGTACCGTCGTCCACGGGTGGAATCCGCGGCTCGACAGTCTTCGTCGTCGACGACGAAGAGTCCATCCGCCTCGCGCTGTGCGATCTACTGGAGTCCGTCGGGTATTCCGTCGAGACGTTCTGTTCCGTGCAGGAATTCGTGACGTTTCGCAAACCCGCCGGCCCGAGCTGTCTCATCCTCGATGTCAGGCTCAAAGGCGAAAGCGGTCTGGCGTTCCAGCAGGCGATGGCACGCGAGGGACTGCAAATGCCGGTTCTCTTCATGACGGGACACGGCGACATGGAAATGTCGGTGCGAGCAATGAGAGCTGGTGCATTCCATTTTTTCCCGAAGCCGTTTCGTGACCAGGATATGCTCGACGCGATTTCCGAGGCAATTTCGAAAGACTCGCAACGCCTCGAAAAGGAACACAGCCTCGCGGCTGTACGCGCCGCGTATGCCTCGCTGACGCCGCGCGAACGCGAGATCCTGGCGCTAGTGGTCAGCGGAATGCTCAACAAGCAGATCGCCGCGCAACTCAACCTGAGCGAAATCACGGTGAAAATCCATCGCGGCCAGTTGATGAAAAAAATGGAGGCGCGCTCACTTCCGGATCTCGTTTTCAAGGCCGCCGCACTCGAAATTGGGCGGCAACAAACAAAGCCGCGCCCTTAGGCTCGCGCCAGCCGCCATTGACGGAAAGAGGTCCGAAAACGCTGTTTTGAGCGCCCCTGCCTAAATCCCGACGTTGCCGAGTGCTCGTTTCAGGAGCGCCGCGTCCACGGGCTTGTCGAGCAGCGTGATGGCTGTGCTGGACTGCACCTGCGCTCGCAGCGCGTCGCTGGGAAACGCGCTCACGAAGATCGTCGGCGGCGCGGCGCCCAGTGCGACAAGACGGTCAAGCAACTCCAGTCCTGACATGCCGGGCATGCGGACGTCGGAAAGCAGGACTCCGTTTTCGGTGCGAAGGTGCGACGCCCGCGCCGCCAGATAGTCCGCAGGCAGCGAGTAAGTTTCGGTCGAATAGCCAAGCGATTGCACCAGGCTTTCGAGCGCCAGGCGGGATGATTCGTCGTCGTCGACAATCCAGACGATCCCGGAAACGGAAGCTCGCGGCTGTCGTTGCGAGGGGCTTCGGGAGGACATAAGGTCGCTTGCCAATGATTGCTTATTCAATCTAGACCCTGGAGCGTCGACTTGTCCATCATACCGACGTATGTCTGACTATCCCTTCCGGAATGATGAGACGCAGTGCGTCTGGTGCCCGCATCGAGACTTGCCGGGCGCGCCCTCGCTCAAGGTTTCATCGTACGAACACCTCTCGTGGCTAATCTTACCGCCGCGGTGCTGCCTCGGAATGTTGCCCCCGAACCTCTTCTGACTGTCCCCATATCTTTTCCTTACGGTTGCCTAGAGTCTTCTGCAGAGCGAGACGCGCAGTCCGGCACGTTCCATTACCGTTTATCGCGACTGAACTGCTCCACGGCGGCCCGCGTCGACGTTGTCTTCAAACGCAAAAACCTACGCTTCGGATCTTTCAGACCGACGGTAAGCCGAGCCATACCGACGTATGAGCTCGACAAACAACGGTGGGCGAAAGTCCAAACGCTCGCAGAATGGATTCGATACCACCCGGCCGTCTATCTTGGCAATCATAGGCGGTGCTGCTGACAAGTCGACTCCCTTTACAGGCACGACAGGTCCCGCCCCCGCCTATCGGTGAGCGTTGACCTGCAAGTCGTTGTGTGCGTCGACAGGCTCAGATGCGTTACGTGTTGGAGACACACGTTTTCGTCTCGGCATGCCGGTCAAAGGTTAACCATGTTTAGCAAACGCACAGGTCATCGCTGTTTTCCGCGGGCGGAAACAAAGGCGTCCAACGGCAACAGCATCGGCCGACCGGCCGGGCTCGCAGTCACCATTTCGGCACTTGCTGTCTGCTGGTGGGAATTGATCAAGATAACTTTGGACTTCGCATTGACCGACAGCGACGCGGCACTCGGCGCGACAGTAGGCACAAGACTGATCGTGGTGGTGTCTGGACTCGCGGTCGTAGGCGACGCCCCCTTCGCGCGGCCCGTTTTCTGTTTTCTGTGCGCGATGAGCGTGCTTGCAGTCGGTCCGGCCATTCCACTGGAGCTCACAGACTCGCTCCTGGTACCAGCCGTCTCGTTCATCGACTGCGTAACGAAAACATTGTTTCTCGCTTGCGCGTTTTCCTCGTCTGGCAGGAATGGTCGTGACAAGCGCAACCACAGTCACGTTTTTGAAGTAGCCGTACCGCCGCCACGCGACTGACGCGCCGACAACGCTTTTTCCCCAACCTTCATTTTGAGGTGACTTTCATGTCCAACTGTTTGCATAACTGGATCTACGTCGGCGCGAACGCTTACGACGAATACACCTATGTCCCATGGCTTAAGCGGAACGTCTACCGGAGAACCGTCGACCTTTGCAGAGTTTGCATCCAATAGTAGTCGATACATTTCTATCCGACTTCCCTCATTTCACCGGTAGCACTCGACGTCAAATCGGCCTTTCTGAGGTCCGAGTGCTCGACCTCTACACAGCAGCAAGCTTCGTACTGCTGCTTCTCGCTTTGGCGGGGTCTTACCTGCCCTACATTCCTTTTCAAGTCACGTTGTCTGATGCCGCTGCGCCGCCGGCGTCGCAAGCATTCATGTGCTGGGGCGCAGGGCTCTTCGTGCTACCGCTCATCGTGCCGTACACGTGTGTCGCGTATTGGGTGTTCCGGGGCGAGGTCTCGAAAGACCAGGCCTATTACTGACGTGCCCGCTCCCCACTCAACTTGCTCAAGGACTGGCCATGAAAGTCGCACTCTTCATTCCCTGTTTCATTGACGCGTTCTTTCCTGATGTGGGCATTGCGACACTGCAATTGCTGGAACGCCTCGGCTGCGACGTCGACTATCCACTGGATCAGACGTGCTGCGGGCAGCCGATGGGCAACAGCGGCTGCGAGAAGGAAGCCGTCGCCACCGAAAACCTCTTCGTGCGCAACTTCACCGGCTACGACTACATCGTCGCGCCCAGCGGCAGTTGCGTGCACCACGTGCGTGACCACTTGAGCGCGGCAGACCAGACGCCCGATGCGCTGGCAGTGCGGTCCAACACCTACGAACTGGTGGAGTTCCTGCACGACGTGCTGCAGGTACGAGAGTTCCCGTGGGCCGAATTTCCGCACAAGGTCGGCCTGCACAACAGTTGCGGCACGCTGCGTTCGCTGCGCACCGCGAAGATGTCAGAGATCGATGAGCCGTTTTTCTCGAAGCCATTGACCCTGCTCAGGGGTGTCGGGGGCATCGAGTTCATCCGGCCTGACCGTCCCGACGAGTGCTGCGGGTTCGGCGGCACGTTCTGCGTGTCGGAGGAGCCGGTGTCGGCGCGCATGGGCGCCGACACGGTCCGCGATCACAAGCGCAATGGCGCCGAGTACATCGTGTCGGCCGATTCGTCGTGCCTCATGCACCAGAAAGGTTGCTCGGACCGTCTCGAGCTGGGCCTGAAGTTCATCCATATCGCGCAGATTCTCAATGGAGCACAAGCATGAAACGTGTTGACCATGTCGGCTCTTCGGAGAAGTTCATCGCTGACGAAAAGCACATCCAGTTCCACGACAAACGCCTGTGGGAGCTGCGCACCGGACGCGACGCAGAGGTGCATGGCATCGCCGAGTGGGAGGAGTTGCGCTCGCTCGCCTCGGGGATCAAGGAGCATACGCTCACGCACCTCGCAGACTATCTGGAGCAGTTCGAGCGTAATGCGACGGCCAACGGCGTGACTGTGCACTGGGCCAAAGATGCCGAAGAGCACAACCGCATCGTCTACGAGATCCTGAGTCAGCGTCACGCGAGGCTGCTCGTCAAGAGCAAGTCGATGCTGACCGAAGAGTGCGAGATACGCCCGTACCTTGAGGAGCGCGGCATCACCGTCGTGGAAACGGATCTGGGTGAACAAATCCAGCAGTTCGACGACGAACTTCCCTCGCATATCGTGGTCCCGGCCGTGCACAAGCTCGCCACGGACGTAGCGAAGATCTTCTCGGAGAAGATTGGCACCAACACGAACGAGAGCAACATCCCTAAGCTTGCCGAAGCGCAGAGAAAAGCCACGCATCCGCTTATCCTCAACGCCGATGCGGGCATGACCGGCTGCAACTTCGCGGTTGCGGAAACGGGCGGCATTACCGTCTGTACCAACGAGGGCACCGCGGACCTGAGCGCGAACGTGCCGCCGCTGCATATAGCGTCGATCGGCATCGAGAAGCTGATTCCGAAGCTCGAACATCTCGGCGTCTTTATCCGCCTGCTCTCGCGCAACGCCATCGGCTCGCCGATCACCCAGTACACGTCGCACTTTCGCGGTCCACGCAAGGATAGCGAAATGCATTTCGTGCTGGTCGACAACGGCCGTTCAGAACGGCTCGGCATGGACGACTTCTGGTATTCGCTCAAGTGCATCCGCTGCGGAGCGTGCATGAACACATGCCCTGTCTACCTGCGCAGCAGCGGCCTGAGCTATGGCGGTGTCTATTCGGGTCCGATCGGCGCGATCATCAATCCGACTTTCAACCTGAAGAAGTACAGCTCGTTGCCCTTTGCCTCGACGATGAACGGCAGCTGCACGAGCGTGTGCCCGTCAGGATCAACATACACGAGCAGATCTACAAGTGGCGGCAGATCGTCGCCGAGCAGCACGAGCTTCCGTTCGTCAAGCAGGAGGCCATGAAGGTGGCCGGCCAGGTGCTGTCGCACCCGGCGCTGTACCGGCGGCCGTCAAGACAGCCGGGACGGCCGTTTCCGTGTTGCCGCGCGCCGTGCTCTACAACCCGCTCAATGCGTGGGGCAGGCACCGTGAGGTGCCTGATGCGCCCAAGGAAACATTTCGCGATTGGTATCTCAAGAGGAACAGCAAATGAGCAGCCGCAATATGATTTTGTCCCGTTTGCGCGAGGTCTCACCCGTGCCGCGCCGCTTGCCGGAGGTGCCGATGTTCGATAGCGCATTGCCACCGGTGGTGAAGAGCTTCCGCAAATCGCTCGACCGGCTTGGCGGCGTCTGGTGCCTACTGCCGGAGGACACCAGCCTCGAGCAATTTGTCCGCTCGCGTTTCCGCGATGCCACGGTGTTCTGTTCAGCGACGCCCGAGTTCACGGGCACGCGTGACATCGCGTTGGTTGACGATCCCCGTGCGCTCGATGACGTGGATGTCGGGATCGTGCGCCCGGCGTTTGCTGTCGCCGAGACAGGGTCCATCTGGCTGAGCGAAGCGCAATACAACGTCAATGCACTCGGCTACCTGTCGCAGCATCTGATCGCGTTGCTGGATCCCGCGGATATCGTGGGCAATCTGCATCAGGCGTATCACCGCAAGGAGTTCTTCGAGGCCAACTACGCGGTGCTGATGAGCGGCCCGTCGGCGACCGCGGACATCGAGGGCGTACTGGTTCGCGGTGCGCAGGGTATCCGGTCGCTGACGGTCATACCGGTCGCGAGGCCGGGTACCGCGCGCTAGCGCAGGACACCTCCATGAACGGTTTAGCCGCCAGCCGCAACGCGATGATACGGTTCCTGAGCCACGGACGGCATCGCCTGCCCCTGTCCGAGGCCTTCAAGGCCGGCCTCATCTGTGCCGCGCCCGCTGGGGATTGCTCGGACGCGGGCGTAAAAGAACGCAGCGCCGGGGGAGAGGCGCTGCCGTTCCGGGCATGACAGGGCGACGAACCGCAGGCGATTGCGCGTTGCGACCCGTTGCGTTTCAGCTTCCAGCAATGCCCTCAGGCGGGCTACTGCGATAGTCCGATCCGCTGCTGCTCCAGGGAGATGAAATCGGCGGCAATGCGGTTGTACGCGGCAGGCCGCACGTCATGGATATCGCCGGACTGAAGCAAGTCACCAACATAGACCTTGCCGTTGTATTCGACGTAGGTCACGCTGTTACCACCCGGCGCGAGATAGCGGTAACGGCCACCATCCAGCTGTACAGAAGCCTCATCGATGCTCCGCGTCAATTTGCAGTGTGCGGTCCACTGCCAGCAGCCTCACTGGATCGGTCTTCTTCCACTGTGATTTCGGCACGAGCACGGACCATTCGGTGTTGGCCGTATCGAGGAAGAACGCCGCCACGCCTACGTAGTTCGCTGCGTCGCCGATCGGCTCCGAGATCTTCAGCGTCTGCCCCGGTCCCAGCGTCACGTCCCGGCTCCAGAGCGTCGCGGCCTTCAGCGCCTCGTTGCCCGCGAGCAGTTGCGCGTAGGTCGCTGTTACGAAAGGCTTGTCGTCCTTCAACTGGTAGATGCGCAGCACAACCGGAAGCGACGCGCCACGCACATCCTCGTTCAGTGCGCCGCGTGCCGTCACCACGAGGTTCATCTGTTTGACTTTCGTCTTGAACACCGCGCGTGTGACATCCACGGTGCCGTCCTTCACCGACTGCCAGGTCCCGCACGCCGAGACGGCCAGCGCGAGGCCCACGCCGAGCGCACCCCGCAAAATCCGGACACTCATCACAAAGGTGCTCCCTCGAAGTCGATGCGAGGATAGACGGTCTCCTTGCCACCGATGCTCAGTCCCAGTTGCATGGAAACATGAAGGCTCGCGTAGCGCCCCAGAAAGTGATTGAGCACTTCGCCGAATAGCGCAGCATCGCCCGGCCCGTCGAACGCGGTCGGATCGAGTTCGACATATGCGCACGCAATACGTTGTACGTATGCCCGCTCCACCTTCTGCTTCTCGGAGAAACGTACGTCCCTGATCGCGTCGATACGACGCGAGACCCCGTCGTCTGGCGTCCAGTCGTAGAGTTCCAGCGTCTCACGCAGCGCCGGTGCGCCCTCCATATGGATCCGGTTCAGTTCGTTCGCGCCACCCGCCGTAAAGTGCCCCAATACGCGCCAGTCGTAGCCCGGGTAATAGCGCGGCGGATAGAGCGGCATGGACGGTGCCGTGAGGTTGCGCACCGATGCAATCCCGGTGAAGTCCGATACGGTTTCAGTGATCGTCGCCTCGGCCAGCGCCATGCGCGGGAGACGCCCGTTATTGGCGAGCGCGCGTACCGTCAGGTAGCGGTCCGGATCGGGACGGTCCTCGTCGTTCTCTGCGTGCCGGTACGTTCCGGCCCATAGCTGCCCCGCCAGCGTGACCCAGAGTTCCCGCCCAAGCGGACCGAAACGCGTCGACGTATGGAAGTAGCGCTCAGGCTTTTCGTGACGCAACGCCCAGCCACGATGCCGGAAACTCGTAAACGCCCGGTAGTCGTGCCGTGCGCTGTCCTCCGGGTCGGCGGCGATCACCGCGAGTACATCGTACGGCTCGACATGAGAGGCGATGCCAGGCTGTACGCGGATGCAGTGCTCCCTGTCGTGCCAGCCGACAGGTTCCAACGGCAACGCATCGACCTCAAACAGGTTGATGACAGGCGTGCAGAACAGGCGGAAATTCTCGCGGCTGACGGGATAGTCGCCAGGCATCCGGGCATCGAGTTCAATCTCGAAGGTCATCTGCGCTTCACCCGCCGGCAGCGCCGCAGCATCGAACCCGCACAGGTCGACGAAGTGAAACTTTTGCGGGAACACAAAATACTCCAGCATCGTCTGCTCGCGGTCCAGTTGCCCGTCGCGCTTCGCGTCTGTGACTGGCCATAGCCGCGTCGACGGGCCGAAGCCTGCCGCCTCGACATGCACCCCGTCCAGCGGCTGCAAGGCGCCGTCCCGTACTGACGGCAGACGCAGCCCGATTGACGCAACCTGCCGCGTCAGCGCCGCGTATAGCGTAGCCGCAGCGGGCCGGTCGCCATGCAGGTACAGGCGGATACGCGACAGGTCCATGCGCTCGCGCTGCTCCCCGAGCCAGAGACCAAACGTCAGGCGGATCACCGTACGCCCGTCGGCACGTACGGCGACGACCGCGTCCTCTACCGAGAGCGGTAACAGCTCGACGGGCTGCGTCGTCCGGTACACGCACTGAACCTTATCGGGACCGACGGGCGTTGAGCGTACGACGGCTCCGGCGGGGATCGGCACCGCAGTTGCGCCCGTTCGGTTCAGTGGCGAGCATTCGATGATCGACAGCGACGGGATCGCCCGCGCCATATGCTCGTAAAGGTTGTCGAGCATCCCTTCGGTCACTTCCGGCATGCCGTCGTCGAGCTTCATGCGTAGCCGCGCCGAGAGAAATGCAAAGGCTTCGTTCACCGCGCGCACAGCCCCCTCAGGTTCGCCGTAGAGCATCCCCATGCGACGCGCGGCGTCAGGCTGCGCCTGCGCAAACTCGCGGCCTGCCTCGCGCAGGTAGCGCATCTCTTCGTCGTAGTACCTGAGGAACGGATTCTCGTGCTCAGTCGGGTTTTTCTTCCAGGGTGCGGTCATGGTTGCAATTCCGGTGGCAGGGGAGGAAGCATCGGTACGGCACCAGCCTTGCCGACAACAAAAATCCTTTCGGGCATCTGGAAGCCGCGCAGCTTCAGCAGTTCGAGCGGACCGGCTCCAACCTGGGTTCGCAGCACGTAGCGCAACGGGTCGCCATTTGCGTCGTTCCACGTGAGCTGGTAGCGGGTACTGTCGAGCTGCTTCACATCGGCTTTTGCGAGCAGGCGCAGGAATGCCCAGTCGCCCGTCGAATCGAACGCCTGCCTCAGGCCCGCGTTGAGTGTCTGCCACGTCAGACCCGCATGCCCGTTCAGCCCGTCGCCGGGCCAGGCCAGCGGCGTCCAGCTTTCCTGCTGGTTAAAGTAGACGATCTGCTTGCCGTCCACCGACAGTTCCGAGCGCGTCACGTCCGGCGTCGGCAAGGCCATCATCTCGAAGCGCTCGTTGGCATCGCCCTTTATGTAGAGTTGCGCGCCGACCGTCGAGAGCTGGCGCAGGCCTGCAATGAACTTCGGATCGAACTGGAGTGCCTGTGGTGCCAGTTCGTTCGGTGTCCAGTGATCGCCTTCGAGCTTGAGTACGCCCGCGAGTTGCGTCGAGATGAAACGGGCGACCAGGCCGGTGTCGGGACGCACGAAGCGGCCGAGTTCGGCGAAGGATGCATCGGCCTGCGTGTCAAAGAACGGATAGCGGCCGTTCATCGCCGCGTTGAATGGTGCAGCCACGCTTGCGCGCCATGCTTCGTCCAGGCTCGCCGCGGCGGGTTGCAGAATGGTCTGCCACGCCGCTTCGAGCGGCTGTGCGAACACCGCATTGCCAAAGCCTGCCCATGCGGAGCCGAGACTTGCGGCTGTCAGCGCCGCATCGTCACGCGCCTGAGACAGCTCCGAGAGCTTGCCCTGGAAGACCGCCTGCGCGAGCGAGCGCGCCATCGCCTGCGCGTCGGGACTGCCTGCGATCTGCTGAAGCTTCAGTCGCATCGTGGTGACCGCCGTCAGATAGCGCGACAGGCTGACGCCACTCAGCGCGACGTTCGTCGATGCACCGGCCTTGCCGTTTCCGCTGTTCGTCGCTGCAACGCCGCTCTCTCCCATCAATGCAAGCAGCGGGCCGAATGATTTGTCCAGCGGATTGACGGTCGGGCCATTCGCGTCGTCGTTGTTGCCAATCAGGCTTTGCGCCTTGCGCACCAGCGTGTCGGTCAGCGCCTGTGAGGGTCGTCCCGCCTGCGCCTGATACTGCACCGACTTCATCAGCGCGATCAGCGGTGAGGTCTGCGCATCGGCGAGACGGGTGAGCTGGTCGATCGAACCGTTCAGGTTCTTCGCTGGCTGCCACTGGAGGCTGTTGAGCATGGTCTGCCAGGCGGCGGTGTACTCCGCGAAGTAGCGCGCTGTCAGTCGCTGCTTCAGTTCTTCGGCCGCCCGCTTCTCGTCGATGGCGGCGCTGGTGCGGATCGTACCCTGTGCGAGGGTGTTACCGATGGTCTGCGATGGCTGCGCGCCGGTCAGCACCCAGTCGCCGCTGACGCGTCGCTCGCGCGCCGCCCTGTCGATCGCGTCCGCGATCATGCCGTCCCACGCGGCACGCGTGTAGATGCCAGGCACCGTCTGTGATGTGCCGAAAAGGCCCTGCGCGTCCGCGCCGTTGAGCAACGTCTGGAGTGATGCGTCAGCGTACTTGCCTTTGACCTCGTCGAGGATGCTCTGGTACACCGTGTCGTCGGCCGATGCGAGGCCCATCTGCGTCACCAGCATGTTGCGGGTCGTGCTCACGAGGCTCTGGTCGGGTGTGATGCGCCATTCGGGGTGCGCCTGCAGGTGATCGGCGTAAAAGGCTGCCAGCCGACCGCCCGTATCGTCGCGCTCGCCTTCCGGCATATCGACCGGGCGGCGCCACAACGCGACAAGCGAGCGCCGCAGAAATGCGGCGTCGGCGCGGGCGGGGTCTCCAAGCATCAGGTAGGTTTTGAGCGCGTTGTAGGTGCTGCCGCGCGCCTCCTGTGACTGCAGCGCGTCGGCCCGCGCTTCGCCCGCAGCCTTCAGCAGGTCGGTGATCGTTCGCACCACGGGCTCCTGCAGGTTATGCCTCGCGGCGACACGGTATGGCGGCCACATCGCAGCGAGAAGGGCGTCGTTCGAAGAAACGCCCGCGCGTAGATACCAGGGCGCGCCATGCTGCCGACGGTACTCAAGCTTTTCCATCAGCTGCTGGAGCGCGAGCTGGGCTCGCCAGGCCTCGGCGGTTTGCGGTTTTGCATCGACAGCGGCCTGCGCTGTCTGACTGGCCTCACGCATCAACTGCCGGTTGCCGACGAAGGACACCGTCATCCATACGCACCACAGGATCGCCGCAGCCGTGACGAGCGTGGCGAGCGCGTTGGGCCAGTAGAAGCCGACGCGCCGGCCCCGGTAGTTGGGCGCCCCCGCCGCGATCTCGCGCCACACCGGCAGCAACGCGGCGGGCTGCACGCGCAGGACGGTTACTGCCGGTGGCGCGTCGGCGGGCTCGCCGGGCGTCCCGTCGCCGTTGGCTACCGGCACCGGTACGACGGTCGGCCCCGGAAAAACCGGCGCGAACATGACGCCCGCAAGCGGCGCGCGCAGCCAGTTCGATGCAGCCAGTCCCCGAAGGCCATCGACGATGCGCTCGCAATGGTCGCCGACGTACTTCGAGATCTCCATCAGCCAGGTCATCCGAAGGTTGTTGCGGGTGCAAAGGTGTACGCCCGCGTCCGCAGACCTCTGCTCGACCTTGTTCAGCACATCCGGCAACCTGGCGGCGGCTTCCTGTGCCCGCCTGCGCGAATCGTTCGGCATGAAGGTGCCGACCGCGTCGAAGCGCTCCGACGGGCTACCCTTCGCCTCGACCGGGTGCAGGAACGTGACGGGCGCGGCCCAGCCGAGCGCAGTGGCGATGCCCGAAAGTGCACGGGGCAGTTCGGTATCCGTATCGTCCGCGCGTGCGACATGAACGACGCCATCGACCGGGTAGCGGCGGCGCAACTGCCGGATCTGGCCCAGCCACTTCGCCGCCTCGATCCCGTCCGGCGACACATGCACGAGGATGGTTTCGTCCACATGCATGACGCCCGCCTGCCTGAGACCGGGCGCGACCTGATCGACGCGTTCATCCGTACCGTTCACCAGCAGCCAGCGCAGGCGGTGCCGCCAGAACCAGCCGTGCGAGACGCGCAGTTCCTCGTACACGCGTTGCAGCCGCGCATCGCGCCTGAGCGGCTTGGCTGCCTTCGTGTGATCGCCGGTTTCCCGGTGAAAGAGGCGTCCCGCAAAGGCGTAAGCGCCGGTTGCGAACAGGACGAGGTGAGCGACGACGACGACCGCGAAAGTTACGAGAATGGCGATAATCGCTTTGAGCCGCGACTCGGCTGTGGTTACTCCAACTATGTCGCCGCGCAGCGATACGATGCCGATCGCAAGCAGGGCGACGACCAGGGCTGCGACGGGTAGCCCCCAGATCGCCAGACGGCCCGATGGCGCGGATACCTCCGTCGTGGTTGTGGGCTCAAGCGAGCGCAGGGTAAGCCTGGGGTCTGTCATCAGTATTCCGGTTGATATCTGTTGTTGCAGGAGTTACGTACAGGAGCGCGGACTGTACGCCGTCGATGATGAGTTGCGGGCCCTCTGCCGCGCCCGATTCGATGGCCGCTGCAATGGAGAGCCAGCCGTTGCCGTCGCCAAGGTCGCCGACGATACGGTCGGGCCGCCGCTGCGCTCCGTCTTTCGCAATGGCATCCATATGGGCAGCACTGAGCGCCTTGTCGCCGCCGTCGGCGGGCCGGGTGATCCAGGCACGCACGAGCGAGGTGTAAGCAGCGTTGCCCCATACGGCCGCATTGGCGAAGCCGTATTTGGCTTCGCCCGGAAGACCCTGAACGGGCCGGTGCAGCAATGCGGCCACCCTGACCTCCTCGGGCAGATGGAAGTAGCCCGGTGCGAGCAGCACGGCGACACATCCCTCCGTGCTGCCTTCGGGTGGCCCGTCCTCATGCCACGCCGTTGCCACGACGAGTAGCGGGCGGCGCTCCTTGGCATCGAGCCATGCGTCGGCGACCATCAACCCGTCCGTCGCCGGTGCCGCCTGGACCACCAGCGGCGGCAGGCCCGCGATGCGCAGGGCATCGATGACCCGCGCGACATCCGCCTTCTCCTTGCCCGGCGCGGCCAGCACGCGGACCTGCGGCCACCAGACCCGCTCATAGCACGTGAGCGCTCGCAGGCTCGTCGCCAGAGACTCAAGCGACTTGGCCATCTTGAGCGCGAGCAGCGAAACCTGTTTCGCTGGACCGAGAGCAGCGATCGCTTGGTCGTCAGTAAGGCGATCGACGACAACCGGTTCGTCGACCAGCCAGTCGGCCTCCTCGAAGCGGGCATGTTCGATGGGCTTCGAGCCGGCGCGCGGCACCTGCGAGGCGGGCAGACGTTGTTTGGCGGCTATCACGCCGGCCAGCGTCTGTTCGGGTTCTCCACCAAGCGGCAGGCAATAGCCAACGCCGAGCACTTGGAGTGGCTTCTGCGCGATGCGCAGCCGATCCGCCAGCCACTGGCTACGATGATGGTTGCGCCAGCGCGCGCGGTACCAGAGCGCCTCGAAGCCAGCACGCTCAATGGCAAACAGGAACACGAACGCACCGTTAGGAAAGCCAACGAAACAGAGCCAGAACCATGCGCCGCGCGCCGGTTCTCCCTTCGGCCAAAGCAGCATCGCAATGGCAACGCCGAATACATTGCAGGCGAGCCAGATGCAGAACCACCACGGCCAGAACCTGGGGCGGCGCGGATAGGCGCTCGGGCGTCCGGCTGGAGAAAGATCAACCGGCATTACGCGATGTTGAAGTTCATCTGCGACGAGAGCAGCCTGCAGCCGCATGCGCAGCGATAGTGATGGAAAGCGACGGCCTTGCCGTCACGGTCGGGAAACTTGGCGTAGCCCTCGTCAATTGTAGTCGGACCGTGTTGTTCGCAGATGGCCTCGGCACCCTTGCGGGCGAGCGGTCGCCCCATGACCTCGAACCAGGGCGAACCACCGGTCACTTCGCCGCCGTGTTCGAGTTTGTCGCCTTTACGGACAGGAGATTGCATTTTTAGGAAATTAATTTTTTGAACATTGCTGAGTCTTGAATTTCGGAATATACGCCGCATCGAATGACTGAGCCTTTTTTTCTTGAGGTTTATCACATCAACCCCGAATTGATTCTCGACAACGATAAAATTTTGATCAACACTGAAGGCAGCATCGTATACTCCACCACCATACACCTCTCTTTCAATGAGTTGCATTTTTGGCCTTACCAAAAATATAGATAGATGTGTGACTTGCGGATAATTCGCATCAATTTTTGTAGGCAACTCGAATACAACCAACATCGAACCATCGAGGCTAAAAACTCCCCCACGAATAGCGTGATCGATTTTCGCCAACCCGATATTTCGCCCATCATGTTTTATTGTTACTTGGCCGCGGACATCGTCCATTGCCAAATAATTTCCATCGCAGGAACTGACAACAGCTGCGCACGCATTACCGAGAAAAATCATCAAGAAAAATAAAAACAAATATTTTTTCACGGTTGATCCCCCAATACTCGATATGAATTTTGCGTCTCGCGCCAACGCAAGGGCGGACTTTTTACATCGTACGGCCAGAACCTGGGGCGGCGCGGATAGGCGCTCGGGCGTCCGGCTGGAGAAAGATCGACTGGCATTACGCGATATTGACGTTCTGCAGCGACGAGATCAGCCGGCAACCGCACGCGCAGCGGTAATGATGGAAGGCGACCTCCTTGCCATCGCGGTCGGGAAACCGCGCGTAACCTTCGTCTATGACGGTCGGGCCGTGCTGGTTGCATATAGCCGTGTCACCCTTTCGGGCGAGCGGACGGCCCATGAACTCAGTCCACGGCGAGCCGCCTGTGACTTCACCGCCGTTCTCAAGATTGTCACCTTTTCGGATAGGGGATTTCATTTCGATTGACCATAAATTGATTGTGGCAGTCATCACCGGCTGCTGAACAATCACTTAATCCAATTGAACAACCTGCTGCAGGCTTTGTTGTCGATTACAATCGTCTTTCCTGTTTTGATTTCAATCACGTCAATATCAGGATCTGATCCGCACTGACGCCGGTCTACTGATATATATTTTCCATCAAGCGATATGACTGGATCCATATCCGAAGATGCCTCTTCTTCCAACTTAGACTTTCTCACAGTGGTTCTATAGAATCCCGGTTTTTCAACCAAATTCCTGTCGCTCCCGATTTTTCCAACAACCGCTAAAAAACTCAAAGGTGAAACGCTAACTGGGACCATTGATGCGTAAATACCAGCCTTGATATTTATGTCCGATAGAAACCCCACGTGCGGGGCTGCGCGCCTCACGTGAACAGGCGTGTCAGTCTTGCAATGACTTAACTCGCCTATGGGGACGTAGCCGGTACCCGAGACGATAACTGCCTCACCATCCGAACTCAGTGCAACGTCAATGGGTTCTTCGTCTATCAAGCAGTGAAAGTCACCGGCCTTGGTCTGCACAGACAAATTAAAAGATGCTGCCGTGTTCGTGGAGTTAGTAGTATTGCAGTAGGCTTGGACTGATGCAGCGAGCAGACCTACAAATACGAGAAAATTTGTTTTCACAGAAGAACCCCCTTGATCATGCGAGTAAACTTAATTCGCTTATCAAGCCCGATAAGCGCACCATTGATACCCCTTGTGACATCTTTTATTATCTGCTCTTCTTTTGCGAGTTCAGCTGCAGTTTTCGGTATGTTAAAACTGTCACTATCAATGGCACGAACAACCTTCGGCCTGAGGCAGGTTATGTACCACGCCCCAGAGTCCAAGCAATTCTCTGGCACTGTCGCGATAACTTCAGGATTATCAACGCGCGCAGGAATTTTTGTCATCAGTGCGCGATGTTTCGCGTGATATTGTGGATCGCTCCACCACGACGCAGTAAAACTCGATTGCTCAATCCATGCTCGATATAACCAATAGTCCGCGTAATTACTTCTGAAGGTGAGTTGCTTAAACCCGCGACCGCGAAATTTTTGGGCATCCTCTCGGTCGCAGTTCCCACCTCTCCAGTCATATGATGAGGTGATTAAACCACCATTTGAACTATATTTTGCCAATCTGTAGTACGGGTCGTCTTCAGACGGAATTGCACCATACCAATGCCCAAGATCTTTCTCTGATTTTACCGATACTGGATTTATGTGAGTACCGTAAACAGCAGTTGCCGTCACGTTACCCACCATACTCGACTCCTGCATAGTACAGAGAAAGTTAGATTCCACTGCACCCTGCCCTAAGAAGTGCGACTGCTTCAGGTAATTCAACATCCCGTATTTTCGCAGAGAGAAGTTCAGAGGTTTTCTGTACTTCTCTCGAATAACGGCCGCGTTGCCAGACATGTGACTGTCCGGGTAAATCAACGCGAACTCATCCTTGGAGAACCAAGCACACTTCCTGAAGTGCCGGATAAACGCGAGCGGATGGAAGAACCAGAGCTTCTCCCCGGCGGGCAAGCCGGTCACATCCCAGAACTGGACTTCCCTGAGGTACTTGAGAAAATCGTCGTAACCCGTTTGGTTGCCGTGGTAGAACCCGCCCTCATCGAGCAGCTTCGTGTAGCGCGTCTCGTTGTTCTTGCTATCCCATTCGCTCGGCGCGTTGCAGATAAATCCGCGTAGTGCCTGACGCACCGGATCGTTCATCCTCACATAGGTTGACAGCGCTTGCGCCCTCCGTGCCTCCGTCATGTCCTCTATCACCGGTAGCTCGCCGGTATCCCCCGCATCCTTGACCAGTTTCTTCAGTGCGTTGATATCGCACATCCCGTTACTATCGAATGGCGTGTTGGCGTCGCTGATCTTCTGCCAGCCCATGAACGACGGGAAATCCGCATCGGATAACTTCCTGATCTCCGCCTTGCTGATATCGATATACCCCTGCTTCCCCGCAGCGTAGGTCACCTGCACCCAGGTCTGCGGGTTTGGAGGCGGGGTCACGGCCGAGGACAGGACACGCCCGAAGCGCTGCATCTCGTACCCGTCGCTCGGGCAGGCATCGTAGAGCGCCGTCGCGCGATGGTAGAGATCGTATTCGTAGTCCTTTTCCTCGACGGGCTCCGGCGTCAGAAGCGTGCGCGAACCGTCCGTCGCGATACTCCAGACGTTGGTGTACTTCGCCCCCTTGCTGAAGTACATCTCGACGACGAGTTGCAGCGCGTTTTTGTCCGTCTGCCCCGGCGTGAACCTGATCCCGTGCAGCTTGTTGTCCGCCCCGGTTCCCGGCGGCTGCGCGAAGAACTGCTGCCCGGCCGGAATCGTGTAATAGGTGTGGCCCCAGCAGTCCGGCGTTGTCGCCGTGGCTGGCGATGCCACGCCGAGCTGTGTATGCCCGAAATACGCCGTGAAATCGTCTGGCACCATGAAGATTTCGAGGTGCAGGTGCGTCACGCCCTGGTAGCGTCCGACAAACCCAAGGACATCCTTGCGCCTGACCTTCTGGCCACTGCCCTTCGCCGCAGGCGTGACCTGCCCTTTCCTGTCCACGCCGGAGGATTTTTGCAGGAACTCCGGCAACCGTGTCCCGTCGTGCCCGAATGACTGGTACTCCGCGAGCGGCAGCAGATGCATGTAGAGCGAATAGAACGTCAGCTTGCGACCGTCACCCGTTTCGGTCGAATGCCTGAGCAGGGCGAAGCCTACATTGCAGCTATAGGGATCCACCGCGTGCTGGCAGACCCGGTACGCCACCACCTCGCCATCGGCAATGGCGTAAACCTCGCCGTGCGTGTCCGGTGCCAGATGACTGCCGCAATGCCAGCGCCGGTCAGACGCGACCGGGTAGATGCCGCGCGCCAGTTCGAACTGGTCGACGGCGTCCATCATGGGATCCGGCTTCGAGCCATCGGTGGAGGTGATGCCCGCTTCGGGCAGAAAGGGAGGGCTGATGATCATCGCGTATTAGTCCGTGTGGGTATACCGGTCGTTAAGCTGTAGGTCGCTATTCGGCAGGAGGGGCAGCTTGGCCGGCACGTTGTCGGGGCCGACAAACGTAAACGAGGCGGCCTTGATGGTGTATGCGCCGGGGCAGTGGAACGTGATGTTGCCGGCCTCCATGACAACCGAGGCCCCGCCGCAGTTGAGCGTGATCTTCGACTTCGCCGACACCTGCACATCCGCACTTTCGCTGGCGACGCGCAACTGCTTCTGCGCGAACAGATCCATGCCGTCCGTGAGCGCTGCCATCAGGACCTTCCCCTTCGCCGCGATAAATTTCATCCCGAGCTTGTGTGCACACAGCGAAATCAGATCCCCCGCCACCATGCGCAGGCGCCTAACGACGCTCACGTCCATATCCTGGCCTGCCGTGACAATCGCGTTCTGCCCCGCCGAGTGCTGCATTGATTTCGGCGTCACGAACGCCATGCCGCCGGGGGCGCTCGCGAGCAGCCCTGCGTCGCGAAGCTGGTTCAGCCCGTCGAGCAGCGCCGACTGCGTGGCGCGGTCGGCCGGATCAGCACCGGCCTGCGTGGTCGCCGTTGCCAGATCCGTCACGCGCTGCAGGGCCGCCTTGAGCTGCGCGACAGCGGCGGGCATGTCCAGGTGCGGGGTATCCGGCCCGGCTGCCGCGTCCGCCGAGAGGAACAGGCCCTTCGCCGCGCGTGCCGTGCCCCACGATTTAGTGGTAGCCTCAAACCCCTCTCCGCGAGCGAGCTTCTTGCTGTTGAGCAGGTAGCCCTGGTTGAAGGCCGTCTGGCTGTACACCGTCGCGAGGCGCGCACTCTCCTTTCCTTGCAGATCGTTGAACACCACCTCCGCACCGAGCAGCGGCGAGCGCCAGATGGCATAGCTAAACAGCGACTGATCTCCGCGCACCACGTCCGGGTGGGCGTAGTCGTGCATGGCCCCCGCTATGTAGATGCGGTCCACGTCGCGATTTTCGGCGTCGAGCAGGACCTCGGTCCCCGGCAGCAGGGGCGAGTGGAAGCCGCCCTGGTAGGACGATGACGGACGCAGCAGGCGCAGCCTCAGCAGCTTGTTGTCGGTGTTGCCCGTGCCCTGCAGGAACTTCGGCAGCACGCTATAACGCCCGTGGTCGTCCATGTCGCCGTAGGGGGCGGAGTCGCTCGTCGTGACCACGCCCACAGCGGGACCAGGCAGAAAACGCCAGTCCCGCTCAAAGTCAAACCTCGGCCGGTAGGTCAGGTTCGCCGGCATCGCCTTGAAGCGCGTATAGGCCGGCTTGGTGCGGCTGCCCTTCATCTTGAACGAAGTGATCACGAAGCCGTATTCGGCGCTCGGCATCTTCGCATTGGTGAGCTTCATTACCACGCCCGCCGCGATGCCCTTGGCGTCGGTCCTGCCCGCCAGCGTCGCCTGACGCGCGATCTGCCCGTCGCGCCGCGTCTGGGCGAATGCTTCGCCCTGCGCTGGCGTCAGATGGCCTTCGACGCTGCGACTGATCTGCCCGAACGACGAGCGGTCATCCGTCCCGATGGAGACATTCGCCGTGGCGCGAAGGGGATCGTCCGGCGTGCAGTAGTTGCGCTCCCACAGTTCGATGGTGGCCGGCACCAGCGCGCGCTGCTCATGCACGGCCTGGGCCGCTTCGTGCCAGCTCGCGTGCAGGCCCGAGGCATCCAGCAGCGGCACGTCGACCGAGCGGATATAGGCGCGCGGATTGTTGGCGAACACAATGGTATCGAGCTTGCCGTCCTTGCCGCGACCCTGCTTGTAGAACCAGAAAACGCCGAGGCGGCGGCAATGGCGGGCGATGAAACTCCAGAGCGACTCCTCCAGCATCACCACCTGCTCCATCTTCTCCTGCAGCCCTTCGATCTGGAATTCGACATCGAAGGCATCGAAATTCTTGCGGTCGACCAGCGCCTGGGTGATCAGCTCCTGCAACGTCACATCCTTGAATGTGTCGCTTTTGATGATGCGTTTGCAGAGGGCCACAAAGCGCGGCTCAATGAGCAGCCGGTACGCGGACTCGTCGCGGCTCGTGCGGATGCGCTTCCAGCTCGTCACCACGCCGTTGAAGGTGGCGGCGTCGTGACTGACGGGCTGCACGTAGCTCACCGAGGGCACCGCCGCCTGCTCGTCGATCTGCAGGCCCGCGCGACGGCCCACATACTGCTTGCCGTCGATCTCCAGCCGTGGCGACGTAACCGTGACGTCGACGCGGTAGTCCTTGCAGAAGCCACCGCTGGCCTTGAAATCGAGCACGTCGAGGTCATGGGGCTGGGAGCCGATCCAGATCCTGAGGTGCTGGGTCAGGCGCGCGCTCGGATGGCTGAGCGCGGCGGTAAAGTTTTTCGTGACAGCATTCATCCACACATCCCTGTATGGTTAAAGAAACGAGGCACAACTGTTGCGTCAGCAACCTTCAACCGAAAAAATCTAGGGCGGTACCCGCTGCCCGTCAATCACTCCACTCACCCTGTGCGAAATTGCCAACGATTTTGTGAATGATCGTTAAATCGGAATCCTTTGCTTTTTCGAGATGGAAATGCGTGATAAACGGGTGCAGCAACACCTAATGGCGAACGACGCATGCGAGTCGATCGCGCGCGGGAAACGGTCAGCCCTGCTGCTCGTGATAGCGCAGTGTGGTAGAGAGAAGCGTGGCATCGCCGCGAGCGCGCGCCTCCAGAAGTTCGGCGATGCGCTCAATCATGGCCAGCATCTCCCCGCGCGTTTCGTTCGGGTCGGGTCGGGAGGCACATGATTTATCTGATGGACGCGCGTGACAACATATGCAGACACAATATGCAAAACGAATAAACGTCTGCTTCTCGCCGTGCAATTGAAAAAGGCGGCATCAAGCCGCCTTCATTGGATTGCTGACAGAGCCAGTTAGTGCTTCGTCGTGGTCGTGCCAGGAGTCGCAAGTCTGTCCTGAACGCTTTGCGCCGCATCGGCCAGCAGGTCCGCCGCATCGCGGGGAGTAAGACGACGGTCCGGAATACCCTTCGCCTGCGCAAACGTCCCGAACACCTCTTCGGTATTTATGAAGGGGCGCTTTTCAACAGCCTGTGTAAGCGGCCCGCCCAAGGCACCTTGAAATGAAGGGATCGTGAGGGCGACGATTGTGTCCAGGTCAATGCCGAGTGGCTGCTCGCGGGATCTGTGCCGTGCAAATGGCGTCAATGGAACTCGCTGTCATCGCTCAGCGAGCCACGCCGGGATATCCCGCTTTCCGTTGAGCACGCGCCATATCTCGACGTGATCCTTGCGCTCAATGTAGAAGATCAGATGCGGGTAGCGAGCAAGCGGCCACGCCCGCAGGCCCGGTATGTCCAGCTCATACCCGTAACGGGGTGACCCGATGTTGGAGCGGTTAGCGAGATGCGCGTATGCTTGCTCGATCTCCGCAATGAACGCGAGCGCTGCCTGTTCCGTGCCTTCGTCTACGAGGTGGTCGGTCAGCTCGTCTTCTACGTCTTGCTTGGCCAGTCGCGTTGGGATGACGGGCTTGGCCGTCATTTGCGCGAAGTACGCACTCGGGCGCGCAGCGATTCGAAGTAGGCGGCATCGGCCGGACCCACGAGGCTGCCGCAACCACTCTTTGACTCGCGCCGCCATATTTTAGTCAAAATCCCTCAACTGTTTTTTTAGTCATTGGAATCGCTCTCCCTTGCAACACGGGCCTGAGAGAGGATAGAAAACTCCGTAACTTTAGGAATTTGAAGGAAGTCTGCTACGCTGCGCGCTTCACCACCCTCGCATTGAAACGATGGAAAGCCCTTTCAACGATCGCGGCGTGTCGGTCACGCGCAACGCCCTCTCATCCGCAGGTCAGGTCTTCCCGCTGCGCGATATCGTCGACGTGCAGGTCGTGACCGTGCAGAAGAACAAGGTCGTGCCGCTCGTGATCTCGGTGGCCGGGCTGATCGGCGCAATCGTCGGGGGCGTGCTGCACTCGGCGGCGGGACTCGTATGCGGGGTGATGCTGATCGTGGTCGGTTGGCTTACCTGGGTGACCCAGGACGTCACGCATCGGCTGATGGTCAAGACGGCCGACGGCGAGCGCGAAGCGCTGATGAGTACGGATCGCGAGTTCGTCGAACGCGTCGGCGAGGCAGTGCATCGGGCGAAGGCCGCGGCTGCCGCGCCGAAGGCTTGACGCGGGGCGACGATCGAACATGACGAAGCCGTGCGCGACGGATCAGCACCAGCCTCGCACGGCTTTCGATCTGCTTGCCCGCAAGCAACGACTACGTTGCCGTCATCTCGCGCTCAGTCGAGACTGAGCGGACTCACGCGCCAGATATTGCGCGCATACTCGCCGATCGTTCGATCCGACGAGAACTGCCCCATCCCCGCGACGTTCTCGATCGCGCTTTCGGCCCACGCGTGCTTGTCGACGAAACGCGCATCCACTTCGTTCTGCGCCTTCGCGAACGCGTCGAAATCGGCGAGCACCATATAGTGATCGCCCCAGTCGACCAGCGTGTGAAAGATATCCGAGAAGCGCAGCGGATCGTCCGGCGAAAAGAAGCCCGTGCGAATCTGATCGAGCGCGGTGCGCAGTGCTTCGTTTTCCTCGTAAATCCGCCGCGGCCGATAGCCGCTTGCGCGCAGGTCGTCCACCTCGTCGGCGGAGTGACCGAAGATGAAGATGTTCTCGCGCCCCACCGCGTCGCAGATCTCGATGTTCGCGCCGTCCATCGTGCCGATCGTCAATGCGCCATTGAGCGCGAGCTTCATGTTGCCGGTGCCCGACGCCTCGGTGCCGGCCATCGAGATCTGCTCCGACAGATCGGCCGCCGGAATGATCAGCTCGGCCACGCTGACGCCGTAGTTCGGCACGAACACGACCTTCAGCCTGTCGCCGATCAGCGGATCATGATTGACCTTCTCGCTGACGTCGCCGATCAGCTTGATGATCGTCTTGGCCATCCGGTACGCGGACGCGGCTTTGCCCGCAAACAGCACGACGCGCGGCACCCAGTCGCGCTCCGGATTCGCGCGGATCTCGTTGTAGCGTACGATCACGTGCAGCAAGTTCAGCAACTGGCGCTTGTATTCGTGAATGCGCTTGACCTGCAGATCGAACAGCGCGTCCGGGTCGAAGTGCAGCTTCGTGTGATGCGCGAGCCGGTGCACGAGCCGCAGCTTGCTCTGTCGTTTGGCCTCGCGGAACGCTTCGACGAACTCGTCGTCCTTGCGCAGATTACGCAGCTGCTCGAGCTCGAACAGATTGCTGCGCCAGTGTGTGCCGATGCGCGCGTCGATCAGCGACGACAGCGACGGACTCGCCTGCGCGAGCCAGCGGCGCGGCGTGATGCCGTTGGTCACGTTGGTGAAGCGGTCCGGATAGATGCGCGCGAAGTCGGCGAAGATGTCGCGCGTCATCAGCTGCGAATGCAGCTTCGACACGCCGTTCACCTTGTGACTCGCGACGATCGCCAGATACGCCATGCGCACGCGCCGCTGCCCATATTCATCGACGAGCGAAATGCGGCGGATCATCTCGGCGTCGTGGCCCGAGTGCTCGCTGACGTGCTTCAGAAACTGTGCGTTGATTTCGAAGATGATCTCGAGATGCCGCGGCAGCAGGCGTGACAACATTTCGACATCCCATGTTTCGAGCGCCTCGGGCATCAGCGTGTGATTCGTGTACGAGAAGATCTGCGTCAGGTGTTTCCACGCCTTGTCCCACGGCACATGATGCTCGTCGACGAGCAGGCGCATCAGCTCGGGAATCGCGAGCACCGGGTGCGTGTCGTTCAGATGCACCGCGACCTTCTCCGAGAAGCGTCCGAACGTGCTGTGCGTGCGCTGATAGCGGCGGATCAGATCCTGCATCGTCGCCGACACGAAGAAGTACTCCTGGCGCAGCCGCAACTCGCGGCCCGCCGGCGTCGAATCGTCCGGATAGAGCAGCCGCGACACGTTCTCCGACATGTTCTTGGTGTCGACCGCGTTGCGGTAGTCGCCACGATTGAATGCGCCGAGGTCGAGTTCCTCGGTCGCGCGCGCGGACCATAGGCGCAGCGTGTTGGTCGCGTCGGTCGCGTAGCCGGGGATCACGGTGTCGTAGGCGGTCGCGTTCACATGCTCGGTGTCGATCCATTCGGTCTTGTCGCCGCGCTGCACGGTGCGGCCGCCGAAGTGCACCATGTACTTGATTTCGGGTCGCGGAAATTCCCATGGATTGCCGGCGCGCAGCCAATAGTCGGGCGCCTCGACCTGCTCGCCGTTGACGATTTCCTGACGGAACATGCCGTACTGGTAACGGATGCCGTAGCCGAAGCCCGGAATGCCGAGCGTCGCCATCGAGTCGAGAAAGCACGCCGCAAGCCGGCCGAGGCCGCCGTTGCCGAGCGCTGCGTCGGGTTCGAGATCGATCAGCGCGTCCATGTCGACGCCGAGGCTCGCGAGCGCCTCCTTCATCTGATCGTGAATGCCGAGCGCGAGTAGCGCGTTGGTAAAGGTCCTGCCGATCAGAAACTCCATCGACAGGTAGTAGACCCGCTTCACGTCCTGCTCGTATTGCAGGCGCGTGGTCTTCATCCAGCGCGCGACGAGCCGGTCGCGCACGGCCAGCGCGGCCGCGTGCAGCCAGTCGTGCGGGTGAGCGGTGACGGCGTCCTTGCCGACGCCGTACATCATGCGATTCGAAATTGAGCGCCGTAGCGCGTCGACGGTACTGTTGAGCTGGTCGAATTCCAGATCGACGGCTGTCATCGAAGCCTCCGGGAAGGTCGACATGGCAAACGCGAACCGCACGAGAGACGGACGGGAGGCGCGTGCCTGTCGGAGCGGTTTAAAAAAATAGAGTAGGACATTTTAGGGATCGCGCACACTGGCGCGCGAGCGGACGGTAACGCATACGGCGTGCCCGGCGAGCTCGCCCGCTGCCGCGCGACCGAGCCGCGGCGGGCGCCCGGACGCGGTGCAAAACCGCGTGGCAGCGGCACTCGGGGTGGGCATCGGCGCGCGTGAGTCGGGTGACGAAAGCGGGTTGGGGAAGGCAAACGCCCGAAGAATCTGCGAGCCGCACATCGATTATTTTTCCGATGCGTGACGAGCGGATGAAGCCCCGAATAGCCTGATTTTGCGATCGAATCGGGCGGCCCGTTCTGCCGGGCGGTTCTGTCGTATGCGTGTTGGATTTGACACGGGGCGTGTACCGATTCGGAGATGGCGGGCGGGATTGGCGGTTAGTTGCGTTTCATTGAGATCAAAGCGCCTCATCTTCTAGCCGCCTCCCCTGCCCGCCTCCCTGCACGATCGTGCCGTCTCTGCAACAATCGCGACGTTGCGCCGCACAAGCCGCCACGCCGATCCCCCGTGGACCGACCGCGCGCGCCTCACCCACGACGAAACCGCCGCCCGAGCGCGTCGCCTCTCCGGAAGCGACCGACAGCGGCATGCCCAACCCCGCGAGCCACGCCTTGTCCGATAAGCTCAGCCCCGCCGTCGGCGTCCCCACGCCGACTCTCCCCGCCGACGGCCCGATGTCGGCCGCCAACCGCCGCGCGATGGCCGCGATCATGCTCGCCGTCGCGCTCGCCACGCTCGATACCGCGATCGCCAACACCGCGCTGCCCGCGATCGCCGGCGACCTGCACGCGGCGCCGGCCGCCTCGGTCTGGATCATCAACGCATATCAGCTCGCGATGGTCGCGACGCTGCTGCCGCTCGCCGCGCTCGGCGACATCGTCGGACATCGGCGCATCTATATCGGCGGCATCGCGCTGTTCACGCTGAGCTCGCTCGGCTGTGCGATGGCGCCGACGCTGCCGCTGCTCGCCGCCGCGCGCATCGTGCAGGGCTTGGGCGCCAGCGCGATCATGAGCGTCAACACCGCGCTGATCCGCTATCTGTACCCGCCGCATCGGCTCGGTCGCGGGCTTGGCACCAATGCGCTGATCGTCGGTGTGTCGTTCGCGGTCGGGCCGACGGTGGCGTCGTTGATTCTGTCGGTCGCGACCTGGCCGTGGCTGTTCGCGGTCAACGTGCCGCTCGGTGTACTCGCGCTGAGCTTCGCGATGCCGGCGCTGCCGCATACCGCGCAGAGCCGACACCCGCTCGATCCGGTGGCGGCGCTGCTCAACGTGGTCACGTTCGCCGCGCTGATCTTCGCGCTCGGCGAGGCGGCGCAACGCGCGTCGCTGCAGATCGTGCTCAGCGCCGCGGCGCTCGCCGGCGTGTTCGGGCTGCTGCTGATCCGCCGCGAGGCGGGCCACCCCGCGCCGATGCTGCCTGTCGATCTGTTCAAGCGGCCGGTGTTCGCGCTGTCGGCGGTGACGGCCGTGTGCTCGTTCGCCGCGCAGGGTCTCGCGTTCGTGTCGCTGCCGTTCTATTTCGAGGACGTGCTGCTGCGCAGCCAGGTCGAAACCGGCTTCCTGATGACGCCGTGGCCCGTCGTGGTCGCGCTCGCCGCGCCGCTCGCGGGCGGCCTGTCGGACCGCTACCCGCCGGGGCTGCTCGGCGCGATCGGGCTCGCGGTGTTGTCGGCGGGGATGGCCTCGCTGGCGATGCTGCCCGCCCATCCGCACGTGCTCGACATCGGCATCCGTATGGCGATCTGCGGCGCGGGTTTCGGCTTTTTCCAGTCGCCGAACCTGAAGGCGCTGATGGCGAGCGCGCCGCCGGAGCGCAGCGGCGGCGCGAGCGGCATCGTGGCGACCGCGCGGCTGCTCGGACAGGCGACCGGCGCGGCGCTGGTCGCGCTGTGCTTCGGCATTGCCGGCCGCCAGCATGGGCCGACGCTCGCGCTCGGCCTCGGCGCGTTCTTCGCCGGCGCGGCGAGCCTGGCGAGCGGCTTGCGGCTGCTCGCGCCGTCGCATCGCGCGGGCGTGCAGGCGAAGGCGGCGGTCAAGTGAGATATGCGCCGGACGGCGCGTGAGGCGGGGATGAAGCCTGAATGAAGCGCGTCTCGAACGAGCGCGCGCGAGTTGGAGCCAGTGCGGGAAGACGAGGCGGCAACCGCGCGAGCCGCCTCGCTTGCGACCCATGCGGCGCGATCAACGTGCCGCGAAATACGCCTTCACCGCGGCAACGAACGTGTCGATATCGTCGCGCGACACATCCATGTGCGTGACGAAGCGCGACGCATACAGCATCTGCGTGAGGATGCCGCGCTCCTTGAGCCACGCCTCGAGCGGCGCGCAATGCTGCTGCGGAAACTGCGCGAACACCATGTTCGTCGCGACCGACTGCACCTTCACCTGCTCGATCGTCTCCAGCCCCGCCGCCAGATGCGCGGCGTTCGCGTGGTCATCGGCGAGCCGCTCGACGTTGTGATCGAGCGCGTACAGGCACGCCGCCGCGAGCACGCCAGCCTGGCGCATGCCGCCGCCGAGCACCTTGCGCCAGCGATGCGCGACGTCGATCAGCGCGCGGCTGCCGACCAGCACCGAGCCGACCGGCGCGCCCAGTCCCTTCGAAAAACAGATCGACACCGAATCGAACGGCTCGGCCAGCGCCGCGACCGGCTTGCCCGCCGCGACCGCCGCGTTGAACACGCGCGCGCCGTCGAGGTGGGTGGCGAGGCCGCGCTCGCGCGCGAGCCGCGTCGCATCGGCGACGTACTGCGCCGGCAGCACCTTGCCGCCGATCGTGTTTTCCAGCGCGAGCAACCGCGTGCGCGCGAAGTGATCGTCGATCGGCTTGATCGCGGCGGCGATCTTGTCGAGCGGGATCGAGCCGTCGGCGGCGTTTTCGAGCGGTTGGGGCTGGATGCTGCCGAGCACGGCCGCGCCGCCGCCCTCGTATTTGTAGGTGTGCGCGAGCTGGCCGACGATGTATTCGTCGCCGCGCGCGCAGTGCGCCATCAACGCGGCGAGGTTGCTTTGCGTGCCGCTCGGGAAGAACAGCCCCGCTTCCTTGCCGGTGCGCTCGGCCAGCGTGGCCTGCAGACGCAGGACGGTGGGGTCGTCGCCCCAGACGTCGTCGCCGACTTCGGCCGCCGACATCGCCGCGAGCATCGGCGGAGTCGGACGGGTAACGGTATCGCTGCGCAAATCGATCATTGTGTGTCCCTGTGCGTCCATGAATGACAGCCTACGGCAACCGGCCGCCCGTGCATTCCGGAAGGAACGCGCGCGCCGGCAAACGAGCCATACAGTGTATTCAATTCAGACGACGCTGAAAATCGGCGCATCCCCGAGAAGCGCGCCGATCCGGCTGCGATGAGCCAACAGTCGCGACGGGGACGCTCAGCCGCCAGGCTTCGGCAACCACTGGAGCGGATCGACCGGCTGGCCGTTCTCGCGCACTTCGAACTGGATCGACGCGACGCCGCGGCTATCGACACCGACCTCGCCGATCGTCTGCCCTTGCGCCACCGCGTCGCCTTCCTTGACGAGTAGCTGGCTGTTCTGGCCGTACGCGGTGATCAGCGAATCGTTGTGCTTGATGATGATGAGCGGGCCGTAGGCTTCGATGCCGGTGCCCGCGTACACCACGCGGCCGGTCGCCGCGGCCTTGACCGGATCACCGGGTTGGCCGCCGATCACGATGCCGTTGGATTTGCCCGGCGCGAACGCGCGCAGGATCGGTCCGCGCAATGGCCATTGCAGCACGCCCTGCTGCGGCACGGCGGCAGGGGCCGGCGCACCGGGTACGGCGCCCGGCGGCACGTTCGCCGTCGCGCCCGGCGCGGCTGGCGCACCCGGCGCCACCGCGACCGGCGGCGTGACCACGCTGCCCGAGGCCATCGGCGGTGAAACGCGCAGCACCTGGCCGGGCGCGACCGCCGCGTTGACCGGCAAGCCGTTCCAGGCCGCGATTTCCTGCGGCCTTCGTCCATAGGCCGAAGCGATGCCGGACAGCGTATCGCCCGGATTGACGCGATAGTAGCCGGCGGGCACCGGGACGGTCGCGAGGCTGGTCGTGCTCGACGGCGCGTTGCTGTAAAACGGCGTGCTTTCCCACGGCATCGTCGTGCAGCCGGCGATCGCCACGCCGAGCGCCGCCGCCATCAGCAGGCGGATCGCCGTCGGTTGCCATTGTTGTGTCATCTGCTTTTCCTCGACCTGTGTCTCAATCCGATTCAATCGACGCCGCAGCAATTGCCGTGCCGTCACGCTTGCACACGGTCGCGGTTGTCCGCTGCCGCCTGGATATCGTGCGCGACCGCCACACACGCGCCGTCAAACTGCCGTGTTCTTCAGACGCTGCCCTGCTTTTCGACGACGAGCACGCGTGCCGCGCCCAGCGGATGCGCGACATGCTCGGTGCCGACCGACGCATGGAACACGTCGCCGGTTTCGAGCACTGTCGTGCGTTCGACGCCGTCTTCGCGATAGCGCATTTCGACGCGGCCGTCGAGCACGGCGAATACCTCCTCGCCGTCGTTCACGTGCCACTTGTACGGCTGGTCGGTCCAATGCAGACGCGTGGTGACGCCGTTCATGTTCGCGATGTCGAGCGCGCCCCAGGCACGCGACGCGGTGAAGCTTCTGCTGCGGATGATGTTCATGGTCGATGAGCAATTGGCAAGCGCGCAAGCCCGGCGGGCGGCGCCGTGCGCCCACGGCGTCGGCGCTCGCGCGGCTGGCCCTATTATAGGTCGCGTGGCCCGCGCGTCTGGGCGAGCAAGCCGCCACGGTCGTTCCGTCCGATCATTGCAGGCGATCGACCATCGCCTATACTCAGTCAAGCCGCGCGGAGCAGCTCACGACAATGTTGGGATTCTGGGAGGAATCGAGCATGAACAAAGCCACCTTTCTGGCCGTGCAACTCAACGTCGACGATGTGGCGGCGTCTGCCGGCCTCGTCGAACTGCTGAACACGCATCTGATCTTCGCCGCCGAAGTTGCCGAGGCCGCCGATGCGCTCGTGCAACTGGCGAGCATCGCGAGACTGTCGAGCGGGGTCGAGGCGAGCGTCGAACTGCCGGCGGTGGCGCTCGAACGGCTGCGCGAGGCGCTCGACAACCTGAGCGACTACGACGAATCGTGGCTGCTCGCGCTGGAGCCGAGCCGCGCGCTGTTCGATGACATCGGCCGGCGGCAGCGAACGCTGCATTGACGGGAACGTCGCAGCACGGCGCCGTAAACGACAAAACGCCATCCGATCGAACCGGATGGCGTTTTTTCTTGCCCGCCGCGTTCGCGCTATTCCACGAAGCGGCGTCTACAGCGCACAACAACTACTCACTATATCTGCGGACTTCTACTGCGATTAGTTGCCGAAGTACACCGAGTCACGGTTGGCCTTCGCCGGAATGACAGCGTGGCCAGCTTGCGACGTGCCGGCGGCCGGAGCGCCGTAGCCGCTGGTGTCTGCGGGGTTGGCCGCGATGGCCGTGCCGCGCTGCGCATCGACGCGTGCTTGCGCTGCCTGGATGTCGGCCGGGTAGTTCACGTCGCTGGCGCTCGGCTTGTAGCCGGCCTTTTCGAGTTGAATCATTTCAGCGCGAACCTGAGCACGGGTCACCGGCTGACTCGCTTGAGCGAACGACGCGACCGGAACAACGAGGGCGGCGGCGATAGCAACAGCGGAAATCAGGGTCTTCATGATTAACCTCCAAAGGACTTGTTGTGTGGCGCGCTTCGGGTTTCTGCTTATCCCTCAGCGATTGAAAACAAGTTTAGAGGTGTCTCGATCTAGGGTAAACCCTTAAACCAGTGAAACTCTATTGCTGCCGTCGCAATAATCATTTGGCATTCTTTAAAGTCCGCGTTTAACCCGCGAGACATTTGGTAATAATGCGGCGTTTCCTTGTTGATCCAAACGGAGCAACGGCCCGGCGCGCCCTGTCACCATGGCGCGCCGGGCCGTTTTTTCAACCGCTCAGCTCCACTGCGCGTGGAAGCTGCCCGGCTTGTCGATGCGTTCGAACGTATGCGCGCCGAAGAAGTCGCGCTGCGCTTGCACGAGGTTCGCGGGCAGACGCTCCGAGCGGTAGGCGTCGAAATACGCGATCGCCGACGCGAATGCCGGCACCGGCACACCCGCGTTGACCGCGGCCACCACGACTTCGCGCAGCGCCGCCTGGTAGTTCTTCGCGATGTCGCGGAAGTACGGGTCGAGCAGCAGGTTCGCGAGCGCCTTGTCCTTCGAATAGGCGTCGGTGATCTTCTGCAGGAAGCGCGCGCGGATGATGCAGCCCGCGCGGAAAATCTTCGCGATCGTCCCGTAGTCGAGATCCCAGTTGTACTCTTCCGACGCGGCGCGCAACTGCGCGAAGCCCTGCGCGTACGAGATCACCTTGCTGAAGTACAACGCGCGACGCACCGATTCGATGAACGCGTCCTTCGCGCCTTCGAGCGGCCTCGCCTGCGGACCTTCCAGCAGCTTGCTCGCGGCCACGCGCTGCGTCTTCAGCGACGACAGCACGCGCGCGAACACCGCCTCGGTGATCAGCGGCAACGGCGCGCCGAGGTCCAGCGCGTTCTGGCTGGTCCACTTGCCGGTGCCCTTCTGCGCGGCACGGTCGAGAATCACGTCGACGAGGTCCTTGCCGGTTTCGTCGTCCTTCTTGCCGAAGATCTTCGACGTGATTTCGATCAGATAGCTGTCGAGCTCGCCCTGGTTCCACTCGGTATAGACCTTGCCGAGTTCCTCGTTCGACAATCCGACGACCTGCTTCAACACCGCGTAGCTTTCGGCGATCAGCTGCATGTCGCCGTACTCGATGCCGTTGTGCACCATCTTCACGAAGTGGCCCGCGCCGTCCGGTCCCATGTACGCGACGCAGGGCTCGCCGTCCGGCGCCTTCGCGGCGATCTCGGTGAGGATCGGCGCGACGAGGTCGTACGCGTCGCGCGGACCGCCCGGCATGATCGACGGGCCTTTCAGCGCGCCTTCCTCGCCGCCCGAGACGCCGGTGCCGATGAAATGCAGACCCGCCTTCGCGAGTTCCTGGTTGCGGCGGATCGTGTCGGTGAAAGGCGTGTTGCCGCCGTCGATCAGGATGTCGCCTTTTTCGAGCAGCGGCTTGAGCGAGGCAATGGTCGCGTCGGTCGGCTCACCGGCCTTGACCATCATCAGAATGCGGCGCGGCTTTTCGAGCGAGTCGACGAACTCTTCCAGCGTGAAAGCCGGCACCAGTTTGCGGTCCGGAAATTCGGCGATGAGTTCGTCGGTTTTCGCGCGGCTACGGTTGTAGACCGACACCGCGTGGCCGCGGCTCTCGATGTTGAGCGCCAGATTGCGGCCCATGACCGCCAGCCCCACCACGCCGATTGCCTGTTTGCCCATTTGAATTCTCCAGAGTCCAAAAAAATGTCGTGGCGCCGCGCCATGAGAACGGCGGCGCGGCGTCGAGGGTGAAAGGATAAAAGAAATGCGCGCTTGCCGCTTGGGAGGGGGCAAGCCGCCAGTTGCTCGTGCTCCTGTCGTGCTCATGTTTGCGCGTGACGACAGGTATTGTGCGCGCGTCGGCGTTTGCGCGGCGGGTTCGGTTTGGGATCGCACCGAGGTTTGGCGCAAGGCGTGGACGAATGCGCGGCCCGTCGGTGCCCCCGCTACCCTGCCCGCTTCGTGAACACCAGGCTGAAGTTGTTCGCGGGCATCGCGACCACCCGTTCGCAGGTGAGCCCCGCCGTGTCGCCGAGCGCGACGACCGCTTCCATATCGCGCACGCCCCATTCGGGATCGCGGCTCTTCAACCATTGATCGAACGCTTCGTTGCTCGGCGCCGTGTGCGCGCCGCCGCGCCGGTAAGGGCCGTATAGATAGAGCACGCCGCCGTCGACGAGGCGCCGCCCGGCGCCGTCGAAAAGTGCCTGCGCCGCGCTCCACGGCGAGATGTGGATCATGTTGATGCAGACGACGGCGTCGAGCGCATCGACGCCCCAGTCCGGCTGATGCACGTCGAGCGCGAGCGGCGCGCGCAGGTTCGCGAGCCCCGCCTGCGCGGTCCACGCGGCAATCGACTCGCGCGCCTGCGCATCGGCATCGCTCGGCTGCCAGTCGAGACCGGGCAGCGCGCCGGCGAAGCAGATCGCGTGCTCACCGGTGCCGCTCGCGATTTCGAGCACGCGGCCGCTCGCCGGCAGCGCCTCGCGCAGCACGGCGAGGATCGGTTCGCGATTGCGTTCGGCGGATGGCGAATGTTGCCGGGAGTCGGTCATCGTCGGCTCTGGTGTTCCTCAGGTTTTGACGGTGATCCACGGGATCTACTCATTCTCAATCGCCAGCCAGCAGACCGGCGAGCGCGCTCAAGGTATCGCCGCACGGCGCGGCCACCTTCAGCGACAGCAGCGGATCGGCGCGCGTGCGGCCGAGGTTGATCGCCGCGATCGGCTTGCCCTGGCGCTGCGCCCACACGCAGAAGCGGTAGCCGGAATACACCATCAGCGACGAGCCGGCCACGAGCACGGCGTCGGCCGCATCGAGCGCATGCGACGCCGCTTCGACGCGCGCCTTCGGCACGTTCTCGCCGAAGAACACCACCGACGGCTTCAGCAACCCGCCGCAGTTCGCGCATGCCGGCACGCGAAAACCGCCGAGATCGTGCCACTCGAGGTGCGCGTCGCCATCGGCGGCGGCTTCGGCCGTGACGTCGAGCAGAGCGGGGTTGTCGGCTTCGAGCGTCTGCTGGATCGCCGCGCGCGAGTGCTGCATGCCGCAGTCGAGACAACTGACGCCGTCGATGCCGCCATGCAGCTCGATCACGTCGCGGCTGCCCGCGCGCTGATGCAAGCCGTCGACGTTCTGCGTGACCAGCGTCGGCACGTGACCGGCCGCTTCGAGCCGCGCGAGCGCGACATGCGCGGCATTCGGCTGCGCGCGCGCGACGAGCGGCCAGCCGACCATGCTGCGCGCCCAGTAGCGCTGACGCATCGCCGGCGTGCCAAGGAACTCCTGCAGCGTGATCGGCGGCGAGCGCTTCCATGCGCCGTTGTCGTCCCGGTAGCCGGGGATGCCGGAGTCAGTGCTGATGCCCGCGCCGGTCAGCACGAACAGGCGCGGATGACGCTGCACGAAGCGGTGCAGATCGTCGAGCGTGTGCGGATCGGTGAGAGATTCGGTCGGCGTGAGCTGAAGGTCGGTCATAACGGGGACGGTGGACGATCGTGCGCGAATTCGTGCGCGAATCAGCGGCGAGGGCTCGGTTTGCCGCGCGCGGGTGTCGAGCGACGCGCGTCGGCTTGCGGTTTCGACTTCGCGCCCTGCGTGTCCGGTCGCCGCGCTGGCCGCGCCTTCTGCGCCTGCCGCTTGTGCCACGCAGCCAGCGCGAGCTCGTAGCGCTCCAGCGCTTCATCGTAGAGATCGAATACACACTGCGTGCAGCCGCTATGACAGCAGTCGTCGAGATCGGGCCGCACGGGCGGCTGCGGCGGCGGGTCGTCGCTGGGTGTGGCGCGGGGCACGGCGGCTTGCTTTGCGTGGAAAGACGGCGGAGCGCCCAGTATAAGTTGAACGCGCGCGCCCCGCTCCGCGCCCCGGCGTTGTGAGCCGGTGCTGCGCGCCGCTCAGCCGCGCCCGACGAACGGCATCTTGCTCGCCATGATCGTCATGAACTGCACGTTCGCCGACAGCGGCAGGCTCGCCATATGCAGCACCGCGTCGGCGACGTGCTGCACGTCCATCAGCGGCTCGACCGCGATCTCGCCGTTCGCTTGCGGCACGCCGCGCGCCATTCGCGCGGCCATCTCGGTCCCCGCGTTGCCGATGTCGATCTGACCGCACGCGATGTCGTATTTGCGGCCGTCGAGCGACACCGCCTTCGTGAGTCCGGTAATCGCGTGCTTGGTCGCCGTGTACGCGGCGCTGTTCGGACGCGGCGCATGCGCGGAGATCGAGCCGTTGTTGATGATGCGGCCACCGCGCGGGTTCTGCGTCTTCATCAGGCCGAACGCCGCGCGCGTGCACAGGAACACGCCGTTCAGATTGGTATCGACGATGGAACGCCATTCGTCGATGCTCACTTCGTCGAGATCGACGGGCGAGCCGTTGCGTCCCGCGTTGTTGAACAGCAGGTCGAGTCGGCCGAAGCGCGCGCGGATCGTGTCGAAAAGCGCGGCGACGCTGTCGGCGTCGGTCACGTCGCAGGCAACCGCGAGCGCGTCGCCGCGCAGCGCCCGCGCTTCCTGCGCGACCGCATCGAGCGCGGCCTGGCGGCGGCCGGCGAGCACCACGCTATAGCCGTGCTGCGCGAGCGTCAGTGCGCACGCGCGGCCGATGCCGCTGCCCGCGCCCGTCACCAGCGCCACTTTTCCGTTTCCTGTTTCCGACATCACGCATCTCCTGTTGTGTTGGGTAGCGACGCGAGCTTGTTGCGGCAATCGGTCCAATCGCCATCGACACGCGCGACTCTTTTCGCCCCGCACCATACAACAGCGAATCGGCGATCGCAAACCGCGCGACGTCTTTCAGCGCGCTTTCACCGGATACGTGGCCGCCGAACGGCACGTCGACGAGCGCAACAGTGGTATCGTTCGCGGCTGCGCATCGCGCAAGATTCACGGCCTTCCCGGGACGGAGGAAGGCGTACTGGAAGCACGTTCGATGAATGAATGCCCGAACCCGCCGCGCCGCTGGCCGCGTAGCCGCAACTCCGCACTGCTGAACGGCACGATCGGCTGGCACGTGATCGTGCTGATCGGCGTGGCTGTCGCACCGGCCGCGTGGCCATGGTGGCTCGCCGCGATCGTCGCGAATCACGCGCTGTTCACGATCGCCGGACTATTGCCGCGCACCACCCTGCTCGGGCCCAACTGGACCCGCCTGCCCGCGAACCCCCGCAACGCGGATGCAATCGCGCTGACCATCGACGACGGTCCCGATCCCGTCGTCACGCCGCAAGTGCTCGATCTGCTCGACGCGTTCGACGTGCGCGCGACGTTCTTCTGCATCGGCGCGAAGGTGGAGCGTTATCCGCAACTCGCGCGCGAGATCGTCGCGCGTGGGCATGGGCTCGAAAATCACTCGCAGGTGCACGTGCATACGTTTTCGGTCACGTTTCCGCGCGCGTTGACGCGCGAGATCGCCGCCGCGCAACGCACGCTCGAAACCGTCAGCGGCGCGCGGCCGATGTTTTTCCGCGCGCCCGCCGGCCTGCGCAACCTCTTCCTGGAGCCGGTGCTGCGCAAGCTCGATCTGCGTCTCGCGGCCTGGACACGGCGCGGCTACGATACGCGCGAGCGTGACCCTCACGTGGTTGCGCGGCGGCTGCTCGATGGTCTCGCCGCGCGCGACATCCTGTTGCTGCACGATGGCAACGCCGCGCTGACGATCGAAGGCCAGCCGCTGATTCTCGCGGTGCTGCCGAGCGTGATCGAAGCGGCACGCGAGCGCCATCTGCGTTTCGTCACGCTGCACGAAGCGCGCGCCGATGCGTGACGGTGCGCGTGAAGTGACACCACGCGCACGCAACGCTACACACGGAAATCCGCCGCCATGTCCTCGTCGGTGCGCGCTTCGAGCTTGCCGTCGCGGCACGCTTTGATGAACACGTCGTAGTCGCGCTCGACCTGATCCGCGTAGGCGCTCGCGTAGCCACTCAGCGCTTCGCCGAACTGATCGCCGCGGCCGATGTACGCGCTGATCTCGATCGCCTGGCCGCTCGCCTTCGCATGCGCGCGCGCCATGATCCAGCCACATAGCCGCGCATAGCCGTCGAGCAGATCGCTGTCGAACAGCTCGATATTCGCGGACAGCTTCATGTCGCGCAGCTGGCGGAAATAGAAATGCCGCCCGAGCGGCCCGGTCCCCCAGCCGAGGAAGACGTCGCTCGCGGCCTGCAGCAGCCGCTGTCCTTGCACGACGCGCTCGCCCTGATGCGTGACCGCCGGCGACTTGTAGAACTGCGCGATGACCGACGGCCGCGCCTCCTTCAATTGCAGGAACAACGGCTTGCCCATGTGATCGACGAGCAGCACGACCAGACAACGCGTGCCGACGCTGCCGACGCCGACCGCCTTGAACACGACGTCGTGCCTCGTGAACTGATCCAGCAGTTCGCGCCGATCGTGCGACATCGTCTTGCGGTACTCGTCCCACACTTGCTCGACCATCTTGTCGACGTTGCCGGTCCGGTAGGTTTCGGTTTCCTCGGCCGTCAACAACGTGTTCGCACCGTGCACGTGAAACAGCGCGGGCGGCGCATCGTGGATGGTCCACCGATTGCCGTCGAACGAGGCCATTTTTTCGAGCAGGCTTTCATGCGTGCGGCTCGCGGCCTTCTCCATGCCGCGCCGCACCGCGCGCCGGCGCTCGGGCGTCAGTGCGATCTCGGCCATGCGGTCGAACGTGATGCGGTCGTACCACAGCTCGAGCGCACCGAACTGCGCGTATTGCGCGACGCGATCGCGATACGAGCCGACCGCGCTCATCACCAGACTCTCGGCGGTGCCGCGGCTTAGGCGCATCTGGCGCGCGGCCATGACGAGGCTCGCGCACAGGCGTTTCAGGTCCCATTCGAACGGGCCGATCGAGACTTCATCGAAGTCGCTCAGGTCGAAGACCAGTTGCCGCTCGGGCGTGGCGAAGCCGCCGAAATTCATCAGATGGCCGTCGCCGCAGATCGGCATGGTGAGGCCGGTGTCGTGCACCTTGCTCAGATCGTGCGCCTGCAGAATCGCGCTGCCTCGAAAGAACGAGAACGGCGAGGCAGCCATGCGCCCATAGCGCAGCGGCACCAGATTCTCGACGCGCTCCGCGCTGCTCTGTTTCAGCAACTCGATCGAATCGCGGTGCAACTCGCCGACCGCCCGGTGACTCGAGCGTTTCGAATGCTCGCGCGCGGCGCGGCCGCGCGCTTCCCGTTCGGCAATGGTGCTGGCTTTCATGCTTTCTCTCCGTTTGGCGAGTCTTGAGCCGGCGCTGACAGAGACTGCTTGCCGCGCACGGCGTCGTTAACATCGAGGGCTGCAGCCGCGATCATAACGGGTCGAAACACACGATGAATCGCCGCCTGTGAGCGCGGCGCTTGCAGCCGTGGCGGCGAGCTTGCAACCCGCGTTGCAACCCGCTTTACAGCCAGCCAGTAGCTCGCGTAGTACGCCGTAGTATTTTGCCAACGCCGGCGCGCGTGGGCGCGAAAGCCCATGCAGCCGCGCGCGCACCGCGCGTAGAATCGAGCGCATGCGCCCTACCCTCGCTCCGCAGCGCGAGCCCGAGCTGCCGCTGCATACGCCCAGTGTGTCGTCGCTGACGTTGGCGGCGGTCATTGCGCTGATCGCGTGGATGGCGATCCTCGCGCAAGCCGACCTCACGATCGATCGATCGCTCGCGCGCGGGCTCACCGTGTTCGACGCGCTCGCGCGCATGAGCAGCTACCTGACCAATCTGACGGTGCTCGCCAGTGCGCTCTGCTTCACCTGCATCGTGCTGCGGAAGCACCGCTCGCCGCTCGTGCGCTTTTTCCGGCAGCCCACGGTCGTGACCGCGGTGGTCGCGTACATCGTGTTCGTCGGCCTCGCGTACAACCTGCTGTTGCGCGGACTGTGGCCGCTGTCGCCCTACCGGCGCCTGCTCAACGAGTCGCTGCACAGCGTGCTGCCGATGCTCGCCGCGCTCTACTGGGTGCTGTTCGTGCCGCGTTTTCATCTGCGGTTGCGCCACGCTCCGCTGTGGCTCGTCTATCCGCTCGCCTATCTCGGCATCACGTTCTGGCGCGGCAGCCTGTCGGATTTTTATCCGTATCCGTTCATCGACGTCGAAACGCTCGGGCTGCGCCAGGTGCTCGTCAATGCCGCGCTGCTGTTCGGCGGTTTTCTGATGCTGCTGGCCGTGTTCGTCGGCATCAATTTCGGGCGCCGACGATGATGTTCCAGCACGTCCCGTTTGGCCGGATGCATGGCGTCCCGTCGCCGGGCGCACTTCTTGCACCCCTTTCGTCACTGACGCAGGCTCACGCCGCACTGGCACGGCTTGCGCGGCGCCCTTGTGCGAGCGCGTTGCAATTGCAGCGGGCCCGCACGTAAATATGACAACAGGAGCGATGCATATGGATACGAATTCAGCGGCAGGCGCGGTAAAGGAAGTCGCGGGCAAGGTGCAAAGCGCGGTCGGCGATGCCGTCGGCGACACCAGCGCGCAGGTGGCGGGCAAGGCGCGCGAATTGAGCGGCAAGGCGCAGCAGTTATGCGCGAATACGACGAGCCTCGTGCGCGATACGACGGCCGAAAACCCGTTCACGACGCTGGCCGTGGTTGCTCTCGCCGGGTTCGTGATGGGCGCGCTGTGGTCGCGCGGCGGTCGCGACTACGACTGAAGCAGGCACGGCGCCGGATCATAGGCGCCGATCAACAGGGCGCAGCAGTCGCGCCAAAGCGGGCGATCCGCCGCAAGCGGATCGCCCGCCGCTTCACTAGCCGCTCTTCTTCTTGCGGCCGGCGCCCATTTCCAGTTCGATCCACGTCGGCGCGTGGTCGCTGGCATGCGGTTCGCCGCGCACCCAACGGTCGACGCCCGCATCGCGCAGGCGCGGCGCGAGGTCGGCGCTCAGCAGCAGATGATCGATGCGCAGCCCCGAATTCGTATCCCAATGACGGCGGAAATAATCCCAGAACGTGTACACGCGTTCGTCGCCGAAATGCGTGCGCAGCGCATCGGTCCAGCCTTGCGCGAGCAGCCTGCGATAACGCTCGCGGCTCTCCGGCTGCAGCAGCGCGTCCTTTAGCCACGAGCGCGGGTTGTAAATGTCTTCGTCGGTCGGCACGACGTTGAAGTCCCCAGCGATCACGACCGGGTGGCCGCTCTGGTAGAGCTGCGCCGCATGCGCGATCAGATGATCGAACCACGCGAGCTTGTAGTCGAACTTGGGGCCGGGCTGCGGATTGCCGTTCGGCAGGTACAGACACACGATCAGCACGCCGCCGACCGCGGCCTCGATGTAACGGCTATGCGTGTCGTCTTCGAAACCGGGCAGACCGCGCCGACGTTCGAGCGGTGCATCGCCTTTGGCCAGAATCGCCACACCGTTCCATGCGCTCTGGCCTTGCCACACGGCGCCATAACCGGCGTCGCGCAATGCGTCGACTGGAAATGCGCTATCCACCGCCTTCAGTTCCTGCAGGCACACGACGTCAGGCGCCTCGCGCTCGAGCCATTGCAATAGCGCCGCCTGCCGCGAGCGGATACCGTTGATGTTGAACGTCGCAATGCGCAGCTTCGCCATGATCATCCCTCCCTCGCCTATTGCTCCGCGCCCGGTTGGCCCGTTCCAAATTTATCACCCGCAAAGCGGACACTTTCCATCCAGTTCAAACCTGTCGACATCCGCGGCGAAGCTACCCGTGAGTTTGACGATCCCCGGATGTCCGCCGCCGATCGATTTGCTGCGAGGCATCCTCGCAGCCTGCCGGGCGCGTTGAGCCCGGAGGTCGATTTCGCATTTTCCCCGTTGCAACGTGCAACTTTTGCCCGTGTTTGCGCGGCTCCAGCCGGGCTCCATCGCGGTCATTGCGCATATTGGCCTGCCTTTATTGCGCAGATCGGCTTTGCGCTTGCAGCGAGTTTTTAATACCGTGTTAGCTGCAACGGCATTCAAATTGCTGCGCAATAGTTTTGTTTCAACGCGATGCGTTGGACATCGACGCGTCGTCAGCCTGCATTGACCTTTCAGTGGAGTCAACAGATCGTCATGACTACGCCTACAGAATGTCAGCATTGCGGGGACGCCCCCGCCTCAGAGTCCACCGCCGAGCCCACCACCACGCCTTCCCAACCGTCACGACGCCGCTTCCTGCAATCTGCGGCGGCCGCCGCGACGATCGGTGCGGCGCCGCATCTGCGCGCGCAAACGCAAGCGCCGACGCCCGCCTCACCCGCGCCGCCAAGCAACCCCGTGGTGCCGCCGCGCCCCGTCACGTTGACCGTCAACGGCCGCGCGTACACGCTGCAACTCGAACCGCGCGTGACGCTGCTCGACGCGTTGCGCGAATACGCGGGTCTGATGGGCACGAAGAAAGGCTGCGACCGCGGTCAATGCGGCGCCTGCACGGTGCTCGTCGACGGCCGCCGCATCAACTCGTGTCTGACGCTCGCGGTCATGCACGAAGGCGAGAACATCACGACCGTCGAAGGACTCGCGAGCAACGGCGCGTTGAGTCCGGTGCAGGCCGCGTTCATCGAACACGATGCGTTCCAGTGCGGCTACTGTACGCCCGGACAGTTGTGCTCGGCGACCGCCCTGCTCAGCGAATTCCGCAACGGCACGGCGAGCACCGTGACCGCCGACGTGCGCGCGCGTCCCGCCGCGCTCACCGACGACGAAATCCGCGAACGCATGAGCGGCAACCTCTGCCGCTGCGGCGCGTACGTGAACATCGTCGCCGCGGTCCGCGCCGCGCACGACAACGCCTGACGGAGACCGACATGGATGCGATCTCCTACGAACGCGCCGGCGACGTCGCCAGCGCGGTGCGCGCCGCGCAACAGCCGGGCGCGGTATTCATCGGCGGCGGCACGAATCTGCTCGATCTGATGAAGGGCGGCGTCGCGCGGCCGGTGCGGCTCATCGATATCACGCACATCGGCGGCCTCGACTCGGTGACGACGCTGCCCGGCGGCGGCATCCGCATCGGCGCGCTGGTGCGCAACAGCGACGCGGCCAATCACGCGCTGGTGCGCGAGCAGTACCCGCTGCTGTCGCAAGCGCTGCTCGCGGGCGCGTCGGCGCAGTTGCGCAACATGGCGACGGTCGGCGGCAATCTGCTGCAACGCACCCGCTGCGGCTACTTCTACGACACCGCGTTCACGCAGTGCAACAAGCGCCTGCCCGGCAGCGGCTGCGCGGCGCTCGACGGCCATAACCGCGCGCATGCGATCCTCGGCGCGAGCCCGCAATGCATTGCGGTCAACCCGTCGGATATGAGCGTCGCGCTGGCCGCGCTCGATGCGCTGGTGCGCGTGAGCGGCCCCAGCGGCGAGCGCACGATCGCGTTCGCCGATTTCCATCGGCTGCCGGGCGACCGGCCCGATGTCGATACCACCTTGCAGCCGGGTGAGCTGATCACCGCGGTCGATCTGCCGCCGCCGCTGTTCAGCGCGCATTCGCACTATCTGAAGGTGCGTGACCGCGCCAGCTACGCGTTCGCGCTCGTATCGGTCGCGGCGGCGTTGCAGATGGATGGCGAGCGTGTTCAGAGCGCGCGCATCGCGCTCGGCGGCGTCGCGCACAAACCATGGCGCGCGAACGTGGCCGAGCAGATGCTGAGCGGCCAGCCGCTCAGCCAGGCCACGCTGAAGAACGCCGCCGCGGCCGCATTGAGCGGCGCGCAGCCGCGCCACGACAACGCCTTCAAGGTGCAGCTCGCGCAGCGCGCGATCGTGCGTGCGGTCAATCAGGCAGCGGGCAACGCGGGAGGTATCGCATGAATCTGATCGGACAACCCCTCGATCGCGTCGACGGACTGCTGAAGGTGACCGGCGACGCGCGTTATGCAGCCGAATTCCCCGGGGCGCGCCTCGCGCATGCGGTGCTCGTGACGAGCACGATCGCGGCCGGCACGATCGCGTCGATCGATGCGAGCCGCGCCGAGGCCGTGCCCGGCGTGCTGCTCGTGATGACCTACCAGAACGCGCCGCGCCTGCCGAATGGCGGCCGGCCCGCGCTCGCGCCGCCGGCCGGCCGGCATCTGTCGCTTCTGCAGGATAACGAAGTGCACTACAGCAACGAGCCGGTCGCGGTGGTCGTCGCCGATACGCTCGAACATGCGGCCGATGCCGCTCGCCAGCTGCGCATCGCCTATCAGCCGGGCGCCGCGGCACTCGACTTCGAGCAGGCGAAGGCGCACGCGCATGCGCCGGACAAGCCGCAGGGCCGCCAGACCGACACGCAGCGCGGCAGCTTCGAGGACGGCATGCAAAGCGGCGACGTGCATATCGAAGCGACCTATACGACGCCGATCGAGCACCACAACCCGATGGAGCCCCACGCGACGATGGCGCAATGGGACGGCCCGCAGTTGACGGTCTACGACTCGACGCAGGGCGTGAGCGGCGCCGCGCAGGTGCTCGCGAAGACGTTCGCGATCCCTGTGTCCGACGTGCGCGTGATCTCGCCGCTGATCGGCGGCGGCTTCGGCTGCAAGGGCTCGTCGTGGTCGCACGTATCGCTGTGCGCGATGGCCGCGCGGCAAACCGGGCGGCCCGTGCGGCTCGCGCTCGAACGCCCGCAGATGTTCGGCCCGGTCGGCGCGCGGCCGCGCACCGAGCAGCACTTCGTGATCGCCGCGCGGCATGACGGCACGCTGAGCGCGATGCGTCACGACAGCATCTCGAACACGTCGATGATCGAAGACTGGACCGAGACCTGCTGCATGGTCACGCGCATGCTGTACGCGGTGCCCAACCAGATAACGACGCACCGGCTCGTGCAACTCAATGTCGGCACGCCGACCTTCATGCGCGCACCCGGAGAAACCACCGGCTCGTTCGCGCTCGAATCGGCGATGGATGAACTCGCCGTCGCGCTGAAGATGGACCCGCTCGCGCTGCGCCTGAAGAACTACGCAGACAGCGATCCGCAGGAGCACAAGCCGTGGTCGGGCAAGTCGCTGCGCGAGTGCTATCAGATCGGCGCCGACAAGTTCGGCTGGTCGCGCCGCCCGCACGCGCCACGTTCGAGGCGCGACGGCAACACGCTGATCGGCATGGGCATGGCGACCGCGACCTATCCGGCCAACCGCAGCGAGGCGTCGGCGCTTGCGCAGATTCTGCCGGACGGCACCGCGGTGGTCGCATCGGGCACGCAGGACATCGGCACCGGCACCTACACGGTGATGACCCAGGTTGCCGCCGATGCGCTCGGCTTCACGCCCGAGCAGATCCACTTCGCGCTCGGCGATTCGTCGCTGCCGCGCGCGCCGGTCTCGGGCGGCTCGCAGTCGGCGGCCAGCGTGTCGCCCGCGGTGCGCGACGCGGCGAGCCAGGCGCGCAGCCAGTTGATCGCGCTGGCGCTTGCCGATGCGGCGTCGCCCGTGCATGGCCTGCCGCTCGATGACGTCACCGTCGCAAGCGGCTGGGTCGTGAGCCGCTCGCAACCGGGCAAGCGCGATCCGGCCGCGGCGATCATCGCGCGCGCGGGCGGCAAGCCGATCGAGGCGAGCGCGACCGTGAAGCCCGGCGACGAGAAGCAGAAGTACTCGTTCCACTCGTTCGGCGCGGTGTTCGTCGAGGTCCACGTCGATGCCGAGCTCGGCACGATCCGCGTGCCGCGCGTGGTCGCGGTGTACGACGTCGGCCGCGTGCTGAACCAGAAGACCGCGCGCAGCCAGATGATGGGTGGCATCGTATGGGGCATCGGCGCGGCGCTGCAGGAGGAAAGCACGCTCGATGCGCGCTTCGGACGCTTCACGAACGCGAACCTCGCCGAGTATCACGTGCCGGTGAATGCCGATATCGGCACGCTCGACATCACCTTCATCGACCGGCCCGATCCTTATATCAACTCGCTCGGCGTGCGCGGTATCGGCGAGATCGGCATCACGGCCGTGGCGGCCGCGATCGCGAACGCGGTGTACAACGCGACCGGCGTGCGGGTGCGCGATCTGCCGATCACGCTGGACAAGGTGGTGCGGACCTGAACCGGCGGCAGTGCCGGAATTGGAGTGAAAGCGAAAGCGGCGGCCGGCTTGCATCGGGCGTGCCTTGCCGCTTGCTTCGCGCACCGTTGCATCGCACAATCGGGGACATTCCTGTCTACCGGTATCCGCCGATGGCCTACGCTTCGCTCGCCACTGGTGTGTTGCTCGCCGCCGGTCTCGGCTCGCGCTTCGATCCGCACGGGCTGCACAACAAACTGCTCGCACGTATGCCCGACGGCAAGCCGGTTGCGCATGAAGCCGCGCATCGGCTGCTGCGGGTCGTGACGCGGGTGCTCGCTGTCGTGCGGCCGGGCTCCGACGCGCTCGCCCGCGCGCTGAACGATGCCGGCTGTGATGTCGTGTTTGCGGCGAGCGCCGAGCGCGGCATGGGCGCGAGCCTCGCCGCCGGTATCGAAGCGAGCGACGACGCCGAGGGCTGGATCGTCGCGCTTGCCGATATGCCGCGCATTGCGGTTCCGACGATCGAAGCGATAGCCCGCGCGCTCGACAACGGCGCGCCGCTCGTCGCGCCGTTCTACGACGGCCAGCGCGGCCATCCGGTCGGCTTCGGCAGCGAGCATCGCGACGCGCTACTCGCGCTGGACGGCGACACCGGCGCGAAAGCGCTGCTCACGTCACACGCGCTGATGCGCATCGACGTCGACGATCCCGGCATTCTGCGCGACGTGGACACGCCGGACGATTTGCGCACGCTCTAGCCGCTTACATCAGCCTCGCCGAGACTGGCTGCCCGCAGCCGGTCGACATCGAGAATCTTGCCCGCAAGTTTCGCGCGCAAGCCGCGCCAATTGCGCCTAAGCTGAGGTGACGCCATTTTTTTTCGCACGCGGCGCCTTGACGACCGGCAGCCTCGATGCCTCATCCGTCCCGCCTCGAATCGCCACACGCAAGCCCATGAGCGAAACCACTCCACGCCTTTTCATCGTCTCGCCCCATTTCGACGACGCCGTCTTCAGTTGCGGCGCCTTGCTCGCCGCCCATCCCGACGCCGCCGTCTGCACCGTGTTCGCCGCACCGCCCGAACACGACATGCACACGGAGTGGGACGAAAAAGCGGGCTTCGCGAACGCCCACGAAGCGGTCCGCGAACGCACGATCGAAGACAACCGCGCGCTCGAAGTGCTCGACGCCATCCCGCTGCGCATGCCGTTTCGCGACAGCCAGTACGCCGACTCGCCGTCGATCAGCCAGATGGCCGCGGCGCTGGAGGAAACGATTTACCGCACGACCGCGAACACGCTGCTGATGCCACTTGGCCTGCATCACGACGATCACGCCCGGGTATTCGAAGCGTGCTGCGAGATCCTGCCGCGGCTCACGCATCTGGACTGGTTCGGTTACGAGGAAGCGATTCACCGGCTCACGCCGGGCGCGGTGCAGGCGCGGCTCGCCGATCTCGCGCAGCGCGGCATCGTCGCGACGCCGGCAACGCCGAGCGCGGGCCACACGATCGACGTGCAGCGCCGCGCGCATCTGAAACGCGAAGCGGTCAACGCGTACGCGAGCCAGTTGCGGGCGTTCGGCGCCGGCAACTACGACGACGTGTTCGCGACCGAGCGCTACTGGCAGCTCAGCGCCGGCCGCAAACGCGCGAAGAAATAGCAAAAAGGAGCGAGCAGGAAGCGCGGCGAGCGCCTACGCTTGAAGACAGATAGCCGACGCGGCGGCACACATCGGCGGTATAAAGCCGCTTCCGCCGGACCCGCGCATTTCAACCGCAAGGGTGACGCAATGAGCTACGACATGCACACCAGCCCGATTCCCGACCCGAACGCCGATCCGAACCGCGACCCGGAAGCCGACCCGCTCGTGCCGCCGTCGCCGGGGCATCATGCCGAGGAGCCGCAGCGGCCTGACGGGCCGCCGGACAAGGATCCGGTGTAAGGGAGCCGCGAGCGGCGCGGTCGCGGCGCGCCGCTCGGCGCAGCGTCAGCGCATCAAGTCGCTGAAGCCCTGCAGCAGCCGGTCGATATCGGCCGCGTGAATGTTGCCCATCGTCGAGATGCGGAACAGCTCCGCCGACAGCCCGCCCTGCCCCGCATAGATCACGAAGCCGCGCGCCTTCAGCGCGTCGTGCAGTTGCGGATACGCGATACCGTTGGGCAAGCGGTACGCGCGCAACACCACCGACGACTGCCCGGCCGGCAACACACTGTCGATGCCGCGCGCCGCCAGCCCCGCGCGCACCTGCTCGGCAAGCGCCGCATAGCGCGCGTGACGCGCGCGCCAGCCGCCTTCGTCGGCGAGCTCACGCAGCGCCTCGACCAGCGCGTAATACGCGTGCACCGACGGCGTAAACGGCGTGTTGCGCTGATCCTGCAAACGCGCGAGCCGCGCGAGATCGAGGTAGTACGTGCGGCTCGCCGCGCGCGCGAGCGCCGCGCGCCGCACCAGCACGAACGACGCGCCCGGCACGCCATGCAGGCACTTGTTGGCGGTCGCCGCGAGCGCGTCGAGGCTCGCGTCCGCGAAATCGATCGTTTCGGCGCCGAAGCTGCTGACACCGTCCACCAGCAGACGCAGGCCGCGCTCGCGACACAAGGCGCCGAGCGCCGCGATGTCGTTCAGACGGCCCGTGGTCGTTTCATGATGAATCACCGCGACGTGCGTGAACGACTTGTCGGCGTCGAGCCGTTCGGCGATCTTCGCCAGATCGGGCGCGTCCATCCAGTCGTGCTTCAGCGCTTCGTGCGCGATGCCGTATTGCGCGGCGATCTGCGCGATACGCTCGCCGTACACACCGTTTTCGACGACCAGCAGTTTGCCGTTGTGCGGCACCAGCGCGGCCGTCATGCTTTCGACGGCGGCCGTGCCGGAGCCGGTCATCAGTACTGCCTGCCATTCGTTCTGGTCGAGCCCGTACACGTCGACGAGACGCGTGCGCGCCTCTTCCTGGAGATCGAAAAACTCGCTCTCGCGATGGCACAGATCCGTCTGCAGCAGGCTGTTGCGGACACGTTCGGTGAGCGTCACCGGGCCGGGGTTGAGCAGCAGCATGGGCGCTCCTGTTGGCGTTGGGTTCAGATCGCGCCGATGTGGCGCATCAGGCGCGTCTTCACATCGGGCGGCGTAATGGTCGGGCGCGGCAGGCTGTCGGGCGTGCCGCGGCGGATCGTCAGGCGCGCGAAGCGCGGCCCGTCGAGCGGCGGCGCCGCGAACAGCTCGTCGATGATCGCAGGATCGTCGCTCTCCACCGCCGACGCGTAACCGCACGCGGCCGCCACGCCCGCGAACGACACCTGCGACGATACCGTCGCCTGGCCGCCGGTCGAGTCGTGCGCGCCGTTATCGAGCAGCACGTGCGTGAGGTTCGACGGGCCGTACGCCCCGAGCGTCGCGAACACGCCCATGCGCATCAGTGCGGCGCCGTCGCCGTCGAGCGCGACCACGCGCAGATCGGGGCGCGCGAGCGCGAGGCCGAGCGCGAACGGCGTCACGCAGCCCATCGAGCCGACCATGTATAGCTGGTTCGCGCGATCGTCGATCGCATAGAGTTCGCGGCCGCAAAAGCCGGTCGACGCGAGCACCACCGTCGAGTCGAGCGGCGTATGCGCGATCACCTTTTGCAGCGCGTCGTGGCGCGTCGCGAGTTCGTTCGCGGCGCTGTCGCGGAACCGCGCGCGAGGCTCGACCGGCGTGCGCCGCCTGGGCGCGCCGCCGTCCTTCAGTTCATACGGCGCAACGCTGCCCTTCTGCATCACGAGCGCGTACGGACGGCCGGTTGCGTCCATGTGCGCGATCGCGCGATCGAGCGCCGGACCGATCGCGTCGGCCTCAGTCGGGAACGTCTCCCACGGAATTTCCATCGTGTCGAGCATCGCCGGCGTGATCGGGCCCATCAGCGCGTGCTGCGGCTCGTCGGCAACGCCGGGCTGGCCGCGCCACGTGACGATCAGCAGTTGCGGCAGGCGGAAGGTCCACGTCAACGACGTCAGCGGGCTGACCGCGTTGCCGAGCCCGGAGTTCTGCATCATCGTGATGCCGCGCCGGCCGTTTTTCGCGCCGAGCGTAACGCCGGCGATCAGCGCGACCGCGTCGCCCTCGTTGGCCGCCGACACGTAGTGCAGCGACTCGTCCTGCAGCACGTAGTTGATGAACGGCGTCAGATACGAGCACGGCACGCCCGCGTACCAGTCGAAACCGCGCTCGCGCGCCGCCTCGACGAACTGTGCTGCTTCGATCATTGCGCGCCTCCGTGTGCATCGTTCGCCGTCGCCCCGCCGCCGACGGCCGTCGCGAACGGCGCCTGCGCGTGCGCGAAGTCGCCCGCGCGGCGGAAATCGTCGAGATCGTTGACGCCGCGCCAGTGGCCGTGCACGTATTGCACCTCGATCGACTCGCCCGCTTCGATCAACGCGTTCAGCAGCGCGGGCATGTCGAGCGACGCGAAATCGTCGCGCGTCCGCAACTCGCGCATGACCGCCCGCAGGCGCTCGCGACCCGCGCCGCGCACGTTCAGCAGACCCACCCAGCGGCCATGCGGCACTGGGGCGACGCCCGCCGCCGACGACTGCTCCCGCCCGCTCGCGACATGCCGCAGCACGATCTTGTTGCCGAACAGACCGCGGTCGTCGGCGGCCGAGCACCACGCGAAATCGCGCACGCTCGCGTTCTCCGCATCGGTTAGCGACGAATCGACGACCACGCTGAACGCGGCCTCGCTTTCCACCAGATCGCGCAGGATGTAGCTGCGAAACAGCAGGTCGCCGTACGAAATGACCGTGTCGCCGGTCAGGTGGTCGAGTGCGCACGCGAGCGAGGCAAGCTCGCCGGTCTGCGCGTGCTGCTCGTTGACCACGAGGCGGATGCCCGCGGTATCGATCGCGTCAGCGCGATAGCCGCCGACCACGGTGATGTCGTTGACGCCCTGCTTCTTGAACGCGTCGACGAGCCAGCGCAGCAGCGGTTTGCCGGCGATCGGCAGCATCACCTTCGGACGGTCCCCGGTCACCGCTTCAAGGCCTTTGCCGCGGCTCGCGGCGAGCACGACGGCCGAGCCGGCCGCGCGGCCGCTCGACAGATAGCGGTCTTCGGCTTCCGAATATTCGTCGGCGTCCTGCAAACGGAAGATTTCGTTGACGGCCGCGATGCTGTCCTCGACGTTGACGAGCGTCTCGCTCGAATGGATTTCCTTCGCGACGGCCTGCATCGCCGAGGTCGACGCGCGGATCAGATGGTTCGCCCAGATCACGGTGCTGATGCCCGCTTCGCGGAACACCTCGGTCGGCGTGCTGTAGTACTTGGTCGGCACGATCACGAGCGGCGCGCGCCCGGCCCATTCGCGCGCGAATTCGAGAATCTCGTCGGGGCGCGACAGCTTGCTGTGAATCAGGATCGCATCGGCACCAGCTTGGGCGTACGCTTGCGCGCGGCGCAGCGCTTCGTCCATGCCCCAGCCCGCGATCAGCGCCTCGACGCGCGCGACGATCGAGAAATGCTCGTCGTTCTGCGAGTCCTTGCCCGCCTTGATCTTGCCGCAGAATTCGTCGATATCGGCAAGCGGCTGCGCCTCGCCGTTGATGAAGCTGTTGGTCTTCGGAAACTGCTTGTCCTCGATGCACACGCCGGCGATGCCGCGCTGTTCGAGCTTGCGCACGAGGCGGCGCACGTTGTTGAAGTTGCCATAGCCGGTGTCGCCGTCGAGCAGGATCGGCAGATCGCTCGCGTCGGCCATGAATTCGAGCGTATCGACCACCTGCGTCCAGCTCGCCTCGTTGTTGTCGCGCACGCCGAACTGCGCGGAGATCGCGAGGCCCGAGCCCCAGATCGCCTTGAACCCCGCTTCTCGAACGATGCGCGCGGACAGGCCGTTATGCGCCTCCATCATGAATTCGAGTTCGCTGCTGACGAGCATCTGGCGCAGGCGCGCGCTGCGGGACTGGGAAACGAAAGCGGGATCGCGTGCATTCACTCTTCGGGACTCCTGGTGGCGGGCTTATTGGCGTTCTTCGATGCCAGGCTGGCAATCGGAAAAGGGCGACTATAGCGGAATTTTTTATGACGAGTCTTTGAAGGTCTCAGCGGTCTTTCGTGGTTGCGCTTAAGTGGAAAAATGTGTTGTTTTTTGCATGCGTGACCATTTAACGGGATTTTTTGGATTTGATTGGCGTTTTGTGGGATGTTGGTGCGAGCCTTCCTGGATTGGGCTCAGCAGGTTTTACGCAGACCAGCGCCGGCATTTTTCATGTCGATTTTCTCGCACATTTTTCAATCGCTGCGATTTACCGATAATCGCCGGTTAATTCAGATTCGCGAATGATGCACAAAAGTCTTTTTCGAATTGCGCGCATGAGCTCCGCTTAAAAATCTCAATGAATTCGCCTATTAATCGGACGAATAGCGATGTCGAACAGCGGGTTTTCCCTGTCTCGATCAACGCCATTTCGCGCCGTAAACACAGCGAGCGGCATCCGACCGCAATTCAATGGACCTTACCGGCCAAAACGCCTATTCCCATCGCTATGACTCTGAACCGAAAACTGGCCTCCATGATCGCCGTTCTGTGGGTCGGCCTGATCCTGATCGGCGCGTTCGGCGCGTGGCAGAACCGCGCATCGATGATCTCGGACCGACGCGAGCAATTGCGCTCGTTGATCGAAGAGGCAAACCACGTCGTCGGCCACTACTACTCGCTCTCCCAACAGCATGCGCTGTCCGAGGACGACGCGAAAAAGCAGGCGCTCGCGACGCTCGGCGCGATGCGCTACGGTAAGGACGGCTATTTGTCGATCAACGACTCGCAGCCGGTCATGCTGATGCATCCGATCAAGCCCGAACTGATCGGCAAGAACCTCGCGCAGTTCACCGATCCGGCCGGCAATCATCTGTTCGTCGATATCGTCAACTCGGGCAATCACGACGGCGGCGGCTTCGTCGATTATTTGTGGGCCAAGCCCGGCAGCGAGCAGCCCGTCGCGAAGACCAGCTACTCGATGCACTTCGCGCCGTGGGACTGGTATCTCGTGACCGGCATGTACATGGACGACGTGCAAAGCGCGTTCTACCGCAGCCTGCTGCGCTGGCTCGCGATCACCGTCACGCTCGGTGCGCTCTCAACGGTCGTGATGCTGGTGGTGCTGCGCAGCATCCGCCGCTCGCTCGGCGGCGAACTCGAAGTGGCCGTCGAGCACGCACGGTTGATGGCGCAAGGCAACCTCGCGACGCCGGTGCCGATCGAGCCGCACGACAGCGGCAGCCTGCTGCATGCGCTGCGCACGATGCAGGCGGGACTCGTCGACACGGTCTCGCGCGTGCGCCAGGGCACCGAGAACATCAACGTCGGCGCGAACGAAATCGCAGCGGGCAACACCGACCTGTCGCAGCGCACCGAGGAGCAGGCGGCGGCGCTCGTGCAAACCGCGTCGAGCATGGATCAGATGACGGTGAACGTGAAGCAGAACGCGGACAGCGCGACCCAGGCCGCGCAACTCGCGAGCGACGCAGCGAACGTCGCGACGCGCGGCAGCCGCGTGGTCGACGACGTGGTGCGCACGATGGGCGAGATCACCGCGAGCTCGCGGCAGATCGGCGACATCATCGGCGTGATCGACGGCATCGCGTTCCAAACCAATATCCTCGCGCTGAATGCCGCCGTCGAGGCGGCTCGCGCCGGCGAACAGGGCCGTGGCTTCGCGGTGGTCGCGGCCGAAGTGCGCAGCCTCGCGCAACGCTCGGCGACGGCCGCCAAGGAGATCAAGGCGCTGATCGAAACTTCGACCGATACCGTCGAGACCGGCTCGTCACTGGTCGCCAACGCGGGCGCGACGATGGGCGAGATCGTGCAGTCGGTGCGGCGGGTCAACGAGATCCTCGAAGAAATCAGCCACGCGTCGCGCGAGCAGAGCGCGGGCATCGAACAGGTCAATCGCGCGGTCGGCGAGATGGATCAGGTCACGCAGCAGAATGCGGCACTGGTCGAGCAGGCCGCGGCCGCCGCGCATTCGCTGAAGGACCAGGTCGCCGTGTTGCGCGACGCGATTGCGAGTTTCGCGTTGCCGGCTTGAGCTTGCCCCGCCGCGCCCGCAACGGGCGCGAAAAAAGAAGGCGCCCCACAGGCAGGGAGCGCCTATTCAACACGCCGCGTCGGAGTCGACGCATCAATCGAACGAATCAGCCGCGCGGATTTTGCAAGTCCGCGCGGCTTTTCGTGATCAAGCTTCGGCTCGGCTCGCCTTTGCTCCAGCTCGAACGCACCTCCTTTCACATTCCTCGCATTTAAATTACGTTTTATTTACAATCGGCCCGGCGACAGTCCTTGCCGCCAGGCCTCGTGGCTTTGGCGGCCTCGTTCAATCGAAAGTACGTGAGGTCCGCTGCCCGCCGCCATGATCCGCCAGAAAAAACCCCCGTCGTCCGATCCCTATGCCTTAGCCGCGAAGAACCCGCTGCTCGATGCGCGACTACCCGCGTGGCGCTCGAAGTTCGTCGTGCTGCTCGTGTTCGGCGCGTTCGCGACGCTCGCGCTCCGCGCGTTCTGGGTGCAGGTCGTGAATCAGGACTTCTACGTCGACCAAGGGCAGAAGCGCTATCAGCGCCTGCTCGAACTCGACGCGACGCGCGGCCGGATCGTCGATCGCAATGGTTCGATGCTCGCGGTCAGTCTCGCGACCTACGAAATCTGGGCCACGCCGAAGCTCGTCGACGAAAGCGCGTTCGCGCCGCTGGCAAAGCTGCTCGATCTGCCGCTCGCGGAACTGCGTCGGCGTCTGAACGGCGAGCGCAGCTTCGTGCTGCTCAAGCGCCAGGTCGATGCGGACACTGCCGGGCATCTGTCGCGCCTCGGGCTCGCCGGGATCACGCAGATCGCCGACACCAAACGCTTTTATCCAGAGGGCGAGTCGGCCGCGCACGTGGTCGGCTTCACCGACATCGAGGACAACGGCCAGGAAGGCGTCGAACTCGCCGCCAATGCGCAGTTGCAAGGCGTGCCCGGCCACCGCGAGGTGATCCGCGACCGGCTCGGCCGCGTGATCTCGGAGACGCGGCCGCTCGTGCCCGCGCGCAACGGCGCCACGATCCATCTGACGATCGACCGGCGCATCCAGCAACTCGCGTACACACAACTCAAAGCCGCGATCGCGCAGCACCGCGCCGAAGCGGGCAGCGTGGTCGTGCTCGATGCGCGCAACGGCGAGATCCTCGCGCTCGCCAACTACCCAAGCTTCGATCCGAACGACCGCACGCACCTGTCCGGCCGGCAGTTGCGCAACCGCGCGGTGATCGACACGTTCGAACCGGGTTCGACGATCAAGCCGCTGGTCGTCGCACTGTCGATCGACGAAGGCAAGGTGCGGCCGCAGAGCATCATCGATACCGCGCCCGGCTGGTATCGGATCGGCCCGGCCGTAATTCACGACACGTCGAATCACGGCGCGATGACGGTCGCCGAGGCGGTGCAGAAGTCGAGCAATATCGCGCTGGCAAAGCTCGCGCTGAATCTGCCGGCCGAGACGATCTGGACCAAGTATCGGCAATACGGGCTCGGTCTGAAGCCCGAGCTGCCCTTCCCTGGCGTGGCCGCCGGCAAGCTGCGGCCATATAAACGCTGGCGCCCGATCGAACAGGCCACGATGGCGTATGGCTACGGGCTGTCGGTATCGCTGCTGCAAATCGCGCAGGTCTACACCGCCTATGCGGGCGACGGCGCGCTGAGGCGTGTGAGCCTGCTGCGCGAGCCGCTCGACGCGGACGGCCCCGCGTCGTTCGCCGAGCGCGGCGAATCGGTCACGACGCCCGGCACCGCGCGCGCGATCCGCAACATGCTCGAAATGGCCACGGGCGCCGGCGGCACCGGACGCGCCGCGACCGTGGCGGGTTATCGCATCGGCGGCAAGACCGGCACCGCGCGCAAGCAGATCGGCGCGGGCTACGCGAAGAACCGCTACCGCGCGCTGTTCGTCGGCATGGCGCCGATGAGCGATCCGCGCCTGATCGTCGCCGTGATGATCGACGATCCGGCTGGCAAGGCGTACTATGGCGGCACGGTCGCTGGACCGGTGTTCAGCGGCGTGATGGGCGGCGCGTTGCAGCTGCTCGGGGTGCCGCCGGATGCGGCAGGAGTGTGACGCGTAGTTAGTGTTAGTTACGGTCGATCAGCCCTGCTCATCGAGCGCATCGACCTGCGCCTCGATACGATTGCGGCCGTTGCGCTTGGCCTGATACATCGCGCGATCGGCCTCGTCCATCATCGCCTGACCGAGCGACATCGCCTCGGCCGGGCTGCCGGCGACCACGCGCCCGGCCACGCCGATCGACACGGTCAATGCAATGAGCACGCCGTGCTCGTCGCGCACGTCGAGCTTCTCGACCGCACGCCGCACGCGTTCCGCGACGGTCAACGCGTCGCTGCGATCGCCTTGCAGCAGCGCGGCGAACTCCTCGCCGCCATAGCGCGCGACGGTGTCGCCAAGCCGCACCTGCTGTCGCACGCAGGCGGCCACCGCCGCGAGCGCGCGGTCGCCGCTCTGATGGCCGTGGCTATCGTTGATGCGCTTGAAACCGTCGATATCGATGAAAAGACACGCGACCGGCACGCGATAACGGGCCGCGCGCATCAACTCCTCGCGCAGCCGTTCGTCGAAATAGCGGCGATTCGCGAGGCCGGTCAGCGAATCGGTCATGCCGAGCTGCCTGAGCCGCTCGCGATGCGCGACGTTGTCGAGACTCGCGGTGACGATGCTCGCGAAGCGCTCGAGAATGTCGGTGGCCATGCCCGCGCCGAAGCGCGCGGGGTCGTCGCTGCCGAGGCATAGATAGCCGCTGACGCTCGTGCCCGCGGCGAGCGGCAGCAGGATCGCGCTGGCCGGCACGTGAGCTGGCGCGGCACCGAAGAACGCGCGGCGCGTGTCGTCGTCGAGTTCGCCAGGGCGGCCGAGCCACGGCCGATCGTCTTCGCACAAGGATTGCGCGACGAGACCGCCCTCGCGCGACGTCTTCAGCTGCGCATGATCGAGCGCGCGCAGGTTGCCCGGCTCGAGCAGTTCGAGCAGCATTGGCGCGCGCTCGTCGAGCCACAGCACCACGCTCGCGAGCGAGAACTCCCGCGGCAGATGGCTGAACAACGTATCGAGAAACGATGCGAAATCCTGCGCGCCGATCAACCGCAACTCGACGTTCTGGAAGCGGCGCAACGTGCGCTCGTTGTGCTGCACGGTGTCGACGAGCGAGCGAAGGCGCTCGGCAAGCGGCGTTTGGGCGAGATTCGTCACGGTATCAGCAAAGCGGCCCTGAAGGCGAAGCGGGGTCGACGCCCCAACCCTACTGATAACGGCCGATCCGCCGGGGTCTTGAGGGCAGGCTCGCGACGTCTCGGCCGGCCTGCCAGCGTTCATGCCCACTGTTGTCAGCTCTCGCTTGCATTCACTTGCACTCGCTTACACGCAATGAGATCCGTTTGCGTAATGATTGCGGTTCTTAAGTTTCGCTTAATTGTTCCCTGCAAGTATGTGGCACATCCCCTGTTGAGCCGCCAGAACATCGGCGGCGCTTTTTCTTGAGGGGTGCCAGAAGCGCGACCGAAAACGGTTACGCGCACAAGAAGGAGGTAAATCATGGTTGAAGAGATGGAGATGGTAGTCGAACACCTGCGTGCGATGCCCGGCCATGAATGGACTCGCCAGATTCACTCCTGCAAGGTCTCCGATCCGCTGCAACCGCCCTGGGGCCGTTCATACCGGCTCGTCGAATGGACGATGAAGCACGCGCCCGAGCCGAGCCGTCGCGTCGTTCCCGCCGAAAGTACTCCGCTCGAAATCGCCCAGGCCGTGGTCTCTCACGTGCCGGGTCGGCGCTTCTGCCAGCAGGCTGATTAAGCGCTCCCGCTGACGTTCAATGACGCGCCGCGATCGCGTCGCAATGGTCCAACGCGTCCTCCAGCCTGTCATTGCCCCAGAACATCTCCCCGCCGACAAAAAACGTCGGCGCACCGAAAATCCCCTTGTTGATGGCCCGTTCGGTCTGCTCCCGCAAGCGGAGCTTGTTCGCGTCGCTTTGCGCGGCGTCGATCACGCTCTGCGCCGGTAAGCCAAGCGAGTCGAGCGCGTGACTGACGACATCGATTGAACCGATGTCGCGGTCGTCGACGAAATTCAACTGCATGATCTTGCGGCACCAGGCACCGATCCACGGCTCGTTCGCACCCAGCAGCGCGACACGCATCGCGAGAAGCGCCGCGCGCGGAAACGTGCTGGGGCGCGTGAGCGCAATGCCGTATTTGCGGCATTGACGCTCCATGTCTTTCCACACGTACGCGCCTTTTTCTTTCTGCAGTACGAAGGGCGAGTTGTCGAAACCGAGCTGGCGAAATACCGGACCGAGCAGAAACGGCCGCCAGACGATCGTCACGTTGCGCGCGGCCGCCAACGCTTCGATCCGCATCATGCTCAGATAGCTGTAGTTGCTGCCGAAGTCGAACCAGAACTCGATTGCGCGCGCCGTCGAAGTTGCGTCTTCATTCATCGCTGTCTCCTGAATCGCGCGTGCCATGGCATCGCGGCCTTGCAATGCTTAACAGTCGCGTCGTTGGGTCGCTGATCCTGCTGGCGCCGTCCTGAACTCGCGCTTCCGGACTCAGCGTGTTTGCACTGCCACGCGCAGGCCGAGCGAAATGAACAGCACACCGATGAGCTTGTTCTGCCAGCGCGTCAACCACGTCAAACGCTTCACGAGTTTGCCCAGCGGCCGCATCGTCAGGACGATCAGCGTCGTATAAAGCGCGCTCATGGCAACGAAAATCAGCCCGAGTGCCGCGAACTGCAGAAACGTCGAGCCATGTTCGGGGCGCACGAATTGCGGCAGAAACGCAAGGAAAAACAGCGCGGTCTTCGGGTTCAGCACTTCGGCGGGAATCGCCTGCAAGAACGCCTTCGAACCCGACACCGGCGCGACGACCGGCAGGTGCGCACTCGCCTGCTTTTCGCGCAACGCGCGAATGCCAAGATAGACGAGATACGCGGCACCGACGAATTTCACCGCATTGAAGGCCAGCGCGGACGTCATCAGCAGCGCGGAGAGGCCAACCGCGGCGCCCAGCGTATGCACGAAATCGCCAGCTGCGATACCGAGACCGGTCAGAATGCCGGCTTTACGTCCGCCGTGCATGGTGCGCGTCAAAACTAGCAGCACGGCCGGGCCTGGAATCAGAAAGAGCCCTAGCACGACGGCAACGAACGTCCCCAACGTGGATACGTCAAGCATTTCGTCTCCTTGCGACGCGCGGGGTCGAAATGATGGGCGCGCGTTCAGCGGACCATTGTAGACGAACCCGCGAAGCGGCCCTTGCGCCTCGCTGGCACCGACGATCCGTTACCATGACGGACATCGCGCCGCCTACCGCGTGCTTCTTTTCATCCACCGACGTTTCCGCCTTGCCCACCTATACCCTGCCCGCGCCACTGAGCGCGGAACTCGAGATTCGCAAGAGCCGCTTCATCGCGCATGCGATCCCGGTCGCCGATCGCGATGCCGCGATGGCCGAATTGCAGCGTCTGCGCGACGAACATCCTGCCGCGACGCATGTGTGCTGGGCGCTGCTGGCGGGCGGCCAGTCCGGCATGTCCGACGACGGCGAACCGTCCGGTACCGCCGGTCGGCCGATTCTCGAAGTACTGCGGCATCACGATCTGGATGGCGTGCTTGCGGCGGTCGTGCGCTATTACGGCGGTGTGAAGCTCGGCGCGGGCGGTCTGGTGCGCGCGTACACCGATGCGATCGCGTCCGCGCTGCTCGACGCGCCGCGCGTCGAGAGGATTGCCCAGGTGTTGCTGGGCGTCGAAGTGAGTTATGCCGACGAAGCCAAAGTCCGTCGATGGATGGACGCCGAAGGCTATGCGCTCGTGGACAGCGCCTACGGCATGCTGGTGAAAATGACGATGCGCGTGCCCGCCAACGCACTCGACGACGCCAAGGCAACGCTGATCGATATCACGCAAGGAAAGGCGGGCTTTTTCTGAACGGCTCAGGTCCGGGCCTGACGCGGGCAATTCCGAAAACATCCGTTTGAAGGTTCGACGGTCCGGTTCGCTGATACCATGCGGTTCTTCACCGGGATGACTCCACTGAAAAGGGCAACTCCTCTGACTTCGATCGCCGCTTTCTCCCGCATGGCTGCTGCGCGTTCGCCGTTGAGATCCGTCGTGCTCAAGGGCTGCGGCGCCATACTGCTGCCCACGCTGCTGTCCGCGTGCTCGTGGTCATGGTTCGGCCTGAACAGCAGCGCTAGCGCAACGCACACGAAAACCCACGGCACCGGCTCGCTCAGCGTCGCCCCTGCACGCGACTTCGCGTATCTGTCCGCGCGCGACGGTCATATCTCGCCGAACCGCATCGAAAATACCGGGATGACCGGGCTCGTGCTGAAGGACGACGTCAGCCTCGTGGTGCGCAATGGCGTCGCGAATAGTCTGCGAGTGGCCGGTTTTCGTATCGACGATAACAAACGCGTGCTCAGCGGCAGCATCGAAACCTTCACGGTGGACGATAGGCGCTCGCCGGCGCTGTGGACGCTGAAGATGCACTACGTGGTCATCGATGCGGCGACCCAAAAAGTCATGTACACGACCACGCGCACCGTGAAGCAGAAGTCGCCGAAATTCACCAGCAACACGATCGCGATCGAAGACACGGTCAAGCTCAGCGTCGATACATTGATTGGCGATCCAGGCTTTATCGAGGCGGTGAACTGAGCACGCGGCCAGCCGAGGCGCGGCGCGGTTTCGCTACAATCCCGGTAACGCATCGCGCGCGATGCATCGTGATCTCCCGTTCGGAATGCAAGCCGTCATGTCCCTTACCGCCTGGCTATTCTTTTTACCCGCCTGCTTCGCCATCAACCTCGCACCCGGGCCCAATAACCTGCTTTCGATCAACGTGGCCGCGCGTCATGGCTTCATGAAAGCGTTCGTCGGCGGCAGCGGCCGGCTGCTCGCCTTCGCGATGATGCTCGCACTCGCCGCGACCGGTCTCGCGGTCGTGCTGCATGCGTCCGAGTGGATCTTTCTGGCGATCAAACTCGCGGGCGCCGCTTATCTGATCTGGCTCGCGATCCAGTTGTGGCGCAGCGACGCACCCGCAATCGATACGTCGCAACCCCAGGAGGCCGCGCTCTCGCGCATTGCCCGGCACGAGTTTTTCGTGGCGGCGGGCAATCCGAAGGCGATTCTGGTTTTTACCGCGTTCCTGCCGCAATTCGTCGACGTCGCGCAGCCGATACTGCCGCAATTCGCCGCGCTCGGCGCGAGCTTTCTGGTACTCGAATGGGTGGCGATTGCATTGTATTCGTGGGCCGGCATGTATCTCGGCAAATGGCTGATGCGCGCGCAGATCCGCCGCTGGTTCAATCGCTGCTGCGGGGGATTTCTCGCGGCAATCGGCGTGAGTTTTCTGCTGGTTCGGCGCGGCTGAGGTATCGAGGCCGACAGTCGAAGCAGCCTTCACATCGCGGTCTTTTCATAACGAATAACTAATACATCGACGGAGAAACTTTAACTATCAGCATTCGTCGCGCCACCTTATGCTCGAACCGTGACCGGCCGCGAATGACTGCAATGCGGCATTGGGCGAACGGCTTTTTCATCGTCACGGAGCGACATCATGAAGATCTGCATCTTCGGAGCGGGAGCGATTGGCGGTTTAATGGGCGTGCAATTGGCACGCGCCGGCGCGGACGTCAGCTTCATTGCGCGCGGCCCGCATCTGGCCGCGATGCGTGAACACGGCGCGCGCCTCATCATGGATGGCGAAACGTTCAGCGCGCCGGTGCGCTGCACGTCCGATCCACGCGAACTCGGCGTCCAGGACTTCGTCATCGTGACGCTGAAGGCGCATTCGCTGCCTGGCGTGGTCGATTCCATGCAACCGCTACTCGGCAAGCACACGGCGATCGTTACCGGCGTCAACGGCATTCCATATTGGTACTTCTATCAGCACGGCGGGCGCTTTGCCGGCACTCGGCTGACGAGCGTCGACCCCGACGGTTCGCAATGGACCAAGCTCGGACCCGAGCGCGCGATTGGCTGCGTACTCTATCCGGCGGCGGAGATCGTCGAACCGGGGGTGATCAAACACGTGTACGGCAAGAAGTTTCCCATCGGCGAACCCAGTGGCGAGCGCACCCCGCGCGTTGAGCAATTGCACGAGATCATGCAGGCGGCCGGCTTCGAAGCGCCGATTCGCGACAACATTCGCGACGAAATCTGGCTCAAGCTATGGGGTAATCTGTGCTTCAACCCGATTAGCGCATTGACGCATGCAACGCTCGATGTGCTCACGAGTGACCCGGGCACGCGCGCGGTCTCACGCACGATGATGCTCGAAGCGAAGCGAATCGCGGATCAGTTCGGCGTGCACTTTCGCGTCGATGTGGAAAGGCGTATTGATGGCGCGGGTGCGGTCGGTGCGCACAAGACATCAACGCTCGTCGATCTCGAGCACCGCAGGCCGATGGAAATCGATCCTTTATTGACCGTCGTGCAGGAAATGGGGCGACTCGTTGCCGAACCGACACCCACTATCGACGTCGTGCTCGCACTGATCAAATTGCGCGAGAAGATGGCTTTACAGGGCAATTGACCGAGTACTCGTCAATTCCCTTTCGTCTTGCAACACGACCTGAAGGATCGGATGCCATGCATCCGATCCTTTTTCGCATTTGCCGCTATTGATCGATCGCCACCCACACCGCCTTCGGTTCCGTGAAGTTCTCGATCGCGACATCGCCATGCTCGCGACCGAAGCCCGAATCGCCAGCACCGCCCCACGGCAAACGCACGTCCGTATAGCCGTAGGTGTTGATCCACACCGTGCCCGCCTTCAGGTCGCGCGCCACGCGATGCACGCGGCTCAAGTCAGCGCTCCACACGCCAGCCGCGAGACTGTACGACGTGCCATTGGCGATTCGGATCGCGTCCGCTTCGTCGTTGAAACGGATCACGCTCGCCACCGGCCCGAAGATTTCTTCCTGCGAAATACGCATTTCGTGCTCGACATTCGCGAACACGGTTGGCTCGACGAAAAAGCCGCGATTGCCGACGCGCGCGCCACCCGTCACGAGCGATGCACCTTCCGAGCGTCCCGTGTCGACATAGCTCAATACGGTCTTCATCTGCGCGGCCGAAATCAGCGGTCCCATCGACGTTTCGCGCAGCGACGGGTCGCCGACCTTGATCGACTTCGCGCGCGTGGCCAGACGCTCGACCACTTCGTCATACACGTCGCGATGCGCGAGTATCCGCGACCCGGCGGAGCACACTTGCCCTGTATTGAAGAACACGCCCGACGCCGCGGCTCGCACCGCATTGTCGAGATTCGCGTCGGCAAAAATCACGTTGGCCGACTTGCCGCCGAGTTCCAGCGTCACGCGTTTGAAGTTGCCCGCCGCGCCCTGCAGGATGCCTCGTCCGACCGAAGGCGAACCGGTGAACGTGACCTTGTCGATACCGGGATGCGAGACCATCGCGTCGCCCACCACGCTGCCTTTGCCGGTGACGATGTTGAGCACGCCCGGCGGCACGCCCGCTTCGAGCGCCAGCTCGCCGATGCGCAATGCGGTGAGCGGCGTGATCTCGGCGGGCTTGACGATCAGCGTGCAACCGCATGCGAGCGCGGGCGCGATCTTCCACATGCCGATCATCAGCGGAAAATTCCACGGCACGATTGCGGCGACCACGCCGACAGGTTCGCGCAACGTATAGGTCAATGCATCGGGACGCGTCGGCACCACCTGGCCGTTGATCTTGTCGCACCAGCCTGCGTAGTATTCGACGGTATCGATCGCGGCGGGCACGTCCTGACGCATCACCGCGGCAATCGGCTTGCCGCCGTCGAGACTTTCGAGCGCGGCGAGTTCTTCCATGTTCTCGCGCATCAGGCCCGCGAGACGTTGCAGGATGCGCCCGCGTTCGGCCGCCCGAATCGAATTCCACACTTTCAATGCGCCGCGCGCGGCGCGCACCGCGGCATCGACGTCGGCTGCGCTGCCTTGCGCCACCAGTGCGATCGGCTCTTCGGTCGCGGGGTTGATGTCGACGGAATATTCCCCGGTGCCTGACGGCATGCGCTTGCCGTCGATCAGCAGATCGTGGTGCCTGAGATCGGTCTGGATTTCCATCATGAAGCTCCTTGAGTAGGACGTTATGTGGTTGACTGACGGCGCATCGATCGAATGCCGCGCGCCGCGCAAGCTTTTTGGTCGGCCCCTGTCTAAGGTTCCGGCAACAGGCTTTGCCGCACGGACCGCCAGTTGAAGCTTGGCGTCGCGGCTGCGGCAGGCGCTTCGTTCGTGATCGGCGAATGATCAGTCGTCGACGCAACGAACTGCGCCCACGCAGCCGCCGCATTGGGACGAAGCGAGCGATTTCTGCGGTGCACGAGTACCGTCGTCAATGCCGTTTCGGGGACCAGCGGACGACTCACCAACGAAGCGCCCGGAGAAGGCCAATGCGCATCGACAGGCAATACGCCGACACCCAGTCCCAATTCGACCATGCGCGCTACGGCCGCGACGTGTCCGAGTTCCTGCAACGGCCGGCGCTTCGATCCGTTCGCGGCGAGTACCGGTGCGAGCGCGGCACGCACGCCAGTATCGGCATTCAGCGTTATCAGCGGACATTCGCGCAACGCGTGCCATCCGATGCTGTCTTGCCGCGCTAGCGGATGCGCGGATGGAAGCACCGCCTGCAGTGGCGTAGTGAAAAGTACCTGAGCGTGCAGTAGAGGACTATCGACAGGTGCAGTCACACAGACCGCGCCGAAATCCACCTCGCCCTGCTCGACACTGGCCAGTACGCTGCTTTGAGGTTGATCCTTGACCGATACGACCAGCTCGGGAAAAACCGACGCGCACTGCGCCAAAGCCTGCGGCACCCAGCCCGATGACAACACCGGATTACTCGCGAATAAGACGACGCCCGTGTGTCCCTCGTAAGCATCGCGCTCTTCGAGCAGCGTCAATTCGATTTCGTCGAGCAGCCGGCCAATTCTTCTCTCGAGACTCGCACCCGCATTCGTCAGTTCGACCTGGCGTGTCGTGCGATCGAACAGCTTCAATTCGACCGCGTCTTCCAGTTCACGCACGCAACGGCTCACGGCCGACTGCGTCAGATCGAACTCGCGCGCCGCGCGCGTGAAACTGCGCTCGCGCGCGACCGCGACGAATACCTTGAGTTGCTGCAGCGAAACATTCATGGCATCGGTTCCGGGCGCGCGACGCTCACGTTATTCGCCAGACTGTTCGGGCCAGTGACTCATTCGCGACGCATTGCCATTGCCATGACCCGCGACGGCCAGCGCGCCCTGAGGTTCGTTGTGCGATTCGATCCAACGCGCGCGCATCGGCTTGAGGATGAACTTCGCGGAAATGCCGGCTGCGATCGTGATGACGGCGGCAAAGACGAAGACAAGGCTCCAGCCGCCCGTCGCCGCGAGTATGGACGCGATCGGCACCAGCAACGAGGCCGTGCCCTTCGCGGTGTACAACGTGCCGGCATTGGCGGCCGCGTACTTGCTGCCGAACGTATCGGCGCAAGTCGCCGGGAAGATCGAGAAGATCTCGCCCCAGAACAGGAAGATCAGCGCGGCAAAGACCATGAACGCATACGGATTGCTGCCGAACTGCATCATGCCGAGCAACGCGAGCCCTTCGCCGATGAAGATCACGAACATCGTGTTTTCACGGCCGATCTTGTCGGAGATGAAGCCGCACAGCGGACGCGTCAAGCCGTTGAAGATATTGTCGATCGACAGCGTGAGAGTCAGCAGCGGCAACGTCGCGCCGAAGACCGTCATCGGAATGCGCGCTATGCCCCAGTCTTTCGCGATCGGGCCGATCTGCGCGGTCGCCATCAAGCCGCCCGCCGCGACCGCGACGAACGACGCGTAGATCACCCAGAACACTGGCGTTCTGATCATCTGGCGCGAGGTGAAATCGACCTTCGACACTGCGAAGCGGCTCTTGCGTACCCCTGGCTGACGCAAGATCGGCCGCGTCAGGAGCATCGCGAGCAGCAGAATGCTGACGCCTTGCACGATGCCGAAGAACAGGAACGTCTCTTCATAGCCGCGGCGCGTAATCATGTTCGCAATCGGAATCACCGTCAGCGCCGCGCCTGCGCCAAAGCCCGCAGCCGTCAAACCCGCGGCGAGACCGCGCCGGTCGGGAAACCATTTGAGCGCGTTGCCGACGCATGTTCCATACACACCGCCCGCGCCTATCCCGCCAATCACCGCCGCGAAATACAACATGCCGAGCGTAGTCGCATGCGAATTGAGAATCCACGACAAACCCGCGCATACCGCGCCGGCTGCCACCACCGGGCGCGGCCCGAATCGATCGACGAGCCAGCCCTCGAACGGCACGAGCCACGTCTCGGTCAGAATGAAGATCGAGAACGCGAGCTGGATCGACGCCTCGCTCCAGTGATGCCGCGCATGCATAGGGGCCACGAATAACGTCCACGCATATTGCAGATTCGCCACCAGCGCCATGCACACCATGCCGATGACGAGTTGCCACCATCGGTTACGCCAGGACATACGGGTCGTCGATTGCTGGGTGATATCGTTCATGAGCCTTGTCTCCACTATTTATTTAGTGCAGCCGGCTGACGCGCCGCGCTGGATGTGTCCCGCCTTATCGTTATGGCCCGAGAACTTCCTATTCGGGAAAAATCTCAATTGGCGCTTTTTTGTTTCCGCAGATCCCCGAACTCGTCTTCTATAAAATTCTTGCTTTATTCCGACCAGAACCACGCTTCAGCCGGTAAGCATTACAGGTTATTCCCCCGCCATTGAGTCCGCCACACCACATATCTATGCGTTAACCCGCGTATTACAGCAGCTATTCGGCTTGTTATAAGTTTCATGCTAGGGTCATTGCTGAATTACTCATAATTAAAGTTTGTTATTATGTTGATTCACGTTTCCTTATACATCGACCATGACGATGCGCAATGCAACTCTGCGGCAACTGAAGGTCTTTGAAACGGTAGCGCGCCACCTGAGTTTTTCCCGCGCCGCGGAGGAATTGCATCTGACTCAGCCGGCCGTTTCCACCCAGGTCCGGCAACTCGAGGAACATGCGGGGCTGCCTCTGTTCGAGCAACTCGGCAAGAAGATCTATCTGACGCCGGCCGGCACGGAAATGCTCCACTACAGCCGCGCGATCATGCAGCAGTTCCATGAAGTCGACGAAGCGATGAGCCAGTTGAAGGGCGTCTCCGGCGGCAAACTGAATGTTGCGGTGATTAGCGCGGGCGACTATTTCTTTCCGCGCCTTCTCGCCGAATTCACGCGTCGCTATTCGGGTGTGGATCTCAATCTCGCGGTACACAACCGCGAAGAACTGCTTCATCAACTGGCGACCAATCAGACCGACCTCGCGGTCATGGTGCGTCCGCCGCACGAAACCGACGCGACCAATGAACCGTTCGCGCCGCACCCGTACGTGATCGTCGCGGCGCCCACTCATCCGCTTGCGCACAAGCGCAATATCCGCTTCAGTCAACTCGCGAACGAAGCGTTCATCGTGCGCGAACGCGGCTCGGACACGTGGAATTCGATGGAAGAAGGTTTTGCCGGCCGGCTGTCCAATCTGAAGATTGCGATGGAGATCAAGAGCACCGAGACGATCAAGCAGGCGGTCATCGCCGGCATGGGCATCGCGTTTCTGTCCGCCCATACGATCAGCCTCGAATTGCAACTGGGTCATCTGGTCGTGCTCGACGTCGAAACCTTTCCGGTCATGCTCAATTGGTATGTCGTGCATCGGAAGAACAAGCGTCTGCCACCGGTTGCCGTCGCCTTCAAACGCTTCCTGATGGAGGAAGGCGCCAATCTGATCGAAAAGATCACCCGCGTGAAGGAACTGAGCGTGCATAAGCCGTAGGCTATGGAAAGCCAATAAAACTTTAACTATTGCAAATCGATCGCGACTTCTATGCTGCAAGCGAGTTCTTTCACTTGCGAGCCGAGGAGGCCGATCATGAACCACGCTCCGGTTGAATCCCGTATCAGTACACGCAACGCTCGCACAGCGGCGGCGGATCACGAAGACCAACCCGACGATGCGCATCTGAGCGCCTACAATGCCGCGTTCAGCGAGCTTGGGCTGCGGTTTCGCTGGGACCATGCGACGCTCGACATGCTGAAAGAGTTCAATGGCGAGTTGGCGCGAATCACCGCTTATATCGAGCGCTATCACAGCCACCTGCATCGGGCGTACGATGCCGACTTTCTCGCGCAACTGATTCTGCATAGGAAGACGCAGTACTACAGCGAATTCGCCGCGACCGTGGGCGACTAGAAGCATTGAAAAAGACTCGGGCGGCGGGATCATCGTCCCGCCGTCTTCGCTATTGGCAATCAGCTCTCCTGGCGGCGCATGCATCATTGATCAGCGACGTGTAGTGAAATGAACCGGCCGCTCGTGCGCGCATTGGCGTGCACAGTCGCGCTGGCGGCCGTTGCCGCGTCTACCATCACGCCCATCCCGACTATCTGCAGAGGCGCTCACGCGCATCATCGCCGGCGTGACATCGCGAAGCGCCCACGTCTGCTCTTCCCCGCCATGCCACTCGATGTTCGCGAGCAGGCCCGGCTTGCCGATCGCCAGGCCATCGCTACGCGCGGCGAAGGCAAACATGCGCGCTGCGCAACTGACGCGATTCGCCGCGTGAGCGGGATCGGCCGAGTACTCGCGGCTCAGCATCAGATGCACGCCCATTGCCAACGCCAGCGCGCCCGTCGCGAGCAATGCCGCCAGTCCGAACGGCTGTGCCTGTTCAGTGACGAAGCCGTAACCGAGCCATCCGCATAAAGACAGCGCAAACAGATTGACGACGTGATGTCCCGGCCGCGCGACCGCCTCGAGTTGCAATGCGCCGCGCAGCTTGCAGAACGCAATCGCCGAGATCGCAAAGAGCAGCGCGCCGATCAACACGGCTGCAAACAGTTCGATGCGTTCGGTGTTCTCGCGCGCCGCTGCCAACAGGTAGCGCGTAAAGCCTGTCGACGCGACCGCCAAACCGATGCCGCTGCCAAGCAATGCAAGCATCCGGGGCCTGCGTGTCAGATCGCGTTCGCGCACCCATGAATGCCGCTGCGCCGAACGTCGGCCGAACTGTCGTCGCGAGAGCGCGGCCAACGCCACCATCAGCACCGCAATCAACGCCGCGGCGACAGTCACGGCGAGCAGCAACAACAGGTCCATCCACACGGCACTCCCACAGGCTTGCGGCATGCGTGATCCTCCGTGATGCGATGAAAAGGCAAGAGCCGCGAGGTCCGGCCCTCGTCAACCGACGTTCGCGGTATCGCCCGATCGCGGTGGCTCGTCGCGCTGCGCCGCGCTCAAGGTATTGGTCAGCGTGCCTATCCCATCGATCGTGATCGAGACCGTTGCACCGTCCTTGATCGACCCCACGCCCACCGAGGTGCCGCACGCAATCACGTCGCCGGGTTCGAGCGTCAGATCCTGCGATATCAGACTCACCTGCTCGGCCGGCGAAAAGACCATATCGGCGAGCGGATAGTTCTGACGCTCGGCGCCGTCGAGCGTGGTCAGGAGGCGCGCCGCCCGCCAGTCGAAACCGGAGACGATGGCCGGACCCAGGCAACAGAAGGTATCGAAGCTCTTGGCGCGACACCACTGCGGAAAATGCGGATTCTCGTTAAGCAGATCGGCGGCGGTGACGTCGTTGACGAGCGTGTAGCCGAAGATCGCCGCCTCCGCCTGCTGCGCATCCACGTCGCGGCAACGCTGGCCGATCACGATGCCGAGTTCGCCTTCGTAGACGATCTTGCCCGCGTAGTGACGCGGCCGGCGGATCGGCTCGCCCGCGCCGACCACCGACGCCGCCGGCTTCAGCAGAAACAGCGGATGCGTGGGCACGGGTTTGTCGAGCTTCGCCGCGAGCGCGTGATAGTTATTCCAGAGCGCGACGATCTTGCCGGGCGAGCACGGCGCCAACGGCGTCAATGCGCGCAGCGACAGTACCGCGCCGGTCGGCACCGGCTGCGCGAGACTTTCGTACTCGTGCAGATAGGCGCCTTCGACACGGCCGAACACGATGCCGCCGTCGCCCGACATGAACCGCATCCACGTCTGCATGCCTCGCTCCTAGATTGCGCCCGCCGTGCGCAGCGCCGTGATCTGCTCGGCCGAATAACCGAGCTCGGCCATCACTTCATCGGTATGTTCGCCAAGCAGCGGCGAGCGTTTGACGTCGGTCGGGCTGTCGGACAGCTTGATGGGATTGCCCACTGTCAGATACTTGCCGCGCTTCGGATGATCGACTTCGACGATCGTGCCGGTTTTGCGCAGCGACGGCTCCGCGGCAATTTCCTTCATCGACAGGATCGGGCCGCACGGAATGTCGTATTCGTTCAGGATCTGCATCGCCTCGAACTTGGTCTTCGTCATCGTCCAGCGTTCGATTTCGGCGAAGATCTCCTTCAAGCGCGGCAGGCGCGCGGGCGCCGTCGCGTAGTCGGGGTCCGTGGCCCACTCCTCCTTGCCGATCACGTTGCAGATCTTCGCCCACACGGGCGCCTGCGTGATGAAGTAGATATAGGCGTTGGGGTCGGTCTCCCACCCTTTGCATTTCAGAATCCAGCCCGGCTGGCCGCCGCCCGACGCATTGCCCGCGCGCGGCACCGCTTCGCCGAACGTGCCGTTCGGATATTGCGGATACTCCTTCATCACGCCGGTACGGTCGAGCCGCTGCTGGTCTCGCAGTTTGACGCGGCACAGATTGAGCACGCCGTCCTGCATGGCCGCGAGCACGCGCTGGCCGCGTCCGGTATGCGTGCGTTGATAGAGCGCAGTGACGATGCCGAGCGCGAGATGCAGCCCCGTGCCGCTGTCGCCGATCTGCGCGCCGGTCACGACAGGCGGGCCGTCGTCGAAGCCGGTGGTCGAGGCCGCGCCGCCCGCGCATTGCGCGACGTTTTCATAGACTTTGCAGTCCTCGTAAGGACCGGGACCGAAGCCCTTCACCGAGGCGACGATCATGCGCGGATTCAATTCCTGAATCCGCTCCCACGTAAAGCCCATCCGGTCGAGCGCGCCCGGTGCGAAGTTTTCGACCAGTACGTCGCATTTCTGGATCAGCGCTTCGAGCACCTGCTTGCCTTCCGGATGCTTGGTGTCGATCGTGACCGAGCGCTTGTTGTGATTGAGCATCGTGAAGTACAGGCTATCCACGTCGGGAATATCGCGCAGCTGCTCGCGCGTGATGTCGCCCGCGCCTGCCCGTTCTACCTTGATCACGTCCGCGCCGAACCATGCGAGCAATTGCGTGCAGGTCGGCCCCGATTGCACATGCGTGAAATCGAGGATGCGCACACCGTCGAGTGCCTTGGCCATGTCGTATCTCCCGAACGATGAGGGTTATTTGTACATGGTCTGGTTCTTCGTGCCCGGTGCGTACTCGCGCGGGTCGACCCAGATGTTGACCACCGCCGAGCGGCCGGTGCGATGAATCGCTTCGCGCGCACGCTGTAGCGCGCTCGCGATCTGCGCGGGATCGCGCACTTCCTCGCCATAGCCGCCGAGCATTTCGGCGAATTTGCTGAACGGCACGTCGCCGAGCAGATTGCCGACGTTGCCGCGTTCTTCGCCGTATTTGGCAAGCTGGCCGTAGCGGATCTGGTTCATCGCCGAGTTGTTGCCGATCACCGCGAGATACGGTGCGCCGAAGCGGTTCGCGGTTTCCATGTCGAACGCGGTCATGCCGAACGAGCCGTCGCCGTAATAGCAGAGCACTTCCTTGTGCGGATGCGCGAGCTTCGCCGCCAGCGCGAAGCCGGTGCCGACGCCGAGCGAGCCGAGCGCGCCGGGGTCCATCCACTGGCCGGGGCGGCGCGGGCGCACCGCTTGCGCGGAGATCGTCACGACGTCGCCGCCGTCGCCGATATAGACGGTGTCGTCGGACAGGAACTCGTTGAGTTCGTACGCGACGCGATACGGATGAATCGGCGTGCTGTTCGAGCGGAACAGCGGCATCAGTTTTTCGGTTGCGCTCGCTTCGGCGTCGCGCAACTGCGCCATCCATTTGCGGCGCGCCTGACGCTTGTCGTCCTTGATACGACCGCTCGCGGCCTGCAGCACCGCGGCGAGAATCGCGCCCGGATCGCCGACCAGACCCAGATCGATATCGCGATTCTTGCCGACGGTTCGATAGTCCATATCGATCTGCACCAGCGTCAATTCCTTGCTGATGCGTCGGCCGTAACCCATGCGGAAATCGAACGGCGTGCCGACCACGATCAGCACGTCGGCATTCGCAAACGCCTGCGAACGCGTGCGATCGAAATGATGCGGATCGCCCGGCGGCAGCAGCCCGCGGCTCGCGCCATTGAAATAGCCGGGAATCTCGATGCCGCGCAGCAGCGCGATCGCTTCCTCGTGACCGCGCGCGGTCCACACCTGCTGGCCGTACAGGATCGCGGGGCGTTCCGCATCGACGAGAATGTCCGCCAGTTTCTCGATGTCGCGCGGGTCACCGATCGATTTCGTCGACGCGCGATAGCGGCCCGGCCGCGGCACGATCGCGCGCGACACGTCGACTTCGCGGTCGAGCACGTCGCGCGGAATTTCCAGGTAGGCGGGACCGGGCGCGCCGTTGAAGCATTCGCGCGCGGCCATCGAGATCATGTCCGCGACGCGCTCGGTGCTCGACACGCTCGCGGCGAACTTCGTGATCGGCGCCATGATGTCGACGTGCGGCAGGTCCTGCAGCGAGCCCATCTTGTGCTGCGTCAGCGCGCCCTGCCCGCCGATGTGCAGGATCGGGCTTTCCGAGCGGAACGCGGTCGCGATGCCGGTTACGGCGTTCGTGCAGCCGGGGCCGGCGGTCGTCACCACGCAGCCGAGCTTGCCGGTCTGGCGCGCGTAGCCGTCGGCCGCGTGTGCGGCGACCTGCTCGTGGCGCACGTCGATGATGCGGATGCCTTCGTCGACGCAGCCGTCGTAGATATCGATGATGTGGCCGCCGCACAGCGTGAAGATCGTGTCGACCCCCTCGTTTTTCAGCGCCTTTGCGACCAGATGGCCGCCCGACACGACGCCCGCGTCGCGGGTCTTCTGCTTGAGCGTGTCGTCGGCGGTCGTGGTGGCCGTGGCCGGACTCAGGGATGAAACAACTGCAGACATGGTCATCTCCTCATCAATCGGATGTGCAACGGTTATCGACGGACGCGTCCGCTTCGATATACGTCCGGTTGCACCGACGTCTCACGGCTTCGAAGATACCGTATGTGATATATCACATTCCTTCAAGGCCAATTTCGAGACATAGACGGCGCGAAGTTTGTGCTGCTCGAGCTTGTCTGCCGCAGCTTTGCGCCGAATCTACAGGGCTCTGCGGCAGTCATTTCAAGGGAAAACACCAGGTCGTGCGTTAACCGGTCATTGTTGATATATCACATACCATATTTTCAAGACCGTCAAGCAAGGTTTATCCCGCAGCGCGGCGGCGACCTCGTTTGGTTTGCCGCCGCGCGACCTGCGGATCGCTCGAAGTGCGCGCACGCAAAAAAGCCCGCGGTGCTTGCACACGCGGGCTTTTCGCAATCAGCAGCCAGGCAGCGTCTACGCCGCCATCAATCGAGGAAATCGCAATTGGCTTCGACGAACGCCGCGAGATCGAGCGAATGCTGGCGCGTGAGCCGCTCGGCGAGTTCGGTATCGCGCTTTTCGAGCGCCTCGATGATGCGCAGATGATCGACGATGGAGCGCGCGGCCCGGTCGCTCTGCGAGATGGTCATACGCCGGATCGCGCGCACGTGGATGAAGATGTTCTTGATCGTATCGAGAATGATCTGCGACTTCGACAACTCGACGATCGCCTGATGAAACGCGATGTTCGCGTCCGAATACTCGGCGATATGCTCGGCCGGCGTCGTGTCGCGGAAATTGTCGAACATATGGCGCAAGCGGCCGATTTCCTCGTCGGTCGCATGCAGCGTGGCGAGCCGCGCGGCCATGCTTTCGAGCGCGGCCCACATCTGGATCATCTCGACGATTTCGCGTTTGCTCTTGCGCACGATGTAGATGCCACGCCGCGGCACCATGCGCAGGAAGCCTTCCTGCTCGAGCAGCGTCATCGCTTCGCGCACCGGCGTGCGGCTCACGCCGAGCGATTCGCTGAGCACGCGCTCGTCGAGACGGATTTCTTCGCGATTCTGGTAGATATCCGCGTCTGCGATTGCCTGACGCAGCATCGCATAGGCCTGATCGCGCAAGCTCGCACTCGCGCCGATTGGCTGCAACGACAGGGTCAACGGGGTGGCCACTGTTTCAGTTGGAAGTTCTGACGACATTCATCGCCTCTGCTTGAACATGCGCGCGATTCGGCGCCGCCGTTTTGCCGCGCTGCTCGCCCAGACCCACGAAGCGGCCATGTTGCGATGCAGGTGCAGCGACCGATTCGGGAATCCAGTCGGTCAGCAGAACGGTGGCGGCACAGCCCAACCCAACGACGGCCATGGCGAACAGCGCAAGAGGCACGAATTCCACGTGTAACTCCGGATGATTGAGAAGATTGATCCCTCAATCATATGCTGCAACGCCGCATTTTTCAATATTCGGTATGTAGTATATCAATGACTGTTGTTTTTAAGATTACTTTCACGTTAGCACGCCGCGCGCTGCGTGGGTTCGCCCACATCATTCCCCGCGACGGTTCTCCGTGGCGCTCGGTGTAAACACGCAAAACGCGCGCTATTCGCGCAGCCGCGAGCGATGATCGCGCATTTTCTCCATCACGCGGATTGTGAATTCCGGGTCGCGTCATTAACCTTCCGGACATTCCCTGCGCGGATCGATCGCGTCGAAAGCCTTGCCCGGGCGGCGCGATCGATTAAAGCACATATCACATTGAAGGAGACTCGATGAGCACCACCCACCCGCAGGCCACAGTGGCCAATCACCGCAATGCGCGCAGTCAGGCTCGCAAGGCCGCGCTCGGCAGCTTTATCGGCGCCGTGGTCGACTGGTACGACTTCCTGTTGTACGGCATCGTCGCCGCGCTCGTGTTCAACGCCGAGTTCTTCCCGAACGTCGGCCCGGCGATGGGCACGCTTGCCGCGTTCGCGACCTTCGGCGTCGGCTTTCTGTTCCGGCCGCTCGGCGGCTTCGTGTTCGGCCATTACGGCGACCGGCTCGGACGCAAGCGCATGCTCGTGCTCACCGTGATGATGATGGGTCTGTCGACGGCCGCGATCGGTCTGCTGCCGGCGTTCTCGACGATCGGGTGGTTGGCGCCGGTGCTGCTCGTCACGCTGCGCGCAATCCAGGGCTTTGCGGTCGGCGGCGAATGGGGCGGCGCGGCGTTGATGGCCGTCGAAAGCGCGCCCGAGAAAAAGAAGGCCTTCTACAGCAGCGGCGTGCAGGTCGGCTACGGCGTCGGGCTCGTGCTGTCGACGGGACTCGTCGCGCTGATCAGCCGCTCGATGGACAACGCCGCGTTCCTCAGCTGGGGCTGGCGTCTGCCGTTTCTGTTCAGCGTCGTACTGGTGCTGATCGCGCTCTGGATCCGCTCGAGCATGGAGGAATCTCAGGAGTTCGTCGAGAAAGTCGGCCAGCATGGCGAGCGCCGTGTGCGCCTGCCGATCGTCGAAGCGCTGCTGCGCCATCCGAAAGCCTTCCTGCTGATCATCGCGCTGCGGCTCGCCGAGCTGTTCACGATGTACATCGTGACCGCGTTCGCACTGAGCTACTCGACCACGAACCTGCACATGCCGCGCGAGTTTTTCCTGACGATCGGCTTCGTCGTCGGCGCGCTCAGCTGCGTGACGATTCCGTGCTTCGCGTGGCTCGCGGATCGCTTCGGCCGCCGTCGCATCTATATGATCGGCGCGCTGGTCGGCGTGTTCAGCGCGGTGCCGTTCTTCCTCGCGCTCGAAGCGCGTTCGACAGTATGGATCGTCGTGTTCGCGGTGATGCTTGCCAACATCGCGCACGACATGGTCGTCAGCGTCCAGCAGCCGATGTTCACCGAGCTGTTCGGCACCGAGTACCGCTATAGCGGCGCGGGTGTCGGCTATCAGGTGGCGAGCGTGGTCGGCGGCGGATTCACGCCGTTCATCGCGGTCGCGCTGGTCAGCTTCGCGGGCGGCTCGTGGCATCCGGTGGCCGCGTATCTGGCGATCGGCTGTCTGATCTCGGTACTCGTTGCAGCACGCATGAAGACCGGGCGCAAGATCGATTGACACCGGCGGAACTCGCCGTCGATACACGACGGGCCGGCGCGGCGAAGAAGCCGCGCCGGCCCGTTTCGTTTTGTGCCGCGCGTCGTGCGCGTCTCCTTTATTGCTGACTTTGCATAGTGGCTCTAGTCGGAAGAACGAAGCAACCCGCTCGGAGCGTCCCACGATTTGCACGATCGCGTGAAGAATACCCGCGGTTCACCAGGTTCACACCTTATGTCCGCGTGCTTCATATTGCGAAGCCATCGTCCAGGTCCTATTGTCGAGCCAGGCGCGATTTTGGGTACGTGGATCCAGGTCATATGAAATGAAAGTACATATAGCGATGACGCGACGGCGTGCGCAAGTTACACTCCGCCGCCTCAAGGTATATGCACGAAGCGCCGATAAACAGAACAACTGTAAGGAGACCCACTTATGAGTAGCATCAGCGAGCCGGGCGGCCAACGAGGCTCAGCCCCATTTTTTTCCAAACAGGCCACCGTCGCACAGCCCGGCTTTTCGCGCTGGATGGTGCCCCCGGCGGCGCTCGCCGTGCATCTGTGCATCGGTCAGGCCTATGCGTTCTCGGTATTCAACGGACCGCTGACCAAAGTGATCGGCATCACGCAGTCCGCGCCCGATGACTGGTCGCTGACCGCGCTCGGCTGGATCTTTTCGCTCGCGATCGTGTTCCTCGGTTTGTCGGCGGCATTCGCGGGCAAATGGCTCGAACACGTCGGTCCGCGCCGCACCATGTTCACGGCAGCATGCTGTTTCGGCGGCGGGTTCCTGGTGTCCGCGCTCGGCGTCTATCTGCATCAGATCGTGCTGCTATATCTCGGCTACGGCGTGATCGGCGGGATCGGGCTGGGGCTCGGTTATGTGTCGCCGGTGTCGACGCTGATCCGCTGGTTCCCGGACCGCCGCGGCATGGCGACCGGCATGGCGATCATGGGCTTCGGTGGCGGCGCGATGATCGCGGCGCCGTTGTCGGTCGCGCTGATGAACCACTTTCATAGCGCAACGAGCGTGGGCGTCGCTGAGACCTTCGTCGTGCTCGGCATCGTCTACTTCATCTCGATGACGGTCGGCGCGCTCGCGATCCGCGTGCCGCCCGCCGACTGGAAGCCGGCCGGCTGGACGCCGCCCGAAGTCACGCAGCACCGGCTGATCTCGCGCAACCACGTGCATATCGATCAGGCGTTGAAAACACCGCAGTTCTATCTGATCTGGTTCGTGCTGTTCCTGAACGTGACGGCCGGGATCGGCGTTCTCGGCCAGGCCTCGGTGATGATCCAGGAGAGCTTCAAGAACACCGTGACGGCGTCGGCTGCGGCCGGCTTCGTCGGATTGCTGTCGCTGTTCAACATGGGTGGACGTTTCGTGTGGTCGTCGGCATCGGACTGGATCGGTCGCAAGAACACCTACGCCATCTTCTTCGTGCTCGGCGCGGTGCTCTACTACTTCGTGCCCAGCTTTGCCGCGAACGGACAGATCGCGCTGTTCGTGCTGACGTACTGCATCATCCTGTCCATGTACGGCGGCGGCTTCGCGACGGTGCCGGCCTATCTCGCCGACATGTTCGGTACGGCGTTCGTCGGCGGCATTCATGGACGGCTCCTGACCGCGTGGGCGGCGGCGGGTGTAGCGGGTCCGGTGCTCGTCAATTACATCCGCGCATATGAAGTCGCGAACGGTGTCGCCAAAGCGGACGCGTACACGATGACCGTGCACATCATGGCCGTGCTGCTCGTGATCGGCTTTATCTGCAACCTGCTGGTCAAGCGTGTGGATGAGAAGCACCACATGACCGATGCACAAGTCGCCAAGGGCGCGTGAGGAGATCCGTATGTCGACCGTTCAAACCGTACATCCGACCAACAAGGTGATGCTCGCGGTGTTCTGGGTGTATGTGATGATTCCGCTTGCCTGGGGGGTGATCAATACGCTGACGCAGGCGATGAAGTTGTTCAAGTGATGACCTGATGGGGTGCGCACCTCGGCCTGGTTGAGGGGCGGGGTGCCGATAGCGCGCCCCGCCGTAGTCTCCCCTCACCGCCCCAACCCACTATGCGCGATCTGCTGCTCGACGAACTGCGCAAACAACGCATGCATATGCGTCGTCGGATGCAAATCATCGGCGAACATGTAAGTCTGATCCGCATTGGCGCTCACATAGGTCGCCGGCGAACATAGCAGCGCGGTGTCATCGGGCGTTTTCTTCGGATCGCAGGCCTGCCCCGTATTCGACACGGTAAAACCGTTCGCCTGAAAGCTTCCGATGACCTGATTCGTCCACGTGTACGAATCGACCTCGATCACCTTCGACTGCAGCCCATCGGTTTGCAACGCGGTGTTCAACGTAGCGTTGAAAAGCTGCGACAACTGCGTGAGGTTCGCGCCACCATCGGCCGAAGCGAGCCCCTTCGGCGACAGCCCGATATTCGGCAGATTGATCACCACCACATGCGCGCCGCCGTTCTGCACGATCTGCCCGACGAGCTGGGCGAGCGTCGTGGCCGCCGCCTGCACGATCGGCGCCGCGGCGGGCAGGTTGCCGGCGCGGAGCACATCGTTCGCGCCCACCCACACGAGCACGAGCTGATTGGCGTTGAAGCTGCCGTGAGCGCTCAGATAGCTCGACAGTTGCTGATTGACAGGCATTTCGACGTTGCCGATGACGTCGCTCAGATAGTCGTACTGGTTCGCCGGCGTCGCCACCGTCGAGCCCCCTTCCGCGTAACCGAGGCCGCTCTGCGCACTCAGCTTATGCGTGAAATCGATCGTGAACGCGGCGCTGAGCGTATCGCCGTAGTATTGCGCGACCTGCTGGGACCACACCTCGCCGGGGTTGGTCGTGAAACGCCCGCCTCCCACCGCGCTCGCGAGCGGCGCATAAGTCCCGACGTCCGACAGGCTGTCGCCGAACGACACGACCTGCAGCTTGACGCCGCCAGCCGGCTCGGCCGCCGTGCTGCCGCCGCTACTCGACCCGCCGCTGCCGTCACCGCCCCCGCCGCAAGCCGAAAGCACCACGATCGACATGGCAAAAACTACAGCGCGGACCTTGTCATTTATGCCTCGCATTTGCTCCTCCTCGCCGGGCGGGCCAGCGGTGTCGAGTGCCTCACGTGCGTGGTCGGTGCCGGATCGATACCTGACCGCACGCGGCTCTTCAAACAAGCATCGCGTATGCCCAGCAAGGAAATGCGGCTCGCTCAAAGCCTCTCGAACACCACCTCCTGCGCGCCTTCCCACAGCACCTTCGTGCCGAGCTCGCGCAGTTTTTCCTTGCCTTCGACGATCGTCAGAAAATGATTGCCCGCGAGTTGCCCCATCTTGCTCGCGAAGCAGCATGAGCCATATGCGAGGATGATCTCGGTCTCGCTATAGCCGCCCGGATAGAACAGGATGTCGCCGACCGATGGATGGCTCGTGTGATTCTCGAAGCCGACCGCGACGCCGTCGTTCTCGAGCTTGAATTCGCCGAGCGGCACCCAGCAGCCCTCACCGCTCCAGCGCACATGGATCAGCTTCTGCCGGTACGGCAGCAGCTTCAGGAAGGCGGCCACGGTCTGCGGCGCATCGGGATGGGTTTCGGCGATGAAGGCGTGGCCGCAGGCGGTCATCTTGAGTCGGGTCATGGCGCGTTATCCGGTATGTGGGGTTCAAAAGCGGTTCGATTCTGTCGTCCGATGCAAGGTTTCGACAGATACAGTTGTCGGCGCCGCGGTCAGTCCAGTTAGACCACGCCTGGTCGCGGGCGGCCGGCCGAACCGCGAAGCCTTGCTCCACGTGCCATGCCAGTTTGCACCGCGCGCCGCCACGAAAGTTCGTAGTTTGCAAGCCGCGCAATGCAAAGCACACTGCGCAAGTGCGTGATTCCGACTGTAGAAAGGCGAGCCGTTACGGCGTGCGCAGGCAAGCATCAGCCGGCGTGCATCTCAAGCGCGCAGCCGGTAGGCGAGCGGCGTCGCACCATAGCCACGCTTGAACTGCACGGAGAAATGACTGGCATTCTCGAAGCCAACTTCGAGCGCGATTTGCAGCACGGTTCGATCCGTGGCGCGCAGCAGCCTCGCCGCTTCCTCGAGCCGCAAGCGCGTCACGAACTGATGCGGCGTCTCCCCGGTCTCGCGGCGAAACACCCGGGCAAAATGAAAACTGCTTAGGCCGGCCTGCTCGGCCAGTTCGGCGATCGCCAGATCTTCGGCGAGATTGGTGCGGATGTACTCGGTCACTCGGCGAATCCGGCGCGGCACCAGCCGTTCGGGCCGCGTCGCGCCGCCGCGCCGCGCGTCGTTGCCGCTCGAATAGTGCTGCAACAGGTGCGCGGCGAGCGCGTGAGCCAGCGTATCGACATACAGACGCGAATCGGCCGGATCGCGGGCGGCGCGATGCAGCGCGGCAAGCATCGCGGCGATCAGCGGATCGTTGAAGCGCATCGCGTCGCCGAGCGACAGTTCACGCGACGCGTCGAGCCCCATCTGTTGCGCGACGCTGTCGATCAAATCGCGCTCGATGTGCACGTGCAACGTAGACAACGGCTCGTCGCTGATCGAATGCCAGCGCCACGAGATCGGCGTGGGCGGCACGAACCACAGGTCGTTCACGCGCATATCGGCGCTTTCCCAAGCTCCGCCGAGGTTGCGTTCGAGATGCTCGGCGCCGCTCGCGAGCGTCATCAGCGTGAAGTCGCGCAAACCGGGCGCTTCGAGCAGGTCTTGCCGCACCGGCTCGAGATACGAGCGCAGCACCAGATGCCGCCACTCGCGATCCACGCTCGACACGAGTCGCTGGCCGGCCATGTAGCGGTCGTAGGCGAGCGTCGTCGTGAGCTTGGGAATTCGTGCCATCACATCCCCTCGAAGGAGGTGCCGTATGGAAGGAGAAACGCCGCCGTACCCGTATTGCCGGTCCACTGTCAGCGCAAGATCACAAAAATGATAGCAAGGAACCGGCTACCGACATTTCACGAAATCGGTAATCATTGAGGTTGTCGTCTTTCACGCGTTTAGAACGCCGGAGCTACCGTTTCATGGAACATGAATGCGATACGCTGCCGCAATGGCTGACCGGCTCGCCGCAAGGCGAAGCCGGGCACGCGTCGGCAGCACACCCGAGAGCGGCATCCGCCCAACCGGCTTACCCGGCCGGCGCGCGGCACGCCGCGCAATCAGCCCACGCGGCTGAAGCAGTGAAGATGTCTCCCCGCGCCGCGAATGGTGCGGGTCGCAGTGGCTTTCTGACTCTGTTCACCGAGGAAGAAATCGGCACGCCGTCGCCCGCGGCGGGGCGGGCCGCGCCGCTGATCGGTCCGCTCGGACGGTTCGGCAGCGCGCAGGACCGCATGGAGTTCGTGCGTCGGCGCATCATGCAATTGGGCTTCGACTCGTTCAGCTATACCGCCACGCGCACGTCTTCGCATCACAAGACGATGTTCGTGTTGACGAGCTACGAGTCGCAGGCATGGCTCACGCGCTATTTCCGCGAGCGCTATTTCGAGCTCGATCCGCGCGTCGCGCTCGCGTCGCCGACCGGCATGCCGTTTCTGTGGAATACCGCCGACCTGCGCGCCGACCTGCCGCGCGCGCAGCTGCGCAGCGAGCGGCTCGGCGCGCTGATCGACATGCTGGAGGCGACCGGCCGCAAGAGCGGCATTCTCACGCAGATGCCGCTGCCGGAGCCGGAGCTGAGCGCGAGCCTGTGCTTCAATTCGGAGATCGGCAACCCGCGCTGGATGACCGAATCGATCGTCGCGGAAACGCTGATGTTCGCGCACTCGATTCATGAGTTCATCTGGATGCACGCGAAAAGCGTGATCGGCATCGCGCCCGCGCAGCAGCAGCGCGTCGCGCTGAGCACGCTGCAGCACGCGGTGCTGAAGGCGGTCGTGCAGGGGCAGCGCGACAAGGAAATCGCGTATTTCCTCGGGCTGTCGCCGCATAACGTCGACTATCATCTGCGGCGCTTGCGGCAGCTGTTCAACGTGCGCAACCGCGTGCAGTTGATCAATGTCGCGCAGGCGTATCTGTTGTAGTTGTAGTCGGCGTCTGCGCGTATCGATGAAGAGGGCGCGACGGCTTTTCGCTGTCGCGCCCTCTGCTAATCGCGCGGTCTTATCAGCTTTTCAAGCGATAGCCGGTCCTGAAGATCCAGCCGACGATCACGAGGAACACCGCGAGGAACAGCAGTGTCATGCCGAGACTCAGGCCGACGCCGACGTCGCCCAACTCGTAGAAGCTCCAGCGAAATCCGCTGACCAGATAAACGATCGGATTGAACAGCGTGACGGCGTGCCAGAACGGCGGCAGCATGTCCACCGAATAGAAGGCGCCGCCGAGAAACGTGAGCGGCGTGACGATCAGGAGCGGCACCAGTTGCAGCTTCTCGAAGCTGTCCGCCCAGATGCCGATGATGAAGCCGAGCAGACTGAACGTGACGGCCGTCAGCACGAGAAACAGCACCATCCATAATGGATGCATGATCTGCAACGGCACGAACAGCGCGGCGGTCGCGAGAATGATGAGCCCGAGCAGGATCGACTTGGTGGCCGCCGCGCCCACATAGCTGACGACGATCTCCAGATACGATACGGGCGCCGACAGCAGCTCGTAGATCGTGCCCGTGAAACGCGGGAAGTAAATCCCGAACGACGCGTTCGCGATGCTTTGCGACAGCAGCGACAACATGATCAGACCCGGCACGATGAACGCGCCGTAGCTGATGCCCTCCACTTCCTTGATACGCGAGCCGATCGCCGAGCCGAACACGACGAAGTACAGCGACGTGGAAATCACCGGCGCGATGATGCTTTGCATCAGCGTGCGCCACGTGCGCGCCATTTCGAACTTGTAGATCGCGCGCATTGCGTAGATGTTCATGGGTTCCCCCGCAGCAGACTGACGAAAATGTCTTCGAGCGAACTCTGCGTGGTGTGCAGGTCCTTGAAGCGGATACCGGCGTCGTCGAGCGATTTCAGCAGCGCGATGATGTCGGTGCGCCCGCCCTCGCCTTCATAGGTGTAGGTCAGTTCGTTGCCGCCGTTCGCGACCGCGAGCCCGTAGCCGGCGAGCGAAGCCGGCACCGTGTCGAGGGGGCTCTCCAGTTGCAGCGTCAACTGCTTCGTGCCGAGCTTGCGCATCAGCTCGGTCTTCTCTTCGACCAGCATGATTTCGCCCGCGTTGATCACGCCGATGCGGTCGGCCATCTCCTCGGCTTCGTCGATGTAATGCGTGGTCAGGATGATCGTCACGCCGCTCGCCGCGAGCGAGCGCACGAGCTTCCACATGTCGCGCCGCAGCTCGACGTCGACGCCGGCGGTCGGCTCGTCGAGAAACAGCACGCGCGGCTCGTGCGACAGCGCCTTCGCGATCAACACGCGCCGCTTCATGCCGCCCGACAGCGTGATGATCTTGTTGTCGCGCTTCTCCCAGAGCGACAGGTCGCGCAGCACTTTCTCGATGTAAGCGGGGTTCTTCGGCTTGCCGAACAGGCCGCGGCTGAACGACACGGTGGCCCAGACGGTTTCGAACGCGTCCGTGGTCAACTCCTGCGGCACGAGGCCGATCAGCGAGCGAGCCGCGCGATAGTTGGAGCCGATGTCATGGCCGTCCACCGTCACGCCGCCTTCGCTCGCGTTGACGATGCCGCAGACGATGCTGATCAGCGTGGTCTTGCCCGCGCCATTCGGCCCGAGCAGCGCGAAGATTTCTCCACGGTAGATCGCCAGATTGATGTTCTTCAGTGCCTGAAAACCGCTGGCATAGGTTTTCGACAGATTCTTGACCGAAACGATTGGCTGCATGGACTCGATGATGGCCGACACCGCTGTTGAATGACAGGAAACGGCGCGAAGGAACGCGCCGCATCCGCAATGTAATGGAAAGTGCGAAAGCGTGCAGCGCACGCGAGCGGACGAACAGATCGTGCGGTTGCGGCGCTACGTGCGCGAAAAGGCGGTGGCGCTCGGGCTGTCGGCTCGTCGGGCGTGGGCCCCGGCTCGGTCCGCACGCTTTGTTGCGCGGCTCGCCGGCCAAACAGGTGCTGCGACGACTCAGACCTCAGGGCTGCGCACAGACAAAACTACTCGCCAGATTTACATTGCCTCGGCCGAGATAGCGCGGAAACCCGGGATAGCGGCACAGCGGCCGCGAGCGTCCATTCGTCGCCGCAGCGAGATCTGTGGCCATCAGCGTTTCGGGCGCGACGCCGCGCGTGACCCACGCGTCGAGCGCGCCGAGCAGATCGACCGATGGAATGAACACGCCGTTGCCATGCTGAAACCCCGGCACCATGTACAGCCGCATGAAGCGATCGACCTCGTCCTTGCCGAAACGCGCGACTAGCGCGTCGTGATATGCGATCGTCTGGTTCGGGCTGATCACTTCGTCGGCGAGACCCTGCAGCGTGATCAGCTTGCCGCCATGCGCGATGTAACGCGACAGGTCGGGGTTCATCGCGCCGATCGTGCCCGACAGCGCGATCAGTTGCGCGCGATATTTGCCGGGGCGTTGCGGATCGAACGTCAACGAATCGAAGTCCGCATCGCGCGCGACGAAGTAGCGCAGATAGCCGTCGCCTTGCGCGAACAGATAACCGTTTGCATAGAACGTCGGTACCGGTTGACGCCGCGGCTGATGCGCGAGCCCGAGCGCGCCGGTCAGTTGCGTGCCCTGGAACACGTTGTAGCCGCGATAGCCGCTCACGTCCCACGCGAGCCGAAACGGCAGCGAAAGCCCGTCGCGCATCGCCAGCAAGGTGGCCAGTTGCGCGTCGGTCAGACACGCATCGTCAGATGAAAGGCGCAGCGCGCAACGCAGCGAATCGACAATTTGCGCTTCGTGCGCGCGACATGCTTCGACGTCGCTGACGATGCCGTCCGCCATGCCGTCGAGCCGGTCGCACACCTCGAGCGTGCGTTGATAGACGCGTTCGAGCAGCGCCGGCGGCACGAAGCCGCCCGGCGTACCGTACTCGGCCTGGCCGAGCTTCACGCCGATCAGCCGCACGCCGGAAAAATTCAGCGCGGGCGCATTGGCGATCACGCCGTCGTAGTCGTCGGGGAAGCGCTGCATCACCGTGTAGCCTTCGCGGCCCCCCGTCGAGCCGCCGGCAAAATACATGCGCTGCGGCGGCCTGCCGTACGCGCGCGCGATCAACGCGAGCGCGACGTCATGGGTTTTCTTCAGATGCGCGTAGCCGAAGTTCGTCACCGCTTCATCGACGAGACCAAACGCCGCGAGCGACGAATCGCCGACATGCCCCGAGTCGTCACCGAACGTCGCGTAGCCTTGCGCGAGCGGCGCGCGATCCGGCGAGAACGGCATCACGCCGGTGCCGCTGACAACCACGCCGTTGTACCCGCCGCCGCCGATCTGCAACGCACGGCCATTCCAGCGACTCGGCAGATTCAGATCGAAGCGGATGTCGGGCGTCGTCCGATGCAGCGCCTTGATGCGGCCCGTGATGCGGCAATACTCGCCGCCTTGCTGATTGCCCGGCGCGGTCGCGCCGATCATCGCCGCGCTTTCGATCAGCGCGCCGGCCGTCGGCATCTCGATCAATTCGGGCGACAGCACCGCGCCCGCGAACTCCGCGCAGTGCATCGCGAACGGTGTCTCTTTGGCCTGCGCGGCCGTGCGATGCATCGCGAGCCACGCGAGCACGACGACGCTCATCACGGTCGCGAGTCCAACGAGCTTGCGCGTCGTGCGCATCGTGGTCGTGATGCGCCCGCGGCGCTCGAGTGGTGTCATCCGCAACCCGCGCCATTCGCCTGTGCGCCCGACTGCTGCCCTTTCCAGCCGCTCCAGCCGCGCGCGATCATCAGCAGCGCGCCGATCGCCGCGAGGTCGCCGCCGAGCCCGACCAGCACCGCGCGAAAACCGTGAAACGTGTGCGGTGTCGCCGTGTCGATGATCAACGACACCAGCGTGCCGGTCACGAAGCACACGAGTCCGGTGCGCCCCACCGTCACGACGACGGGCAGCCGCCTCGCTAGCCACGCGATACTGCCCATCCGCACGAACTGGGCGGCGAGCCACGCGATGACGATGAAATTGATCACACGTTCCACTGAAAGATTCTGCTTGTGCGTGCCGGACAAAGGCTGCGTCAGCACGAAAAGTTTGACCATCGCGAAGCCAAGCACCGCGACCACCGCGACGCGCGTGAGCCACTGCGCGGCATAGCTCGCATGAAAACGTTCGCTGATCGGCTGCACGCGGCACAGCATACCGAGCATGAACATCAGTTGCCACGCAAACGGATTAAAAGCCCAGTCGGCGACAGCGTCAATGCTGAATAACGCGGCGAGCGGCCGCGCGACGGCCCACACCGCGACGCTCACCGCGAGCGCGAGCGATGCAGAGCGGCGCGCGAGCGGCACCATCACGGGCACGCATAGCGCGAACAGCACGTACATCGGCAGCACGCTGGACAGATACGGTTGCCGGCGCAACAGCGCGATATCGAATGCTTGACGCCATGGCTGCAACGCGAACGGCGGCCAGCCGGTCATTTCTACCATCGGCCGATTCAGATCGAGCAGCGCGAGAATCGCGCCGGACACGAGCGTCAGCACCGCCGTCAACAGATACGCGCGATAGATCTCCCCGCAGCGTTTGAGGAAGCGCAGCTGCGCCGCGTGTTCGCCGCGATGCGCAAGCACCGCCGTATACGCCGCCGCCGATGCATAGCCGCCGAGAAACACGAACACCTCGGCCGAATCGCACAACGCGTACGCGTGCAGCATCAGATGCGATAGCGTGCTGCCGGGAATGTGATCGAGCACGATGACGATCAGCACGATACCGCGAAAAAAATCGACTTCGACCGATCGTCCACGGCCACGGCCTGGGGTTTCCATTCGTCTTCTCGAAGAATGCGCGCTGGCGGCACGCAAGAACGTGAATGGCCACGCATCAGCGTGCCAACCTGTGCGAACGACAAAAGACTCGATCGTTCAATGCATCACCTATGACGCAGGCGAAGGCACTGACGATTCGCCTCTAATGTTCGCTTTCACAACGGCTTTCTGAAATGGAGTCGTTGGCGACTGGTAATACTCGGCGCGTCTTTAGCGAACACGCGGAAAGTTTTGCGGCTTTTCATGCACGAAACAGGGACACCCGTCTTCATGGACGGAACGCGAGCCTCGAAAATAAATCATCGAACGCGCGTTGCGATTTTTTTCGCATTTTTTCCCCGTACGATGTTTTCGTGCTTTTCCGCCGCTTTGCGAATAGAGGTTTATGAAAAACAGAATTGCCGGATTCGATGGATTGCGCGCTATCGCTGTGCTGATGGTGTTTCTGCAGCATCGACTCTTCGGCGACATCGGCGAAATCGGGCATCTCGGCGTGTGGATCTTCTTTGCGCTGAGCGGCTTTCTGATCATCGGCATCCTGTCGTCGCGGCGCGCGCGCATCGAAGAGGGCGACAGCTGTTTCCGCACCGAACTCGGGCACTTTCTGTTTCGTCGCACGGTGCGCATCTTTCCGATCTATTACCTGATGCTCGTCGTGATGTGCGTGCTGATGGCATTCGGCCTCGCGAATCCGGAACTGGCGAGCGGCATGCCGTTTCACTTCGCGTATCTGTCCAACTTCTGGATCGGCTCGGTGCTGCGTTACTGGCCGGGCCGCTATTCGCACTTGTGGAGCCTCGCGATCGAGGAGCAGTTCTATCTCGTCGTTGCGCCGTTTTTGCTGCTGCTCGCGACGCGCCGACATCGAGCGGCATGTTGGGCGATCGTGGCGCTAGGCCTTGCCGCGCTGTTCGTGATGCGCGCCGCGCATTGGGATGAGATCACGATCTATACGCACCCGTTGAGCAATGTCTGGTTGCTCGCGTTAGGCGGCATCGGTGGTCTGGTGATCGAGGACGATCGCGGCCGCGTGCGTGCCTGGCTCGGTCATGGCCTGACACTGTTCGCGCTGAGTCTGGTCGTGATCGGCTTATGCGCAGCCGAGCCGAGGTGGAACATGCTCGACGATCCCTTACTGTTTACCGCGATCAGCGCAACGTACGGGATCGGTATCGCGGCGCTGGTGGCTTCGATCGCGTGTTGCCGCAATGCTGCCGTGATGGGTCTGCTACAGACGCGTTGGCTCGCCGGTCTTGGGCGTATCAGTTACGGCTTCTATCTGTATCACAACCTGATCCCCGATCTGACGCGTAACCGTCACGCCGAGGCGTTGTTTGGTGGCACCGTGCCGATGTGGGCACATATGCTTGGCATCGTCGCGTCGTTTGCGATTTCGCTTGGCATTGCGGTGCTGTCGTGGCGGTTGATCGAGGCGCCGATTTTGCGAGTGAAGACGCGCGGCGAATCGGTATTGAAAGCGGCGGAGAACGTCGCTTCCGACGTAGCCTGAAAGATCGAACCAGGTCGATGCGCGCGGCGCTATCCCGCAATGCCGACCGACCCGGGATCGTCGGACTTCGCGTAGCGCATCATCAGCGCCCGTCAAGCCGCCGCAGGCTCGTGCACGATCTTCAGCGTGCTCTTGTGCTCGGCGATGAGCCGATAAACGGTGTCCCCGGGTACGGTCTCGTGCTCGAGCAACTGGTCCGAAATGGCGCGCAGTACCGGCTCGTACGCGTGCAGTAGCCCGTAGCAAAGTTCGTTGAGCTCCTTGAGCAGCACGTTCGCATGCTCGATTGCGCTCTTCATTTGCAGGCCCGCATACTGCGACGGCAGCGCCGCGAGACTGAACAGATCGCCGTCGCTGTTGAAGCCGAACTTCGACACCATGTCGAGGCTGATACGCGAGGCCTCCTGCAAGTCCGACGCGGCGCCGCTCGATGCTTCGGAGAACATCAGAATCTCCGCGTTGCGTCCGCCGAGCAGCACCTGGATCTCGTTGCGGATTTCCGTTTCGCGATACAGGTGCTTGTCCTGCGCCTTCGTGATCAGCGCGACGCCAAGCGCGCCGCCACGCGGCAGAATCGTCACTTCCTCGAGCACGCCGGTGCCGAGCAGCGCGGCGACCAGACCGTGACCCGCCTCATGCACCGCGATGCGCCTGCGCTCGTCCTCGGTGAGCGCGCGCTCGGCGCCGCTCACGTCGCCGATGCGCGCGATCTTGATCGCTTCCATGAAGTGCTTCGCGGCGATTTCGTTATCGCCCGCCTTGCGCGCGATCAGCCCCGCCTGATTCACGACCATCGCGACGGTGGCCGGCGACAGTCCAGTCGTCAAACGCGCGAGCTGGTCGTAGTCGATATCCGCCGCTTTCGACTTCAGCCGCTGCGCGTAGAAACGGAAAATCTTGGCGCGGTCTTCGCGATCCGGCAGACGCACCTGCACCGTGCGATCGAAACGGCCGGGACGGCGCAATGCTTCGTCGAGATTGTCGGGATGGTTGGTCGCGGCCACGACGATCACGCCCTCGTTCGACTCGAAGCCGTCCATCTCCGCGAGCAGCTGGTTGATGATCCGGTTGCTTTCGGCTTCGACCGGACCACCGCCGGTGTCGGTTCGTTTCGCGAGACCGTCCGCTTCGTCGATGAAGATGACCGTCGGCGCATTCTTGCGCGCGAGTTCGAACAGGTGCCGCACCTTCTGGATACCGACACCGTAGTACTTCGCGCTGAAATAGCTGCCCGTGATCGAAATGAAGTTCGCGCCGCATTCGCCGGCCAGCGCCTGAGCGAGCCGCGTCTTGCCGACGCCGGGCGCGCCCACCATCAGGATGCCGCACGGCGCGCGCACGCCCAGCGACGAGAACTGCTTCGGATCGGACAGGTAACCGCGAATGTCGGCGAGCGCGGCCTTCGCTTCGTTCGCGCCGATCACGTCGTCGAAACGCAGCGTCGGTGTTTCGCTGAGCAGCTTCGCGCCGCCCTTCATCTCGCGTCGCATGAACCACGCCATGCCGCCGATCAGCACGAGCGGCAGCAGCACGCTCAGCGCGTCGCGGAACTGGTCGAACAGCTGGGTCCAGCGTGCGCCGTCGCTGTGGATGTCGACGTCGGGCAGCCACACGAGCTGATACGCGGCGGCGTCGGAGCGCTCGCCCAGCAGCAGCGCGTGCGAGAAGGTTGCGTTGTGATCGGTGACGAAGTACTTCGAGCCGTCACGCAGCGACACCAGAATCGCGTTGGGACTCACGCCGATCGCCGCGACGTTGGTGTCGTGAATGTCGCGCAGCATCGTCGACGCATCCTTCTCCGCATGCGTCCACGCGGATGCATCGTGACGCATCTGGCTCGCAATGCCGCTCAGCGCCGGCGCCTGCGGCTCGGCGCGATGCTGGATATACCAGACGCCCCAACCGACCAACACCGCGATCAGCACCGCCACAGCCGCGACCGCAATTTTGCGTGCGCGCTTTTTCCCAAGCGAATTATTTCCCGGCTTCATGAGTCATTTCCAAAATGCGGACTTGAACAAGCCCTTACTTAATCAAGCTTTCTGTCAAACTTACCTGTCGAAATCGGAAGGCGGAGTCTGCGGAAAATCGGCTGGGGGCGAAGCGCCACACGGCGAGGCTCAAAGGACAATTCAGAAGGACGACAATCGGTGCGTCCCGGTGAGCCGCGTTAGCCGAAGGTAGTATGCCGGCGGTACGCGTCTGTCAAAGCCGCGGAAAAGGCCTATTTGTACCATCTATCCGGCCATCGACACGCCGGAAGGGGACGCGGCAAGCGCGCGTAGGGCGTCGCCGCCTTGGCTCCGCGCACAGTTTATCAGCGTAAAAAGCAGCGCGTGTTTTTAATGTCTATATCTAACCGCACCCCAATTAAAATCAGTCACAATTACTGACAAAGCGTAATTCGACGGACCTAAATGATCTGAAAATAGGCCACGATTAAGTCAGGATTTTGGAATCAGCTGGGCAGGATGAGCGACGGCTCTCTACGGACCCGTTCGCGTCATCGACACTTTCTCTCAGGTTCTGCTTTTTGGGCGCCGGCGCCGAGCGGCGTCGACGGTTCTTTCCTATGCTGCACTCAGGAGATTCGATCATGCAGCGGGCTGAAACCCCTTCGTTCGCGGCGTCGCTCGACGCGGGTCTGAGCGGCGCGACGCGCGTGTATTTCATCGTCGGCGATCCGATTGCGCAGGTGCGCTCGCCGTCCGGCGTGACCGCCGCGTTGCGTTCGGCCGGCCGCGATGCGCTGGTGGTGCCCGCGCACGTCGCGCCAGCCGATCTGCCGGCTTTTTTCGCGGGCATCGCGCCGATGCGCAACGTCGACGGCGTGATCATCACGGTGCCGCACAAATTCACCGCGGCGAGCTATTGCGCGACGCTCGCCGAAGAAGCCGCGTTCCTTGGCGCGGTCAACACGCTGCGCCGCAACGCCGATGGCGGCTGGCATGGCGGTATGTTCGACGGCACCGGCTTCGTTGCGGCGCTCGTCGCGGCGGGCTGCGAACTACAGGGCAAGCGCGCGCTGCTGGTCGGCGCGGGCGGCGCGGGCTCGGCGATCGGCCATGCGCTGATTCAGCGCGGCGTCGGCTCGCTCGACGTGCGCGACAACGACGTCGAACGCACCGGCTCGCTGACCGCACGGCTCAATGCGCTCGGCCGAGGCACGGCGCGCGGTGCGGCGGCCGACCTCGACCCGAGTCCGTATGACGTGGTCGTCAACGCGTCGCCGCTCGGCATGCGCGCGGGCGATTCGTTGCCGATCGACGTCGCGCGCTTGCCGGCCACGACTTTTGTCGGCGATGTCGTGACGAAACCGCCACTTACGCCGCTGATCGAAGCGGCACGCGCGCGCGGTTGCCCGACCGTGACGGGCACGCAGATGTTCGAACGCGTGTGTGATCGGATGGTGGAGTTCTTTCTGGACACGCCGACGTCTACGTAACGGCGCGAAGGAACCAGGCGCGCGCTGCTACACTGGCGCGAAATTGCCGTGGCGCAGGTCCCGCACGGCATGCACGAGGCGTGGCGCAATCCTGCGCCGCGTTCACATCGCCCTCTGCGCGCCAACCCATGCTTCGATTCGACAACCTCAGCAAGCGCTATAGCGACCGCGTCCTGTTCGAAGGACTGCACTTCGACGCGACGTCCGGCTGCGTCGCGTTGAACGATGAATCCGGCAGCGGCAAATCGACGTTGCTCGCCATCCTCGCCGGCGCGCTCGAACCCGACACCGGCGACGTATGGCTCGGCGGTCATTCGCTGCGCGCCGCGCCGCATGCCGCGCAAGCGCTGCTCACGTATGTGCCGGAAGACAGCATGAGCTGGCCCGATCAGACCGGCCGCGATTATCTGCGGCAGGTTGCGGCGGCGCGGCACACCGCTCTGACCGACGACGTGCTCGCGCTCGCCGAACGCTTCGGCCTCGCGCCGCATCTGGACAAACGTTTCGAGCAGATGTCGTATGGCAGCCGCAAAAAGGTGTTTCTGACGGCGGCCGCGCTCGGCGAAACCCGCGTGCTGATCGCCGACGAACCGGCCGGCGGACTCGACGCGTCAGCGCGCGCGGTGCTCGCCGAGCTGTTCAGAACGCTCGGCACGACGCGCACTCTGTTTTTCACGAGTTACGACGAAGGGTTCACGCAGGCCTGCGAGGCGACGGGTGTCTGTTTCGCGGACCTCGCGAGGGGCATTTGAGCTAGGGCCTGTTCACGCTAATAACGGGCTTGCGCTGGCCGCCAGAAGGGCCGAGCGCAAGGATTGCGACGCAACGAATACTCGACGTATTCGCAAGGAGCATGACGCGGCGATCGGCCCTTCTGGCGGCCAGCCCCTTGAAGGTTTTTTTAAAACAGGGGAACCCGTTATTAGCGTGAACAGGCCCTAGCGATCCCGCGGGTCATGCGGGCCGGGCGCGAGCGTTGAATCCTCAGATCGCCACACAAATCTTGCCGAAGTGCGCACCCGATGCCTCGTGCCGGAACGCGTCGGCGAGCTTGTCCAGCGCGAACGTGCTGTCGATCACCGGCTTGATGCCCGTGGTCTCCAGCGCGCGCACCATGTCGATCTGATCCTGCCGGCTGCCGACGATCAGCCCTTGCAGACGCTGTTGCCGCGCCATCAGATGCGCGGTCGGCACCGGACCCGCGCGGCCGGTCAGCACGCCGATCAGCGCGATGTGCCCGCCGATGCGGCATGCGGTGATCGACTGCGGCAGCGTGCCGGGACCACCCACTTCGATCACGTGATCGACGCCGCGCCCGTTGGTGATGTGACGCACTTCTTTGCCCCATTCGGGATTGTCGCGATAGTTGATCGTATGGTCGGCACCCAGTTCGCGCAGCTTCGCGAGCTTCGCATTCGACGACGACGTCGCAATCACCGATGCCCCCATCGCCCTCGCCATCTGCAAGCCGAAGATCGACACGCCGCCGGTGCCGAGCACGAGCACGCTGCTGCCTGCCTTCAACTGACCATCGACGACCAGCGCGCGCCACGCGGTCAGCCCCGCCGTGGTCAGCGTCGCCGCTTCGGCGTGGCTGTAGCCGGCCGGCGCGCGCGTGAAGTAGTGGCTCGGCAGCACGACGACTTCGCGCGCGTAGCCGTCGACGCCGTCGCCGGGGGTGGTCGCAAAATCGCCGATCGCGGGCGAACCGTTTTCCCAGTGTGGGAAGAAGCAGGACACGACGTGATCGCCGGCCTTGAATTCGCGCACGCCTGCGCCGACCGCTTCGACGACGCCCGCGCCATCGGCCATCGGGATGCGGCCCGCTTCGGCCGGCAGATTGCCGCTGACGACGCCGTAGTCGTGGTAGTTCAACGAACTAGCGCGAATGCGCACGCGAATCTGCCCGGCCTCGGGCTGACCGGGATCGGCGAGATCGACGACTTGCAGGCTATCGACTGTGGCGGGAGAACCGATTCTGACGGCTTTCATGTTTTCGATCCTTGGTGAGTGGTGCGCTGCCGTGAGCAGCTCGATGTCCACGCGCGATGCGCGTCGGATGTGCATGCGCCATGCCCGCGCGAATGCGAACCGGCATGCAGGCGCCGCGCGAGACCGCGTTATTTGACGGTCTGGATGACTTCGAAGCCTTCGAATTCCGGGTGGCCGAGATACAGCACGCGGCTTTCGTTACCGGCACTGCGATGCGCGGCACGAAACGCGTCGGACTTCGTCCATGTTTCGAACGATGCATGGTCGCGCCAGATCGTATGGCTCGAATAGAGGACGTGATCGTCCTTGCGCGGTCCCTTCAGCAAATGAAATTCCACAAAGCCCGGCACCTCTTTCAGATGGGTGTCGCGCGTGGTCCACAGATGTTCGAAGGCGTCCTCGGAGCCGGGCGCCACTTTGAAGCGGTTCATCGCGATGTACATGCTGTCAGCCTCGTTGAGTGAGTGATGCTGCCAATGATGCTGGCTTGGTCATCCAGTCGCGTTTCATTATAGGCGTGCGTTGCTTTGCCTCCGCTTGACCTTACCACGGCAGGAAGCTCCACGATGTCCGACGTGACCGTTAGAATCGCGCGGATCACGTCGCCACACTCTTCAACAACGGAAAACCAATATGAAAAACCTTCGCGCGTTGCGCGCTCTCTGTGTGTTCGGCGGTTTGGCATTCGCGGCGGCGGCTCTGCCCGCTCACGCGCAACATCAGGGCATGCCCGGCATGGACATGCCGGATTCTGCGCATACCCACGCGAGCGCATCGACGCAAGCCTTCAAGGCCGCCGACGAGCGCATGATGCATGAGATGAGCGCCCCCGAATACACCGGCGACGCCGACCGGGATTTCGTCGCGCACATGATCCCGCATCACCAGGGCGCGATCGGGATGGCGCAGGCGGAGTTGAAATACGGCAAGGACCCGGAGATCAAGCGGCTCGCGCGCAACATCATCAAGGCGCAGCATGACGAGATCGCGTTCATGCAGCGCTGGCAGGAAAAGCACGGCGGCAAGTAACGCAGCGCGAGCATCACCAGCGTGGCTGCTTGCGCAACAGCGGCGTCATCGCGATCAGACCGATGATCGGCCCAGGCAGCAGCAGCCATGCGACGCGCACGTCGAGCGCGTGAAATACGCTGGTCGACCACAGGATCGAGCAGGCGGACAGGAAAAAGCCGAAGCTGTTCTGCAGCGTCAGCGCGCCGCCGATCTTGTCGGCGGGACAGGCCTTCACGGACAGCGCCGAAAACTGCGGCGAATCGGCGATCACGCTGATGCCCCACACGAGTAGTAACCCGAGCTGCGCGGCGGTGCCGAGCCCCGTGGTCAGCGGATAAATCGCGCACAGCGTGCCCGAGATCGTCAGCGCGAGAGCGGCGGTGCGCGCGCTGCCGACCACCTGGCTGAGTCTGCCGCCGAACAGGCAGCCGAGCGCACCGATCGCGATGATCAGGAACGACCACAACGCGACGGTGCCCGGCGTCGCCGGCGCGCCGCTCGCGAACGCGCGCTGCACGAGCAGCGGCGTCAGCGTCCAGAACGCGTACAACTCCCACATGTGACCGAAATAGCCGAGCGCGGCCGAGCGAAACTCGCTGATGCGCACGACCTGCCCGACGCCCGCCGACAAACCAAAGCGTCGGCTGCCCGAGCGCCGCGCGTGCGGCCCTTCGCCGAGCACGAACACCAGCAGCGCGCCGATCACCGCGAGTCCTGACGAAGTGAGCACCACGGTTTGCCACGGCACGCTCGACAGCAATGCACGAATCGCATGCACCGACGCCGTGCCGAGCGTCAGCATCGCAACGAGCAACGCGAGCGTCTGCGCGGCGCGGCGCGGGTCCCACGTAACGAGCAGCTTCATGCCGAGCGGATAGATGCCAGCAAGCGCGACGCCCACGCCGAAGCGAAACACGAGCGCCGACGCGAGCCCGCTGCTGCACAGCGCGAACAGCGCATTCAAGGTCGCGCCGAGCACGCCGCAGACGGCGAACACCTTGCTCGCCGACACGCGATCGGCGAGTCCGGTGGTCGCCGACAGCAAGGTCCCGACGATAAAGCCAGCCTGCACCGCATTCGTCAGCCAGCCGATACCGGACGCGCTCAGATGCCAGGCGATCTGCAGATCGCGCATCGCGCCGTTCGCGCTGAACCACAACGACGTACCGAGCAATTGCGCAATCGCGATCACGAGCACCGCGCGTCTCGCGCGCGCGATGTCGTGCGCCGCGTCGCCGGACTTCGTTGCGTCGGCGTCCAGCCTGTTCTGCATCGTGGCTCCTCTGCGTCGGGACTGAGTCGGCCGCTGGGGAGTGGTTATGGGAGCGCGGCCGAAGCAGCCATTGTAGACGACGCGAAGGTTTGCATCGGCCGCGTTGCGCAATGCGTCCGGTTCGACCGCGAGCACCGTATGCCCCCATCGCCGCGAGCGCGGCGGCCTGCTCTACGTAGCCTTCCGTGCCGCTGACGTTGGCCGACATCGGCGCCGTCTCAGCCCTGCTGCGGCACCCTGACCCACCCCTCCATCAACACGCGCGCGCTGCGGCTCATGATCGCCTTCGTGACGACCCACTCGCCGTCCTGCAGACTCGCCTGCGCGCCGACGCGCAACGTGCCCGACGGATGCCCGAAGCGCACCGACTCACGCTCGCCGCCGCCCGCCGCCTGATTGACGAGCGTGCCCGCGATCGCCGCCGCGGTGCCGATCGCGACCGCCGCCGTGCCCATCATCGCGTGATGCAGCTTGCCCATCGACATCGCGCGCACCAACAGGTCGACGTCGCCCGCGCGCACCGGCTTGCCGCTCGACGCCACGTAATCGACCGGCTTCGCGACGAATGCGACCTTCGGCGTGTGCTGCCGCGTCGCGATCTCGTCGAGATGCTTGATGAGCCCCATGCGCAGCGCGCCATGCGCGCGGATCGTCTCGAACATCGCGAGCGCCTTCGCGTCGCTGTTGATCGCGTCCTGCAACTCGGTGCCCTTGTAGCCGATCGCCTCGGCGTCGACGAAGATCGTCGGGATGCCCGCGTTGATCATCGTCGCCTTCAACGTGCCGACGCCCGGCACTTCCAGGTCGTCGACGAGGTTGCCGGTCGGGAACATCGCGCCGCCCGCGCCTTCTTCGTCGGCGGCCGGGTCCATGAATTCGAGCGGCACTTCGGCGGCCGGAAAGGTCACGCCGTCGAGCTCGAAGTCGCCGGTTTCCTGCACCGCGCCATCGCTCATCGGCACGTGCGCGATGATCGTCTTGCCGATATTGGCCTGCCAGATGCGTACGATCGCGACGCCGTCACCCGGCACGCGGCTCGCCTCGACGAGGCCCGCGCTGATCGCGAACGGTCCCACCGCGGCCGACAGGTTGCCGCAATTGCCGCTCCAGTCGACGAACGCCTTGTCGATCGACACCTGCCCGAACAGATAGTCGACGTCGTGACCGGGCCGGCTGCTGCGCGAAATGATCACGGTCTTGCTGGTGCTCGACGTCGCGCCGCCCATGCCGTCGATCTGCTTGCTGTACGGATCGGGACTGCCGATCACGCGCATCAGCAGCGCGTCGCGCGCGGCGCCCGGTCGCTGCGCGGCCTCGGGCAGATCCTGCAGACGGAAAAACACGCCCTTGCTGGTGCCGCCGCGCATATAGGTGGCCGGAATCTTGATCTGGGGAAGGTGGGCCATGAAGGTGTCCTGAGGTGACATGTTCTTTGATGAAGGGCGATGCGGCTCGTCAAGCCGCATCGCCCTGGTCTGTTGCGACGTTCACTGCAAAACGCGCGTCTACCCGTCAAGCCGCCGCTCTGGTCGACTCGAGAAAGTCCTGCGCGAAACGCTGCAGCACGCCACCGGCTTCGTAGATCGACCCCTCTTCGGCCGTATCGAGCCGGCACGTCACCGGCACTTCGACGCGCTCGCCGTTGCGGCGATGAATCACCAGCGTCAGATCGGCGCGCGGCTTGCGCTCGCCGATCACATCGAACGTCTCGGTGCCGTCGATGCCGAGCGTCAGGCGATTGACGCCGGGCTTGAATTCGAGCGGCAACACGCCCATGCCGACGAGGTTCGTGCGGTGAATCCGCTCGAAGCCTTCCGCGACGATCGCTTCGGTGCCGGCCAGCCGCACGCCCTTCGCGGCCCAGTCGCGCGACGACCCCTGGCCATAGTCGGCGCCCGCGATCACGATCAGCGGCTGCTTGCGCTCCATATACGTTTCGATCGCTTCCCACATGCGCGTGACCTTGCCTTCGGGCTCGATACGCGCGAGCGAACCGGCCTTCACCTGGCCATTCTCCAGCACCATCTCGTTCTTCAGCGTCGGGTTCGCGAAGGTCGCGCGCTGCGCGGTCAAGTGATCGCCGCGGTGCGTCGCGTACGAATTGAAGTCCTCTTCGGGCAGGCCCATTTTCGTCAGGTATTCGCCGGCCGCGCTGTCGGGCAGAATCGCGTTCGACGGCGACAGGTGGTCCGTCGTGATGTTGTCGCCGAGCACGGCCAACGCTCGCATGCCCTTCAGCGTGCGCTCGCCGGCGAGCGCGCCTTCCCAGTACGGCGGACGGCGAATATAGGTGCTTTCTTCGCGCCAGTCGTACAGCGGGTCGGCCTTCGCGCCGGTGTCGGGGGAGACCGCGAACATCGGTTCATACACTTTGCGGAATTGCTCGGGTTTCACGCTCGCGGCGACGATCGCATCGATCTCCGCATCCGACGGCCACAGATCTTTCAGCGTGACCGCATGACCGTCCGCATCGACGCCGAGCACGTCCTTCTCGATGTCGAAGCGGATCGTGCCCGCGATCGCATAGGCGACGACCAGCGGCGGCGACGCGAGAAATGCCTGCTTCGCGTAGGGGTGGATCCGGCCGTCGAAGTTGCGGTTGCCCGACAGCACGGCGGTCGCATACAGATCGCGCTCGATCACTTCCTTCTGAATCACTGGGTCCAACGCGCCGGACATGCCGTTGCACGACGTGCACGCATACGCGACCACGCCGAAGCCGAGCTGTTCGAGTTCAGGCAAGAGCCCTGCCTCTTCCAGATACAGCGTGACCGCCTTCGAGCCCGGCGCGAGCGAGCTCTTGACCCACGGCTTGCGCACGAGTCCACGCCGGTTCGCGTTGCGTGCGACCAGGCCCGCCGCGATCATGTTGCGCGGATTGTTCGTGTTGGTACAGCTCGTGATCGCGGCGATGATCACCGCGCCGTCCGGCATCAGACCGGGCTCGTTCTCGACCTTGCCGCTGACGCCGCGCGCGGCCAGCTCCGACACCGGCAAGCGGCGATGCGGATTCGACGGCCCCGCGAGCGTGCGCACCACGCTCGACAGATCGAACTCGAGCACGCGCTCGTAGTCGGCGTGCTTCAGCGTATCGGCCCACAAGCCGGTTTGCTTCGCATACGTTTCCACGAGTTTGACGAGTTCGTCGTCGCGGCCGGTCAGCTTCAGATAGCGGATCGTCTGCTCGTCGATGTAGAACATCGCGGCAGTCGCGCCGAACTCGGGCGCCATGTTCGCGATCGTCGCGCGATCGCCCAAGGTCAAATTCGCCGCGCCCTCGCCGTAAAACTCGAGGTACGCGCCGACCACCTTCTCTTTGCGCAAGAACTCGGTCAACGACAGAACCACGTCGGTCGCGGTAATACCCTCGCCCGGCTTGCCGCTCAGCTCCACGCCGACGATATCGGGCAGCCGCATGTACGACGCGCGGCCGAGCATCACGCTCTCCGCTTCGAGGCCGCCGACGCCGATCGCGATCACGCCGAGCGCATCGACCATCGGCGTATGCGAGTCGGTGCCGACCAGCGTGTCGGGAAACGCGACACCGTCCTTCACCTGCACGACCGGGCTCATGCGTTCGAGGTTGATCTGATGCAGGATGCCGTTGCCCGGCGGAATCACGTCGACGTTGCGGAACGCGCGCTTGGTCCAGTTGATGAAATCGAAGCGGTCTTCGTTGCGGCGATCTTCGATCGCGCGATTCTTCGCGAACGCGTCCGGATCGAAACCGCCGCACTCAACGGCCAGCGAGTGGTCGACGACCAGTTGCGTCGGCACCACCGGATTCACGAGCGCCGGATCGCCGCCTTGCGCGGCGATCGCATCGCGCAGACCCGCCAGATCGACGAGCGCGGTCTGGCCGAGAATGTCGTGGCACACGACGCGCGCCGGGAACCACGGAAAATCGAGCTCGCGCTTGCGTTCGATGATCTGTTTCAGCGAAGCGGTCAGCGTCACCGGATCGCAGCGGCGCACCAGGTTTTCGGCGAGCACGCGCGACGTGTACGGCAGCTTGTCGTAGGCGCCGGATTTGATTGCGTCGACCGCGGCACGCGTATCGAAGAAGTCGAGCTTGGTGCCCGGAAGGCGTTTGCGGTTGGCAGTATTCATGGCGTAGGGACAGGACAGTTATCGGCCGCCGGACAGGATGCCGGCGGCGTCCGGCGGCGCTTCTCGCGCGCGGCCGGTTGGACAGTGCAGGCAGTTTAGCTCGCTGCGCGCGTCAAACGCGCTTCGCCAGCGGCACGAACGGCAGATCGTCCGGACCGGTGTAATTCGCGCTCGGACGGATGATCTTGTTGTCGACGCGCTGCTCGATGATGTGCGCGCTCCATCCTGCCGTACGCGAGATCACGAACAGCGGCGTGAACATCGCGGTCGGCACGCCCATCATGTGATACGACACCGCGCTGAACCAGTCGAGGTTCGGGAACATCTTCTTCGCGTCCCACATCACCGATTCGAGCCGTTCGGCGATCGAGAACAGTTTCGTGTTGCCCGCTTCCTTCGACAGCTTCTTCGCGACTTCCTTGATGATCTTGTTGCGCGGGTCCGAGATCGTGTACACCGGATGGCCAAAGCCGATCACGACTTCCTTGTTCTCGACGCGGCGGCGGATGTCGGCTTCGGCTTCGTCAGGCGTCTGGTAGCGCGACTGGATTTCGAACGCGGCTTCATTGGCGCCGCCGTGTTTCGGGCCGCGCAGCGCGCCGATCGCGCCGGTGACCGCCGAGTACATGTCCGAGCCCGTGCCCGCGATCACGCGGCCGGTGAACGTCGACGCGTTGAACTCGTGCTCCGCGTACAGGTTCAGCGACACGTGCATCGCATCGACCCACGCCTTCGACGGCTCGACGCCATGCAGCAGATGCAGGAAATGCCCGCCGATCGAATCGTCGTCGGTTTCGACCTCGATGCGCTTGCCGTTGTGCGAGTAGTGATACCAGTACAGCAGCATCGAGCCGAGCGAGGCCATCAGCTTGTCGGCGATATCGCGCGCGCCGGGCAGGTTGTGATCGTCTTTCTCCGGCAGCACGGTGCCGAGCACCGACACGCCGGTGCGCATCACGTCCATCGGATGCGCGGCGGCCGGAATCCATTCGAGCGCGGCTTTCACGTTGGCGGGCAGGCCGCGCATCGACTTCAGCTTCGTCTTGTACGCGGTCAGTTCGGCCTGCGTCGGCAGCTTGCCGTGGACCAGCAGATAAGCGATCTCCTCGAATTCGCACGCCTCGGCGATGTCGAGAATGTCATAGCCGCGATAGTGCAGATCGTTGCCGGTCTTGCCGACCGTGCACAGCGCGGTGTTGCCCGCGGTCACGCCCGACAGCGCGACGGATTTTTTCGGTTTGAAAGCGCCTGCGTTCGGCGTGCTGTTGTCTGCTTCGCTCATCGATTGTCTCCAGAAAGGGTTGGAATTTGGCCATTGCTTCGACTGGGCTGCCTTGTACGCAAGGAACGGGCCAGCCCGCTCACGGCCAGCTAAGTGCCTGATTTGGCGGCAGTCCGGCGAAGCAATGACGCGACCCCGTCCGACGCTCGATTTCATTAATGAAACTCCGGATTTCAAATCGGCAATGAATGCTCGCATAATGGAGGTCCCGAACCATCCCGTTGCGAGCCGTCCGCCTTGAGCACGCCTCTTTATGAACCGCCGCAGCGTCCGCGCGTCTGGGCGCTCAGCATTAGCCGCCTGCGCGATCTGTTCTTCGACATCGCCGGCGAATACGTGGAACGCGCGGATGTTCGCATCGTGTCGCACGCCTTCGAAGACGCGGTGCGCGAAATCGAGGCCGCGGGCGCCGCGCGGCCCGACGTCGTGCTCGCGGGCGGCTCGAACGGCGCGTATCTGAAGACGCGCGTGTCGGTGCCGGTCGTGCGGATCAGTCCGACCGGCTACGACGTCATGCATGCGCTCGCCCGCGCGCGTCGGGAAGGCCCGCGCGTCGCGCTCGTCACGCACGGCGACACGCCCGACGAAGTGCGCCGTTTCACCGCCGCGTACGCGCTCGATGTCACGTTCGCGTCGTATCAGTCGGCGCAGGACGCAGAGAGCGTCGTGCTCGATCTCAGCGATCGTGGCATCGACGTCGTGGTCGGCCCAGGCATGGTCACCGATCTCGCTGCGAACGCCGGCATGGGCGCGGTGTTTCTTTACTCGCGCGCGTCGGTGCGGGCCGGTTTCGACACCGCGCTCGAAGTCGCGCAGGCGACGCGCCGCGAAACCGTGCGACGTCAGCGGCTCGACACGCTGCTGCAGCACCTGCGCGACGGCGTGGTCGCGCTCGATGCGCAAGGCCGCGTCGAACTGATGAACCAGCGGCTCGCGAGCGTGCTCGGTATCGATGCCGCGAAGGCCGTCGGCCGCGCGCTGCTCGAACTCGCGCCCGACCTCGCGGGCAGTCTGCCGGACGCGGAGGGCGACAGCTTCTGCACGGTGCGCGGCGCCAGCTATGTCGTGCATCGCGGGCCGCTCGCAAGCAGCGGCGCGGCGCCGGGCACCGTACTGACGTTTCAGGAATCGCGCGCGGTCGAACGGCTCGATCGGACGCTGCGCGCGCGTCAACGCGTGCAGCAGTTCACCGCGCGCTACCGGCTCGACGATATCGTCGGCGCGTCGGAATCGATCGAACGGGTGCGCGCGCTCGTCGTGCGTTATGCGAGGTCGGACGCGACCGTGCTGATTCTCGGCGAAAGCGGCACCGGCAAGGAAATGGTCGCGCAGAGCATGCATCAACTGAGCGCGCGACGCGACTTCGCGTTCGTCGCGATCAATTGCGGCGCGTTTCCGGAGGCGCTGCTCGAAAGCGAGCTGTTCGGCTACGAGGAAGGCGCGTTCACCGGCGCGCGCAAGGGCGGCAAGGCGGGGCTGATCGAGGTCGCGCATCGCGGCACGCTGTTTCTTGACGAGATCGGCGAAATGCCGTTGCCGTTGCAGAGCCGCCTGTTGCGCGTGTTGCAGGAGCGCGAGGTGGTGCGGCTCGGATCGACGGAGCCGATGCGCGTCGATATCCGCATCGTCGCGGCGACGCATCGCGCGCTGACCGACGCCGTCACAGAGGGCAGTTTCCGTACCGATCTGTACTACCGGCTCAACATCCTCAGCATCGCGCTACCGCCGCTGCGCGAGCGGCCGAACGACCTGCTGCCGCTCGCCGCCGAACTGTTGCGCCAGGCGGCCGCGCGCGAGCCGAGGCTGGCGGCGCGCGTGCCCGACGCGCCGACCGCCGCTCGCATGCTGGAGGGTTTGGGCGCGGCGTTGCGGCGCTATGCGTGGCCGGGCAATGTGCGCGAGTTGCAGAACGTGATCGAGCGGATCGCGGTTGAACTCGCCGATGGCGATGCGGACACGGATGCGAGTGCGGCGCTCGTCACGCGCGACATGCTGCGCGCGATCGCGCCGGAAGTCGTCGAGCCCATCGCGCGCGCGAAGCCGGCGGCGCTGACGCTGCGCGAGCGCAGCCGTCATGTCGAGGCCGATGAAATCCGCGCGGTGCTCGCGGTTCACGACGGTGATCGCGATGCGGCTTGCGCCGCGTTGGGCATCAGCAAGACGACGCTGTGGCGCAAGCTGAATGCGGGGCGGTAGAGAGGGTTACGGTTTCACTGCCCGCACGATCACGCCGTTCCAACCGAATACGACGCGATGCGCATCCATGCGGAATACGGCCGCGCAATTGTCGCTGTCCAGCAGTAGGGTCTTCGGCGGCAAGCCCGTATCTTCGAGGTTGATACCGTAATAGTCCTTGAGCTTCGGCGCGGTATTGACGGTGCGGACGTTGAAACCGCCGTGCGGACGACAGCGCTCGCCTGCGAATTCGATCTGCCCAGTCGATATGCTCAGCACCTTGCCGAGCAGTCGTTTTGCCTCAGGTATTCCGCCCGAAACATCGCTGTATCCGACCACCTCGGTGACGGTCCATTTTCCGTTGAATGATGACGGGGTGGCCGTGATCCCGGTGGCAGAGCAGGGGTCGCAATCAGGTAAATGATCAGCGCCGGGCACAGTGGTTTGAGCATCACGGTCGCTGCTTCCTGAAAGGCGCCGATTCCCCTATCCGCCGATTCGCCAGTCCCCGGCTTCTGCGGGGCGAGCCAATCGGGCGCCCCCGCCGATCGCGTGGGGTCACCATGATATTGAGCGACATGTGCTGCGCGACTCCTTCCATATCCCCCCGATTTGCAGGGTCCAGCGCTTCTCGTGTATTCCGATCCGTCGAGTGGTATGCGAAAGAGACTGCCTTGCTGCCATGTCATCTCCTCGAAAACAATTGCATAGGCGAGCGCTACGGACAACTTGCTCACTGCCCGTAACGCGAGCGGAAATTTACCATCGCTTGCCCTGCTTGAAGCGCTATGCAGTAAATTTTGGGCCGTCGCCCAAACAAACCGCATACCGTCGTCATCCGGCATGCCGCGCTGATAGTCGAACGGCTGCGCATTGCTGAGATTCTGTGGCACGCGGGGCTTTTGTAATAGCGCCCATAAAAACCGCCTCAATAGAGGCAGTAACAGTAATGCAACAGGGGTACCAGGGGAAACAGGCAACCATCGACTCTGCTGCTGGCGACCCGATCATCATACGGACCCTTGACTGGTGGATCCGACTTCGCTGACGCGGTACGGCCTACGGAAACGGAAACTGATCCGGCTCCACGCGCAAACGTTGCTGCACTTCAGGGTGATATATCGAGAGAACGCCAAGCGCCATAGCGCCGAGACGCTTCGCGATGTTTTCACCTAATTTGCCGCCCGGAATCGCTGAAAGACGCCAAGGCGCGACAACGGCGTTTTCGCGTAGAGCGGCCAAGTCGGAATCCTTGAGTGAATACATTTCAAACTGTTGCAGCTCTTCGTTATACGAGACGACGAATGATTTTGACGGGACCATAGTTCAGTATCCTCGACATTGGTTATACAACCGGAAAGCGTTGTCCTTGCACGCGCGCCCGGTTGCCGCAGCGACACCACCGCGGCCGGAGCAGTCGTGGCGGCGGTACTCGCAAGGACGGGCTGGCAGCGGGCAGACGTGATCGTCTATCGCGACAGCACTGGGCAGTTCGACGGGCTGCTGGTGGACGACGACAGCTTTGCCGGCATTCTCCCACTCGGCGGCGCACGTTCGCTAGCGGACGCGCTCGCGCGACTTCCTGAAGCGCTCGCGGCCCTGCGCGGGCCGGACGCGCAACAGTAGGTTTGATAATTCCCGAATGCCCGTTGCACGCACAGCGCATAAGTGCGCGGGCGGCGAGCTACGTCTGTGAAGGCTTGTCGATCGGCTCTTGCGTAACCGACATGTACTGCTTGATGTCAGGCTGACCGAGCGCAATCACGTTGAGTATTGCGACGCCGAGCCTCCGCGCAAATTCGTCGTCGAGTTTGAAATCGTACTCATCGAGAAGGATCGGCATTTCAATTTTCCCGGCCAGCAACGGAACAAGCCTGGTGGGGTCAACGGTTTGCACCGTGAGCCGTTGACGGTCCTCTGTATAGGTTAGAACCACGGAATACGGCGGATGAGTAGCCATCAATATCCTCTGCACTGTTGATAGTTCTGGAATGCCTGCGTTTTGCATAGCGCGATGCCGCGTGTACCGCCCATTGGGCCAGCCAGTGCGTTGCACAGGTCTATGTCCCGTTCGTACTGCGCGAAGCATTCGGCCTCGTGAAAATCGCTCACTCCGCGCGCCGCAATGTCCTGCACATCGTCACCCACGGCATCTGGCTGATAGTTGAACGCCTGAGCATTGCCGAGGTTCTGCGGCGCGCGCGGGCTGTTGCCATAGAGCGAACTTAGCATGTCCGCGTCGGCCGGTTGTTGCGCGCGTGCGGGCGCTGTCCGGGAAGCCTTTTCCCGCTGCTCCCGTATCGCCTGCACGCACTTGAGCATCTCGTCCCGCTCAGGGACGAAGATCAGGCTACCGTCCTTCACTTCCTTGTACAGGGCTTTGGCAACCTCTTCGTCTTTCATTCTGTACATATGGAAGCGGTTGTCACTCCGGCCGAGCATATCGCGTAACTCGTATGGCTGGTGCGACAGCAGCATGGATGGGCTATATCGCAGCCACGCTGCGCGCGCTTCCTCCATGCCCTGCACAATGTCGTCGTGTGACTCGCGCGGCACGCTCGCCGGCCATGCAAAATGGAACCACCGATCCACGTCAAACAGCCAGCGAGACCTGATGTGAAGGTTGAACGATCTGTAAAGGCTGACCGAGAACAGATGTCCGTGCCGCCTTTCACGGACCTCATGATAAGAACCCGGGGAAAGTGAAGTCATCGTGCCTCACAGTCAATAAAGGAGGCCCGATTGTGCATCAAGGTACCATCCCAAAAAACCCCTGGTTAAGCCTTGCAGGAGGGGCACGCCGCGCCTGGCACGGCATGAACGAATGCACCACGAATAAAATAACCACCACCATCTGCGGCCCGCACGGCTCTTTGCGGGCGTTCCCTCGCCGCTCGCGGGACGCAAGGCCGGCGACATCGACTTCTGGATCGTGCGCGAGAACACCGAGGGCGAGTATTCGTCGGTGGGCGGCGTGATGTTCGAAGGCACCGAGCGCGAGTTCGTGCTGCAGGAGTCGGTGTTTACGCGGCATGGCAGCGAGCGCGTGCTGAAGTTCGCGTTCGATCTCGCGCAGCGCCGCGCGCGCAAGAAAATCACCGTCGCAACGAAGAGCAACGGCATCGCGATCAGCATGCCGTGGTGGGACAAATGCGCGGCCGGCATCGCCGCGCAGTATCCGGACGTCACGTGGGACAAGCAGCACATCGACATCCTGTGCGCGCGTTTCGTCCTGAACCCGGACCGTTTCGACGTGGTCGTCGCGACCAATCTGTTCGGCGACATCCTGTCCGATCTCGGCCCCGCGTGCACGGGCACGATCGGCCTCGCGCCGTCGGGCAACCTGAATCCGGACCGCAAGTTTCCGTCGCTGTTCGAGCCGGTGCACGGCTCGGCACCCGATATCGCCGGCAAGCACATCGCGAATCCGATCGCGATGATCTGGTCGGCCGCGATGATGCTCGACTTCCTCGGTCATTCGAGCGGCAAGGAGCGCGAAGCGCACGACGCGATCCTGAAGGCGATCGAGGCGACGCTGATCGAGGGTCCGCACACCGGAGACCTCGGCGGCAAGGCAAGCACGAGCGAAGTCGGCGAGGCGATCGCGGCAAAACTCGCCTGATATGAACGACGCGCCAGGCCCATCAAAGCGCGCTGCGAATGCCTGGCCGCCGATCGTTCGACATGAAGGGATGACGGCGCAATGCTGGATGCGCCGTTATCGGCAGTTGCGCCGCTCGTAGAGCGACCATTCGCCCTCGTGCGTCACCAGGGCGACATCGCATTCGCTATTGGCGAAGAAATCTTTCGGCAACGGCCCCTCCTTGCGAACGAAGAAATAGCGGTACAGACGGCCATTGTCCTTATTCCATTCGAAACCCGCCGGATCGTGTTCGAGCGTCAGCGGGGCCTAGGCATCATGCCCGGCCTGAAGCGCGCGATCTGCGGCACGTAAGTCGCGAAGTTCGGATCGACGAAACCGTGTTTCTCCGCCTGATACCACAGCGACTGGTGCTCGTACGCGGCCGGGCTCCTGTACGCGGGACTCGCGCGATCGAATATCAGACTTAGCGCGCGTTGATCCGGTTCGGTCCGCGACAGCAGCGCGTCCAGCGGCGCGTTCTCGACGGCGAAACGATGCAGACGAACCGTCTGGTCCGCAAAGAAGATCCAGCATCCGGCGATGATCAACGCTTGTACGGCGACGCCGGGCAGCGCACCCCGGTTCGAACCGGACGACGCACGGCGAGCGCCGTTCGCCGACGTTTGCGGCGCGCAGAACATCAACGCATACGCGGGCAACAGAAATAGCGCGAAACGGTGATACAGGTACGCAGTCTTCAGCGCCATGCCCGGCACGACGAACCACACGAACGCCACGGCGAGCATCGGCACGAGGACCGAGCGATCGGGATTGATCCTGTTGCGCCATAGCCACGGCGCGGCGAACATCAGCGCGACGAGCGGCAAATACACGGCCGCGCTTTTGTTCATGCCCCACACGTAGACGGGCAGCGAGAGCACCCGCTGCAAGTCGAAGCCCCATTTGAATACGTCTACGCCGGGCACCGTCTGCCCGAGCAGCGGATCGGTCGCGCGGCTCCACACCATATACGCGATGCACAGCACACCGAGCGGCACGAACGGCGCGAGCGCGAGGATCTTGCGGACGAACGTCTTCTGTTTGAACAGCACGAAGCCGACGCCTACCGCCATCGCAAGCAGAAACACGAGCCCGTGACAGAAGAACAGCGCCGTGCCCGCAACCAACATCCATACCCCCTTCCTGACGGAAGTCGCCTTCGCATAGTCGTGCGAGAGCCACATGAACAGAATGCCCAACGGGGTCGCGACCAGAAACGTATAGAAGCCCCACATGAAGGCGAAGCCGAAAAATCCCGGCACGAACAGCCAGTCGAGCCGTGGATCGCCGCCCAGATACCTGCGAAAGCCCACGCATGACGCCACGAACGCGAAATACGCGAGCATCAGCACGCAATTGAGCGCGGCGCCGATCGGCATCAGATACGTGAGCGGCAGCGCGAGGCCGTAGCCGACGAGATACGGCGTCAGCAGATTGAGCTGCAGGAGGTTTTGCCACGGCGACGTATGCTCGAGCAGATCGCGCAGCAACATCACCTGTCCCGCATGTTGCGGCAAGTCCACCAAGGGCGGACGCGGCGCGATCCAGAACAACGCTGCGCCATACAGCACGGTGACGATGAAAAGCACGCGCGGAAGAATGGTGGCGAGCCGGCCGGAGCGCGAAAACAGCGCGTCTGCGGACACCGCGTCGGCGCCCGGGGTCGCCGGCGCCGAACGATCGACGGGAAAATTCATAACGTTTGCTCAATGATGAAACGGGGACGGTGCTTGGTTTCGGCGTACGTCTTCGAGATGTAGCCGCCGATCACACCGAGGAAGAGCAACTGGATACCGCCGAGAAAGTACATTGGGATTACCGTCGAAGCCCAGCCGGGCACCGTGAGGTTGGTGAAGATGCGCGCATAGGCGGCCCATGCGCCGAAGCACAGCGAGCCGATCGCCAGCAATGCGCCGATGCGCGTACTCCATTGCAAGGGAACGGCGGAGAACGACGTGATGCCGTCCAGCGCGAGGACGATCATTTTGCTGAGCGGGTATTTGCTCTCGCCCGCAAAGCGCGCGGCGCGCTCGTATTCGACGATCGCAGTCTTGAACCCGAGCAGCGGAATGATGCCGCGCAGGAAAAGATTGACCTCCTGAAACTGACGCAACGCTTCCACTGTCTTGCGGCTCATCAGGCGAAAATCCGCGTGGCCCGGCAGGATATCGACGCCGAACGTCCGGAGCAACTTGTAGTAGTTGCGAGCGGTGAAGCGCTTGAAGAATGTGTCGTCGTACGTTTGTGACGCACGCCGAAGACGATTTCCGCACCCGACTGATATTCCGCGAGCATGCGTGGAATGGCTTCGATATCGTCCTGAAGATCCGCGTCGAGGCTCACGAGTACATCGCCTTGAGCCGTCATCAGACCGGCGAGCAGCGCATTCTGATGACCGCGATTGCGCGAGAGTTTGATGCCGCCGCAGCGGGCATTCTGCGCGTGCAGCACTTCGATGATCGACCAGGTACGGTCGCGGGAACCATCGTCAATGAAAGTGATGCGGCTTTCGTTGCTCACCTCGCCGGCCTCGATCAATCGCTCCAGAAGTGCGAGCAGCCGCTTACTTGTCTCGGTGATAACCTCTTCTTCGTTGTAGCACGGTACGACGAGATTCATCGTCGTCATAGGCAACTCCCCATTCTGAAGCTGGCTCGACCCAGAGTCCGGCACAGAGTCCGGCGTTTAACCTAGTTGGACATTAGTACGCATCGCCGACCACAGGCAAGCATACGGGACCTCTTTGTCCGAAATGTACTAAGGCATCGGAAAAAACGTCGAATTAGAGCCGCAACGGAATTACCACATCGGAATACGAACAACCACTTTTTACTGGCACTGGTCTGCATCAGCATGCCGATACGCGCAAGGCCATGCGATTGTTCGCGTGGTCCCGTATGATTGGGTCGTGGAGACAATGGAGAATGCATGAACCGTCACGCCAGATCGCTTTCCAATTGCCTTTGGAACGGATGTTCACGGAAAGGATGAATAGCATGGACAAGGCCGAGTTCGACAGCTTTGCTGACGAGTATCTTTCGCTGCACGCCCGTAACATCGCGGCATCGGGAGAAGGTCCGGAGTTTTTCGCCGAGTACAAGATCCGCGACATCGCCGAGGAGATGACGCGACGCGATGCGCTGCCCGCGCGCATGCTCGATTTCGGATCGGGCGTGGGCACGTCGATTCCATGGGTGAAGCGCTATTTGCCGGACGCACAGCTCACGTGCGCGGATGTATCGGAGCGTTCACTGGAAGTCGCGCACAGCCGCTTTCCCGATTCCTCGCGCTTCGTCCACTTCGATGGTCACACGCTGCCTTTCGAGCAGGGCGAATTCAATCTCGCCTATGCGATGTGCGTGTTCCATCATATCGATCACGCCGAGCATGTTCATTTGTTGGGCGAACTGAAACGCGTCGTGGGTCCGCGGGGCACGGTCGTCATCTTCGAGCATAGTCCGCTGAACCCGCTGACCGTCAGGGCGGTCAACACCTGCGAGTTCGATGTGAACGCCAAACTGATCACCGCGCGCAACATGAAGCGGGCGTGCCTCGATGCGGGCTTTTCCGACGTTGTCGTGCGCTTCCGGATTTTCTTTCCTCACATGCTGGCCAAACTGCGTCCACTCGAAAAATATCTGAGCCATGTTCCGCTCGGCGCCCAATATGCCGTCTACGCGAGCGCCGCATGAAGGCGGCCATTCGATGAACAGTCTACGCACGACAGCATCGCGTACCGAACCTCTTCGCCAGTTCATCAAGTATCTTCTGGTTGGCGGCCTCAATACGGTGATCTCGGCCGCAATCATCTTTATCGTGCAAGCGGCGGGCGCGATTCCTGTAGTTGCGAACATAGTCGGCTACGCGATGGGTGTGGGACTGAGCTTCGCGCTCAACAGCAGGTTCACGTTCAGGACGGAGGCCACGCGGCACACCGCCATCCGCTTTCTGATCGTCGTGCTGATCTCGTACCTGGCCAATCTCGCGACGATGGTTTCGGTGTTGCATCTCACGCACGCGCCCTATCTCGCGCAACTGTGCGGCATTCCCGTCTACGTGATCGTGGGCTTTCTCGGCAACCGGTATTGGGCGATGCGCGGGCGTGCACGCTGAAGATGCGCCTCGCATCCGCACGTCATTGATATCCGTTCACGATTTTGTCGACGTGGCGGGATACGGTAAGCACATGTCGGAAGAACATTTACTATCTTTTGCGGAAGGTGCCAGGAATAACAACGTCTTACGAAAAGATTATCAATGCCATTCACCGAGGACGCCGCCATGAGCCGAGAAGCCTATCCGATCGAAGTCGAATTCCCCGATATCGCGCCGCACGAGCCATCGTCGTCGGGCGTTGCATACGTCCACACGTTCGATTCGGGCGTGCCCGGCCCGCACGTGATGATCAACGCGCTCACGCACGGCAACGAAGTGTGCGGCGCGATCGTCGTCGACGAGCTGCTGCGCCGCGCGTTGCGGCCGCGACGCGGACAGCTCACGCTGTCGTTCGCGAACGTCGCCGCGTACCGGCGCTTCGATCCGGCGAATCCGGACGCCGCGCGCTTCGTCGATCAGGACTTCAACCGCGTGTGGACGGCGGCGGTGCTCGACGACACGTCGCGCAGGTCGAGCGAGCTGCAGCGCGCGCGTGCGATGCGCCCGGTGATCGATACGGTCGACGTGCTGCTCGACCTGCATTCGATGCACGAGCGGTGCAAGCCGCTGATCGTCGCGGGACCGCTGCAAAAAGGCATCGACCTCGCGGTGCGGCTCGGTACGCCCGCCGCGGTGATCTGCGACGAAGGGCATCCCGAAGGCCGCCGCATGCGCGACTACGAAGGGTTCGGCGATGCCGCGAGCCCGAAGAACGCGCTGCTGATCGAATGCGGCCAGCATTGGGAGCGCCGTGCGGTGGCGGTCGCGCGCGATACGACCGCGCGCTTCCTGCTGCTGGCCGGCGTGATCGACGAAGCGGATCTGCCGCCTGGATGGCTCGCGCCATTGCCGCCCGAGCAGAACATCGTGCGCGTGACACAGCCGGTCGTCGCGACCAGCATGGACTTCAGCTTCGCCGCGGCGTACACCGGCCTCGAAGTTTTCGCCGAGGCGGGCGCCGTGATCGGCTGGTCGAACGGCGAAGAGGTGCGCACCCCCTACGACAACTGCATGCTCGTGATGCCGTCGCTGCGGCAATTACGCCCCGGTGTGACGGTGGTCCGGCTGGGGCGAATCGAGCGGACGGTGGCCAATCCCGGGGTGACGGCCTGACGGGCAGATGTCTCGACGCCGTTCGCCGGTTGCTTTGGCGCGTTGAGCTTGGCGCGCCTCGTCCTTTCTGCGGCCCGATTGCAGCGCGCCGCCTGCCACGCATCGGCGGGCACGTCCGCCACTGCGAAGCTCGGGTATTCCCCCGTTGACCGCATCGAATTCATTCCTTACAGTGGCGCGCGTTCGCATAGAGAATCACAGTTCTTTATTCGAACAAATTCCCTCGCCCGGCGCGATTCCGTCAAACCGATCCGTCCGGGATGATTCATTGCCGATGAACGGCCAGTTGGCCCGCCGCAGGCATCGTACGCCGTTGCCAGACGGCGTACAGTCTTAGAGAAGAATAGCTCGTCGTGTCGGGCCTTTCGCTGCCAGGAGACCATCATGAACCGCAGCCCCGCTGTGAACGTTCAAACCTTCATCAACGAGCATCCGTTTTCGCCGTTCCAGTGGCTGATCTTTTTCATGTGCTTCATCATCGTCCTGCTGGACGGTTTTGACACTGCTGCGATCGGCTTCATCGCGCCTTCACTGATCACCGAATGGGGTATCAGCAAGCCCGCGCTCGCGCCGGTGCTGAGCGCCGCGCTGTTCGGCCTCGCGTGCGGCGCGCTCGGCTCGGGTCCGTTGTCCGACCGCCTCGGGCGTCGCTCGATGCTGGTCGGCTCGGTGCTGCTGTTCGGCGTCGCCTGCCTCGCGTCGGCGTTTTCGACCGGCATCGACCAACTGACCGTGCTGCGCTTCGTCACCGGCGTCGGCCTCGGCGCCGCGATGCCGAACGCGGTCACGATGATGGGCGAGTACTGCCCGGACAACCGCCGCGCCACCATGATCAACCTGATGTTCTGCGGCTTCCCGCTCGGCGCCGCGTTCGGCGGCTTCCTCGCCGCGTGGATGATTCCGCATCTGGGCTGGCGCAGCGTGCTGATCCTCGGCGGCGTCACGCCGCTGCTGCTGTTGCTGCTGGTGCTCGCGAAGATGCCGGAGTCGGTCCGCTACATGGTCGCGAATAACAAGCCGGCCGAGCGGATTCGCGGCGCTCTCGCGCGCATTTCCGGCGACGCGGTGCAGGCCGCCGGTTTCACGATGACCGAAACCGCGCCGCAAACCGGCGGCAAGGGGCTCGGCGTCGTGCTGTCGCGCTCGTACATCGTCGGTTCGGTGATGCTGTGGGTCGCGTACTTCATGGGCCTCGTGATCTTCTACGCATCGATCAACTGGATGCCGATCCTGCTGAAGGACGCCGGCCTCACGCCGCAACGCGCGACGCTGATCTCCGCGCTGTTCCCGCTCGGCGGCGTCGGCGCGGTACTGGCCGGCGTGCTGATGGACCGCTTCAACGCGAACCGCGTCATTGCGGTGTGCTATGCACTGACCGCCGTCAGCGTGTACTTCATCGGTCAGGCGGCCGGCAACGTCGGCGCGCTCGTGCTGATCGTGTTCATCGCCGGCGTGCTGATGAACACCGCGCAATCGTCGATGCCGGCGCTCGCCGCCGCGTTCTACCCGACCGTGGGCCGCGGCACGGGCGTCGCGTGGATGCTTGGCGTCGGCCGCTTCGGCGGCATTGCGGGTTCGTTCCTCGTAGCCGAGCTGGCGCGCCGCCACTTCTCGTTCGGCGGCATCTTCGCGACGATCGCGGTGGCGGGTCTGCTCTCTTGCGTCGCGCTGCTGATCAAGCAGGCGGCACGGCCGCAGGCGGCGGAAGCGGGTGCGTCGAAGACGGAGTCGTTCGGCCATTGAGCCTGCAATGAAATGCGCGCGCTAGCGGACCGGTAACGGTTCGACCGAGTGGTGACCCAGAAGCCGCCCTGCGAATCGCAGGGCGGCTTTTTGTTTCGCTGAACGCCTGGAATCTCTCGCTTACCTGAACGCGAGCAGTTGCTCGACACACAGCAGCACGGCAATCAGAACCATCGCCGCGCCAACCTGGCTAAAGGATCGGCCGCTGCCGCTGTGATGCATCGACGTCACGCCCGTTCGCCTGCGGCATTGCGATCCACGGCGGCGAAAAGCGCCCCGGCCTACTTCCCGATACACTACGCAACAATTTTTCCGCGCGCGGCCAGGCGCGGCGATCACCGCCGCTGCCGCGCCGCCGCCGTCTCATGTCAGGACTCCAGTAATGAAACGCGTAGTCGTATCCGCGCTCGTCGCGCTGTGCATCGCGCAGCCGGCCGCTCAGGCCGTCGCGCAGACCGTCAGCGATCAATGTTTCGCGCTCGGCGATATCGCCGGCCAGGTCGCGTCGTGGCGCGCACACAAAAAGACCAAAGCTCAGGCGCTCGAGCAGGCCGCCCACTACTACAAAGACCCGTCCGACCGCGCGGCCGTCGACGCGATCATCGAAAAGATCTACAGCCCCGACGCGCCACACATGACGCCCGATCAGGCGAGCATGGCGATCACGTCGGAGTGTGTGAACCAGCACAAGGGGCAGGCATCGCCGGCACAGTGATGCCGGCGTGTCACCCGCGATGCGCTAGCGCCGCCGGAACGCATCCAGCGACGACAGTGCGTTGCCGTGGAAATCGAACAGCGTGTTGTTGTCCCACTGGTCGCCGGCGCCGACTTTCCACCCGACGTTCGGCGTCGGAATCCACTCGGTTGACTTCGTGCCGTGACGTGACAACCACACCACGTCACGCGTCTTTCCACGCGCAGACGTCGCCGGTATTCAGGCGCGGCTCGCCGAGCACGAACGTCGCATTGCGCGGTGCTGGCGCCTGCACCGGTTGCGCGCCGAAATTGAATGCGAAGGTCAAGCCGCCGCGGCGGCGCAGCCTCAGTCCATCGGCGAGTATCTGCGTATCGAGGCCCGCATCGCGCGCCGCCTGCCGCAACAGCGTGCGATGCAGTTCATGCGACAGCCAGCCGGCCACATAGCGCACGTTGCCGTGCGTCAGCAGCGCGGGCCAGGCATCGCCGAAGCGCGCGGCAATGCGTGTCTCGCCATTGGCGCGCACATGCTCGCGCCAGTGCAGCGCGTAACCCTCGGTGCCGTCGATCGACAGCGCGGGCGCCAGCGTCGAGCGCAGCGTTTCGACTTCGAGCACCTGGATCGGCAGCGCGCGCTGCAACGCGCCGGGCGGCAGATTGCCGGGAATCGCGAACGCGTCGGTTTTCGAGCCGCTGCGTGGGCCGAACACCCATTGCGCGTTCGAACGCGCGATCTGCTCGACGAGCGCGGCGTCGATCACCGCGAGACTCGGCACCACGACTAGCTGGTAGCGCGAAAGATCTGCCCGGCTCGACACGATATCGACATCGAGCCCGAGTTCGCGCAGCGACTCGTAGTAGTCGAACGCGAGCGTCTGGTAGTCGAAGCCCTTGCCGTGACGCTGGATTTCGAACATCCACTGCGTCTCGTAGTCGAATACCAGCGCGGTGGCCGCGCGCGCGGGCGCGGCGAGCGTCGACAGCGCCGTACTGCCCGCGATCTCACGCGCGGCCCGTTGCACCTCGAGACCGCCCGGCGACAGTTCGTCGTTCGGCAGATTGAGCCCGGAATGCATCTGCTCCTGCGCATACGGGCACTGACGCCAACGGAAATACGACACCAGTTCGGCGCCATGCGCGAACGCCTCGTACGCCCATAGCCGCACCATGCCCGGCGCCGGAATCGGATTCCACGACGCCCAGTTTACCGGACCGGCCTGCTGCTCCATCACCCAGAAGCGCCCGCCGCCAATGCCCCGGTAGCGGTCGTGATCGAACGCGGACACGTCGGGATGTCCGGTACGCGCGAAGCGCGCCTTCTGCTCCTGCGGCAACGCGATCGACTCAGTGCGCGCAATCGGATAGCTGTCCCATGCGGCGACGTCGATCGCGTTGTCGGCGGCGAAGCGATAGTGATCGAAGGTCGTGAAAAAGCCCATGAAGTTGTGCAGCAGATCCGCGTTCGGCGCATGCTCGCGCAACACCTCGATCTGCTCGCGATGGAAGCTCGCCACCTCGTCGGACATTAAGCGGCGGAAGTCGAGCAGATGGATCGGATTGGCGTCGGTGGGTGTCAGCATCGGCAGCCCGATCGCGTCGAACGACGGGTACTCCATGCTCCAGAACACGTTGCCCCACGCGTCGTTCAACGCGCCGATCGTTGCGTAGCGCCGCTGCAGCCACGCGTGAAAGCGCTGCAACGCCGCGGCCGAATAGCTCGGCACCGTGTCGTGGCAGCCGAGTTCGTTATCGGTCTGCCATGCGACGATCGACGGATGCCGGCCATAGCGCATCGCCATCGCGGTGACGATGCGCACGCATTCGCGCCGGTACGTGTCGCTCGAAATATCGTAGTGACGCCGCGAGCCGAAACTCCAGCGCGCGCCGTCCGCGCGCACCGGCAACACGTCCGGGTGGGCGTCGACGAGCCACTTCGGCGGCGAAGCGGTCGGCGTGCCGAGCACGAGTTTCAGGCCCGCTTTCGCGAGCGTTTCGACCGCTTCGTCGAGCCATTGCCAGTCGAATTCGCCGGCGCGCGGCTCCATACGGCTCCACGCGAATTCAGCGATCCGCACATGCGTGATGCCGAGTTCGACCATACGTTGCGCGTCGTCGGCCCACATCGCGCGCGGCCATTGTTCCGGGTAGTAGCAGACACCAAGTTGCATGTGAAAGTCTCGTGGTGAGTTGACGTCGAGCCGTCGTTTCAATCGTGTTTCAAGCGCCCTTTATCCCTTGCTCGCCCCGAAGGTCAGTCCGGCGACGAAGTGCCTTTGCATGCCGAAGAACATCAGCACCGAGGGCAACGCGGCCAGCACCGAGCCCGCCGCGACGAGGTTCCACGCGGTCGTCCACTGCCCTTTCAGCGCGGCGACGCCCACCGTGATCGGCGCGGCGTCGTCGCCTTGCGTGAGGCACAGCGCCCAGAAGTAGTCGTTCCACACGAACGTGAACACGAGGATCGCGAGCGCGGCGAGCGCGGGGCGGATCAGCGGCAGCACGATGCGCAGATAGATCGTCCACTCGCCCGCGCCTTCGACGCGCGCGGCCTCGATCATCTCGAACGGCAGTTGCTTGATGAAGTTGCGCAGAAACAAGGTGCAGAAGCCGGTCTGAAACGACACATGAAAGATCACCAGCGCCCACACGGTGTTGAACAGGCCGAACTTCAGCGCCATGTCGCGCACTGGAATCATCAGGATCTGGATCGGCACGAAATTGCCGGCGACGAACGCGAACAGCACGGCCGTGTTGCCCGGAAAGCGATACGTCGCCAATGCGAAGCCCGCCATCGACGCGAGCACGATCGCGCCGATCACCGACGGCACCGTGATCAGCACGCTATTGGCGAAGTAATGCAGCATCGGCGTTTGCGTGAGCGCGGTGCCGTAGTTCTCGAGCAACGCGAAGTGTTTCGGCCACGTCCAGTAGTCGCCTTGCGACAATTCATCCGTCGAGCGGATCGAGGTCAGCAGCACGGCGAGCATCGGCAGCAGCCAGATAAACAGCGCCAGCGGCAGCGAGGCCTTGTAAAGCATGCGATTCAGCGGTTTCCAGCGTTCGACGGGAAGCGGATACATGACCGGGTACTCCTGAGGTTCAGAGAATCAGCGTTCCTCGCGCAACATGCGGCGCAGATGGAACACGATATAGACGAGCATGATCGCGAACAGCACGACCGCAATCGCGGCGGAATAGCCTTCGCGGTAGTACTTGATCGCCTGGTCGTACATGAAATAGGCGAGCACGGTGGAACTGTCGAACGGACCGCCGCCACTCATCACCGCGATCAGATCGAAGCTGCGCAGTGCGCCGATCACGGTCAGCACCACCGCCATGAAGGTGGCGGGCCGCAATTGCGGCAGGATCACGTGCCACAGCAGTCGCAGCCCCTGCGCGCCTTCCATGCGCGCGGCCTCGACCACCTCGGGATTGATGCCGGTGAGCCCGGTCAGATACAGAATCATGCAGAACGGCGCCTGCGGCCACAGCGCGGCGAAGATGATGCCGAGCGTGACCGTATGCGGATCGCCGAGCACCGGAATGCCACGGCCGACGATCAGCCGCAGCAGCCCGAACGTCGGATCGTAGAACCAGCTGAATACGAGGCCGACCACGACGCCCGACAGCACGAACGGCGCGAAAAACAGCGACTTCACGACGCGCATGCCGCGCACCTGCTGGTTCAGATACAGCGCGAACAGCAGACCGAGAGGCGGCGCGAGCAGAAACAGCGCGAGCCAGATCAGGTTGTTCTTCAGCGCCGTATAGAACGTATCGGACTGGAACAGCTCGACGTAATTGGCGAGACCGGCGAAGGTCTTCGGCGTCATGCCGTCCCAGTGGTAGAAGCTCAGCGAAATGCTGCTGATGATCGGATAGATCACGCACAGCGCGAACAATGCGCAGCCCGGCAGCAGAAAGAAAAACGCGGCGCGATGCTGATGACGGCGCGTCGTCGAGACGCGACGGTGCCGCGCCGCGGGCAGGCGGCGCGCTGCGGTATGAGACATGGAACGGCCTCGTCGGAAATCGAAGGCGGAATGGGGGCCCGGAAGCCGGCCGCGATCGAGCGGCCGGCGCGGCGGGACTTACTTCTGGTAGATGCGCTTGCGCGTCGCTTCGAGATGAGCGAGCACGCTGTCGAGTTGCGACGGATCGCTGTAGAACTGCTGCATGGCCTTCATGCCTTCGTCGGCCATTTCCTTCTGCATATCGCGATCGTAGAACTGCGCGATGCCGCCCTTCGTGTTCGCGAGCGTCTGGAAGCCGACCTTCGAGATCGCGTCCTCAGGCGGCGCCGCCTGGCTGTTCGACGGCAACTGTCCCCAGCCCTTCGCGAGTTCGGCGTTGATCTTCGGGGTCTCCATGAACGCGAGCAGCTTGCGCGCGTCGGCCTTGTTCTTGGCCTTCGCCGGAATCAGCAGCACGTTGACGGGGCCGTCCTCGGCCATCGGCACGTTCGCGTCGAGCACCGGAAAGCGGAAGAAGCCGATCTGGTCCTTGATCGACGGCGGGAAGCTCGCCGAGAAGAACGTGCCCATCAGCATCATCGCGGCTTTGCCGTTGTTGAGGATCGGGCCGATCGAATCGACGTCGTACGACAGCGCATTATCGATAAAGTCGTGATTGTCGAGCAGCGTCTTCCACGTCGTGTAGACCTTCTTCACGCGCGGATCGGTGTACGGAATTTCGCCGGCCATCAGCTTCTGATGGAACTCGTTGCCGTTGATGCGCAGATCGAGATAGTCGAACCAGGCGGCCAGCGTCCAGCTGTCGCGAGCAGCCACCGCGATCGGCGCGACGCCGATCGCCTTCAGCTTCTTGTTGGCGTCGAGCAGTTCGTCCCACGTTTTCGGCTCGCTCCTGATGCCGGCCTTCTCGAACAGATCCTTGCGATAGAAGAAGCCGTACGCGTCATAGCCGAGCGGTGCCGCATATTGCTTGCCCTTGTACGTCGACGCGTCCTTGACCGACGCATACTGCTGCGACCAGCCGTTCTTCGCCCAGTCCGAGCTCAGATCTTCGAGCAGACCACGTTGCGCGTAATAGGCCATCCGCTCGCCGTCGTGCCACGAGACGACGTCGGGTGGATCGGTGGCGAGCCAGCCGCCCATCTGCACCTTGTAGGCTTCCTCGGTCACGTAGGTGATTTTCAGGTCGATGTCGGGATTGGCTTTCTTGAACTGGTCGAACGCATCCTGCCAGGTCGAGCGCTGATTACCGCGCGCCGATACGTTGACGTTCAGCGTGGCCGCGTCGACCGCGGCGCTGCCGAGCGCGCCGGCCATCACGGCGGCGGCGATCGACACCTGTGCGAAACGGCGAAGGCGAAGAGCAATCATCTATGTCTCCTTGTCTACCTTGTTGACCGGCTACGCAGCGTGGCCGGCGATGTAACCCGCTCTATGGCGGAATTCAGTCTGACGAACCGTTGAAGCAGGTCCGCCGTCGACGATCGTTCAGGCGGCCGCGCGTTCCGGCTCGAACGTGCTACGCCGCAGCGCGAGTCCCTGTTCGTCGAACAGATGACAGGCAGCGGGCGGAACATGGACGCGGATGCGCTCGCCCGCGCCGAGCGGCGTATCGCCGGGCGCCTTCGCGATCAGCGTGCCTCCCGCGTGGTCCGCGTGGATATAGCTGTGCTCGCCGAGCCGTTCCGATAGCACGGTCGCGCACTGAATGAACTGTTCGTCGCCATCGAGCCGCAGATGCTCGGGGCGCACGCCGAGCGTGACGCGCTGGCCGCGTTGCAGCCGTTTACCGTCGACGTGCGCGAGCAGCTTTTCCGCGCCGGCCACGAGCGCCACCGTCACACGCCCCGGTTCGATCGACTCGACGGTCGCATCGACGAAGTTCATACGCGGCGAGCCGATAAAGCCCGCGACGAAGCGCGACTTCGGGTGGTGATACAGCTCGAGTGGCGCACCGCTCTGCGCGATGCTGCCGAAGCGCTCGGCATCCGCGCCCGCATGCAGCAGCACGATGCGATCGGCAAGCGTCATCGCTTCGACCTGATCGTGCGTGACGTACACGACGCTCGCATTCGCGAAGCGCTGATGCAGACGCGCGATCTCGACGCGCGTCTGGCCGCGCAGCGCGGCATCGAGATTCGATAGCGGCTCGTCGAACAGAAACACGCCCGGCTCGCGCACGATCGCGCGGCCGATCGCGACGCGCTGCCTCTGGCCGCCCGACAGCGCTTTCGGATGTCGTTCGAGCAAGCTTTCCAGTTGCAGAATCCGCGCGGCTTCGCGCACCTTGCGCTCGATCACGTCCTTCGGCTGCTTCGCGAGCTTCAATCCGAACGCCATGTTGTCGAACACGGTCATATGCGGAAATAGCGCGTAGCTTTGGAACACCATCGCGACGCCGCGCTCGGCGGCCGGCACGTCGTTGACGAGGCGGCCGCCGATATGCAGCTCGCCTTCGCTGAGGTCTTCGAGACCGGCGATCATCCGTAATAAGGTCGACTTGCCGCAGCCCGAGGGGCCGAGAAACACGCAGAATTCATGCTGCGCGATCTCGAGATTCACGCGCCGGATCACCGGCGGATGGTCGCCGTAGGCCTTTTGCACATCGCTCAAACGAATCGTCGCCATGCTGTCTCCGCCTTCATTTAACCGCTTAAATTTTGGCCGAAATAAAACGCCCCGGGCTTGTGCCGGCGGCATTTAATCGCTTAAATTCGAGTTCGACGGATAAAGTCATGGTGGGTGTCTCCGTTACGTTTTTGAGAAAGTTAGCAATGTCGCAGGCCGTTTGCAACATTTGAATTGACCTCCCTAAATATGGGATAACCCGACATGGTCACGTTGTCCGAAGTCGCGAAACGCGCGCAGGTTACCGCCGCCACGGTCTCCAACGTGCTGCGCAATCGCGAGAAAGTCCGCCCTGAAACGGCTGAGCGCGTGCTGCAGGCGATCGCCGAACTCGGCTACCGGCCGAACCTGAATGCGCGCGCGCTCGCCGAAGGCCGTTCGTCGACGCTCGCGCTCATGCTGTCGAACATCTCGAACCCGTTTTACCCGGAGTTCGTGCTCGCCGCCGAGCGCGCGGCGCGCAAGACCGGCCACTTCCTGATGGTCTGCAATACCGACGACGATGCCGAAATCGGCCGCGCATATCTGAACCAGATTGCCGGCACGCTCGCCGACGGCGTGCTCGTGATGAACACGGACATCACGATCAACGACCTGTGCGCGTCTGCGACGCATAGCGCGCCGATTCTGCTCGCCATGTGGGAGCACCCCGAGTCGCCGCCCGAGCTACCGTGCATCGCAGTCGACTTCGCGCGTGCCGGCGAGCTGGCCGCGGGGCATCTGCTCGGACTCGGCCATCGCGAGATCGGCTTGCTGATCGGCGACGGCTGCGGCGGTTTGCAGGACGCGCGCTCGAACGGCTTTCGCGCCGCGATGCGCATGGCCGGCATCGAAGCCGATGCGGCCGCCGTGCTGCAGATTCGCGACTCGATCGACGCCGGCTTCGCCGCCTGCATGGAACTGATGGCGAACCGCCCGCAACTGAGCGCGATCTTCGCGACCAACGACCTGCTCGCGATCGGCGCGATCCAGGCGTTGATCACGCTCGGCCGCTCGGTGCCCGACGACGTGTCGGTGATCGGCATCACCGACATTCAGCTCGCGCATCAGGTGCATCCGGCGCTGACCACGGTCGCGATTCAAACCGCGGCTGTCGCGGAGTTGTCGATCAAGAGCCTGATCCGTTTGATCCAGACGCCGGAGCGGCAGCCGTCGATGGTGCTCGGGCCACCGCCCGAGCTCGTGGTGCGCGCCTCGACCGGACCGCGCAGGAAACGCTGACGCGTTAGTTCACGCGCTCGGTCGCCATCCGCGTGACGATGTCGAACGCCTTCTGCGTCGCGCCGACGTCGGCCTTGCCCTGGCCGTGGATGTCGAACGCGGTGCCGTGCGCGGGCGTCGCGATCGGAACCGGCAAGCCGCCGTGCACGGTCACGCCGCGCCAGAAACCCATCAGCTTCATCGCGATCTGGCCTTGATCGTGGTACATCGTGACGACGCCGTCGAAGGCCTTCTGGTCGCGCGCGCGCACGAAGATCGTGTCGGCGGGAAACGGTCCCTGCGCGTCGTAGCCGAGCTTGCGCGCGGCCTCGACGGCCGGCGCGATCACGTCGATCTCCTCGCGGCCGAACGCGCCGTTGTCGCCGTTGTGCGGATTGAAACCGCATACCGCGATACGCGGCTGCGGATGGCCGGCTCGCTTCAGGCCTTCATGAATCAGCCGCACCGCGCCGACGATGCGCTCCTCCGACAGCTTCGCGCTGACGTCCTTCAACGCCATATGCGAGGTCACGCGCGAAGTCCATAGCTCGTCGAGCACGTTGAACTCGCAGAAGCTGCCCGTGTAGCCGAGCTGCTTCGCGAACCACTCCATCTCGTCGCCGGTTTCCATGCCGGCCAGATGCAGCGAGGTCTTGTTGACCGGCGCGAACAGCATGCCTTGGGTGACGTTGCTTTGCGTCAGCGCGAGCGCGTGCCTGAACGCGGCGAGACTATAGCGGCCGCCGTGTTCGGTCGCCACCGCACGCTCGAAAGCTTGATCGCCGGGCAGACGGAAATCGATCAGCGACGGCACACCGTCGCGTTGAAACGCGGCATGCGCATCTTCGACCACGTCGTAATCGAAGCGCTGCTGCGCGATCTTCATGCCGGTTTCGAGCTCGCGCCGGTCGCCGATGATCAGCAGCTCCGCGCGCGCGCGGTTCGCCCGCTGCGCGAACAGACGCGCGATCAGCTCGGGACCGATACCGGCCGGGTCGCCAAGAAGGACTGCGATGCGTGGCTTCATGTGCTTTCCTCGGATCGGTCCACTCATTCGACGATGTTGAAGTCGGCAAGATACTTGTCGCTCAACTTGATGCCAAGACCCGGCACGTCGTCCGACAGTTGCAGATAGCCATTTTCCGGCTGCGGCTCGCCTTCGAAGATGTAGTAGAACAATTCGTTGCCAACTTCGACATCGAACACCGGGAAGAACTCCGACATCGGGCTCGCGGTGCTCGACATCGTCAGATGATAGTTGTGCATCTGTCCCGCATGCGGAATCACCGGCACCGACCACGCTTCGGCCATCGCGTTGATCTTGCGCGCCGCCGTGATCCCGCCCACGCGATTCGTGTCGTACTGGATCACGTCGATCGCGCGGCGTTCGAGCAGATCCTTGAAGCCATAGCTCGTGAACTCATGCTCGCCACCCGACACCGGCATCAGGTTCATCTTCTTCAACTCCTGATAGCCTTCGACGTCGTCGCCGATCACCGGCTCCTCGATCCAGCGTGGATTGAATTCGGCGAGGCGCGGCAGCATTCTGCGCGCGTATTCGAGCGTCCAGCCCATATAGCATTCGAGCATGATGTCGACTTCGTCGCCGACCAGTTCACGCAACAGACGCACCTGTTCGATGTTCTTCGCCATGCCTTTCGGGCCGTCTTTCGGACCGTAGCCGAAGCGCATCTTCATCGCGGTGAAGCCGCTGTCCAGATAGCTCTCCGCTTCGCCGAGGAAAGCGTCGCGATCATCGTTGTTGTAAAGCTTCGATGCATAGCACCAGATCTTTTCTTTCGTGCGCCCGCCGAGCAGCTTGAACACCGGCTTTTTCACGGCCTTGCCCATGATGTCCCACAGCGCGATATCGATCGCGGAGATCGCCGCCATGCCGATGCCTTTGCGGCCCCACGCGAGCGTGCGGCGATACATCTTCTGCCAGATGTATTCGTTGTCGAACGGGTCTTCGCCGATCGCGATCGGCGCGAGGTATTCGTCGATGATCTGCTTCGCGATGCGCGGCGCGAGCGCGCAATTGCCGATGCCCACGGTGCCGTCGTCGCATTCGACTTCGACGACGAGCCAGCCGTGAAAGCGGAACGACCCCATCGCATCGCCACGCTCGTACAGAATATCGACCGCGTTCGTGCAGAAATGCGCTTGCGGCGGCACGACTTTGCCTTTCCACTCGAAAACACGCGTTCGGATATGCTTGATTTTCATGTTCGACGATTTCCTTCAGAGAATCAGAGAGTCAGTGGCCCAAGCGTTCGCCGAGCGGGCCGCTGCGATGAGAGACGGAATGGGAGGCGGCAGGGGCGAAGCGGAACGTCAGCAGCAGCAATGCGCCGATCAGGCCGACCACCGCGAGCGAGAACATACCCGCCTGCGAAGAGCCGAGCGCGCGCTCGGCCAGCCCCTTCAGATTCGGCGCGACGAAGCCGCCCAGATTGCCGATCGAATTGATCAACGCGATGCCGCCCGCGGCCGCGGCGCCGCCCAGATAACCGGTGGGCAGCGTCCAGAACAATGGCTGCACGCAGACGAAACCGATGGCGGCGAAACAGAAGGCGGCAATCGCAAGCGTGACCGACGACGTCATCGCCGACGCGGCAATGCCGAACGCCGCGAGCGCGAGCATCGCCGCGGCCCAGATACGGTGATGACCGTGGCGGTCGGCGTAGCGCGTCACCCAGAACGTGCCGATGATCGCGGCGATCCACGGAATCGCTGTCAGCATTCCGACCTCGACGCCGACATGGCCGCCGCTTGCGAGCCCGGCGATGCGGGTTGGCAGATAGAACACGACGCCGTACACGCTCATCTGCACCGCGAAGTAGATCAGGCCGCAGAACAGTACGCGCGAATCGCGCAGCGCCGCGAGCACCGAAGCCGGACCATGCGCGAGCTTCTGGCGGTCTTCCTGGCGCAACGCATGATCGAGCGCGTCACGCTCTTCGGCATCGAGCCAGTGCGCCTGCACGGGCCGGTCGGTCAGATAGAAGTAAGCGACGACACCCACCACCGACGCCGCCAGCCCCTCGACGACGAACAGCCATTGCCACGGATGCATGCCGAACGGATTGCCCGCATCGAGCAGCAGACCCGAGATCGGGCTGCCGAGCAGGAGGGCGAGCGGGAAGCCGAAATAGAACATGCCCATCGTCTGCGAGCGCGTTTTGGCGGGAAACCAGTTCGACAGGAACAGGATGATGCCGGGAAAGAAACCGGCTTCGGCGATGCCGAGCAGCGTGCGCAGCACATAGAAGCTCGTGGCGCTGTCGACGAAGGCGGTGCACGCGGACACGATGCCCCACGTGACCATGATGCGGCTCATCCAGATGCGCGCGCCGAAGCGGTACATCAGCAGGTTGCTCGGTACTTCGAACACCGCATAGCCGACGAAGAAAATGCCGGCGCCGAACGCGAACGCCGCATCGCTCAAGCCCGTGTCGGCCTGCAGCACGTTCTTCGCGAAGCCGACGTTCGCGCGGTCGATGAACGCCAGTACGTACATCAGGATCAGAAAAGGCAGCAGCCTCGTGCGCGCTTTGGTAATCGCGCTGTCGAGCGCGGGGCTCGCGGTCATCGTCATGCGTCGTCTCCGGTTTTGTCTTGTCAACGCGAACGGCGTTGCGATTGGCCGTCCTGCGATAACCGCTAGTGTGCGAAACTATCCGATAACTGACCACTGAATAATTCGAATCGGTCGATTCGCTAAAGTTATCGCTCATGATCCCGCCCGCCTCCACCATTCGCAAACGCTTGCGCCTGCGTCATCTGCAACTGATGGTCGCGCTGTCGGAAACGGAATCGCTGCGGCGTGCCGCCGACGATCTCGCGATGACCCAGCCCGCCGCGACCAAGGCCTTGCAGGAACTGGAGGACACGCTCGGCGTATCGCTGTTCGTGCGCCATGCGCGCGGCATGGAGCCGACGATCTTCGGCGAGGCCGTGATGCGCTATGCGCGCGTCGTGTTCCAGGATCTCGACGAGCTGCGCGAGGAGTTGGCCGGCATCGAGGCCGGCGACATCGGCAAGGTGCGCATCGGCGCGGTGATGGCGCCGTCGCCCGAATTGCTGACGCACACGATCGTCAAGCTGAAGGAAGCGCACCCGCGCCTGCAGATGGCGGTCACGATCGACACCAGCGACGTGCTCGTGCAGTCGCTGCAACAGGATCAGCTCGATATCATGATTGGCCGGATTCCCGATGGTTTTCCGGCGCTCGATCTGAGCTTCGAGACGTTGGCGGAAGAGGCGCTGTCGATCGTCGTGCGGCCCGATCATCCGGCCGTGAAAACAGGCAAGCAAACGGGCACGCGGCCGAAGCTCACGGACCTCGCGCGCTATCCGTGGATCATCCAGCCGCATCCGAGCCCGATGCGCCAGGTCATCGATCAAACGTTTCGCGAGTCGCGCGTTGCGCCGCCGGTCAGCACGGTCGAGACGTCGTCGATTCTGACCACGCTGTCGTTGCTGCGCGACTCGGACATGCTCGCCGTGCTGCCGAGTTCGGTCGCGCAGTACTACGTCGCGCTCGATGCGATCGCCGCGATCGCGACGCCGCTACGCGGCCGGCTCGCACCGTATGGGCTGATTCTGCGCAGAAACCGGCGCATCACGCCGGCGATGCAACTGGTCATCGATTCGATTCGCGCGGCGTGAGGTTTTCTGCGAAGCGCAATTCGCCGCCCGCATTGATGTCCGCGAGATCCGGGTGAGCGCGAGCCGCGTCGAGCGGAATATCCGGCCGCATGAAGAAGGTCGCGACGATGCCGAGCGCGAGCAGTCCGAGCGAGCCCGCGAACGGCAGCGTCCAGCTACCCGTGCGGTCCACGATCAGGCCGAACACGATCGGCGTGAAAATCCCCGCAACCGCCGAGCCCGCATTCACGAGCCCGCTCGCGACACCGACGTGCCGCGGGCAGATGTCCATCGGCACGGCCCAGATCGGCCCGATCGTCATTTCGAGGAAGAAGAACGACAGGCTCATGCACGCTGCCATGACCGGCAGCGACTTCACGACCATCACCGGCGCGAGGAACACCAAAGCGCCGAGAAACGCGCAGATGATCACGTTGCGGCGCGCCGCGACGACGTTGCGCGTACGCTTCAACACGCGGTCGCTGAGCACGCCGCCCGCGGTATTGCCGACCACGCCGGACAGAAACACGCCCGCGGAGAACATCGCCGAGCTTTTCAGATCGAGGCCGCGACCGTGCATGAAGAACGTGGGCAGCCAGGTGAAGAACAGCCAGCCGGTCCAGCCGTAACAGAAGTAGACGAGCATCGTTGGTGCGATGCGTTTGAGCAGACGCCGCCACGGCGTGGGCTCGCGAGTCGCTTCGACCGCGGATTGACGGACCGGCGGCAATTGCGTTTCCTGCTCCGCGGTCATATGGCGATGCTTGCGCGGGTCGTCGGTGAAATACCATGCGTAGACCACGACCCACACGAACGTCAGCGCGCCGACCGCGAGAAACGACACCCGCCACGACGAATACGCGACCAGCAGCGCGATCAGCGGCGGTGTGATCGCATTGCCGAGCCGCGAGAACGAATGCGTGAGGCCTTGCACGAAGCCGCGCCGGTTCGAGGGGAACCAGTTGGTCAGCGCCCGCGCCTGCGCGGGCAGCGCCGCGCCTTCACCGATGCCGAGCAAAAGCCGCGCGCCGAACAGCGACGCGAGCCCGCCCGCGAGACCGGTCGCGACCGTCGCGACGATCCAGATGCTTGCGCAGGTCACGAGCGTGAGCTTCGCGCCGAAGCGGTCGCTGACCCAGCCGCCGATCACCTGGCACAGCGCGTACGTGTATGCGAACGCGGCGAACACGAGGCCGACGTTGGTATTGCTCAGATGCAGATCGTCGCGGATCAGCCCGGCCGCCGCCGACAGGTTGACGCGATCGAGATACAAGATGAACGACATCGCGCACATGAGTGCGAGAACCGCCCGGCTGACCTTGGGTCGCAGCATCGTCTCCTCCGGATTGTCGCGTGAGCCCGCGCCGATGCTCCGACGTTGGCGTCCGCTATGGCTTGTTTTGTGCGCACATTATCAGAAGCCGGGTGATAGTTGACCAATGAATTGTTTGGATACAGCGATCACTGGGGGTTATCGCTTTCATCCTTCGCCCATAGCCGAGCGTTGACTGTCAGGTATAGATTGGGGCTCCATGCGACCGACCCGCAGTACGGCGCAAAACTGATCAGCATCATTCGCTCACGCCATCTCGATCAATATGACGTCCGGTAGAACAGACAAAACCTTGAGGACACGATTGGTGACCTTCGCTCCGCTTCTCGCCAGCGTGCACGCAATGGCATCGGGGCAGACGACCGCCACAGCGGATCAGGCAGCGGACCGGGCAGCGAAAGTTACCCAGAGCCACCATCTATCCTCCAACCGCACCCAATGCCTGATGTTCGACGTATCCGATGAGAAGCGCTATTTCATCGTCGGGGTTCATGAGAAACACACCCCCGAATGCGGTGGCGATCCGGCTACCGCGCCGGTGCTGTTCTTCCTGAAGATACCCAAGCGAGATGGCTACGTCGTCACCAATCATCGTGACGGGGATCATTTCGCGCCGCTCCCGCCGAAACAATGATCCCGGACCCGCCACCACCACGGCGGGTTCCTCCTCTATTGCCTCGCACCCCGCACTGGTTGTGCTCGCTCTTGCCCAGCATGAACCTCGGGGCTCTACAGTGCTTCGTCATTCTCGCGGAGGTACTCAACTTCAGCCGCGCCGCGAAGCGGCTGCATACCGCGAAGCCCGCGCTGAGCCAGCAGATCCGCTCGCTCGACGAACTGCTCGGCACGCGGCGGCGTCGACCGCACGCGGCGGATCGACTCAATCACAACTTAACGCACATTGGATGTAAGCGCTATTGACCCGTACAACACTTGTTAGGACAATCGGGCTCAAACGATATTTCAACACGCCGGCCGTTTTCGACATCGTTCTTCGAATAGACGCGCGAACTGGTCTTTACCGTTCCACGCAAGAAGCCAAATTGATCCAGCACCGCTTTACCCGCTATCAGGCGAGCTTGGGCCAACTGGGTTGCGTTCTGTTCGCGTTCCTCAGCATGCCCACTTACTAGCGTTGTTTCCTTGGTTTTGTGATTCGCATATGTAATCTTTTGATCGACTACCCAGTTAGCAAGCCTTAAAACCTCATCAACGGAGATAACGGCACTATTTGGTGGAAAGTAGATATCGAAATTCTCGCCAGGCATACATGCAAAAACATGTCCCGATATCAGAGCCGAAATGATGACGTAAAGTTTACGCATTGTAGATAACGTATCCGGCGATGCTGTCAGCGTTATCGATTGCCTGTTCGGGATTCGTTCCTCCCCACGAAAGGCACTCGTTCATGAAGAGCACCAGTGTGTACCTCGAACCATTCTTCATTTTCGTCGGTCTTGAACCCGTATTTATTCCGATCATCAAAATCATTCATCCCTGATTGCCTCCGCAATATAAAACCTCAAGCTCGATTCAAAAATGGTCGCGATACGCTCGGTTTGCCCCTTGCGCATTCGTAGTTCCCGTTTTCACCCGCTCACCGTCAAGAATGATCCGGTAACGCACATTAGCGAGCGGTTTGCCGTCGCGATCTTTGAGCGCGTATTGCTCGTCGTGAGTGAAACGCTTCGACGCTGGCTCTGGCGCTGCCTTGCGTCCGCGGCAATCGCACGCCCATGCGTAACCGAGGGCTTCGGCCATATCGTAACCGTTTGAATACGACCGAAGCCTATCCAGCCGAAACCATTCGCCGGTTTCGACGTTCAGAGCCATGGCGGACGGCATTGGCGGGAAGTTTGAATATATTGAATATGTCACGCGGCAAAGCTGGCATTCTTCCTTGCCCCCGGCGTCTTCCTGTTTCTGTTGCTCCATTTGACCTCTGCTGGTTTTCCAGAACACACCCGACGAATTAACCATCTAAAACGAATCACAGTCAATGACTTTAATCTGAGATAAAACCGTTTTTACAGATACTCACAATCGTTGCGGGTATCTGATTTTCGGGTCCATCTTTCCGGTATCGCCGCTCAACAAGAAAAGACGGCATTGAGCCGCCTTCTCCGTCAGTGATCGACGCCGGTCAGTGCCAGCGAGAACCGCTGCCGCGCCCGCCGGTGTCAGTCGTCGGTTGGGAAGCCTCTCGGCTGATCTGATCGAGGACGTGCCACTGCCCGCATAACGCGCTTTGCCATAGCCGCGCTTCACGCATCGTCCTTCCCCGTGCGCGCGACGCTCAGCAGTTCTCTAACGCGTCGCGCGAGATTCGACAACGCGCCGCCGGACCGCGCGACGGCCTGCTGTCTGTGTGGCATACGTTGCAGATCGTGCCAGTCGTCATCGAGCGCTCTTGCGTGAGCGTCGGCGCCATACGGCCATTCGACGACCACCGCGCGCAAGCGGGCGGCGCGCGAGCTTCTGTCGGCGCGATCGATATACGCATTGATCTGCGACGCCTCGTACCGCGCCGATTCCTCCGAATCCACGGCAATGAAGTCGTTCAGTCCTTCGATATGGACGCACCATAACTGTTCGCTCACGTCGCGTCTCCTACTACGTTTTTTTGGCCTGCCCGATCAGCCCAGTGACAGCCGTGCAAACTCTGGTTCGGCCCTCAGCCGTTCCCAGTTCAGATCAGCGAAGCACGGGCCTTGCGTCGCCTCGCTGAATTTGACGTCGTTGTGCTTGCCGTTCCACTCCATCACCTTGACCTGGCCGTTCGCGTCGACCGCGAGATCCCAGCCGATGCAGCGCGCAAACGGAATCTTCCTGTGCAGGCGTAGCACGGTGGCCACGCATTTCTCGAAACATGGGATCTTCAGGCCCGCAAAGCGCGCGCCCGAGTCTGGATGCGCGTCCACCGCGGCCCAGTCGCTCATATACCCCTCGTCGCACAGTTCGCCCGTTTCGAGTTCGACCGGCACGCATATCTCGCGATCGCTCAGCACATGCGTATCGTCCGCTCTGCCGAGTCGCAAGTAGCAGGCCCGAATGGAAATGCGACCGGCCTCGTCCACCACGGTCGTGAAGCGCAATGTCGCCACCGGCTTCGCAGCAAACGTAGCGAACAGACTGTGCTGGTTGATGAACGTCTGAATCACGCCATTGCCGAGCGACCTGATGACCGCGGGGTCGAAGTTGGCACGGTCGAAGAAGTAGACACCGTTGCCCTGTCCGGAACCGTCGAGCTTGAATACGACGCGTTCGGTATGCTCGAACACGACGTCTGTCAGATCGCGCTCGGGCACCACGACGCCCTTGTCGGTAAAGAACAGCCCATTGGCAAAGTACGCGACGTCCGGCAATTCGTCGCCGTCGAAGATCAGCCGTGAAATCGGCTTGAGGCTCGAAATCTTGCCGTACCAGCCTTGCATTTGCGGCACGACGACGATGCCGTAGTAGTTGTCCGGAATCCAGCCTTCCTTGAAGGTGCCGCAAAACGCGGTATAAACGCGCAGCCAGGGTGCGTAGACCGGGTCGCCGAACACGTCTCGCGCATAGGTGTCCGCGAGCCGCAGTTTGTTCGGATCGGTCTTGCCATACCTGCTTTCGAGTCGCTCCAATATTTTTCTCGCCTGCAATTCGTGATCGTGGTGAAAGCGGTAAAGCGAGACCCGCTTCGCAGATCGTCTTACTATATTTTCAACTCCGGATAGCATCATGCTCAGTACGCGTTTGGATGATGAAGCCCCTTGAAAATCGTGGCCAGAATGATCTTCATGTCGAGCCAGAACGACCAGTTGCGCAGGTAGTACAGATCGTGAGCGACGCGGCCCTCCATCTTTTCCAGGCGATCGGTTTCGCCGCGATAGCCGTTGATCTGCGCCCACCCGGTAATGCCGGGTTTGATCCGATAACGGTGGATATAGCCCGATACGATGTTCTGATAGAGATCGTCGTGTTCGAGCGCATGCGGGCGCGGCCCCACCACCGACATATCGCCGCGCAACACGTTGAAGAACTGCGGTAGTTCGTCGAGACTCGTGCGGCGCAGGAACGCGCCGACGGTCGTGATGCGTGGATCGTCGCGCGTGGCCTGTTCGAGAATGCCCGGCTTCTGCTCGTGCAGGCGCATCGTGCGAAACTTGTAGATCGTAAATACGCGGCCGTCGGCGCCTTTGCGACACTGCGTGAAGAACACCGGCCCGCGCGAACTCAGTTTGACGGCGATCGCGCAGCCCAGCAGTATCGGCGAGATCGCGATCAACGCGACGAGCGCGAACAGACGATCGAACAGGTCTTTTTGCACCAACGCCTTCGGCGGCAGCGGCGACGCGGCAAGATTGATCGTCGGCAAGCCGAGCAACTCGGTCATGCTGCCTTCGAACAGCGCAAGCGAGCGCACGTCGGGCATGAAGCGCACGTTGATCAGGTCGTTGCGAAACTCCGCCACCAGCTTGAGAATCGCGCGCTCCTCGGTGAGCGGCAGCGCCAGCCACACTTCGCCGATCTGCTGTTCGCGCACGTAGCGAGCGAACGCACCCTGTTCTTCGAAGACCTGCACCGACGAGCGCGGCGCAATGCAGCAGCCGGGGTGCAGGTTATACAGCGCATTCGCGCGAAAGCCGGCCGCGGGCGACGTCTCGATCTTATGGATGATCTCGTCGCAATGTTCGCCGCACGCCGCCACCGCGACCTGCTGCAAGTTCATCCCCGCATGACGCATGCGCCCAAGCAACGCATGCGTGACCAGCCGGCCGGCCATCATTGCCGCGCCCGAAATGCCGGTCCAGTACACGAACCAGAGTCGCGACACGAAATCGATCCGGTGCAGCGAGAACATCAGCACCATCGCGCAGGCCTGCACGACGAGCCAGCCGAGCGCCACCTGGCTCGCCAGCACTCTCTTCGAGCGGCCACGCCACGATTGGTAGACGCCGAGCGCCGGAAAGACCGCGAGAGCGAACGCCGCAGCAAAAGCGACGAAGGCGAAATAAAAGCTCCGTTGCGAGCCGCCGTCGAAGCGGATCTGGGAGGCCGCAAATGCCCCAGCCACGATCATCGCGACGTCGAACGCTCTCGCCAGTAGACCAGTCAGCAATCGCATCACAGCCCCCTCATAGGACGTAGCAGGTCGACTCCGTCGCATCAGCCACAACGCCCGTACTTGTCGTCGAAACGAACGATGTCGTCTTCGCCGAGATAAGTACCCGACTGCACCTCGATGATCTGCAGCGGCACGCGGCCCGGATTTTCGAGCCGATGGCGAACACCCAACGGGATATAGGTCGATTCGTTTTCGCCAAGAAGAAACTGCTCTTGCCCGCGCGTGACGTGTGCGGTTCCACACACCACGACCCAATGCTCGGCGCGATGATGATGCATCTGCAACGACAGACGGCCGCCGGGCATCACGACGATGCGCTTCACCTGAAAGCGCTCGCCATGATCGATCGAGTCGTAAAAGCCCCAGGGACGACGCACTTTTCTGTGCGCATCGGCCTCCGGCGACTTCTCGGCCCTGATCCGCGACACGAGTCCCTTGATATCCTGCACATGCGAGCGATCCGCGACGAGCACCGCGTCGTCGGTCTCGATCACGATCATGTTGTTGGTGCCGACGCAGGCGAGAAGCCTGCCTCCTTGCGAGCGTGCGTAGGTCGCGGTGGCCCCTTCGAACAGCACGCGGCCGCTGGCCGCGTTACCGCAGTCGTCCTTCTCCATCGCTTGCCATACGGCATCCCACGAGCCGAGATCGGACCAGCCTGCTTCGAGCGGCACCACCACGCCGGAAAACGCCGACTCCGGTTTGCCAAGCTGTTCCATCACCGCATAGTCGATCGAGTCGGACGGCGAACCCAGGAACCCCTCGGCGTCCGGCATGATGCATTCTTCAGTCTTCTTCGCGTCGCGGTATGCCTGAACGCAGGCCGCGTGCATGTCCGGCTGAAACTGCTCGATGACGGAGAGCCAAACCGACGCTCGCACGACGAAGATGCCGCTATTCCACCAGTAATTGCCCGACGCGACGTACTGGGCCGCGAGTTCCGTCGCGGGCTTCTCGACGAAGCGCTCGATGCGGCGCGCGCCGTCTGGCAACGCGTCGCCGAGCCGGATATAACCGAAGCCCGTGTCGGGCCGTTCGGGCGGTACGCCTAGCGTGACGATCGCGCCGTCGCGCGCCTGCCTCGCGGCGATGTCCAGCGCGTGGTGAAGCGCTTCGAGATTCGCGATCGCATGGTCGGCGGGCATTGCGACCAGAATGGCGTCTTCGTCTTCCGCGCATGCCGTCAACGCGGCAAGCGTCAATGCCGGCGCCGTATCGCGACGCGCGGGTTCGACCACGATCCGCGCGGTCACGCCGATCTCGCGCGCCTGCTCGTAAGTGGCGAAATAATGCTCGGTTCCGCAGACGATCACGGGATCGGCCGCGACGTTCCATGCGCCATCAAAACCCGCCATGCGCCCCATGGTTGCTTGCAGCAAAGTCTGATTGCCGATCACGTCGATCAGTTGTTTTGGAAACTGTTCGCGCGACACCGGCCACAACCGGGTGCCGGAACCACCGGCGAGAATCACCTGCACGAGCGTCGGCAACTCCGCCTCGGCAGAATCCTGTCGTATCGTTTCGACATCCGCTGCGGCTGCTGCCGCGGTAACCTTGCCCATCGCTCACTCCTTCGCATTGAAACCGGCTCGGGAACGCGTTTCCCTCGAGGACACCGCATAACGCGGTGTGCCGCGATCCACGCAAATACCGTCTGATGTGATTCATGACAGGGCGTGCGCGTCAAACGGACCAGACCAGTAGTTCGGTTCGCAGTGAAAGATGCATGCGCCTACGGCGAATCCGGCTCGATCGGGAAGTACGGAAACGACTGGCCGAATCGCAATGGTCTGCTCGACAACGACGACCGGAAAACGATTGAAACGAAAGATCGAATGCGGCAAACGACCTGCATCGGATCTAGTCGACATCGTGCCCCGATGAATTCATCATAGTTAGACCAGATTGCGACGCAGCCCATCTGGCGCGAAGCGCGGAAGTTTTGGCGGTGCTCGCGGACTGGATTTAACAAGCTTGCGAACGAGCTTGCACTTCTATTGCAGGGCGCACGATTGGAAATAAGCAGCGACACGTGCTACCGTTTAATGAACGTCCCGTGGCATTCATGTCAAAGATAAACAGCGGTGTGATCCCCGCGCGGCCCACACTGTGAGTTTTCCGCTGTTCCAATCTCGCCATCATCCAGCGCATGGGCACAACCCCAACCGGCGCGCCATTCGTTTTTCTGGAGTTGCAATGGCCTATATTTCGCTAGTCGCACTTTTCCTGACGGTCACGAATTTCGTGCCCATCAGTGCGATCGGCTTTGTCCCGTTGCTATTGCTGGCATGGCGCTTTTACGGCCGCAGTTATCCCGCATTCATCGCGCCGCTTACCGCTTTCACGGTGCTCGCGACCGTCTCGACGCTGCTCTATGATCCGCAGTCGTTCCTCGACTTCGACTTTTATCGGCGCGACGGCAATTTTTTCATTTCCTATGCGCCCATTTTTGCCGGTTTCGTGTATGCGCACCGCTTGGATCTGCACAAGGTACTGCGTGCGCTGTTCATTTTCGCGGTCGTCGTCAATCTGCCGATGTACGTCTACTACATCGCCACGAACGGGCTGTTCAGCATCTTCGTTAATCCGGCCGACAGTTTCGGCAGCTACTTCATTGCGCGCAACGCAGCCGGCGGCTTCCTGGCGATGCTGTTCTGTCTCGGCATAGCGTGCTACCTGCAAAAACGCAGCAAGCTGCTGATCGCGCTGCTCGCCTGCAATGTGCTGATGCTGTTTTCGACCTACAGCCGTGGCTCGCTGCTTGGCGCGGCGGCCGTTCTGCCCTATCTGTACTTTGGCCGCAAGCGCTGGATGCTCGGCACGCTGATAGCCGCGCTGCTGCTCGCCTCGGTCGCCGTCGCGATCTACCATACCCAGCCGAACGTCGACTACATGGGCTATACGTTCGCGATTCACGCCAATGACGCCAAGGTCAACAACCTCGACATTCGCTACGAGTGGTTGTGGCCGCGAGCGCTCGCGTATTTCGTGCAAAGCCCGCTCGTCGGTCTCGGCTTCGGCTCCTTCGACGACCACATCGGCAGCCTCACCTCGTACTTCCATCTGTTCGCGGTGCCGTCCGACATAGTGATCGAGCACAGCGACTCGCACGCTCACAACTCGTATCTGAATATCCTCGCCGAGCTCGGCGTAGTGGGCTTGACGCTGATCCTCGCGTTCTTCTGGAGACTGATCGAGTGGAGCAGGCAGGGGGCGGCGTATGCCGCGTTGGTCGAGGGCGGCCGCCAGTTCGCGGCGTTCCGCTTCGTGGAGATTTCGTCGGTTTGCCTGCTGGTGATGTCGGCAACCGAGCATCGGCTCGTTTCGCCGTCGAATGTATTGATTCTTTCTCTGGTGATCTCGCTGCTGCTAGCCGCGCGTCCGCTGGCGGCCACCGCATTCAGGCCCGGCCCGCGCGGAGCGCGCAAGGCGGGCATCGTGGGCACGCGAGCTGCGCAGCCCGTGCCCCAGCGCCCGACTCAGGGCGTAACGTCGGCAAGATGACGTTCTTCGGCCGGTAGCGACTGACTCGGCGCATAGGGAAGAAACTGTTCGACGCACGCATACGGGAGCCGCGCGTCGACGAAGCCCATCAGGGCCTTCTTGAAGTTCTCCGACGAAAACCGCTCGGCATTCTTGCGGCACACGCGTGCGTCGAATAGGGCTGCGTTGCTCTCGAACCGGGTAACGGCTTCGAGCAACGACGCGGTGCTTTGCTCACCGAAGAAAACCCCGGTGGGTCGCTCGAGCGGCAATCCCACCACCGATTCAAGCGCGCCACCGCGGCCGAAGGCGATCACCGGCGTGCCGCATGCCTGCGCTTCGACCACCGAAATGCCGAAGTCTTCTTCCGCCGCGAACACGAACGCGCGCGCGCGCCGCAAATGATCGACCAGCACATCGGACGGCTGATGCCCGAGAATCTGGACGTTGTCGCCGGCCACCGCTTTGATCTTCTTCATCTCGGGACCGTCGCCGATCACGACCAGCTTGCGTTCAGGCGTTTGCGAAAAGGCCTGAACGATCAGATCGATACGCTTATAAGGCACCATCCGCGACGCCGTCACGTAAAAATCCTCTTTCTCCGTACCAATAGGCATGTTCACCAGATCGACCGGCGGATAGATCACGGTCGATTCGCGCTGATAGGCCTTTCTGATACGCCGCGCAATGAACTGAGAATTCGCGACGAGATGATCGACGCCGTTCGCGGAACGCGAATCCCAGCCTCGAATGTAATGGAGCAGCACGCGCGCCAACGCGGAGCGCAGGCCTGTGTCGAGATGGGATTCACGCAGGTACTGATGTTGCAGATCCCACGCATAGCGGATCGGCGAATGAATGTAGCTGATATGCATCTGGTTCGGCCCGGTCAACACGCCTTTCGCGACCGCGTGCGAGCTCGAAATGACGAGATCGTAGCCTGACAGATCCACCTGCTCGATCGCAATCGGCATCAACGGTAGATAGGCGCGGTATCGTCTTCGCGCAAACGGCATCTTCTGGATGAATGACGTGTTGACGGACTTCCCCTTCACGCAATCGCGGTCTTCGAGAAAATCGACAATCGAAAAGACATCCGCATCCGGGAAGCACTCGATGATGTTCTTCAATACTTTCTCGGCGCCGCCGGACACTACCAGCCAATCGTGAACAATAGCGACTTTCACTTCGACCTCCTGTGACAATCCATCCAAACTCCCACACACCCACGCGCCACTTCAATCGTCCTTTGCGCCGCCCGCCTGCGTACTAAGCCCGCACACCACCCGCACCCGCTCGAGCGCCCACTCGGCGCCGGGCAACAGCCCGACCAGCTCGAGGCGAATCAACACGCTGAGCAGCGTCACCGACAGCGCCGCTTCGCCGATCACCCGAGCAGAGGCCATGCCAATCGCGCCAAAACGCGGCGCGAGAATGAGCGCCGCTGCGAGATTGACCAGCGCCGAGGCGACGCCGGCAATCGCGAGCACCCGGTCTCTCCTGCGCGGCACGAATACATAGAGCGCGACGAACTCGTTGAAAGCCGCGAACGGGAACATCCATGCAAACACCTGCAACACGTGCACGCTCGGCTCGAACGCGGCGCCGAGAATCAGCGGCAACACGAAAGGCGACAGCGTCAACGCGCCGCACAGCACGAGCACGCCATAGCCGAGCAGCAAGATGGCGCCGCGCCGCGTCGTGACATGCGCGCCCGCCTTGTCGCCCTGCGCGAGTTGCCGGGTTATCGTCGGAATAAAGACTTGCGCCGCGGGGGCCATCAGGCCGAGTCCGATCGTCGCGAAACGCTCGGCCGCGCCGAAATAGCCGACCTCCGCGGGCGTCGAGAACAAGGTCAGCAAATACGTCGACGATGCCGTCAGGACGGCGGAGCCGGACGAATAGCAGAACAGCATCGTCGACCGGCGCACGAGCGGCAGGACGCCGGCAAACGCCAGACGCGGCCAGCCGAGTTGCCACGTCGTCAAACCGTAGGCAATGATCAAGGACGCGATACCCGCAATCAGCAGACTCGCCAACACCCATACGGCATCGTTCGGTCCTTTGACGAGAGTCAGCACCAGCACGAGACTCAGCGCGAAGCCGAACACTTCGATCATGATCGGCGTTCGAATGTGTTGCCGCCCCTGAAACAGCCAGCCGAGATTGCATGCCGACACGATACCTAGCAAGGTCGCGAGCAGGCCGATCAGCGGCCGCTCCGACAGTAACGGTGAACAGAACGTCGCAATGATGCCGATGCCCGCGCCGATCACGGCGAGTGTCAGCCGCGCGCTGACATGCAGCGAATAGATCGCATTGCATTCCTGGGTCGACTGCGCTTTCGCCACCTCGCGCATGCCGACGAATACAAAGCCGAAGCCGACGAGCATCCATATCGCGTTCATCAGCGACATCGACGCGAGTACCCGGCCGTATTCGGCCACGCCGAGCACCCGGCCATAGAACGGCACGACGATCATGAGGTACACGTACCTCATGAAATAACCGGCGTAAACAAATACGATCAGGTTGGCGCTCGTTCGTCTATCCATGCCGTCCTCCTTCGCCTCAGCGTCCTGCGACGCGACGGCGCGCGAGCGGGTTCGCGATATAACGCACCGCGAAATCCGACAGCGGCGAATAAGGCACGAGACACAGGCTCGACAGTACGAGCGTGCCGAGCTTCTTCTTCAGGCTCCAGAACGGATTTGCAATGATCGTGTGCAGATAGTTGCGCGAATCGAGGATCATCCAATGCCAACGCCGGAACAGGGTCGCGCGATAAACGGAAGAGCAGAATGTCGCTTTCTCGTGTGAGAAGTCGAGAAATGTTGCCGGTAGCTCTATGTCGAGCCGATCTTTGGCGATATTGCGCAGAATGGCCCAGCGCATGTTGAACGCGCGCGGTGCTTTCGTCAGTTGTTCCGAGTTCGCGAACGACACCGTTTCACTGCCCGCGTTATGCACCCGGTAGCCGCCTAGCGACTTCGACACGGTCGCGATCGGTCCAGCCAGCGCGACGCCATAGATCGCATAAAAGTCCGCGCCATAGCGATTCACACCCTCTTCGGGAACCGGGAAGATCTGCTTGAGCGCGCTCACCCGGTAAGCATTGCCAGACGCGGGCGGGGACGGATAGAGCCACCCACCGCGCAGCAGCCTGCCGCAGTCGTGTGGCGGCTCGCTATTCGGCACGTAGGCGCCCGTCAATGCGCCTTCGTTGTCAATCACGTCGAGCCGGAATTGCACCTTGGCCCACTCGCCGCCCTCGAAAAAGCGCATGACTTCGGTAACCGCGGATGGGTACAGCACGTCATCGGAATCGAGAAGGATCACATACTCGGTGGTGAGCGACGCGATTGCATAGTTGTAGGCGGATACTTGCCCGCCGTTTTTCTTGCACAACGTCAGTACGCGATCGCCATAGCTTTCGATGATCGCGCGCGAACCGTCGGTCGAGCCATCGTCGACGACCATGACGGTGGTCGCCGGATAATCCTGCGCGAGCGCCGAGTCGATCGCCGCGGCCAGATAGTGCTCGTAGTTGTAATTGCAAATCGCAATGGTGACCTGCTTCATGATGTGTCAACGCTATCCGTCAGGTTCGATCCGCCGGCTCCCGGCGGTCGTCATGCTCGCGAAATATCGCTATGCCACTGCCTGCGTCACACGACGCACCACGAGATAAGCCAGATGTTTGGGCGGATTATTACCAGCGCCGTTCACCTGGTCGGGTACCTTGAATCGCACGTTCATCAAATCGCTGTCCCAACTCAATGCAACCTTGTCCGGTGCGCTCGCCTCGCCGCTCAGCGCATCGATGAAATCGACCTGCACCGCGTGCGAGCGCAGCGGCTGCAGCCCGCCGATGGAAATGTTCTGCCAGCCCGCGTTGCTGCTCACCTGCATCACGAGGTCGTTGCCGGAAAGCAAGGCATTTGCAGCAACACCCGGACCGCATTGCAGCGGCTTCGAAAAACCCGCCAGATGCCCACCCGCTGTTTGATGCAACACGACCAAGCTTCGACCGGAAACGTTGTAGGTTCGTTCAGGCGGACCGGGATGCGTGAGACGAAAAGGTTCATAGCCGTCCCAGTGATAGATCATCGACAGGTACTTGTTCGGGTCGTCCCAATTCCTGCCGAGCGCCCACACCGCGAAGTCGAAGAAATAACGCGGCAAATAGTGCGGGTCTTTCATGTACTCGTTGCCGATCTCCGTTTGCCAGATGCCGCGCGCGGGACCGCTCTTCACATATCGCTGGTACAGCGATTCCATATCGGCAACCGGCAAGTAGTGCGTGTCGATGTAGTCGACCCAATCGAGCATGCGCTCTTTCAAGACCGGACTGCGATATTCGAGCCAGCGGTGGAAGTTATCGAGGCCGCCCTGGTCCGGCCAGCCGCCATACACCACATACGCGCGATAACTGCGAATGACGCGGGCCGCCGGAATATGAATCCGCTCGACGTAATCCTGCATCGCGCGTTCGTACGGTTTCGAGCGTTTTTCGTCCTTGCTGAACTCCGGGCCGTGCCAGAAGACGGACTGAGGCAAGCCGCCGGACAACTTGCCGGCCGCCTCGTTCCAGATCTGGAAATAGCGCAGGTTATAAGGCGGCGCTGAATACTTACGGACCACCGCGTCGACATACCGCTTCCACGCGTCCACATCGACCGGTGCCGAATTGCTGTCACCCGGCACACTCGCATTCCATCTCGGCGTATAGCCGAGCAGCAGCAGCGAACCGATTCCATTGCGCTCGTTTCGCAACAACACCGACGGCAGATCGCTTTGGAACGCCGAGCCCGTTTTGTCGATGCGCATCGCCTCGCCGGGCCCATGAGGCTGACCGGGGCCGACCGTGTCGCGCCCCCAGCTGATGCCCATCGCTCGCCACATCTCGATGTCGGCGGCCGATCCGGCCCAGCCGTTCGTGCCGATCAGATCGGTGATCATGCGAGCGCGCGCGTTGGCGGTCGGTGCGTCCCGTACCAATGCGACAGCGGGCCTGATATTCGACAACGGCGCGGCCGCACCCGCCGCCAACGCGGCGAGTGTGCGCAATGCACGTCTTCTGCCAGCACAGGTCTTCATGCGATCCATGTTCGTGCCCACCCATCGCTAGCTCGCGGACGCGCGCGGCGTCAGTTCGGGCAGCCGCTCGCCAGTCTTGACATCGAGGATTTCGAGCACCGTTTGCGCCGCGCGCTCCCAGCGAAACTCGCGCGCATGCAGCAGCCCCGCGCTGCGATAACGTTGGCGAAGATCGGCGTCGCTCATCATCTGCGCGATCTTTGCGGCGATGTCGTCCGCGGAGGTCGCGTCGCAGTACATGGCGGCATCGCCGCATGCTTCGGGTATCGACGTGCGCGCCGACGCGATCACCGGACAGCCGCAATACATCGCTTCCAGAGGCGGCAGGCCGAAACCTTCGTATAACGACGGAAACACGAGGCAGCCAGCGCTCTCGTACAGTGCCTTCAGCTCCGCGTCCGACACGAAACCTGCCCACACGACCTGCCGCGAATGCACAGGATGCTCGACGCCTACACCGCTGAAGATGCGTGGATACTGTTTTCCCACGATGACGAATTTGACGTCGCGCAGATGCCCGAGCCGCACGATCGCATCGAGCACGCCGCGCAGATTCTTGCGCGGATCGAGACTGCCGACGATCACGCAATAGGCGTCCTTGTTCAATTCGAGCCGTTGCAGCACCGATGGGTCGGCAACGATCCGGTCGAAATGATCCGCGCCGGGCGCCACCACTTTCACACGCGATTCGTCGATTTTCAGGTGATGGCAGATCCGCATTTTCGAAAACGTCGAGACCGTCAGAACGATCGGATGCGTGCGCGGCAAGAGCGCGAAACAAATGCGATACCAGAGCCGGAATTTCCTCGAAAAGCCTTGCGGCACGTCAAAGACGGCCATGTCGTGAACCATCACCACCTGACTGTGCTTGAACAGCGGGTTCGTATTGCACAGACTCAGCAGCGTGATGCCGCGTGCGGCGACTGGCAGCGTGATCTGCTCCCACAGCGTGCCGCGCAGCCACGGAAAGCGCCGTTGCGGTTTGAGCAGCGCCCCCGGCTCGACCGCGTTTTGCGGCACGAACACTTCCGGTTCGTCACCGGGCGCGGCGCGCATCTGCATGGCCCGCGTCAGCTCATACGCAACGCGTTGAACCCCCGTGATGGACTGAGAAGTAAACTTTCCGTTGATTGCAAAGGCCATCTGGTTCTCCGTTTTACGCCATCGCGAACGCGCTTTACCGCGGTTGGGGTCTCCACACGCTCAGGCGCCCCGCGGCGCTTGCTGTCCAACGTCGTTTTCGCCGAAATCGCTGGCATAGTTCGTTTCGTAGCCATAGTTCTTCGTGCTTCGACGCAGCGGAATGCCGTTGAACACCGCGCCCGCGATGCGCCCTTCCGCGCGTTCCACCTTTCTGAGCGTGTCGGCGATCTCCTCCTCGCTTTGCATGCCCGAGCGCAGCACGAGCAGAGATGCGCCCGCCTCGTTCGCGACGATCGAGGCGTCGGTGACCGCGAGGAAAGGCGGCGTGTCGATGATCACCAGATCGAACTGGCTCGACAGCCGCTCGAGCACATCCTTCAGGTGCGGCCTCATCAGCAGCGCGGCGGGGTTCTCCGGGCGCACGCCGCATGACAGGAACGTCAATCCTTCGATGCGGGTCGAGCGCAGCGCATTGCGGAGCGGCAGTCGTTCGGACAGTACTTCGGAAAGGCCTCCACGATTGCTCTCGTTGAATAGCGAGGCGAGATGACCGCGTCGCATGTCGGCATCGATCAGCACCACCCGTGAGCCGATTTCAGCGTGCAGGATCGCCAGATTCGCCGCGACGAAGCTCTTGCCGGCCGATGGGGTGGGCCCGATGATCATCACGATGTTGTTGCGTGCATGCGCGAGATCGCGCGTGACGGCGGTCCGTACGCTGCGCAGCGCTTCGACCGACGTGTCGTGCGGAAAGCGCGCGGCGAGAATCCTGTTCTGGACGCCGGAATCGAACTGTATCTCGTGCAGACTCTTCTGCATCGGCGGATGGCCGCGCCCGGCTGCTGCCGGCAGCGATTTGCGCCCCGCGGTCGCATCGCGGTCGAGCAGCAGTTGCTGATGGCTGAACAGAATCTCCCCAAACACCGGCACGCTCATCTGGCGCTCGACATAGCGCGGGTCGGTCACGCCGATCATCACGTGGCGGCGCATGAAGACCAACGCGACGCCGGACACGATACCGAGCACCAATCCGCCGCCGAGCACGAGAATCGGCTGTGGCATGACCGGCATATGCGGTCTGATCGCGCGATCGAGAATATGCGCGCCGCCCGTCGTGCTGGCGCGGCGCACCTGCAATTGCTCGGCCTTCTGCACCATGCCGAGATACACCGTTTCCGCGACCTTCTGAGCGCGGATCAGATCGACGCTCGCGCGTTCCGACGCGGGCATGCCGTTGAAATGGTCGGAGAATTTCGCTTTCGCTTCTTTTAATTGCGCCAGTTGCTCGTCGACGTTCTGCACCCAGCGGCTCTGTCCCGTATAGCGCTCGAGCATTTGCGTGCGCTGCAATTGCAGCGCCGCGATCTGCTTGTCGAGATCGAGGCCGCCCTGCAAATAGGCTTGCGCCTCGTTGGTCGGCTGCATCGATTGCGAGCGCGACCGGAAGTTCTTCAGCGCTTCCTCGGCTTTTCGCAATTCGCCGAGTAGACGCGGGAGTTCGCCGTCAATAAACGCGAGCGTCTGCGTGTCGTTCGCTTGCCGGCTCGCCACCGCGGATGCGAGGTATTGCTCTCCCAATGCATTGGCGACGGCCGCGGCTTTGTCCGGACTCTTGTCGCGGTACTGGATTTGCATCAGCCCAGAGTCTTTCACCTTGTCGCCAATCTTGACGAGACTGGTGAAGCGCTTGATGGCATCGAGCTCATTCCAGCGGATCACCTCGAACTTCGTGCCCGGCCGCGCAGCGAGTTCCTTCACGAGCATCGACACGCCGTTCTGCTTGAGCGGCATGCCGACCGTGCCACTCGCCAGCAACTCGCCGGACGGGCCGTGCAATTCGAAGGCGCCATTGTCGAGCGCGGTCAAGGTCAGCTTCTCTTCCTCGAGTTCGCGCGGCACGTCGAGCGCGGCGATCTGCACACGCTCGCCGCCCCATGCAAATGATTTCAGCCCGAGCCACGGCGCCGCGGGCTGTCCCGGTGTAGCGAATTTTTCGGCGATGTCGCCGAGAACCGGAAGCTTGTGCGGCTTCACCGAAATGTCGAAACGGAACTGGTCCATCACCGGCTGCAAAACTGCACGGCTTTCCATGACCGCCATTTCGGTTACCGACGACGGCGTCGGTGGCGGCAACAGTTCCTGGTTCTGCAACGCGAGTCCGAGGGCATTTGGCTCGGGTGGGTCCACGCGAATGATTACGTCAGCGGAATAGATAGGCGTGGCAATCAGAAGATACGCGACCGCGAACGTGAGGACGACGACCGTCGTCACCACGATCTCCCAGATGTGGTCGCGCATTAGCGTGAGCATCGCGCGGGCACTGAGTTGTCTACGCTCGGTATCAACAGCGGGATAGAGCGAGTTTTGCGGATAGTAATCCACCGGTCTGATCCTTGCAGGTTGATGAAACAAAACGATCGGCGATCGCTTTGCGTCGCCACGTCGCTATTTATGCCGCCGGCCGGATAGACCCTCGATTGGCTGGCAGCACGGCGAAGCGACGTGCTGTGTCGGGTTAGGTCGGGGAGCCGTGTTCGGGACCTCTCGAACCACGGAAGGCTACACAGCTATTGCTTATCCACCGCGGTATTGCCGATTGTTCTTCTCACGAATCAGCAAATGCGAAGCCCGCCATTCACGTAATCCGCGATTGACAATTTCTCTCTCGATGTTGCGCTGAAGCATAGTCCGCAAAGGATCGAGGCATTCGCCGGCGGCCCAAAGTAGGGTGCTATTGGCCGATAATGCGGAGCCTTTTACAAATGAAACAGAAGCCGGAAAGGCTTGTTGCGATCTGCAATTGCTGTAACAGAGTAATACGACAGGCATCGTACATCGCGACAGAACGCCAATTGCACGGCTCAAGTGCCAGGAATGCCCTTGTTATCCCGCAAATCGCGCCGAATCCAAGCCACTCGGCGCATTCCGCCGATGCCCCAGCACTGCGCTTGCAAGAATCGCGCTAATTGATCGGGAAAAAAATTCCGTGCAACGTTAATTAGTAGCACGCATTTCTGCGAATAGCGAGGTAAGAATTTCTTGAATCCTGACGATTACGCCAAAACACCCACGCATGCCGGCCAAGCTCGTCTCGCCCAAATCGATGCGCTAATCTCAATGCGTAGATTTTCCTGACTGGAGAAGCTCGCGTGATGAAGCACATTGGTCTATTCGTCTTTCAGGATTGTTCGATGGCAAGTACCGGCGCGATCGGCGACGCGTTCCGGCTTGCCAATGAGTTCAAGAGAACGGCTGGCGAAGAGGCGCCATACCGGTTTACCGTGGTATCCGACGGCGGCGGTCTGGTGACCAGTTCGTCCGGCATATCGATCTGGACGCAAGGCCTCGAACGCTACTGCCTCGCTGATTTCCACGCGCTCTTCGTGGCCTGCCGCGACGTCACCGAAGTCGCGGAATCCAACGACCGCTTTCTGTCGTGGATCTCGCTGCAAGGATCGATTGCATCTTTCGGCATGCAACAGGGTGCGAATCTCGCGGTCGTCTGCAACGATCCGCTGCAATCGATCGTGCCGATTTTTCTGTTCGACGACAGCGGTGACGCCGCGCGCACGCAAAGCAATGTGACGCCGACCGATCTCGCGCTCGCGCAGATCGAACGCGACATCAATACCGATACTGCCCGCAAGATCGGCCGCATCCTGCAAACCGGCTACGCCGAGAAAAGCCGCTCCGAGTTCGACGACGTCAACATCACGACGACGACGGAGAAGATTCGCGAATCGGCGCGCTGGATCAAGGAAAACTACAGCAAGGCCATTTCGGTTGCGCAGGCGGCCGAATCGGTGGCGATGAGCAAGCGCAATTTCCAGCGCCGCTTCAAATGCGAGTTCGGCATGACGCCGCTCGAATATCTGCTGCGCACACGCTTCGAGATCGTTCGCTCGATGCTGAAGAACACCGATCTGCCGGTCGACAAGATTGCGCGCCGCTGCGGAATGGGCGACGGTAATCGGCTTGGGCGGCTATTCAAGGAGCGCTATGGCATGTCGCCGACGCAATTCCGCGCGCAACAGCATGTGGATGCGGACGAACGCTGGCTGACGCCGGAGGAAAGCTGGAGTGCCGCGACCGAGATGTTGCGGCAAGCGCCGCTGACGCTTTGATTTCAATTCCCGTTACTCCGAGGACGACTCGTCGACTCGACCGCAAAGGGATTAGAACATGACGATCATCAAATCCGCCGAACTGGCCGCGCAGGATGCGGCCGTCGCGCCGAAAAACATGGCTTCCCTACAGTCCGGTGACAGTGCTCTGGCCGCGCCCTGCCGGCAGCCGGGCTTGCACACCGGTGCGCATTCGGCGCACGGGCAATCGCCATCTACCGCGAGAAAAATCAAGGAAGCGGCGAAAACGCTATTGCCGGACGCCCTTTTCCTAAGCCTGTTACATCACAAATGCATTGGCCGCTATCCGAACCTGATTCGTCCGGTGACGTTCAATGAGAAGATCCTGCAGCGCAATCTTCATCCTGATCCGCGCTATATCGACCTGACCGACAAGCTTCTGGTGCGGGAATATATTGCCCGGAAAATCGGCGACAAGCATTTGATACCGCTGATCGCAGCGCCCGATGCATTCACGCCCGAAGTGTTCGACGCACTGCCGGATGCTTTCGTAATGAAAGCCAATCACGGCAGCAGCTACGTCGAAGTGGTGAGAAACAAATCAGAGACCTCGTTCGAGAAGCTGAAGAAGCTCGCCGACCAATGGTTGCGCGCCGAATTCTATTACGTTGGGCGCGAGCGGCACTATCGGACGATCGAGCCGCGCGTTTTCTTCGAGCAGTTGCTGCTCGATCGGCGCGGCCAGATTCCGGCGGATTTCAAAATGCACTGCTTTGGCGGCCGTCCTGGCGGGCCGATCATCTATATCCTCGTGATCTCGGATCGATTCGGCAACGCGACGCACGGCGACGTGTACGACGCCGACTGGAATCACCTCGATATCGCAATCGGCGACTACAAGCGCAGCGCGTTGCCCGCTCCGCGCCCGCCGCATCTACAGGCCGTGCTCGATGTCGCGGCCCGTCTGTGCGAAGACTTCGACTATGTGCGCGTCGACCTGTATGCGCCGGACGACCTCGTTTATTTCGGCGAACTTACATTTACGCCCGGCGCGGGCGTGCTGCCCTTCACGCCGGACAGTATCGATTACGAGTGGGGCAAGCTGCTGGCTTGAATCCGCTTTCATTCGTAGCGTTTTGCGTCCGCCATCCGAGCGGGCGTGCCGGTCAGCGCTTTCAGCGTTTCGAAGCCGAGCATGCGCTCGCGCAAAGAGATGGAGGCGGAAAAGGCAAGGACACAAGCCTGGGCGGCGAGCGCCGCCCGCCATCAAGCCGGCGACATGCCGTTTTGCAGCTTTGCGCCGTCGGCCTCGCGCGAGGCCAGAAACGCCAGCAGCGCCTGGGCTGCTTCACGCTGGCGCGCCGCCGTGCAGATCGCGGCGGTGAAAGTCGTGGTGGACTGGGTGGCGGCCGGAAGCTCGCCGAGCACGTCGATGCCCGCCACGTGAATCAATTCGCTCATCTGCTGAAAGCCGAGCGCGACTTCTCCGCGCGCGACGAGCCTGCCGACCGGCACACCCGGCGGCGCCTTCACGATACGCGAAGCGATCTGCCCGGCAATGCCCCAGCGTTCGAACAGCTTCAGTAGATGCGTGCCGCTCGGCCCCGTCGAGTAACCGATACTGCGCGCACCGAGAATCGCGTCGCGCAGCGCTCCTTCGGACGCGATGTCCGGGTGCGTTTCTCCGGCCGCGACCGCGACCGCGATGCCCGAGCGCGCGAGTCCGACGCGGCTCGCCGCCTCGACACAACCCGTCACCACGAGCCGCTCGATCGCGTCGGCGGCAAGCACGACGATGTCGAAGACTTCGCCATCCTCGACCCGGCGCGCCGCATCGACGCCGCCGACCGATTCGATCGCGACGCCCTGCCCCGTGCGCCGCTCGTAGAACGGGGCGAGTCCGGCCAGCACCTGGCGCATGGCCATCGACGAAATGCCGGTGATCGGCGCGCGCGCGGCTTGATCGTTGATCATTGCGACCACGCCTGTCAGTCCTTGTAACGCAGTCCGGCCTGCTCGAGCGGCCCGCGCATGTTGTACATGTCGAGACCGAGCACCCCAGAGGCGAGTTTCGCGCGCTTCTCGGCTTCATTGGCCTCGCGCGCCGCAGCCTTGTCGAGCACGGCCTGCGCGGCGGCCGCCGGCACCACGACCACGCCGTCCTCATCGGCAACGACGACGTCGCCCGGTGTGACCAACGCACCCGCGCACACGACCGGAATGTTCACCGAGCCGAGCGTCGCCTTGACCGTGCCTTTCGCGGAAATGGCCTTGCTCCAGACCGGGAAGTTCATTTCGCTCAGCACGCTGACGTCGCGCACGCCGGCGTCGATGATCAACGCATGCGCGCCGCGCGCCTTGAAGCTCGTGGCCAGCAGATCGCCGAAGTAACCGTCGGTGCTCTGTGCGGTGACGCCGGCGACGACGACGTCGCCCGGCCGGATCTGTTCGGCCGCGACGTGCAGCATCCAGTTATCGCCCGGTTGCAGCAGCACCGTGACGGCCGTGCCGCTCGCGCGCGCGCCGGTATAGATCGGGCGCATATACGGTTGGAGCAGGCCCGTGCGGCCCATCGCTTCATGCACGGTGGCCGAACCGAGCGCGCCGAGTTTCGCTGCCACCTCCGCATCCGCGCGCTGGATGTTGCGATAGACGACTCCGATTTCATACATGATCACAGCCCCTTCGTTTTCAGCAAGGCGTCGAGACGCGGATAGACGCGCCGCGCGTTACCTTCGTAGATCTTGTAGCGCTGCTCCGGATTCATATCCGCGGCTTCAACGTAGCGCTTCGTGTCGTCGAAATAGTGACCGGTTTGCGGATCGACGCCGCGCACCGCGCCGATCATTTCGCTCGCGAACAGGATGTTGTCCACGGGAATCACGCGCGTGAGCAGGTCGATACCCGGCTGATGATAGACACAGGTGTCGAAGAACACGTTGTTCAGCAGATGGTCTTTCAGCAAGGGCTTTTTCAGTTCCTGCGCGAGGCCGCGGAAACGACCCCAGTGATACGGCACCGCACCGCCGCCGTGCGGAATCACGAAACGCAGCGTCGGGAAATCGCGAAACAGGTCCGAGGTCAGGCATTGCATGAACGCGGTGGTATCCGCATTCAGGTAGTGCGACCCGGTGGTGTGGAAGCACGCGTTGCAGCTCGTGCTCACGTGAATCATCGCGGGAATGTCGTACTCGACCATCTTCTCGTAGATCGGATACCAGGAACGGTCCGACAACGGCGGGCTGGTCCAGTGGCCGCCCGACGGATCGGGATTCAGGTTGATCGCGACATTGCCGTACTGCTCGACGCATTTGACGAGTTCAGGAATACAGGTGGCCGGATCGACACCCGGACTTTGCGGCAGCATCGCGGCCGGCACGAAGTTCTCGGGAAACAGCCGGCTCACGCGATAGCACAGTTCGTTGCAGATCGCGGCCCACGTGCTCGAGATTTCGAAGTCGCCGATGTGGTGCGCCATGAAGCTCGCGCGCGGACTGAAGATCGTCAGATCGAGGCCGCGCTCGCGCATCAGTTTCAACTGGTTGTTTTCGATCGACTCGCGCAGCTCGTCGTCGCTGATCTGCAATTCCGACCCCTGCGGCATCCCGGAAGGACTCTTGATGCCTGCGATCTGGCGGTTACGCCACGTCTCCAACGCTTTCGGCGCGGTGGTGTAGTGTCCGTGAATGTCGATGATCACCGTGATTCCTCAGTAGATGAATGTATCCAGCGGCGCCCGCGAAACGCACGCGCGCCGCGTTGCCTCACGCCTCAATGCGCGATATTCGGCTGCGCCACCGTTTCGGCGCCGCCCACACGCTGGCTCACCAGGATGGCGATAGCGGCGAGTGTGGCGGGGATCGCGAGCATCGCCAGGATCGCGCCGAACTGCCAGCCGAAGCCGAGCAGCGCGCCGCCGATCGCCGAGCCGAAGATACTGCCGAAGCGGCCCATGCCGAGCATCCAGCTCACACCAGTCGCACGCGCAACGGTCGGGTAGCGGCCGGGTGCAAATGCGTTCAGACCGGTTTGCGCGCCGCTCATGCAAAAGCCCGCGGCAAACACCAGCAATGCAAGCGACGAAGACAGCGCGCCGATGTAGCCGAGCCCGAGCACGCACAGTGCGCCGCCGATATACGCGGCGCTGATGACCGGCGCCGGACGCGCCTTGTCCATGAGCCAGCCGACGAGGATCGCGCCGATCGTGCCGCCGATCTGGAACATCGCCGTGACGTTGGCCGCGGTCGTGACCGACAGACCCGCATCCTTCATCAGCGTCGGCAGCCAGCCGGTCAGCAGATAGATCACGAGCAGGCCCATGAAATACGTGACCCACAGCGCGATCGTCATCGAGCCATAGCCTTGCGAGAACAGCACGCCGATCGGCTTGCGCGTCGGCAGCGGCGGTTCGTTCGACACGAACACTTCATTGCCCGCGAAGTGCACGCCGCACACACGGCCAAGCACCTTGCCGATACGCTGCGCGGGCGCGCCGCGCACCGCGAGCAGACGGGCCGACTCAGGCAGCAGCCAGATCTGGAACGGGATCAGCACGAGCGGCAGTGCGCCGCCGAAAATCAGCACCGCGCGCCAGCCGTGAACCGGAATCAGCCAGCCGGCCGCGAAGCCGATCAATGCCGAGCCGAGATTGAAGCCCGTGAACATCACGGTGATCAGCAGCGCGCGCTTGCGTTGCGGTGCGTACTCGGACAGCAGCGTCGTCGAGTTCGGCATCGCGGCGCCGAGACCGACACCGCTGAGCAGACGCAATGCTGCCATCGAAAACGGCGATTGCGCGAACGCAGTCGCGATCGTGAACACGCCGAACAGAAACACCGACGTAATCAGCACCCACTTGCGGCCGATGCGGTCCGATGCCGGACCCGCGAACAATGCGCCAATCACGAGACCGATCGGCGCCGCGCTCATCACGAGTCCGAATTCGGGGCGCGAAATCGCCCAGTCATGAATGATGGAAGGCGCGACGAAACCCATGATCGCGACGTCCATGCCGTCGGCGGTCACGATCAGAAAACACAGCACGACCAATAGCCACTGGTAGGGCGAAATCGACCGTTCGTCGATGAACTTCTTGATATCAATCCTGTTACCGCTGGTAGCACTGGTCATCAAAACTCTCCTGTCTCCTTCATTGGTCTCATCGCGCGCTCGAAGCGGGTAGCTTCGCAAAGTACGTCGACTCCGTAACCATCGTGGCGATGGGCTCCCACTCGGCTTACTCAAATAACTGGCATGAAGGTACGTTTCGTCCTTCGCGGGCCAAAGCGCGGGTTAACCATTGGGTCGATGCGAGTATCCGCATTCTCAGCGTTCCGCATAGCATCGGCGAAGCCCGTCCGATTCGCGCAGAGCCCCACTGGACAAGCGTTCAAACCAGAGTCACGGCCCTTCGAAGCGGGCTTTTCGAACGCCTGCTGGTGCACACCCTGATAAACAGAACAGATGAAGCGGGAATGAACTCGCATAGAACGGCACTGAGACGCCCCGCTTTTCCGATCAACATGGATGCGCCGCGCTGGTAGCGGATTTGCCCCACACAAAAAGGGCACAAAAAGAAAAAAGCGGCATGACCGTGCTACGGTCATGCCGCTTCGGGCTGAGCCGGCCTCGCGAGACCGGCTGGTACTCAATTACCGTTGTGCGCTACCCGGCTCAGGGTGCTGCGACACCCCTTCCGCGCTGCAACCTTCGAGCCAGCGTCCGTCCGTAGTCAGGAATGTCGTATGCTGCGTTTCCCATGCGGCGGGACGGCCTTCCTGCGCGATGTGCATCGTCATTGAAAGTCGATAGCAAGAACGAAAAGATTTCAGACACGACGGAATAACCGTCGATCGATCGCGTTACCGCTTCGGGCGCAATGCCAGTCTGACGCTCGCGGCGTACCTCGTCGCCCGATCCTGCCTGCGGCCCCATACCGGCGCCGACGGCATCCCGTTGACGGCTCCCGCGGCACCGGAATGATTGTCAACGAGCATGGAGTGGCCTTGAGGCACAACATGGTTCAACCCGGATGGGTGCGAATTACGCACTGGATCAATGCTGTCGCGGTCGTGCTGATGGTAATGAGCGGCTGGCAGATCTACGACGCGTCGCCGATCTTTCCCGCAATTGAGTTTCCACCTTCGATCACGCTTGGCGGCTGGCTCGCCGGAGCGCTGCAATGGCATTTCGCAGTGATGTGGCTGCTGGTCGCCAATTTCATCGTCTATCTGGCGCTGAATCTGGCGACCGGACGCTTTCGACGCAAGCTGCTGCCTGTCCGGCCGAAACAGTTGGTCGCCGATCTGCTCGCTGCGCTGAGCGGGCGCCTGAAACACGACGACCTCGCGCACTACAACTCGGTGCAAAAGCTCGCCTATCTCGTCGTGATCGCCGACATCCTGCTGATCGTGTTGTCCGGGCTCGCCATTTGGAAGTCGGTGCAGTTCCCGCTGCTGCGCACGCTGATGGGCGGATATGACAACGCGCGCGTGGTGCACTTCATGTGTATGAGCATCCTGGTGGCGTTTTTCGTCATTCACGTTGCGATGGTTGCGCTCGTGCCCCGCTCGCTGCTGTTGATGCTACGCGGACGGTAAATCATGACGATCCGAAAACGAACCGCGCAACAAGGCACCTTCCTCGCGACGCATGGCGAATCGATCATTCGCGATGCTCAGCGCGAACTCAAATCGCCTGCGCGCCGGCTGTTCGGCCGGCGGCTGCTGACGTTAGGCGGCATCGCGCTGCTGTCCGGTTGCGATCTGACCGACGACAAGGCGGTGAATACCGCGCTGCGCCGCATCTCGTTCTTCAACGACGACGTGCAGGCACTGCTGTTCGATCCGAACAAGCTGGCGCCCACGTATCCGGCATCGATGATCACACGGCCGTTTCCGTTCAATGCGTTCTATGGCGTCGACGAGGTGCCCGAGATCGATGCCGCGACCTACCGTCTGCAGGTCAGCGGCCTCGCGCACGGCAAGCGTACGTGGACGCTCGACGAACTGCGCGCGCTGCCGCAGGAAAGCCAGATCACGCGTCTTATCTGTGTCGAAGGATGGAGCGCGATCGGTCGCTGGGGCGGCGTGCGCTTTTCCGAATTCCTGCGCCGCGCGGGCGCGGACACGAGTGCAACGTACGTGTCGCTTCATTGCGCGGACTACAACTACTGGACGAGCATCGACATGCCGACGGCGCTCCACCCGCAGACGCTGCTCACGCTGACTTACAACGGTGACGTGCTGCCGCCGAAGTATGGTTTCCCGATGAGGCTGCGTGTGCCGACCAAGCTCGGCTTCAAGAATCCCAAGCATGTCGTCGCTATCGAAATCACGAACCAGTATCCGGGCGGCTATTGGGAGAACCAGGGCTACAACTGGTTCAGCGGCTCGTGACGCAATGATGTTGTTCTCCTTCCATCAACCACGCACAGCGTCATGTTGACGTGACGCGGGCTGAGTCGTGTCAGGATCATTGCGCGCGGACCAATACGAGCAGTCGACGGGTTGACAAAATATTACGTTTTTCACCGTGGTAGATCGCGTAGCATAGCGGGGGTATGTCCTGCGAGCGCCCCCACTCGCATTCGTCATTCAACCGCGGAGATTTCGGAAATGAGTATTTTTGGTGACATCGTGCACAAGCTGTTCGGCAAAGCGAAGCCGGACCAACCTCCCCCCGCGACAGAACCCACCCCCGACCCGGCCGCCGCGCAAGCCGCGACGCCCAGCGCTCCCGCCGCGCCCGCGCCGCTGACCGACGTCGACGTGGCCGCCGTGATGGATCAACTCGTCAGCGAAAGCGGACAGACGTTGAACTGGCGTACGTCGATTGTCGACACGATGAAGGCACTCGGCGTCGACAGCAGTCTCGAACACCGCAAGCAACTTGCCCAGGAATTGAAGTACAGCGGGGACATGAACGACTCCGCGAGCATGAACATCTGGCTGCACAAGCAGGTGATGCAGGCGCTCGCGGCAAACGGCGGCAAGCTGCCGCCCGATCTGGCAAGTTAAGCAGGACGAAGCAGGCGTTTCGCAGTAAGCGAAGCGCAGTGGAAGTCGCGCAGTAAAAATCACGCAGTAAAAATCAAACACTCAGTCCAGGTTGCCCGGTCGAAGCACGAAACCGGGCAACCGGACACTTCTCCGCTCGGCAATCAATGCTCACACAATCGACTATCGAGAGCGTGCATTGCACACGCCCGCGACAGCACGATTGCCATCAGCCCACGTATCGAAACGCGGGTGACGGAACACATTGCGATGGAATAGACGCGGCTATTGCGCCGCGGTGAGCTTGAGTCCCGGCCGCAACGGCTGGGGAGACTCCAGAGGAGCCTTGCGTTCGTCCGATACCTGTTCGATGCCCTTTCGCGTGACTTCTTCGAGGAAGGTCAGGCGAGCCCGATAGTAATCGGCACGCAGCTGTGCGTCGAGCACGAGCTGTTCGGCCTGAAACAGTTCCATGCGCAAGTTGTTCAGCGCGCGTTCGGCCTGTTTCTCGGGAGTAGGAGCATGTTGTGAAGCCCAGTTAGCAAGCCACCTTATCATGGTGAAGCCCTCCTTGAGTTCAATGCTCTGCTGCGACAAAGGCTATCAAATTATGGATGCGGCGTGTGTTAAATCGCTTCAGGCGTTGCTTATTGTGCGAGCTACCGCGGGTCGTCGCACGATCGACTTCACCGCCGCGCCTTGACTACTGATACCACAACACGCGCGAGGCGAAAAAAACCCGCACAGCAAAGGCGGGCAATCCCACTCTCTTTGAAAGCGTGTCACGAGGATGACACGCCACAAGTTTAGAGCTCGTGCAACCCCAACGTCCGTGTGCTGGCGATCACTTTGCGCGAATATATCGATCTCCAATCATGCGTCGCGCGCTATTGCAGCTCTTGAAGCGCTGCCACATTTTTCGCAATGGCCCGCGCGAACTGCGCGATCTGCCGGCCCTGCTCGATCAGATCCATGGCGGTCCGGAACGTGACCACGTCCGCCTTGTCCGCCAGCTGAAGCTTCGCGAGCACGACCTGACGCGCGGTCGCGGCGAGCTTGTCGATGCCGGCCTTCGCGTCGATGACCTTCGCGACCTCTTCCGGATCGCGCGTCTCGATCGTGCGGATCGACTGCTCGAGATTGCGGATCACCGCCTCGGAAAACTGCGTGGTCGCCGCATCGCGCAGACGCAGCAGATCGATCTGCTGCGTCATTCGTTGTTGTCCGACCGTCATCAGCGTCAGGCCGACAATGCCGCTGATGCTCTCCAGATGACTCGTGACCTGCGTGTAGCCGACCACCTGCTGACCTTCTTCCTCCGAGTGCTGCCGCTGCGACAGGCGGCCGATATATTGAAGAATCTCGAAGGCCAGCCGGTCGCTTTCCTTGTCCTGATCGAGCATCTGATTGATCTCTTCCATCGTGCCGGTCGACACCATCTGCGAGCCGCGTTGCACAACGTCGAGCACCTGCGCGCCGAGCCGGGTCAGCTCGATACGCACGCGTTGCAGTGCAAGCGCCGGCACCGCCAGCGACGTCTCGTCGAGATACTGCGGATCACCCGCGGGTTTGGCGGCCTTCGCGCGCTTCGGCACGACCAGTTGCGCGAGCCGCGCGATCGGACCGGCAAACCAGATCAGCAGCAGCGTGTTCGCCACGCTGAACAGCGTATGCACATTGGCTACCTGACGCGGCGCCTCGGCCGCGAGGCGTGCAAGCCCTTGCAGTTCCGGATGCGACGGCGATATCCAGCGCACGACCTCCGCCATCTGCGGAATCAGGAAGAGCGCAATCACGACGCCGAGCACATTGAAGATCAGATGCACGACGCCGACCTGCAACGCTTCCGGTGGCTTGCCGATCGAGGCGAGCAGTGCCGTGCCGCAGGTGCCGACATTCGCGCCGAGAATCAGCGTGATGGCGGCTTCGAGCGGCATCAAGCCCTGGCCGCTCAACGCAATCACGACCGCGAGCGTCGCCGCCGAGCTTTGCACAACCGCGGTGAAGACCGCCCCCACGATGACGCCGACGAGCGGATTGCGCATGTCCTGCATCGCGTCGATGAACGGCTGATAGGTGCGCAGCGGATGCGTGGACTCGCCCATCAGCTGGATGCCCATGAACAGCAGCCCTAGCCCCATTACGACGCGGCCGATCTGACGCAGCAGCTCGCGCGGGGCAAACGCGTGCAGCACGAAGCCGATCGACAGCATGTAAGGCGTCAGACGCGAAACGTCGAAGGCGATGATCTGCGCGGTGATGGTCGAGCCGATGTTCGCGCCCATGATCATCGGCACCGCCTGGGTCAACGTCATCAGGCCGGCGGACACGAAACCGACCATCAGCACCGTCGTGATGGTCGACGAATTCAGCAGCGCGGTCACGACGGCGCCCGCCACCACGCCGCGAAACCGGCTTGCGGTCAGCACGCCGATCAGCGACTGCAGTTTCGATCCCGCGATCGCCTTCAGGCCGCCGGTCAAGAACTCCAGACCGAGAAGAAACAGCGCGAGGCCGCCAATCAACAGCCCGAAGATCCCAAGGAAGTTCAACCTGTCGGGATCGATGTCAGCAAGATAATCAGCCATCCTGATGTGCCTCTGATGATCACACGAATAGAGCGGGAGCGAGGGACGGCTTCGCGCCCCGCATCGACGACCGTGCAGGCAGCCTACCGCACGGTGTCCGGGGCAGGTACTTAAGCTAACGCTAAGGGTAAGAGGAAGACGGCGCGCAGGCAAGGACGGGAGGGCGGCCGGCAGTCTCGAGCGACCCCGGAGTTCGCAAAGCATGCAACCCGCAATCGACGTAATTCATTGCCCCGTCAAGCAACGATTCCACCCCCTGATTTGGCAGTTAACCCGTAGGTGAAAATGCCCATCGTCCCAGCCGTTGGCCGCTGCCAATAATAGGTCCATCCTCCAATGAAACTTGCTCAATTCACCCCAAACAAGAAGGAGGACTTATGGCAAACCGTGTTGCATACGTAACCGGCGGCATGGGCGGTATCGGAACCGCCATTTGCCAGCGCTTGCACAAAGAGAACTACACCGTCATCGCGGGCTGCGGCCCGAACTCGGCGCGCAAAGCCCGATGGCTGGAAGATCAGAAAGCGCTCGGCTATAACTTCGTCGCATCGGAAGGCAACGTCGCGGATTGGGAGTCCACCGCGAAAGCGTTCGAGAAGGTCAGGACAGAAGTTGGTGAAGTCGACGTGCTCGTCAACAACGCGGGCATCACGCGCGACGGCATGTTCCGCAAGATGACGTTCGACGACTGGGAAGCGGTGATCGACACCAATCTCACGAGCCTGTTCAACGTGACCAAACAGGTCATCGAGGGCATGGTCGGCCGAGGCTTTGGGCGCATCATCAACATCTCGTCGGTCAACGGCCAGAAAGGCCAGTTCGGGCAAACCAACTACTCCACGGCCAAGGCCGGCATTCATGGCTTTACGATGTCACTCGCGCAGGAAGTGGCGACCAAGGGCGTGACGGTCAACACCGTGTCGCCGGGCTACATCGGCACCGACATGGTCAAGGCCATCCGTCCGGAAGTACTGGAAAAAATCGTCGCGACAATTCCGGTACGGCGTCTCGGCACGCCGGAAGAGATTGCGTCGATCGTCGCGTGGATCGCGTCGGATCAAGCGGGCTTTGCGACCGGGGCGGATTTCTCGCTGAACGGCGGTCTGCATATGGGCTAACGGGAACGGCGCCGCGTCGCGCGCGGCGCAGCCGTTTTCCGTTATGGACGTTGTCAGGTTCCGTGATGGTGTAGCGGCCGGCGCGAGCCGGCCGCCTCAGTGAGCTTATGACCAGAAAAGCGAGCCCTACTCGCGCTGCACCCGCGAAGTCGCCGCGCACGCACCCGAAGGCTATGCTGCGCCCGATCGTACCTGCCAAAGCAGGCGAAATTTCGCTCGACTATCACATGACGCTCGAGGCATTACGCAGCGGCGTCGCCAATCAATATCACGTCGGCAGCATGGCGCAGGCCATTTACATGGCGATGCTGCTGAATCAGCGCGGCTATGGTTCGGCCGTACCCGAGCTGTTTCGCGACGCGGAGGGCGCGATTCTGCGCTGCCGGCAGGCGGGACTCGAAACGGGCCTCTGCGTGGTCGATCACGACGCCTACGCGCTACTCGGTCAGGTTCTCACGCTCTTCGATCAGCAACTCGCGGCGGCGCCAGTACGGGAGTTGATCGCGGTCAATGCGAAGCTGAAGACGCTGTTCAGCGCCGCCAATGGCCACTGCGACGGTGACGAGAACACCGCATGACGAGGCGCGTTGGCATTTACTTGCGCAATGCGCCGCGCACGCTCGACACATCGTTTCGCGTGACCGGTCCGGCCGCATTTCCCCATGTGGTCCGAACAAACGTGAGCACGCGGGCCATTTCGGTGTCCGTCAGCTTGCCGGCGAAAGACGGCATCTTGCGCGGCTCCGGTCCCGACTCGGTATGCGGACTGCCCCCGCCTTCGACCAGCAAGCGCACCAATGACGCGCTCGACGCCGACAACACCGCGGGGTTGCCCGCGAGGCGCGGATACTTGTTCGGCACCCCCGCCCCGTCCATCTGATGACAGCGCGCGCAATACGATGCGTAAATGCCCGCGCCGGGTCTTTCCACATCCCCGGTTTTCAGCGCCCGTACGGTTTGCTGCGCGGCGGCGGAGCGGGCGTTGAAATAGCCGCTTGGCGCGCGCGGCGGCAGGCTCTTCAAATACGCGGCGATCGCCGCGAGATCGTCGTCGTTCAGGTACTGCGTGCTGTCTTCGACGACCTGCACCATGCTGCCGAACGGGATGAGTCCGCCGCCGTGGCCGTTTCGAAGGAACTCGACGATGTCGGTCGCGGCACTGCGGCCGAGCCCCGAGCCCGGGTCGGCGCTCAGGTTCGGCGCGAACCAGTGATCGTTGGTGCCTCCCGTCAGATAGGCCGATGCCGACTCGTCATAGCCGCGCTCTTCGTACGCCGGTCCGCGCGGCGTGTGGCAGGCGCCACAATGGCCGAGCGATTGCACCAGATACGCGCCGCGATTCCATTGCGCATCGCGTTTCGCATCGGCTTTGAACTGGCCTTTCGGCGCGAATGCCCAGTCCCAGAACATCAATACCCAGCGCTGATTGAATGGAAACGGCAAGCGCGTTTGCGGGGCAGGCGCCGCGACCGGTTGCACGCCGTGCATGAAGTATGCGTAGAGGGCATGCATGTCGTCATCGGTGATCTTCGCGAACGACGGGTACGGCATCGCCGGATAAAGCCGCTTGTTCCCGGGCGCGATGCCCTCGCGCAACGCGCGTGCAAAGTCGTCATAGCTATAGCGGCCGATGCCGTATTGCGGATCCGGCGTGATGTTCGACGTATAGATCGTGCCGAACGGCGAACCCATGCCGAGGCCGCCGGCAAACGGCGGTGTGGCCTCAGGCGCCGCCCCCGGATGCGGGACGCGCGGCGCGGCGGTGTGGCAACCGGCGCAATCGGCGGCTTTGGCGAGATATGCGCCGCGCGCGACCTGCGCGGCGTCGGTGGAGGCGCTGGCGGCGTTTGCGGTCGCTGCTAGCGTCAGCGGGCATGCGGCCGCGATGGCGAACCTGAGCGCGTTGAGAACGTCGCGCTTCATCACCACCACCTGCACGGCGATACGATCGCGACCGCGGCATCCGTTGCGATCAATGCGAACAGAAACAGCGTGCTGCACATCACCGCGACGTGCGTCAGAAACCAGTCGAGTTCGGCACGCGTGCGGCGCTCGCCGTTCAGCGCACCGAACTTCAGTGGCGCGACGCGGCGCAAATTGCGCCACGCGACCCACGTGCCGAACGCGCCCGCGATCAGACACACGGTGCCGAGCGCGACGAGCGCCGGACGCATCCACGACACGAGCGGCGCGCCGAGCGGATGGTTGTGCGGATAGCAGGCCTGCGCCGCGAGCGCTTCCGCGAGCATCATCTGCAACAGCCACGCGAACGGCGCCGCGAGCAGACCGATCAGCACGTAGGGCATCGAGATGTGCGAGTCTCTGGGCGCTGTCGTCATGACCACTCCCGGAACAGATACGGCGTCAGATACAGCGTGCTGAAAATGAACAGCCAGACGACATCGACGAAGTGCCAATACAGCCCACCGACCGACAGCGCCGCGCAGCGTTTGTCGTCGAAATAGCCGAGCGCGGTCCAGATCGCCAGCAGCGTCAGCACGACGATCCCGACCAGTACGTGCGCCATGTGAAAGCCGGTAATCGTGAAGTACAGCGAACCATAGAGATGCGAGGTCAGCCCATAGGGGTGGTTGTGCCATTCGCGCAACTGAATGCCCAGGAAGATGCAGCCCAGCACGATGCCCACCGCCATCGACGCGACACCGAGCCGCAATCGCCGCCGACGCACGCAGCGCTCGCAGAACCAGACGAACACGCTGCTCGATAGCAGAATGACCGTATTGGCGCTGCCGAGCCCGAGCTTCGGCAATCCTTCCGGCGGCCAATGCTGCTGGCTTTGCGAGGCCAGATACAGATACGAGAAGATCAGATAGCCGAACAGCGCGCCTTCGGTCGTGATCAGCGTGAAGCAGCCCCACCAGCCGCTCGATCGCTCGCCCGCGCTGCCAACCGGCAACGCACGCGCGGTCTCGTCCGGTTCGCTCGACGAGCGATTGAGATCCAGTGCATCGCTCATGTCAGCCTCCGGCATCCTCGACCGCGACCGGCTCGCGCTGGATCAGCGCGCGCTCGGGCCACAGCCACGTGATGATCGAGACCGCGCAGCCGGCCAGCATCGCCCCCACGAACACCCAGGCGGTCAACGCGAGCCCCGCGAACAGTAGCGCGGCAAAGACCGCGAGCCAGAACGGCGCGTACGAATCTTCGGGCATCTTCAGGATCACGTCGGGACTCGCCTCGAGCGCGGTCGTGCCCAACGCTTCGCGACCTTGCGCGAGCAGATAGCCTTCGTCGAGTTGCGAGCGTGTTTGAACCGCGTCGCCCGGCTCTTCGATCCGGCCTTCCCACAACGGATGCCGGCTCGCGAGCGTCGGCACCACCGCGAAGTTGTACGGCGGCGGCGGCGAGCTGATCGACCATTCGAGCGTCGGCGCGTCCCACGGATTGTTGCCGGCGACCTTTCCGCGCCTCAGGCTCACCGCGATATCGATCAGAAACAGCAGCACGCCGGCCGCAAACAGGAACGAACCGAGCGACGTGACGAGATTCACCGTGTTCCAGCCCATGTCGGCGGGATACGTGTACATGCGGCGTGGCATGCCGAGCAGTCCCGCGATATGCATCGGAAAGAACGCGACGTTGAAGCCGATGAACAGCACCCAGAACGCGAGCTTGCCGAGACGCTCGTTCGTCATCCTGCCGGTGAATTTTGGAAACCAGAAGTAGATGCCGCCGATCACCGGAAATACGTTGATGCCAAGCAGCACGTAGTGCAGATGCGCGACGACGAAGTACGTGTCGGTGAGTTGCCAGTCGAACGGCACCGCGGCCGTCATCACGCCGGAGACGCCGCCGATCACGAACAGCAGCACGAAGCCCGCGAAAAACAGGAACGGCACGCGATACACGGGGCGACCGGTCCAGATCGTCGCGACCCAGGCGAACGTCGCGACCGCGCTCGGCACCGCGATGACCATGCTGGCCGAGCCGAAGAACGACAGCGCGAGCGCGGGGATACCGGTCGCGAACATATGGTGAATCCACACGGCAAAGCCGACCACCATCGTCGCGACCGTCGCCAACGCGACCGGCCCGTAACCGACCAGCGGCCGGCGGCAAAAGACCGGCAACGCATCCGACACGATGCCCATGGCCGGCAACACGACCACGTAGACCCACGGGTGCGCGAAAATCCAGAACAGGTGCTGCCAGAGCAGCGGCCGCCCGCTATTGACCACGTCGAAGAAATGCGTGCCGATGCGGCGGTCCATCCACAGCATCAGAAACGCGAGGCTCACCGACGGCACCGCCAACAGATTGCCGGCCGACGCGGTCAGCGTGCCCCACACGAGCACCGGCACGCGATCGAGCGACATGCCCGGCGCGCGCATCCTCAGCAGCGTGACGACGAAGTTCATCGCGCCGACCGTCGTCGAAATGCCGAGCAGCACCATGCCCAGCGCGTACACGTCGATATTCGGGCCGTTGCTGTACTCGAGGCCGGACAGCGGCACGTAGTTGAACCAGCCGGCGTCGGGCGCCTGTCCCGTCGGAAAACTCGCATACAGGAAGATGCCGGCGAACAGGAACACCCAATACGACAGCGCGTTCAGGCGCGGAAAGGCCATGTCGCGCGCGCCGAGCACGAGCGGCCATAGATAGTTCGAGAAGCCGGACAGAACGGGCAGCGCGTACAGAAAGATCATCGTCAGTCCGTGCATCGTGAACAGCTGGTTGTACTGTTCGGGCGTCAGCACCGTTGCGTTGGGGCGCGCCAGTTGAACGCGCATGATCAGCGCTTCGACGCCGCCCATCAGCAGAAAGATGAACGCGCTCACCAGGTAGCGCAAGCCGATGGTCTTGTGATCGACCGTCGAGAACCAGCCGCGCCAGCCGGGCCGCGACTCCCAGATTTCGCGCAGCCGCTTTTCCTGCTCGCTGCCGGGCTCGACACGGCCGCGCCGCGGCGTGCGGGTCAGCGCGGGTAGCGAAGCGGAAGCGGGATGATCGGACATTGAACGGGCTCCTCGAGTGCGATGCGCTTCAATGCAGCGTCGCGAGATACGCCGACAACGCGGCGGCCTCGCTGGTGGTCAGCGCGATACTGGGCATCAGTGCATCGGGTTTGATCCGCTGGGCGTGCTCGATCCAGTCGAGCAGATGGTCGGGCGTGTTGCTGAGCGCGCCTGCCGCGATCGTGCGACGCGAACCGAGATGGGTCAGATCGGGCGCCTGCACGCCAGTCGCCTTGGTGCCGCGAATCGTATGGCAACCGGCGCAGCGCTCCTCGAACAGATGCTGGCCGGCCGCGACGGCCGCGTCGCCCGTGGGCACGGTGGCCCCGCGTCCCTGCGCGTCGCGCCACGCGTTGAACGCCGCGGCGTCCTGCGCGATCACTTCGAACGCCATATGCGCGTGCTGCGCGCCGCAGAACTGCGAGCACTGCCCACGATAAATACCGGGACGGTCCGCCTGCAGCCACTGCTCGTTGGTTTGGCCTGGAATCGTCTGCGTCTTGCCTGCGAGTTGCGGCACCCAGAATGCGTGCACGACGTCCGCGCTTTTGAGTTCGATCTTCACCGGCTCACCGACCGGAATATGAATCTCGTTCGCCGTGCTGAAGTTGCGGGCGGGGTTCGGATCGTCGCGGTAATCGGCTTTCCACCACCAGTCGTAAGCGGTCACGGTGATCGTCAATTGCGGATCCGACGCGGGCGACGCCACCGATTCGAGCGTGATCAATGCATAGACCAGCATCGCCAACAGCACGACCGACGACACCGCGGTGCCGATGAACACCCAGCGGATGCCGCCGGGCTCGGCGCTCAGCGCATCCGGTTGCGCCGCGGGACGCTTGCGGACCATCGCGCCGATCAACAGGCCAGCGACGATCAGCGTGACCAGCGTCACGATCGCGGTGAAAACCCAGCCGAGGTACAGCGTCGGACGAGCCGCCGGGCCAGCCGCATGCAGGAAGTAGTTCAGCGGCGCCACCGTGTTCGCGTGTGCGGAGTTGGCGAAACCGATAGCCAGCGCCGGTAACAATGTGACGCTGCCGCGCGTGACGCGCCGGCCTGACGTTCCGGATGCTTCCGCTGCTGCCACTGAGAACCCCGCTGACAGTGATGACCTTTCGACACGCGCCGTCGCCTGCGAACGAGGCGACGTCCGAGCACATCAGCAAAAATCAGGCCGCGTCTGCCGAGAGTGCGGGCGTGAGGTTGGCGCTGACTCGTATAGGTCAGCAGAAGGGTGCATTCGCTCGGTTATGCGAACGCGCAGACGAGCTGCTGCGTAGGCAGGAATGGTTGCTGCAGAAATTTTTCAATAATGGCCTTCTCAAAATAAATTGCCTTTAAAATGGCCGCGCGGCATAACTGAACTATTTTTCTTATATCACACTTGTCAGTCGATATGGAGGACTGATGCTTCAATGCTCATTCAAACTGAATAATAAGCCAATGAGCGAATTTCGCATTGGCGCTCTATCCTTTCCTGCATACTCGGGGCAGGAGAATTATATCAATAAGGCTGTTGGAATGTGCACGCCGAAGTATGGCGCTATTCCCGTCGGCAGATATTACATCTTCGACCGAAGATCCGGAGGCATTCTCGGACCATGGAAAGATCGGCTTAACCTGAATGGCAATAACAAGAGCGAATGGTTCGCGCTCCACGCTATCGACGGCGATATTGATGACGACAAACTCTTATGCGACGGAATCATTCGCGGCCGATTCCGATTGCATCCAAAGGGAAGATTGGGGAAAAGCGAGGGCTGCATCACTATCGATCAACTCGCGGACTGGCGTCATATCCGTTCAATACTAACCGATACGCCGAAAGTTTCAGTTCCCGGTTCGGAACTTAAAGCGTACGGTGAAGTGACGGTGAGATGAGAAAGCTCCTAATCTGCCTCGCGGTCGGTTTCGGCTTACTGCTCGCAATCTTTGCCAATGCGCTGTGGTGGATGATGAATCCCGAAGCGCCCTTGAACTTTTCGAACCCGATATGGAAATGGGCGGTTCGTCTGTATGGGGTCAAGACGGCATATCAAGAATCCGACCTGGCCTTCCTCATGTCGTCGGCCGCAATCGTGCTAGGGTTCGCCGCAGCTGTGCTGGTTTTCCGGCGGAGCAGGAAGCGTGGTCAGCGAAAGCTTGACGACTAACCATCTCACGGTGGAAATAATCGCTGTTGGCGCGGAAATCTTTTTTAATAGTGGTTTTCTCAAAATAAATCGCCTTTAAAATGGCCGTACGGCATCACTGAACTATTTCTTATTTCACTCTTTCCAGTCGATATGGAGGACTGATGCTTCAATGCTCATTCAAAATGAATAATAAACCGATGAGCGAATTTCGGATTGGCGCACTATCGTTTTCTGCTTACTCTGGGCAGCAAGGTTATATCAATAAGGTGGCCCTAACGTGCACGCCGGTCTTCGGCGCCATACCGGTCGGCAGATACTATCTTTTTGATCGAAGATCGGGCGGGAAGCTCGGTCCGTGGAAAGATGCGCTCAACCTGAATGGCAAGAGCGAATGGTTTGCGCTCCATGCAATCGACGGGAATATCGACGATGACTCGGTCCTTTGCGATAACATCGTTCGCGGCCAGTTTCGTTTGCATCCAAAGGAGAGATTCGGTAGGAGCGAGGGGTGCATAACGATCGACCAGCAAAGTGATTGGCAGCGTATCCGCTCGATACTCATCGATACACCGAAAGTATCAGTACCTGAACTTAAAGCGTACGGCGTAGTGACGGTGGCATGAAAACAATCCTGCTCTGTCTAGCTGTCGGCATAGCTTTCGTGCTCGCAATCTCTGCTAATGCAGTCTGGTGGATTTGGCATCCGGATACGCCCTTGAACTTTTCGAACCCGATATGGAAATGGGCGGTTCGTATGTATGGGGTCAAGACGGCATATCAAGAATCCGACTTGGCCTTCCTCATATCGTCGGCCGCAATCGCGCTAGGGTTCGCCGCAGCTGTGCTGGTTTTCCGGCGGAGCAGGAAGCGTGGTCAGCGAAAGCTTGACGACTAGCCATCTCCCGGTGGAAATAATCGCTGTCTCAGCACCAAAAGTTGCGCCTGACGCCCGCCGCCCAGCGGGTTTCGCGCGGCTAGCTCCGCTCGCACGTCCGGTCGCCCAGCCTTGAAAACCGTGTCATGCCATGGACGGCGCCCAGCGCTTTCGGCAAGGCTTCTTGCACTCGTGGACCGAGAACATTCTTCAAGGCAGTTTTGCCTTGGCACGGTCCCACCATGACGGCGGTAGCTCAATTTCTCCGTCGTCGCCTTCCGCCGATGTGTCGTATATCAGAGAGTCCTCTGTCCAGAACAGCCGGATTCGCTCCGGATATCGATAAACTCGCTCGGCGAGCAATTCCGCCGTAGTTGCGCGGTACAGCCTCAAGGCGATCCGGTCACGGGGCAGATATGCATACCGCGCGATGTATTTCCCGTCATCTGATATCGGAGCACGCCCAAACGGGGCGTCCATTCACAATCTTCCTTGACGCCGAGCGACACGCCCGTCACCGCTCAACGTTCGCCCAACCACAAAAGGCCATGCGTTCGAACGTCTCTCTGCTCCGCCGCCTCGCCGCCCTGCTGATCGCCCTGCCCGTCGCCGCCGCTCTGCCAAGCTGCGCGAGCCCCGATGCGGACAACGTCGCGCACACCGGCCCGTATCGCGCCGACATCCGCCGCACCGCGCTCGGCATTCCGCACATCAACGCCGACAACTGGGGCAGCCTCGGCTACGGATACGGCTACGCGCAGGCGCAAGGCAATCTGTGCACGATGGCCGAAAGCTTCGTCACCTATCGCGGCGAACGCTCGCGCTTCTTCGGCGCCGACGCGCGGCCCACGCTCGGCGCGACGTTCGGCCAGCCCGACAATCTCAATTCGGATTTCTTCTTCCGTTTCATCGTCGACGATGCGACCGTCGCGCGTTACCGCAAAAGCCAGACCGACGACATGCGCGCGTTGATCGACGGCTTCGTCGCCGGCTATAACCGCTACGTCGCCGATCTCGCGCACGGGGATTTCCCGGGCGCGCATGCGGCCTGCCGCGCCGCGCCGTGGCTCGGCAAGATCAGCAACGCGGACTTGTACCGGCGTCAGATCGCAGCGAATCTGGCCGGTGGCGAGGCGCGCTTCATCAACGCGATCGCGACCGCGCAACCGCCCCAGCCGATGCCGGTGCCGCCGCAAAGCGCGTTGCACGACGACGCCCCCGTCGACCCACCGCTCGCCGAATTCGGCGGCCATGCGGGCATCGGCAGCAACGCTCTCGCGTTCGGCGCGGACGCGACGCACACCGGCAGCGCGCTGCTGCTCGGCAATCCGCACTGGTTCTGGACCGGCCCCGATCGCTTCTACCAGGCTCAACTCACTATTCCTGGCAAGCTGAACGTCAGCGGCGTGTCGTTTCTCGGCGTACCGCTGATCATGATCGGCTTCAACGACAACGTCGCCTGGACCCATACCGTCTCCACCGCGAAGCGCTTCGGCCTCTTCAAGCTGACGCTCGAACCTGGCGCGCCAACCCGGTATCAGGTCGACGGCAACAGCGAAGCGATGACGCCGACGCGCGTGAACGTCGAGGTACGCGCCGCCGACGGTTCACTGCATACCGTGTCGCGCACGCTGTATCGTTCGCGCTTCGGACCGCTGGTCAATCTCGGCACGATGTCGCCCGCGCTCGCGTGGAATGCGCAGCAAGCGTTCGCGCTGCGCGATATCAATACCGACAACTTCCGCGTATTCGAAAACTTCCGCGCATGGAATCAGGCGGCCTCGCTCGACGATTTCATCGCCATCCAGAAGAAGAACGCGGCGGTGCCATGGGTCAACACGCTTGCGATCGGCCGTGACGATCCGCGCGTCTGGTACGCGGATATCGGCGCGACCCCGGACGTGCCCGACGAACTCACGCAGCGTTGCACGCCGCCGGTCGGCCGGGCACTGGCGCGGATCATGCCCGGCGTGCCGGTCCTCGACGGTTCGCGCAACGACTGCGACTGGCGCGACGAGCCCAGCGCGGTACAGCATCATGCGTTGCCGGTCGCGCAGATGCCGTCGCTGCTTCGGCGCGACTATGTCGGCAATTTCAACGACAGTTACTGGCTCAGCAACCCGGCCGAACCGATGACCGGCTATGCGAAGATCATCGGTGCGACCGCGACGCCGCAGACGCTGCGCACGCGACTGGGCCATACGATCGCGGCGCAATTGCAGAGCGATCCGCATGGCGTTTGCGCCGATGCGCTCGGTCACGCTGCGCTCGACAGCCGCTCGATGTCGGCGTTGCTGTTCAAGCAACCCGTGCTCGACCGTCTGTGCGGCAGCGACACGCTCGCGGCCCTGCCGGCCGACCTGAACGCCGACCCGCAGCGCGCGGCGTGCAGGGTTCTCGCCGCATGGGACGATACGGCCGCAGCCGACGCAGTGGGGGCAACCTTGTGGGACGAACTGTGGCGACGTCTGCTGACGATACCGCCCGCGCAGCTATACGCGGTACCGTTCGATCCCGCGAAGCCGTTGACCACACCCGCGGGCATCGCCGCCGATCCGGCGCAGCTCGCCGCCGCGCTGCATGACGCGCTCGCGGCACTGCAACGCGCCGGCATCGCGATCGATGCACCGCGCAGCGCGGCGCTCTACGTGCAACGCAACGACGAGCGCATTGCGCTATTCGGGGGTGGCGACGCGGGCGGCTATTTCACCTCGGCGTGTGCCGCGCATCCCTTCGATGCGAGCGGTTATTCGATGAACGTCAAGCCAATGGGCGACACCTATCTGCAGATAGTGTCGTTCGCCGGCGCTCAGGTGATCGCGCGCACGCTGCTCGCACCGTCAGAATCGGACGACCCGGCGTCGCCGCACTATGCCGACGGGACGCGCGATTACGCGGCCCAACGCTGGACGATTATTCCGTTCTCCGAAGAAGCGATTGCGCACGACCCGGCGTTGAGTGTGCGCACGGTAAGTTCGGCGGATTCTGAGGGAAAAGCGCAATAAATAAGCGGTACGACGGGCATCAGGCCCGTCGTACCGCAGAAACTCACAGATCGAGCACCAGCAGCGGCGATTTCGCGCGCGAGCAGCACGGCAGGAACTGATCGTTTGCCGCGCGTTCCTCGTCGGTCAGATACGAATCCAGATGATCCGGCTCGCCGGACAGCACCCGCGTCAAACAGGTACCGCACACGCCCTGCTCGCACGACGTGATCACTTCGACGCCATGCGCGGCGAGCGCCTGCACGACCGTGCATTCGGGCGGCACGTCGATCGTCGCGCCGCTGCTCGCGATGCGTACCTGGAAGCTGCCGCCCGTCGCCGCCTGATTCGCGGCCGCGCCGAAGAACTCGTAGTGCAGCCTGTTTTCCGGCCAGCCCTTCGCACGCGCGGTCTCGAGCACGAAGTCCATGAAGCCGCGCGGACCGCAGACATACAGGTGGGTGCCGGCCGGCGCATCGCTGAGCGTCTGCTCGATATCGAACGTCGAGCCGCCCGGATGGTCATCGTGATGAAGCTGGACCGACTTCGCGAAGCCAGCTTGTGCAAGACGCTCGACGAACGCCGTACGTTCCTTCGAGCGCGTGCAGTAGTGCATGTCGAACGAAGCGCCCGTGGCGGCAAGCCGCTCGGCCATGCAAAGAATCGGCGTGACGCCGATCCCGCCCGCGAGCAGCAGATGATGAGCCGCATCGTCGGCGAGCGCGAAATGATTGCGCGGCGCGCTGATCTGCAGGCGATCGCCTTCGCGGACCAGATCGTGCACCGCTTTCGATCCGCCGCGTCCCCCTTCGTCGCGCAGCACCGCGATCAGATAGCGATGCGTTTCGCGCGGATCGTTGCACAACGAGTACTGACGCACGAGCCCGTTTGGCAAATGCACGTCGACGTGCGAGCCGGCGTCGAAGGCCGGCAACGCCTGAGCGTTTTCGCTCGCGAGTTCGAAGCTCGCGATACCGAGCGCTTCGTCGCACCGGCGCGCCACCACCACATTCAGCACGGGATGATTCATGTCGCCGTCCGCACGGGAATGACGCGAGTCACTTCAGCCTGCGGCGCGCCCGTCTCCGCGCGTTCCTGCGCGACGAGCCGATCGATCACGCGACGCGACATCACGCCGCCCGCATCGATATTGAGTTTCAGCAGATTGCGCTCGGGCCAGCGCAACAGGTTCTGCTGCTGACGTTCGAGCATCTCCAGATCTTCACTGAAAATCTTGCCCTGCCCTTCGCGGATGCTCGCGGTCAGCGCCGGATCGTCGGGACGGAAATTGCGCGCCATGCCCCAGAAATACCAGATCGACGTTTCCGTTTCCGGCGTGATGAAATCCACCACGATCGACGACGCTTTCTGGTCGGCCGGCGCGTGATAGCCACCATGCCCGGCATGCGCGACGCCCACCTCGATCAGCACGTGACTCGGCGGCGTGAAGTGGCAGATCTGCCAACGGTCGACGGGCACGTCGTCGGCGAGACCATTGCCGCGCAATGCCATCTTCCAGAACGGCGGCGCCGCGACGTTTTCCATGAAACGGCTCGTGCGCACGGTATCGCCTTCGGCCACGGTTTTCGGCGCGGCTTCGTCGATTTCCTTTTGCCCGATGCTGTTCGCGTGCACATAGGTCTCGTGCGTCAGATCCATCAGGTTGTCGATCATCAGCCGGTAATCGCAGCGGATGTGATAAAGACCGCCGCCGTACGCCCATTCGGCACTCTCGGCCCACTCCAGATGATGCAGCTTGGCGGCATCGGCCTGCGCCGCATCGCCGGGCCACACCCAGACGAAGCCATAGCGCTCGATCGCTGGATAGCTGCGAATCGATGGAAAGCCGTTGACGCGTTGCCCCGGCATGCCGGTCGCCTTGCCCTGGCAGCCCATTTCGAGGCCGTGATAGCCGCACACGAGCGTGCCATCGCGCACGAAACCGAGCGACAGCGGCGCGCCGCGATGCGGACAGAAGTCTTCGAGCGCGACCACGGCGCCTTCCGCGTTGCGATAGAAAACCATCGGCTCGCCGCAGATCTGCCGGCCGAGCGGCTTATCCGCGACTTCATCGGGCATACATGCGACGTACCACGCGTTCTTGGGAAACATGTCAGTCTCACTCCCTGAATTATTCGTGCATTGCATTCAGCCTACTCATTGAGATTCAGTGTACTCAATGAGTCTTTAATGATTAAATGAAGGTTTTCCCCTAGACGAACTTTCAATCAGGTAACACGAACGCCGGTTCGCCATTTCCATTCGCAACGAAAAGGCGCGAGGTCTTCAGAACTAATATGGTCACTTCAACCGATACCAGCACTTCCGCGATCAGCATCGATCTGTACGACCAGCCCGGCCATTTGATCCGACGCGCGCATCAGATTTCCGTGTCCATGTTTCATGATCTGATCGGACGCGAGGTGACGCCCGTTCAGTATGCGGTGCTCAGAATGCTGCAGGAATTGCCCGGACTCGATCAGGTCACGCTCGCGCAGCGAGTCGGCCTCGACACGTCGACCACCGCCGATATCGCGGTACGGCTCGAAGCGAAAGGCTGGATCGTGCGCGAAGTTCTGCCGCGCCGCCAGCGTCGTCTATTGCTGACGCCGGCTGGAGAGCAGTTGCTCGATGAATTGATCCCCGGCGTCAACGCGCTCAATCACGGCCTGCTCGACGGGATGGGAGACGAGGATGCGCGAGAGCTATTGAGACTGTTGAGAAAGTTCGTGCATCTGAATAACGATCAGAGCCGCGCGCCGCTGCGCAGCGCGAGCGACGACGCGAATCCGAACTAGCAGACAGCGCGCTCTCCGTACTACGACGCCACCTCCACCACGATCTTGCCGCGCACGTGGCCCTTCGCGAGCCGTTCCAGCGCCTTGGCCGTCGCATCGAACGCAAACCGTTCGGCGACCACGACACGCACGCTGCCCTTGTCGAGCAACGACGCGATCTCCGTCAATTGCCGGCCGTCGGGTCGCGCGGTATAACGCGTGGCCCGTGCGCCATGGTTCGACGCCTCGGTCTGCGACGGCTCGTTGAGCGTCGAGACCAGCGCGCCACCGGTCGCGACGGCCGACCACGAGCGGCGCTGCGTATCGCCGCCGATCAGATCGAACACGAGGTCGATGTCGCGCGCGACGTCTTCGAAGCGCTGCGCGTGATAGTCGATCACGCGATCCGCACCGAGCGAGCGCACGAACTCGATGCCGTCGCCGGACGCCGTAGCGTACACTTGCGCGCCCTTCTGCTTGGCGAACTGCACGGCGAAATGTCCAACGCCGCCCGCGCCCGCATGGATCAGCACGCGGCCGCCGGCTTCGAGGCAGCCGTGATCGAACAGGCCCTGCCATGCGGTCAACGCGGCGAGCGGCACGGCGCCCGCGGACCCCACATCGAGTTTTTCCGGCGCATGCGCTAGCGCGCTCGCGGACACGACGACGAATTCCGCGTACGCACCCTGTCCCTGGCCAACGAAGCCATACACCTGCTCGCCCGCGCGCCATTGCCCGACGCCCTCGCCGACCCGTTCGACCACTCCGGAAAAATCGCGCCCCAGCGTATAGGGCAGTTTCTCTTCACGAATCAACGGGTACTGGCCCGAGCGCGTCTTCAGGTCCACCGGATTGGCGCTGGCCGCGCGCACGCGCACCAGCACCTGGCCGGCGCCAGGCTCGGGGATCTCGATCTTCTCGGCCTTGAACACCTCGGGACCGCCGAAGCGGTGAATGCGATAGGCGAGCATCGTGCTCATGATGGCCTGCTCCTCGAAAGGTCCTGTGTCAGCGGCGCTACTTTGCCGGCTGCGCGCAATTCGCGTTCCTCATCGCTGGGTTCTTTTCCATTCGCACGACGTGCGCCGCTGGAAAACTCAACACGAGCCCGCGCGCTGAGGCACGAGATATGCGACACGTAGCAGTAGGCGCGCAGTCGTGATGTACTCATTCAAGGAGGAACCATGTCACAGCACCCCGCCCATTCCCAGGATCACCGCCACCCCGGTCAGCCGAATCCCGCTGACGTCGAAAAAGCAATCAGTGGTGTGAATTACCCGACCACACGCGAAAAGCTGGCCGCGCAGGCGCGCAAAAATCAGGCGAATACCGACATCGTCGATCTGGTCGACCGTCTGCCCGATCACAATTTCGACAGCCCGGCCGCGGTCGCGAAGCAAATCGCGCGTATTCAATGACGCTACGATCCGTCGAGTCGGAGCCGGACGCCGAACCCCATTCCGCCGGACTCGACGCGCGAATGAAGAAAACCGGCGATGTACGTATCGGCATTTCCGGCTGGCGCTACCAAGGTTGGCGCGGCAGCTTTTACCCAGAGGATCTCAAACATGCAGCGGAATTACAGTACGCGTCGGCGCTATTCGGCACGATCGAAATCAACGGCACGCATTACAGCCTTCAATCGCTCGATAGCTGGCAGCGTTGGTACGCGCAAACGCCTGACGGCTTCGTGTTTGGCATCAAAGGCGCGCGCTATCTGACTCATATGCTGCGGTTTCGCGATGCGAGCGCACGTGTCGGCATCGCGAACTTCTTCGCGCAGGGGCTACTCGCGTTGAACGAAAAGCTTGGTCCGATCCTATGGCAATTTCCGCCCTCGTTCCGATTCGAGCCCGAGGCAATGGAGCGCTTTCTGAGCGTGTTACCGTCCGACGTCGCGAGCGCATCGGCGCTGGCGAAGCAACATGATGCGCGTGTCAAGACGCCTTACGTCGCCATCGATCGCAAGCGGAACTTGCGTCACGCGGTCGAAGTGCGCCACGCGAGCTTTGTCGATCCGGCGTTCGTGACCTTGCTTCGGCATTACGGGGTCGCGCTCGTCGTTTCAGATTCCACCGAACCGTGGCCCGTCGCCGAAGATCTGACGGCGGACTTCGTCTATCTTCGCCTGCACGGCAGCGAAGCCAAATACTCGGGTTCGTATGGAGACGACGCTCTGCAACGATGGGCCGAGCGAATCGATGCATGGCGCGGCGGCTCCCAGCCTGCCGACGCGCGATTGATCGCGCCGCAACTCAGGCCGCCTCGCCGAGCCGCGCGAGACGTCTACTGCTACTTCGACAACGATGTAAAAGCTCGGGCGCCGTTCGACGCACAACGATTGATGAAAAGCCTCGGATTACGAGCGACGCACGTGCCGGCGTCACCCTGAGCGCTTGCCGCCGTGGGCCAGCTTCTGTGCGGTGCGCAACGCCGCGACGATGCGTTCGTACACCTCGCGACGCGTTTCAGGGTCCGGCGCGCGCAGCGCAAACGACGGATGGTACGTCGCGACCACGCGTTGCTCGCCGCGCTCGAGCGTTTTGTCGAACGCGTCCTGCAAGCGCGCGTGCGAGTCGTGAAGAACCGCTTTCAACGCGGTCGCGCCCAGTGCCACGACCACGCGCACATGCGGCATGTCGAGCTCCTGCTCCAGCCAGTAGCCGCAAGCATCCACTTCACGCTGAGCGGGCGTTTTGTGCAAGCGACGCTTGCCGCGCGCGATCCACTTGAAATGCTTGACGGCGTTCGTCACGTAGACGTCGTCACGCTTGACGCCCGCTTCTTCGAGCGCGCTGTCGAGCAACGCGCCGGCCGGCCCCACGAAGGGCTTGCCCTGCAGATCTTCCATGTCGCCGGGTTGCTCGCCGACCAGCACGATCGACGCATGCCGCTGCCCTTCGCCGGGCACGGCCTGAGTCGCGTTGCGCCAGAGCGCGCAACGGCGGCAATCGTCGAGCTTCGCCGGATGCTGATCGGGTTCGACATCCGCTGGCTCCGATTGCGGGTCGCCATGCGCGCGCTTTTTCTGCGGCCTGTCGGTCATGGGTACGACCGCGCGTGCTGAACCGCTTATTTCTCACTCTTCTTCGGAATCTTCGCGCCCGACTTGCGCGCCTGATTCAACGCGATCGCGACAGCCTGCTTGTGTGGCTTGCCATGCTTCGACTCGGTCTTGATGTTGTGCGACACGGTCTCTTTCGATGTCCCTTTCTTCAGCGGCATGATCTTCTCCGGGTGTAGATGACGAGAGGAAAAATCAGGACCCCGCACGGAATGGCGTCCCTGCACCGAAGCTACGCAGCATATGCTGTGCCCGGGAGCCTCATCGGCCGGATCGGCCGCGTCGAAATCAACCGGAAACGCCCGCTGCCACCGCGTTCAACGCCAGCGACACGCCGCCCACCAGAATCAGACTCGACGCCCATACCGCATCAAGATTGAACCAGCTGCGCGACACGAACCTGAGCCCAAGGTAGCGATAAACGAGCCATGCGAGCACGCCGCCGGCCATCGTCATCGCGGCCGCATGCACCGCGGAGACCGACAGCGCCATGCGCAGACTCGTTTCGATCAGCGTTTGGGCGGCTTGGTGCGCGCTGTCCATTGCGTCTGCGCGGCACAGACCGAGGTAGATCGGCACCAGCATCAAGCCGGCGCCGTGCGCGATCGCCACCGCGAACGACCAGAGCGCGAGCCGCGACGGCGGAATTCTCGCCAGTACGCGCGGATGGCGCCGGCGCATCAGCAACACCAGACCGAAGCCGATCACCAGCACGCTCGCGCCGATCTGCATCTGACGCTGCCACGCGAGCACACTGGCCAGCATCGCGAACGGCAGCATCATCAGCAATATGGCGAGCGCGTGCCCCGCCGCGAGATAAAGAAGCGCTACGACCAGCGCTTGCGAGCGCCGCTGCATCAGCGCGTTCGACACCGCGAGCGGCCACCCCATCGCCGGATTGAGTCCGTGATACACACCGCTCGCGAGGACGGCCAGCCACAGTGCCGCTTGCGGCGACACCGCGCCGCTCAAACGCCCACCGAGGGATAGCAGAACGAATCGGTCGAGCAGTCGCCGCCTTCGAGGCGAATCTGGTGCGCGCGATAGCCGGCGGGAAACTCGACGAAGTAATCTTCGGCGAGCTCGAGACCGCCATTGGGGTCGGCATGCGCCATGACTTGCACGCCGGGCACACCGTCCGGGTAGAACTGGTCGTCCCACGTCGAATAGAGCGAGTTGGTCCAGTAGATGCGCTTGCCGTCGCGACTGATCTCGACCATCTGCGGACCGCCGGCGAAAGCCTTGCCGTTCGGATGCGGCGCGCAATGTTCGATTCCACCGATGCGCACCGAGCCCGTCAATTTCGGCTTGCGCGGTTCGCTCACGTCGTACTGGCGCATCTCGCCGGTGCCCCAGCAGGAGACGTAGAGGAATTTATCGTCGATCGAAAGATCGATGTCGGTGACGAGCGGCGGCACCGCGCCGAAACCTTGCAGCAGCGGCGGCAACTCGTCGGCATGCGCGGGCTCCGGTGGAATGGTCGCGGTCTTCTCGATGTGGAAGTGGCCGCCTTCGCGCCACCAGGTCCAGATCGACCCTTCCAGATTCGTCGTATCGACCACGACGCCGATAAAGCCGTACTCGCGGCTCGGGTCGTGCGCGGGCCGCACTTCGAGCGCCATCTGATGATTCGCGCCGAGATCGAGCGTCTGCACGTTGCGCCTCGCGCGCAGATCCCAGAAGTGCACGCGGTGGCCGTATTTGTTCGCGAGCAGGTCTTCGGGCACGATGCCGTTTTCGAATTGCGGCGGCAGCGCCCATTCGGTCGACACCATGTAGTCGCGCGGCAGATTCCACCAGAAGTCGTAATGCTTTTCCTGCGCGCCGCGCTCGATTTCCCAGCGGCCCAGCACCTCGAATGTTTGGCAGTCCATGATGAAGATTCCGGGCGGCCCGTCGGTGCCGTCCTTGCCACCACCGCCGAGCGTGCTCACGTAGATGCCCTCCGGTCCGCAATGCACGGTGTGCGGACGCGAATAGCCGGTCTTGCGGAAAATTTCCTCCGGCTCGATGATCTTGTGAATCTTCGCCTGGGTCGGATGCGGCTTCGTATCGACGATATAGATGCGCGACGAGCGCATGCCCGGAATGATCAGATAGCGACGTTCCAGAAACGCGTGGCCCGTCAACGGCGACAACGCGGACGAACACGCGTTCCAGCCGAAGTGATGGAATTCGTCGCCCTTGTTCGGCACCGGCACCGTGTGGACCACCTGGCTATAAGTCGGCGAACCGGGCTTCACGTCGATCACGGCGAGCGCGTCGGGCTGCGAGGAGTCCGGACTTAGCAGCACCGTGTACGCGTATTCTTCCGCCGGCGCATCCATCGCGAGCTTCGGCGATGCATGAAAGGTAGGATCGGGGCGCATTCTCATGACGGCACTCTCCCTGTCGTTCGAACGGTTCTGAACGGAAGCCCGGCCCGCCAAAAATCGAGCCAGCGTAACTTTAGATTTGTAGTTCACGATAGCGGCGGACGCAACCGGAAATTTGCACCCGAACGCAGGTGCGATCCGACTGCCGGGCCGCATCGCACGAGAACTGCCAATTTGGGGGGGTGAAGAGGCGCGGGGAAGGCGGTATGGCGGGGTGGTATTGGAGGAATGAAGGATGCTAATCGCTTGAGGATATCACGCTATCTCGCACGCCGAGCCTCGACAAAGGCCTCGACATAACGCAGCGCCTGTTCGCACTGCTCGGGCGTGAACGCGTGAATGCTCGCCGGAACCGGATCGAAGCCAAGCTCGGTCGCGACCCACCGGATCGCTCTCGCGCGGGCTTCGAACGCGTTGACACCATCGCGGCGCACCTTCCCGGCAACGAGCGGTTCGAGCGCATCCTGCAGCTTGCTCTTCGACTCGCGCAACGTTGCGTCGGCAAGGCGGCCGAGCGGCAGGTTGTGTTTGCTGCGCGAATAAACGCCGATCCACGCCTGACATGCGGTGCAGATCCACAGCGGCCCTTGATCGCTGCGATAGGGGTAGGATTCGTCGCCGTAACGCGCGAGCAACGCACGGTTGCCGCAGTAGTCGCATGACGGCTGCGGCAGTGCCTTGACGGGCTTGCCTACGCGCATGGGCAGTGCCCCGGGGAAAATTCGCCGTACTTCATCGCATCGATCCGACTGGCGGAAACGGGTAGAGCCACACAGTTTAATGGAATGCCCGTACCCGCATGCAAGACTTAGCTTCTCTGCGCGATCTCCATCACCACCCGGCGCCGCGCGGCCAAGCCTTCCGCCGACCGTCGCCGGACCAGTTCCACCACCGCTTGCGGCGCCAACGCCGGATCTCCCGCGTCGAACGGCGGGGCTGGCGCGTATTCGAGTTCGAGCTGGATCGCCTGCGCCTCTTCTGCGCCCGCCAGTTCGGCCGCGACGGTCAACCCGAAATCGATGCCCGCCGTCACGCCGCCGCCGGTAATCAGATTGCCATCGCGGACCACACGCGCATGTGTCGGTATCGCGCCGAGCGGTTCAAGCAGCGAGTGAAACGCCCAGTGAGTCGTCGCGCGCCGCCCGCGCAGCAAGCCGGCCGCGCCAAGCAGCAACGCGCCGGTGCAGACCGACGTCACGTAGCGCGCGCTGGCGGCCTGTCGGCAAACGAAGTCGATCGTTTGCTCGTCTTGCAACAGGTCGGTCACGCCGCTTCCGCCTGGCACACAGATCACGTCGAGCGGCGGGCAGTTTTCGTAGGTCGTGCTCGGCGTCAGCACGAGCCCGTTACTCGACACCACGGGCTCCCGTGTCTTCCAGATCAGATGCATCGTGGCGCCCGGCAACGATGCAAGTACGTCGTGCGGGCCAGTCAGATCGAGTTGCTGTACTTTCGGAAACACCAGAAAACCGATTTGCAGGTTCATAGGGATACCTTATTCAGGGAGAAATCGAAACACGTGATCCGCCGCGTCTTCCAGGTGGACGGATTGATTCTATGCGCGTAGGCTTTGGCAAGACTGCCATTAACCCCAGTTTTTCTGCCACGCGCGCGCGCTCCCTCTTACAGCCCCTGTTACACACGATATGTCCAGCGCTCCCCCCTCCATCGTGCTGCTCGCCTTCCCCAACATGCAACTGCTCGACGTCAGCGGTCCGCTGCAGGTATTTGCGTCCGCCAATGAACTCGTCGCGCAGCGTGGGCTCGACGAACTCTACTCACCCCGCGTCGTGGCAGCCGAAGCCGGGCCCGTCACGTCGTCGTCGGGACTTGCGGTACTCGCCGGTTCGCTGCGCTCGGTGAAAGCGCCGGTCGATACGCTGATCGTTCCGGGCGGCTGGGGGATTCGTCAGGCATCGGCCGATCAGCGTCTGATCCGCTGGACGCAGCGCCATGCGCCGCATTGCAGACGCGTTGCCTCGGTCTGCTCGGGCGCGTTCCTGCTCGCCGAGGCGGGACTGCTCGACGGCCGCCGCGTCGCCACGCATTGGGGGCGCTGCGACGAACTCGCGCAGGCGTATCCGCAACTGCGCGTCGAAGCCGATCCAATCTTTATTCGCGACGGGGCTATCTGGACATCGGCGGGCGTCACCGCCGGCATCGACCTCGCGCTGGCCATGCTCGAAGAGGATCACGGGCGCGCGTTGGCGCTCGATGTCGCGCGCGAGCTCGTCGTGTTTCTGAAGCGGCCGGGGGGTCAGTCGCAGTTCAGCGCGACGCTGTCGCTGCAACATGCCGACGACCGTTTCGGCGAATTGCATACATGGATGACGTCGCATCTCGCATCCGACCTGTCGGTACCCGCGCTCGCGCGACGGCTTCATATGAGCGAGCGCAGCTTCATGCGCCACTACAAGGCGCAAACGGGCCGCACGCCGGCCCGCGCGGTCGAGCAGTTGCGCATCGAAGCGGCACAGCGCTTGCTAAGCGAGACATCCTGGTCGATCAAACGAATCGCGGCGCGGTGTGGATTCGGCAGCGAGGAAACGATGCGCTGCAGCTTCGTGCGTCAGCTGCGCGTGGCGCCGCAGGTGTATCGCGAGCGCTTTTCGTCGACGTGACTCGTCGACGTGAAATGCGCGGCCGTCCGACATCACTCAGTAGCGACGTTTGACGATCAGCGTCGCGCCCGTATCGTGAGAATGCAGAACCGCGACGCGCGCGGTGCCGGAGAACACCCAGTCGTCGATCGTCAAGGACAAGCGTCGCTGCGGTGACTCGCCTATCGACAACACTGAACTGTTCATCTGAACGATGGACAATTGCGGCGCGGTAGATGGACCCAGATGCAAAGGATTCGAAGCATTTTGCGCGACAGGTTTTGCGCCCGGTTCGGACACCGGCGCGAACTCCGGTCCGGACGACACCAATGCCTTCGCAGTGCCGAGCTGGACATCGCGCGTCACGTCCACACTATAGTAATTCTCCATTTGCGCGAAGAACGGCTTGCCCTGATCCCCGTGATACTCCATCGCATAGCGCTGCTGCTCGAAGTAGTGCCGAGGCTCGGGAATCGGCGGCACGACTTCGACGGGCGACGCGACGATGTTGGCGACCATCATCGCTTGCGGCACATCGCCGAAGGGGCCGCCCGCAAACGCGTAGCCGCTCATCAAGACGAGTACCGCTCCGACAATCCTCTCGTTTTGGCACGTCATCGCATGCCTCCAGTGAAGGAATTGAAATGTCACATGACACGGCGCACCCGTCGAACCGAGCGCCTTGCAGCGTCGCTTGCACTCAGACATTGTAGTCAGTCATTGGCGTACTGGTAGGTCAAAGTGTTAGGTATCTCGCGTGCGTGGCGAGCGCATGCGCCTTCGCGACTCGGCGCTGGAGTCGACGTCGAAGTGGACCGATTGAGAATGATTCCTGGCAACGCTCTCCGGCCACGAAGACCGGCAAGAGCTTCTGGCGTAAGCCTCGTGAGTCGAACGAATCCGGCAACTCTTGCGAGGTTTCGCAAGCAACTACGCTGCTCGATTGGATACCTGCACCTTCAACCGTTGCAGCGTCAACGTTCGCGCTCGCGTGAGTCAGTCGACTCGTGTCGGCCGGCCATTGAATGCCGGCGCGATCTGCAAAACGATCGTTCGAATGCGCTTTCGCCAGGCGCGCGGCCATGCGAGAACGGCATCCGGCATAAAGCGCGCGACGAGCAGCAGCAACGCGAGCAGCGCTGGACACCAACGCAGATCGGTCGGCACCGGTTCGCGGCGAGCGAAGCGCGCATCGAGCAGCGCATCGCCGAACGATGTCACGTTCAGCAGGCGCCGGTAGTCGAGACCAGTCTGCCCCGCCACCGACGCAAGGTACTCGCCGCGCAATTCGGACAACTCCTCGTGCGTTTGCGCCTCGACACCGGAGCCTGGCGTCGGCAGCTGGATCACGTCGTCGGCCTGCCAGTAGCCGATCCGGTTACCGTTGGCGTCGGTCTTCGGAATGGCCGCGGGCTGGTCGCCGCCGACGCCGATCAGCCAGCCCCTGATTCGCGCGGCATTGATGCCCTCCATCAGCGGGCGCGCCGCCGATACCGGCGGCGCCTCCTGACCATCGGTGACGAACGCGATGGCCGCGCCGCCGACCTCCTGCGCGACCCGCACGGCCGAATACACACCGCCCTCGGCAATGCGGCTCCAGTCGGTCCAGCGCATGCGCCCGTCGATGCCGTCGAGCGACACCAGCAGCGCGTCGTAGTTGCCACAGACTTCGACCGGCGCCATCAGCAGCAACACCCGCTGCCCCGTGAACACGCTCCAGCCGACCTTCGAGCCGCACGGCAAGCGCCCGAGCGCGTCGCGCATCGAGGCCTGCGCGAATTTGAGCCGGCTGACCGGAGCGCCGTCGAGCACCACGTCCTCGACGTCCATGCTTTGCGTGATATCGAACGTCACGATGTAGTTAAACGTGTTGCGCGGCAAAGTGACGTCCGGCATCGCAACCGCCGCGATCAATGCGACGAGCGCGAGCGGCGTCAACGCCTGACGCCAGCTTGCGAAGCCGCGCTCGCGCGAGACGCCGCTCATGGCAAGTCCTGGCTCTGCGGGTCACGCAGCTTGACGTTGTGCTGCTCTTTCACATCGGGCCCGGCGAGCGCGGACGGCGTTTCCGGCGCAAGCCACAGCGCGCGCTCGAGGTTGTAGCGTGCGTCCCAATCGTCGGGCGCCGCGCGCAGCGCGAGCCGGTAGCGCGCCTTGGCCTCACCGATCATCGCGAGAGACCTGACCGTCTGCGCCGTGTCGCCGCTGCCTTCGCGCAGGTACAGGTTGCCGAGATCGAACAGCGCCGCGCGGCCGACTTCGTCAGGCGGGCTGCCCTCGGGGATCAGACCGTTATAGAGCCGCGCCGCCGCGTCATACGCGCCCGCTTTCGACAGCGCTATCGCGCGGGCCAGTTGAACCTCGCGCGAGTCGTCGCCGGCAGCCTGGTCGCGCGCAGCGGCGTTCGTCGCGAGAATGGCCTGATCGACGCGCTCCGCGTGCTGCAGACGGACGAAGCCAGACGCGGCCCACGCGGCGCAACAGATCGCCACGGTGCCGAACAGCGTGTGGATCAGCGCGCGCTTCATGCCCAGCTCCTGATCTGCAACTGGTGCAGCAGCACCAGCAGCGCCGAACAGAACAGCGCGAGCGCGAAACAGTACAGACTCAGGTCCTGGCGAGGCAGATGCTCGACGAACGTCGTCGTCGCGTTCTGCTGCCGGTTGATCTCCGCGATCGCCGCCATCATCGCCTTCGGGTCTTCGGCCTGAAACAGCCTATACGGTGTCCTGAGCGTCAGAAAGAAGCGATGCAGCTGCGCTTCGGCCGAGGTTCCGCTGACGGGCTGCGTCGCGTTCAGATCGGGACTGAAGACGCTGCTGCGCAAGTAGATGAAGTAGAGGGCGATCCGGTTGCGTCGCAGTCCCGCCTCGATGCGCCGTTGCATCGTTTCGTCGAGCAACGCGCCGCCATCGGAGACCAGCACGATCGCGCGGCGGCCCGACGACAAGCGCCCGTCGAACTGCGCGATCGCCGCGAGCATGCCGCGATCGAGCTCGGTGTCCGGCATGCCACGGCCAATCGCCGTCGCCGCGACAGCGGCCTCGATCACGCGATGGTTGTACGTGAACGGCATCGCCAGCACGGGGTTGGTGCCGAACATCATGAACGCGAGCCGGTCGTTGGGCCGCTGCTCGACGAAGCGCGTCAACGCGGCGCGCGCCACGTGGTTCTTGGAGTCGCCGCGCGGCGCCTCGACGCCCTTGCTGCCCATCGGCTCGTCCATGCTCGCGCTGCGGTCCATCAGGATCAGGATCTGCGCGCCGCTGCCGGTGCGCAGCACCTGCAACTGCGAGCGCCCTGGCCCCGCCAGCCCGACGACGATCGCGGCGATCGCCAGTGCCGCGCCGCCGCGTACGAGCCAGCCGGCCGCGCGTCCGAGATCGTCGGCGGGCAGCCACGCGACGCTCGAAAACACCAGCGTGTCGCTGCGTCGCCGCAGCAGCGGCAGCGCGGCGAGCGGCAGCAGCACCAGCATCCACGGCAGGGCGAAATCGAGGCTCATGGTCATCGCTGATGGCGCCTCTCCGCCCGATACAACGCACGGCACAGCGCGTGCAACGAAAGCTCGCCGGGATTCCCGACGGCCTTCGGCGCCGGTGTGAAAAAGCGCTCGGACGACGCCAGATAGAAACGTTCGAGCTGCGCGCGCAGCGGTTGCAGATAGGGCGCGCGCGCGAGCAACGCGGATAGCGAAGCCGCATGCACGACCTGGCCAGCGGTTTCGTTCAGTGCGCGATGCAGGCAGACCCACGCATCGTTCGATGAAGCAGCGGGCGCCTCCGGCAGCCGCTGCATCTGCCGCCATGCACGCGCGAACGGCAGCCGTGCCGCCTCGCGTCGGTTGCGCGCCCACCACCAGCTCGCCCACGCGAGCAGGGTCGCGAGCAGCAGGCCGAGCGCCCACGCGATCTGCCGGCGCCAGCCGGCCGTGCCCAGCATGGGTGCCTGACGATCGGGCCGCAGCGGCTGCAAATCCCCTGCGGCGAACGCGGTTTGCGGCGTCAACGGTCCGATGCTCGCCGGCCATTCGGCGACCTGCAATTGCGTGCCCGCCGCCGACGTCAGCGTCAACGCGGGCAACGTGATCTGCGTGAGCGTCTGCGGCGCATTGACGACCTGATACGCGATCACCATCCACTTGCGGCCGTTGGCATCGGTTTCGAGCGTCACGGGCCGGCGTTCGAGCCACACGCCCGTGCGTCCGACCGAAGGCGGCGTGACCGCGCCGATGTCCCGATCGTTGGCCTCCAGCAGCACGCGCTGCGTCAGCACATCGCCGAGCACATAGCCGAACGCGCGCGGCTCCTGAACGAGCGCGGTCGCCACGGCGGCGCTGGCCGTCGCGCTCGCGGCGCCGCAAAGCGACGCGATCAGCATAAGCAGCGCCGCCCGACGAGCGACGCCACCGCGCACACCGCGCGCGCTCATACCGTCATCTCCAGAAAGTAGCGCGACATCGCTTCCGGATCGAACGCGCCTTCGACATAGAACGGCCGGATGCCGCGCGCGCCGAACCCCGCGGCGAGTTCGTCGCGACGGCGCGCGACGCCTTCGCGCCAGCGCTCGCGCACATCGCGGGAAAGCCACACGCGACGCTCCTCGCCGGACTCCGCATCGTTGACGGCCAGCAGCGACGCGTGCTGCGGCGGCGTGATCTCGGCCGCGTCCCACACGACCATCGGCACCACGCACGCATGCACCAGCATGTCGAGTACCGACGACAGTCGCGCGAGCGGCCAGTGGAAATCGGACACGACGAACACGAGCGCCTGGCGTCCAGCGATACGGATCGCGCAACGCCGCAATCCTTCGACGGCCGCGCGTCCGGCCTGACCTCCGGCCTGACGTTCTGCCTGACCATTCGCCTGACGATCAGCCGTTTCACCGGCGCGTTCGCGCAGCATGCTCGCGAGCAGCGAGCCCGTGCCCCGCCCCGTGCGCGCCGGCATGAACAGATCGTCGCGTTCGCCGCCATCGAAGGCCAGCATGCCGAGCCGGTCGCCGACCCGGAACGCGCTATGGCCGAGCGCTTCGACGAAATCGGCGGCGACCTCCAGCTTCGTTTTACGGCTGCCGAACCGCATCGACGCCGATACGTCGACGATCACGAACACCGGCACCGCGACGCGCTGCAAATGCACGCGCACGAGCCACTCGTCGCGCGCCGCGCGCAAGCTCGCGCGCAGATCGAGCCGGCGCGGGTCCGGGTAGTCGAACAACCGGCCGTGCATCGCGAACTGCTGACCCGAGCCGAAGCTCGAGCCCGGATGCGAGCCGGGCCGCGCGCCGGCCGCGCGCATCGGCAGACGGTAGTGGAATTCCGCGGTGTCGTTCATCGTGGTGCGCGCGCCGCCGGTCAGCGAGGCACGGCGACGTTCGCGACGATCCGCGCGATCAGCGCCTCGGCCAGCTCCTGGCGGCGCAGCTCGTAGATCGGTGTGAAGAACACCCGATGCCCCAGCGCCGGCAGCAGCACTTCGTGAATGTCCTCCGGAAGCAGATGCGTGCGTCCCGCGAGCCACGCGACCACGCGCGCGGCCCGCAGCAGCGCGCTCATGCCGCGCGGACTTGCGCCCGCGAGAATCAGCTGCTCCATGTCGACGCCGTCGAGCGCGATGCCGAAGCGCGCCGGCGTTTCCGTCGCCTGCCAGATGTCGTGCACGTAGCGCTCGATCGTCTCGCTCGCCTGCACGCCCTGCTGGATCGCCGCGCCGATCCGGTTCAACTGCTCCCACGGCACGATCGACGGTGTCAGTTGCGCGAGCAGGCCGTCGACGTCATGGAACCTCGTGTCGAAGACGAGGCTGCGCCGCGCGTCCTCGTCGGTCGGCGTCGGCATGTTCAGCTCGAACAGGAAGCGGTCGCGCGCCGCCGACGCGAGCTCGAAGGTCTCTTCCTTCTCGACCTTGTTGCGGTCGGCGTATACGGTCATGTGCGGAAAGCGGTGCTCGCGGTCGAACGCCCACACGGAACGTTCGGCCATCGCGCGCAACAGCAGCGATTGGACCTGTGGACGCGCGCGATTGATCTCGTTGAAGAAGAAGGTGGTCAGCTGCTCGCCGTGGCGCAGCAGCGGGCCCGGTTCGATGCGCGGCTTGCCGTCGGCATCGACATAGGTGTGATAGACGAGGTCGCCCGGCATCAGATCGATCGTCCCTTCGACGCGCTCGAAGTCGCCGCCGACCACGCGCGCGAACGCCCGCAACACGGTCGTCTTGCCGACCCCCACGCCGCCTTCGAGCAGCACGTGGCCGCGTGCGAACAACGCGACGTTGATGAGCCTCAGCGTTTGCTGCTGACCGACGACGACTCTCGCGACTTCGTTTTCGATCCGCTGGGCGTGAGAACGCCAGTCCTGAAGCTGCTCGCCAGAAACCATCGCTGCGATCCCCTTCCGTGGTGGCTGGCGTTTATTTGCACGACGCTCGAACGTCGACGCGCTTCGAGGCTCGCCAGCCTTCCGTTCAAGCATGGTTTATGCCGATCGTGCGCACGGGACCCAGGAGTTAAATCGAATGCGAAAAGTTGGCAGCCTGTCACGACAGTCGGGTACAGACTGTGCCATCGACGCTGCCTGGGACGCGTCGTTCACCAGCAAGCCGACGCGCGCATGACGCTACCGCTTCGCGCCGACCGGCGGTTTCGCAAACACCCCTGCAAACTGCGCATATTCGTGCTCCAGATGCACCGCCGCATGGTCGAGCAGAAACTGCCGGAACATCATGCTGGTCGGCGAAAGCTGCTTCGTGCGCAGATGCACGACCTGCCACGCGCGTTCGATCGGCGTGCCGTTCACGTCGAGCAGCGCGATCTCGCCGGTGCGCAACTCCAGCTGCAACGTATGCAGCGAGATCAGACTCACGCCCATGCCCGCCATCACCGCCTGCTTGATCGTTTCGTTGCTGCCGAGCGTGATGGTTTTCGCGGGTGTGAACAGATGCTGCCGGAACATCGCCTCGGCGGCCATGCGCGTACCCGAGCCCGGCTCGCGCAGCAGGAAGGTGTCGCGGCGCAACTCCTGCAGATCGAAGCGGCGCGCGCCGCACAGCGGATGATCGAGCGGCGCGATCACCACCTGAGGATGACTCGCGAGCGGCTCGGCCGTCGTATCGAGTTCGGGCGGCGGGCGGCCCATGATCGCGAGATCGATCGCGTTGTCCTGCAACAGACGCAGCAACGCGTCGCGATTGCCGACCGAGAAGTGCACGTCGACCTTCGGGTATAGATGCGAGTACATCGCCAGCAGTTTCGGCGCGAAGTAGGTCGCCGAACTGACGATGCCCACGTTGATCGAGCCGCTGTCGGCCTGCTTCAGCGACATCATCGCGTCTTCGGTGTCCTTGATTTCGCCGAGAATGCGGCTCGCGTGATGGGTCAGCACCTCGCCCGCTTCGGTCAGCGTGAGCTTGCGCGCGATGCGCTCGAACAGCCGCAGGCCGACCGCCTCTTCGAGCTGATGAATCTGCATCGACACCGCCGGCTGCGTCAGATGCAGCTCCTCGGCCGCGCGCGCGAAACTCGTATAGCGGCTCGCGACGACGAAAATCTGCAACTGCCGCAGGGTCAGCGTGCGAACGAAATTCAGCTTGACCCGGTTCGTCGCGAAACTCGCGTTCTGCATTTGATTCAGCGACTCGCTCGCGGCGCATTCGATGACGGTTTCGCCGGCGCCTTGCCCGAAGGCAACTTGTTCAGTGCGGATTGAAAGCTCAACGACTCCGTATGCGCCGGATGCGCAAAGTCGTTGTTGGGACCCGGCACGTCGGTGCGGATCTGCACGACCTGGCCCGGCACGCCGTCTGCGAGCAGGAACGTGTAGCGCTTGCCCGTGTATTGTGCGAAGCGCTCCGCGTTCGGATCGTTCAGATAAGGCTGCACGACGATGCGCCGCGCGCTGACCGGCTTGCCACCGACCTCACTCGGCACGCTCTCGATCTGCGGCCCCGCGGCGAGCGCGAGACGCAGACGCTGCTGGAAATAGCGGCGCTGCCCGCCGGTGAGACCCTGCATCTCCGCGATGTCGTGTTCGAGAAAATAAATGATTGCCGGATTGCACTGCAGGCCGCCGATCGGCAGGTTCACGCTGCCGCTATGGTCGGACACCTGTGCGTCGCCTTTCGCGTTGTTCTCGCTCAGCACCAGCACCTTGACGACATCGGCGCTGCGAGACGGTTGCCCGGAATCGATCAGCGCGTAGTCGAGTTCGGTCTGCGCGGCGACGCCGTGCAGATGATCGGTCAGAAAAATCAGCCGCTCGGCCGGCGTGATCTCGTCGCCGCCCGGCGCCGACGCCGGACTCGCCGCACGCGCGGCGGCTGGCGCGAGGCACAGCACACACAGCGTCCCCATCAGCGCGGCGCGTGCCGCGCGCAGCCAGGCGCCGCGCGCGCGCGTCATTGCGACGCGTCGCCAGGCTTGCCCGCCGGCGCGTCGACCGGTTTGAGCATCGGCACCTGGTAGGTCGCGAGGATGCTGTCGATCTTGTCGTGATTCGCGCCGATCCATTGATCCACCTTGTCCTTCCAGTCCTTCTCGCCGTAGCGCACGCCCATCGAAATCGTGTAGTCGAAGCGGATGCCCGGCCCCGGCGGGAACGGCACGAGTCTGACCGAATCACCGGAGCGCTTCGCGAAGTAGCCGGCAATCGGCCCCCATAGGAACACCACGTCGACGTTGCCCGCGCGCAGGTCGTGCTCGATCATCTGGCCCGGGTACACGGCCGGATCGCCGCTTTGCACCTGGTACGACACCGCCTGGTCGATCAGGTTGTGGCCGAGCAGCCAGTCCACCGCGGGGGTTTGCGAAAAGATGCCGAAGCGCAGCTTGTGCAGTTGATCGGGCGGCAGCTTCAGCAGGTCGTCGGGCGTCTTGATGCTCGCGAACTCGGGGCGGTTCGGCAGCACCATTGCGTAGGTCGAGCGCAGATACGGCTGCGTCGTCGACGTCATTTCATAGCCCTTCGGCACGCCGATGATCAGGTCGCACCGATAGCGCTCGCTGCCGTCCTCCTTCTCGCGCAGCGTGTGGCGCACGAAGCCCATGCGCTGCGGAAAGTACGTGTATTCGAGCTTGTAGCCGAAGTCGCTCGCCATCTGGGCCGCGATGCGGTTCTCGTAGCCCTCGCCCTTGTCGTTCGACAACGGCATGTTGTTCGGGTCCGCGCACACCCTGAGCACGCCGTCCGCGCCGTCGTTGTTCGGCAGCGCGGGGCCGTCCGCCCGGACCGCGGCGCTCGCGAGCGCCGCGCCACACAACGCGGCCGCGATCACGCTGACATGCACGGACATGCTTCTCTTATCACGCATCGTGAGCCTCCGGAAGAATGACGACACGGCGTTATTTGGCGTCGATGGCCTTCAGATCGCCCGGCTTGATCTGTCCATCGGAGCGCCCTTTCAGGTACGCGTAGAGGTTTTCCCAGTTCTTCTGCATCATCTGGCTCGTGCTGAAATCGGGCATGCCCTTGTCCACCCGGCCGCCGAACACCGTGCGATGAAACTCGGTCTTGTCCAGCGTCTTGAACGCGTCGATCAGCGACGGCCCGACCATGCCCTGCTGCTGCGCGCCGTGGCAGCGTTCGCAAGCGAGCGCGCGCCACGTCTTCCAGCCAAGCAGCGTATTACTGTCCACCTTGGTGCCGTCGACCACCTTGTACGCGACCTGCGCAATCGAAGGATTGTTCTGCGCGTATCCGACGGGCAGCACGACGAGCGCTGCGGGCAACACCGTGAGCAACAGGATAGATCGGCCTTTCATGCACATGTCTCCATCTGGGAATAAGCCGCGCCCCGATGCGTTTCATCGACGCATCCACCAACGGGCGCGATCTGGGGGTGATTCAATGCTTGCGCGAGGCTGACGGGGCGGCCGTGCCTGTTCAAGCCGCCCCGCTGGTTCAGCCTTTCATTTCAGCCGTTCGTTCAGCTCTTTTCGCCAGGAATCGCGAACACGAACAGCGTGCCGCCGAGCGCGGTGTACTTCGCGAGATCTTTGTAGCCGCCGACCGCACCCAGACCTTCGGTCGACTTCTCCAGACCTGCCGCCATGCCGATGCCGGCCCAGCCGCCGATGCCCGAATACACGCCGACGTACTGCTTGCCCTGATACTCGTACGTGAAGACGTTGCCGATGATTCCCGACGGCGTCTTGAAGCGCCACAGTTCCTTGCCGTCCTTGATGCGCACCGCCTTCAGGTAGCCTTCCAGCGTGCCGTAGAACGCGATGCCGCCCGCGGTCGCCAGCACACCCGACCACACCGAGAACCTCTCCGGCTTCGAGTAGACGATCTTGCCCTTGCTCGCATCCCACGCGATGAAGTTGCCCATCGCGTTGCCCTCGTTCGGGCCCGGATACATCGACAGCGTGGCGCCGACATACGGCTGTCCCGACACGTAGTCGACATCGAACGGCTCGTAATCCATACAGACGTGGTTGGTCGGCACGAGGAACAGGTGCGAGTTCGGATCGTATGCCGCCGGTTGCTGGTCCTTCGAACCGAGTGCCGCCGGGCAGATGCCCTTCACGTTGTGATCGGAGCCGGCCGCCTGCGTCGAGTACGCCGCGTTGCGAATCGGCAGGCCGCTTTGCAGGTCGACACGGTCGGCCCAGTTCACCGCCGGGTCGTACTTCTGCGCGACCAGCAGTTGTCCGGTTACGCGATTGAGCGTATAGCCGAAGCCGTTCCGGTCGAAGTGCACGATCGCGGGCACCTGCTTGCCGTTGATCGTCAGATCGGACAGGATCATTTCGTTGACGCCGTCATAGTCCCATTCGTCGTGCGGCGTCATCTGGTAGACCCATTTGGCCATGCCGGTATTCAGGTCGCGCGCGAAGATCGACATCGACCATTTGTTGTCGCCCGGACGTTGCGTCGGGTTCCATGTGCCCGGATTGCCGGTACCGTAGTACACAAGGTTGAGTTTCGGATCCCACGCATACCAGCCCCACGTGGTGCCGCCGCCGAGCTTCCACTGATCGCCCTTCCATGACTTCAGCGACGAATCCGCGCCCACCGGCACCATCTGGCCGTTGGAATACGTCATCGTCTTTTGCGGGTCGAGCAGCATATCGTTGTCGGGGCCCGTGCTGTACGCGGTCCAGGCCGGTTTGCCGGTCTTGATGTCGTACGCGATCAGACGACCGCGCACGCCGAACTCGCCGCCCGAGATCCCGGTCAGCACCTTGTCGCCGAATACGTGCGGCGCGTTGGTGTTGGTTTCGCCGGCTTTCGGATTGCCGTTCTGCGCGGTCCACACCACGTCGCCCGTCTTCGCGTTCAGCGCGACGAGCTTGGTGTCGGCCTGCTGCAGGAAGATCTTGCCGTCGCCGTACGCGAGACCGCGATTGACGGTGTCGCAGCACATCACGGAGACGACCTGCTCGTCCTGTTTCGGCTGATACTGCCAGAGGAACGTCTGATCCTTCAGGTTGACCGCAATGACCTTGTTCGGAAACGGGGAGTGGACATACATCGTGTCGCCGATCACGAGCGGCGCGCCTTCATGGCCGCGTAGCACGCCGGTCGACATGGTCCATGCGACCTGAAGTTTGCCGACGTTGTTCTCGTTGATCTGCTTGAGCGGGCTGTAGCGGTGATTCGCATAATCGCCCGCCTGGGCCGCCCAGTTGGCTGGATTTTTCATCAGCGCGTCGAGCTGCGAATCGGCCTGCGCAGCCAGAGAGCCAAAGGCTGCGGATGCGAGGATCGCGAGCCCAAGAACTACAGTGCGTAAGTTCATGTCTCCTCCAGAATTGTCCTGCTGTTCAACTCACGAATGACCCACGCTACCTCATCGCATCGTGCGCGCCTTCTCGAGTGCAGGTAACGATTAACGCGCTATCCCGATTCGATGTCGGGCTTCGCGACGCATGAACGGCCGACGCATATTCCATGCCGGAATAGCGGCAACGTTTGCCGCTATTGGCTGCGCTGGCCCGGCGACTCGGCACGCGCGAGGTGTCGCGGCACTCGGGCGTTGCACGCCGATGCTTGCATGGCGGTAAGCTGAAGGGCCTGCGTCACGCGATGCGGCACATACTGTGTCACTTGCGTGATACGAATCGTGTCCTTTGCGAATCACACGCCGCGGCACGGGCCTGTCACTTGCAACGATGCTTCGTTCGGCGATCGATTCGCGCATTCGAGGAGCAACAGCCATGGCAAACACCGAGCACGTCTATACCGACGAAGAGATCCAGCAGCGCCTCGTCGGTCCGCTGCAGCACTGGTATCTGGAAGATGGCTGGCTGCGGCGCAAATACCGCACCGAGGGCTGGAAGGGAACGCTGATGGTGGTCAACACCGTCGGCCACCTCGCGGAAGCCGCCTGGCACCACCCCGATCTGACGGTCTCGTACGCCTTCGTGACCGTGAAGCTGAAGACGCACAGCGCCAAGGGCATCACCGACAAGGACTTCGCGCTCGCGACGAAGATCGAATCGGTGGTCCACTGGCAGCCCGGCCTCGAGGACGGCCCGCTCGAAGGCACGCCCGCCGACGATCAGCGCTTCCGCTATATCAAGTACGACGCGCCCAAACCCGCGCAAGGCAGTTGACACGCGTTCCTGTCGCCGGATGAAACAGCGCGTGACACAGTGCGCCTTCGGCGTCACACAGCGTCCATGCGGCGGCGAAACCGCGTGGGGCGCGGCGTGCCCGTTTAGAGGTTCCAGTGGGCCGAACCCGCGGCGGCGGCCGTTGCGCGTGCCTGGTACGGCTTTCGCTTGACGTCGCCGGGCGCACTATCGCTGGAACCCGCGACGCGTTGCGGACGCCCCGCGGCCGAACCCGGTCTTGCGCACCCGCAAGGACACCTGAGGACACTCGAGATGCCGCTTCAGCTCCGCCGCCTGCCGCCACGCGCCCCCATCACGATCGATGCGCCCGCGCGGCTGCATCTGGGCTTTCTCGATCCGAACGCGTCGCTCGGGCGTGCGTTCGGCAGCCTGGGGCTCGTCATCGATACGCACGGCACGCGGATCGAAGCGCGGCTCGCCGAACGCGAGCAGATCGGCGGCGTGGTCAGCGAGGCCGAGCGCGAGCGCATCGCGCTGAGTCTCGCGCGGCTGCAGGCTGCCTATGGACCGGCGACACTCGCGATCGACGTGCTGGAGGCACCGCGCGCGCACACCGGCCTCGGCTCCGGCACGCAGCTGGCGCTGGCGGTCGGCACCGCGTTCGCGCGCCTCGTCGGCCAGCCGGCGAGGAGCGCCGAGCTCGCCAGTCTGCTCGGGCGCGGCGCCCGCTCCGGCATCGGCATACTCGGCTTCGAGTGCGGCGGCCTGCTGCTCGATGGCGGCCCGCCCGGCGATCTGCGCCAGAGCATGCCGCCGCTGCTGTCGCGCCAGCCGTTTCCGCAGCCGTGGCGCGTGCTGCTCGTCAGCGACAACAGCCGCGAGGGCTTGCACGGTACCGAGGAACGCAGCGCGCTCGCATCGCTCGCGCCGTTTCCGCGGCGGCTCGCCGCGCATCTGTGCCATCTGGTGCTGATGCAGATCCTGCCCGGCGCCGCCGAACATAACTTCGCGCCGTTCGCGCACGGCCTCACCGAGCTGCAGCAGACCATCGGCGAATATTTCGCGAGCGCGCAAGGCGGCGTGTTCGCGAGTGCCGACGTCGAGCGCGTACTGCGCGCGGTCGCCGCCGAACGCACCGCCGGCATCGGCCAGACCTCGTGGGGCCCGACTGGCTTCGCGGTGCTCGCGAGCGCGCGCGAGGCCGACCGCGCGCTCGCGACCGCGCGCGCCGTCGCGAGCGCGCTGCCGCATATCGAATGCAGCGTCGTCGCGGGCCGCAACAGCGGCGCGGCGATCAGCGGCGCCGAGGCGCGCGCGCCGCATATCGACGCCGCATGATGCGCTGCACCGCTCAGGCCGCCGCTTACATAAGGCGCTGCCACGCGCGGCGCGGCCTTGCCTTGCGCCGTCCCCGAGATTGCCACTAAAACGAGCCCCTGCCATGTCAGAAACCCTTGAAAGGCCCTACATCCTGCACATGTTCACGGCCACGCCGCAGATGAGTCCGTTCGACGTCAACATGGCCGCCGACGCCGGCTATCAGGTCATCGTGCCGTATTGCAACGTCGAAGCGGGCATGGTCGCGAATCTGACGCAGGACGCGATCTTCTCGCGCGGCCCGAAAGGGGTGTCGCGCACCGGCATCTTCATCGGCGGACGGGACGTGATGCAGGCCGCCGACATGCTCGACACCGCGCGCCGCGCGATGGTCCCGCCGTTCGAGGTCTCGGTGTTCGCCGATCCGAGCGGTTCGTACACGACCGCGGCCGCGCTCGTCGCGCTGGTCGAGCGGCATCTGGGCAAACAGCACGGCGTGGAGCTGGGCGGCAAGCGCGTGCTGATTCTCGGCGGAACGGGCGCGGTCGGGCGCATCGCGGCGGCGATCGCCGCGTCGCGCGGCGCCGACGTGACGATCGCGAGCCACCACGACCGCAATCGCGCGCTCGGGGCCTCGGCCGAAGTCAACGAGCGCTTCGGCATCTTCACGAACGGCATCAGCGCCACGACGCCCGCCGAACTGCGCGGCGCGCTCGCCGACGCGGAAATCGTGCTCGCCACCGCCGTCGCGGGCGCGCAGGTGGTCGGCAGGGACGACCTCGTGCATGCGAAGCGCCTGCTCGTCGCCGCCGACGTCAACGCGGTGCCGCCCGAAGGGATCGCCGGCGTGAACGTGATGAACGACGGCAAACCGATCGACGGCGTGCCGAACGCGGGCGCGGTCGGCATCGGCGCGCTGGCGATCGGCAACGTCAAATATCAGGTCGAGCATCGCCTCTTCGTGCGCATGCGCACGGGTGGTAAGCCGGTCTACCTGGGCTTCCCGGAAGCCTACGACGAGGCCCGCGCGGTCGCGGCCGGTCTCGGCTGAGCGCGGTCGCCATGAAGTCGCACCGCCCGCTCATGCATGCGCCGTTGGTCGCGGTCGTCGGGCAGTCCGCGCGCTTGCTCGCGCAGTCCGCGGCGCGCGCCGGCCTGCATGTCGCCGCGCTAGATGTCTTCGGCGACCGCGACACGCGCGAGGCCGCCGAGCTATGGTTCGACATCGGCCGTGGTGATGGCGCGCTCGGGATCGACCGGGCGCGGCTCGTCGATGCGCTTGCGCGTGTCGCGCGCTTGCCGGGTTTGCTTGGCTGGATCGGCGGCAGCGGGCTCGAACCTTTGATGCCTCAGTTGTGCCGCGAATCCGGCTTGCCGCGCTTTCTCGGCAACGCTGCCGAGGCGATCGCGGCCGTGCGCGAGCCGCGGCGTTTTTTCGCGCTGCTCGACGCGTTGCGGATTGCGCATCCGGCTGTGTCGTTCGAGCGGCCCGCGACGGCCGAGGGCTGGCTGTTCAAGCAGGCGGATGGTTGTGGCGGTACGCACATCGAGGCGGCCGACCCGTTCCATTTAACGACCGACTCCGCGCACGGCTACTTCCAGCGCATTGGCCAAGGCCGCTCGCTGTCGGCGCTTTTCATCGGCGCGCACGGCAGCGCGCATCTGATCGGTTTCGCCGAGCAATTCACCTGCGCGATCGGCGATCTGCGCTTCGTGCATGCGGGCTCGATCGGGCCGATCGACTTGCCGCCAGCGTTCATCGCGCGCGTGCAGCAAGCGCTCGACGCGCTGTGCGCAAACACCGGCCTCGTCGGCATCAACAGCTGCGACTTCCTGTCCGACGGCACCTCGTTCGACGTGCTCGAAATCAACCCGCGCCCTTCGTCGACGATGGCGCTCTACGAAACCGCGTCGCCCGATGCATGGCCGGCCGGCCTGCTCGCCTGCCACCTCGACGCGTGCCGCCACGGCCGCGCGCCGTCGGCCGCGAGCCTCGCGCTCGCCCGCGCGCCGCGCTGGCGTGCCGGTCAGCGCGTGCTGTTCGCGCAGCGGCCGTTCAGCGTCCCGGCCGCGTTCTCGGACGCCTGCCTGCGCGATCCGCAATGCCGCGACGTACCGATGCCGGGCACCCGCATCGACGCAGGGCAGCCGGTCTGCACGCTGCAAGTGCGAGCGGCATCGGTGGACGCGGTGTTCACCGCGCTCGACGCGCAGCACGAACGCGTCGTCCAACGAATCGAAACCTGCGATGAACCCGACCATGCCTGCCTCCACGCCCACAGCTGAGACTTTCCCGCCCGCCGCGTTGCCGAGCGTGAACGCGCTTTCAGAGCGCCTCGTAGCACGGCTCGTCGATCAGGCGGCACAACTCGGCGTCGCACTGACGCGCACGCGCGATGGCACCGTGATCGCCGACGCCGGCGTCGATGCGCGTGGCGGCCTCGACGCCGGCGTGCTGATCGCGCGCATCTGCATGGGCGGTCTCGGCCGCGTCGCGGTACGCGCGAACTTCGACGCCGCGCCGCTATGGCCGACGATGCTCGAGGTCAGCACGTCGTCGCCGGTGCTCGCCTGTCTCGGCAGCCAGTACGCGGGCTGGAGCCTGTCGGCGACCAGGGAGCAGACCGGTGGCAAGAAATTCTTTTCGCTCGGCTCGGGGCCCGCGCGCGCGCTCGCGGTCAAGGAGCCGCTATTCGACGAACTCGGCTATCGCGACCGCCACGAGCGCGGCGCGCTGGTGCTCGAAGTGGACCGCCTGCCGCCGCAGGTCGTGATCGACAAGGTGCTGCACGATTGCGGCCTCGCGCCCGAACACCTGACGCTGATCGTCACGCCGACACACTCTGTCGCGGGAACAGTACAGGTCGTCGCCCGCGTGGTCGAAGTTGCGCTGCACAAGGTGCATGTGCTCGGCGTACCGCTCGATGAGATCGTCGCGGGGACGGGCTCGGCGCCGCTGCCGCCGCCCGCGCCCGACGGCATTCAGGCGATGGGCCGCACCAACGACGCGATCCTGTACGGCGGCCGCGTGCACCTGAGCGTCCAGCACGACGAGATCGCGCAACGTCTCGCCGACACCCTCCCCTCCGCCAATTCGCGCGACTACGGCCGGCCGTTCGCGGACGTCTTCACGGCCGTCAACTTCGACTTCTATCAGATCGATCCCGCGCTGTTCGCGCCCGCCGAGGTGTGGGTCAGCAGCCTCGAAAGCGGCGCGACCTATCATGGCGGCCGGCTCGACGGCGGCCTGCTGCGCAAACAGTGGGGCGGCGAGTCCGTCGCGCGATGATGATCACATCAGGCGTGCGCATCGCGATCATGACCGACGAAACCGGCTGGCACACCGGCCGGCTGAAAAAGGCGTTCCGCGCGCGCGGCGCCGAGGCGCGTTGCGTCGATCTCGCGGATTGCCGCATCGACACCACGTGGCTGCCGCACGGCCTCGCGATCCCGGGCTTCGGCCGCACGCTGCCGGACGCGGTGTTCGTACGCGGCATCGCCGGCGGCAGCTTCGAGCAGGTGACGCTGCGGCTCGGCATCCTGCACGCGCTGCGTGAATCGGGCGTGCCGGTGTACAACGACGCGCGCGCGATCGAGCGCAGCGTCGACAAGTCGATGACGAGCTTCCTGCTGCATCGCGCGGGCGTGCCGACGCCGGCCACCTGGGCCGGCGAATCCGCCGCGTTCGCGCAACGCGTACTGATGCGCGAAGCGGCCGCCGGCCGTCAGGTCGTGCTCAAGCCGCTGTTCGGCTCGCAAGGCCACGGGCTGAAACGGCTCGGCGCGCGCGGCGGGCTGCTCGCGCCATTGCCGTCGCTCGCGCGTTATCGGCAGGTCGCTTATCTGCAGCGCTTCGTCGCGAGTGGCCGGCCGGGTTTCGACTGGCGCGTGCTCGTGATCGGCGGCAAGGCGGTTGCGGCGATGCGGCGCAGCGGCGGCAAGGGCTGGATTCACAACGTCGCGCAAGGCGCGCGCTGCGAGCCCGCCGAACTCACGGTCCCGCTCGCACAGACGGCCGTGCACGCAACCGCCGCGCTCGGGCTCGACTACGCGGGCGTGGACCTGATCCCGAATGCCGACGACGCCGCGCTGCCCCTCGTGCTCGAAGTCAACGGCGTGGCCGCGTGGCGCGGTTTGCAGTCGGTCGTGCCGCTCGATGTCGCGGCGGCGCTCGTCGACGATCTGCTCGATCGCAGGCTGGCCGAGCAAGCCGCTAGCGCCGGGTTGCCCGAGCAGTCTCCGCAGCGCCGGGCTTGAGCGCGATGCCCGACACTCATGCGATTCCCGTCGAGCACGCGCGCGCGGCCTTCCTCGAAGCCTGCGCGCTCGACGTCACCACGCCGAAACCCGGCAACGTCAGCACCCAAAGCCCCGGCCACGGCATGCACGCGGCCCAGTTCCTCGCCAGCGCGGACGCGTCGCTCGACGCGCTATTCGCGCGCGGCGAGCGCGTCGGACAGCGCATTCTCGACGCGGTCACGCGCACGCGCGCGGCCGTCGGCTGCAATACGAATCTCGGCATCGTGCTGCTGGTCGCGCCGCTCGCCGCGGCCCTCGACGAAACCGGCGAAGCGCCGGTGTCGGCGCAAGCGTGGCGCGCGGCCGTCGGCGACGTGCTGAGCCGGCTCGACGTCGAAGACGCTCGGCTTGCTTACCGCGCGATCGCGCTCGCCAATCCCGGCGGCCTCGGCGACGCGCCCGAGCAATCGGTCCACGCACCGCCGACGATCGGCCTGCGCGACGCGATGCGACTCGCCAGCGAACGCGACAGCATCGCGCGGCAGTACGCGAACGGTTTCGCCGACCTGTTCGACACCGGCCTCGCCGCCTACGTCGAAGCCTCGAGACCAACGCCCGAACCCGCGCCCGCCGATCCAGGCGAAATCGCGATGCTCAACGTGTTTCTCGCGTTCCTCGGCGGCTGGCCCGACTCTCACATTGTGCGCAAGCACGGCCGCGCGCTGGCGCAGAGTGTCACGCTCGTGGCACGCGAACAGCGCGCGCGCTGGCGCCAGGCGCGATCCGCCGCGCGCCGCTCGGCAAGCGATCCGCAACTCGACGCCTGGGATGCCGAATTGAAGGCCGGCGCGATCAATCCCGGCACCAGCGCGGACCTCGCGGTGGCCACACTGTTTCTTGCGCGCTGCGTCGAAGGGCGCGGTTAACCCTGAATCGTCTGGACTGAAGAAGACCCGAACAGCCGCGTCAGCAGGCCCTTAGCGACAACTGGCACGGAACCTGTTAGTTAGTACCGCCGTGCATTCCCGCACCGCTCTCGCGATGCTGATCCGGACGATCGCGGGCGGCGCCTCGTCAGCAGGTCCATACCTACTCTTTTGGAGGAACAGAATGGCCAAGATCAACCGCGTCATGATCGGTGAGTCGCTCGTCGGCGACGGCAACGAGGTCGCGCACATCGACTTGCTGATCGGACCGCGAGGTTCGGCTGCGGAAACCGCGTTCTGCAACGCCCTCACCAACAACAAGGACGGCTTCACGTCGCTGCTCGCCGTCGTCGCGCCCAATCTCATCACGAAGCCCAATACGATCCTGTTCAACAAGGTGACGATCAAAGGCGCCAAGCAGGCCGTGCAGATGTTCGGCCCGGCGCAGCACGCGGTCGCGCTCGCGGTGGCCGACAGTGTCGAGGACGGCACGATCCCGCAGGAAGAAGCCGACGATCTGTTCCTCTGCGTCGGCGTGTTCATTCACTGGCAGGCCGAGGACGACAAGAAGATCCAGCAGTTCAACTATCAGGCGACGCGCGAGGCCATCAAGCGCGCGGTCAGCGGCGACCCGAGCGCGGCTGAAGTGATGGCGAAGAAGGGCAGCGTCGCGCATCCGTTCGCGCCGAACTGACGGCGCATGCAAGCGCAGGAGACGCGGCGCCGTTGCCGGCCCCGCCTCCTCGCGCATCCCGTCGCCTCGCGGCCGCAAGGCACGCATCTCGCGCAGCGGTTCGCGAAGCAGGCTCAATGCTTTCGCAGAGGCATTCAATGACCAACAGATGTCGCGCGCTTCTCGCCTTTACCTCGCTCCTGCTCGCCGCGCCGCTCGCGTGGGCGGGCGGCTACAACTATCCGACCGAGGGTCGCGTCGAATACGTGCTCAGTTGCATGGACGATAACGGCCACGAGTTCGCGAACGTCTACAAGTGCTCGTGCGTGATCGACAAGATGGCCGCGTCGTTGCCGTACGACGAATTCGTCGACCAGTCGACCTTCTCGAAGTACGCGACGCTAGGCGGCGAAGGCGGCGCGGAATTCCGCGTCGACCACGCCAAGGCGCAAACCAAGCGCTTCCGCGCGCTGCAAACCAGCGCATATCAGGCGTGCGGACTCGGTCCGCAGAAGACGTCGACCGTGGCGAAATGACCACGACCTGAAACGCGCCGGGCGTTCTGCGCGTCCCGCTCGGCGCGTCCGGCTCGGCGCCCCCCGCTCGGCGCGTCCGGCTAGGCGCCCCCCTCAATTCGGCACCAGCCCCTCGCCCAGCGACGCGTACCGCGCGAGACCCACGGCCGCCGCCGAGCCATCGCCGCGACGCCGCTCGATCTGCACGCCGACGGCCGCGAGGTCGGCGAACTTGGCCGGCTTCGCGAGCGACACGCGCACCCAGTGCGCGCCGAAGTCGGCGATCAGCAGTTGCGCGATCGTCTCGGCAAGCGCCTCCAGCAGCCGCACGCGATGCGACGCGAACAGCTCGAGCAGCGCCCCGCGCACGGCCGCGTAGTTGACCGTATCTTCGATCCGGTCCGTCGTGCAGGCGCGGATCGCTGGCACGCCGATAGCCAGGTTCACACGCACCGGTTGCGCAACATGCAACTCACTGCTATCGATACCGATGACCGTCTGGCCGATGAAATTCTCGATGAATACGATGTCCAGGCGCTCGGGCAACGCGCCGACTTGCGGGCCGGGATTGGCGCCGAGGCTGGAAAATGCGGCAAGGCGAATAGTATCGAAACGATCCATGATTTGATCTCCGCCGCGGCGCGGCCCAGGATTGAACAGCCAGTGATGACGAGCGAAACGATGCAACAGTAGAACAGTAGAACTGAACGACGCGCGGCACACTCTGTGCCGAAGCCGCGACAGGCATGCAACCTGCAACCCGTTTAACGCGTCACGCATCGAGAAAAGCAAATTCCGGGCACAGTGAGGTAAACCCAGTGTGACTTTCTGTTGAACCAATCCTGCATCGGGCGTACAGTTTTCAACACCCGCCTCGTAGTAGGGCCGGTCGGGAGGGCGCAGGCGAACCGAGATTGCGCCGCGCCAGGGGCAGGCAGGCTTGATAAAGCGGCATTCGCGGCGTGCGAAGCAGTCACGCTTGCGAAATGACGCAACGGAGGCAAATCCCATGTCGTTGCTCGCTGATAGCAGTACGCACGTCCGGGAAGTTCTGAACGTGGTCAACCATCAGTTGACCACGCGCCCGACAAGCGAACCCGTAGCTCAGTCGTGGACGCGCTGCATCAACGAATTCCAGCTGGACCCCGCGCGTTTCGTGCCGCCGCCGGTGCTCACCGAGTACGAACTCAGCGCGCGCCGTGAGGCGCTCGGCGATCTGATCGCGTGTTCGAAGCTCGAGATGACGACGCTCTATCAGCAACTGGCCGATCCCGAGCTCGCGGTCGTGCTCGTCGATTCTGGCGGCGTGATCGTGCATCAGGTGTCGTCCGTGCCGTTCGCCGAGGCGGTCGCCGTCGACGGCTTTCGGGTCGGCGCGCTGTGGAGCGAACGCGAAGCCGGCACCAACGGCATGGGCACCTGCCTCGCGGAGCGCGACTGCATCGCCGTCTGTCAGCACGAGCATTTCTATCCGCGCTATACGTCGCTGACGTGCTCGGCCGCGCCGATCTTCGACGACGGCGGCGAAATCGCCGGCGTGCTCGACGTCACGAGCCGCTCGAAGCTGCTGCAGCAGCACTCGCTGGTGCTGGTCGGTATGTCGCGTCAGATGATCGAAAACCGTCTGCTCGATGCGCGCTACCGGCACGCCAACATGATCCATTTCCACAGCCGCCCGGAATTCGTCGGCACGCTGCACGGCGGCAAGCTCGCGGTCGGCGACGACAGCACCGTGCTCGCCGCGAATCGCAGCGCGCTGTTCCAGCTGGGCTTCCGTTCGCTGAGCGAGCTGCGCGGCCGGCGCATCGAGGAAGCATTCAACGCGTCGCTCGAAGACATGATCGCGCGCAGCATTCGCGGCTCGTTCCATCCGGTCACCGTCTACAGCGCAAACGCGACGAACCGCTTTTTCCTCGTCGCGCAGACGCCGCAAAACGCCACAGGGCGCGTGACGCGCGTGCTCGTCCCCGACTCCGCCATGCGCGCCAACGCCGCCGAAAAACACGACAAACATCCGCCGGTGCCGAAGCTCGACGAGATCGCGCACCTCGAATTCGGCGACCCGCGCATGGCCTCGCAGATCCAGTTGGCCGCGCGTGTGATCCAGCGCAAGATTCCGATCGTGCTGCGCGGCCAGACCGGCACCGGCAAGGAAGTCTTCGCACAGGCGTTGCATAGCATCAGCCCGCACGCCGCCGGTCTGTTCGTGCCGGTCAACTGCGCGTCGCTGCCGGAGAACCTGATCGAGAGCGAGCTGTTCGGCTATCGCGCGGGCGCGTTTACCGGCGCGCAGCGCGAAGGACGGCGCGGCAAGATCGTGCAGGCCAACGGCGGCACGCTGTTTCTCGACGAGATCGGCGACATGCCGCTCGTGTTGCAGGCACGCCTGCTGCGCGTGATCGAGGAACACGAGGTCACGCCGCTCGGCGCCGAGACCACCGTCAAGGTCAATTTCCAGCTGATCAGCGCGAGCCACCGCAATCTGCTCGAACTCGTGCAAAGCGGGCAATTCCGCGAGGATCTGTACTACCGGCTCAAGGGCGTCGAGCTGAATCTGCCGGCGCTGCGCGAGCGCGTCGACAAGCTGCCGCTGATCCATCATCTGCTCGCGAACGAAACCGACGATCCGCCCGATCTGACGCCGGAAGCCGAACACGCGCTGCTCACCTACGCGTGGCCCGGCAACATCCGTCAGCTGCGTCACGTGTTGCAGATGGCCATCGCGCTGTCCGACGGCGAGCCGATCCGCTGCGAGCATCTGCCGCCCGAGGTCACGCAACGCACGTCGGCGGTCGACCTGCCGATCGCGCTGCGCCTCGCGAACGCGGACATGGACGGGCATCTCGCCGACGAAGCGGACATTTCTTCGCTGAACGCGATCCAGCTGAACGAGCGCGAAACGGTGCTGTCGCTGCTCGACGAGCACCGCTGGAACGTCAGCAACGTCGCGAAGGCGCTCGGCATCAGCCGCAATACGCTGTATCGCAAGATGCGCCGGCTGCACATCCGGCTGTCGCATGAAGGCTCGCCGACCGACGGCATGCCGTTCGATCTCGACGCATGACCGGGTCGTCCCTCAGGTCCCCCGGCGAGTCTGCTCGCAAGGGCGCCCGCGATCTCGCCGACTTCAGGCCGGATGCGCACTTCGCGTGGTGCGTGACCGGCTCCGGTCATATGCTGGAAGAATCGATCGCGCTCGCCCGGCGCTTGCCGCGCGTCGATCTGTTTCTGTCCGCGGCGGCCGAGGAAGTGCTGCCGCTCTATGGCTGGTCGCTCGACAAGCTGCGCGAACACTTTCGCGTACTGCGCGACAACAGCGCGAGCGGCGTGCCGGTCGGCATGCTGTATCACGGCGTGTATCACACGGTCGTGATCGCACCCGCCACCAGCAACACGGTCGCCAAATGCGCTTACGGCATCTCGGATACGCTGCCGACCAATATGTACGCGCAGGCCGGCAAGCAATGCATCCCCGGCATCGTCTTTGCGTGCGACACCGAACCGAGCGTGATCACGCATAGCCCGGACGAATGGGTCGAACTGCGGCCACGGGCGATCGAACTCGACAACGTCGAGCGTCTGGCGCGCTTCGAATACACGACGCTCGCGCGCTCGCTCGACGAACTCGAAGCGGCGCTCACCCAACGCCTCGCGACCCTCGACCTCGCATGGACCACCTCCTCTTCCTGACCGGCCGGCTTGCCGAACCGAGCCTGCGGCGCGTGCTCGACGGCATGGCGCCGACGCCGTTCAGTTGGGAGGTGCGCGAAATCGGCCTGCAAGTGGCCGGGTTGATGACCGCCGACCTGATCCAGCGCCGCGTGAGCGCGCCGCTCGCCGCGCAGCGCGTGATCGTGCCGGGCCGCTGCCGTGGCGATCTCGACGCGCTGGGCGCGCACTACGGCGTACCGTTCGAACGCGGTCCCGAGGAGGTCAAGGACTTGCCGCAATTTTTCGGCCGCAAGGCGAAGCCGTTCGATCTGAGCCGCTACGACACGGAGATTTTCGCGGAGATCGTCGATGCGCCGCGCCTCGACCTCGACGGCATCGCGGCAAGGGCGCGCGAGTATGCGGCCCAAGGCGCGGACGTGATCGACATCGGCTGCCTGCCGGACACGCCGTTTGCGCATCTCGAAGACGCGGTGCGGCGGCTGAAGGCCGAAGGCTATCGCGTCAGCGTCGATTCGATGCGCAACGACGAACTGCTGCGCGGCGGCCGCGCGGGCGCCGACTATCTGATGAGCCTGAACCTCGACACGCTATGGATCGCCGACGAAGTGCCGTCGACGCCGATCCTCGTCGCGCGCGAACCGGCCGACCCCGCTTCGCTCGACGCCGCGATCGACGCGCTGTCCGCGCGCGGCCGCGCGTTTCTTGCCGATCCGATTCTGGATCCGATTCCGTTCGGGCTGGCCGCGTCGATTGCGCGCTATGTGCGTTTGCGCGAGCGCTATCCCGACATCGCGATCATGATGGGCATCGGCAACGTGACCGAATTGACCGAGGCCGACACGAGCGGCATCAACGCTGTGCTGCTCGGCATGGCGGCTGAATTGCGCGTTGGCGCGGTGCTGGCGACGTCGGTGAGCCAGCATGCGCGGCGCGCGTTGCGCGAAGCCGATGTCGCGCGCCGCGTGATGCATGCCGCGCGCGATGCGCAGGTGCTGCCGAAGGGCATCAGCACCGAACTCGCGACGGTCCACGCGAAACGGCCGTTTCCGTACAGCGCCGAAGAAATCGACGAATTCGCGCGCGGCGTGCGTGACCCGAATTTCCGCGTGCAGATCAGCGCCGACGGCATTCACGTGTACAACCGCGACGGCCATCGTCGCGGCGACGATCCGTTCGCGCTGTACCCGCAGTTGAACCTCGAAACAGACGGCGGCCACGCGTTCTATATGGGCGTGCAGCTTGCGCGCGCCGAGATTGCATGGCGGCTCGGCAAGCGCTTCGATCAGGACCAGCCGCTCGACTGGGGCTGCGCGGTCGACCGGCCTGAAGAAGATCTCAGCGCATGGTGCGCGCCGGGCGAGACGCTGAAAAAGCGCTGAAACAGCAGCGCCATCACTGCATGGCGACCACCCCCGCGGGTTCGTCGACAGTAGCCAGTTCGCCGCGCATGCCGCGGATCGCCTGCGCGCGATCGCCCGCACCGAACACGGCCGACCCGGCAACGAACACGTCCGCGCCCGCCGTGGCGACACGCGCGATGTTCGACGCCTTCACGCCGCCGTCCACTTCGATCAGCAAGGGCCGCCCGGTGCGCTGCATCGTCGTGTCGACGCGCTCGCGCAGCAGCCGCAGCTTGTCGAGCGTTTCGGCGATGAATGCCTGGCCGCCGAAGCCCGGATTCACCGACATCACCAGCACGACGTCGAGCATCTCCAGCACGTGATCGAGCGCCGCGAGCGGCGTCGCCGGATTCAGCGCCAGCCCCGCGCGCGCACCGTGCGAGCGGATCAGGTCGATGGTCCGATGCACGTGCAGCGTCGCCTCCGGATGAAAACTGATCAGGTTCGCGCCGGCCTCGGCAAACGCCGACACCAGCGGATCGACGGGCGTGGTCATCAGATGCACGTCGAACGGCAGCGTCGTGTACGGCCGGATCGCCGAGCACACGAGTGGGCCGACCGTCAGGTTCGGCACGTAGTGGTTGTCCATCACGTCCAGATGAATCCAGTCCGCGCCGGCCGCCGTCACGTCGCGAATCTCGTCGGCGAGCCGGGCAAAATCCGCCGACAACAGCGACGGCGCAATCAGGAATTCGCGCATTGCATTCTCCGTGGCAGTGGCGTTAGTGGTAGCGGCTCGCCATCGTGTCGAGCGGCAGCGGCTTGATGCGCGCCGCCTGACCCGCGCAACCGAACGCCTCGAATCGCTCGACGCAGATCGCGCTCGCCGCGGCGGTGGCGGCCTTCAATGCCGCGCGCGGATCGAACTCCGCGCGCGCATTGGCGAGCGACTTGCGCATCGCGCCGCTCATCGCGAGACGGATGTCGGTGTCGATGTTGACCTTGCGCACGCCGTTCGCGATACCTCGGCGGATTTCGTCGACGGGCACGCCGTAGGTAGTCGGAATCTCGCCGCCATATTCGCGGATCACCGCGAGCCATTCCTGCGGCACCGACGACGAACCGTGCATCACCAGATGCGTGTTCGGAATGCGCGCATGGATATCGGCGATCCGGTCGATCGCGAGGATGTCGCCGGTCGGCTCGCGGCTGAACTTGTACGCGCCGTGCGACGTGCCGATAGCGATCGCGAGCGCATCGACGCCGGTCGCGTCGACGAAGCGCCGCGCTTCGTCCGGATCGGTCAGCAGGTGCTCGCGTGTGAGCTTGCCTTGTGCGCCGACGCCGTCCTCTTCGCCTGCCGTGCCGGTTTCGAGCGAACCGAGACAGCCGAGTTCGCCCTCCACCGACACGCCGACCGCATGCGCGGCGTCCACCACGCGCCGGCTCACCTCGACGTTGTAGTCGTACGCGGCAGGGGTTTTCTGATCGGGCAGCAGCGAGCCGTCCATCATCACCGACGTGAAGCCCGAGCGGATCGCCTGCTGACACACCGCGGGGCTCGCGCCGTGATCCTGATGCAGCACGAGCGGAATGTCCGGGTGCGCTTCGAGCGCGGCGAGCACCAGATGGCGCAGATACGGCTCGCCGGCGTACTTGCGCGCACCGGCCGACGCCTGCAGGATCACCGGGCTAGCGGTGGCCTCGGCCGCGCGCATGATCGCGTGAATCTGCTCCATGTTGTTGACGTTGAACGCGGGCACGCCGTAGTCGTGTTCGGCCGCGTGATCCAGCAGTTGCCGCAGGGTGATGAAGGCCATTGCGTGCTCCTCGATATGAAATGAAATCTTGGCGAGCGCCGGGCTCAACGCGCGCGGTCGGCGACGCGCCGCGCTTCGTCGAGCGCGAGCATGCGCAGCGCGTCGGCCATCGAGCGCGTGGCGGGTGCGTCAAGCGGTTGCGCGACTGCACTCATCGAATCTCTCCTTGCGAAATGAACCTCGGTATCCGTCTGGTACCGCTCAGGCGCGCGAGCGTCGGTCGATCAGTTGCAGGATCATCGGCGTGAAGATCAGCTGCATCGCGAGTCCCATCTTGCCGCCCGGCACGACGATCACGTTCGGGCGCGACATGAACGAGTCGTGCAGCATCGTCAGCAGATACTGGAAATCGATACCCTTCGGCCGCGCGAAGCGGATCACGACGAAGCTCTCGTCCGGTTGCGGAATCTCGCGGGCGGTAAACGGATTCGACGTGTCCACGGTCGGCACGCGCTGGAAGTTCACATGCGTGCGCGAGAACTGCGGGCAGATGTAGTTCACGTAGTCGGGCATGCGCCGCAGGATCGTGTCGACCACCGCTTCGTGCGTGTAGCCGCGCATCGTCTGATCGCGGTGCAGCTTCTGGATCCATTCGAGGTTGATGATCGGCACGACGCCGATCAGCAGATCCGCATGCCGCGCGATATCGACCTTGTCGGTCACCGCCGCGCCATGCAGCCCTTCGTAGAACATCAGGTCGGTATTGGGCGCGACCCCCTCCCACGGCGTGAAGGTGCCGCCGTCCTGCTTGTACAGTTGCGCTTCGCCCGCGTCGTGCACGTAGTGGCGAAACTGCCCGCTGCCGTTTTCGCCGTAGCGCGTGAACAGCGTTTCGAGTTCTTCGAGCAGATTCGCTTCCGGCCCGAAGTGGCTGAAATTCGGCACACCGTCGCGTTCGCGCTCCTGCATCGCCGCGCGCATGCCGTTGCGGTCGTAGCGATGGAACGCGTCGCCTTCGACGATCTGCGCATTGATGTGCTCGCGTCTGAAGATATGCGTGAAACTCTTCATGACAGTGGTGGTGCCGGCGCCGCTCGAGCCGGTCACCGCGATGATCGGATGTTTGACTGACATGCGTTTGTCTCCGGATGACTGTGTTCTGTGCGCTGAGCGCGCCGTCAGTCGCTGATCACGCCGTGAAATCCGGCAGGAACAACGAGCGCGTGCCGAACAGCGGCGACGTGAACGGCTTGTCCTCGCCGCGGTCGTATTCGCCGTGATAGCGCGCGATGCGCTCGACCTCGTTCTTCGAGCCGAGAATCACCGGCACGCGGCCATGCAGCGCGCGCGGCGCGACGTCGAGAATGCGTTCCCGGCCGGTGATCGAGAGACCGCCCGCCTGCTCGACGAGGAAGCTCATCGGGTTCGCTTCGTAGAGCAGGCGCAGGCGTCCTTCCATTGCCGGCGTTTTCGAGTCGCGCGGATACATGAACACGCCGCCGCGCATCAGGATGCGATGCACTTCCGCGACCATCGACGCGATCCAGCGCATGTTGAAGTCGCGCGCGCGGCAACCGCTGCGGCCGTCCTTGCACTCCTGCACGTAGCGGCGCACGGGCGGCTCCCAGAAGCGCTCGTTCGATGCGTTGATCGCGAACTCGCCGGTTTCCTCCGGAATCCGGATGTTCGAATGCGTGAGCACGAAGTTGCCGATCTCGCGCTCCAGTGTGAAGCCATGCGTGCCATTGCCGACCGACAGCACCAGCATCGTCGACGGTCCATACACGGCATAGCCGGCCGCCACCTGTTCGCAGCCCGGCCGCAGGAACGCGGCTTCGCTGGTTGCATCCTCTGCCGGGTCGCGCGTGCGCAGCACCGAGAAGATCGAGCCGACCACGCCGTTGATGTCGATATTCGACGAGCCGTCGAGCGGATCGAACGCGAGCAGATACTCGCCGCGCGGATAGTCCAGCGGAATCGCGTAGACGTGCTCCATTTCCTCGGACACCATCGCGGCCAGCAAGCCGTCCCACTCGCATTGCTGCACGAAGATCTCGTTGCTCGAGACGTCGAGCTTCTTCTGTTGCTCGCCGTGCGTGTTGAGCGTTTGCGCGGAACCGTAGTTGCCGCCTAGCGCGCCCTTGGTCAGCATCGCCGAGATCGACTTGATGGCCGCCGCTACGTCGATCAGCAGCGCGGAGAGTCCTGCAGTGTCGCGCGTGTCGTCCGTACACGGCGGGCGATCGAGCGTGTCGATCAAGAACTTCGAAAGTGTCGTGCGTCCGTCCTGCATGGCGTTCTCCGTCGATGGTGTCGTGATTCAGCCCGGCGGCGCCGTGACGGCGCGCGCGGTGGAAGGCGAATGCGAGGACTGCGGCGGCGCGTCGAACACGCGGCTCGCGCGCACGTCGGCGGCATCGATCAGCGTCAGCGTGGCGGCGTCGACCGGCTCGCCGCCTTGCAAGGCGCTCGCGAACAGGCGGTTCGCCTGGCGCAGCCGCGCGCGGTCGAGCGCGTTGCGCACCGAGCGCGCGTTGGCGAAATTCGGCTGGCGGATGCGGCGCGCCAGATAGTCGGCGAACGCGCGGCGCGACGCGGCATCGAAGCGGTAATGCATGGCGCCGAGCATCCGCTCGGCGATTTCGAGCAACTCCGTTTCCTCGTAATCGGGAAACGTAATGTGATGCGCGATGCGCGAGCGGAAACCCGGATTGCTCTCGAAGAACACTTCCATTCGCGACGCGTAGCCGGCCAGAATCACAACCAGGTCGCTACGCTGGTTCTCCATCGTCTGCAACAGAATTTCGATCGCTTCCTGCCCGTAGTCGCGCTCGTTCTCCGGGCGATACAGGTAATACGCTTCGTCGATGAACAGCACGCCGCCCATCGCGCGCTTGAGCACGTCGCGCGTTTTCGGCGCGGTGTGGCCGATGTACTGGCCGACCAGATCGTCGCGTGTGACCGACACCAGATGATTGCGGCGAATGTAGCCAAGCCGGTGCAACACTTCCGCCATGCGCAGCGCAACCGTCGTCTTGCCGGTGCCGGGGTTGCCGGAGAAGCACATATGCAAGGTCGGCGCGCCGCCCGCGAGACCCAGCGAAGCCCGCGCGCGCTCGACCAGCAGATGCGCGGCGACCTCGCGAATGCGCGTTTTCACGGGCGCGAGCCCGACCAGATCGCGATCGAGTTCGCCGAGCACGTCGCCGATGCCCGAGTCGCGGTACAGCGCCGCGAGGTCGATGTGGGGCGCGGCGGCGTCGCTGTGCGCGGTGGACGCGGGCAGTGCGTCCACGATTGCGGCGTCTGTCATGGTTCGTCCTCGCTGCGGGTCGTCGTGTGCGTTGTTGCGCGATCAGCGGCGTCAGCCCGCCGCGCCATAACGCTCGCCCGCTGGCCGGTCGCCCGCGTAGCCCGTCATGCTGTAGCGCTGCGTGCGTCCCTGCGCGTCCTGCCGCAACAGCCGGAAGCCCGGCTCCACGTCCGGCCGGTTGACGATGAACGACAGGCGCATCGTCTCGAAGGTGCGCACCGAGTCGAACGCGTTGACCTTGATGTAGTGCTGCGGCCGCGCCTCGCGGCAAGCCCTGACCTCCTGCAACACACCGGCCGCGTCGTGCAGGTCGAACATCGGCAGACCCCACATTTCCCAGTAGGTATTGCGCGGATGCGGGTCGTCGGTGAATTCGACCGAACAGGCCCAGCCTTGGCGCAGCGCGTAGTCGATCTGCAGGCCGATTTCCTCGTCGGTCAACTCGGGCAGAAAAGAAAACGTTCCTTGAGTAATACGCATGACGAACCTCGTGGATGGATGTCGCGTTTGGAACGGCGTCAACGGTGCCCCGCGCGGTGCCGTTGCACCGCGTCGCGGATGCGCTCGTGAGGCGCTCGCGGGAAAAGCTCGGCGTGGCTAGGCCGCCGTCGGCGTGGCGGCGAAATCGGGCGTATCGGTCGATGCGTAGTTGAAGCTCACGTCGCGCCACGTATCGAGCGCCTGCTTGAGCGGCGTGCACCAGCGCGCGGCGGCTTCGAGCACGTCGGGCCCTTCGCGCAGAATGTCGCGGCCCTCGTTGCGCGCCTTCACCATCGCTTCGAGTGCGACGCGGTTCGCGGTCGCGCCGGCCTGGATGCCGGCCGGATGGCCGATCGTGCCGCCGCCGAACTGCAGGATCGCGTCGTCGCCGAACAGATCGAGCAGCTGATGCATCTGCCCCGCGTGAATCCCGCCCGAGGCGACCGGCATCACCTTGCGCAAGCCGGCCCACGGCTGGTCGAAGAAAATGCCGCGCGACAGATCGACCGCGTTGTGCGCGTCGCGGCACACGTTGTAGTAGCCCTGCACCGACAGCGGATCGCCTTCGAGCTTGCCGACCGCGGTGCCCGCATGCGCGTGATCGACGCCCGCCATGCGCAGCCATTTGGCGATCACGCGAAACGAGATGCCGTGGTTGCGTTGCCGCGTGTAGGTGCCATGCCCCGCGCGATGCAGATGCAGGATCATGTCGTGCCTGCGGGCCCAGCGCGACATCGACTGGATCGCGGTCCAGCCGATCACGAGGTCGATCATCACGATGCACGAGCCGAGCTCCTTCGCGAATTCGGCGCGCTCGTACATGTCCTCCATCGTGCCGGCCGTCACGTTCAGATAGTGCCCTTTGAGCTCGCCAGTCTCCGCCTGGGCGCGGTTCACCGCCTCCATCGCGAACAGGAAGCGGTCGCGCCAGTGCATGAACGCCTGCGAGTTGATGTTCTCGTCGTCCTTCAGGAAGTCGAGGCCGCCGCGCAGGCCTTCGTAGACCACCCGTCCATAGTTTTTGCCCGACAGACCGAGCTTCGGCTTGACCGTGGCGCCGAGCAGCGGCCGACCATACTTGTCGAGCCGTTCGCGCTCGACGACGATGCCGGTCGGCGGCCCCTGAAACGTCTTCAGATACGCGACGGGAATGCGCATGTCTTCGAGCCGCAATGCCTTCAGCGGCTTGAAGCCGAACACGTTGCCGATGATCGACGCGGTCAGGTTCGCGACCGAGCCCTCTTCGAACAGATCGAGTTCATAAGCGATATACGCGAAGTACTGCGGCTCGTCGGCGCGAGACACCGGCACCGGCTCGACGCGATACGCCTTCGCGCGATACATGTCGCAGGCGGTCAGGCGGTCGGTCCACACCACCGTCCACGTCGCGGTCGACGATTCGCCGGCCACCGCGGCGGCCGCTTCCTCGGGTTCGACACCGGGTTGCGGCGTGATGCGAAACAGCGCGATCACGTCGGTGTCTTTCGGTTCGTAGTCCGGTTGCCAGTACCCCATCTCGCGGTATTTCATCACGCCCGCCGCGTACCGTTCGCGCGGATTGTGCGGATCGCGCGCTTGAGGTTCGGGCTGGATCGGCGGTTGACTGAAATCGTTCATGACGTGTCCTCGAAGGTGGCAAGCGCACTGCCGGAAGAACGAAGCGCTTGAGTTGCACTGTAGGCACGGACACGCCCAAGGTGAATTCACGATTTTATTTGGCAGACTTAACGGATCGGTTATCGCTATCACATCGTGAGGTTCTTTTTCGAGCCGTGCGACGCGAATGGGAGCAGAATGTGTTGGTGAGCGAGGCGGGCGCGGTGTGACAGCGCAATCGAATTAGCGAATCGCGATGGCACACTTTGCTTCGTTTTCGCCACACCGCGCGGCTCTTTGCGTCTGGCAACCCGCGCGAGCGCCACGGCGTGGCGCAATTCGCCGGGTGCTGTATTGGCCGTCGAATGCACGCACGCCTGGCCGGCCGGAACGCGCATGGGCACGGAGCTTGCATGATGCCGGCTGCCGTCGACACCGGGCATCACGCCGGGCCGGCGGCGCAACGCTGTTCCACCCGCTGTTTCAACCGAAGGAGAAAGCACGTATGCAATGGACGACTCCGAGCTACACCGACGTACGCCTCGGTTTTGAAATCGTGATGTATGTCGCTACGCGTTAAGCCCGCAACCGGGCCGCACGCCGCGGCCCCTTTGCGGTTCCCGTTTGTGTTTGACCTCTGCTGACGGCCGGCCTTCCGGCGCTGTCGGGACACGCGTTCCCAGCCATGATCCACGAAACGATCGTCACCACGGCAGCGTGCGATGGCCGTCCTCATATCGCGCCAATGGGCGCGCGCCACGAGGGCGAGCGGATCATCCTCGCGCCTTTCCGTCCGTCGGTCACGCTCGACAACGTGATCGCGACGCGCGCGGCCGTGCTGAATTTCACCATCGACGTGCGGATCTTCGCGGGCTGCGTCACGCACTGCGCAACCGATTGGCCGACCGTGGCCGCGAGCCGCGTGCCGAGCGTACGTCTGGCCGAGTCGCTGGCCCACGCCGAGCTCGAACTCGACGAGCTGCGTGACGACGCCGAGCGCCCGGTGCTGGTGATGAAATGCGTGCACCGTGAAAACCACGCGCCGTTCGCGGGCTTCAATCGCGCGCAGTCGGCGGTCGTGGAAGGCGCGATTCTGGTGAGCCGGCTCTTCATGCTGCCGGCCGACAAGGTCGATCGAGAAATGGCGTATCTGCAGATCGCGATCGACAAAACCGCCGGCGACAACGAGCGCACCGCATGGAGCTGGCTCGTCGCCGCGATCGCGCGATATCGCGCGAGCCTCGAAGACGCGGCGCATCAGGCCGCCGCTTCGGCCCATCACTGAAACCCTTCCTTCCGCGGAGAACCCCGATGACCGCATTGCTCGCGAGCGTCCGCTCGGCTGACGAAGCATTCGACGCCGCCCGCGCCGGCGCCGAGCTGATCGACCTGAAAGAGCCGGACGACGGCGCGCTCGGCGGCCTGTCGATCGGCGCCATCACGACCATCGCGCAACAACTTCGCGCGCGCTACCCGGTCAAGCCGATCAGCGCGGCGATCGGCGACGTGCCGGCCGATGCGTTCGACGAGATCGCCGCGCGCGTGATCGACGTCAGCGATGCCGGCGTCGACTATGTGAAGGTCGGCGTCGCGCGCGGACCGGCCGCGCGCCGCTGCATCGAGCAGCTCGCGAATCTGCCGGCCAGCGTCGTGCCGGTGCTGCTATGCGACGGCGGCATGGACGACGAACTGGTCAGCCACACCGCGGCGCTCGGCTTCGCCGGCCTGATGTTCGATACCGCGAGCAAGGACGGCGGCACGCTGTTCGATCACGTCGATGTCGACTCGCTCGCGCGCTGGTTGCGGCTCGCGCGTCAGCGCGGCGCGATGGCGGGCATCGCCGGTGCGCTCGGCTGGGCGCAACTGCCGCAGATCCGCGCGCTGGCGCCCGACGTGGCCGGTTTTCGCACCGCGCTGTGCGCCGACGGGCGCCGCTCGCGGCTCGACCCCGAGCGCGTCGCGCAATGGGCGAGCGCGTTGCATCGGCCGGCTGGAGAGATTCGCGTCGATGGCGCGGCGCCGTTGCCGGGCTCGACGAACGCGACGCGGCTGTAGCAGCCGATCACATCACCGGAATATTCAGCAAACGGTCGCGCATCAGCGCGACGTTGCTCTTGTCGAGCAATTCGACCACATAGTTCGCATCGTTCACGTAGTCGACGAACTTGCGGTCGATCACCCCCGACGCGGCCAGCGTTTCGAGCGGATCGTCGGCGGCGATCGGACAGGATTTGACGACGATCAGCCGCTCCGCGTTGAGCATCGTCGATAGCCAGGCGGCGAGGCTGTCCGAGGTCGTGTCCCAGTTGCTCATCGCGTCGGGCGTGTCGCGCATCAGCGCGGTCGGCGCCCACACGGCGACATGACCGTCACGCAGGGTGCGGCGAATCTTCGCCTCGCTCGACGCGATCACCAGTTCGGGCGAAACGCCCTGCATCAGCAGCGCATATTGCGTCATCGCGAGCAGACACATGTTGTGCGCGGCCAGATCGTCGAAGTTCCACTCGCCCTGGTACTGGCGGACCTTGTCCGCGAAATCGCCGCCGCCGGGCACGATCACGACCCGTCCGCCGCCGACTTCGCATAGCTCACTGAGCCAGTGGCGCAGTGCCGGGTCGTGACTCAGGCTGCCTCCGATCTTGACCACCCACATGACTGTTGCCCTCGTGTCCAGTTGAGTGCCCGGCCGGGTCGCGTCGTTTCGCAACCTCGTTCATCACCGAACTTGTCCCGCTCGCCATATCGTGTCCCCTGCCCCTCTTTGCGCTACTCGTGCACCGGCGCGCCGCGTCCCCGGATTGCGCGCCGCGCCTCTCAACTCATGCCGCGCGCGCCGCGATACCACGCGCGCCGCGCCGTTGGGCGCCCGGCTCGCGCGCCGCGAGCAGCGCGACCGCCACGCTCGGCGCGCAGGTCGCCGCCCATGCCGCGCAAGCATCGGGCACGCCCGCCAACGCGCCGAAATCGATATAGCCGCGCGCCTCGTCGCGCGCCAATGCGGCGACGAGGAAGCGGCCGCAGCCGGCGCCCACCAGCGGCGCGGCCGCGAGCACTGGCTGCGCGGCAACCACGCGCATCAGGTTCGCGCCGATTTCGCGCACCTGCAGCGCGCGCCAGCGCCGCGCAAAGTGCAGCCATTCGACGTCCGACGCGTCGTGCGCGTCGTGCCCGATCATGCGCGCGAGCCGCGCGCGGCTCGCCGCCTGCGTCTTCGGCCCCTGGTCGGCGCTCGGCTGCACGTCGTGCAGCGGGTCCAGTTCGCCGGTCAGCCGGTAGACGTCGGCGCTCGTCGCAAACCATTCGTTCATCACGTTCAGCATGGCGCCGCCGAATTCGATCCGCTGCGCGACGCCGCACAACGGCGTGCGCACGACGCCGTGATACACGAGTTCGCCGGTCGCGAGCCGGCCCGCATCGGTCGCGGCACGCGCGACGACGCGGCCGTCGACGATCGGAATGATGTCGGTGGTGGTGCTGCCGATGTCGATCAGCAGCGCGTTCGCCATGCAGGTAGCGACCCAGCTCGCGGTCGCGAGCCAGTTCGCCGACGCGACGTGACGCCAGCCGGCCGCGCAGTCGGCGGCGGCGAGCCAGCCGGCGGCGCCGGCGTAGAAACGCAGTGATGGACCGAGCCGCTGCGCGAGCGCGGCCACGATCGCGCGCACGCCTTCGGCGCGATCCGCGAACAGGTCGACCATCTCGCCGGTCATCGTCACCGCATGCTGCGCGGCGTCCGTGCGGGCCTGCGGCCAGCGCTCGAAGACGAGCTCGATCGTGCGGTGCAGATGGTCGAGCCCCTGCCAAAGCGGACACGGCCATTGCACGACGTCCAGCACGGCGTCGCTGCCGTCGACGAGCGACACCTTCACGTGCGCGCCGCCGACGTCCCAGCCGAACCGCGCCGCCGGGTTCGAACGGGCGGGGCTCAAGGGCGCACCTCGTACGTCGCCGAATTGGCGCGCGCCGCGCCGCAGCGCTCGATGCGCACGCCATGCGCGGCCAGCAGCGCGCGCGTCAGGCCGCTGCCGCGCGCCGCCGACAGCCCCGCATAAGCGACCGTCAAACGCGGATTCACTTCGATCACGACCGGCCCGAGTTGCGGGTGCCACACGACATCGATGCCGACGAAGCCGCGCAAACCCGGGATGGCCCGCGCGACGCGATGCGCGAGCGTGTCGAGCGCGCGGCCCATCTCGCTGTGCTGGTCGATCTGATCGACCAGCACGCCGTCGAACTCGACGATCCGCGCAACATCACCCGACGCGTCGCCGCCGCTCAGCCCGATCTGCTGACGGTTGATGCTGAGGAGCTTGGTGGCGTCGCCGCGGCAGATCAGCGACAGGCTCAACGGCTCACCATCGACCCACGCCTGCAGCACCGGATTGCGCGCCCCCGCCGCGCGCGCCTCGTACTCGGCGCAGGCATCGGCGAAACGCTCGTACACGATCGTGTCGAGGCCGCCCGCGCCGTCGTCCGGTTTGACCACCCACCGGCCGTCGTGCTGCGCGGCTGAGCCGCCGGGTTCGAGCGCCGGCGTCGTGGCAATGCCATGCGCGGCAAGACACGCCGCCGTCGCGCTCTTGCTCGACGCGACGCGGATCGCTTCCTTCGCGCAGCCGAGCCAGCGCGCGGTACCGACCGCATCGTGAAAGCGCAGCAGCAGCCCGTCGCATTCCGGCGCGACGACCCAAGCGTAATCGTGCTCACGCGCCGCGCGCGCGACGAACGCCGTCATCGATTCGCCGGGCGCGGCCATACAATGGGCCTCGCCCGCCCCTGGCGTTTCGAAGCGCGAGGTCGCGAACGTGACCTGCACGCCGTCGAGTTCACGCAGAGCGTCGACCAGCGCGTCGCGCATCACGCGTCCTTCGACGATCAGCGCGCTCAAATCGGCGAGACTGCCCGGGCCGGCGAGCTGGGGGTCGATGCCGCCGCCGGTGAGATACTCGTAGACAAAGATTCTGGTCAAAGGAAAGCCCCCTATGCAGGTGATACCTGTTCTCGATCTGCTCGACGGCCAGGTCGTACGCGCGGTGCGCGGCGAGCGGAGCGCCTATCGGCCGATCCAGTCCCGCCTCGTCGCGACGAGCGACCCACTTGCCACCGCCCGCGCGCTGCTCGAAGCCAGCGGCGCGCGCACGCTCTATATCGCCGATCTCGGCGCCATCCTGCAGCGCGGCGCGCATGCTTCGACGCTCGCCGCATTGCGGGCCGCGCTGCCCGGCATCGAACTGTGGCTCGACGCGGGTTTCGCGGACTACGCGTCGATGCGCGCGCTATTCGAGCGCATCGACGACGCCATCGATCAACACGACAGCCCTGCTGCCGCTTCCCACCTCGCGACTCTCGTGCCTGTGTTCGGCTCGGAGACGCTGCGCGATATCCACGCACTGCACGCGGCTCAGCGCGCCGGCCTTGCGCCGATCCTGTCGCTCGATCAGCGGGCGGGCGAACTGCTCGCCGCGGCCGCGCTCGACCGCTCGTCGGCGTGGTGGCCGCCGCGCGTGATCGCGATGACGCTCGACCAGGTCGGCAGCTACGCCGGCCCCGATCTCGCGACGTTCGAGCGCGTGCGCGCGCAAGCCGCCGCGCACACCACGCTGATCGGCGCGGGCGGCATCCGCAATCGCGACGATCTGGCCGCCGCGGCCGGCACCGGCGCAAGCGCCTGGCTGGTGGCGTCCGCGCTGCACGATCGACAGATCGACTGCGCGCATTCCGATTCCGCGTAGGCCTTCCATACAATTTCCATGCCACGCGTTCTGACAGCGCTGTCGGTAAACGCAACGCAAGCCGGACTGTTCGCGCGTGACACTCTGCTTGACACTCTGCTCCAGAACGGCACACATTTTGTATGGCGCGGTGGGCCTTTGACGCGCGCGCCGACGCAGGATCAGGCACCCTTACCGCAGGGTCGAAAGATCGGCATGGAGCTTGCTAAACCTGCCCCATGCATAGCCCCTCCATCGATCCATCGACCCCCAGCCCGAGCGCAACGCGCGCCGCGGCGCTCACACGCGACTGGATCTGTCCGTTCTGCCCTTTGCTGTGCGACGACCTGGCCGCCGCTGCCCACGACGACGGCACGCTCGATGTGCCGGACACCGAATGTCCGCGGCTCGCTCACGCGCTCGCGCAGTACGGCGCGACGGACGCGCAATGCGCTTGCACCGTCGATGGCGACGAAGTGGACAAGGATGCCGCGCTGGCGAGCGCCGCGCAGTTGCTCGCGAACGCGCGCCGCCCGCTATTCGGCGGCCTCGCCACCGACGTCGCCGGCATCCGCGCGCTGTATCCGCTTGCCGCCGCCTGCGGCGCGATCCTCGATCATCTGCACGGCGATGCGCTGACGCCCGCGACGCTCGCTTTGCAAGACCGCGGCTCGTTCTTTACGACGCTCTCCGAAGTGCGCGCGCGCGCCGACCTGCTGGTGTTCTTCGGCTGTCAGCCGTCGCGGCGCTATCCGCGCTTTTTCACGCGCGCGCTGGCGGGCACCGAACTCGCGCGCGAGCTGGTCTTCGTCGGCTGCGAACCGGACCCGGCCGCAGCCGGCTTCGCGCAAACGCGCATCGACACGCTGCTGCCGGACACCGATCCGTACGACACGCTCGCGCTGTGGTCAGCGCTCGCGGAAGGACGCGACGCCGCCGTGCTGAGCCACGGCGATGGCAGCGCAGCCAACGTGGCAACCGCGCTCGCGTCGTTGCACGCACGCATCGCCGGCGCGCGCTATACGGTGGTCGTCTACGAACCGGCCGCACTGCCCGCGCCGCACGCGGCGCTGCTGATCGAAGCGCTGAACCGGATCGTGAAGGCCGTGAATCGCACGACGCGCGCGGCATGTCTCGCGCTCGGCGGCGACGACGGCGCGTTGACGGTCAATCAGACCGTCACGTGGCTGTCCGGCTTGCCGCTGCGCACGCGCGTGTCGATGCCGGCGCACGCCGCGGGCACCGCGCCGCTCGATCACGATCCGTACCGCTATCGGGCGGCCCGGCTGCTCGCCGAACGCGAAGTCGATGCGCTGCTGTGGATCGCGGGCTTCGCGCCGCACGCGTGGCCCGCGTCGCTCGATCCCGCGCTTGCCCTGATCGTGCTCGGTCATCCGGCGCTCGCCGATGCCGCCAGGGCGCGCGGCGCGAACACCGTGTTCGTGCCGGTCGCGACACCGGGCGTCGATAGCGGCGGACATCTGTTTCGCGTCGACGGCACGGTCGTGATGCCGCTCACCGCCGCGCGTGGTGCCGCGCTGGAGTCGGTGGCGTCGATTGCCGCGAAGTTGAGCGGGCGATTGAGCGGGCAACTGAGCGAACGCTCGAGTACGCGCGAGGATCAGCCATGACTCTCGTCCGGCTCAAGGGCGGCACGTTGTTCGACCCGATCCACAACGTCAACGGCGAGCGCCGCGACCTGACGTTCCGCGACGGCCGCATCGTCGACATGGCCGCCACCGCGCCCGTCGATCGTGAATACGACGCGACCGGCATGATCGTGATGGCGGGCGGGATCGACCTGCATTCGCATATCGGCGGCGGCAAGACCAACCTGTCGCGCCTGCTGCTGCCCGAGGACCATCGCGCCGATGCGCGGGGCGCCCATGCGCCGCGCGAGGCCGCCTACGAAGCCGCGCGCGACGACAACGGCCGCTACCTGCGCCTGCCGTCGTGCGGCGTCTGCACGCCGGGCACGCTCGCGACCGGCTACCGCTACGCCGAAATGGGCTACACGGCCGCGTTCGAGCCGGCGATGATGCCGTCCAACGCGCGCCACACGCACCTCGAAATGGGCGACACGCCGATCATCGATCACGGCGCGTACGTGATGCTCGGCAACGACGAGCTGTTCCTGCGGATGCTCGCCGCGCGCGACGACTTCGAACGTCTGCGCGATTACGTCGGCTGGACGATCGACGCGAGCAAGGCGCTCGGCGTCAAGGTGGTCAACCCCGGCGGCATCTCGGCGTTCAAGTTCAACCAGCGCTCGCTAAACGTCGACGAGCCGCACGCGCACTACGGCATCACGCCGCGCGACGTGCTGCGCACGCTGACGCGCGCGCTGACCGAGCTGCGCGTGCCGCATCCGCTGCACGTGCACACGAGCAACCTCGGCGTGCCCGGCAACCTCGCCTCGACCATCGCGACGATGGACGCCGCCGACGGTCTGCCGATCCATCTGACGCATATCCAGTTTCACAGCTATGGCACCGAGGGTTCGCGCAAGTTTTCGTCGGGCGCGCGGCAGATTGCCGAGGCCGTGAACGCGCGGCCGAACGTGTCGATCGACGTCGGCCAGATCATCTTCGGACAGACCGTCACGGCCTCCGGCGACACGATGATGCAGTTCGGCAACGCGCCGCTCGCGCGGCCGCACAAGTGGGTGGTGGGCGATATCGAGTGCGACGCGGGTTGCGGCGTGCTGCCGTTCCGTTATCGCGAACAGAGCTACGTGAACGCGCTGCAATGGATCATCGGCCTCGAAATCTTCCTGCTCGTCGACGACCCGTGGCGCGTCGCGATGACCACCGATCATCCGAACGGCGGACCGTTCACGAGCTATCCGCATCTGATCCGCCTGCTGATGGACAAGCCGTTTCGCGATGAGCAACTGGCGAAGCTGCATCCCGAGGCGCAGGTCGCCAGCGCGCTGCCGGAACTCAAACGCGAATTTTCGCTGTACGAGATCGCGATCATCACGCGCGCCGGTCCCGCGCGGCTGCTCGGTCTGCGCGATCGCGGCCATCTCGGCGCGGGCGCGGCGGCGGACATCGCCGTCTATCGCGACGAGCCGGACCGCGAGCGCATGTTCACGTCGCCGGCCTATGTGTTCAAGGACGGCGAACTGGTCGCGCGCGACGGCACGCTCGTCGCGACGCCGACGGGCGGCATCCATTTCGTCGCGCCGCAATTCGATCGCGGCATCGAGACAACGCTGCGCGCGTATAGCGACGCGAACCTCGCGAGCAACTTCGCCCACGCCGCGATCAGCGACGACGAAGCCTGCCGCTGCTGCCGCGGCGGACGGCTATTGCCCGTCGAATGTCTAACCTGACGCGTCCACGATGAACGCTCCCGCCCCGCTCGACATCAACGGCACCGCGATCGACGCGACCTTCGCCGAAGCCTTTCCGATGAAGGCGACCCGGCTCGTGATCACCGCGCACACGCCGACGTGGGCGATGCACGCGGCGAACTCGCTGGCGGGCTTCGCGACCTCGGTGATCGGTTGCGGCTGCGAGGCAGGCGTCGAGCGTGCGCTCGCGCCCGCTGCCACGCCCGACGGCCGGCCCGGCGTCGCGGTGCTGTTGTTCGCGGTGTCGTCGAAGGAGCTCGCGAAGCAGATCGGGCGGCGCGTCGGCCAGTGCGTGCTCACCTGTCCGAGCACGGCCGTCTACGGCGGCATCGATCCGGCCACGAGCCGCGCGCCGCTGTCGGACCCGGCGCCGCTTGGCAGCGGGCTGCGCTTTTTCGGCGACGGCTGGCAGATCGCGAAGATGATCGACGCAGGGAACGGACCCACGCGTTACTGGCGCGTGCCGGTGATGGACGGCGAGTTCGTCTGCGAAGACATGGCGGCGACGGTCAAGGCCGTCGGCGGCGGCAACCTGCTGCTGCTCGCGCGCGACCTCGGCGCCGCGCTCGCGGCGGCCGAAGCCGCGGTCGCCGCGATGCGCCGGCTGCCGAACGTGATCATGCCCTTTCCCGGCGGCATCGTGCGCTCGGGCTCGAAGATCGGCTCGAAGTACGCGGGCGCGACCGCGTCGACCAACGACGCGTTCTGCCCGAGCCTGATCGGCCTCGCGCGGCGCAGCGAGTTGAGCGCGGACGTTGGCTGCGTGCTGGAAATCGTCATCGACGGTCTGACCGACGCCGACGTCGGCGCGGCGATGACGGCCGGGATCGGCGCGGCCGCCGGACTCGGCCGCGCGGCCGGCGTGCTGCGCATTTCGGCGGGCAACTACGGCGGCAAGCTCGGGCCGTACCACTTTCATCTGCACGAACTGGCGGCGGGGCTCAATGGGAGTCACGCATGAGCACGACCACGTTGCGCGTGAAGACACCACCCGGCTTTCGCGTCGATGCCGCAGCGCTGTCACCCTCGGCGCTGGCCAGCATGAGCGTGGCCGAGATCGAGCGCATCGTGCTGCCGGCCGGCAACGAGCGCTGCGTGGTCGGCGACGTCTTCGAGGTTTCGCGCGACGACGCGCCTGCGTCCGGCGACGACATGGCCACGCTGCTGATCGACGACGCCGCGCGGTGGCTGGACCGGCTCGGCGCGCAGATGGACGGCGGACGGCTCGTCGCGCGCGGCTCGGTCGGCGACTACAGCGGCTTCAGAATGAGCGGCGGCTTGCTTGAAATCGACGGCGACGCGGGGCACTTCACCGGCTGCGAAATGCGCGGCGGACGCGTGACGGTGCGCGGCGACAGCGGCGACTTCGCCGCCGGCGCACTGACGGGCGATATGGAAGGCATGAGCGGCGGCACGCTGACGATCCACGGCAACGCCGGCGCGCGGCTCGCCGACCGGATGCGCCGCGGCCTCGTGCTGGTCGGCGGCAACGCGGGCGACTTCGCGGCGTCGCGGCTGGTGGCGGGAACCGTCGGCGTGGCGGGGCAACTGGGCGCGCATTATGCCTATGCAATGAGGCGTGGCACGCTGCTGCTCGCGCAACGGCCAGAGCCACTGCCGCCCCCTACTTTCACCGGCGGCGGACACGGTTTCGACGTATTCTGGTCATTGCTCATACGCAGTCTCGCGGCCGAAATCGCGCCGTTTTCGCAGTGGCGCGCGGACCGTCTGCCGGTCCGTTTCACGGGCGACCTCGCGGTCGACGGCCGCGGTGAAATACTGATCGCCGGCTGAACCAGCTATGTCAGCCGCGACTGAAACGGTGTTCGGCAAAAAAGAAACGTCCCGCAACGATGTTGCATGGAGACAGGGCATGAGGACAGCGGATTCTGCAAACGCGAAGCCTGATATCGACGTCAACGCAAATGCCAGCGCCGGCGGCCCGCGCTATGCCGGGCTGCTGATCGCGCTGCACTGGCTGATCGCGCTCGGCATCGTCGGGCTGCTCGCACTCGGGCTTTATATGGTCGGCTTGCCGAAGGGCTTGCCCGTCAAGGCGACGCTGATCAATCTGCACAAGTCGCTCGGACTGACGGTTTTCCTGCTGGTGCTTTTGCGCATCGTCGCGCGGCTGGTCCTTCACCGGCCTCCGCTGCCGCCGATGCCACCGTGGCAACGCGCCGCCGCGCGCACTACGCAGGGTCTTTTATATGTCGGCATGGTGGCGATGCCGCTTGCCGGGTATCTCGGCTCGTCGTTCAACACCTACGGCACGCGCTTCTGGGGCATCCTGCTGCCGAAATGGGGCTGGGACGACGCGCATCTGCGCGCACTGTTCTTCGGCCTTCACCACGCCATCGGCTTCGCGCTGATTGCGCTGATCGTGCTGCACGTGGCGGGCGCGTTCAAGCATCAGTGGATCGATCGCGACAACCTGCTCGCGAGGATGCTGCCATGACGATGCGAAGCTTATCGCGCCACACGCAGGCGGCCGCCGCGCTCGAAGTCCATACGCTGCGCACGCGCGATGGCCATCGCGTGTGGTATGCGCTGGCCGGCGCGCGCGACGGCGTGCCGGTCGCGGTGCTGCACGGCGGCCCAGGCAGCGGCAGTCAGCCCGGCGTGCTGCGGCTGTTCGATCTGCAGCGCTTTCGCGTCGTGCTGATCGACCAGCGCGGCACCGGTGCCTCGACGCCGCACGGCAGCGTGCGCCACAACCGCACCGACTATCTGATCGCCGATCTCGAAGCGATTCGCGCGCGGCTCGGCTTCGCGCGCTGGGGCGTGCTCGGCGGATCGTGGGGCGCGGCGCTCGCGCTCGCGTATGCGGGGCAGTGTCCGCGGTCGGTGACGGGCGTCGTGCTGCGCGGCCTGTTCCTGACGTCCGCGCGCGAAGTGCGCGGTTTGTTCATCGCGTCACGCAAGCGCGCGCCGCGTGCGTGGTCGAGACTGCGTGCCGCTGCTCGCTGCGAGCAGCCCGCGGCACTGGCCGCGCGTTGCGGCGACACCTTGCAATACGGCGCGAATGAAGCGCGGCAACGCGCGCTCGCGCTGGCCTGGCGCGGCTATGAAAACGCGGTGCTCGCGAGCGCATCGCCGCGAGGCGCCGCACGACGACGTGCGAACCTGCGAAACCCACGCGAATCCCAACGCCACGCGCGCAAGCTGATCGGCAAATACCGGATTCAGGCGCACTACCTCGCGCATCGCTGCTGGCTCGGCGAGACGCGTTTGCTGTCGCTCGCGCGCCGCGCGGCGGCGGCCGGGGTATCGATTGCGGCCGTGCATGGTGCGCGCGATCCGGTGTGTCCGCGCGGCAATCTGCGACGTCTGTCGCGCGCGGTTCCGTCGGCGCGCGTCGAGTCTGTGAGCGCGGCGGGTCATCTGACGAGCGACCCCGCGCTGCATGCATGCGTCGCGCAGGCGCTCACCGCGATGTTCACTCCCACCGTCGAAGAGGGGCGCAGCAGCGTGCGTCGCGCGGCATGAAGATCAAGGTACTCGGCTCGTCGGCGGGCGGCGGCTTTCCGCAGTGGAACTGCAATTGCCGCAATTGCGACGGAGTGCGTCGCGGCACGGTGAAGGCGACGCGCCGCACGCAGTCGTCGATCGCGGTCAGCGCGAACGGCGAGGACTGGCTGCTCGTCAATGCATCGCCCGATCTGCTCGCGCAGATCGCCGCGCATCCCGAACTTCAACCAGCGCGGCGCGCGCGCGACAGCGGCATCGCCGCGGTGCTCGTGATCGACGCGCAGATCGACCACGTGACCGGCCTCTTGATGCTGCGCGAACGCGACACCCCGCTGCCGCTATACGCAACCGATGCGGTCTGGCAAGACCTCCGCTCCGGCTTTCCGGTCGCGCCGATCCTGTCGCACTACTGCGGAGTCGAGCACCGCCGTATCGCGCTCGACGGCGCGCCGCTCGCCGTCGACGCGCTGCCCGGCATCCGCATCGACGCGCTGCCGCTGTCGAGCAAGGCGCCGCCGTACTCGCCGCATCGCGATGCGCCGGAGCGCGGCGACAACATCGGACTCGTGCTGACGAACCTGCAATCGGGCCGGCGCGTGTTCTACGCGCCGGGGCTCGGCGCGATCGAGCCGCACGTGCTGGCGGCGATGCGCGAGGCCGATCTGCTACTCGTCGACGGCACGCTGTGGACCGGCGACGAAATGATCCGCCTCGGCCTGTCGAAGAAGACCTCGGCGGATATGGGCCATCTGCCGCAGAGCGGCGCGGGCGGCATGATCGAAACGCTCGATTCGCTCGGCGCGAAACGCAAAGTGCTGATCCATATCAACAACACGAATCCGATCCTGATCGAAGACGGCCCCGAGCGGCGCATGCTAGGCGAGCATGGCATCGAGGTCGCGTACGACGCAATGAGCTTCGAGCTTTGAGGCGCGCAGTGAAGAGTACGGAGCGATGCGGTAACGAGGCGCGGCTGTGAACGACGATAAAACGGAGACGGCATGAACGCGAAAGACCTTCAGGACACGACACCAACACGCGACGCGAGTACCACGGGAACTCAAGGCATCGACCGACCCGCCTGGAGCCGTGAAGAATTCGAGGCGCAGTTGCGCGCGAAGGGCACCGCCTATCACATCCACCATCCGTTCAACGTGAAGATGAATAGCGGCGGCTGCTCGCGCGAGCAGATTCGCGGCTGGGTCGCGAACCGCTTCTACTACCAGATCAACATTCCGCTGAAGGATGCGGCCGTGCTGTCGAACTGTCCGGACCGCGAGACGCGCCGCCGCTGGGTGCTGCGCATTCTCGATCACGACGGCTACGACGGCGCGGAAGGCGGCATCGAAACCTGGGCGCGTCTCGCGGATGCGGTCGGCCTCACACGCGACGAACTATGGTCGCTCGAACACGTGACGCCGGGCGTGCGCTTCGCCGTCGATGCGTATGTGAATTTCGCGCGCCGCGCGCCGTGGCAGGAAGCGGTGTGCTCGTCGCTGACCGAAATGTTCGCGCCGCAGGTGCATCGCGACCGGCTCGCGAGCTGGCCCGAGCACTATCCGTGGATCGAAGCGGAGGGCCTCGCGTATTTCCGTTCGCGCATCTCACTGGCGCAGCGCGATGTGCAGCACGGACTCGAGGTCACGCTTGCCCATTTCACGCGACGCGATCAGCAGGAACGGGCGCTCGACATCCTGCAGTTCAAGCTCGACATTCTGTGGACCATGCTCGACGCGATCGAGAAGGCGTTTGCGCAATGAACGACTCGACACGCGCCGACCCCGCCACGCCGCTCGCGATCGCCAAGCCATTTCGCCTGCAATGGGAGCCCGCGCAGAACGCGCACGTGCTGCTGTACCCCGAGGGCATGGTGAAGCTCAATCAAAGCGCGGGAGAAATCCTCAAGCGCTGCGACGGCACACGCGACATCGATACGCTGATCGCCGACCTCGAACAGGCGTTCAACACGACCGGCATCGGCAGCGAGGTGCGGGCCTTCATCGCCGACGCGCATGGGCGCGGCTGGCTGGAGTAGCGCGATGACCGATCTTTCTCAACCTGCCTCTCAACCCGGCGCGCAAGTGCAAAGCGACGCGGCCGCCGTCGTGCCGCCGCCGCTGTGGCTGCTCGCGGAGCTGACCTATCGCTGTCCGCTGCATTGCGCGTTCTGCTACAACCCGCTCGACTACACCGATCACAACCGCGAACTGACCACCGGGCAATGGCTCGACGTGCTGCGCGAGGCGCGCGCGCTCGGCGCGGTGCAGCTCGGCTTTTCGGGCGGCGAGCCGCTGGTGCGCGACGACGTCGAAGTACTCGTCGAAGAAGCGCACAGGCTCGGCTTCTACACGAACCTGATCACGTCGGGCGTCGGTCTCACCGATCAGCGCCTCGGCGATCTGAAGGCCGCCGGGCTCGATCACATCCAGCTGTCCTTCCAGGATTCGACGCAGCAGTTGAACGACTTCCTGAGCAGCACGCGCACCTTCGAGCTGAAGCAGCGCGTCGCCGTCGCGCTCAAGCGGCACGGCTTTCCTATGGTAATGAACTGCGTGCTGCATCGCTACAACCTGCCGCATGTCGACAAGATCATCGAGATGGCATTGGCTCTAGGCGCCGAATATCTGGAGCTGGCGAACACGCAGTTCTACGGCTGGGCGCGCGAGAACCAGGCGCAACTGATGCCGACGCAACAGCAGCTCGAAGAAGCCGAAGCGGTGGTCGCGCGCTATCGCCGCACGCATGGCGAGCGCTGCAAGATCTTCTTCGTCGTGCCCGACTACTTCGAGCGCCGCCCGAAGCGCTGCATGAACGGCTGGGGCGCGGTGTTCCTCGGCGTCGCGCCCGACGGCGCCGCGCTGCCGTGTCACGCGGCGCGCGGCCTGCCCGGCCTGACGCTGCCGAACGTGAAGGACATGCCGTTGCGCGAGATCTGGTACGACAGCGACGCGTTCAACCGCTTTCGGGGTTTGCGGTGGATGAAGGAGCCGTGCCGCAGCTGCGATGAAAAGGACCTCGACCTCGGCGGCTGCCGCTGCCAGGCCTACCTGCTGACCGGCGACGCGGCCAACGCCGACCCGGTCTGCGACAAGTCGCCGTTTCACGACACCGTGGTCAAGATCGTGCGGCGTGCAGCATCGGGATCTGCATCCGAAACCGGGGCGACAGCAGCGGCCCGCGAACAGCCGATCCTGTTCCGCAACGACGCCAACTCACGCAAGTTCGCGGCCGCTGCCCGCGAGCCCGACGCCGGCGGCGATAACCGGGCGTCACCCGGAGTCCAATCATGAGTGCCGACACCATCTCCGTTCTGCTCGTCGACGACCATGCGGTCGTGCGCGAAGGCTACCGGCGTCTGCTCGAACTGAATGCCGACGTCGAGGTGTGCGGCGAAGCGGGCGACGCCGCGCAGGCCTACCAGCGTTTTTGCGCGCTGCGGCCCGACGTGGTCGTGATGGATGTGGCGCTGCCGGGCGCAAGCGGCATCGAAGCGATGCGGCGCATGCTCGCGCGCGAACCGGACGCGCGCGTGCTGATCTTCAGCGTGCACGAGGAATCGATCTTCGTGCGGCGCGCGCTCGACGCGGGCGCGCTCGGCTACGTGACCAAGGCAAGCGCGCCCGACGTGCTGGTCGAAGCGGTGCGCTCGATCGCGCGGCGTGCCCGCTACCTGAGCCCGGACATCTCGCAGGCGCTCGCGCTGCGCACCGCGTTCAACGAAGGGCCGCCGGGGCGTCAGTTGTCGGCGCGCGAGTTCGAGGTGCTGCGGCTGCTCGTGCAGGGCTATACGCTGCCGAGCATCGCCGAAAAGCTGGGCTTGAGTCAGAAAACGGTGGCCAACCACCAATCGGTGATCCGGCAGAAGTTCGGCGCCGACAACGGCGTACAGCTCGCGCAGATGGCAAGCCGCCTCGGGCTTCAGTTCACGGGCTCGGCCAGCCCCGCCTGAGCGGGCACGCGCGCGCAGAACAGAAACCCGCGCTGCGGCTCGCTCGCGATGTGAAATTCGCCGCCGAGCGCCTCGACGCGTTCGCGCATGCCGATCAGCCCGAGCCCGCTGCGCGGCCTGGTCAGATCGGTGCCGGGGCCGTCGTCGGCCATCGTCACGACGATCTCGTCGATCTGCGTGCCGTTGTGTTCGCGCGGCGCGCGCACCATGAACAGTTCGACGCGCGAGCGGCGCGCGAACTTCGACACGTTCGTCAGTCCTTCCTGCACGAGCCGGTACAGCGTGATCGTCAACGCATCGCTGAGGCCGCTGAAATCCCCTTCGATCGTCATCGAGAACGACGCTTCGGGCAAGCGCTCGCGCCAGCCGTCGACGCAATGTTCGAGCGCGGTCGGCAAGCCGAATTCGTCGAGACCGATCGGCCGCAGGCGGCGGATCATGCCGCCGATCTCGCGGTACACATGCGTCGCGCTCTGCATCAGCCCAAGCGCGATGCGATGAATTTCCGGCTCGCGCTCGCCCGATAGATCGCGGATGCGCGCCGCGTCGAGCGAGATCGCGTTCAGGTATTGACCCAGCTCGTCGTGCAGCTCGCGCGCCAGATGGCGGCGCTCCAGTTCCTGCGCCTGCAGCGCCTGACTGGCAAGGCGCCGGTTGTCGGCGAGCAGTCGTTCGGCCTGTTCCTCGAGCATGCGGCGATGGCGCAGTTCGTGGCGCGCATCGCGATAGCGGCGCCACGCGAACCACGCGAGCGCGATCGACAGCACGAACAGCGCGCCCGGCAACTCGTCGAGCTGGAAGCGCTCCATGCCACGCGTGAACCGGTAGACCTTCTCGCTGAGATCGAAGGCGGCGCCGAGCACCGCCGCGAGCACGGTCACGGCGACGACCCAGCCGAGGTCGCGCCATATCGGCGACGATGGCGGCGCTCGGTCAGCGGAAGAGGAATGGATCGGTTCGCTTGACATGACGCTTGCATTCTACTCAGCGCCGGCACGCGCAGCGGGTTTTGCGCGAGTTTGGGAACGCTTCCCCGGCAGATCGGGAAAAGCTCCCGCGCGTCTTACAGACGCGTATGCGAAGCTTTACACCAACGTCAAACAACGCGCGACACGCGTACAAATCAAGCCGGCAGGAGACAATAACGATGAGCATGCGATCACAAGCACGCCGCAAACGCCGGCTTCAGCGGCGTGCCGGCATCACCTTCTGCGTCGGCGGCGCGCTCGCCGGTCTGTCCACGAGCGTATGGGCGCAGGCGGAGCCGCCAGTCGCGGCCTCGGCGCCGTCCTCGGCGTCTTCCGCTGCCTCTTCCGCTGCCTCTTCCGGCGCAGCCGACGGCAACGCCAACAGCAACACGACACCGACCACGACCCTCGCGCCGATCGTCGTCGTAGGCACCACGCCGCTGCTCGGCATCGGCACACCGCTCACGCTGGTGCCGGCCAACGTGCAGACGGTCCACGCGGCCGATATCCAACGGCAGGGCCGCCAGACACTCAGCGACTACCTCGCGGCGAATCTGCCTAGCGTCACGATCTCCGACGCGCAGGGCAACTCGTATCAGATGAACCTGTTCTATCGCGGCTTCACCGCGTCGCCGCTGCTGGGCACGCCGCAAGGTTTGTCGGTATTCGTCGACGGCGTGCGCGTGAACGAACCGTTCGGCGACGTCGTGAACTGGGACCTGCTGCCGCAACAGGCGATCGACACGATGCAGCTGATCCCCGGCTCCAATCCGACTTTCGGCTTCAATACGCTCGGCGGCGCGCTGTCGATCACGACGAAAAACGGCAAGGACAACCCGGTCGGCGAGGCTGAAATTCAGGGCGGCTCGTGGGGACGCAAGGCCGCGCAGATCGAACAGGGCGGCACGATCGGCCAGAACCTCGACTACTACTTCACCGCCAACGCCGCGAACGACAACGGCTGGGCCGAGCAGAACGAGAGCCGCATCCGCCAAGCGTTCGGCAAGCTGCGCTATACCGACGCCGACACGACGCTGTCGTTATCGGCCGGCGGCGCGGACAACGATCTGCACGGCGCGCAAACCATTCCGCGCTCGTTCCTCGGTAACCCCAGGCAACCGTACACGTATCCCGATCAGAATCAGAACAGCGCCGGCTATCTGACGCTGTCGGGCGATCATTACTTCAACGACAACGTCGAACTGAGCGGCAACGCGTACTACCGGCACTTTCGCAATGCCAACACCAGCAGCAACGTCAACAACGACTACGGCACGATCAATCCCGACGGCACCGTCGATACGTTGCAGGCGACCAACGTACAGTCCACCGTGACGACCGACAGCTACGGCGCGAGCCTGCAACTGACGCTGCTCGGCAAGCTCGGCGGCATGCAGAACCAGTTCATCGCGGGCATGGCCGTCGATGCCGCCGACTCGCGCTTCACGCAGTCGTCGCAGGACGCGGCGTTTACCGATTCGCGCGCGACGGTCGGCATCGGGAATTTCGCACAGCAGACCAACGCGAACACGCACAACACGAACTACGGCATCTACCTGACCGACACGCTGTCCCTGACGCCGCAGTGGTCGCTGACGCTGTCGGGCCGCTACAACTGGGCCGATGCGACGATCGGCGACGAATCCGGCACGCAGCCGCAGCTCGACGGCCACCATACGTTCTCGCGCTTCAATCCGGCGGTCGGCATCAACTGGAATCCGACGCCGGCGCTCACCGCCTACGCGACCTACAACGAGGGCATGCGCTCGCCGACCGCGATCGAGCTGGCCTGCGCAGATCCGAACGCGCCGTGTTCGCTGCCGAACGACTTCATCTCCGATCCGTCGTTGCAGCCGGTCATTTCGAAGACCTATGAAGTCGGCGCGCGCGGCAGGATCGGCGGCAACACGACATGGAGCGCGGCTGCCTACAGCACGACGCTCGACAACGACATCGAGTTCATCAGCAGCAACGGCGCGGGCAGTTCGCAGGGGTTTTTCCAGAACGTCGGACGCACGCGCCGGCAAGGCGTCGAACTGGCTGGGCAGACGAAGTACGGTCCGTTCACGGCGACCGGCAGCTATAGCTACGTCAATGCGACCTACCAGTCGACATGGGTCGAAAGCAGCCCCAGCAACTCGAGCGCCGACGCGAACGGCAACATCACCGTGCATCCCGGCGATCACATCCCGAGCATTCCGGCGACGACCGTCAAGCTGCGGCTCGATTACGCGGCCACCGCGAAATGGCGAATCGGCACGAATCTGACGTGGCGCGGCAGCATCTACGCGCAGGGCGACGAGAACAACCAGGACGTGAACGGCAAGATCTCCGGCTATCTGTTGATCGATATGGACACCAGCTACCAGGTGACGAAACAGTTGCAGGTGTTCGCGTCGGTGTCGAACCTGCTCGACAAGCGCTATGCGAGCTTCGGCGCGCTCGGGGAGAACTTCTTTACCGGACCGGGCAATACGTTCAACGGCACGGCGCCGGTCAACGAGCAGTTCGTCGGGCCGGGTGCGCCGAGGGGGTTCTGGGTGGGGATGAGGTATGCGTGGAAGTAGTGGTGCTTGGCGGGGCGGATCGCATGGCTTCGCTCCTTCCGCAGCCTGAGGCTTCGTCACGAGCGCAATGCCGGGGAACGCGGCGCGGATTTTGAGGAATATGTACGCCTCGTCGCGGCACCCGTAAGCCCGACGTCTGATGCCTAACGACTTCGTGCTCGCGGGATCGAGTTGATAAGCGACGTGGCCGATGCTCAGTCGTGGTGGTGCCGCTTGCCTGCGTGACCCGCCTTTAAATGGCCCCGCCGAAACGGGTCGTTCAACCCGTTTTTATCAAATAGAGGTCGCGCAGGATTTCGTTTTGCTGCTTGCGAATTGAATAATGGCAACGCGCTCCCGTGACATCGTACATATCCACGTGTGTTTTTGGCGGTTCTTCAATATTCCAATCATAAGCTAGTTTAGGGGCTAGATCGCAAGCCTTTGCCGATTCATCTTGTGCGCGCATGTACCGATCGAGCTCAGCCTTGCTCGCGCCTTTGATGCCTCGTGCGGATTTAATTGAATTCGCCAGTTTCTTGTTGTCGACTTCAAGGGATCTTGCATGATGCTCATAGCAATCAAAATCTCCAAATCCGCCACCGCCCAGGTACTGCATGCAATTCGAATCGTTGATCACCTCATCGGCAAATATCGGCCGAAAGCTGCAAAGCGCCATGACTAGCAAGAAGCACCTCAAAAATTTATTCAATGTCGATACCTCTGCCATGTCGAGCATCACCTGACGATTACCAGGAATACCGGTAATGAGGGGACGCTCAATGTCCAGTCTCTCCTTACGACAAGGACCAGGGATCGACCTTGCCACCCTCGATCACGAAATGCTTCGCGTCGGGATTCGAGGGGAATAGGCGCCAGTCCTCATCATCAGGTATCGCATCCGCAAGAATGACTAGTCGCATATCTCTCGCCAGCAAAATGACGGCATCACCGTTCTCGCCCGCCTCGATATTCAAAACAGCCGTTGGGCCATGTGTCACAAGGAGATCACGGACTCGTTCCGTTGTCACTCTCGTTCTCTCTTCAGACGCTGCGAAGTCCGAATAAGACGCAACGATCACGTGTCCCTGCTCGATGCGCCAGTCGCACTGAATATGGAGCGCCCAATCGCCCAGATACTTGATGGTTCCTCTGCCGGTCTTTACCTCCCGAAGCGGACCGAACTGTAACGTAAGCATGTCGGCCGCGTGCGCCACTCCGCTAACGTTAAGCCCGATCAAGGCGGAAAGGTGAAGTCCTACCTGCTCTTTCGTATCGATCATTCCAATTTGTCTCCAAACAGGTCCAGGGCGCGCTCCATCATGCCGTGATACTCAAGATCGTCCATCTGAATATCGTAGTGAAGGCGGCGTGCTTGATTCTTGCTTAGTCCAAGTGCTTTGACCACCGCCTTAAATTGCTTGTTCTGCGCCTGATTGTTACCGGGCCGACCATCGGCGCCGGCGAGCTGCACAGCGTCGCCGTCCGGCATGTCGGGCTGATAGACGAACGACTGAGCATTGCCGAGATTCTCCGGCACGCGCGGGCTGCTGCCATAGAGCGAGCTTGCCATGCTCGCGTCGTCCGCTTGTCGTGAGCGCCCGCGACAATCGCACGCCCATGCGGTGCCCAGGGCTACGGCCATCTCGTAACCGTTTGAATACGACTTCAGCCTATCGAACGGAAACCATTCGCCGGTTTCGATGTTCAGCGCCATTGCGGATGACATTGGCGGAAAGTTTGAGTAGATCGAATAGGTGATACGGCAAAGCAGGCATTCTTCCTCGTCCCCAGTGCCGTCCTCTTTCTGTTGTTCCATTTGAACTCTTCTGATTTTCCAGAAAACACCCGACGAATTAACCATCTAAATGAATCGCAGTCAACAGTTTTAATTTAGGATAGATCCGTTTTGACAAACATTGACAATAAACGTCAAAAAAACGGCAGACCTGTGACTCCTGGCTTTACCACGACAAAACACTAACCGGTTCTGTCGGAATTCCAATGAAAGTGGCTTGATGGCGCCTTTTTCAACTACACGGCGAGAAGCAGACGTTTATTCGTTTGCATATCTCTTCTGCGCATATTGGCGCTTTGCGTCGATCAGACAATTCCTGTTTTTGATTTCTGTTGTTGCTTCGCACTGCATTGACAATATTTAACTTACCCGAGCAGTGGTATGAGGTATTTTTCGGCAGGTTAAAAAAAATACGCTATGCAGAATGAACAAGAACATGTTCAGGCTGGTTTTCAGCCGGTGCCGGAGTATGCTCGTCGCCGTTGCGGAAACCGCCATTGCCCACGGCAACGCAAGTCAGGGCGAGACCCATTCATCGGCCTCACGGCGCCCGATCACACTGTTCGCCATGCGTCACGCAGCTTTCGCCGCGCTGGTGCTGTGCGGACTCGCACCTGTTCTCGCGGATGCGCAGATCGTGCCCTCGGGCGCGCACGCGCCGAATGTCATCCAGACGCGCAATGGCCTGCCGCAGGTCGATATCAACAAGGCGTCGAATGCGGGTGTTTCGGTTAATACGTATTCGCAGTTCGATGTGCAGAAAAACGGCGCGATCCTGAACAACTCGCCCGTTATCACGAACACACAACTCGCAGGACAGGTGAGTGGTAACCCGAATCTTTCGCCAGGCCAGTCCGCGCGGATCATTCTCAACCAGGTCAACAGCAATTCGCCCAGCCAGTTGCGCGGCTATCTCGAAGTGGCGGGCAACAGGGCCGAAGTCGTCGTGGCAAACGGTTCGGGGATCGTGGTCGATGGCGGCGGCTTCATCAATACCACGCGCGGCATTCTCACCACCGGCACGCCGATGCTCGATGCGGGCGGCAACCTGAGCGGTTTCAACGTAACTGGCGGCATGATTACCGTCCAGGGCGCGGGCCTGGACGCGACCAATATTGATCAGGTGGACCTGATCTCCCGCGCGGTGGAGGCTAACGCGGCCATCCGTGCCAACGGCCTGAATGTTATCGCCGGCGCGAATCAGGTCAGTCACGATACGCTTGCGGCCACCCCTATTGCGGGCGATGGTCCCGCGCCGGGCGTGTCTATCGACGTGAGCCAGCTTGGCGGCATGTACGCCAACCGTATCCTCCTGGTGGGCACCGAGAACGGCGTGGGCGTGTCGAATGCGGGTGTCATCGCCGCCCAGGCGGGTGACCTGACGCTCACGACGCAGGGCAGGCTGGTCCTCACCGGCAAGACAACCGCGAGCGGCAATCTTGCGGTGTCGGCTGCGGGCGATGTAGACAACAGCGGCTCAACCTACGCGCAGCAGAACCTGACCATCAGTGCGGGGAACGTCACGTCAACCGGCACCCTCGGTGCGGGCATCAATGCGGACGGCAGCGTCGCTGAGAGCGGCGACCTGACCCTGAGCGCGGCAGATACCCTTTCCGCCACAGGCCAGAACATCGCGGGTGGCAATGCCACGCTTCAGGGCAACAACGTAACGCTGACGGGCAGCCAGAGCGCTGCTAACGGCACGCTCAATGTTTCCGCCGCGCAGACGCTCGATACCAGCACGGCGACGCTCGACGCGACGCAGCTATCCCTGAGCGCCGCAAACCTCACCAACCACGGCGGCACGCTAACGCAGACCGGCACCGGGCCGACAACCGTCAATGTATCCGGTACGTTCGACAACACGCACGGATCGCTGGCGACGAACAGTTCGAGCCTCACGCTCGCGCCCGCTGCGCTCATCAACGACGGCGGCAGGATTACGGATTCCGGGACCGGCACTCTGTCCATTGCCACCGGTTCGCTGTCGAACAACGCGGGCACCATCGCCACGAATGGCTCGCTGGATGTCCACGGGGGCGTGGTATCGAACCGGGGCGGGACGCTCGCGGGGCAATCGTCCGCGACGTTTCAGGTGGCCTCGCTCGATAACAGCGCAGGCGGCTATGTCGGCGCACGCGACGTATCGATAACCGGCACGGGCGCGCTGAACAATGCGGGCGGCACGGTGCAGGCCAACGACGTGCTCGACGTGTCAGCGCAGAGCGTCGCGAACGATGGCGGCACGATTGCGAACGGCGGCACCGGAGCCACGACGGTAAGCGCCAGCGGCGCGCTCACGAACACCGGCAACGGACTGATCGGCGGCAACGGTGACGTGTCCGTCGCGGGAGGCAGCGTCAACAATGCGGGCGGTACGGTCACCGCATCCGGGGCGACAACCGTGCAGTCCGGCAGCACGCTCGACAATTCAGCGGGCCTGATCCAGGGCAACGGCAGCGTATCGGCCTCGGCATCGGGCGGGCTCGTCAATACCGGTGGCCAGATCGAATCGGACGGCGCGGGTACAACATTGCAGGTGTCGGGCGCATCGCTCGACAATACGGATGGCCGGATTGCCAATATCGGCACGGGCTCGACGACCGTCAACGCGGCAACCATCACGAACTCGAACGCGGGCGGCGTTGCAGGCGCGGGCACCATCGGCGGCAACGGCGACGTGACGCTGACCGCACAGACGCTGTCCAACACTCAGGGCGCACAGGTCGTATCGGGTCAGGACCTGACGCTGAATGTCGCGCAGTCCGTCGATAACAGCGGCGGCACGCTTTCCGGCGCGAATAACCTCACGCTCGACCAGGCGGGCGCGACGGTCGTGAACCAGAATGGTTCGATCCACGCCAACGGTGCGCTCGGTCTGAACGTGGCGACGCTCGACAACACGTCGGGACGGATCGGCAATGACAACGGTAGTGGTGGCGGCGTTGCCATCACGGCTGGCACGCTGGCCAACCAGGGCGGCGCAATCGGCAGCGACCAGGACCTGAGCGTCGCGACGAATCAGCTGACCGGTGACGGCCGCATCGTGGCGGGCCGCGACGGCGCAGTAACCATCAATGGCGACTACACGCTCGACACCGCCAACCTGATCCAGGCGAATCACGATCTGAGCTTCACGACGGCAGGCAGCTTCACGAACCAGGGGACCCTCGGCGCGGTCAACGCGCTGACGGTTAATGCGGCGAACGTGGACAACCGGGCGGGCGCGGACCTCAATTCGGCCAGCACCACCGTCAACGCGGCGAACGCGATCACCAATGAAGGCCGCATCGAGGGCTACACCGTTACGACGAATAGCGCCACTCTGACCAACACCGCCACCCTCATCGGCAATACCGTCACGGCGAACGCCAGCCAGTCCATTGTGAACACCGGCCCCGCTGCCATCATGGCCGCCGCTTCGCAACTGAACCTGTACTCGCCCGGCGATATCTCGAACACGGGCGGCGCGAACCTGTTCAGCCTGGGCGATATCAACATCGCCGCCGACGCGACGCGCGACGGTAACAGTCTGCTCGCGAACCGCTCGAATTCGCTCACCAACGACCAGTCCACCATCGAGGCGCAGGGCAATATCGAAGTCGCGACGCAGACGCTGACGAACTCGCGGCCCGCGCCCACGGTTGAGACAGTGACAACCGATGTTGAGACTGAACACCAGACCAAGCGCGGCAAGTACATCATCTGTCCGACCGGTGGTCCGATTCCGGCCTGTTCCAATCCTACCTGGAGCGATGGCTACAAGAATCCGCTCGACGCAACGTTCAGCGCCTCGCAGATCGTGTCGCAGACCTCGGGGCCGAATGCGACCGACAACGTGCTGGTCGTCAACGTCAACGGCCAGCAACAGACGATCTGGTACAACACACTGACGAAGAACGCTGACGGTTCGGTCACCGTCAACTACTGGGACGACTACGACCCGAACATCAACTACCTGCCGTCGACCGAATACCCGACGTTCAGCGGTGGACATAATGGTTATCAGGTCGTCGAGGTCGCGAGAGACACGACCACCACCACGCAGCAGGACCAGGTAACCGGTCCGCAGGCCCAGCAGGCGCAACTGCTGGCGGGCGGCGACCTGACGCTGGCGAACGTCGGTACGCTCAACAACAGCTATAGTGCGATCGCAGCGGGCGGCTCGATCCAGATCGGCGCCAGCCAGCAGGACGGCGAGATTGCCAACGGCAGCGGCAATTACGGCGGCACGCTGGTGAACAATACCGGACAGACGCTGTACCAGTACCAGCGTCAGGACATCGTTTCCACCTATGCGTGGAACGTGGACACCAGCCAGGACCGGCAGACGGTGACGGAACCGTCAATCGTCCTGACGCCTGTGGCGATCGGTGGCATGGGCGGCACGATCATCGCGAATAACGCGGTCCAGATCAGCGGCACGGACATCAACAACACGAACGTGGCGGCGGCGAACTCCGCGACCGGGGCCACCGGTGGCACGCTCGGCGCGAATCAGGTCCTGACGGGGCCGCAGGTCGACGCCCCGCAAACGGTCGCCAGCAGCACTGGCAAGCTGAATCTCACCCTGCCGTCGAGCGGCCTTTACACCTATCAGACTGCGCCCGGCGCATCGTACCTGGTCGTCACCGATCCGCGCCTGACCAGCTATACGAGCTTCATCTCATCGGACTACATGCTCGGCCAGTTGGGGCTGAATCCGCAGAGCGTCGAGAAGCGCCTCGGCGACGGCATGTATGAGGAACAGCTTGTCCGCGACCAGATCACCCAACTGACGGGCCGCGTGTACCTCCAGGGCGATACGAACAATCTGGACGAGTATCAGGCGCTGATGACGAACGGCGTGAACGTTGCGCAACAGTTCGGGCTTGAGCCCGGTATCGCGCTGACGGCCGCGCAGATGGATGCACTGACCAGCGATATCGTGTGGCTGGTCAGTCAGACCGTGACGTTACCCGATGGCAGCACGCAACAGGTCCTCGCGCCCGTTGTCTATCTCGCGCGGACCCATGCGAACGATCTACAACCGACCGGCGCGCTGATTTCCGCCGATGACGTCGAGATTCATGCGACCGGCAGCGCCACGAACAGCGGCGTGATCAAAGGCGGTACGCAGACGGTCGTGAGCGCCACCGATATCCTGAACCGTGGCGGCACCATCGGCAGCAGTGGGACGAACGGCACCACGGTCGTGGCCGCGACGAACGATGTGGTCAATGCGTCTGGGATGATCAGCGGCAACCGCGTTGCGGTGCTGGCGGGCAACAACATCATCAATACGACGCTGGTCGACACGGTGGGCGTCAGCAACGCGACCAGCGACAGCAGGATGAACACCACCCTGCCTGGCGCACAGGGCACGATTGCCTCGGCCGGCGACATGGTGATTGCAGCGGGCAATGACCTGACCATACACGGCGCGAATATCACCGCTGGCGGTGACGCGCAGATCACGGCAGGACATGACATCACGGTTGACGCGGTGCAGTCCACAACGTCGCAGTCCGGGATGCAGAACGCGCAGCACCATTGGGATGCCAGCAGCACGATCAATGAGACGGGTGCGATCACGGCAGGCAGCAGTCTTGCGATGCAGAGCGGCAACGACACGACGCTCAGGGGCGCAACCGTTGCGGCGGGCGGCGACATGGCGGTGGTCGCAGGCGGCAACCTGACGGCTACCACGGTGACGGACACCGCCACTTTTAACAACGTTGCCACTGACGGTCCCTCCCGCAAGGAGGTTGACCATGCGTACGACGAGCAGGCGGTCGGCACGACCTTTACCGCAGGCGGCAATGCAACGCTTGGCGCGGTCAGCACCGACGCCAGCAAGGGCAACGTGACGCTGACCGGATCGACACTCGCGGCGGGTACAGGGGCAGCGACGATTGCCGCAAGCGGCGACGTCACGCTGAACGAAGCCCGCGAGGAACATGACAGCTACGTGGCGACCGAATCGAAGCGCGGTAGCGCGTTTCACGGCTCGACCACGGACACGACACAGAGCACGCAGGCAAATATCGGCGTGGCAAGTATAGTGGCAGGCGATACCGTCAACATCAGCGCGGGCAAGGACCTGACCGTGAAAGGCTCGACGGTGGCAGGCACGAACGACGTGAATCTCGCGGCGGCTGGCAACGTCAACATTACGACTTCGCAGGATACGCAGACTACGTCCACGTACTACCAGAAACATGAGTCGGGATTCGGTACGAGCGGCGGCGTCGGTATCTCGGTCGGCAGCAAGACGCAGACCGATACCACCAATACGTCGCAGGTGACGAACACGGGCAGCACCGTTGGCTCGCTCGCGGGCAATCTGAGCATCGTCGCGGGCAATGATCTGCATGTGACAGGCAGTGATCTCATTGCTGCGAAGAACGTCACCGGTACGGGCGCGAACGTCATCATCGACGCCGCCACCGACACCACGCAATATGACGAATCGCATGCGGTCAAACAGAGCGGGTTCACCCTTGCCGTGAAAGCGCCGGTCATCGATGCCATATCGAATGCTGTTGACCAGACACATGCGGCCAGCAACAGCAAGGATGATCGGGCGGCGGCATTGCACGGCATGGCGGCAGCGAGCGCGGCGTGGGACGCGAATATGGCCGCCGGCGGCCTGGCCAGCGATCTTGCGACGGGCACCACGCCTCAGATGAAGGTCGAACTCAGTTTCGGCTCCAGTAGCTCGAAAAGCACGTACGCGGAGGACTCCACGACACACGTAGGGTCGAACGTGACGGCTGGCGGGACAGCGGCGTTTGTCGCAACGGGTAACGCCACGGCCGGCAGCGGCAACGTGACCATCGCCGGTTCGAACGTGAATGCCAGCGACGTGATTCTCGCGGCGCAGAATCAGGTGAATCTCGTCAATACGACCGACACCGATTCGACGCGCAGCACGAACCAGTCGAGCAGCGGCAGCGTCGGCATATCCTATGGCAGCAGCGGTTTCGGCGTCGATGCCGCCATGTCGAAGGCGCACGGCGACGGCAATACCGATGCGGCCACGCAGAACAACACGCATGTGACGGCGGCCAATACGGCGACAATCATTTCGGGCGGCGATACGAACATCATCGGGTCCAACGTGAGCGGCCAGCAGATGAATGCCAGCGTTGGCGGTAATCTCAATATCGCAAGCGTACAGGACACGATGACGAGCGCCGCGCATCAGGAAAGTACGGGCGGCGGATTCAGCATCAGCCAGGGCGGCGGGAGCGCGAGCTTCAGTCACACCGACGCGAACGCGAGCGGCAGCTATGCGGGTGTCAATGAACAGGCTGGAATCTCGGCCGGTGACGGCGGATTCAACATCAGTGTCGTGGGTAACACCGACCTCAAGGGCGGCCTGATCGCCAGCGAGGCCGATGCGTCGAAAAACACGCTTTCGACAGGTACGCTGACGTTCTCTGACGTTCAGAATTCATCCAGCTATGACGCACATTCCAGCGGAATCGGCGGGGGCATCACGGCGGGCGATGGTGGCGCGAACTACAGCACGCACGGCAGCACGTCAGGCATCAACGGGGGCGGCGTCGCGCCGATGCTAAGCCAGAACGACAGCGGCAGCGACAGCGCGACGACGAAAAGCGCGATCAGCGCGGGAACGATCATCACGACCGATGCGGCGCAGCAGACGCAGGACATTGCAAGCCTGAACCGGGATACGTCGAACACAAACGGCACGGTGGCGAAATTGCCGGACGTGAACGACCTTCTCGACAGGCAGTCCGACATGATGGCGGCGGCGAGCGCAGCGGGCGAAGCCGTTTCCCGGCGGATTGGCGACTATGCGAAAACGAAGTATGACGAGGCAGCCGCCGCAGGCGATCAGGCAGGCATGGACGCGTGGAAGGAAGGCGGCACAGATCGCGCGATGATGCAGGCGGCGGGCGCGGCCCTTGTGACCGGCCTGGCAGGTGGCAATGCCATCGGTGGCGCTGCCGGCGCTGCGATTGCGTCGATTGCGGCCGGACAGTTGAACAACCTGAGCGATGCAATTGCCGGTTCGAATCCGACTGGCAATGCGGCAATGAATGAAGCTCTCGGGAACATCGTGGCCAATGCGATTGCCACGGGCGCAAGCGCAGCGGTGGGCGGCAATGCAGGTGCAGTCTCGGGGTACAACGTGGACCGGTTTAACCGGCAACTGCACCCTGAAGAAAAGACTCTCGCCAAACAGCTTGCGGACAAGAGCGGCGGCAAGTACACCGAAGCGCAGATCGAAGACCAGATGCGTATCATGGGGGTGACGGTAAATGGTACCTACGAAACGGGCACAGCTACCACGTTAATAGGACAAGTCCCCACTGATTCGGGGGCTCAGTGGATCGGGGTCCCGCAACGAGTGACGGACAGACGGTTCTCGCGCAGAAGACTGTGCAAGCAGATTCGCAATTGCAGTCGTACATTCTTGCGAACTACAACTCTGCGTCGCCGGGTGGCGTGCCGAGTCAATTCAGCTATCAACAGAGCGGTAGCAGCTCTGTCAATATAACGGGACCGTTCACAAAGTTCGACCAATCGGATGCGCAATTTATGCGGGATACGACCGGCGCCATGGCTGGTTTCGGTGCAACTCAACTTGACCGCACGTCGGCAATTGCGACTACCTTGGCGGCTGCGGGCTCGCCGATTCCCTACCTGTCGATTCCGGCCGAAGGCATTGCAGTCGGAGCCTCGGTCGGTTCATGGTTGCTTAATGGTATCCAGCAGGCGGCCTCCCCGAACTTCGGGAACTATGCGGTTTCAACGGCAATTGGCCAAGTAACCGGCGCAATGACTGGACGTTACCCGTTAGCTGCGCCAGTAATTAACGAGTTCGGCAACATAACCGGCAATAGTGGACAAGCACAGAGCGCGCAGGACTGGGTGAATACGCAGTGGTCTAAGCTAAAAGGGAAGTTTCAGTGAGCAAGATTAGATTGATCGTCGACGGAAACATCGCGGAATGGGGACGAATTAGCCTCATAGTTTTGGGCATCGGAATGTTTGCCTGTGGTCTTGCGCTTGACTTTCTTCCACGCGTTATAGCCCTTGCATTGGTGATCTTAGGCTTGCCAGTTGCCGCGGTAGGCGGATACGCCTCACGCGCGAAAGCGTTAGGTCTAAAGCCCTTTGACAACAGCTACAAGAAAGCACGCGATAGCTACAAGACGAAGGACGACAAACAGGACGAATGAATCGTTGATGCAGCCGCTGCAGGCGATCAGGCAGGCATGAACGCGTGGAAGGAAGGCGGCACAGATCGCGCCATGATGCAGGCTGCGGGCGCGGCCCTTGTGACCGGCCTGGCAGGTGGCAATGCCATCGGTGGCGCTGCCGGCGCTGCGATTGCGTCGATTGCGTCGATTGCGGCCGGACAGTTGAACAACCTGAGCGACGCAATTGCCGGTTCGAATCCGACTGGCAATGCGGCAATGAATGAAGCTCTCGGGAACATCGTGGCCAATGCGATTGCCACGGGCGCAGGCGCGGCAATCGGCGGCAATGCAGGTGCAGTCTCGGGGTACAACGTGGACCGGTTTAATAGGCAGTTGCATCCGGATGAGAAGAAGGCGATTGCGGATAAGGCCAACGGCGACGCGGCGGAAGAGAAAAAGCTGACGCAGGCGGCGTGCTACGTAGTGAAATGCTGGGCCGAGCATCCCCAGGGAAGCGACCAGTACAACGCGAATTACGTGAGCCAGCTTGAGGCGTCGCAGCTTGGGCCGGAGATTGATTGGGTGAATCGTCAGCAGGAGGCGGGATTGTTTGTCTATACGCCGACACAGAAAATTGGTGATGCGCTTCAGAGTGATCCGCTGGGCGTGACAAAGGATGCGGCCAAGATCGTAACGGGCGGTTTGACGGTCAAGACGGGTGCAGGTATTTGTGCGACGACGGGCGTAGGGTGCGCAACAAGCGGAGGCTGGATGGTCGCGTTCGGTTTGAGTGAAATGGCCGAAGGAGTGGATGGTTTGTATAACCGCTATAACGGCATCAGTTCACCGGGTACAAATCCATTGCGGTATGGATTCAATCTGGTGTCGCCGACGTGGGGAAATGTCGCATATGATGGCGCTAATTTTGTGTTCTCAATTGCCGCGCTGAATGCGCCCGTTCCGCTCAAGATGGGCATTGCTGATGGTCTGAACCGTCCGAGTTCGATGTTTGATGTGACGGTGCCGCAGATCAGTAACAACAAACTGATTCCATTTGTTAACCAGGCGCTTCCATATGGTACGAATCAGGGAATACTACTGTTTGGCGTAGGCACAAAGGGCGTGACGGTTATCAATGACATCCGGCATGCCGGAGACCAGAAATGAATTGGAGAAGACTCTACGCAACTATCCAAATAGCCGCTGTGGTTGGTGGAATTGCAACTGGGGGAGCTGGATGCTGGGCTTTTGTTATTGCTGGACTTTGCCGTATGGCTTTCCAGCTTGATGAAAACAAGGCTATGTCGTTAATTGGTCTCCCTCTCTTCATTGGGCTAATGATTTGGTTTATTCGGTTACTACCGAAGCATCTTCGCAAGGCCGGAATGTTGAGTGATGATCCCGAAAAATTTGGTCCATGGTTCAAGCGGGACGGTGAGGCCTGAGATATTGGGCGTGCATTCGTGGCGCGTTCAAAGAATAAGAACGGCGCTGCCTCACTTAAGCCCGATGTTGCGCTCGGTAGCTTAGGCGACTTCGGCGCGAGTATCAGTTTCTCGGGCGATTCGCGTTATTCGGGCCCTACGTCGGTCGGGGTAGGTATTGGCAAGTATTTGGGCGTGCAGGTAACCCCCAGTAACGTAACAGCGTGGCAGGAAAAATCGTGGTACGACGCCGCGCGCTACATCAATGGTGTTTCCCTTGGTATCGGCGCGGGCTTCAGTACGCCCATCAACGCTTCTATCGATCCTACGTATCAATCTCCGGCGAAACAATGAAACCGTTCCTTCAGACAACTCTCAGCCCCCTGGAAGGGGCTGCCGTGATCGGACTGCTGATTGCGGTCGTACTTCTGATCTTCGTCTTGCTTCCGGCAGCCTTGAGAACAGTGGACAGAAACGCGGGTCGATGGATTGCGAAAGCGCGAGCGGTTGCATCGTTCGGCGATTCGGCTTTTCGCTCGGGGGGCGCGCTCTATAGATTTAGCGCGTACGAGCAGCACCTCGTGGTGTGCTTCATGACTGCGCGGTCATACTCCTACAAAGACATTCGACTGCTGCGTGAGAAACATGTGCATCGTGGAAAGTTGACGGTTGATCTGGATGGTACTCGCGTCGTCTTGTGGGGTAATGTCGAAAGTCTTGATCGCCTTGCCAAAGCGCTATCCGAGAGAATAGGGAGCCAAGGAACCCTCACTTAAGCACAGAGCAAGTTGAATACTATTGTCGGCACAAAACCTTCTACGGGAAAACAATGAAGATCAAATTAATCGAGGACGGAAATCTCACGTCATGGTTACGCTTGCTGCTGATCGTTATCGGAACGGTATTTGTTGTCGTTGCGATCGAGTGCAAGCTCGAGATTTTTTGGGCCAGAGTTTTTTTGCTTTTGGGCTTTGCTATTGCGCTGATTGGTGGCATGACAAGTCGGGCGAAGTTGCTGCACATCAAACCCTTTGACAACAGCTACAAGAAGGCGCGCGATAGTTACAAGACGAAGGACGACAAGAATAATGAATGAACCGCAAAGTCAGCCAGCTTTTCGCCGCCATGTGACTAGCAGAAATCAACGCTTGAACCAAAATGAAAGTTCCCTGGAGTCGGTTTCGGTGCTGGTATTGGCGCAGGGAATCCACTTCGTCCAACGTTCGTTGTACCGTCAATCAATGACATTTTTGGACGCAAACAATGAAACCACGCACCCTTCACCTAGTCGTCTATTGGGTCGAGCTTGCAGTAATCTATGCGATCGCATTTTGCGTCGTCTACTCCGTGGATGCATCAAAGGCGGGATTCCAAGCTGGCTTGTCGTTATTCTTTGTAATCTGTGCATGTTTGATTGGTCGCCCCTCGATGCCGCATGAGTTGGCAAAGCTGGTGACTCGTCCGATGGTTCTACTCATGTCGATTGTCGTACTGGGATTCGGAATATTTGGAACGTGTCGGCCAGACCTAACGATTCTCGCACCGGGGGTTGGCCTGTGTCTCTTGGGGGCGGCGTTCGCTGATCGCGTCGAACGTTCACGCACACGTAAGTAGTCAAAAAAATATAGATGTATGAAAATCAGAAAATGGCTGGCGGCTCTGCCGCTCACGGCTTTGGCATCGCTCGCCTTCGCGCAGCAGACGCCGACGCTTACACCAGCGGACAAAGCAGCAGCGGCACGCGCGAGCGCCGAGCAGAACCAGCAGGTCGAGCAGCAACGCAATGCGCAGGAACGTGATGCGACTGTCAACGCGCCATCCGTGCGTTCGACGGTTGAGCGTGCCTCTGGCTGGCCTGATCTGCCGGCTGAAACGCCGTGCTTCCGCATTGACTCGTTCGTGCTCGACGTGCCTGCCACGTTACCTGATGCCGTGCGCAAACAGGGTGCATCCGCGTTGCCGCTCGCCCGCTTCGCGTTCGCACGCGAATGGCTCGACCATTACCGGGGGCAATGCATCGGCAAGGCAGGACTCGACACGCTCACGAAAGGATTGCAGCAGGCTATTCTCGGTCGCGGCTACATCACCACACGCGTACTGCTGCCTGAGCAGGACCTGTCAAGCGGCGTGCTGAAGTTCGCACTGGTGCCGGGTGTCGTGCGCACGATCCGCTTTGCCGATCCCGCCACGCGCGGCACATGGAAAACCGCCTTCCCGGCCCGCGAGGGTGACATGCTGAACCTGCGTGACCTCGAACAGGGACTCGAACAGATGAAGCGCGTCAGCAGTCAGGACGTTGACATGAAAGTCGAACCCACTGACGTACCGGGCGAAAGCGATGTGGTCGTGACGGTAAAGCGCGCGAAGCCCTGGACGGTAGTCGCCTCGGTGGACAACTCAGGCACGCGGGCGACCGGCAAGCTGCAAGGCAACCTGAGCCTTGGCATCGACAATCCGCTCGGGCTGAACGACATTTTCAACGTCGGTGTGAGTCAGGACCTCCAATTCGGTGACAAAGATCTCGGTTCGCACGGCTGGAACGGCTTCTATTCGGTTCCGTGGGGCTACTGGACCGGCACGCTATCGGCCTATACGAACACGTACTACCAGCAGATTGCGGGCGCCAACCAGACGTTCGTGTCGAGCGGCAACTCGCAGACCGTCGATTTCAAACTTCAGCGGGTATTGATGCGCAGCCAGAACAACGTACTTGGCGCACAGTTCCGCCTGACGAAGCGCTTCGGTGAAAGCTTCATTGAAGACACCGATATCCCGCAGCAGCGGCGCAACAACACGTTCATCGAGGCCGGCCTGACCGATCGCCACTACTTCGGCAGTTCGCAGTTCGACGGCAGCCTCGCGTACCGTCAGGGTGTGGGCGGACTCGGGGCGACACCAGACTTCTACGAGAATGGCCCGACTTACCGCTTCCGCATGGCCATCCTCGACGCGAACCTGTCAATGCCGTTCAGGATAGCAAGCCAGCCATTGCGTTACGTGACGAGCGTGCATGGGCAGTTCACGAACAACACGCTGAACTACATCGATGACCTGACCATCGGCAGCCGCTACACGGTGCGCGGCTTCGACGGCGAAACGATGCTCGCGGCCGAACGCGGTTTCTTCTGGCGCAACGACTTGCAGCTACCGGTTGGATCGACCGGACAGTCACTTTACGCAGGCATCGACTACGGGCACGTGTTCGGACCGAACGCCGCATATCTCGCCGGTACACAGCTGGCAGGTGCGGTGATCGGTGTGCGCGGTAGTGCATCAGCAAAGGCTGGCGCGCTCGCCTATGACCTGTTCGCCGGGACGCCGATCTACAAGCCGTCAGATTTTCCCACTGCGCGCGTGACGCTCGGTTTCCAGTTGACCGCTCAATTCTGAAATTCACCCCGCCGACGCTATCCGGGTTTTCGGCGTTTCAACAAAGAGGAAAACAAAATGAAGTTATCGAAAACGAATGGGCTTGGAGCCGTTGCTGTTGCCGTTGTGATGGCGCTGGGCGGATGTGCAACCGAGTCGTCGCGCTCGCTGCCGGTGCCTCCCGTCGCCAGTGCGCAGAAGCCAGCGGTGGGCCAACCCATCGGCATTTCAGTCGGCAAGTTCGACAACCGGTCGAGCTATATGCGCGGCATCTTCTCGGACGGCGTTGACCGTCTCGGTGGTCAGTCCAAAACCATCCTGATGACGGCGCTGCAGCAGACTGGGCGCTTCAATGTGCTCGATCGCGACAACCTCGACGAAATCCGCCAGGAAGCAGGCTTCCTCAAAAAAGCACAATCGATCAAGGGGGCGCGCTTCGTCATCACCGGGGACGTAACGGAGTTCGGTCGCAAGGAGGTTGGCGACCGGCAGCTATTTGGCATCCTCGGCCGTGGCAAGAGTCAGGTGGCCTACGCAAAGGTCAGCCTGAACGTCGTCGACACGACGACATCGGAAGTCGTGGCGTCGAGCCAGGGAGCGGGCGAGTTCAGCCTTTCGAACCGTGAAGTCATCGGCTTTGGCGGAACCGCCGGCTACGACTCGACACTGAACGGCAAGGTGCTCGATCTGGCGATCCAGGAGGCCGTCAATCACCTGGTCGAGCAGGTCGATGCAGGTACGCTCAAGGCCGCACAGTAAGTGCGCCGGGCCATTGCGTCCATCCACTTTCAACCGTAGCTGCAATAAACATAATGACGCGATTCACGATGAAACATAGCCGCATGATGCGGGGAATCTGTCTGCCAGTAATGGCGACAGCCATGCTCCTCACGGGATGCGCGGCGAACCGCCCCCAGCCGCTTTACCAGTGGACCGGCTACCAGCCAGCCGTGTACGACTATCTCAAGGGAGAAAAGGCTCCGCAGGAGCAGATCGATGCGCTGGAAAAGGCCCTCCAGGACATCAGCGGCAAGGGGCACATGCCGCCCCCGGGATTTCATGCGCAACTGGGCATGCTGTACGCGAGTGTCGGGAACGACACCCAGGCCATGCAGGAGTTCGAGTCCGAGAAACAGCTGTTTCCGGAGTCCTCGACCTACATGGACTTCCTGATGAAACATAAAACGAAACAGCCTTAAGCGAGCCGTCATGTCCAGATTCCTTTCTTTCAGACTTTGGTTTGCCCTCTCGACGTTCGCGTTGTTAGCTGCGTGTGCGCAACCCGTCAAGCATGCCGATTACACCGCTTTCAGGAACAGCCGGCCGCACTCAATCCTCGTTCTACCGCCCGAAAACGACACGACCGACGTGCAGGCGACGAACAGCATGCTTTCGCAGATGACGATGCCACTCGCCGAATCGGGTTACTACGTGGTGCCAGTGGCGGTGATGGATGAGACATTCCGCCAGAACGGCCTGACCGTCCCGGCCGATATTCAGGCAACCTCCCCCGCGAAGCTTCGGGAGATCTTCGGTGCTGACGCCGCGCTGTATTCGAAGATCACACAGTACGGCACCGTGTACCACGTCGTCGACAGTGCAACAGTAGTAACGGCGTCCGCCAGGCTGGTCGATCTCAAGACCGGTGACGTGCTATGGCAGGGTAGTGCGAGCGCCAACAGCAATGAGGGCAACAACAATGCTGGCGGTGGCCTGATCGGCATGCTGGTCATGGCAGCGATCAAGCAGGTTGCGAATTCGCTGACGGACAGGGGGCACGATATTGCCGGAGTGACGAGCTATCGGCTTCTGCGTGCCGGCCCGCCGAACGGGCTGCTTTACGGGCCACGGTCACCTCAATACGGCACTGATTGAACGATCCTCGATCAGCAGGGACCGGCCGTGGCGGCAGATGGCTCGTACGGTACTGGGTTGTCGACGGCACCGCATTTGTATTCCTGACGCAAAAGCTGCCGGTCCCTATGCAGGAACTCTTCAATCGAGGGCTTTATGGTGCGTGTGGCTTTCTTGAGCGATCTTTCTCTGGAAGGCCATCTTGCTCTGGCGGTCTTTCGATCCGGGCACGGGACGGCAGAGACGATGGTGAGTCTGCTGCGGATGCTCTATATGACGTACTTCATGCTCGGAACCGCTTGCCCGGAAGCAGACGTCGCGCTTTTTCGCGAAGCGGGGACCGTGCTGGACAGCAGTATCTCCGCTGCCGCACAGGGGCATTGCTGGCAGGTGTCGACGGAACATACCGTCACTGTCGGACAGGTCGCGTCGCGTTACGACGAGGTGCTTGGCAGTGTGCCGAAATATCGTTATATCGAATCGTGCGACCGGCTGTGCCGGTTTGTCCATTCGGCTGCGACATCGCCGTTGCCGGGTAGTCAGTCGCTGCGTAGAAAATAGGACTTGGTCAGACAGACGACGTCAGATCGTCGGTCTCAGTGCGGCCATCAACCGTCATTCGTTCGCGTCGTTACTCGGACATTCACACGTCCGTTCCACCCAGGAAGCAGCCACGATTCGCGATATTGAGCGCTGCATGATCGGGGCGCTCCCTCAAGCGTCGAGTCCTTCGCTTTGCTCGTCTCCGCCCGGAAACTTCAGTTGACGCACCTTGTGATAGAGCGTCTTTTTCGGCATTCCCAGTTCAGCGCTGGCCTCGGCGATATTCCCGTTGTGCCGCCGCAGCATATCCGCGATCAGCATATGTTCGAAATGGGCAAGTTGCTCCGCAAGCGTTCCGGTTTTAATCCGCTGCCCGCCGGCCGGCAGCAGGCGGTCGCCATCGAGCCCAAGGACAAAGCGATCCGCGACGTTCTGTAATTCCCGCACATTGCCCGGCCACTGATGCGTCATTAGCTCCGAGACCTGGGATGCAGACACAATCGGAGCCGACAGCCCAAAACGAAGTGCGGCAGCGAGTACGAAGTGCTCGAATAGCAGCGGTATGTCTTCTCGACGTTCGCGCAGAGGGGGTAAATCGATCAGCGCGACGTTCAACCGATACAGCAGGTCAGCGCGGAAACGTCCGTCTGTCGCAAGTTCGACGAGATCTGCCTTCGATGCCGCCACGATCCGGCAATCGACAGCTATCGCCTCGTTCGAGCCCAGTCGCTCAATCTGGCGTTCCTGCAATACCCGCAGCATCTTGATCTGCAATGCGATCGGCATGGTTTCGATCTCGTCCAGAAAGAGCGTGCCGCCGGTGGCCCATTCGATCTTGCCGATGCGGTTCTTGATTGCACCCGTGAACGCACCGGCCTCATGACCGAATAGCTCACTCTCGAATAGCTGCTCCGGTAAGCCGCCACAGTTGAGCGCAACGAAATGATGATCGCGGCGCCCACTGAAATCGTGCAGTCCACGGGCGATCAGTTCCTTGCCCGTGCCCGTTTCGCCGGTAATCAGCACCGACACTGAGGTATCCGCCAGCCGCAGGATTTTCCGTCGAACCTCGACGATCGCGGGTGACTTGCCGAGCACAAGCGCCTCTATTCCCTGCCAGTTGTGCAATGCCGCGCGCAAACCCTGCACTTCGAGCGTTAGACGGCGCTTCTCGACTGCGCGTGTCACACGACTCACGATGTGGTCCGACGAAAAAGGCTTCTCGATGAAATCATAGGCGCCCGTTCGCATCGCCCCCACCGCTGTCGCGATGTCCGCGTGCCCGCTGATCAGTACAACAGGGATCTGTGGATCGATCGCAAGGACACGTTCGAGCAATTTCAGACCGTCGATGCCCGGCATCCGTACATCGGACACGATCACCACCGGTGCACCCGGTGCGACCTCCGCCAGCGCCGCGGCCGCCGACTCATACGCCCGCACTGGAAAGCCAGCCAAAGCAACCGCCTGCTCGACGCCGAGACGCACGTTCTCATCGTCTTCGACCACAACAACGCTGATCTCATCGCCCATTGGCTGCCTCCTGCTCCGTCGCCACGGAGAATTCAATCGTGAATTGTGCGCCGCCGTTGGGTCGGTTTGCAGCGGAGATTCGCGCCCCAAAGCCGTCCACAAGACGCGAGGTAATCGCGAGCCCGAGACCCAGGCCGCGGCCTCGCGGCTTCGTCGTCACGAATGGTTCGAATAGATGCGCCAGAACCTCCGGCGCGATGCCCGCGCCACTGTCGCTGACGGTGAACCGCACACGGCTCGGCCGTTCGGTTCTGGAAGCTTCGATGGCGATCACGCGCTTATCCTGATCCGCGACGGCATCCAGCGCATTGCCGAGCAGGTTGACGATCACCTGCTGCAGCTGGCTCGGCTCTGCGCATATCGTCGTGCCGGCCGGGATCAGGACATCGAGTTGCACCTGCTCATCGCGAATCCGTGCTTCGTAGATCAGCACCGCATGCGCGACCGCTTCATTCAGTGACACCGCGACACGTTCGAATTCAGGCTTGCGGGCGAAGGTCTTAAGTTCGCTTGTGAGTATCGCCATGCTGTCGACGAGCCGCGAAATTCGCTCGAGGTTTCCGATGGCAGGCGCAGGCTGATTGCGTTCGAAAAACGTCCGTGCATTGTCGCAGAGCGTTTTGATGGCAACGAGCGGCTGGTTCAGTTCATGCGTCAGACCGGCCGCCATTTGTCCGAGCACCGCGAGCTTGCCCGCATGCACGACCTCTTGCTGGGAATCCCGCAGTAGCTGCTCGGTGCGTGTGCGCTCGACAATCTCCTCCCGCATCCTTTCATTGGCCTGCGTCAGTGCCGCCGTGCGCTCGCGAACCGTGATCTCCAGCCGATCATTGGCTCTGCGCAGCGCGTCCTGTGCCCTGAGTTTTTCCGCTATGGCGCGGCGGCGCTGGATCGCATAGAGGCAATACAGTCCGATGATGAGGAAGCCCCCCGTGACGAACGCAAGCGCGATTTGTTGCTGGCGCCGCGCGCTGGACACGTCGAGCAGAATCATGATCGAATCGCCGGCCTGGGGCGCGGTTCGCGACATTGCCAGGTATCGCCGCTCGTGGCCTGGGCGACTCCAGTCGGGAAAGCGTGCAAACCACGCCGAAGTGTCCCAGTCACCGAGACGCCGGTATGGCAGCGCTTCTACGCTACGGCCGGCATATTGCCGCGATGCCTGGATCTGGCGTTGCTGCTGTGCCGTTATCGGTCTAAGCGACGTGAACTTCCACGCCGGAACCGTGGAAATGACAATCACGCCGTTACTATCGATCACCATCGCCGCGACGCCCGGCACTCTCCACGCAGATTCAAGCGCGTCTACGCTGACCTTGACGGCCGTGGCCCCGATCGGCCCGCCATCCTCTCGCACCGCGCTCGCGAAATAGAGGCCAGGCATGCCGGTGTTCGTGCCGATACCGAAGAACCGGCCCGATCCATGTGCGAGCGCGTCCTGGAAATACGGCCGATAAGACACGTTGGTGCCGACGAAGCTTTCTGGCCGATTCCAGTTGCTCGCGGCGATGACCAGACCGTGCTGGTCGATCACGTCTACGGCAACGCTGCCGGCGTCGCGATTCACTGCGTCAAGATAGGTATTGACCGTCTGTAGAAGTCCGGCCGGTGGGTGGGGCATCGCACTCAACAACGCGCGCACGCTTTCCTGCCTGGCGACGATCGAAGGCATCATCTCGTAGCGTCCGAACTCGCTCCCGAGGCTGGCAGCATACAGGTCGAGCCGGTGTGCGCCGATCTCCACAAGCGCACCGATCGAACGGTCCCACGCAAACTCGACCGCGGCGGCAGCCACACCGACGTAAAGCGCGGCGGCGGCCATCCATCCCCACAACGGAATACCGCTTATTTTCATGCCCAAGGTCGCCCCGCGGCGCTCAATTGCAGAATGACTGCCGATCCCGACGTGGGGAACGGCGTCCCGACGCTTGCCAATAGCAACTCATCATCCCATGCGCGCTAGAACTATCAGCGTGACCGTGACGACAATCGCCCCGCCAATGCGGGTGGCAATCTGCGCAAACGGCATCAGTTGCATGCGGTTGGCCGCCGTGAGGATGGCGACGTCGCCGGTCCCGCCCTGCCCACTGTGACAGGCGTTCACGATCGCTGTGTCGATAGGGTACATCTTCAACATGCGCCCGACCAGGAAGCCGGTCCCCATCAGTGTGGCCACCGTCGCGACGATCGTGACGATGTTCGCCAGCGTGAACGCAGCCATCAGTTTGTCCCACGGCGTCATCGCCACGCCGATCGCGAACAGCAGCGGATAGGTCACGGCCGTCGAGAAAAACTTATATACGACGAACGCGCCTTCCTGTAATGGCGGCGATACCGCCCGCGCGAGCTTGACCAGCACCGCGAGAAACAGCATGGCCACCGGCGCGGGCAGCCCGAACATGTTGCGACACATCAGCCCCAGCAGGTACAGCGTAATGGCAGTGATTCCAGCCGCCGCGATGTGGGAGACGTCGACGTGCCCGCGAATTTCTTCCTCCACCGGGTTCATCTGGTCCACCTCGCCGGCTTGCAAACGCCCCTGACCCGTGAGATGCGGAAAGCGTTTGCCGACCATATCGAGCGCGCCCGCGAAGATGATCGCGGTGAGACTGCCAAGCATCACGGGCGGCAGCACCAGGGCGAACAATTCGCCCTGCGGCAGATGAAGGATTTCTGAATAGCCGATCGACAAAGGTATCGCGCCTTCGCCGATGCCGCCCGCCATGATGGGTACCACGACATAGAACAACGTATGGCGCGCGCCGAGCCCGAGTGCCGTGCCGACCAGCGTCCCGACGATGCCCGCCGCGACCGAGCCGAGCCCGAGCGGAACGAAGATCTTGATGAAGCCTTGAATCAGCACACGCCGGTCCATGCTCAGAATGCTGCCCACGATGATCGACGCAATAAACAGGTACAGGAAGTTGGTCGATTTCGTGAAATCCGTGGTAAGCGTGAGGATTGGCTTGGGCAATAGGTGGTAGTAGGTCAGCGCGGAAGGTATAAAGGTCGCAAAGATCGCGGCCGCGCCGATATTGCGCACGATCGGCAGGCGCTTGCCGATCTCCGCGCAGGTGAAACCGAAGAAGGCCAATACGGCGATCGCCATTGATATCTCGCCGGGCACCTTTCCGGTGATCGCGAAACCCGCGATCAGCGCGAGCAGGATAACGTAGACCGGCAGCGGAATAATGCCGATCCGGTATTCCATCAGTTTCCACCAGCCCTCAGGCCAGAATCGGGGCTTGATTTCGGGTTGCGGCGCCGGCACCGGTACCGGCTGTGATGTGTGTGGAGTGACTGGCACGACGTGTCTCCTCGGCGTTTGAAGCCCGGTGCTGCATTCCGATAAATCAGTCGAATGCGGCCCGGTCTTCGGACTGATCAGTCGATCGTAATACAGCTTTTGGCTCTCACGCGACGAATCGCACGTTTGCCTGAGGTGTGCGAGTGTCCAGGTTGCGACCGCGATTCAAGTGGTCGTCAACCTCCGCAGCGCAGCCGATCATCCGGCCATACAGGAACACGGTAAAGGCCGCGGTCTCCAGCGCCTGACTGGAGAACTCGCCAGCCCGATGGCGCGCCCACAGCATCTTCAGCAACACCGAGGCAATCACTGCATCCACGTTGACCGCGAACACGTTGCGCGTCACGTTTTCGTCGTACAACGCCTGCACCAGCGCACGGTAGTAGTCGTGGAAGACGTTGTACTCGCCCCGAGCCTCGAAGCGTTGACGCACGAACGCCTCACGGGGATCGACGTTGATGGGCTTGCCCTTGAACACCGGATGGTTGATGCAGGGCAGTGCCGTGGCTTGCTGTGCGCCGACCTCCTTGCGTTGTGTCCGCTCCTCGCCATATGCACGTGCGAATCCGGCAGCCATCGCTTTCAGGTCGAGACCGTGCGCCGGATCACCGGGATCGGTCATCGCGACCTCCTTGAAACGCTCAAGCAGGAACGCCACCCCCTCGAAGCCATTGCCGCCATGCGCGTAGCCCGCGTGGGTGAGAAAGCCGACCATCGCTTTGTTGAGTTGGACTCGTTCCGGCGTTTCGGGACCGTCCGCCGATACCGCGCCCTTCGCGCCCTGCGCGGAAATCGCGCCCGGTCCGTTCGTGAGCAGCAGGCCCACGAGTGTCTGAAATCCAAACAGCTCAGCTTCATCCGGCTTGCCCCCAATCAACGCAGCGCACGCAACATCGGTCAGCGAGCGCTGTCCTAGCACCTCGTCCATCGCGATACCGCAGAAGCGTCCCGCTTCATGTTGTCCGGCGTCGACCGACGCGCCTATCAGCGTTCCGAACAGGCGCATCCACCATGGCAGGTTTTCGACGGTCATCCGCGATACGCGTTTGCGCATCAACGGCCCCCACGCGAGCGTCGTGGTGATTGCAGCCAGCACGGCATCGGCGCTCGGGTGTCCGTCGAGGCCCTGTAAATAGCGGATGAACGCGGACTTCGCCTCTCTATCCGTCAGGCCAGCGAGCATCGCCTGGGCCTTTTCGTCAGGCACCTCACACGTGAGCAAGGCTCGCGTCTCGGCATCGTCGGACTGCCGCAACGACAACTCGAGCCCCTCGTCGAGCGCGTCCCGCAAGCCAGCCGTGGTGCCGAGTTCGACCAACGCTCGCGCGGCCCGGCGCGCGCCGTCGGCGCGACCCGGGCCGACAATGCTCGCCGCCGACGCGAGTACGCTGTTTGGCGCATTGCCCGCGTCACGAGCGGCCTGCGCCGCCGCGAGCGTCGTATCGCCATGCAGGTTGAGTTCGGCACCGACCGCAACACTGACGAGTTTCGCGTCGTTTGTGCCCCCCGGTTCGTGCAACAGCGCGAGGCAAAGGTTGCCCTCGAGCGAATACTGCGCGGCCTGTAGCACCGGCACGCCGTGCAGACTTGTCACCTGCGTGTCCGGGTCCATCTGCGATGCGCCCGAAGCGTCCTTCATATTCTGGCGGGGCAACACGATGCCGACCTGTTGGTTTAGCGCGGCGATCTGTGCGTCATACGGCGGCAACGCTGTGACAACCGGCAGGTCGAGCTCGGGCGGCAATGCAATTCCTATTGACGAGCGAAACCATGGCTTGAGCGCGAGACTGCCTTCTGGCGCAAAGTCGGGCCGCGCGCCGTTTTCATGCATCACCGCCGTCAGGGCCGCCGGAATGTGGGCGATATTGGTTACGAGCGCGCCTTTTGCGCTGCACACCGGATCGTCCGGTGTGAACGGTCGATCGACGCCAAACTTCTCCATGAACCAGCGCTCTTTTGATGCAGCGTCGTCGTTGCCGCCGGCCAATGCTCCCGCATGGCCGACCGCGCGCGTCAGTTTCTGCTTCCAGCGGCCGACCACGCAGGCGACCACCGGCTTGCTGAAATTCGCTTCGAGTTCGTAGTATCCGCCCGGCTCCGAGTACAGCACGGCCGCCTTGCTGCGCGCGTCATTGGCGAGCGCGAACGCGAACTCCGGCGCCGCGAAATGGATATAAACGTCCTTCCCACTCGACATCAGCGTAGTCGTTCCCCAGCCGGCCATTCGCAGGTATGTCGCGATCGTTGTCGTGAAGTTTCCCGAGTTTGAGAAGATCGCAATCGAGCCTTTCCTGAGTGCCTCGTCAGGGCTATCGCCGCCGAGTGCGCCGCCGATGCGCACGCGGTTCCATGCGTCGGCAATACCGAGGCTATTGCCGCCGAAGATGTCAATGCCGTTTTGCTGTCCCATCGCACGTATTTCGCGCGAATCGTGCACGGACAATTTCTCCGTGACGATGAAGATCTTCTTCAGTTCTGGATTAACGCGAATCAGTTCGGCCACACCGTCGCGCGCGGCGGATGGCGGCAAATAGATCACGCCGCAGTTGAAATGATGGCCGTCCTGCAGCCCTTCCAGCACGCTGTTGTACACGGGGATATTGCCAAGCGAAGTCTCCAGCACCTGTCCGCGGCGTCCGGGCGACGTGCCGAAAACGACGTTACCTCCCGAATACGCGTGGCCCACCGGCGTGACTTGCCGCGACTCGCCCCCGAGTATGTTCAGCACGCACACGCGGTCCTCGCGGCAGGCAGCCTGCGCGAGCGAACTGATGCCGACGTAGTATTTGAAATCTCCTGCACCTTGCCTGTACATGGTCTTCCTCCAGATTGATTTATGCTCGAGTCATGACGGCTCAGGCTTGGGCGGGCGCGCCTTGCGCACTGTTGAGCGTCGCGGTGACCAGCTCGCGGCCGCCTGCTTTCATCCACGCGTCCGCCGCCTTCGCGTACTGGATGACTTCGCTGATATCCGAATCGAACCCGAAAATGCTGTAGGGCAGGCCGAGCGCATCGCAGGTGTCACGCATTGCGCCCATGCCGCGTACAAGATTAGGGCCGCCGCGCCCGATCACCACGTAAAGCGGCGTCGGTCCGTTCTTGCTGAAATGCTCGCGCAACGCATCGGCCATTGCGCGCAGCGTCTCGAAGATATCGGTGTTGTTCGACTTCCCGCCGATGATGAACAGCACGTTGGTCTGTTTCAGCCAGTGCTTGAAACAGATGCGAGCCACTTCCTTCATCTTTTCGTAGGGAGGATTCCCACCGAAGTCCGAGGAAATGATCGCGTCGTCGCCCAGGATCTCCGACACCAGCGAGTTGGCCCCGCCGCCAAAAGTCGGCGCGAGGATCGTGCCGCCTTCGTTGATCACGTAGACGTCGCTTTGACCCTGGTAGGTCCGCAACTGGTTGATCTCTGATTCGAAATCGGAATAGTCGACCGAGAACACGTGCGCGGGTATGTCGAGCCGCTGCCAGCGAACGTCGTCGCGATCAAAGCCGCATTTGAAATCGCACGCGACTGGCGTCAGCCGGCCATCGCGACCGGCCTGCATGCGGATCGGGTTTAGCTCTAGCGTCGTCATACCGAAGTTGTGATAGAGCTCCCACAGTTTCGGCAGGTGTTGCACCAGCGGCGAGATGATTTCCTTAGGCGCGTTCAGGCGCGACAGCGCGTTCGCGACGACGAACGCCTTCAGTCCGGTGAGCGGATCGAACGGCACGTGCACGATCATGCTCGGATCAAGTTCTTCGATGTCGACGCCGCCGTGATGCGTGAGTGTCATCGTGGGCGCCCTGAAGCGCGTCGAATCAGTGATCGAGAAATACACTTCGTGCTGCGCCGGCACTGCGCCTTCGAAGGTCACGCCATTAGCCTTGGCGGTCTGATTTCCATGCCGATGTTCGGTGAAATACAGGCGCTCCTTCTCCTTCAGTGCGGTTTTCAGGTCGCTCGCTCGCCCGATGAGTCCCGCCTTGCCCTTTTTGCCTATCCCACCCTTGAACATCGGCTTCACGAATACCGAGCCATGACGATCGATCAGGGCTTTGATCTGCTCTTCGCTTGCGTCAGGGCCGAGAACTTCGGCAGTGGGAAAACCACCGAATTTCAACAGTCTTGAGCCGTACAACATACCAGTGACTTGCATATCGTCTCCTTGTGGGTTGCTTTCTGAATGGACTGCGGGGTGGCATCGTCGGGCGTGCCGGATACAGTGACGAACAATCGACGGACGCATCTGTCCCGCCGTCCGCGGGAGGCAGTCGGTGACCAGGGCAGAGTGGGAAAAGTCGAGTTGCGGCTTAGTAGCGCCGCGCGCGTGAGCGCGGGGGGATAAATCGAATCATGGATGTCGTCTCCGCAGGTGAGTCCTATGTGGACTGCTTTAATGGCGTTGAATGCTCTATGCCTTAAACAACGCAAGGCCCGTGCCATCGATCGCCTGACGTGGAGGTCGCGTATCTTATTGATTTATATGGATTTCATTGACCTGAAAATGACTGGCAGACGAACCGATTCTCGAAAGTCAGAATCCGCCGGCCGTGCAGGCTGAGACTTCAGCCGCCGTAGAAAGCCGAGCGTGGAAAAATTGACGTCAATTTCGGGCATCGGGGACGCGGTCGCCAGCGCGCATTTCCCAGCTGTCCGCGGTGACCAGTGCTTCTTGTCGAAGATACCGTCAGGCCATTCCCAAAATCGGCAAATAAATCGACTGCGCGACTGACCGGGATGCGAGCGGACTCCAATGCCCGCGAAGGCCGGTTTATTGCCGTCCGATGCGGCAGGACAAGTGGCCGTTGTCGGACTTGAAAGCTGCCGCCGAGTCCCGCCGGTGTTCAGCGGCGGCAGTGGGTCGATCTGGTGCGTTCGCCGTCGGCCGCGTTCGGCCATGAAGCGTCATTCGCCCGCACCATAGCTGGGACATTCGAAAGTCGGCTCCGCTCAGCAAACGGCCATTCATTTCGCAGAGTCGAACGCTGCGTTTCGGCCTTTGCCGACGTTCGTCGATCGACGCTAACGCATCCGCCCATCGCTCCAGATCGGCCCATTCACCGCGCGACGACTTCGAACGGCTGCCACCGTGGCCTCGCTGAATGCTTATACTCGACCCCAAACTGCCATTCGGCAAGCTTGGGGATGCGATTGCGCGCGCCGGTGCCTCTTCAGTTGCCGCAGCTCCGGTTTCGGCTTCGCGGCGCCAGGCGCGGTTCTCGTCACACAAACGGGAGACGATCAGAGATCACGGCTCGTGATCTTTTCGCTAACTGGCGCAGCCTCGGGTCTCGGCTGGCCAAAATCTTGTCGTCTTCCGACTCCGCGATTTCGACGACGTCCCTGCAACTAGCATCCATTTGTCCATTTCGATTCGACAAACGGGCAGTGAGAGGTCGAAAAAACCATGGGAGAAAGCAATGGCAAGCGCGCCCCTCAATATTGACGATTCGGGCTGCAGCCTTGAAATCAGCGTCGACGAGACACCGGCAAGCTCACGTCGTGTCCGGGCCGGTGACAAGAAAAATGAAGCAGCATTATTTTGCAGTGAGTTTCTCTCTGTCGACATCGATCAGATCGTCAGCGATCTAAATGTAAATGGATATTACGCCTTCCCCTCGGCGATATCGCAATACACGCTGAAAACCATCGAGCGCGACGCGACACAAACGAGACTTGGGCTGAATGAAAACTCCATCAGCGGCGTCTACTCCGAGAAACAGTACTACCTGACCAATCTTCTCGCAGTTTCGAAGACCTTCTACAACTTTGCCACCTCGTCGTTAGTGCTCAAAATCTGCGAGAGATATCTGGGCAACGAATTCCGGCTGAAAGCGCTGCGTTATTATGAAACATATGGTGGACACCATATGCAGTGGCACACCGACAACAAGACTGACAAAGCATTCGCTCATATTCCGGGAATCATTTTTATTTTTTATGTCTCGGATGTCGAGGATGGCGAGTTTCAATATATCGAAGGCTCTCACCTTTGGTCGGGCGAAAAGGCATATAGCGACTATACCGACGAGTTTATCGAAGCGAACTACGAGTCCGCGATCAGAAGCTTCAAGATGCCCAGTGGCTCCTTGCTGATCTACAACACATACGGCATACACAGAGCGAGGCCCGTCAACAACAAGAATTTCGTCAGGAAAAGCGTCTTCCTCCAGGTAGACAGCGAAATCCAAAGGTCCGAGCCGATTATCGTCAACACCGAATTCATCACCCGGTTGAATGACCAGATCTCGATGTTTTTGGGCTTTGGGCAACCGTCCGACTATGAGGTCTTTCCAAAAACCACGCTGAACTCCTTGCCCCTCGACAAGAAGATTATCCGCGTGATGACGAGATATGTTTTGTATCGCCTCTCCCGCGGGGCTTTTTCCAGGCTCCCGCAGTCTGTCCGACTCGCCGTCAGGCGGCTCATCAAAAGGTAGTCGGTTGCGCGGCGGCTCGCCTGCTCTCTTATATAGGTTGCTGACTTAGGGAGTCCTTCTTCTTGAACGAGCTCGTTGCATCGCTTGCGGATGCGACGAATCTCATCTGGACGTCAAGTGACATGGAAATTTTTAGCGGGACGGTGACCTTCTGGTTCATCGACCGGGCACTCGCGACGCGTCGCACTTCCTGATTTCCCCGCCTGTTTCATCAACACAGCCCCGCTTCGACGGGGCTGTTTCGTTTTTGGAGACGCGCAATGATCCTCACCCGCGAACAGCTCGCGGCGGCGGTGCCGCGCGCGAACGTACTGGTATGGCAGGACCCGATAACAGCTCATTCGCCCGCTTCGCTCAATGCGATTCGATCGAGCCGTCGCTGTGCGGATACGTGACGATGCCCCACGCGAGCGGCAGCTCGCCGATCTGCTTGAGCGGCTGATAGCTCTTCGCGTCGAGCACGTAGACCGCGTCGGAGCGACCGCACGCGACCATCAGCTTCGAGCCGTCCGGCGTGAAGCTGAAATGCCAGCAGCGCTGGCCGACCGGCACATCGGCGACATGTTCGTACGTGTGGCCGTCGAACACCTGCACCACCCTGTCGCGCGCGGCGGCCACGAAGAGCCGCTGACCGTTGGGACCGAACGCGACGCCATAGGGCCCGAGTTTGGTGTCAACGGTCTTGACTATCTCGAACGTGTGCGCGTCGATCACGACGAACTTGCTGAGCGACTCCAGCGTGACAACATAATGCTTGCCGTCAGGCGACAGCCGGATGCCGCGCGGCCGGCCGCCCGCCGCGAGCTTCACGGTTCGGATCGGCGCGCCGGTTCGTGTGTGATAGATCGACACCGTATCGTCGCCTTCGTTGGTGACCAGCATCATCTGGCCGTCGCGCGAGAATTCGATGCCTTCGGTTTCGTGGCCGCTCGTGACCGAACGGATCACGTGCCAGTTTTTCATATCGATGATCGCGATTTCGGCGGGCGGCTTGTTCGCGTCGTCGTCGTCCGCGCCGGGCTTGTTGCCCGCGTTCGCTGCGGGCTTATTGTCCCCCTTCGCGTCGGGTTTGGCTCCCGGCGGCCCGCCGTCCTCGCCGGGCTCGTAGGTCACGTACGCGTAGCCGTTGCGCACCCGCACATATTCAGGGTTTTTGCCGATCTTCACGCGCTGGACGACCTTGCCCGTGGCGGTGTCGATCACCGCGAGATCGTTCGTGTTCTTGTTGGCGACCAGCAAACGCGTGCCGTCTGCGTTCAGGCTCAGGCCGCGCGGGCCACCGGCGCCGACCGGAAAGGTCTGCGTGAGCGTCATCTGGTCGAGATCTATCACGCCGACGCCGGCCTTCTCGCTCGTCACGTAGGCGAGCGGCGCGGCCGCGGCATGCGCGGCGCTCGCGGCCAGCACGAGCGCGCAGGCCAGCGCGAGGGAACGGCGTGGTGGTCGGGGGAAAATCCGTGTCTCCAGCATCGTTGTACTCCGGGTTGATATGGCGCCGCGATGGTTCGCGTCATCATTTCAAGGTAGCCCACCGGGCGATTGTTTGACAACGCGGATCGGCGGGAGATTTTCCCGAATTGCTTCGCGCCGGCCGTCGCGGGTTTGAAAAGCGGGGTCGGCGGGGGACAATGAGCGCGGAGGTGGCGATGATGCTGCAAGTTGCCATGGTGAACCCAGCAAGTCCTACGAATGCCGCGGCCGGTTACCGTCGCGCGGCCATCGTGCTGGGCGCCGTGATCGTCGCGCATCTGGTGCTGCTCGCCATCGCGTTGAGCGCGCGTAACCGGATCGTCGAGCGTCCGGTCGAGCCGCGCACGATCACCGCGTCGCTGCTGAGCCCCGAGCCTCCCGCTCCGGTTGTTTCACCTCCCGCGCCGCCCCCACCCGCCGCTGTCGTTCCGACGGCGCCAACGCCGCCGGTCACGCACCCCGCCGTGCGCGTCAAACCGGCGCCGCAGCCTCGCGCGCAGGTGCCGCGCAGTGTGGAAAAACCTCTGCCGAAACCGTCTCCGACACGCGAAAGCACCGCGCAGCCCGTCACGCAAGCCGCCGTGCCAACAGCCGCCGCGCCGTCGGCGGCATCGGCTCCCGCCGTCCATCCGGCGGTGCCCGCGTCGACCGAGCCGCGCAACGTGTCGCACGTCGACTGCTCGATTCCGAAGCCCGACTATCCCGACATCGCGAAGCGGCGCGGCGAGCATGGCACAGCGATCGTGCGTTTCGTCGTCGGGCTGAGCGGGCATATCGAAACGGCGCGGCTGCAAACCAGCAGCGGCTCCGCGCGGCTCGACGACGCGGCGCTCGCCGCCGTCCATGCGGGCGCCTGCCAGCCGTACACCGAAAACGGCACGCCGGTGCGCGCCGCGTACTCGCAGTCGTTCGTATTCGGACTGACCGAGTGACGCGACAGGGTGAGCGCACCGCCAAACAGACCAGGGACACCAAACGAAGGAACTCGCCATGCAACACTACGGACTCGCAAACGTCTGGGATTCAGGTGATATCGTCACGCGCGGCATTCTGAGCGTGCTCGTGATCATGTCGGTGCTGTCGTGGACGGTGATCATCGTGAAGCTGTGGCAACTGATCCGCCTGAGGCGCGCAACCCAGAGCGACGCGCGCTTCTGGAGCGCGGACCGCTTCGACGACGGGCTGCGCAGCCTCGGTCATTCGGAATCGGGCGCGCACGACAACCCGCTGCTCGCGCTCGCGCTGGCGGGCCATGAAGCCGCGACGCACCATCGGCAGACGCAGCAGCATCTGCACGACCGCATCGACGTGTCCGACTGGATCACCCGGCGTCTGCAGGACACGATGGACGAGACGATCGCGCGCCTGCAAAGCGGCCTCGCGATTCTCGCGTCGATCGGCAGCACCGCGCCTTTCGTCGGGCTGTTCGGCACCGTGTGGGGCATCTACCATGCGCTGATCGTGATCGGCGAGACCGGTCAGACCTCGATCGATCATGTCGCCGGCCCGGTCGGCGAGTCGCTGATCATGACGGCGTTCGGGCTCTTCGTCGCGATTCCCGCCGTGCTCGGCTACAACGGTCTGACGCGCGCGAACCGCTCGATCGTCGCGCGCCTGAAGCGCTTCGCGCACGGCTTGCACGCGTACTTCGTCACCGGCTCGCAGTTGCCGTCGAGCGCCGGGCCGCAGATGCGCGTGGTGCCGCGCGGCACCAACGCGACGAACGCAAACCGCGACGGAGACCTCGAATGGCAATGAGCCCTTTCTCCGACGACGACGATCAAGGTTTGATGAACGAGATCAACATGACGCCGCTCGTCGACGTGATGCTGGTACTGCTGATCATTTTTCTCGTCACCATTCCGGCGCTGCAACACGCGGTCAGGATCGATCTGCCGCACGCAAGCAGTCAGCCGGAAGCGCTCAAGCCCGCGCACGTGGACGTCGCGGTGCAGGCGGACGGCACGGTGCTGTGGGACGGTCAGCCCGTGACCGACGACGCCTTGCGCGCGCGCATCGCGCAAGCCGCCCTCGCGACGCCGCAGCCGGAGCTGCATTTGCGCGCCGATCGCAAGGTGCCGTACGAGCGGGTGGCGATCGTGATGTCGGCGGCGCAGCGTGGCGGACTGACGAAGCTGGGCTTCGTGACCGATCCGCAGTTGGGCAAATGACGCGGCGCGGCGTGCGTGTTCGGTGCGTGCCGGCACACAAAGTCCCGCTTATCGGCGGCGAAAGAATCTCTGAATTTGAATCGGCGGACGGCTCGGCTATCGTGGTGCGTGTCTGAACCGCACCCCACCCTTGCGAGGACCGCACGATGCAAGCCCTTATCTTCGACGTCGACGGCACGCTCGCCGACACCGAGACTGCTCATCTGCACGCATTCAACGCCGCGTTCGCCGAAGCGGGCCTCGACTGGTTCTGGGACGAAGCGCTCTATTCCAGCTTGCTGAAAGTGGCGGGCGGCAAGGAGCGTCTGCTGCATTACTGGCGCACGGTCGAGTGCGAGGAAGCCGGGGGCCCGCGAGCGCGAGAGGCCGTCGACGCGCTGCACGCGCTGAAGACGCGCCACTACACCGAGCGCATGCGCGAGCGCGGCGTGCCGCTACGACCCGGCATCGCGCGTCTGATCGACGAGGCGAACGAGGCCGGTCTACGCGTGGCGATCGCGACGACCACGACTCCCACCAACCTTGACGCGCTGCTGCAGGCGCATTTCGGCGCCAGTTGGCGCCATCGCTTCGCGGCGATCGGCGACGCCGGCACCACGCCGGCAAAAAAGCCCTCCCCCGACGTCTATCGCCACGTGCTCGAACAGCTCGGCTTGCAGCCCGCGGCCTGTCTCGCCTTCGAGGACTCGCGCAACGGCCTGCTGGCGGCGCGCGCCGCGCGCGTGCCCGTCATCGTCACGCCGAGCGCTTTTACCGCGCGCGAGGACTTCGATGGCGCGCTGGCCGTGCTGCCTCATCTCGGCGATCCGCACGCGCCGATCGTTCCGATGGTGCGCGGCGAATGGCATCGCTGGGTGGATCTGGCGACACTGCGCCGCTGGCATCAAGACGCCACGCGTCGTCCCGATTCGGCTGCGCACGCCGCACTGAACGCGGACCAGGCGAACGCGAGCGCGTCATGGCAATGAACCGCGACTACCACGCTGTCCTGATCGATCTCGACGGTACGATGGTCGATACCGCTCCGGACATCGTCGCGGCTGCCGGCCTGATGCTGACGGACTTCGGCGCCACGCCGCTGCCGTACGACAGGGTGACCGGCTTCATCGGCAACGGCCTGCGCAAGCTCGTGCAACGCTCGCTGGATGCGGCGGGCCTCGGTGAGCGCGTCGAACTGGAGCACGCGCAAGCGGTATTCGAGCGGCACTACGCAGTGACCAACGCGGCGCTGGGTCGGGTTTTTCCTGGCGTGATGGCCGGGCTGCGCGCGTTGCAGCAGCACGGGTACCGCTGCGCGTGCGTGACCAACAAGCCGCAGGCGCTGGCGGCGGCGCTGCTCGACAAAACGGGGCTTGCCGCTTATCTGGACGGGCTGGTCGCGGGCGACACCGTGGCGAGCATGAAGCCGTCGCCCGAGCCGCTTTGGCACGCGTGCCGGCTGCTCGACGTCGAGCCCGAACGTTGCGTGCTGGTCGGCGATTCATCGGTCGATGTCGCGGCGGCGCGCGCGGCCGGTCTGCCGGTCTTCATCGTCAGCTACGGCTATGGCAGCGCGAGCGTCGCCGACCTGCCGCGCTGCGACGCGCTGATCGATTCGTTCGAGGCATTGCCGGCGATTCTGGCGCAAGCGCGGCCGGCATTGCGTGCGTGATTCGAGCCGCTAACCCGCCGACAACAACCCCGCGACGCGCTCCGACTTCGTCTGCACTGCGATATCTTTCGCCGTCATCCCGCGATTGTCCTTCAACGACCGGTTCGCGCCGCGCGCGAGCAACAACTGCGCGGTCTCCGCGCGATCGTATCCCGCCGCCCACATCAGCGCGGTCAGATCGTTCTTGTAGGTCCGGTTCACGTCGACGCCCGCATCGAGCAACTGACCGACGACCTTCGTTTGCCCCTGGCCCGCTGCGTATTCCATCGCGGTCTTGCCGACGCGATCGGTCGCGAGCGGCTCGGCGCCATGCGCGAGCAGCAGCGCGACGATCTCGTCGAAGCCGCCGTAGGCAGCGGCCATCAGCGGTGTATCGCCCGGCGCGTTCGCATGCTGCACGTTCGCGCCGCGCTCGATCAGCGTGCGCGCCATCGCCGTATCGCCCTTCTTGCACGCGGTGACGAGCGCGGTGTCGCCGATCCGGTTCATCGCATCGACCGACGCGCCGCGCTGCAGCGCCGCGACGACCGACTGCTGATCGTCGTCCTTCGCGGCCGCGAGCAGTTGGCGGTTGATTTCCCCCTGGTCCTGGGCGAGCGCCGGCACCCATGCGCCGAATGCGGTGGCGAGCAGAACGGCGACCGCAAGCTGCCGAGTGAACATGTCTGTCATGGTGTCTTCCCCGTGCTAATGCAGATTGTTGATATAAGCGGCCAGATGATGGATGTCGTCGTCGGACAGATTACGCGTCACGCTGGTCATGTTGCCCGCATCGTTGGTGCGTGTGTGCGAGCGGAAGTCCTGCAATTGCTTGACGATGTACTGATACTGCTGGCCCGCGACGCGCGGAATCTCGTTCTGCCCGGAAAAGCCACCCAGGTGGCACATCGTGCACAACAGCTCGGCGGCCTTCTTGCTGCCCGCCTCGATGCTCGCGCCATCCGCGTTGAACGGCACCGATACGGGCTTCTGCGCGGCGAAGTAGTCGGCGAGGTCCTGCATGTCCTCGCTCGACAGGTTCGCCGCCATCGGCGACATGCGCGGATCGCTGCGCCGTCCCTGCTTGAAGTCCTTCAGCTCCAGATACAGGTAGCGCGCGGTTTGCCCGGCCAGAATCGGATAGTCCGGATTGGTCGAATTGCCCATCGGCCCATGACAGGCCACGCACACCTGCGCTTTCGCCTTGCCCGCCTCGGCGTCGGCGCGCGCGCCCGACGGCAGCCATGCGGCGATCAGTCCGCCGCACAGCAGCGCCACCCATGCAGCGCGCGCCCCACCCGGCGCTCCCCGCGGCGCCGGCCGCCTCATGGCACCGCGAACACGACGACGCTATTGCCGCGCTTGAAGTCGATCTGCGTATTGCCGCCCGCCGCGACCGCGATGTACTGCTTGCCGTTGACCGTGTACGACACGGCCGGCGCGTTGACGCCCGCGCCGCACTGGAACTCCCATAGCTTCTTGCCGGTGGCGGCATCGAACGCGCGGAACAGGCCGTTGCCCTCGCCGTTGAACACGAGACCGCCCGCCGTTGCAAGTACGCCGCCGATCAGCGGCTGGTCGGTCTTGTAGTCCCACGCGATCTTGCCGGTGTCGACGTTGACGGCCGACAGCTTGCCCCATTGCGCCTCGGATGGAATCAGCTTGAAGGCGCCGCCGAGCCACAGCTTGCTGCCGCCCGGATAGGCGGCGTCCTCGACCTGGTACGTCATCGGCTGATTCAGGTTGGCCGCGTAGACGAGGCGCGTTTGCGGATCGAACGCGATCGGCGACCACTCGACGCCGCCGTTCGCGCCCGGCAGCATGCGCGCGCCGGCCGCAGTCGGCAGGGTCCACATGTTTTCCTGCGGAATCATCGCCTGTGAGAAGCGGATCAGACGGCCGGTCGCACGATCATGCACGTACACGTGACCGGTCTTGCCCGCATGCACGATGCCGGGGATCATCTTGCCGTCGTTGTCGCGCACGTCGATCAGCACCGGCGGGCTCACTGCGTCGAGGTCCCAGACGTCGTGCGGCACGTACTGGTAGTGCCATTTGTACTTGCCGGTGTCGAGATCGATCGCGACGAGCGAATCCGTATAGAGGTTGTCTCCCGGCCGGATCGCGCCATACAGGTCCGGCGACGGGTTGCCGACCACGAAGTACACCGTGTGCGTTTTCCGGTCGACCGCCGGCGTCATCCACACACCGCCGCCGAGCGTCTTGTAGAAGTCGCCGCCCTTGTCGGCCAACTGCTTCTTCTCCGCGTCGATGTCGCGCTTCTCGTCGCGGCCGGTCGCGTCTTTGGTGGCCCACACGCCTTCCTGGCCGGTTTCCGGAATCGTGTAGAAGGTCCACAGCAACTGGCCGGAATTCGCGTCGTACGCCTTCACGAAGCCGCGAATGCCGTACTCGCCGCCGTTCGTGCCGATCAGCACCTTGCCGTCGACGACCGTCGGCGCCATCGTTTCCGAGTAGCCCTCGTCGGGATTGGCGATCTGGCTTTGCCACAGCACGTTGCCGGTTTTGGCGTCGAGCGCGACGAGCTTGGAGTCGAGCGTGCCCATATATAGCCGGTCACCCGAAATCGCGACGCCACGATTGTTCGGCCCGCAACAGAACGTCGTGACCGGACCCATCTTGTGCTTGTAATGCCAGAACTCTTTGCCCGTCGTCGCATCGATCGCGTATACGTGATTGAACGACGTGGTCAGGAACATCACGCCGTCCTTCACGATCGGCGCCGTTTCCATCGACTCGTTGACGGCCGTCTGGAAGATGAACGCCGGCCTGAGCTTCGCGACGTTCGTCCGGTTGATCTGCGCGCCGGGGTAATAGCGCGTCTGCGCGTACGAGCCGTTCGGATGGAGCCAGACCGCCGTCATGCTGCCGGCGCGATCGAGCTGATCCTGGGTCACGGGCTGAAGCCTCGATGGCACCGGCGCGGCGGTGGTGGTCGAGCTGTTCTGTACTTCGTCGGCGGCATGAGCCGCAGGCAAGCCGAACGCGATGGCGAGCAGTGGCAGGCCGACAATTCCCTGAATACGGTTGAATGGCATGAGCGTCTCCTAGCTTTTTATTGTTCCTATGAATTGCAGCGCAGGAGTGCGACATGGATCCACGCGGACGACAGCGTGAAAGAGCACGATGGCGCAACCCTCGCAGACAACAAAAGCGTACGACTTCGAATCGTTGTTAGCTTTGTCAGGACGGGTCGGCTTCGCAGAGAGGGGAGAAGTGATGCACGGGTCCGCGGAAAACCGGCTCGTTTAAGGGTAGGCGATGTGTTGTGGATTTTCTAGATTAAATCGTTAAGGAGTGGCGAGCGATCAGCGTGCACCGTTGTGGTCGCTGACCGCCGCCCTGGTCGTGGCGTTTTCACCTGGGTCGCTTCGCGTTGCCGCCGCTCGTTGAGCCGATCAGAACCGGCCGCCGCGCGAATCGGCCCCCTGCTGATAGTTCCGGTTGGTCTGTTCTGGATTCCGGTTCACTAGCGGGCGCGCGTAAAGTGGGTGATGCAGGCTCCGTACTTCGTGTTCGAGCCGGAAGTAACGCTCTCCGGATGACAGATCGAGCAGGTCGGCAAACCGGTATTGATGCGGCTCTTCTCCATATACCAGACCTTTTTCGGCGAGCCGCGTGAACGGCCCCGAAAAAGCAGCGGTGTAAATGGCGATGTGGTGTCCGTCGTATTCAGGAATGGGCTGGGTCGTTTCCGCGTACAGCAGTTGCTGATGGGTGCCGATATCGATCACCGCGCGGTGCAATCCATGCTTCTCTTCGATGTCGACGGTCGCATCGAACATATCGCGGTAGAAGCGCGCGATAGGCAACGCGCTGCCGACCGGCACATCCATCTTCACGAACGCGATGCCCAGATCGATGTCCGACCACGGAGCCGACGCGGATCGATGGAGAGGATCGAGGCACTCGTAGCGGTTGCCCCACGGACACGTCACTTCGACACTGCCTGCGCGCTCCGTCCAGCCGAACGCGGTGCCGGCGAGCAGCGGTTCAACCGAGCGCAGCCGCCTCACCAGCGCTTCGAGCTCGCCGACCACGAGACCGACACTGCCGCGCAGACGTTGCGCCGCCCCGTGCGGCAAGTGAATCTGCGACCGGCCGACGTTGATCCACATATTCTCGACCCCGGTCATCACGAACGGATCGCGCGTGAGCCCAAGGCCGGTGACGTAGAAGGCGGTCGCGAGAATCTGGTTGGGGATTTTCAGGTTGACGTGTTCGAGCAGGATCAGATTGCCGGTATCGTCGTTAGCGTAAGAGTGTTCCATGTGTTTGCCTTGTGCATGAGCCGCGAAACGCTGGACAAATTATGCATCAACAGGGCAAATGGTATGTGCTCGTGAGGCGTACGAAGCGACACGCATGCGTTTATTGCTTCAGAATCTTCCACGGCCCATTGCCGGTTTTGCAGACGATCGGCGTCCACGTTTGGGTCTGTCCTTTCGCGACCGCGGTCAGCGTCGCGGTCCGGCAGGTTCGATCGCCGTCCTTCGTCGTGTCCTGCGGCGTCACCGTGCCCTTGATCGAAACAGAATTGCCGGTGCCCGCATTGCTCCACTCGTACGATTCGCCATCCTTTTTTGTATCGAGCGCCTTTTGCGCCGCGTCGTTGAGCGCTTTACGGTCGGCCTCGCGCATGTAAGTAACGGGCGTGTCTTTCAGAAAGTTCAGGTTCGCTGCGTAACACAACATGGGGCTGGCGAGCAGCACCGCTGCCGCAAGCCACTGCGTGATCGTGTGGGCGTACGCGGCGTCGAGTGCGGGCGCGCCCGCGCCAGGACGAAATTGACGTGACATGGGTTTCTCCTCGAGTTCATCCGCGATTCGCGTCGTCCGCGAAATCGCCGTTTTGCTGGAATGCGTCGACGACGTCGGCCACCGAGCCGCGTCGGCCGATGTGGCCGACACGAACTTCGAGCCCCTCGGCGCGCAGCATGTCGCGCACGTCCGCGTGCGCGCCGACGACCTTCATCGCGGCGCCCGCGGCCTCCAGCGCGCCGTGCATCGCTTCGAGCATGCGCGCGCCCGCCAGATCGACGACCGCCGATGCGGACAGATCGCAAATCACGAGCCGGACCGGTTCGGGTGCGGCGTGGATCATGCGCCAGATCGTCTCGCGCACGTGCTCGACGTTGAAGTACAGCAACGACGCCTCGACACGCACCGCCAGCACATGCGCAATCGTCTCGTTCTCGGCATGACGTTCGAGATCCGAGAAATAGCGCGTGCCGGGAATACGCCCGAGCATCGCGACATGCGGATGCGCGGCGCGGTGGATGATCAGCAGCATCGACACGAGCACCGCGACGATGACGCCCTTCAGGATGCCCAACAACAGCACCGCCGCGAACGCCACCATCGAAATCGCGAATTCGAAGCGGCTCACGCGCCACACGTGACGCAGTTCGCCGACGTCGACGAGGCCCTTCACGGCCACGAGCACGATCGCCGCCAGCACGACGTTGGGCAGATTCGCGAGCAGTCCGGTGAGGAACATCAGACAGAAGCCGATCGCCAGCGACGCGAATACCAGCGCAAGCGCGCTTTTCGCGCCGGCCTTGTCGTTCACCGACGATTGCGAAAGCCCTCCCGCAACCGGGAAGGCCTGGAACAATCCCGCGGCCAGATTGGCTGCGCCAAGACCCAGCAATTCCTGGCGGGCGTCGATCTCGTAACCATGTGCCTGCGCGAGCGCGCGCGCGGCCGAAACGCTCTCGACGTATGCCAGCAACAGGCACGCGAACGCCAGCGGAACGATGCCGTCGACATCGCGCAGCCGCAGCCCGGGCAGACGGAATTCAGGCAAGCCTTGAGGCAGCGCGCCCACGAGCGTGAAGCCGCGGCTGGCCAGCGGCGTGACGGACAGCACGACGATCGAGGCAGCGACGACGGCGAGCGCCACCGGACGCCCCGGCAAAAACTTTTCGCCGAGCAGCAGCAACGCGATGCAAACGAGGCCGAAACCGAGCACGCCGAGGTTGGTCAGCGGAAGCTGCCCCCACAGCACGGCGATCCGTTCGAAGAAGAATTCGCCGCCGCCTTTCACCCCGAACAGCTTCGGCAGCTGGGTCATCGCGATCGTCAGCGCGGCGCCCGCCTTGAAGCCGAGCAGGATCGTCTCGCTGATGAAGCTGACGAGCGAACTCAAGCGCAGCAGCCAGCCGATCACGCACATGCACGCGATCAGCACGGACGTGAGCGCCGCGATCGAAGCCCAGCGCGACGGGTCGCCCCCGGCCATCGGCACGAGCGTCACGCCGACGAGCATCGAGATCGCCGAGGTCGGGCCGATCGCGAGCTGGCGCGACGAGCCGAACAGCGCATAACAGAGGCCGCCGACCAGATAGCCGTAGATGCCGTATTGCGGCGGCAAGCCGGCGAGCGACGCATAGGCGAGCGATACCGGAATGCCATAAGCCGCGAGCGTCACGCCGGCGACCGCGTCCTTCGCGAGCCATCGAGGCTGATAGCTTCGCAGCCACTGCGCGGGAGGAAACGCGCAGCGCCACCCGCGCGCGGGTGGCGTGGAAGACGCGCGGCCGGTGACGCTCTGTGGATGGTTCAACGTAGCGCCTCGAGTACGGAAGCGGACCTGACGGAAGCACGGGCGCGCTGTACGGCCATCGCCTCAGCCAACCCGGAGCGGCTCAGAGCGAATCCTTGACGCGCTGCCACGTGTGATCCGGATTGAACTCGGTCACAGGCGGCGCGTGCGCGCCACGGTCCTTCTGGTAGATGACGCCGTTGTTGCTGACCACGAAGGTCATCACGCCGCTCGCGCCGTACCGCGCCGGGTAAGCGACCATCGCGAAACCCGCGATCATGTGGCCGTTGATCACGTAGCTGAACGCGCCGCCCGGCGCGTTCTTGCCCTGCCGCGTCAGGATGTGGAAATGGTAGCCCCGGTAAGGATCGCCCGCCGCGTGGCCTTTCAGATATTCGGAACTCGCGGCGACGAGCGGGCCGAACGGACTCTCTTCTTCGTCGCTGTTTTCGTCGGTGGGCCAGTAGAGACCGTCCTGCTTGCCGGGTGTGCTGGCCAGCTTCTGCGCGTATTCGAGCAGGCCGTCGTGGTTGCGGTCGCGCGACGCGTATTGACGCTGCGCGTCGATATAAGCGTGCAGCACCTTGATCGCTTCGAGTTCGTTGGCGCCGATCCGTCGATTGATCAGTTCTTCTTCGCCCTGCTCGGTGGCGAAGCGCCAGGTGCCGTCCTCTTTGACGATCGGTATCGGCATCGGCCACGCCTCGTCGCCGACCAGCAGAATCCGCCGGTTCGGTCCCCTGTCGTCGAGCACGTGATAGGCCTCGAGCTCCTTGCTCGCCTTGGCCCAGTTCGCCTCGTTCTCCGCCTGATCCGGCGATACCACGAGGCTCTTGTGCGCTTCGCCGAAGATCGCGACGAGCGACGCTTCGTCGTCGGTCTTCAGTGCGCTGGACAGCGCGGCGACCGCGTCTTCCGGGGTGGCGAAAGTGCGCTGCCCCGCGGCGAGCGCGGCCAACGGAATCGACAGCGCGAGCACCATCGCGCACAGCCGGCGCGATGTGGCCACACGTCGCCGCGAATCGTCGCGTGGGCGCTTTCCGGTGATGCTTTGTCCGCTCATGGCTGCTCCTTATCGCCGTCCGCCGCCGCGGCCGCCACCGCCACCGCCACCGCCGGGCCGCGGCGAGAATCCACCACCGCCACCGCCACGGCCGCCACCGCCGGAGAACCCACCGCCACCGGAATTTCCGCCGCCACGCGTCGACTGACGGCTCGCCGCGCCGCGCGCGCTGTTGGCTTGCGCGTCGCGCGCCGAGCCGTAGCCGCTGAACGCATCGCCGCCGCCCCCGGGCGACGCGCGCTGACTCACCTCGCGTGTGCCCGCCGACGCCGTCGGACGCTGGGACGGCTGCGGCCGCCCTTGCGCGCCAGCACCGCCGCCCGCGAAGTTTGCGCCGGCGCCGCCACCCGCGCCGCCACCTGCATAGTTTGCGCCGCCGCCCGCGCCGCCGCGGTTGCCGCCCGCCAACCCACCGCCCGCGCCCGCGCCCGCGCCTGCACCCGCGCCGCCGCCGCGCGACGGCGGATCGCCGACCCGTTGCGTGCGCGCCGAGCGATCCGAGATACCGCTGACCTGGCCCGGCTTCTTGTCCGAGGTCCACGCGGAGGTGCCCCCTCCCTGCCCGCGACCACCGCCGCGGTTGATGTCGCCCGTGTTGATATTGCCGCGCTCGACGTTCCTATCGCCGCGCTCGACGTTTCTATCGCCGCGTTCGACGTTTCTTTCGCGGTTGATGTTGATGTTGTTGTTGCCGCCGCCTCCGTAATGCGTTTCATAGTGCCCGCCGTTCCAGGCGGCGGTAATCGCCGCGCCCCAGATCAGCCCCGTCGCGAGCGCGGCGCCGGGCGCGTACGGATAGTAGTAGGCCGGATAGGGCGTGGGCGCGTAGGCGTAGGTCACGGGCGCACTGGCCACCACGATGGTCTGCGGGTTGTACTGCGGCACGTAGATCACCTGCGGATCGGCCGGCTGGATCTTGATCACTTCCTTCTCGACGACCACGACCTGCTTGTCGTCGGATTTCAGATGCCCCGCCGACTGCGTTTGCCGCCGGAAGCGCTGAATCGCTTCGAGCACCGAGCCCTGATCGGCAACGACGGCCTCGCCGAGATTGATCGTCCAGTCGAGATCGGTGCTCATGTTCTTGACGATGCTGGGGTAATTCAGCAGCGCCTTCACCGGATCGTGCCACGCGTCGTTGAGCTTGAGCGACTTATCGTTTTTGTACTGGTCGAGAAAGCGATCGGCCTGCACGATTTCGACGGGATAGGTGGAGGCAGGAAGAATGATCGCGATCAGGTCGTCCGGATATAGCGCGATCGGTCCGACGAGCTTGTCGAGCGTCGCCGCGGAAACGGGTGCGTTCGGGGCCGCGTTCGCCGGGGCGTTCGCGGCCGGCGCCTGCGCCAGCGACACCGCAGTGGAGAACGCGCCGCAGCACGCCAGAAGCGCGGCGCCCAGTACATGGTTGATGCGTCGCGCGCGCTTCGCCTCGTCGTCGAGCGCCGTTGCAATCGGGATGATGCGTGTACGAGCACGCGAATCGCGGTCCATCGATGCTTCCCCTTGCGCTTCGTCAGCGGCCCCGGGCGGCATGGCCATGATCTTTGACAGACAGTTGTCCGAAGCAATGAAAACGACCTGCACCTGTCGCATGAATACAGTTTGGAAACCATGGACGAAATTGCAAATACGACCTTGGTCCGATTGCGCGCGACAGGCCCGCGACACCATGATGAACGCGAACCTGCCATTGCTGCGCATCCACCGCGCGGCAACCGGTCCCACCAGAATTCCCATTCACGGGTGCCGGTTGCGCCCTCACGCCTGAGCAAACAGGAAGCCGGCGACTCGCACCCGCGTGTGCCCACGCAAGGAGCTGTCGTGAACAAGTCTACGAAATATGCCGTTGTCGCCGCGTTGAGCGCGTCGCTATCGCTGGAAGGCCTGGCGCAATCGAGGCCGATTGCCTATCCGGCCAGAGGGCAAAGCCCGCAGCAACAGCAGCAGGACGAAGGCGCCTGCTATTCGTGGGCGAAGAGCAATACCGGCATCGACCCGACCATGGTCGCCAATGCCCCGCCCCCGCCTTCCGGCCCCGCGGTGGGAGGCGGCGAGCGCGTGCAGGGCGCCGCGCGCGGCGCGGCCGGCGGCGCGATCATCGGCGCGATTGCGGGCGACGCCGGCAAGGGCGCGGCGATCGGCGCGGCGACCGGCACGATGGTCGGCGGGTCGCGCGCGCGGCAGAACCGGCGCGCGGCCGCGGCACAATCGCAGTCGCAAACGCAGGGCTCGATGGACACGTTCAATCGCGCTTTCGCCGCCTGCATGTCGGGGCGGGGCTACACGGTCAATTGATCGCGCAAGGAGAGCAGAATGATTAACCGCAAACTGATCATCGCGGCGGCGCTCGTGTGTCTCGCGAATACGGGGTTCGCTCAGACGGAGGCACCCGTCACGGTCAAGAGCGAGCCCGGCAAAGTCACCGTGTCGGGCATGGTCAAAACGACCGCGACGGTCGTCGGCGTCGAGCCGGCAACGCGCACCGTCTTGCTCAAGGACCCGAAGGGCAAGGTCGTGCAGGTCGTGGTCGGCGAGGAAGCGCGCAACTTCGATCAGATCAAGGTCGGCGACGTGGTCAAGGCCGAGTATTCGCAGGCTCTGACCATCATGCTGAAAAAAGGCAACGCGCCGCTGACCGCCAACGAAACGCAGACGCTCGAACGCACACCGGCGGGCGCGAAACCCGGCGGCTCGGCCTCGCGCGAAGTCACGATCATGGCTAACGTCATCGCGGTCAATCACCAGAGCGGCGCGGTCACGCTGAAAGGCCCGCAAGGCAACACGGTGGATCTGATCGTGCAGGATCCCGAACAGCTCAAGCGGATCAAAAAAGGCGACCAGATACAAGCGGTCTATACCGAGGCCGTGGCCATCTCCGTGGAGCCGGTCGCCGGCAAATAGCGAGCATGGCTCGCGTCAGATCAGGCGGTGCGCTTGCGCGAGGCCGCTGAGGGGAGGCGTAAAGTCCGCGCGTCGAAAACGCACCGTCGAGAAAACCCGTATCGCATTGGGACTCGCCGGCAGACGCGCAAGGCGAAACTCGATTTCGTGCGCGGGCCGCGTATCTCCCTCTCCCAGGACGACGTTCATCCGGTCGAGCCGGTAGATGCTTTTGCGCACGTAGAAATGCGCATCCGGCGCCTCCAGTACACCGCACATCACGTCGAGATGCCGCTCCAGCGCCTCTGTCTTCAGGCCCAACTGCGCCAGAGCCTGATCGTTCTCTTCGATCTGCGCCTGCAGCTTCGCCACTTCCGCGTAATTCGACGTCGCGTCGCTACCAAGCAGCGAGCGCACGCCCGCCCCTTGCCGTTCGAGAATCGTCAGGCGCGTTTTCAGCAGCGCCCTTTCGCGTTGCAATTCGTCCTGCCGCGAGGTGTCGGCCTCGATCTTGCCGAGGGCTTCGAGCACGAGCTGATCGACGATCCGCAACACGATCTGGCGCCGCAACGCGGCTTCGGATTCTTCGCACACGCGCACCTGGTGATCGCTGAAGTTGATGGTCGTCTGCGCGAGATCGGTTTGCGTCGTTTCGCCGTGTTGCCCGACGCCGAAAATACGCCGCTCGTCCATGGCCATGCCGAGCACCGCGAATACCTGATCGGCAGCGGGATGGTCGCTGAAGAACGTGTTCAGCTCGTGTGAGCGGTTGAAGACCGGGCAGACGTCGTCGGGTGTGGCGAAAAAGGCGTGGATATACGGGTCTGTCGCCCACGCCGCCGCGTTCGCTTCGCGCGTCGGCGGCACTTCATCGGCGAGCCGGAGCAGATAGGCGGTCGTGTGTTGCACGGCGGGCCGCAGGCGCAACGCATAATTGCGCGCGAGCCGCAACGACGGACAGAGCCCGACGATCCGCTCGACGATTTCCTTCGTCTGCTGATCGTCGCTCTCTTCGGAAGCGTTGCGCCTGGTCAGCCACCGCGACAGCAGACCCATGCCCGGCTCCCGTCGCCCGTCACGATTCGTCGCGCTCCGGCAGCAGTTGCGCGACGATCGTGTGGTTCTTCCAGAACAGGTTATGGACGCGGCTTTGCAGTATGCGCAGCCCGTCCGCGGACACGTCGTCGAAGACGACCACCGCGCCTGGCCGCGAGCCCGTGCCGTGCACCCGCTGGATCGAGCTGAAGCGCGGGAACCCGTAGCGAATCAGGAACTCGCCGATCTCTTCGTCGGAGACGCTTTCCTCGACGTTTCCAAGAAACAGTTCAGCCATGATGCTTACTCCTCCAGACCATAGGGCCTGTTCACGCTAATAACGGGCTTGCGAACGTGCCTTTGCGCGCGTAGTGCAAGGAGAGAGGAGCGCCGTTTGGCCGAGCCAAACAAGCGACGACCGACGCCGCAATACGGGCGCAAAGGCACGTTCCCCTGTTTTAAAAAAACCTTCAAGGCGCTGGCCGCCAGAAGGGCCGATCGCCGCGTCATGCTCCTTGCGAATACGTCGAGTATTCGTTGCGTCGCAATCCTTGCGCTCGGCCCTTCTGGCGGCCAGCGCAAGCCCGTTATTAGCGTGAACAGGCCCTATGCCACGATGTTCAATCCGCCGTCGATATACAAGGTAGAACCGGACACCCGCCGGGCATACGGCGTGGCCAGAAACGCACAGGTATAGCCGACATCCATGATGTCGACGAGTTCGCCGAGCGGCGCGCGCTGCACCGCTTCGTTGAGCAGCAGCTCGAAATCCTTCAGGCCCGAAGCGGCGCGGGTCTGCAGCGGCCCGGGAGAAATCGCGTGCACGCGGATGCCCCTCGGTCCCAGCTCGAACGCCAGATAGCGCGCGCAGGCTTCGAGCGCCGCCTTGACGGGGCCCATCAGGTTGTAGTTCGGCACGACCTTGTTCGCGCCGTAGTAGCTCATCGTCAGCATGGTGCCGCCGTCTTTCATTAGCGGCGCGGCAAGGCGCGCCATCCGCACGAACGAATGGCAGGAGATGTCCATCGCGCTCAGGAAGCCCTCGCGCGACGATCGCAGCAAGCCGCCCTGCAGATCCGCTTTCGGCGCCCATGCAACGGCGTGAACGAGAATATCGAGGCTTCCCCATGTCTTCTCGATCCGGTCGAACACGGCCTCCATTTCGTCCTCGCCCGTTACGTCGAGCGGCATGAAGATCTCGGCGTCGAGTGCTTTGGCTATCGGTTCCACATAAGGAAGCGCCTTGTCGTTCGCATAGGTGAGCGCAACGCTCGCGCCGAGGTCGTGAAACGCCTTCGCGCATCCGTATGCAATCGAATGCTCGTTGGCGACGCCGGTCACGAGGGCCTTCGCTCCTCGCAGAATCAAACTCGGTTGCTCGACGGACATGGTGAAACTCCTCTATGGGGCGACAGCGCGCGTATGGCGGGCGATCATCAGTTCCTCGTTGGTGGGCACGACCCAGACCGGCAGCCTGCTCGAGGCGCGGGTGATCAGCGGGCCGCCCGCCCGATTGGCGGCTTCGTCGAGTTCGGCGCCGAGCCACGCGGCATCGCGCACGATGCGCTCGCGAATCGCGACGGCGTGCTCGCCGATGCCGGCCGTCAGCACCAGTGCGTCGAGACCTTGCATCGCCGCGGCGAGACTGCCGAGTTCGCGCCCGATGCGGTAGGTGTAGACGTCGATCGCAAAGCGGGCACGCGGGTCGTCGCTGTCGAGCAGCACGCGCATGTCGCCCGAGATGCCCGACATGCCGAGCAGCCCCGAGCCCTTGTAAATGAGGTCCGCGATCGACTGCGTATCCATCTTCAGCTCGTCGAGCAGATAGAGCATCACGCCGGGGTCGAGGCTGCCGCAACGCGTGCCCATCGGCAGGCCTTCCACCGCCGTGAAGCCCATCGTGCTCGCCACGCTCTTGCCCGCGACCATCGCGCACATGCTCGCGCCGTTGCCCAGATGCGCGACGACGGTGCGCCCCGCCGCCGCGGCCGGCGCGATCTCCGGCAGCACGCTCGCGATGTATTCGTATGAGAGCCCGTGAAAACCGTAGCGCCGCACGCCGCGGTCGGTAATCGACGGGGGCAGCGCATAGGCCTGCGCGGTCTCGGTCTGCGTGCGATGAAACGTGGTGTCGAAGCACGCGACCTGTGGAAGGTCGGGACGCAGCTGCGCGAGGATGCGGATCGGGGTCAGGTTATGCGGCTGATGCAGCGGCGCGAGCGGGCTCAGGCTGTCCAGCTGATCGATCACCTCGGAGGTCGCGAGGACGGGGCCGGCAAAGCGCTGCCCGCCGTGCACGACGCGATGCCCGACCGCCTTCAGTTGATTGCCGCCGCCGTGGTCGCGCAAAAAACCGCCCAGATATTCGATCGCGCCCTGATGGCCGAGCCGATGGCCATCGCCCCATTCGTGCGAGCTGGCATTACCGTCGCGGTCCGTCACGCGAAAACGCGGGCTCGTGTAGAGCGCTTCGATCTGACCGCGCAAAATGAGCTCGAGTTGCGCTTGTTGCGCGTCGAAGGCGCTGAACTTGAGGCTCGACGAACCTGCGTTCAATACGAGGATCACATCCGCCATGACGTCACCCGACCACCTTGCCGGCCTCGCGCCGTGCCTTGGCCACCAACGCGGCGACCGCGCACGACGCGAGACGCGTCGACAGAGAATCCGCGCGGCTCGTCAGAATGATCGGCACGCGCGCGCCGAGCACGATGCCCGCCGCGTCCGCGCCGGCGAGAAACGACAGGCTTTTCGCGAGCATGTTGCCCGCTTCGAGGTCCGGCACCATCAATACATTCGCGCGACCGGCCACCCGCGACTCGATCTGCTTGATGCGCATGGCTTCGATGCTGATCGCGTTGTCGAGTGCGAGCGGACCGTCGACGAGCCCGCCGGTGATCTGCCCGCGGTCCACCATCTTGCACAGCGCCGCCGCTTCCACCGTCGATGGAATTTTCGGATTGACGCTCTCGGTCGCGGACAGGATCGCCACGCGGACTTCGTCAAATTTCAGCGCATGCCCGAGATCGATCGCGTTCTGGAGGATGTCGACCTTCTCTTCGAGCGTCGGCAAGATGTTGATCGCGGCGTCGGTGATGATCAGCGCGTTCTCGTACCCGGGCACGTCCATCACGAAGCAATGGCTGATGCGCCGCTCGGTGCGCAGGCCGATGTCGCGGCGAATCACCTCGGCCATCAGCTCGTCCGTATGCAGGCTGCCTTTCATCAGGGCCTCCGCCTTGCCTTCGCGCACCAGTTGCACGGCTGCTGCCGCGGCGGCATGGCTATGCGGCGCATCGACGATCGTGAAGTTCGAAATGTCGATGCCGTGTTCGGCGGCAGTCGCTTCGATGCGCGCGCGCGGCCCGACCAGCAGCGGCGCGATCAGTCCCATCCCGGCTGCTTCGACCGCGCCATTGAGCGAACTCTGGTCGCACGGATGCGCGACCGCTGTCGGCATCGCCGGCAGCGTCCGGCAGAAATCGATCAGACGCTGATACTTCGCGTGCTTTTCCATCTGCGTATTCCTCGTGTGTACGGTGCGTTGGATTCGTGACGCGTGGCACGCCATGCTGACGGGAGCCGTGCACACGGGAGCCGTGCACACGGGAGCCGTGCATACGGGAGCCGTGCATACGGGCGCCGTGCGCACGGTTCCGTCACGCTTGCGTCCTGCCGCGCATCGCGCCAGTTGCTCACGTGCGAGTGGGGTCCGGCAAACGTGCGTTGCGCTTGCGGCTCACGCCCGAACCCAGCACCGCGCGGATGCGTTCGAACGCCTCCTTTTGCGCGGCGTCGGGCGCGGTGTTCAACACGCGCTCGTCGCTCGCCAGCTTGTCGAGCAGTTGTAGAAAGCGCTCGCGGTCCTCGCTGTGGGAAAGCAGCTTCGGCAGCGTGGCTATCGACTCGTCCGGTTCGAAGCTGACGATGATTTCCTGCTCGCCCCGGATCCGCCGCCAGTGATCGGGGCTGATGTCGGGCAGGTACTCCGCGTAACTTTCGGCGATCTCCTTGCGCATCTCCAGGCGCGCGAGCGGTAATGACCCGCCCTTGCGCGACAACAGATAGGCCGCGCGCGCGAGTGCCTCCGTGTAGCCGCCGTCGCCGATCGCCTGCAACGCCGTGCGCACGAACGGCAGCTCGCGCGGATCGATCGCGCCGGCTTGCGCGGCCACGCCATCGGCGGTCGGCTTGCTCAGATATGTCGCATACAGATTCGCGTACACGCTGAAGAAGCTGGCCTCGGTCCCCGCGTCGCGCATCGCGCGGTAATAGTCCAGCGACGCGCTGAACATTTGCGAGCCGTTGTGTTCGAGCTTGCTCCACGGGTTATCGGCGGCGGCCCGCTGGCGATTCTCACGAACCGACTGCGCGGCCGCCGGCAGCCAGCCAAGCCACGGGTTCATCGCGGACACGGCCCAGCGCTGCCAGCGCAGCGGATGAAACTGGCGCAGCAGGCGGGCGCTCGTTTCGTTCGACATCGCCCGCACGAACGGCTGCGCGAGCAGTTCATACATGCGCTGATTCAGATTGGACACCGCGGCGACCGCTTCGAACGGCTTTTCGTCGATGCGGCCGAAGCGGTTGAGATGCGCGGAAATCTCCTCGAGCCGCCGCTCATGAAATTCGACTTCGTATTCGATCTCCCCGGCCGCGTTGCTGGCCTCGTTGATGGTCATGCCGTAGAGTCCCGGCGGGAAGGTTTCGATGGTCTCGAGCACGGACATGATCTGCTTGTGCTCCTTCTTCGCGACTTTCCCGGACACGAAAATGCCCAGATGCCCAATGTTCTGGTGCGTCAGACCGACGATCACCTGGCCGCGCGACTTGATCTCCTCGGTGCTGCCGTAAAGGTCCGCCACCCAGTTGAACGCCTGTTGAGGCGGCGTGATGTTGTCCCCCATCGACGCGAACAGGATGATCGGCGAGCGGATTTCACGCAGATCGAAAGCCTGGCCGCTGCTGTTCGTCACTCCGCCGGACCACAGCTTGTTGCCGACGAACAGGTTGCGCGTGATCCATTCGATCTCCTCGCGATTCATCAGGTAGTAGCTGCCCCACCAGCGCTCGAATTCCAGAAAGCGTGGCGGCTCGGTATCGACGTTCGAGAACAGGTGGTAGTACTTGTCCCAGAACGTGTTGGCGGGATTCAGGTTCTCGAAGTTCTCCACCAGATACGCGCCGTCGAACTTGCCGTTGCCAAGATCCGCCGCGTACGACGCGAGCCACGCGCCGCCCAGCATGCCGCCCGCGTAACGCATCGGGTTGTCGCCCTCGCCTTCGCTCCAGGCCGCGCTCCAGTACGACATCGGCGCACCGTTGATGACGATCGGGCCGGTCTCCTCGGGGTCGGAGCTGGCGAGCATCATCGCCGCCCAGCCGCCCTGGCAATTGCCGATGATCGCGGGCTTCGGACTGTCGGGATGCAGCGCGCGCACCTTGCGCACGAATAGCTGCTCGGCGTTGCACACGTCGAGCAGGGTCTGACCGGGCTCGGGGTCGCGAAAGAACACCACGAAGTAGACGGGATAGCCCGCGCGCAGCGCGATGCCCGCCTGCGAATCGTCCTTGAAGCCGCCAATGCCGGGGCCGTGCCCCGCGCGCGGATCGATGATCAGATACGGGCGTTTGCGCACGTCCACGCCCACGCCTTCGAGCGGACGAAGTTGCAGCAGCGCATAGTTGACCGGCCGTTCGAACTTGCGGCCGTCCAGCACCATGTCGTACTCGAAATGCAGCACCGGCGTGGGACCGCTGACGCTGCGTTCGACGAACTCGTTGCCGCGCCGGTACAGCGTGTCCCAGAACAGCAGCGAGCGCTGCGCGGCATCTACCGTGTATTGCCACGCACTGAGCGGATCGAATGGCGCGGGCATCGCGCTTGCGGTCGGGGCGCCATCGTGATCGAGCCCCAGCGTTTCGGTGACCCGTTCATTCAGATGCCGCTGGGCGATTTGCGTGCGCTTCTGTAGCACGTGGGTGATTTTCGAGGCAATGTCCTGGCTTTGTGACAACAGCGTTTCAGCGTCCATCGGAAGACTCCTGAAAGGTGCGCGTCACGATCGGTGCCGAGGCACGCGCCGTGCATTGATTGAATCGTGGAGTTGGGCCAGAGCTCTAGCAATCGGACCAAGGTCTTATTATGCGCGCGACCCGGTGCAGCGCACGGGTTCGGGCGCGGCGCGTGTCGACGTGACGCAGCGCGACGTCTCATTGAACGGGTTTCGCCTGCACCGCTGCGGCGATATCGCGGCTCACCGAGGCGAGCGCGCGATCGTGGGCGGCGATGATCGGCTCGAATCCGGGACCGGATACGCTCTCGCGCGCAACCGAGCGGCCGGTGACGGCGCGGACCTTGCCGGGCGGCCGCACGGCCCACAGCACGTCGACGGTGACGTCGCGCCCCGGCACGGACTCGAAGCGCATCACGTCGATCCTCACGCGCCAGACGACGGACGGATCGCGTACCGCATCGAATACCGAAATCTGCTGCGAGTTCAGCAGCGCGCCGAGATCAGCCGCGATCACGCGGCCGATGTCGCCACCGAGCGGCTGCGCCCAGCGGTCGAATTCGTTGACCGCGACCTCGTTGTTAGCGATCCGCGTGACGATCTGCGGCCGGTCCACGATCTCGGGTATCGTGACCGGACCGATCACCGCCGCGATCGGCCGGCTCGCGCCGGTGCTGCTCAACGACTCGTCGGGGCTCAGCGTGTAGAAGTTCGTCGCCGGCGACTTGCAGGCGCCGAGCAGAGCGCCGGCGAGCGCGAGCATCAGGCCGGCCGCGAAGCGGCGCATCGCATCTGTCATGGCTTCCTGTCCTCGGACTTGCCGCGCACGAGCGATTCCGGATGCTGCGCCAGATAGTCGGCCAGCGTGCGCAGCGAGGCAGCGGTGCGAGTCAATTCACGCATTGCGTCCTCCGTCGATTGCTGCAGCGACGAGTCGGGCTGCAGCGCGGCATTCGCGGAATCGAGCGTCGATTGCGCGGACAGCAGCGTGTCGCGCGCTTTCGGCACGACCTGCGTGTTGAGCTGCCCGAGCATCGCGTTGGTGGTGCGCAGCGTCGAGCGCGCGTCCTTGCCGATATCCTCGAACGGTATGTTGTTGATCTTGGCGAGCAGTCGCGTGACCGATTCCTGCAGCGATTGCAGCGTGCGCGGAATCGCGGGCATTTCGGGCGGCGTCTTGCTCCAGTCGATCGACGCCTTCGGCGCGTCGGGGAAATAGTCGAGCGCGAGATACTGCTGGCCGGTCAGCAGATTGCCGGTTCTCAACTGGAAGCGGAAGCCGTGCTCGACCAGATAGTTCGCGAGACCGCGCGGGTCGTTGGTGAGGTGTCCGCCGGCGCCGTCGTTCTGATAGCGCGACGTGAACCGCTCCGGATAGAGATTGATCTCGACCGGACTGCTGAAGCGGCGGGTGTCCGGATCGAAGCGCGTGTAGATCGCCGTCACTTCGCCGATTTCGACGCCGCGGAAATCGACCGGCGCGCCAACTGTCAGACCGCGCACCGAATCCGCGAAGTTCACCACGTATTTGACGACGATGCGATCGTGCATCTTCATCGCGTCGGCGCGCGTGGTGTACAGCTCGAACCGGGTGCTGGTATCGGCGCTCGTCTCTACCTGTGAATCGGGCGGCGATTCGAACGCGATCCCGCCGATGATGATCGACACGATCGACTGCGTTTCGACGCGCAAGCCGCTGCTGTCGAACGACATGTCGACACCGCTGGCGTGCCAGAAGCGCGTGTCGGTTCTGACGAAGCGGTCATACGGCGCGTTGACGAAGACCTTCACCGTGACGCCGTGGCCGTCGGGGTCCAACTGGTACGACGCGACCTGGCCCACCTGAATTCTGCGGAAAAACACGGGCGTACCCACGTCGAGCGAGCCGAGTCCCGTGCCGTGCAACGTGTACTCGTGCCCCGGCACGTCGCTCGCGATCACGGGGGGCTCCTCGAGGCCGACGAAACCGCGGCGCGCTTTTGGCGAATTGCCGACGTCGACGTCGATATACGAGCCCGACAGCAGCGTGCCGAGCCCCGACACCGTACCGCCCGAAATGCGCGGACGCACGACCCAGAAGCGCGTGTTGTCGACGAGCAGGTCCGACACGTCGCGCGTCACCTCGGCCTTGGCCACCACGCGCTTGTGGTCCGGCGTCAGCGAGACCGCTTCGACCACGCCGATATCGACGTCCTTGAACTTGAGCTTCGTCTTGCCCGCTTCGAGACCGTCGCCGGTCTTGAAGCTGATGCTGATCTGCTCGCCGCGCTCCATCACCGCCTTCACCGCCAGCCAACCGCCGATCAGTATCGCCACGATCGGCACGAGCCAGACCAGTTGCATCCGCCAGCGCGAGCGCGGCACCGGCTCCGCGGCGGGCAGTTCGGGCTCTTCAGTCGGAGTGGACACGTTCGGTCTCCAAAGCGTCCCACATCAGGCGCGGATCGAACGCCATCGCGGCGAGCAAGGTCAGCACGACGACCGCGCCGAACGCGATCGCCGCCGGCCCCGCCTTGATCGTCGCCAGCGCCTGGAATTGCACCAGCGCGACCAGCATCGTGATCACGTAGATGTCGAGCATCGACCAGCGACCGATCAGCTCGATCAGGCGATAGATCCGCGTGCGCTGCCCGGGCAGCCATTGCCAACGAAGCTGGGTCGACAGCGCGAGATACCCGATGCCGAGAATCTTCAGCATCGGCACGACGATGCTCGCGATGAATACGAGCACGGCGAGCGGCCACGAGCCCGATACCCACAGATACACCACGCCGCTCAGGATCGTGTCCTTCTGCGTGCCGAACAGCGAACTCGTGTCCATCACGGGCAGCACGTTGGCCGGAATGTAGAGCACCATCGCGGCCACCAGATACGCCCACGTGCGCGACAGGCTCGCGGGCTTGCGCTGGTGCAACGGCGCCTTGCAGCGCGGACAGACGTGCTTGACCGCGCCGCTGGGCTGCTTGAGCAGCAGGCCGCATTCTTCGCACAGCACGAGCCCGTAGGCAGACGCCGTGATGGCGTTGCGGCGCACGCGGATCGGCGGCAACTGCCACGCCTGCGCGCCACGCGCTGCCGTGATGCGCGCCCACACCTCATGCGGATCGAAGGTCGCCGCCGCGGCCGCGAGCAGCAGCATCAGCGCGATGAACGACCACAGCGCAGTGCCCGGCACCACCTTGGCGATATGCGCGAGCTTGACCAGCGCGACCAGCAAGCCGAGGATCAGCACCTCGGTCATGCCCCACGGCCGCGCGAGCTGAAACAGACGAAAGCACTCGGCCGGCCGCCACGGCACGCGCCCGAAGCGCAGCGGCAGCAGCAGCCACAGCATCGCCGCGGTTTGCAGCACCGGCGTGACGATCGTCGTGAGGCCGACCAGCAAGGCGAGCGGCCACGAGCCGTGGCTGTACAGCATGCGCACCGAACCCGCGAGCGTCGTCTGCACGACATGGCCGTTCAGCGACAGACCGACGATCGGAAACACGTTCGAGATCACGAGCAGCACCGCGGACGCGCACGAGAACGCGAGCGCATACTCCGGCCCGTTCGAGCGTCCGCGCCTGAGCTCCGCGCGGCAACGCTGGCAGCGCAACGCATTGCCGGCGGCCGGCGGCGCGCCGAGTTGAAGCAGGTCGCACTCTTCGCACGCAATCAGCTCGTTGCCCGTCATCTCGCCTCCACTGCACCCGACGTTCCAGCCGGCGCGGGCGCGTTCTGCGAGACCGGCGCCATCGCCGGCGAGTTTTGCGGCGCGGGCGGCGGCGCCGTCAGTTTTTCCGCCTCGGCCACCCAGCCACCGCCCGTCGCCTTATAGAGCGTGACGTACGAGGTCAGCACCGCGCCTTGAGTTTGCGCATAGTTCAGTTGCGCGTTGAACAGGCTGCGCTCCGCATCGAGCACTTCGATGTAGCTCGTATAGCCGCCTTCGTAGCGCTGCCGCGCGAGGTGCGCATAGGTGTGCAGCGCCTCGACCTGGAGGTTTTGCGCATCGAGTGCCTGATGCGTCTTCTGCACGGAGATGAGCGCGTCCTCGACCTCCTGGAACGCTACCTGGATCGCCTTTTCGTACGAGTACAGCGATTCCTGCTGGCGCGCTTCGGCCTGGTGCACCTGGCCGGTGATGTTGCCCGCCGTGAAGATCGGCTGCGTGACGCTGCCGGCAAACGACCACACGCGCGCCGGGCCGGTGAACAGATTCGAGAACTGCGCGCTGACCGAACCGAACAGCCCGGTCAGCGAAATCGACGGGAAGTACAGCGCGCGCGCCGCCCCGATCAGCGCGTTTTGCGCGACCAGCGTCTGCTCGGCCTCCAGCAGGTCGGGACGGCGTTCGAGCAGATCGGACGGCAGCCCCTCGGGAATCGGCGGCGTGCCCATCTGCGACAGCTCACGGCCGCGCAGTATCGCGCCGGGATTCCTGCCGATCAACACCGACAATGCGTCTTCCTGCTGGGCGATCTGCGCTTCGAGCTGCGGAATCGTGACTTGCGCGGCTTGATACTCCGACTGGCTTTGCGCGAGTTCCATCTGCGAGACCTCGCCGTAGCGGAAGCGCGCCTCGAACACGCGCACCGATTCAGCGCGGCTTTGCACGGTCTCCTTCGCGATCGTTAGCTGCTGGTCCAGACTGCGCAGATTGATGTAGGCCGACGCGACCGAGCTCACCAGCGTCAGAATCGTGGCGCGGCGGCCCTCTTCGCTTGCGAGCAGATTCGCGCGTGCCGCCTCGGTTTCCCGGCGCACCTTGCCGAACAGATCGAGTTCCCAGGACACCGCCAGCGTCGCGTCGAACTGGTTGTAGACGGGGCTCACGCCCTTCGGCACCGGCACGCCTTCGTCCTGCGAGACCCGTTGACGCGACGCGTCGGCGCCTGCCGAAAGCTGCGGGAACAGTCCGGAGCGCGTGGTCACGAACTGCCCGCGAAACTCGTCGACCCGCGCGGCCGCGACCTTCACGTCGCGATTGTCCTGCAGCGCGGCGGCGATCAGCTGATCGAGCACCGGGTCCTGAAACTGCTCCCACCACACGGCGTTGGCGATGCCCGCGGCCTCGCCCTGGGCGAAACGATAAGTGGCCGGCACGTCGACCGCCGGGCGCTGGTAGTTGGGGCCTAGCAGGCATCCGCTCAGCGCGAGCAGCATGACGGATGCGAGCAAACGCGCCGGTGCAGTGCCGTGCATCTCATTCACCTTCCTGCGGCGCGGACGGCGCCTCGCTCGACGCACCGGGCCCCGGCACCGCCGAGGGTTCGCGTCCTGCGCCGCCGCTGGGCTCCACGCCCGGCGTCGGCTTTTTGCCACCCTTCGAGCGCGACGACATGGTTTCGAGCAGGTAATAGAACATCGGGATGAAGAATACGGCGATCGCCGTCGCGCCCAACATGCCGCCGATCACACCGGTGCCGATCGAATGACGGCTGTTGGCCGACGCGCCCGTCGCGATCGCGAGCGGCACGCAGCCGAGAATGAACGCGAGCGAGGTCATCACGATCGGGCGCAGCCGTTCTTCCGCCGCGGTCATCGTCGCGTCGAACACCGAGGCGCCGGTCTCGCGATTGAGCACCGCGAATTCGAAGATCAGGATCGCGTTCTTCGCGGCGAGCGCGACCAGCATCGTCAAACCGATCTGGAAGTAGACGTCGTTGGACAGGCCGCGCAGCATGATCGCGAGCAGCGCGCCGAACAGCGCGAACGGCACCGCCATCAGCACGCCGACCGGCAGCGACCACTTCTCGTACTGCGCGGCGAGGATCAGGAACACCATCACGAGACCGAATACGAAGACGAGCCCGGACGTGCCGCCCGACTGCCGTTCCTCGAATGCTTCGCCGCTCCATGCCACGTCGTAGCCTTCCGGCATCTGCGCGGCGATCTGTTCCAGCGTCGAGATCACCTGTCCGGAGCTGTAGCCCGGCGCGGCGTTCGCCGTGACCTTGATGGCCGGGAAATTATTGAATCGCGTGACGAGGTCCGGGCCCGTCGTAAAGCGGTAGCTTGCCACCGACTTGATCGGCACCATCGTGCCGTTCGTGCTGCGCACGAAGATCTGATCGAGATCAGTAGGCTTCAGGCGATACCGCGGCTCCGCCTGCAGGATCACCTGCCACAGCCGGCTCGAACGATTGAACTGCGATACGTACAGCGAGCCGAACATCGTCTGCATCGCGCTATAGACGTCTTCGACCGGCACGCCGAGCGTCTCCGACTTGTCGCGATCCACGTTGACCAGCAGTTGCCGCGACGCCGCATTGAACGTCATCGTGACGCCGGTCAACTCCTTGCGCGCCCGCGCTTTCTGCACGAACTGGTCGGTCACGCCCGCAAGCTGTGTGATGGTCGCGTCGCCCTTGCTCTGAATCCACACCTCCGTGCCGCCCGTCGTGCCGAGCCCCGGAATCGACGGTGGGTTGACCGGCAGAATAATGCCCTCCTGGACGTTCGCGAAGTGGCGATACGCGTCGAGCAGCACCTGGCGCGCGTTCTGCGTCGCGCGGTTGGCGCGCGTATAGCGTTCGTCGAAGCTCTTCAGACCGACGAAGAAGGTGCCGGCATTGTTCTTGTTCTGGCTGTCGAGCAGGCTGAAACCATCGACCGTGGTGATGCTGCCGACCGCCTCCTGTTTCATGAAATAGTCAGTGATGACTTGCGACACCTGGCCGGTGCGGTCGAGGCTAGCCGCGTCCGGCATGATGACCGCGCCGAGCAGATAACCCTGGTCTTCAGGCGGCAGGAACGCCGACGGAATCGAGCGCACCATCAGCACCGCCAGCGCGATCATCGCCGCGAAGAACACGAGCCCCATGACAAAGCGCTTGATGATGAGCTTGACCGCGCGTGTATAGCCCGACGTCATGCGGGCGAACTGATTGTCGAACCAGCGGAAAAAGCCCTTCTTCTCGTGGTGCGTGCTTTTCAGCAGCAACGCGGCGAGCGCCGGCGACAAGGTCAGTGCGACGATGCCGGACAGCACCACCGAGATCGCAATCGTGATCGCGAACTGCTTGTACATCTGGCCGGTGATGCCGCCGAGAAACGCGACCGGCACGAACACCGCGCACAGCACCAGCACGATCGCCACGACCGGGCCGGCGACTTCGTCCATCGCCTTCTTCGAGGCGTCTTTCGGTGACAGCTTGTACACCGTCATGTTGCGCTCGACGTTCTCGATCACGACGATCGCATCGTCGACGACGATACCGATCGCGAGCACCATGCCGAACAAGGTCAGCATGTTGATCGAAAAGCCCAGCAGCAGCATGAACATGCAGGTGCCGACGATCGACACCGGCACCGCGATGATCGGAATCAGCGTCGCGCGAAGGCTTTGCAGGAATACGAACACGACGATCACGACGAGCACCAGCGCTTCGAAGAACGTATGGATCACGTCCGAGATCGACGCTCGCGTGAACTCGGTCGTGTCCATCGCGATTTCGTAGGTCATGCCTTCCGGAAACGACTTCTTCAGTTCCGCGAGTGTCGTGCGCACCTGCTTCGCCACGTCGAGCGCGTTGGCGCCCGGCTGCTGATACACGGCGAGCACGGTGGCCGGCTTGCCCTGGAAGCGGCTGCGAATCGAGTAGTCTTTCTGGCCGAGCTCGGCGCGGCCGATGTCCTTGAGCCGCACGATCGCCGCGCCGCCGTTCGCGGCGCGCACGATGATGTTGTCGAACTGCGAAGGCTCGGCGAGGCGCCCCGTGGTCGTGACCGCGAACGATTGCTGGACCTCTCCGCTGGTCGGCGACTGTCCGATACTGCCCACCGCGAACTGCTGGTTCTGGTTCGCGACGACCCGTTGCACGTCGGCGGCCGTCACGCCGAGCTGCGCCATTCGGTCGGGCTTCAGCCAGATGCGCATCGCGTAGTCTGGATTGCCGAAAATACTCGACTGATTCGCGCCCGGAATCCGCTTGATCGCGTCAAGCACGTAGATGTTCGTAAAGTTCGCGATATACGTCGAATCGTAGCGGTTGGTGGGCGAATAGATCGCGATCACCATCATGAACGCTTGTGACTTTTTCTGTACCTGAATGCCCTGCGCCTGGACCGATTGCGGCAGTTGCGGCAGCGCGAGATTCACGCGGTTCTGCACGTCGACCTGGGCCAGTTCGGGGTTCGTGCCGATCTGGAAGTACACGTTGAGCGTCATACTGCCGGTCGACGAACTCGACGAGTTCATGTAGATCATGTTGTCCGCGCCATTGACCTGCTGCTCGATCGGTGCGGCGACATTGTTCGCGACGACCTCGGCGCTGGCGCCCGGATAGGTGGCGGACACCGTGATTTGCGGCGGCGTGATGTCGGGATACTGCGCGACCGGCAGCGAGAACATCGCCAATGCGCCGCCGAGCGTGATGACGATCGAAATGACCGACGCGAAAATCGGCCGATCGATGCAGTAGCGCGAAATGTTCATGGCGACTGCCCCGTCACTCGGCGGCGGGCGCTGCCGCGGCGCCTTGCGATGCAGCGGTCGCCACCGCCGCCTGGCTTTTCCCGCCGGCCGCCAGGGTTTTGATGATTTTCAGCTGCGAATCCGCGGTAACGCGCAGCGCGCCGTCCACGACGATGCGCTCGCCCGCCTTGAGTCCGTCGGAAACAAACCAGTTATCGCCCTGCCAGTCGCCGACTTCGACGACGCGCTGATGCGCCTTCGAGTCGCTATCGACGACCCACACGAAGTTGCTCTTCGCGCCCTGCAACACCGCGCGCTGCGGCACGAGCGTCGCATTGGGCCGGATCGCGCCGGAAACGCGGGCCCGCACGAACTGGCCGGGGCGCAAGATGCCCTTCGGGTTTTCGAAGGTCGCGCGCACGAGGAAGGTTCCCGTTTCGGTATTGAACGCCGGGTTCGCGAAGTTGATCTGGCCTTGCTCGGCATAGGGCGAGCCATCGGCGAGAATCAGATGCACGGAGAAATCGTCGTGCGCGGGAAATCGCAGACGTCCTGCCGCGATGTCATCCCGGTACTTCAGCATCTCGTTCTCGGAGATGCTGAAGTTCACCCACATCGGATCGAGCTGGTACACGTAGGTCAGCAAACCGTTCGAGGTCGCCGTCACGTAGCTGCCATCCTGCAGACGCGCGAAGCTCGACAGGCCGTTCAGCGGAGACTTGATCGTCGTGTAGCCGAGGTTCAGCAGTGCGGTGTCGACTTCGCCCTGGGCGGCGATCACCGCGGCGGCGCTCTGCTTCTCGTTGCCGACCGCGTCGTCGAGATCCTTCTTGCTCAACGCGTTCTGCGCCGCCAACGGCACCACGCGCGCGAGATTGGCCTTGGCGACTTCGAGACGCGCCTGCTGCTGGGCCAGTTGCCCTTTCGCGGTCCGCAGCGCGGCCTCGAACGGCTTGCGGTCCATCTGGAACATCGTTTGTCCCGTCTTGACCAACGCGCCTTCGGTGTACATGCGCTTGTCGAGGAAGCCGTCCACCCGCGAGCGGATCTCGACTTCACGCGAACTCTGCGTTTGCGCGGTAAATTCGAAGTCGACCGGCGTGTCCTGTTGCGTCACGGTCATCACGGTCACTTCCGGCGCGGCGGCGACCGGCGGCGGTGGCGCCTTCTTGCACGACGCGAGCAACGTGAGCAGCGTCAGCGCCGCGACGACGGCGAGCAATGGCAGAGCGCCGCGAGAATCCGGCCGCGGCGAGACCAGGGACACGGGTACGGTTTTCATCGCGCACTCCGCCTGATCACAAAGGCGTGCAGTTGCCGAACAGCACGAAGGCATCGTTTCTGTTCGCGATCGTCAGCGTCATCTCGCCGTCCGTCGAATCGACGACCAGCGTCCAGCCAAAGCCCAACTCATTGCCGAGGATCAGGAGCTGATCCGCCTCCTTGGTGACCGACAGCATCGGCGTCGTGCGCGCGGGACCGACGACCGCGCGTTTGTCGAAATCGAGAGTCAGGAATTTCGGCAGACCGAGATCCGCGGGCAACGCGCGCGTGCAGGCGATGCCCGGATCGCAGGCGTGCGCGTCGATCGTCGCGCAGATCAGCCGCTTGCTGCCGTCGAAGTCCGCCGCGCCCACCTGCATCGCAGCGGTACCGAGAAGAATCGCGAGACAAACCGAAATTGACTTCATTACGTGCGCTCCCGCTTTTATCCTTGAACGCTGCCGCACTCCGCGCGGCGCATCGCACGCGCAAAGGCACGCACGCGCCGCAACCTGCCCGGTTTCGAATTCGGTGCGGCGCAGCCGGTGTTCGGTTCGACGCGTTGACTGAGTTCAGTTTGGTGGTCCGAAGAAACGGCGACAATCGGACCTTGGTCTCATATCATCCGGCGCGAAGACGCGCCTTCAGGGTGTCGGCGGACCGCCGATGGCCACCTCGACCGCCTTGAACAGAATCGCGCTGGTGAAAGGCTTGCGCAGATACGCGGCCGCACCGGCCGCGAGCGCGCTCTGGCGGACGGAGAGATCGTCATAGGCGGTAATCACGATGACCGGCACGCCCATTTGCGCGAGCTGACGCTGGACTTCCAGGCCGTTGGTTCCCGGCATCTGGACATCCAGAATCACGCAGGCAGGCCGATACGACGGAATTGCCACAAGCGCATTCAAGAACTCGTCACCGCTGCAAAACGTCTCCGCCCTGATACCTTCGGAATGCAGCAAACGCTTGATGGCTCGGCAGACCGACTCGTCATCGTCGACCACCGCAACGAATTGGTTAGGGTTGACCATATGACAGCGCGAACGCGCAGTCGCTCCGGAAAGTGGACCACTGATGCCTTAGCGTACTGGTTGAAACCCCGATGAGATATAAGACTTTGGTCCACTAGCGGTGTCGGCCAGCGCCGCTGAAAGTGGCGGCGCAACGCGGGAGTCGGCGCCTGGTTCGGGCGATTATTCTTCGTCGGCCGTACAAACGCCGCCCTTTCGCACCAGATGAACGAGGTCGACGATCGATCGGGCCTTCATCTTCTCCATCACGCGGGCCCGATGAATCTTGATCGTTTTTTCGGCCGCGCCCAGATCGCTCGCAACCTGTTTGTTCAGGCGGCCAGTCACGACGAGTTCCATGACTTCGCGTTCGCGGCGGGTCAGATGCCGCATCCGCTCTTCTATTTCCTCGCGTTCGTGGCGCCGCCTGCTTTCCACACACGCGCGCGCGAGCGCGCGATCCACCGCGGCGAGCAACAGCGAGTCGCGCACCGGCTTGGGCAGAAAGTCGACCGCTCCGCCTTTCATCGCGTCGACGCTCGAGCCGATGTCGCCGTGCCCGGTCAGGAATACGATCGGCAGCAGCTGATCGAGCTTGCGCTGCACTTCGAGTCCCGTCATGCCCGGCATCTGCAGATCGAGAACGAGGCAGGCTGGCATGCTCGTCAGATCGGCTCGTTCGAGAAAGGCCTCAGGACTGTCGAAGCATTCGACCTGGTAGCCGGAGGCGCGCAGCAAGCGGGCGAGCGCGCTGCGCACGCTGTCGTCGTCGTCGACGATGAAGACGCGAGTGTTGGTCTGGTTCATGATGATCGGGGCACGAGTCTCTGTCGGATATCGGTCGCGACCGGAAGCGTGACGTGAAACGATGCCCCTTTGCCCTCGTTGTTTTCCGCCCACAGCCGGCCGCGGTGCGCCGTGACGATCGTGCGGCTGATCGAAAGACCCAGTCCGAGCCCCTGCGGTTTGGTGGTGAAAAATGGCCGGAAAATCCTTTCCATGCTGTCGACGTCGAGGCCCTGGCCGCGATCTTTTACCGTTATCCGTATCAGTCCGTCCGCTTCCTCACGCGCTGTCGTTTCGACGAGGCGGTCCGCGGCAGGGCAATCCTTGACCGCGTCGAAAGCGTTGAGCAGCAGGTTCAGGATCACCTGCTGAAGCTGAACCTTGTCGCCGCAAATCAGCGCCAGATTGTTCGGAATGTCGAAGCTCGTGCGCACGCTGCGCGTCAACGCATCGCTGTGCACGAGCGTCGCGATGTCGCGCACGACGTTGCCGACGTCCAGCAACTGCAACTCGACATCGCCTTTGCGCACCAATGCGCGAATCCTTTGCAGCACCTCGTTCGCGCGGCAATTGTCGGCCACGATGTCTTCGAGCGCTTCGCGCAGCTCCACTACGTTGGTCGTCTCCGCATCCATGAATTTGCGTGCGGCTTGCGCGTTGAACAGGATCGCGGTAAGCGGCTGCTTCAACTCGTGCGCGAGCGATCCGGCGAGTTCGCCCAATGAAGAAACGCGCGCGAGATGCGCGAGATCCCTCGTATTTCCATCGACTTCGCCGCACGCACTGCAATCCGATATCGCGGTGATCCGCAAGTCCTGATTGTGCACGCGGCATCGCGTGGTTTCCGCCTCCGCGTGAAAGCCGCCGCCATCGCGCCGCCGCGCGATCAGAATCTGCGTGGTCGTGACGCCGGGGATTTGTATCTTCGCGCCACGATTGCCTGGGCCCGACCGATCGGCATTGATGCCGTCGATCGGAAACAGCTTGGCGGTCGGCGCGCCGATCAGCTCTTCCCTCGTGTAGCCGAACAGTTGCGCCGCCCGCGCGTTCGCGAAGATGATCTGGTCCCGCTGGTCGACCGTGACGATCGGAACCGGCAACATTTCGAGCGTCTCGCACAGCGGCATGCTCGCGTCGAGGATGCGCCGCGTGCTGCTATCGCCTTCGCCTCGCAGCCACGACGCGCAAGCGGCGACATAGCGCCGCCATGCCGGCAACACGTACGGCGGCTCGTGGGTATCGCGGGTACTCTGTCGGCTCGACACGCCGGGGATATTGCGAGCGTGCTGAAACCGGTGATGCCTGGGTGAAAACTGTCTGGAACGGTCGTGCCCGGATAGTGGAGGACCGTCGTTGCGCGCATTGTCGATCTGTGACGGGCCGCATTGACCCATGTGGCGCGGTTGCGCGTGCAGCGCCGTGAGAATTCCCGCTACCCCGATCGCCAGGTGTCTGCCGTACACGATCAGATTAATCATTGGCACCTCCGGGTCCAGTGCGAACGGATTCCGTACAACTGCGACGTCTTTATCTTTGGGCTTCGAACCGCATAATTGACTTCACAATCGGTACTTCGCACGCCTGGTGGCTGGAAGTCAGTATAGGCTATCCAGAATCACTTACCGAAGAGTTACCTTAATTTATGCCGCTTACTCGGGAAACTACTCAATAGTGTTCTGCGTTGTCCGCCATCAATGGGAAAATGGCGACAGAGTTTGTTAGGCAGTTAATTATTGCCGGGCGGGACAGTGTCCGTGCCGTCCGTTTGCAAGCACAGGAAAGTTAGCAAACTGGCAACGTCGCCGTAGAGCCGCAATGTTCCCCTGCGCCGTGACGGATTTGCACTAGCCCGTGAAGCCCGGCGAGATAGCGCTTTCAGATGGAAACTTCCAACCGTAAAGCTTTCATGCATCGCGAATCACAGAGTCAGCGGGTATAGCCAACGCTAATTCTCCAATTTAATTAATTTGCCGGCGATATTTCTTGACGCAAGTCAACGCTTTTATCGCCCGCTATTCCAGTGCGAATCATTTGCATTCATTGATCACAAAAAAATAAAATTATGCCCGGCAGATGACTAAACGCAGCACCGCGGCGAGAACGCGTGTTTCGGCTTCGTCTTTTCTACCGGTATTGAATAATCAGGAAGGTCAGTGCAGATTACAGGCAGCGTCGCTGCGAGTCGCGAGCGCATCTGGCTCGCAGCATTTCGTGGGAACAACGGGAGGGATGATAGGGAGGCTAAGTGGGGTGAGTCCGCCAAAAACTATCCGCTGCGCGTCGCCGTGCCAAGGCGCGCGTAGCGTGTTGCGCGGCCTCGCAGTAACGAAACCGCGCAACACGCGATAGACGCGATAGACGCGCCACCGTGTGACAGCGCCATGACGATTCGATCGAATGCCGCAGCTTGCCGCGCCCTGTTACAGATTCATGCGCGTAACCTTGGTGCCGGCCAGCGACAGGTCGGCCATCAAGCCCGTATTGGTCAAGACCATCGCGACGACCTCGGCGGTCGCCGACGTGGTATCGATCGCGCCGGTAGCGCCGACTTTCAGCAGTGAAACCGAAGCATCGACGCCCGCCGACCAGCCCTTCGCGTTGCGGAACTTCTCGAGCGAATCTTTCGTCATGAACAGGAAGAACACGGCGGTCGACTGCGCGCCGGCCTGCAATCCGAACGATGCCGCGGTGGTACTGTAATAGCCCACCGTCGCTCCCCCGACGCGCAATGCCCCTTCACCGTACTCGCCACCGACGATGAACGCCGCCTTCCTCACCGAAGGAAACACGAGCACGCCCTGCGCCTTCGATACGAGCTCGTGCGAGCCTTGCACCGTATCGAACAATTTCGACAGCGCACCGTTCACGGCCGCGTCGATCTCCTGCCGTTTGGCGGCGTCGGTAGTGGCGCTCTGGCCACTGCCTCCGGTCGTCGTGCAACCCGCCAAAGCCAGACTCGCGGCCATGGATGTAAGCGCGAGCGTGTGCACAAAGTTCCGTCTGTTCACTATCGACTCCGTTCTGGTTACGATCCGAGTCGCCAGTCCTGATGGCTGGAAGCCTCGATCTTTTTTCTCCGCCGTGAAGCGGCATAGCCGCCCAAGGAACCATCAATGCCATCGCCGCGCGTCGATTTTCTTCGGTATTCGGATGCGACGACTACAACGCTTGCAGATACATGATGTCACGCTGAAACCGCTGCGGAATCGGACCTTGGTCTTACAGGAAGCGCGGTGTCGATGATGAATGAAACGCGAAGCCAGCGAAGCTGATTGGCGGGGCCGACCTCGATCATCCGCCGAGCGCGATGATCGCCACGGTGAGCAGGACGCCGACCGCCGCCATCGCAAGGCCGGCCTGCCAGCCGCGAAATCCCGCGTAATGCCCCAGCGCCATGCCGCTGCCGAATAACATCGCGATAGTCAAGACACGGGAGACGATCAGCGCCGTCGGAACGTTCGCGAAAAGCACGAAGGGCAACGCGACCGGGAATGTTGCGGCTACGACGAGCACAAAGATAGCCGCGGCGGCGGTGAAATCGTCGCGCACGAATACTGCTCGCTGCGGCAGATCCGGCCGCGCCGCAACACGCCTGCGGATGGACTCGAGCTCCGTATCGCCGATCAACGGTCTGAGCCACGCGGCCATTGCGTCTCGAAGCGTCCGAACGCCCGCGGCCGCATTCGGCTGGCCTCGCACGGAATGCGCAAGCGTCACACGCCTGCCGCGAGCCACCAGCGTACGCACGAGGAACATCACCGCGTCCGCGAGGCCCCATGCGAGATTGCAGCCGAGCGCGGTGTAGAACATCTTGTGCCCCGCGTCGGCACCCGCGCCGACGGCCGAGACGGTGCCGACGAACGTCAGCGCCATGAAGAGGCCGAAACATGACTCGCACACTCGATCGACGACATCGAGAACCGGCTCCCTATCGCCGAAGTTTTCCTGCTCCGTGTGACCCGTGGCATCCATGAGGCCTCCCGTGGCGATGACGTGAACCGAGCCCGCCCTTTGCCGGCATACGGATGAGGCGCGACGAGGACAGTCGGATCGGGCAGGCGCGAGCAGACGCCCGCATCATACTGCGCGCCCTGTACCGGCGATATTGGACCAAGGTCGTATGGCCCTGCTTCGCGTCGCGCTCTACCGTGGGAATGGATCATTGCGTAGTACGCTGGAACAGTCCGCGCTGGGGAGAAGATAATGGCCAAAACGAAGTCGGAAAACGAGCAGCCCGAGCAAGACAGGGCGCTGTCGTACAAGGAATATCGCAAGGCGCTTTTCGATCTGCATGTGGAGCTCGTCAAGCTGCAGGAATGGGTCGTGCAAACGGGAAGCAAGGTCTGTATCGTCTTCGAGGGACGTGACGGCGCGGGCAAAGGCGGCACGATCAAGGCGATGACCGAGCGCGTCAGTCCGCGCGTCTTCCGCGTCGTTGCATTGCCCGCGCCTAGCGAACGTGAAAAAAGCCAGATGTATGTGCAGCGCTACGTGCCGCACTTGCCGGCCGCGGGCGAGGTCGTCATTTTCGACCGCAGCTGGTACAACCGCGCGGGCGTCGAGCGCGTGATGGGTTTCTGCTCCGAGGCGGACGTGCAGACGTTCTTCAAGGCCGTGCCGCTCGTCGAGCGGGCGATCGTCGAATCCGGGGTCATCCTCCTCAAGTACTGGCTCGAGGTCAGCCCCGAGGAACAGACCCGACGTCTCGAGGCACGCATCCACGACGGCCGCAAGACCTGGAAACTGACCGAGATGGACCTGAAATCCTATAGCCGATGGTATGACTACTCGCGTGCCCGCGATGAGATGCTCGCGGCGTCGGACACCGACTATGCTTCGTGGTTCATAGCGAATTCAAACGACAAGCGGCGCGCGCGACTGAACATCATCAGCGACATGCTTCAGAGGATTCCGTACAAGCAGCCCGCCCGCAAGAAGGTCTCGCTGCCGAAACGGCAAAAGCCCGACGGATACAAGGAACCAGACTATCCGTTTAAATACGTGGCCGAGCGGTATTGATCAGGCAGGTGTTGCTCAAGCTGACTTTCAAACATACGGCAGCGTTGCCTCGCAACCGGCTTCAACGAGGCTGCGGCGATAAGCGAAGGCCGCGAGCGGGTAGTCGAAGAAGAAGCGGCCCGTCTCCCGCTTCTCCACATAGAACGTTTCCGCCTCGCATTGCGGCGTCGCAATTCGCAGCGTGCGCGCCCATGCGAACGCCAGCAGCATCCAGCCAAGCATCGCGAGATAGTCGTCCGCGACCCGGTATGCCGTCTCCGGGTCTTGCGCGTGGCGTGCCTTGATCGACCGTGTCGTGCTCTCCACTGTCTTTGCGAGCTCTGCGAGCTTCGCGCCGGCCGCACGAACCGGCGGATCGGACTCCTGACACAGCCGCGCTTCCGCGCGCACGTGGCGAAGCAGCACATCGAACGCCACCGCCCCATCGGGCAGCACCTTCCGAATCAGCAGATCGATCGCCTGAATTTCGTTGGTGCCTTCGTACAACATCGACACGCGACTATCGCGCAACGTCTGTTCAATGCCGTACTCGTGGATGTAGCCGTAGCCGCCGAACACCTGCAGCGCGTTCGATGCAGCGCCAAAACCGTTGGCCGTAAAAAACGCCTTTGCAATCGGAGTCAACAGCGATGCGAGCTGCGCCGCCTGTTCCCGTTCGGCGGCATCGGCATGACGTGCGGCGATGTCGAGCCAATGCGCGGTCCAGTAACCGATCGCGCGCTCGCCTTCGACGATCGCGCGCAGCTCCATCAGAATCCGCCGCATGGCCGGATGAAACGCAATCGGCGCAGCCTTCCCCGGTGCGACGTTCGCACCGGGCGGCACGCTCACTGCACGCATCTGCGCGCGTTCCTGCGCGTAAGCGTGCGCGCGTTGCCACGCGGTGTGCGCATGCCCGAGGCCCTGCATCGCAACCTGCAGCCGCGCCGCGTTCATCATCACGAACAGGCACGCGAGACCGCGATGCGCTTCACCGACGAGCCAGCCGAATGCGCGTTCGAAGCGCATCGTGCAGGTCGGGCTGCCTTTCAGGCCCATTTTCTTTTCGATGCCTTCGCAATAGACACCATTGTACGAACGCCCACCGTCGCCGTCTTCCAGCCATTCCGGCACGACGAACAGCGACAACCCTTTCGTGCCGGGCGGCGCATCGGGCACTCGAGCGAGCACCAGATGAACGATGTTCTCCGTCAGATCGTGCGCGCCGCCGCTGATAAAGATCTTGCTGCCGTCGATGAAATACCCGTCGGTGCCCGGTGCTTCAGTCGCGCGCGAACGGATCAGGCCGACATCGCTGCCGGCCTGGGGCTCGGTCAGACACATTGTCGTCAGCCACTCACCACTCGCGACTTTCGGCAGCAATGCCTTTTTCACGCGTTCGCTGCCATACGTCTGCAAGCATGCCGTCGCGCCGTGCGTGAGCCCGGGCGACATCAACCATGCATGGTTGGCGCCCGCGAGCATTTCCTGAAGTGCGACGTCGAGAAGCTGCGGCAGGCCCTGTCCGCCGTGCCCGGTGTCGAGCGATAATGTCGGCCAACCCGCTTCGACGAATTCCGCGTAGGACTCGCGAAAGCCCGCGGGCGTCGTCACCTTGCCCGCGTCGAAACGACATCCTTCGAGATCGGCGCTCGCGTTGAGCGGCGCGATGCGCTCCTCGACGAAACGCGCCGCTTCCTCGAGCACCTGCTGCGCGGTCTGCGAGTCGAGGTCTTGCCAGTCGGGCACGTCGCGCCACCACGAAGCGGCGTCGAGCCACTCGTCCATCACGAAGCGCATGTCGCGTAGCGGCGCCTGATAAGTCAACGTCATTTGTTCCTGTCCCTGGACTAGCTGCCTCTGCGCGCATGGATCACGGTCGCGTCGGCGGCATCGGCTTCGTGCATTGCTTCCACGAGCGCGGCCCGGTGCTGGAGCACGGCGCGCTGATTGATCGAGCCTTTGTCGGTGATCTCGCCGAGGTCGAGCGACGGCGGCACGCTCAGCAGGTGCATGCGGGCAATGAACGAGGCACTGCCCGTCGCACTCCGATTCAGCCGCGCGACGAGCTCGCTGAAGAAGTCGCGCACGGCGGCCGTGTTGAGCACGTCCTCGGCGCTCGCAGCCGCGGGCGAACCCGCCAACGAGCGACACGCGTCGAGGCGCGGAAAAATCATCGCGCCCACTTCGTCGCGATTCATCCCCGTGATGACGGCATCCTGAACGTAGGGCGCCCCTTCGCTGATGATGCGCGCGCGCATCGGCCCGACGCTGACGAAGGTTCCCGACGCAAGCTTGAAGTCCTCCGCAATGCGGCCATCGAACATCAGGCCCAGTTCGGGACGTTGCGGATCGACGAAACGCACGGCGTCTCCTGTGCGGTAGTAGCCTTCATCGTCGAACACGCTGCTCTGAAGCGCCGGCGATGCTCGCCAGTAACCGCCCATCACGTGAGGGCCGCGAAAGCGCGCTTCGAATTTGCCATCGACGGGCGCGAGCTTGGCCTGGCACCCGGGCGGCGGCAAGCCGATATAGCCGGCGCACGATACCGGTCCCGTCGTGAACAGACACGACGGCGCGGTCTCGGTCATGCCGAGCCCGGCCATGATGCGGATGCGTTCTCCGCAATGTTCGAGCGTTACGCGCTCGAGACGCTCCCACGCCGCCTGCGACAGACCGGCGCCCGCGAAGAAATACATCTTCACGCGCGAGAAAAACCGCTCGCGCAGCGCCGCATCCTTTTCCAGCGCGATGATCAGTTCTTCCCAACCCTTCGGCACGTTGAAGTAGATGGTCGGCGCGACTTCACGCAGATTGCGCAGCGTCTCGTCGAATTTGCCGGCCACGGGTTTGCCGTCGTCGATATAGAGCGTGCCGCCGTTGTACAGCACGATGCCGACGTTGTGGCTGCCGCCGAACGTGTGATTCCACGGCAGCCAGTCGACGAGGACCGGCGGCTCGATGCCGAACTGCGGAAAGGTTTCGAGCAGCATCTGCTGGTTTGCGCCCAGCATGCGATGCGTCGTCGGCACGGCTTTCGGCAGGTTCGTCGAGCCGGACGTGAACAGGAACTTCGCGATCGTGTCGCCGTTCACGCGCGCGTTGGCAGCGTCGACGTCGCGCGGGGCCGTGTCGAGCAATGCGTCGAAGCGCGTCACTCTCGACGCGTTTGGCGCGGGCACCGCGCTGACACGTTCGACGTCGCTTCCCAGCGCGGCATCGAGCGCCGCTGTGTATGCGCCGATATCGTCCGCGTAGACCAGACCCGGTTTGAGCAGTTCGAGGACATGGCGCAGCTTTCCGTAATCGCCCGACATCAACGAATAGGCCGGCGAAACGGGTGCATAAGCGATACCCGCCCACATCGCGCCGAGCGCGAGTTGCATATGTTCGACGCTGTTGCCCGACAGGATCACCAACGGGCGTTCCGCGCTGAGATCGCGATCGAGCAGCGCCTGCCCGATCGCACGCGCGCGCTCGAGCATCTGCGCATACGTGATGCCCTGCCACGCGCCACCGGCATCGCGTCGTGCGACGAGCAGCCGGTCGGGATGCGCGCGTGCGCCGCTCAGCAGGCGGTCCGTAAAGCGCTCCGGAAACGGACCCAGAGGTTCAAGTGTCTCGAGGTACCAGCAGTCGCCGCGTTTCTCGATCCGCGATGAAGGTGCTCCGATGGCGACGCTCCGGTATCCGGTCGCCAGAGAGCTTGCGTGGCTGTGCTCCGATTCCAAAACCTGTCTCCTGATTGTGCCATTTGATGCAAGGATGGGGTGGCCGCAATCGTTGCGGCCGGGAGCCGACGCCTAGATCGGATAATGACGCGGACTCGTCTGCACCGTGATCCAGCGCAACTCGGTGAACTCGGGAATCGACGCCTTGCTGCCGAAGCGCCCATAACCACTCGCCTTCACGCCGCCGAACGGCATCTGCGCCTCGTCGTGCACGGTCGGGCCGTTGATGTGGCAGATGCCCGACTCGATGCGTTTCGCGACGTTCATCGCGCGCGCGATATCGCGGCTGAACACGGCGGCCGATAAGCCGTACTCGCTATCGTTGGCGATCGTCAGCGCCTCTTCGTCTCCGTCCACGCGCTGCACCGTCACCACGGGGCCGAACGATTCATCGGCATAAAGCTTCATCGCGCGCGTCACGTTCTCGACGATCACCGGCTGCATGATCGCGCCTTTCACCTCGCAACCGAGCGGCAGCTTCGCACCCTTTTCGCGGGCGTCTTCGACCAGCGCGCGAATGCGCCGCGCGGCGGCTTCGCTCTCGAGCGTGCCGAGGATCGAGCCCGGCTGTGTCGGATCGCCTGCCTTCAGCGTGCGCGCTTTCGCGACGAGCTTTTCGACGAACGCATCGGCAACCTTGCGATCGACGATCACGCGTTCCGTCGACATGCAGATCTGCCCTTGATTGAAGAACGCGCCGAACGCGATGCCCTCGACGGCAGCGTCGAGGTCCGCGTCGTCGAGCACGAGCACCGGCGCCTTGCCGCCCAGTTCGAGCAGCGCGGGTTTCAGATGGCGCGCGGACAGCTCGGCGACGATGCGGCCGACACGCGTCGAACCGGTGAAATTCACACGCTTCACGGCAGGATTCGCGACCAGACGCTCGACGATCGCGGGCGCGTCTTCCGGCGCATGCGTGAGCACGTTGACGACGCCTTCGCCGAGACCCGCGTCGTTCAGCGCTTCGCCGATCAGCGCATGCACGCCGGGACAACCTTCCGATGCCTTCAGCACGACCGTGTTGCCGCACGCGAGCGGCATGGCGAGCGCGCGCGTCGCGAGGATCACGGGCGCGTTCCACGGCGCCATGCCAAGCACGACGCCGCACGGCTGGCGCACGGCCATTGCGAGGCTGCCCGGCACGTCGGACGGAATCACCGCGCCGTCGATCTGCGTCGTCATCGCCGCGGCTTCGCGCAGCATGTTGGCCGCGAGCATGACGTTAAAGCCGTACCAGTTCGCCATCGCACCCGTTTCGGCCGCGCCGATCTCGATGAACTCGGCCGTGCGCGCGTCCATGCGCTCGGCGGCGGCGAGCAGGCGTTTGCGGCGCTCCGTCGGCGTGAGCGCTGCCCATGCCGGGAACGCGCGCGCCGCCGCGGCGACGGCCGCATCGGCATCCTCGACGGTGGCCGCCGCGGCGCGGGTGGCAACCGCCCCCGTCGCGGGATTGATGCGCTCGAAGGTCTTGCCGTTCGATGCGGCACGTTTCGCGCCGCCAATCAACAGGTTCGTTTGATGCATGTGTTCGTCTCCTCAGTCGTCCTGCTGAAGTGCGCCGCTTAGCGCTTGTAGGTCTGCAAGCCCGGCTTGATGCTCTTGTCGTCGAGGAACTGCTTGAGGCCCTGTTCGCGGCCGCCTTCCGGATCGCGATAGTTCGCCTGGTCGAGCTTCGCGTACAGGTAGTCTTCGTTCTGCTCCCATGTGAGTTCGCGCGAACGCTTGAAGCCATGCTTCGCGTTGCGCAGCACGACCGGGTTCTTGTTCAGCAGCTTCGCCGCGAGCGCGATCGTTTCGTCGCGCAGTTGCGCGAGCGGCACGCTTTTGTTCACCAGACCCATCTTCGCGGCTTGCGGACCCGTGAAGGTGTCGCCGGTCATGATGTAGTACAGCGCTTCACGATGACCGACGGTATCGGCCATCGCCTTGCTCACGAGGTTGCCCGGCGGGATACCCCAGTTGATTTCGGACAGGCCGAACACGGCTTCGTCCGCGGCGATCGCGAGATCGCAGGCGACGAGCGGAGAGAAGCCGCCGCCGAAGCACCAGCCGTTGACCATGGCGATGGTCGGCTTCGAGTACATGCGCAGCAATTGCCATTGCCAGCGGCTCGCGTCGCGGCGAATCCGCTCCTGCAGCACGTCCGGGCCCGCGTCCACTTCGCGGAAATATTCCTTCAGGTCCATGCCGGCCGTCCATGCACTGCCTGCGCCGGTCAACACGAGAACCTGGGCTTCGGCGTCGAGTTCGAGCGTCTCGAGTACGTCGATCATTTCCTTGTTCAGCGTCGGGCTCATCGCGTTGCGCTTATCCGGACGATTGAACGTGACCCAGGCGATTCCGCCTTCGACCGCGACCTTGACCGTTTTCCAGCGTCCTTCGTAACTCATCTGCTTCTCCGTATCAATGCCGCCCTCGCGGCCTGAACTCAATTTAATATCAGGCGACCTGATAAGTAAAGTACAATATCGAAGTCTTGGTACAAACCCCTAACCGCCTATGCCGACGATCACGAGAAAGCCGTCAGGGTCTGAATCGACACCGCGCGCCACGGCGCGGCGCAACCTGCGCAACCTGCGCGATCAAAGGCACGCTGCCGCTCCGGTGCGTCTCAGCTACCTGGCCGGGCAGCTCGACAAGATTCTCACGCGGCAGCTTTCCGAAGCGCTTGCCTCGCATGGTCTGACGTTGCCGCAATACACCGCGCTGTCGGTGCTGCGGGCGCGCGCACGTTCGTCGAACGCACAGCTCGCGCAGCGCTCGTTGATCACGCCGCAAGCGGCCAGCGCGGTCGTCAAATCGATGGAAGCGAATGGATGGGTGACGCGCGTGGCCGGTCCGCTCAACCGTCGCGTCGGGCTGCTGTCGCTGACGAAGGCCGGCGAAACATTGCTGTCTCAGTGCGACGGTGCCGCTGACAGGGTCGAGCAATCGATGCTCGGCGAAATCGATGAACACGATTTACAGATGCTGAAAAACCTGCTGTCGACGTGCGTGCGCAATCTTCGCGCAGCCTGACGCATCAGCTTTGATTACACATAGGAGACACCATTGAACATTGATCAACTGAAGGCCATCGACACCCACGTGCATGCCGAGGTGTCGTGCTGCCAACCACCGGACCTGTTTGCAAAAGAATTCGACGAAGCCGCCGACAAATACTTCGGCACCGTGCTCAAACAGGGGCGCCGCCCGACCATTCCCGAAACGATCGAGCACTATCGGGAGCGCAATATCGGCTTCGTGATGTTTACCGTCGACTGCGAAGCGAACATCGGGCGCCGTCGCATTTCGAACGAAGAGGTCGCGGAGTTCGCGCAGAACAACCGCGACATCATGATCGCGTTCGCCAGCATCGATCCGCACAAAGGCAAGTTCGGCGCGCGCGAAGCGCGGCGGCTCATCGAGGAGCACGGCGTGCGCGGTTTCAAGTTTCACCCCACGATGCAGGGTTTTTTCGCCAACGACCGCTTGGCATACCCGCTCTACGAAGTGATTGCCGAGTACCGGCTGCCGGCGGTTTTTCACAGTGGACACTCGGGCATGGGCTCGGGCATGCGCGGCGGCGGCGGTTTGCGCCTCAAGTATTCGGAGCCGATCTACCTCGACGATGTCGCCGCCGACTTCCCCGACATGAAGATCGTGATCGCGCATCCCTCCTGGCCATGGCAGGAGCAGGCGCTGTCGATCGCGCTGCACAAGCCGAACGTGTATATCGATCTGTCGGGCTGGTCGCCGAAGTACTTTTCGCCCGAGCTGGTCAAGTATGCGAACACGCTGTTGCGCAACAAGGTGCTGTTCGCGTCCGACTTCCCACTGATCCGCCCGGACCGCTGGCTCGAAGACTTCGATACGCTCGACATCAAGCCCGAAGTAAAGCCGCTCGTTCTGAAGGAGAACGCCGTCCGGTTGCTTGATCTGCGGGCCCGAGGCACGACGAATCACGAATGACACATGAAAAATGGCCCGGCGCGAAAACGCCGGGCCAGCTGGGTCCATCAACGAAGAGTTAGCGTTTCGCGGCGTTGGAGCGAATGACGAGCAATGCCGTAATCGCCGCGATGATCGTCACCGGCACGCTCGCGCCGATGACGAGCGCTGAGCTCTTTCCCATCGCAAGCAATTGCCCGGCGGCTACGGGGCCGACAATCGAGCCGACGCGTCCCACCGCCACCGCGGCGCCGACTCCCGTACCCCGCACGCTGGTCGGATAGCTGGCGGCGGACAGCGAATACAGCATCGACTGCGCACCGACGACGCCCATTCCGGCAAACAGCACGGCGACGGACAGTGTCTCGATGCTGGCGACTTGCGAAAGCGCGACCAATGCACCGACGATGCACGCGTAGATTGCCGTGACTGACAGGCCTTGTCTGAAGCGGTCCATCAGCAGACCGATGCCGAGTACGCCGATCACACTGCCGACGTTGAAAAAGATCTGGGCAATCCCGGCCTGCGAACGGCTCATGCCGCGCCCCACGGTCAACGAAGGCAGCCAGTTCAGCAGGAAGTAAAGAACGATCAGCGTGCAGAAGAAGCTGATCCAGATACCGATCGTCGCGGCGGCACGCCCCTCGCCGAACAGGACTTCACGCGTCGAAAGGAGCGGCTTGTCCGCCGTCGTGAATTCCCGCGATTCGGTGGCGAATTCGCGCGACTCAGGCAGCAATGCCATCAGCAGCGGAATGATGATCAGCGGTCCGACTCCGCCCACGTAGAAGATATGACGCCACGCAGTAGCACCCGCGCTCAGTACGGCGATCAATGCGGCAAGCGCGCCGCCGAGCGGCATACCGCAATACATGACGCTAACCGCGGTGTTGCGGTGACGCGCATCGACCGCCTCGGACGACAACGCGATCAGGTTCGGCATCGCGCCGCCGAGCCCGATGCCCGTCAGTACGCGAGCAATCAGCAGACTTTCGAAACTCCAGACTTGCGCGGTCGCAATCGAGAAGATGCCGAAAATCGCCATCGAGATCATCAGAACGCGCTTGCGGCCGATCCGGTCGGCGAGTCTGCCGCCGATCATCGCGCCCGGCAAAAGCCCCAACATGCCGGCGCTAAAAGCGAGCCCCAACTGGCTGACCGACAAGCCGAACTCGTGCGCCATTCGAGGCGCCGCAACGCCAGTGGACTGCAGGTCGATACCCTCCAGCACCGCGACGAGAAAGCACAATGCCAACGTTAGTGCAGTACTGGAGCCCACCGCACTCGACCGATTAGCAACACTTGACATGACGTCTCCTTCATCTTTGATTGAATTGCCAGAGACGAGCCACGCTTCGTTCTTCGACGAAGCGGCCATGGGAAGGAGAAGATTTCTGACAATGATCTCGCGCCACTTATCAGAATCCTTCCCACAGCGCCCCCGGAATTGATGATGAGTCTAGTCTCAGGAGACCTGATATTGAAAGTAGAATATGATATGCCTGGTAGAAACACCTAAGGCAACCTGATAATGATCAAGACAATGGAGAAGCGGCGAACGCCCCTTGCCAAACAGGCCGGTTCAACGAAAACCGGTGCGCCACCTTCCCGCGTTTCCTATGTGGTCGGCCAACTCGACCGCCTGCTCAAACGCAGTTTGATCGATGTACTGGGTGAATTCGGGCTGACCTTGCCTCAGTTCACCGCACTCTCCGTCATCAGCGCCAGCGGCGCGATGACCAATGCGAAACTCGCCGAACGCTCGTTCATCACGCCGCAGTCGGCCAACGAAGTTGTCAAGACGATGGAAGCCAACGGTTGGGTCGGACGCGTGGGGCATCCTACCCACGGTCGACTGATTCATCTGTTTCTGACCGACGAAGGGCGCCGGGTACTACAGGAATGCGATTCGGCGATCGACGCGCTCGAAGCGTCCATGCTGGACGGAGTAACGGAAATCCCGGTCGATACGCTGCGCAAGGTGCTGCAGCGATGTGTGTCGAATCTGCGCGGTTGAATGGACGTTCCCAATGATAAAAGAGTCGCACTCGAATGGAGCGCGACTCTTTTTCTTTGCTCCACCTACCGCGATCGTCTGCCGCATTCGGGCTGAATTCCGTTCAGCTCAGTGAAATCCCTGGTCGGCATTTAGCCGCGTATTACCTGGCCCACTGCGTCGATCGCTATATTGCTTCTCAACGGCCGCCGCCTTCACACCGCGATAGCGCGTCCGCCTCGCCATTTCCCACCCCATTCGAGAGGAGACGAAGCATGTCAAAGCGAATTCTTATCATCGCCGGCGATTTCGTCGAAGATTATGAGCTGATGGTGCCGTTTCAGGCACTGGCGGCAGTCGGGCATTCGGTGGACGTCGTCGCGCCCGACAAGCGCGCGGGCGACGCGATTCGCACCGCAATCCACGACTTCGAAGGCGATCAGACCTACACCGAAAAGCGTGGCCATAACTTCACGCTGAACGCCGATTTCGCGTCGGTGAACCCCGCGCAATATGACGCGCTGCTCGTGCCCGGCGGCCGCGCCCCCGAATATCTGCGACTCAACGACGAGGTGATCGGCTGGGTGCGCCAATTCGCCGAAGCGAAGAAGCCGATTGCCGCGGTCTGCCACGGCGCGCAACTGCTGGCTGCGGCGGGTGTGATCGAAGGCCGGCGCATCTCGGCGTATCCGGCCTGCGCGCCCGAAGTGAAGCTCGCGGGCGCGCAGTACGTGGCGCTCGACTGGCCTGATGCGATCACGGACGAGAACTTCGTCACCGCGCCCGCATGGACCTCGCACGTGAACTGGCTTGCGCAGTTCCTTGCGCTGCTGGGCACGCGCATCGCGCATTGAAGGAGCGCGCCTCGACCGAGGCGCGGCATCGCGGGCGACCAACCGTGTTACGCTCGATTACGACGGCATGAGCGCCCGCGCCGCGCGCTTCGCGTCCTGCGACGTCATCATTCGCGAGAAAGGCTGAACGTATGTGCAACGTCTATGTCAACGCTGATCCGATCCTCTACGAGTCGCGTACGCGCGCGCTGCGCATTCATGGCGTCGTGACCACGCTGAGGCTGGAAAATCTCTTCTGGGACGTGCTTCGGGAAATCGCCAACCGCGAGAACGTGACGACGACCCAGTTCGTGGTGAAGCTTCACGACGAACTGGTCGCCTTGCGCGGCGAAGAGCCGTTGAATTTCGCGTCTTTTTTGCGCGTGTGCTGTTTGCGCTATCTATCGACGAGCGCCGCCCGCAACGAGGCCGCTGGCGACGTGTCGCTCAACGCCCCGTTTCAACCCAGAGTCGTGAAGACGGCTGTTTGACGGATTCGGTCGCCATGGCTGGCTAGCGCGGTGCGGTCCAGTCACGCGACGCACTGTCTCGACGCGTCAGTCAACCGACGCATCGCAGGCGCAATCAAGGGAAGCCGCCGTGGCCGGTCGTTCCAGTACAGCAAGCCGTTGCAGTGCCACGAGGCCCAGTAGCGCGAGTCCAAGTCCCAGCGTGAAGTCAGCGTGAACGCCCGCACGGTCGACAATGGTGCCCCCCACTGCCGAGCCCACCGCAATCGCCACCTGGATGATGCTGACGAACATGGCCGACCCCGCTTCGGGCAGGTCTGTCGTGCCGCGCTGAATCCACACGCTGAAGCAAAGCGGAAGCGCTCCGAACGCGATTCCCCACAGCAGCATCCCCGCGGTCTCGCCGATCGGCGAATGTTCGAGCAGCAACATCGACGACAACGCGCCCAATAGCAGCAGAACCATCGCGGCGACGGATTTCTTTAGATGGTCCGAAATCACCATCGATGTCAACGCATTGGAGAAGAAGCCGATCAGACCGAATCCGAACAGCAACAGCGTGATGGCGCTCAACGAGAAGTCGTGTTCGAGCAGCGGCGCAATATACGTGTAGGTCGAGAAATGCGCGCCGAAGACGAGCGCGACCATCACCATGCTCAACCTCGTATGAGGCCGGCCAAGCAGGGTTTTGAAATCTGCGATCCGCAACGCCGATGCCGACGGCAACGAAGGCACGAGGAACGCCTGCGCCAGTAAGGCGAGCGACACGAGGCCCGCGGTGGCGGCAAACGCCATGCGCCACGATGCAAACGACGCGATGAACGTCCCGAGCGGCACGCCGATCACGGTTGCGCAGGTCACGCCGGTCAGAATGGTCGCGGTCGCTTTGGCGGCATCCTTTGCTTGCACGAGTCGAGGAGCCGCCGCCGTCGCCAGAGTCCAGAAGCCACCCAGCGCGCCGCCAAGCAGAGCCCGTCCTACGAGCATGATCGCAAGGTTCGGTGCGATGGCACACACGACGTTCGCGATCAACAGTACCGCAGTGAGGAGCAGGAAAACGTACCGGCGGTCCATGCGGCCCGCGCTGACTATCAGCGTAGGCGCCAATATCGCGGCCATCACGCCGGGCGTGGTGACCATGAGGCCAGCGACACCGGTCGACACGCCGAGGTCGTGTGCGATTTGCGGCAACAGCCCGACAGGCAAAAACTCGGCCGTGACGAAGGCGAATGCGCTTACCGCTACCGCTATGACGGAGAGCCATTGACCCGCGGAGGTTGAATGTCCTTCCAACGATGCCGGGATTGCAGGTGTATCGATTTGCATGACGACCTTGATGCCAGATTGAAGTCTCGTACTTTAGGCTGGACCTCGTGTCGGAAAAAGAGTCGTCCGATGAAAAGACTAGAAGGTGTGGCTGAACAATGCGTCTGCGGCGATATCTCGCTATGAGTCAGCTAGTCCCGTGAAACGACCGCGTACGGCTCTTCCATATGCGTCGGCACGGACGCGTTCGCCATCAGCAATGTGATGCGCATTGGCCAAACCATCGACGCTCCAACTGTTTTCTTGACAGTCTTCCACAATGTTACGAGGTCTCGTAAGTCGCGCCACCGTGCGTTCTCAGGGCCGCCGGCGACGTGCTACCCGATGGGACCATCGCCACGCCGGTCTCAACGCCGCTGGGCGATGCGCAGCCGTTCGAGTACTCGCCCAACCAGGTTGACGAAGGTTCATTCGATGTAGCCAAGACTCCGAACCTCGGCGACCCGGGAATCTGGTACACAAACCCAGGTAGCGGGCAAATGCGGCTGTACGGGGATGATAGAAAGCCGGTCGTTGATCTCGACTTTGACCATGTACACAACGGATTGAAGCCCCACGCGCACAATTGGGACAACGGTGTGCGAAATGGCGGCGATTACGTTGTTCCATTCAGCACCTGGAGTCCCTGAAGGAATTACGCGATGGACCTTCTCAAGAAATTCAATGCGTTCCATGACTGGTATTTGATGGGCGTATCCGCGGACCGTGAGGCAAGCATCGTTGAGCTTGCCTTGATGTTCGACAACAGGAAAGACCGGGTTCGCGTTCAATTCAAGGGCGCGACGCGCTGTCTTGCGAACGATTTCCTCATCCAGAACGTTATTTATGAAGTAAAGGTACTCACGGATTTCCAGTCCCCTGATTATCAGCGCGCCCTCCATGCGCTAGAAAAATCATATTTCGGGAAAGAGAACCGCCCCAATATGCCGATTGCATCTATAGGCGCCTCGTTGGGCGCGGAATTGCTCATCGAGTTCGATACGGTCGATGTCGTGACGGATCTACTCTGAACAGCAAGGGTGAGCGTCTTGTCGGGCCGCCGCCTTTCGCTAAACGGATAAAACACAGATTAATGAACGCGTCACACGCCAATTAATAAAGACCGCTCATCTCCCGCCAGGAAATTGCAAATTTCAGGCGTTCCCGTCCGAAATCGTCTTGTCTTGCAATCTGCGCTCAGTAACATATGCTCTTTTTCAGAGCGCTTTCCGGGTCCTTTTTTCCGGGACCAAGGTGCAAAGGGTTGCGCACGGGTGCGAGGCGGCCCGGCAAACGCAAACAGCGCCGTCGGAGCGTGCCTGACGTTTCTCCATTCATCCCGGTCGAGGCTGCGCGGGCGCACACGGGCGACGTGCGCGACCTTGTCTGGTTTCCCGAGTTTTTGTCACCGACGCTTTTGTAACGTGCGCCGCTCACAAGTGGGTGAGCGGCGTGAGCGGCAATGGTGCCGACCGCACGTATGAATGTCGCGCCCATGCGGCTCGAGTCGAGCCACCTGAGGCGAGCGTCAATGTACAAGGAGTCCTGGCGATGAAAGCTCCTCAGCGTCCTCTGCGCATCGGGTTGATGGCACCACTGTCGGGCGTACTGGTTCCTCTCGAGAGCGTGCCCGATCCGGTCTTCGCCCAGAAGATGGTCGGCGATGGCGTGTCGATCGATCCGACCTCGGATGAACTGCTGTCGCCGCTTGCCGGCAAGGTCACGCAACTCCATAGCGCTGGCCACGCCACGACGATCACCGACGACAACGGTCTGCAAGTGCTGCTGCACATCGGGCTCGACACCGTGTTGCTGCGCGGCGAGGGCTTCATGCCGTTGGTCAAGGAAGGCGACGCCGTCGCGACGGGCACGCCGCTGATCCGCTTCGACCCAATCGCGGTCGGCGCAAAAGCAACCAGCCTCCTCACGCAAATGGTGATCGCCAATGGCGATCTCGTCACGCGCTACGTTCCCGCGAAAGGGCTCGTCGTCGCCGGCACCGACGTCGCGCTGTACGTCGAGCTGGTCGGCAGCATGGAGGACAAGGACACGGCCAGCGCCACCGGCGCGATCTTCTCCGACGAGATCACGCTGCCGAATCCAGCGGGCCTGCATGCACGGCCCGCTGCGGTCGTCGCGGTCGAGGCGAAGAAATTCAAGTCCGAGATCCGGCTGCTGCGCGGCGATGCCAGCGCAAATGCCAAGTCCGTCGTCGCGATCATGGGGCTCGCAACGAAGTTCGGCGACAAGCTGCGCGTCGAGGCCCGCGGTCCCGACGCGGCGGAGGCGGCCAGCACCGTCGCGCGTCTGCTTGGCGAGGGATCGGGCGAAAAGCCCGGCGATGCGCCCGCACCCGCGGCGGCTGTGAAAGTCGGCGTCATGATCGAAGTCCCCGCGGCCGCGCTGATCGCCGAGCCGCTCGCACGCGAAGTCGACTTCTTCTCGATCGGCACGAACGATCTCACGCAATACACGCTCGCGATGGACCGCGGCCATCCGCAACTCGCGAAGCAGGCCGACGCGCTGCACCCGGCGGTGTTGCGTCTGATCGGCATGACGGTCGACGGTGCGCACAAGCATGGCAAATGGGTCGGCATTTGCGGCGGTTGCGTGTCGAGCTATCGGACGCGTCGCGCATCGACGCGGCCGCATTGAAAGCAGCCGGCGTGGTCGCGACGCAAGCGTTGAAGAACGGCGCACTCGATCTGATCGTGGGTCTCGGCTCGGGCAACCTCGCAGGCGCAATGCGATAGCAGCAACGAGTATCGTCAGCAACTGCCGTGCGTCGAACGCGAGGCCTGCCCGGTGGAAGCGCTCAGTCGCGTTGCTTTGTCCACCTAAAGGGGGCGGCATGGAAGCAGCCAGAACTTTCCTCGAAACTCAGCCGCTGTTCGCGCTTTTTCTGACCATCGCGCTCGGCTACCTGGTCGGCGAAATCACTATCAAGGGCGTGGCTCTAGGCTCGGGGGCCGTGCTGTTCGTTGGACTGGCGCTCGGCGCGTTCGCGCCGAAATCCGCGCCGCCGGCGTTGCTGGGCACGCTCGGTCTGCTGCTGTTTCTGTATGGCATCGGCATTCAGTACGGCGCGCAGTTCTTCCGCGGACTCACGAGCCGGGAAGGCATGAAGGCCAACGCGGCCGCATGTCTGGGCGTGATCGTTTCGGGTCTGGTGGCGTGCGCCTTCATCCATTTCGGCATCACGCTCGCCGATGCGCTCGGCATGTTCGCCGGCAGCGGCACCAGCACGGCGAGCCTGCAGGTTGCCATCGCATCGATGAAAAGCAGCAATGCCGCCGTGGCTTATAGCGTCACCTATCCGTTCGGCGTGGCCGGGCCGATCCTATTCCTCTATGTGCTGAACTCGGTCCTGAAAGCCAAAATACCGAAACCGCCCGCGAAGTTGCTGGAGACCGCGGAAATCGCGCTGCGCAATGCCAGTCTCTTCGGTCTCAAGCTGTCGGAGCTCTCGACTCGCCTGCCTGCCGGCGTGGTGATCGCGGCCGTGCGGCGCGCGCATCACAATCAGCTGCCCAGCGACGACTTCACGCTGCGCGCCGACGACGTCCTCCTTGCCACCGCCACCGAGCGCCGCCCGCTCGACGAAGCAACGGCGCTCTGCGGCGAGCTACAGCCCGGGCGTATCTCGAGTCATCGGGAAGACCTGGACTATATGCGCGTGTTCGCGTCGAGTCCGTCAGTCGTCGGCACGGCGCTCGGCAATCTGCGCTTTCCGGATGGCGTGAACTGCGCGGTCGCGCACGTGCGGCGCGGCGACGCCGATCTACTGTCGACGCCAGAGCTCATTCTCGAAGCTGGCGACCGCGTCGGCCTGCTCGTCAGTAGCGCGCATCGCGCGAGGGTCCGCGCGTTTTTCGGCGATTCGATCAAGGGCACGGCCGACCTCAGTTTCATCTGTCTGGGCATCGGCGCGGCAGCGGGGCTGCTGGTCGGCGCGATCCCGCTGCGCGCGCCCGGTCTCGGCGTGTTCAGCCTGGGTCTCGCGGCGTTGCTACTGGTCGCGCTGTGCCTCGGCAAGGCGCGCCGCAGCGGACCGTTCGTGTGGGTGATGCCGCTCTCTGCAAATCTCGTGCTGCGCAATCTCGGGCTGACGATTTTTCTCGCGCAGGTGGGCCTGTCTTGCGGACCGAAGTTCGTCGCGACCGTCGGCACTGCCGGACCGCTGCTGCTGCTTTATGGCGTGATCACGCTGCTGGTGCTCGTCGGCGTCACGGCTGTGTGCTGCCTGTGGGTCTTCAGACTGTCTTTCGATACATCGGTCGGCGTGATCTGCGGGGCCACCGGCAATCCCGCGATTCTCGCCTTCGCCAACCGCATCGCGCCGACGGATCAGCCCGACGTCATGTACGCGATGATTTTTCCGTCGATGACCATCGTCAAGGTGCTTTTCGTGCAGATCGCCATCGCGATCGCAGCCGGCTAGGCGAGACCGTTATCGCGACCTGCCGCTGTTCGCACCTAGAGCTTCCGTCCTCGTAGACAGCGGCCAACCGCGGAGCGGCGAACAGCCGCAGACTTCCGCGAATATCAGGAACGCCGCTTGCGCCACCTGGAGCCGCGCGACGTAGTCATGGAACCATGATGCGCGGACGGCTCGGCGATGGAGGCTAGATGAAAGGACGGGTGGCGAGTGCAGGCGTGGCCGTTGTTCTGGTTGCCCTCATGGCCGCATACGGCGGACCCACCGCGCATGCTGGGGAGCCCGCGCCGGTTGCCGTGACCGCGCCCATCGCGGCCGGCAGCGATACCGCGGCCGCGGCGCGCGGCGCGAAGCTCGCGGCCGTTGGCAATTGCGTCGCGTGCCACACCGCGACGGGCGGCCTGCCCCTCGCGGGCGGACTGCCACTGCGAACACCCTTCGGCATCATTTACTCGACCAACATCACCCCGGACAACGAGACGGGTATCGGGGGCTGGTCGCTCGACGCGTTCGCGCGCGCGATGCGGCGCGGCGTGTCCAGCGACGGCCATCTGCTCTATCCCGCGTTCCCCTATCCGCACTTCACGCACATCAGCGATGCCGATATGGGCTCGCTGTATGCGTGGCTGATGAGCCGCGCTCCCGTCAAGGCGCCTGCACCGCACAACGAGCTGATCTTCCCGCTCGGCTTCAGGCCCCTCATCGCCGTGTGGAATCTTTTTTACCTGCATACCGGTACCGAAGCAGCGCCGGCCCCGCCCGAAGCGCCGGACGTCGCACGCGGACGATACCTGGTCGAAAGCCTCGGTCATTGCGGTGCGTGCCACACGCCGCTCGACCGCCTCGGTGCCGAGCGCCGCGACCGCGCGCTGCAAGGCGGCACGATCGACGGATGGGATGCGCCCGCGCTGACGGACCTCGCTTCACGCCCCACGCCCTGGACGCAGGCACAACTCGTCAGCTATCTGCGCACGGGCCTCGCGAGCGCCCATGGGGCGGCGGCGGGTCCGATGCGCCCCGTCACGCGCATGCTCGCCGACGCGTCCGCCTCCGACGTAGAGGCGATTGCCGCGTATCTGCTGGCGTTGCCGTCCGGGGGCCCAGGCATGCCGGAGCATCCGGTCGCCTCGCCCTCCGCTTCCGCCGCGCCCGTGTCCACCGCGCCCGGCGGCGGCGCGAATCTATTCTCCGCGGCCTGCGCATCGTGCCATGCCGAAGGCGCGCCGATGTCGAGCGGGGGCGCTCGACCGTCGCTGTCCCTTTCCACGGCCGTCAACGCCGACAGCCCACGCAACATGGTCCGTATCATCCTCGATGGAATCGACTGGCACGAAAGCGATAGCGCGCCCTTCATGCCATCATTCGCCAACACATTCACGGATGCCCAGATAGCGGAGCTCGCCAACTACACGCGCGAACGCTTCACCGCACGCGACGCGTGGCCCTCGCTCGACGCCGGCGCGGTCGCGCATTTTCGCAAGGACGGCCTGCCACGATGATCACGCTCAACGTCAACGGAGTCAGTCATACGGTCGATGTCGACCCGTCAACGCCGCTGCTCTACGTGCTGCGCAACCAGTTGCAGCTCGATGGCGCGAAGTTCGGCTGCGGTCTCGGTCAATGCGGCGCATGCACGGTCAGCGTCGGCGGCGAACCGGTGTTCTCGTGCCTCATGCCGGTCGTGGCCGTTGGCGACCGGCCAGTGCGAACCGTCGAAGGACTTGGCAGCGCGGAACATCCGGGACCACTTCAGCAAGCCTTCATTGACGAGCAAGCCGCGCAATGCGGCTATTGCATCGCCGGTATGATCATGCGCGCGCACACGCTGCTGGAGCGAATCCCGCACCCAGGCGATGAACAGATCCGCCGCTACATGCAGCCGAACCTGTGCCGCTGCGGCACGCACATGCGCATTCTCGCGGCGATCCGGCAAGTCGCGACGGGTTCGCCGCGAACGGACGAGGGAGCGCAGTCGTGAGCGACGGCCGCCCGTCCTCCGTCGCTCACGGCAGCGGCCCCGATGACCCCGCACGGCGCCGCTTCCTCGTTGGCGGCTCGCTGATGGTGAGCTTCGCGATCGTGCCCGGCATGGCCGCGCTTGCGCAAACCACCACCGAAGCAGGCACCTTCAACGCGAGCGCCCCGAAGCTGCCGGGCAGTCTCAAGAGCACGCCGTTGCTCGATGCGTGGATCAAGGTCGCCCCTGACGGCCACGTGAGCGTATTCACGGGCAAGGCGGAGCTTGGCACGGGCATTCGCACCGCGCTGCTGCAGGTCGCCGCGGAAGAGCTGGATCTCGCGCCTCATGCGATCGAGCTGATTACCGCCGACACCGCCGCAACGCCGAACGAAGGCTACACCGCAGGCAGTCACACGATGGCGGACAGCGGCACCGCGATCCTCAACGCCGCCGCTCAGGTACGCGCGCTGCTGGTCGCGAGCGCGGCGTCGCAGTTGGGCGTCGACGCAGCGGTCCTGACGACGCGCGACGGCGCCGTCATTGCCGCCGACGGAAGACGCATGAGCTACGGCGAAGCCGTGCAATACGCGGACCTCCATCAGAACGCGCAGCCCGACGCGCCGAAAAAGCCGCCATCGGCCTACGCGCTGATTGGCCATATGCTGCCGCGCGTGGATATCCCGGGCAAGGTGACGGGCGGCGCGAGCTACGTCCAGGACCTGCGGCCGCACGGCATGCTGCATGCCCGCGTGGTGCGGCCGCCGTCTTATGGCGCGAGCCTCGTCGCAGTCGATAGCGGGCGCGTCGAAGCGCTGCCCGGCGTCATCAAGGTCGTGCGCAACGGCAACTACCTCGCGGTGGTCGCCGACGACGAATGGCGCGCGATCCTCGCGATGCGTGAGCTTGCGCTTGCCGCGCAATGGCAGGCCGGGCCGCCGCTGCCCGATCCGGCGAACGTTCACGCCTTGCTGATGAGTCTGCCTTCACAGGAAATCGCGGTGGCCGATCAGGGCGCAGCGACGGGCGCGGCCGCGCCTGTGGCGACGCTGCGGGCGCGCTATTCGAGGCCGTATCTGACGCATGGCTCGATTGGGCCATCGTGCGCTGTCGCGCAGCTCGACAACGATGTGATGACCGTGTGGACGCATACGCAAGGCGTCTATCCGCTGCGTGCGGGCATCGCCGAAATGCTCGCGATGCCACCCGACAAGGTGCGCTGCGTCCATGTGGAAGGTTCGGGCTGCTACGGACACAACGGCGCGGACGATGTCGCGGCCGACGCCGCCCTCGTTGCACGCGAGCTGCCTGGCCGCCCGGTGCGCGTGCAATTGATGCGCGAACAGGAACACATGTGGGAGCCGTTCGGCCCTGCCATGACAGTCGAGGCGAATGCAACGCTCGATTCGGCGGGCACGCTTGCCGACTGGCGTTACGAGCTATGGAGCAACACGCATAACAACCGCATCGAGAATGCGGGCCGCCTGTTGCCCGCGCAGCTCCTTGCGCAACCGTTCACCCCCGCGCCGCCGAAGCCGATTCCGATGCCGGAAGGCGGAGGCGACCGCAACAGCGTTCCGCTATACCGCGTGCCCAGCCTGCGCGTGCAGCATCATTTCGTGCCGACGATGCCGATACGTGTCTCTGCCATGCGCTCGCTCGGCGCGCACATGAACGTGTTCGCGATCGAGAGCTTCATCGACGAGCTCGCCAGAGCCGCGCACGCCGACCCGGTGGCGTTTCGCCTCAAACATCTCGATGATCCGCGCGCGCATGGCGTCATTAGCGCCGTAGTCGATCAATTCGGCTGGCGAGCCCGCAGCGCGCGAACGGGCGACTCGAGCCCGCGCTCGCACGGTACCGGCTTTGCGTTTGCCCAATACAAGAACCTGATGGCCTACCTTGCCGTCGCGATGGACGTGACGGTCATGCGCGATACCGGCGAGCTCAGCATCGAGCGTGTCGTAGCAGCCGTCGATTGCGGACAGATCGTCAATCCGGACGGCGTGCGCAATCAGATCGAAGGCGGCATTTTGCAAACCACGAGCTGGACGCTCTATGAAGAAACGCATTTCGACCCGCAACGCATCACGAGCTATGACTGGAGCACTTATCCGATCATGCGCTTCTCGTCCGTACCCAAACGCGTGGACGTGCTGTTGATCGACCGGCCGGGCCTGCCATTCCTCGGGGTCGGAGAAGCGGCGCAAGGCCCGGCCGCCGCGGCGCTCGCGAATGCGATCGACGACGCGACCGGTGTGCGGATCCGCGACTTGCCGTTGCTCGGGACGAAGGGGAAGAAAGTGCTCAAGGCATGAGGCTTTCGTTCCGCAAAAGTACAGATACTGGCGTGTAAAAGCCAAATAAGCCTATGGCTGGGTCAAACGAACGCGACGCGCGCGACCTTCGGCGCGGCGTCGGGACCGCGCTCAGTGGGTGGACGGAAACGCGAACGTCGCACGCGCGCTGCCATTGCCGCGGACGTTCACGGTCTCCCTTCTGGTCACGCTGCCGTAAGTGGCGTTGACCGTATAGCGCCCTTGAGGCAGCCGCACGAGCATGTACGGCCCCTTCGACGTGGCCTCGAACACGGCCGCGCCGCCAGCCTTGGCAATCTTCACCTGGACGTCGGCCACATAGCTCGCCCCGGGACCGGTGAACTGCAGAGACAACGGCCACTGCCTTCGTGCCTGCCGCAGCGCAGTCGACTCGTCGCGACCGACTCCGCCGGTCACGAACGATATGTCGCCCTGCTGCTGCGTCTCTGGCATGCCGGTCCTATGCATCTCGCTGGCGCTCTGCGGAGCAGCCGTCTGCGACACCGCGACGCCTGCCTGAGCCAGTGTGAACGCCGCGGTGAGCATCATGGACGCGATCCGGGGAGCGTTTCGTTGCATTTTCATCTTGACTGCTCCTTACAGTATTGCCGACGGTTCGTCGGACGGAAGAACGCTTGCAATAGGTTGGAAACACATCGCGCGCCGGGTATCGGCCACGAGCGAGGGTGCCTGACGACTCGAGTAAGAATACCCGTCAATTCTGTTTGGCGTCTTCATGGACCGGAGTTGGGGGGCCGCCTGCCGTTGAGGTCCCGGCTTGGGCTGGAGGGACGCGTGGCATGCGGATACCCGCGTAGGCGATCGCCACCGTCAGCAGCGGACTTACCATGCAAAATACGGCATAGGGCGCATAGCTGAGCGTCGGCACGCCAAGGGTCACTGCCATAAACGCGCCGCAACTGTTCCAGGGGATCAGCGCGCCTGTGGTCGTGGCCGAATCACCAACGGAACGCGATAACACGATGGGCGCGTAGCCGCGTGCCGCGAATGCATTTCTGAACATCCGGGCCGGCAGCACGGCTGCGATGAACTGGTCCGCCGTAACGATGTTCGTCGCGATGGTCGCCAGGACCAGGGAGCCGACCAACGCCCCACCGCTCCTGGCCCAATCGACTACCGGAGCAATGAGGCGTTCTATCGCACCGCACTTCTCGACCACCCCTCCGAATGCCAGCGCCGTGATGATCAGCCAGATAGTATTCAACATGCTGTCCATACCGCCGCGAGTGAGGAGCGTATCAAGCACTGGATTTCCAGTCGTGGACCTGTAGCCGCTCCCAAGCGCAAGCCATACGCCTTTGAGCATCGCAATCGGGATCGGCACGCCCTCTCGCGCGGCGGCAAATGCGAGGACTCGCGCTGGCTCGACGAAAACGGCAACCACGCCACCCGCCAATGCGCCAAGAAAGATGGTGGTAAATGGCGGAAGCCGGAACAGCGTCAGCACGACGACAAGAATGAGCGGCAGGAACAGCACGGGCGATATGTAGAATGCGCTCTGCATTGCAGCAACCTCCGCGCTCGCATCGAAGGCGCCCGGGCGGCGAAGCAGATAAAACACGGCCAGCGTGATGACAATCGCGACGAGTGATGTCAGCAGCGTCTCGCGCACGTGTTGATACAGATTGGCACCCGCGGCAGCGGCCGCAAGATTCGCGGTGTCCGAGAGCGGCGAAGACTTGTCGCCGAAATAAGCGCCGGAAATCACCGCACCGGCCGTTATGGCGGGGCTCAGGCCCATGCTGTGCGCAATGCCCATCAGGCCGATTCCGATCGTACCCGCGACAGTCCACGAGGTCCCAATGGCGAACGAGATCACCGCGCAGATTCCAGCCGCCGTGACGTAAAAGTAGTCCGGGCTCAGCAATTTCAGCCCGTAATAGACCATGGCGACGATCGTGCCGCTGAGCGCCCACGTGCCGATCAGCGCGCCGACTGCGAACAGGATGAGAATCGCGCCAATACCGGAACTGACACTGGCATTCGCGGCCTCGCCCAGCGAAGCGAGCGAATGACCGCGACGCCAACCGACAAATACGGCCAGCATGGTCGCCACGACGAGTGCCACCTGGTTCGGCCCGTTCGCACCACCATCGCCGAACAGGTAGAAGGACAGACTGACGAGAAAGACGAGGCCAGCGATCGGTATCAGTGCTTCGAGCATCGTGACCGGCTGGGGTGACTCGCTCCGCTTCATCGCCACGCTCCGTTCGTTTGCCGGGTAGTCCAAACGTTGCCATCCAGACCGCCCGGTAGCCGGTGAATCATCGAAACATGCGCGAACGGCTGCTTTGTTGATTCGATGTCACGGCGCAGACGTGCGGCCCCCCCGGTCCTGCGACTCGGCAATGGCAGCTCCGGCGGGCTCGCCGTTGCTTAAATCATAGGAAAGAATCGTTGCCGCGTGAAGAATCGCAGGATTCGTGCCGAACATCCCAGTTGAGCGAAGCCCGTGCCGGGAGCCAGCGTCGCGGCGCTGGCAAGCAACGAAACTGTCAATGCAGTGTGTTTCGGACAGAATGGACAAGACCTCATGGGACACCCATATTTCGTTTGCGCAACCAAGGGTGAATAGCCTCGTATTCCAGGTCGAAAATTTCAGTCCGGCACTGCGATCTCATTCAGATCGAATATCGAACCGATCACGCGATACTGTACAAACGTAGTTCCCTGCATTTACGTGCAAGGCCGCAGCGAATTCTTTTGCCGCAGAGTCGTGACCGGCCGCAGACATAAACGGTATTGCGGACTCCCTTCCGACTGCAAGTCCAAGGCTTGCCGCCGCTACACAACCCAGCCGAGGTTTCAACTTTTCATAACCGATCGTGGTTATTCATGCCTTGCAAGGATTATGGTTTTTCGTTAATTAACTGTGCGCTGATTGTGTGGGTCTACCCCGCGTAGACAGAACAACGACGGAAGAATCCGACACTAATTCGAGAAAAAACGACCGTTTTTTCACCAGGCAGAAGTGAATATCCATCAGGTAACCGCAAAATTCTAGGTCAGTGAAATCCCATTTTCAATGATCCGCGACGGCAGAAAAACTCGAACTCGCCAATCGTTCCGACCAGTAACAACTGGCCGGTTTCAATGGCACGATTCATTTGGCATAAAGCGGCCTGATCGGGTTAATCGGCCGTCCCGCGAATTTTGTCGGCGGCGCATCCGCGTTCGCAGCGAGGAACTCCTGTGATCGCTGACATGACCCAAGCCGTCACCAAAACACCAAATCGATTAACTTTCAGACGGAAGTTTTATGATTATCCGGTTCAAGTCGATGACTCTCACCGGTCGACGTATCCAATATAGTCAACGGGGTGCGGCGGACTTGCGCTACTGCTTTGGTAAGAGCAAAGCGGGCGAGCGCAATGCCGCAACCATGTCGCCCGACCGCCCACGTGTTGGACGGAGACTGTAGTCGAACAGGCAGCGAGCGCTGCTAGGTATGCCGCTTGCGAGACCCAGTAGGATCCTTCCACCATGTCGTGTCATGTCCACCGTACTGCTCATCGACGATGACCTTGAAAACCGATGCGCGCTGCAACTGGCATTGGAGAGTCGCGGACACCGTGTTGTGCTCGCGGAGAACGGTTGGGACGCACTGCAGAAGGCCCACACGGATTTTCCGGAACTCGTTATCACCGATTTGGAGATGCCGGAAATGGACGGCAAGGAGCTTTGCCGGCGTCTGAAGTGTCAGGCGGTGTTTTCCGGCTTACCGGTGGTGCTGCTGTCGGCTATGCCGGAACCTACGGGAGAGTTTCGCTGCTGGACAGCGTTCCTGCGAAAGCCGGCCTCGATAGCGGCGTTGCTTGACACCGTCGACAGGTTCATTGCAGCGCGCCTGACCTATGCGCGGGCGCCACGCGACTCCGAGTACCCCGCCGCGGCGCGCTGGCGAGCCATCGATTCGCGATGCTGGCCCTAAGCCCAAGCTGTCGGAATGCGAAGCCACACGTTACACACGCAGCCAGGCGGTGTTTGCTGGACGGCCGGTCCCGTTCTTAGCGGATGGCCTGCAAAGCGGCGAGATTGCTGAAACCCGGGTTGAGCCATCCACCTGGGTTTTCAGATTTGACTGGAATGATGCAACGGTCGTGACCCGTCACATCGTCAGCAATGAGCCCGTACAGGAACCGTCGCTACAGAGCAGCGCCTGCACGCTGACACAAGGTAAAAGATGGCAAGAGATTTCGATCCCCTTCTCGCGGGCGGCAACAGCGCACGCTTATTGTTCGCCACTTCCTCCGGGCATGCGTCATGCTGCACGCAGGTCAGAGATGGAAAAGCAGGTCCGAACGGGAGACGATCATGAAGTTGATAATGGCAGGAATCAGCGCAATTTCCATCATCGCTAGCGCTTGCGCATTTGCGCAGACCAACACCGGCAACGCTGCGCCAGCACACCGCGATACTCAAAACGCGCAGCCGGGTGCCGCTGGCCAGAGCATGGGCCGTGCTGCGGACGCCGGCAACAGCAAGCCCGCCAGTGGCACATTGATGCAGAAGCGTGAGCAGGCGATGTCGCCTCAAGGCGCGTCAAACTCGAACGCAACTGGCGCGATGAAACAATGATGGCGACGCGAGACCCCCATGGCGGCGACTGACACCTTGGTTCTTCCCGCTTCAGCCGTTGCGATCCTTGCTGCGCGGTCGGGCACTTCCAGGCCGAATGCCGTGAGCCGGAGTTCGTCCGCGCAACTCCATCCTGGTCTGATATGACGGCGAAGCGTGCACGCGCGCGTTTTCTCGATGAGATCTGACCGGGTTCTAATGATCGAGGCTGATCGCGCGCATGGAGCAGCACGAACCGAATAGGTAATCGGGGCGCGCACCCTTGCTATTGCCACGATGCCGCGGATTTGCTTCATGCAGTCGTGGTCGGTCTGTGAGGACCGGCGGTGGAATAGGCGCGTCTCGGCAGGTGTAAAACCACCAGCAGATCCCCCGCCCACATAATTCGTGGCATGCCCGTTACCAAGCCTGGCTCGCCTGCTACGCCCGGCGCGGCAGACGTACGGCGAATGCGGTCTCTTCTTTATCTGAGCGCGCCTCGATCGCGCCGTGATGCGCCTTGGCGATTTCGCTCGCGATATACAGCCCGAGCCCAAGGCTGCCTTGCGCGTCCTCGTTGATTTTTCGCTCGGGACCTCGCTGAAGAGGATCAAAGATGCGCTCCAGCAACAGTCCCTCGATGGCTGGTCCGCTATTGCAGACTTCGAAGCGCACCTCGGCCTCGTCGCCAGTCACCACGACGCGCACGGGCGCGTCTCGCGCGCCATATCTGAGCGCATTCAGAACGAGATTGCCGACCAGTTGCTGCAGACGCGGACCGTCCCAGACACCCTGAACGTCACCGTGCACCTCGAGCTCGATCTGCCGGTCTGGATGGACTGCGCGCAACTGGTCCAGCTCATCAGTGAACACGTTCGTCAGATCAACGGGAGCAGGTATGACGTTAATACCTAGCCCGAGCCTTGTTCGGTTGAAATCGCACAGATCATCCAGAAGTGCCTGCATCCGGGCGCCGCTGCGCACCAGACGGGCTGCAGCTTCTGAAACGCGCTCCCCCGCATTGAGCGCGGACAGATAGGAAGCTGTCACCTGGATCGTCTGCAGCGGGCTCCGCATGTCGTGTCCGAGCATCCCAAGCAACAGATTGCGAGCCTGATCGACTTGTGTGCTGAAAAACCCGAGTGATTCGGCCAGCGCCTGATCGATGGCCTCGTTGAAGCGGATGATGTCATCCAGATGAGGCGCATCGGGCTGACACTCATCCATCCACAAACGCAGCACGCTTGCACGCAGAGCGCGGTATTCCGCGGCCAGCTGGTTGATGTTGAAACCGCCTCGAGCGCGCAGGACCGCATGGGATTGCGCAGCTGTCTCCGGCGCATCCGTCAGCCGGGGTGCCCTCCCCAAGGATTTTTCGTGCTGCGCTTCCCTGCTCTGCGAAGTCTGCAAATCCGTCGCTACTGCTTCCAGAATCTGCTGCGCGTGGTCGCGCAACGCGAGGGTGCCCATGTTGCCAGCGGCTGGCAGCAGCGTGGCGGCAAACGCCTCCCACTGCGCCAGAATGGGCTCCATTTCCTGCACGATAAAATCGGACAGTCGCATGCCTACTCCGGCGAAGAAATTGAGGAGATTTTTAGCCGAACCGATATTACGCGTCAGTTCGTCGCGGGATCCATCGGGTTTACACCGTCTTGGACTACCTGGAGGTAGTCCATGAACTCGTAATGAACCGCCTGGATTTTCTGGACAGTGGTGAGCGTTCGTGTCCGGCCTTTCATGAAACGCCACAACGATTCGCCGCACGCCCCTGAGCGGGGAGAACTGGAGCGGCAGGTCGAATCGCTTCGACGCGATATCCGCCAATTGCAGCTTGAACACGACATCCTGGAGAAGACCAATCAATTGCTAAAAGAGACCTGGGCGTCAACCTGCAACTCCTGACCAACCGGGAGAAGGCGTCGCTGGCCGGGGTGGCTCTCACGTATGCGCGACGCGAAGCTGATTCGGTCGATGTCGCGCAAAGGGTGCTCGCCCGACAATGCTGCCCACGCAGTCTCCGACGGCTCTTTCTCTTTAGACCTGACGCTCAGGTGATCCGATGTCCGTATGGCCCCTGCTTTTCGAGTTCTACTCTCTAGGGTACTGTGGCCGTCAAGCGGAGGCACCGGTTTACCAGAACCGACGGGCAAGCGATTGGATCGAAACGCGTGACCAACATCCCGCTGCATCTTCCTCTGATCGCGAATGGCCGGTCTGCACGCCAATCCCTCTCTCGTTGCTTCCGTAGGTGAGACGTCTGTCACCCGAAGCGCGCGTGCAGCCAGTCCTGCGCCCAGTTCTTCGCATAGGCGATCGCGTCTTCGCGTGCGTCGAAGCCTGCCAGATCGCCACTCGAATGAATCTCGTACCCGGTGCCGTCGGCACGGCTGCCGCTGATGCGTGCGTGGGCCATGTACTCGCCGTCGGCCCGCCGGGGGGTCGGGTCGATAACGATCAGGGTGGAATTGAAGCGCATGGTATTCCTTTGGGGTTATCGCTCGATTGCGACTGTCGCAGAGGGGCGTCGAAAAGCGCGATCTAGGTGCTCAGCATGGCCATGATTTGTCCGGCCTCGCGATCCGAATCGCAGCTTTCCATGCCGCGTTCGCATAGAAGCGCACGAATCGACATGAACATCAGAAACGCGCCCGCATCGATCTCGTGACGGCGGTCATGGATGAGGCTATCCAGTTCGCCCTGCGCGCCGGGCGGCAGAAACCGATCGACGATGTCACCACCATCGCACCGAATCCATTTCAGCAGGTCGTTTCTTTCCATACCAAACTCCAATGATTGCAACGGCTCTGAGTCAACCACCAGCGGATGAAGTTCGAGCCCGCGGTAGAGACGGGGAACCGGTTGTGATCGGTACCTTTGAGGCCGTCTCATCGTGTAGCGGAAAAGACGGAGCGTAGCGACGTGGCCACTGCGTCCGCTCCCGTTCAGGAGGTCGGCCACGTTTCGGTTTTGGGTGAAAGCGGATCTCCGGTTCCGTCGGGTAAGCAGCTTGGCGACGCGAGGCCCGGTCGCAGGTCGAGTGACCATTTCATGCTACGCCCATTGATGGATTTGTACAGAAAAACCCGTGCTCCAGGCGCCGTCAGAGAAGCACAGGGAACATGCAAGTCAACCCGGCACTTACGTACCGCAGCGCCGGTAGGCGGCGGCGATCCGAAGATCCACATCGGGCTGCCTCTCTTCTCAGGCTCATCATGGGGCGACGCAAAATGCGCCTCTGACATGCGCGGCAAGCAGTCTCGACGTCAACAATTCAACCACGGTGAAACGAAGCGCGCGAAACTGCATTGCAGCCCCGTTCGCCCTTTTTGGCGGAAATCGATTCACCCTTTCGTCAGGTAATAAGGAGTTCCAGCGTTACCCGACCGCCTGCGAGGAGACCAATGCGGTGTTTGCGCCTCTGGCACGACGCGGACGCATCCGCGACCACGCGATTGCCGAGCGTGACATGCAACGGCTATCCGGACCGGCTTCATTTCGGGGGTACGTGTTCGTCGCGGAACAGTTGGGAACGCGTGGCCCGATTGGGCGACGAGACGGCGTGAGCCAGCGACGCCAATTGCTGCTCGACTTGCAGGTCTGCGGTAGGTTTTTGCAGCCGGCCACATCGAATCTTCGGGGAAGGCAACATCGCGAATCGTTCGGGAGGATGATCGCCGGCGAGCGTCCCGAGCAGCACGTCGATCGCAGCCCTGTCCCGCTATTGCGGCAGCCGCCTTTTATGTGGGAGCGACGATCAGATCGGCCATCAGGCACACAGCAATTCGTCGCACGATCGAGCACATCGACGGATGCTGTCCGTCAGCAGCGTTTTCATATGTCGACGACCGAAGCGCCGCTCACCTTTCCGTCGACGATGTCCTTTCCCTGCTGCCGGGCGGCTCGCCTTGCCGTACCGAAGTCAGAGAATGTATGCGTTTGGTTCAGCCTGAAGACCCGGCTTGCGGAGGGAATTGCTGTCGCCGCCGGACGACATATCCGTACTGCAATTTCGTAACCTTCCGCGTAACGGGAATGTCCGTCAAAGCGACTGAATGTGCGGGGAAAGACAAGGGGATGAAGTTCGTACCCCTTGTAGAGAAGAATCGGGTGTGTCGACATGTTGGTCACTCCACAGGGTATGGCTCACTATACGCTGGAACGGGTTACATCGGGCGGCGCAGACGCTGAGACTGTTACCAGAATTGTATTGACCGATAGTACTGTCGCGCGTACCTTGAAACGTGGGGTCGGCAAAGCGGGGCACTGCCCGGATTGTCATAGCGTTGGCTTAGATGGCCGGCGACGGCTGTCTGCCCGGTTCCACCTCTGCGCTTACGTTGCAAACTCTTCAAGAACACCACGATCAACAGCGTCTGCTTGCCACGCGCGATGAGGCTGGCCAAGGATACGGGAGCGACCCACTTCGTGAGTTCGGGACAGTGTGGTGCCCGATCGGACAAACGTGAGCGGAATGCCGGGTGAGGGAACGCTTGCGGATGTTAAGCACGAAGCTCGGGTATCCGCGTACCGGACAGCTAGCCAGGAAACTTCGTTCCGGTCGCCTCGTCGGTGTGGCTTGGGGGGCGTATCTCCTTCGGCCAAACCTGCACAACGATCAAAAACGTGCTGCTTGCTGCGGCCAAAAGGAGTGACCTGATGACAACCATTCGCCATTATCGCGGTCTCGATATTTCCCTACTCGTGTATCCGCATCGCACGACTCAACCAGGATATGGTCACAATTACGAGGAAGGATTCGATGCGTCGATTCGCATCAGCGACCCGGATTCCATGACGGACAACCCGCGAAGTCGCTTATTCCGTGTGCCCGGCAAGAGGCCCTTCGTGAATGCCGGCGACGCAAGGCGAGCGTCGGTGGCCTACGCCGAAATGCTGATTGATACTGACGGCTTTGATCGCACCATTCTGGAATCCCCTGAGCGCTAGAGCCAGAACCCGAGTCTATGCAGAAGGTACCCGTGTTCGCGCGCGCCAGCGGCACGCCATCAACAATGTGTGTGATAAAGAAGTTGACCTTCTGATCGTCAGTCGCCACATGCTCGGCAGGTTATGCCAGTGCGACCGCATTGCTGCCAGTTCCGGTCATCGCCTCCTCAGGCGTCGACCACGAAGTAGATACCTTCATGCCCGAAGGGAAGCCATGTCCATTCCATCTCGGCCGCATAGTGACCGATGGGTGATTGCCGTCCGCCCGCGCCTGCGTTCACACTTCGACCCATTCTGAAAGCTCAAGAGCGTCGTCGACTTCCATGCCGTGCGTAGCATGCCGAAGACGTCGATAGAGAAACTCCAGAAGTTCGCACTGAGCGCGGCTCAAACCGAAAGGTAACCGATCGATCGCGCGCGCCTTATTGCATGCGTCCTGATGCCTGAGATGCGTTGAGCGTGCAGATCTGGGGCATCGCCGTTAACCGCGCGTGTCGACCCAGTTGCGTGCCCAGCGTGTCGAGTGCTGCAACGCCTGCTCCTCACTCGTGAAGTAATCGAGCGAATAGAACTGGTAGCGGCCGTCCGCGCGCTCGCTATCGGCGCGTTCTAGCAGCAGGTTGGAGGAAAAACTGCCGTCGGGCAAACGATGCGCCGAGGGCTGTACGGCATAGCCGTTGTATTGTTGAGTTTGTTTGTTCTGCATTTTAGTTTTAATAATGTCGAGTGCGCGCGTGCCTTGCGAAATGTGCACAGGTACGCCGATTCAAAGGCATCTCAGGCCGAATCTGAAGCAGTCGGAAAGCGAAGACGTGGCGCTAATGCCAGAGGGGAAAATGAGCGCAATGAGACGTATGGCGCTTGGCAAGCTGCCGGCGAAACCGATGCAGCCAGGAGCGAACACGCCACTTCAGGAAACAACGCTCCGTAAGGATGTCCCTGCAACCCGGCGTCCGTTGCGGAACGCCGGGCTCTTCAAACTTTACAGCGGCTTGATGTTAGCTGCCTGCAGACCCTTCGGGCCTTGCTTCGTTTCGAAGCTCACCTTCTGATTTTCAGCCAGCGTCTTGAAGCCGTCGCCGCTGATTTCGGAGAAGTGAGCGAAAAGGTCGTCACCGCCCTTGTCCGGGGTGATGAAGCCAAAACCTTTGCTATCGTTGAACCACTTAACGGTACCGGTATCCATGAAGAATCCTTGAGAAAAAACGGGAAAATGTGCTCCGTTGAAGAGCGTATGAAGCGTCAAGGAGGGAGAGGACAACGAATACCGCTGAGGAGCGAGCAATTGATGAACAGCAATCGAACTTCTTGAACTTCATGCGGCACCTTAACCGCCGAGTGGTACCAGCGTCAATACTTATCTTGTAACTGTTTCACGGGGCGGGGCCGTTTTGCAGACGAAGCGATCCAAAGACCGGGTGCGCTGCACGAAGCTGCGAACCGGCACGCCTCGATCGATTTACGGATTGGCATACGATTTCGCTGTGCCTAAATCTGCGAACGTCTCAAGCTGGACACAACGCATACACCTTCTGAATTTTTGAATTCGCGCAGTCACAGCTGCTACTGCGCCATCTGCAGATCCACGATCGCCGCGGCGAGAAACCGTGCTGCTTCGCCGCCCGTGACGACCCGATGGTCGAACGTCAGACTAAGCGGCAAGATCCGATGCACGGCCGGAACGCCACTTACCGCCACGACCTGCTCCTGAATGCGCCCCGCTCCGAGGATTGCGACAGTGGGCGGCACGACCACGGGAGCTGCGTATTTGCCGGCGATCATGCCGAAGTTCGACAACGTGATCGTATTGCCGCGCAGTTCCTCCGGTGGAATCTTGCGTGCCCGGATGTCGACACGCATCCGGTCGAGGCCGCCGCGCAGATCCGCTGCGTTGCGGTGCGCAACGTCGCGCAATACCGGTACAAAGAGGCCATCCGGTAGATCGACGGCGATGCCGAGGTCGATCTTTTCCAGTACGTGGCGCCGTCCCGCATGTCCGTCGAACCATGCGTTGAGCCCGGGTTCGGCGCTGCATCCTGCTACCAGCGCACGGATCAGGCGGATCGTCACATCGGTATGTGGCGGCCACTCATGAATGTCGGCGTCGTCGATGACGGTCGCGGCCGCCACTTCGCTCTGCGCGCGCGCCATGTTCTGCGCCATCGCGCGCCGCACGCCGCGCAGCACTTCGGGCGGACCGAGCTGAGCGAGTATCTTCGCGACGCGCTGCACGTCAGCCGCCGTGATGACACCCTCCGCCCCCGACGGTGTCACCATCGCAAGATCGACATCAAGCTTGCGCGCGAGCGCCCGCACCGCCGGGATCGCCTTGATTGTGCCGACACCCGTGCCCGGGCTGCCGCCGAGCGCCGCCGGCGCTTCGTGCACCACATGCTGGCCGACCTCCATATGACCGACCACGGTACCGGCATCGGCTTCGTCGGCCGCTCCTTCGAATGCGACGAGCGGCGCCCCCAGATGCACGATATCGCCGGGCTGGCCGAACAGCTTCGCGACTCGGCCGGATTGAGGCGACGGAATATCGACGATCGCCTTCGCCGTTTCCACCGACAGCAGCCGTTGATCCGCGCGAATGTCTTCGCCGCTCCTGACGTGCCACTCGACGATCTCCGCTTCCTGCAAACCTTCGCCGAGATCAGGCAGTTTGAAGATTTTCATGGCATCCCTACGCTTCCAGCGCCTGCCTGACCGCGCCAACGATGCGCTCAGTGCCTGGCATGTATTGATTCTCGAGTCTGTACAGCGGCACCACCACGTCGTAACCGGTGACGCGCTGCACCGGTGCGAGCAGCGAGTACAGTCCGCGCTCTGCGATGTTGGCGGCGATCTCCGCGCCGACCCCTCCGGCATGCGAGCCCTCGTGCACGATCACGCAGCGTCCGGTTTTCGCCACCGACGCGAGAATGGTGTTCATGTCGAGCGGCTTGAGCGTCGCCACGTCGATCACCTCGGCCATTACGCCTTCCTGCGCGAGCAGATCGGCCGCGGCCTGCACGTCTTGCAACGCGCCTCCCCAACTCACCAGTGTGACGTCTGCCCCATCGCGCAACGTAAAGCAACTGTCGAGCGGCAGCGCTTCGCCGTCATCCTCCACCGGCTGCCTGAAGAGCCGGTACAGCCGCGTCGGCTCGAAGAAGATCACCGGGTCCGGGTCCCGGATCGCCGCCAGCAGCAAGCCGTACGCGCGTGCTGGCGACGACGGCGTCACGACGCGCAGCCCGGGTATGTGGGTGAACAGCGCTTCAGGGCTTTCGGAATGGTGCTCTGGTGCGTGAATGCCTGCGCCGCATGGCGCACGGATCACAAGCGGACACGTCAGTCGTCCGCGCGTTCGATGCCGCAGACGCGACGCATGATTCAGGATGTGATCGATGGTCGGATAGACAAACCCGGCGAACTGGATCTCCACAACGGGCTTAACGCCCATCGCCGCCATGCCGATCGCGCAGCCGGCGAGGGCGGTTTCGGCCAGCGGCGTGTCGATCACCCGCTGAGCGCCAAAGCGCGTCTGCAACCCGACGGTCGCGCGAAATACGCCGCCGTTCACGCCAATGTCCTCTCCGAGCAGCACAACGGTAGGGTCGTGCGCCAGTTCATATGCGAGCGCCTGATTGAGGGCCTCGACCATGTTGAGGTCAGCCATCGCCGTGCCCCTTAGCCGGCGCGAAACGTTGCGCCATCGCCAGTTGCTCACGCATCGCTGCGGGCAACGCCTCATACAGGTGATCGAACATCGCGGATGGGCCCGCAGGCGGTATCGCAAGGTACGCGTCGACGGCCTGCTCGACCTGCGCACGGCACGCCTTACCGAGTTCCTCGTCCTGCGCCTTGGTCCAGACGTTCACGTGCATCAGGTAGGTGCGCAAACGAAGCAGCGGTTCGTATTCCCATTGCTTGCCGATGACCTCGGCGTCGCGATAGCGCGTCGCGTCATCGGCCGTCGTGTGATCACCAAGGCGATAGCTGAGCGCCTCGATCAGCGTCGGGCCATCGCCGCGGCGAGCCTTGGCGAGCGCCGCGTGGACAACCTGATGCACGGCGATCACGTCGTTGCCGTCGACCTGCAGCCCCTCTATTCCTGCAGCGATCGCTTTTTGTGCGAGCGTTTGCGCAGCGCTCTGGTGGCTGCGTGGTACCGAAATCGCCCACTGGTTGTTATTGACGACGAGCACAAGCGGCGCCTGCCAGACACCGGCCATGTTCATCGCCTCGTAGAAATCGCCCTTGGATGTGCCGCCGTCGCCGAAGATCGTCACCGCAACGCGCGGCTCGTGACGCAGCAGGAACGCGTAGGCTGCGCCGGCCGCATGGCACACCTGTGTGCCGATCGGCACACAGTTCGGAAAATCGTTACGGGGCACGCTGAAATCGCTGCCGCGCTCGTCGCCGCCCCAATACAGGAGACTTTCCGTCATCGTGACGCCGCGCAGCAATTGCGAGGCGTGATCGCGATACGAAGGGAACAGCACGTCGTCGGGCTGCATCGCGCTGGCGACACCGACACCGATCGCCTCCTGGCCGACCGACGACGCAAAGGTGCCGAGCTTGCCGGTACGCTGCAGCGCGACCGCCTTCGTGTCGAACGCCCGTGTCAGCACCATCGCGCGATAGAGCGCAATCAGCGCCGCCGGGTCACGTGCGAAGGCTGGCAATGACTGGACAGGCTCGCCATCGGGGCCAAGGTATTGCGTATAGCCGATATGAAAGCTGACAGCCGTCGTCATGTCCGCCCCCCATGTTCTTTCAGATTTCAAATACGTGCCGGAGTTCGCGCGCGAGCGCTACCGCGTTTGTGCCGTCAAAGTTCGGCGCGTACCAACTTGAGTTTAGGCAAGGGAAACACGTACAGGGGGCCAATTCCTCGCCGCCTCAACCACACGCGGCACGGCAACCAGGAATACGAACGCCCGATTGTCGCAATGCAGCAGCGGGTGGCCGGTTGCGCGGCCCCGGAAGCAGACGGGAATTGGGCCGGCATCCCGCCGGCCGCGGCCGCTCCAGGCGAATATCGGCCGGGCAGAATCGGACGAAGACCGGAACGCGCTCGCTCAGAGCACCTTGCATCCAGCGAGGAAGATGCGGACCGCCTCACGCGCGATTCTGTTGCGCTCCGATGCGCCGGGGCGCCTCCTGGTGGCGCCAAGCAGCAGCCGCGCGCGGACTCCGCCGAGTACCAGGTGTAGAAACTGCTCGGTAGCCAGCGCAACGTCATCGAGTTGCAATGCGCCATCGGCGACTGCCGAACGAAGATAGTCCGAAAGCGGCTCCATGCCGCGTAGTTCACCCGCCTTGTTGTAATACCCGCTGATGAGTTCGGGAAAACGATAGGCCTCGGTCAGAAGCAGGCGATGCAATGCGATCATGTCAGGCCGCGTGCACACATCCAGCAGATGGAGCGCGACCTTCTCGAGGACATTTTCCGGACGGCGCGCATCGAGCACGATATCGCCGAGCTGCGTGATCCATGAACGACGCAGCGTCTCGACGATTGCGCTGAACAGGCCCGCCTTGCTGCCGAATCGATCGTACAGCGTTTTTTTTGCAATACCCGCCTCTCGCGCGATGCCTTCAAGGCTGGTCTCGCGATATCCAGCGGCAAGAAAATGGCGCTGCGCAACATCGAGCAGACGCTGCAGACGAATTTCGGACTCTCGCAGCGTAGGACGCCCGCCTGATCGGATAGGTTGAGTCTGTGTTTCGCGCGTCACGATCCAGGCCTATTGACAATGTCTACCGACGGCGGAAACTATACCGGCGCGTTTCCGTCAAGCTACCTGGGACTCGGGGCGAGGTCAATGGTCGATTTCTTTATCGAGCGTCCGATCTTCGCATCGTCGATCGCCATCATCATGGTGCTCGCGGGGCTCATTGCCTGGTTCAACCTGCCGGTGGAGCGGTTTCCGCAGATCACGCCGCCACAGGTTCTGGTCAAGTCGACCTATACGGGTGCGAGCGCGCAGGTCGTGGCGGACACCGTCACCGCGCCGCTCGAAGAGCAGATCAACGGCGTGCCGGGTATGAGCTACCTGTCGTCGGTGAGTGCCAACGATGGCACGTCCACGATCACCGTCACGTTCAACGTCGGCTACAACATCGACATCGGCGCGGTCGACGTGCAGAACCGCATCTCGCAGGCGACGGCGCAGCTTCCCAGCATCGTCAATCAGGCCGGCATCACCATCCAGAAGCAGAACCCGAACTTTGTTCTGGCGGTGAATCTCTATTCGCCAGACGGCTCGATCGATCCTGTCACCCTCAGCAACTACGCTTATCTCCAACTCGTCGACTCGCTCAAGCGCCTGCCCGGCGTGAGCGATGTCACGATCTTCGGCGAACGCCGCTACTCGATGCGCATCTGGCTCGACCCCAACAAGCTCGCCGCGCTCGGCATGACCGCCAGCGATGTCCAGCATGCGATCGCCGAACAGAATGTGCAGGTCGCCGCAGGCAAGTTCGGCGAGGCGCCGGCGCCGGCGGGCACGACGTTTCAATACCAGATCAACACCCACGGCCAGTTGGCGGACGCGCAGCAATTCGGCAATATCGTGCTGCGCGCCGGCACGGCGAGCGACGCAACCGTGTATCTGCGCGACGTGGCGCGCATCGATCTGGGCGCACTTCAGTACACCTCTAGCGCCTCCGTGAACGAACACCCGGCGGCGCTGCTCGCCGTCTTCCAGTTGCCGAGCGCTAATGCGCTCGACCTCGACCAGCGTGTCAAGGCCACGATGCAGACGCTTGCAAAGCGCTTCCCGAAAGGGATGGCGTGGGGCATCACCTACGACACCACCATGTTCGTGTCCGCCTCGATGGTCGAGGTGATGAAGACGCTGACCTTTGCGCTGCTGCTGGTGCTGGGCGTCGTGTTCCTGTTCCTGCAGAGCTGGCGGACCACGTTCATTCCGATGATCGCCATTCCAGTGGCGCTCATCGGCACCCTCGCGATCATGCTGGTGCTCGGCTTTTCGCTGAACACGGTCAGCCTGCTCGGCATGGTCCTCGCTATCGGCCTCGTCGTCGACGATGCGATCGTCGTGGTCGAGAATGTCGAACGCCAACTCGAGAGCGGGCTTACGCCCATGGCTGCGGCGAAGGCGGCGATGCGGGAAGTGACGGGGCCGATCGTTGCCACCTCGGCAGTGCTCGGCGCCGTGTTCGTGCCGATCGCCTTCCTGCCGGGCGTGACGGGCCGTCTCTACAATCAGTTTGCGTTGACCATCGCCATTTCGGTGGCGCTCTCGGCGTTCAATTCCCTGACGCTCAGTCCGGCGCTCTGCGCGTTGCTGTTGCGACGCGACAGGCCGCCACGGTTCATCCTGTTTCGCAAGTTCAATCAAGGCTTTAACTGGGCGCGCAGCCACTACGCGAATTCGCTGCGCGGCTTGATCCGGCTGCGCTGGCTCGCGCTGGCGGTCTTCGCGTGTGGCCTGGGTGTGACCTGGCTGCTCCATTCGACGATCCCTTCCGCCTTTTTGCCGGTTGAAGATCCCGGCTATTTCTATGTGATTACGCGACTCCCGTATGGCGCTTCGCTGCAACGCACCGAGGCCGTAATGGAGCAGACCCGCGCGATCCTGAGGGCGACGCCCGGCGTGGCGAACGTGCTGTCCATCAGCGGTCTGAATTTCATCACTCGCAGCACGACGTCGAACAGTGCGGCCCAGTTTGTGATCCTGAAGCCGTGGGACGAGCGAGGTGCGAAGCAGAGCGTCGCCAACCTCATCGCCACGGTACAGCCGAAGCTCAATCAGATTCCGGAGGCGGTGGCGCTTGCACTGATTCCACCGACTATTGCCGGCCTCGGCACCTTCGGCGGCTTCGATTTCGAAATCGAGGATCTGAGCGGCCGGGGCAGTGCCGCACTCGGCGAGGCGACCCAGGCCTTTCTCGCCCAGGCGCAGCAACAGCCTGAACTCGAGCGGCGCACCCTGCTCACCAGCTACAACACGTCGACGCCGCAATACGATTTCAATCTCGACCGCGTGAAGGCGAAGCTGCTCGGGCTCAACCTGAGCGATGTGTTCAATACGATGCAGATCTATCTCGGCTCGCTGTACGTGAACAATGTGACGCTGTTCGGCCGCACCTTCGAGGTGTTGCTCGAGGCCGACGACAACGCCCGCGGGAACCGCAGCGACCTGTCGCGGCTCTACGTGCGCAACGCCGCGGGAAGCATGGTGCCGCTGGGCACGCTCGGTCGGCTCGAACCGACAGTGGGGCCGGACACGGTGCCTCATTACAACCTCTACGGTGCCGCGGAGATCACCGGCAGTGCGGCGCCGGGCTACAGTTCGGGCCAGGCGATCGCGGCAATGGAGCGCGCGGCGCGCGTTTTGCCGGCGGATTTCGGCTATGACTGGACGGGCATTACCTATCAGGAGCTGCAGGCCGGCTCGGTCGCGGGTCTGGTCTTCGCGCTCGCGCTGTCCTTCGTGTTCCTGTTCCTCGCCGCGCAATACGAGAGCTGGACGTTGCCGTTCACCATCATCCTCACGGTGCCGCTAGCCCTGTTCGGCGCGCTGGGGCTGCTGTGGCTGCGCCACATGCAGGTCGACATCTATGCGCAGATTGGTTTCGTCCTGCTGATCGGGCTGGCGGCGAAGAACGCGATCCTGATCGTCGAATTTGCCAAGCGGCGCCGCGAAGCCGGCCTCGATATCGTCGCGGCGGTGACCGAGGCGGCCCGCCTGCGTCTGCGCCCGATCCTCATGACCGCGTTCGCGTTCATCTTTGGCGCCGTCCCATTGATGATCGCCTCCGGCGCGGGCGCCGCGAGCCGCCGGTCGATCGGGACGACGGTGGTAGGCGGCATGCTCGCCGCCACCCTGCTCAGCCTCGGATTCGTGCCGATCTTCTACACGGTGATCGAGCACTTGCGTGAGGCCGTGCTCAAACGTATCGGTCGCGCGCCTCGCGATGGCGGCGAGGCGGCGTCCGGGGATTGATCTGGGAGCAACGGCGCAATGAGAGTCGGCAAACTTCGCGTTGTAGCCACAGGCCTGGCGATCGCCGTAGTCGTCTGCGTCCTGTCGTTCACAGGTGGAGGAGCGCGACAGGCTACCGGCAGCCCGCCCGCGCCGGACCCAGCCGCCCCCACCGAGGTGCCCGTAACCCAGGTGGTCGAGCAGACCGTGCCGGTTTACCTCGAATATGTCGGCACCACGGACGCGATCCGCACCGTCACGCTTCAGGCGCAGGTGACCGGCTACCTGGCGAAGCAGGGGGTGTCCGATGGCTCGGACGTGAGCAAGGGCACACTCCTGTATGAGATCGATCCGCGCAGTTATCAGGCGGCGCTCGATCAGGCGAGGGCGCAGGCGGCAAAGGATGCGGCGGCGCTCGAATATGCCATCGCCAGCCATCGCCGCAATACGCTGATGAGCGAGACGGGCGACGTGTCGATCGATACGCTGCAGCAGTCCGCGAGCACCGAGCATCAGGACCTGGCCGCGCTCGCGGCGGATCGTGCGCTGATCGAGACGGCGCTGCTCAATCTCGACTTTACGAAGATCCGCGCGCCGTTCTCCGGGCGTCTCAGCCTGAGTCAGGTGCATGAAGGTGCGCTCATCAGCAGCACGGGGACCCAGCTCAACACCCTCGTGCAGCTCGACCCGATCTATGCCACCTTCAATCCGCCGGACACCGATCTCGCCACTATCCAGCAGGATCAAGCGAAGGGGACCATCGCGGCCGAGGTCATCGTCGGTCGGGGCGCGAGCCCGCAGTACCGTGGCAGGCTCACGTTTCTCGACAACAACGTGGGGCGCAGCAGCGGCACCATCACCGCGCGCGCGACCGTCGAGAACCCGGATCACACGTTGCTGCCGGGGCAATTCATCCGCGTGCGCCTGCACGTCGCGGACGCACCCAACACGCTGCTGGTGCCACAAGTGGCCGTCGGCTCCAACCAGCTTGGCAAATATGTCTACGTCGTCGGCGCAGACAAGCGGGTCGAGCAGCGCTACGTGACCCTCGGCTCGGACTACGGGCCACTTGTCGCGGTCAGGAAGGGCGTCGTTCGGGACGATTCGGTCGTGGTCGGCAATCTCCTCAAGCTCAGCCCCGGCATGGCCGTGAAACCGGTTGCGGCGAAGCCTTCGTAAACGGCCCGTAACATGAGGAGCGCGCAGCAATGACATCGAACCCCGGCTTTGCGCGTCACCCCCGGGCAGCATGTTGCCGCAGCGCCGCCTGCGCGGCGCTTTCGGCGGCGACGCTGCTTGGCGGCTGCGAAGTCGGACCTGACTTCGCGCCACCCGGGCCGCCGCAGGTCAGCGGCTATACGCGGGAGCCGCTGCCGGAGCGAACCGTCGCGTCGGACGTCCACGGCGGCGAGGCGCAACGCTTCGTGCAAGCTCTCGACATTCCGGGGCAATGGTGGACGCTATTCCACTCGGCTGCGCTGAACGCACTCGTAGAACGTGCGCTTGAGGCCAACCCGAGCCTGCAGGCGGCGCAGGCCACCCTTCGCGAGGCCAACGAAGCGCTTTACGCAGCACAAGGAGCGCTGTTCCCGACGGTGAGTGCGGACATCTCGACTGCTCGCGAGAAGATTTCGGGCTCGCCGTTCGGGATCTCGACCGCGGTGCCGGTCTTCAGGCTCAACAACGCCTCGGTGAGCGTCACCTACCTGCTCGACATCTGGGGCGGTACGCGCCGGCAGATCGAATCGCTCGCCGCGCAAGCCGAGTACGAACGCTTCGAACTCGAGGCGAGCTATCTGAGCTTGACGTCGAACGTCGCCACGGCCGCCGTACAGGAGGCTTCGTTGCGGGCGCAGATTGCAGCCACAGAGGAGATCGTCGCCATCGAGACGCAGCAACTCGCGGGATTGAAACGGCAATTCGCGATCGGCGCCGTCGCCAATGCGGCGGTACTCGCGCAGGCGGCCACGCTGGCGCAAACACGCGCGCAGTTGCCGCCGCTGCAAAAGCAACTGGCGCTGACCCGCAATCAGCTCACGGCCTATCTTGGCCGCTTCCCGAGTGACGAGCTGGTCGAGACGTTTGATCTCGCGTCGCTGCGGTTGCCCGACACGTTGCCGGTCAGCCTGCCGTCGACACTCGTCGAGCAGCGTCCGGACATTCGCGCGTCGAAAGCGCAACTGCACGCCGCAAGCGCAGAGATCGGCGTCGCGACCGCCAATATGTTGCCGCAACTCACGCTCAGCGCCGCCTATGGCAGCGAGACCAACGATGCGCTGTTTTCGCCGGGAAGCGCGATCTGGAACCTGGGAGCGGGACTCACGCAGCCCCTCTTCGAAGGTGGAACGTTGCTGCACCGGCGCCGCGCCGCAATTGACGCTTTCGATGCAGCAGCGGCGCAGTATCGCAACACCGTCATCTCGGCGTTTCAGAACGTGGCTGATGCGTTGCGAGCGCTGCAATCGGATGCGGACGCAGTGGTGGCCGAGGCAGCAGCCGAGCGGGCGGCGGCGGACAGCCTCGCTGTGTCCCAGCGCGAGTTCCACGTTGGCGCGATCAGCTATCTTGCGCTGCTCGACGCGCAGCGGACGTACCAGCAGGCCCGCATCAGCCTCGTCCAGACTCAGGCCACCCGGTATTCCGATACCGTCGCACTCTTTCAGGCTGTCGGCGGGGGATGGTGGAACCGCAGCGATGTGGTGCGTGAGCGCGGCTAATGATCTTCATCGCGGGCATGCCCTCTCGTCGCCCGGAACCATGCGGCACAGTCATGGTCCTGGCAAGCCATTCCGGACCGCTCGGATTGACATCCTGTCGGCCCGCAATGAGACCGTGGCAAATCTGGTTCGAGTGGTTCAGAGTGGCCGTAAGTGGAGGTTCGACCTTCTGCAACGGGGCACCGGGTGCTTGCCAAGGCAGCCCCGTTCAAGCCTGGCGATCCGGGAATCAACCCTCAATCGGCGTTCGTGCCATCAAACTCCACGAGTTCAACCCAGTTCGCGCCCTTGCCGACCGGATACTGTCCGATCGCACTCAGCTTGCCAGTCTTGCGATCGATGTTGTAAACGCTAAGACTCGTCGATAATTGCCCGACAGCCAGCAAGTACTTGCCGGACGGATCGATATTGAATCCACGCGGTTGCTTTTCCGTCTGGTATGTACCGATACGCGTCAGCTTGCCAGAGGCAGCGTTCACCTTGTACGCCGCGAGCGTGCTCGATGTGCGCTCCGATGCAAACAGGAATCGCCCGTCCGGGGTCAGGTGGAGATCGGCCCCCCATGGCTTGCCGCCGGAGAAATCGGGCGGCAGGATCGAGACCGTTTCGACCGGCTTGACGGTGTCGCGGGTGCTATCGAAGGCGAGTACGTGCAGCTTGCCGTCGAGTTCATCGATCAGGTACGTGAAGCGATGATCCGGCGAGAATACGAAGTGACGTGGTCCCGATTTCGGCGGCAACGAATAGGCGGGCGCGGTGTCCTCGGTCAACTGCCCATTCGAGGCGTCGAACTTGAGACGAAGCCAGGCATCCGCGCCGAGAACCGACGCGAATACGAAACGGTTGTCCGGAGCATTGCGGATCGCATGAGCCATCGGGCCGGTCTTGACGGTCTGCTGTACGTTGCCGACCACACCATCCGCGCCGATCCGGTTCACCGCCAGAAGGTTGCCGCCATATGACGCGGAAAAGAGGTAACGGCCGTTTGCGTCCGTCGAGATATACGCCATGCTATCCGCAAGCGGCGCCCTGCCGAGTTCGAGCAGCCGGCCATCGAGCGGATTGACCGCAAAGCTCACCACGCGATAAGGCTTCGAGCGCAGTCCTGCGTAGAGCCGAAGGTGATCCGGCGAAAACGCCATCGGCATCACCGTTGCACCGACAGACACAGTCTCCACGGGCGCAAGCGAGCCGTTCGACTTGTCGAGACTGAAAACCGAGATATCCTGACTATCTGCATTCGATACATATGCATACGTCGCGGCCTGTGACACGCAGGAGAGGGAAGCACCGGCAATCAGAATTGCGGTGGCGCCCAGCACGCCTTTAACGTTCATGTTCATACCCCAGTTAGAAATGGTTTAGATTGTCTGAATCGACCAGCGCTTTGCGTCGGTCAATCGGAGCTTCTATTGCGCGGCGAGGCGGAATGCCGAGACTGCATTCGTCATTGACTGCGCCTGCTGTTCGAGCGCGCTCGCGGCAGCGGCGGCTTCTTCGACGAGTGCCGCATTCTGTTGAGTCACCTGGTCCATCTGCGTAACCGCCTGGCCGACCTGCTCGATGCCCGTGCTCTGCTCGATCGTTGCTGCCTTGATTTCATTCATGATGGTGGCCACGCCGCGCACGGCGCTAACAATCTGCTTCATCGACTGACCCGCCTGCGCGACCAGGTTATTGCCGTTAGCTACGTCCTCGACCGAGGCGCCGATCAAGGCCTTGATCTCTCGGGCGGCGTCCGCGCTGCGCAGAGCTAGACTGCGAACTTCGCTTGCGACCACGGCGAAGCCGCGTCCCTGCTCACCGGCCCGTGCCGATTCGACCGCCGCATTCAGCGCAAGGATATTGGTCTGAAACGCGATGCTGTCGATCATCCCGGTGATCTCGGCGATCCTACGCGAACTCTGGCTGATTGAATTCATTGTCTCGATGGCGCGCTCGACCACTTCGCCGCCCTGCTCGGCGACATCGGCTGCGCTCGAAGCCTGTGCACTTGCCTGCTGCGCGTTATCCGCGTTCTGTTTGACGGTGGACGTCAATTGCTCCATGCTGGCCGCGGTTTCTTCCAGTGCCGCTGATTGCTGCTCTGTGCGGCTCGACAGATCCACATTGCCCGCGGCAATCTCGCGCGCGCCGCCGTAAATGGCCTCGCAACTGTTGCGCACGTTCGCCACTGTCTGAGCCAAACCACGCTGCATCCGCTGCATCGCCGCGAATAGCTGACCGATCTCGTTGCCGCTCGCCTCGGGGATGCGCGCTGTCAGATCATTCGCCGCGATTCGATCGAGCAGATTGGCGGCGTCGTTCAGCGGAGTCGTCACGATGCGCCGCAGCGCGAAATGCGCAGCGACGATCAGGACCAGCGCCGCGCTCACTCCGAAAATGACCAGGCTGACGACCCACGTATATTCGCGATCGAGCTGCGCGATGGCATCGTTCGACAACGTGTTAGCGATACTCTGGAATTTCTCGACATTCACCGAATACGCCACACCGGTTGACGTAATGTCGTGATCGTTGATAGCGGCGTAGGCGTTCGTATCGCCGGCACGCAGAGCATCGGAGGCTTTCTTCAGAATCGCGGCGAGGTTGACTGACGATTCGATCAATTGCTGCTTCAACCCGTCGTCCTGGCCACGAAAAACGGCGGCGCTTCGAAACGACTCGGTTTCCGCATCCGCCCGGTTCATCGTCGTTTCGGCGCTCTTCAATGCCGAGTCTCGCGTCGTCTCGTCGTTGCGCTCCTTTAGAGCTGAGTAGGCTCGTGTCAACGCGGCTCGAGTGCGTGTGGAGTCCTTGTATGCGTCGTTGACGAGAATTTCCTGCGTCGCAATCTGATGGATGCGGTTGAGATTGGCATTCGCGCGGCTGAGCGTGGCGACACCGATCACGCCGCCCAGCAAAATCATCGCCGCAAAGATCAGGAAGACAGTCAGGAGACTATTTCGAACCGATACGTTTCTCATGCTACTTTTCAACCCGGTGTTGTACGATGACCTCTTTATCGGCAGATTCCGCGATCTCTTTAGAGAATGGGCATGCAGATAGGCTTTGTGCCGGGACATCAGACTTCTGGTGGGGCGCTTCAAGGGTCTTCGTTGCCCCCGTGCGGCGCTTTGACCAGCGGACCGATGACAGTGCGACCCTCCGCGTGACACCTTGAAACCCGCTCGCCCGGGTATTGCGAGGATTGACAGGCTCAGAGATGGGAAAACTTCTTCAGATACCGTCTTCGGCTAACGTATGCAGTTCGTGGGAAACTGCAATGGCGATAGTCAGATACTCGTTCTCTCGTACCTGCGCAATTGCTACGCCTGATTCGCCTCGCCAAATCGACGCGAAGGGTTGCCCTGCCAATACAGGTAGCTCGTAAGCCGAGATGCGCCGTATCCCTTCGCCACTCGGCCCGCTTTTCAGCCCACCATTTAGCGCTTATCGAATCAGGATTTCATAGCCGACATGCGAAACGCGCCATACATCAAAAGCCGATTGCTGATCGTCGCGGCGTTCGCATTGCCAGCGTTCGTGTTCACCAGCGGCTGTAAGTCCACGGTGACGCCGCCGTTGACAGCGCCGGGGAAGATCGCCGCTGACGACGCTGCGCTCGCCGCCCGGGTGAAGCAGGCGCTCGTCGCGAACCCGGAACTGAGATCCTTGCCGATGAGCGTCGCGACGTATCGAGGCGTCGTGCAGTTGTCAGGATACGTGGATTCGGAGGCACAGATTCAGAAAGCGCTTGCCGTGACGCGCGGCGTGCCAGGGGTGCAATCCGTGAGCAACGATCTGCACCTCAGGCCGCAATGACGCGCGTTTGCCGGAAAACAGACGAACCAGGCGCGGACGACCTGGACGAACATCGACAGATCGTTCGGATCGAGCGCGATATTTATCCAGGAAAGCTCAAACTTCCAGGTTATCGATCAGTCGCGTGTTTCCGAGGCCCGCAGCCGCGACGACAACGAGCTTGCCCGCATCCACCTCCTGTGCGGCTGGAGACCGCAAGTTGACCTGCTTGCGCCCCGCTCCCGTAGCCGACAGCGGGGAGTATACATAAATGAATGTCGTATACCAATATGAACGCGCAGGGACCAACAATGGCACGGCGCCTACGGGCGAAGCGCCCGCCCCGCTTCGTCTCAGAGCGGCGCTCCCCTCGACACGTCGAGAAATCCCGCGGTCTGGAGTTTCTCGAAGATCACCTCTACGGCCATTTCGGGAGAAACGGTCAGAGTGTTGATGTGGATCTCAGGATTCTGCGGCATCTCGTAGGGCGAATCGATGCCTGTGAAGTTCTTCAACTCGCCGCTACGCGCTTTCTTGTAAAGTCCTTTCGGATCGCGCTCCTCGGCCACTTCGAGTGGCGTGTCGATGAAGACCTCGATAAATTCACCCTCCTCCATCAGTTCGCGTGCCAGGGCGCGCTCCGCGCGAAACGGCGAAATGAATGCGGTAATGACGATCACGCCCGCATCTGCCATCAATTTCGCCACCTCGGCAATGCGTCGGATATTTTCCACCCGGTCTTCGGCCGTGAATCCGAGATCCTTGTTCAACCCGTGACGAACATTGTCTCCGTCGAGCAGATAGGTTCGCTTGCCCATCGCGTGCAAACGCTTCTCGAGCAGATTTGCAATTGTCGATTTTCCCGCACCTGAAAGCCCTGTCAGCCATACAACGCCGCTCTGGTGCCCGTTCAGCACCCGCCGCGCGCGTTTGTCGACCTCCAGCGTCTGCCAGCGAATATTGTTCGCACGGCGCAATGCGAAGCGCAGCATACCGGCACCGACCGTGCTGTTGGTCATACGGTCAATGACTATGAAACCGCCCGTCTCGTGGTTTTGCTCGTACGGATCGAAAGCAATCGCGCGATCAAACTCCAGTTCCGCGACACCGATCTCGTTCAAGGCGAGAGTCTCACTCGCCACGCGGTCAAGCGTATCGACATTCAGCTTGTATTTGAGCGGTAATATCGTTGCCGTGACGGTCCGGGTGCCAATTTTCAGCAAGTAACTGCGCCCCCGGAGCATGGGTTGGTCGCTCATCCACACGAGCGTTGCTTCGAACTGGTCGGCAACCTGCGCGGGCGAATCGGCCGTTGAAATCAGATCGCCACGACAGACATCCACTTCGTCGGCGAGCAGCAGCGTCACGGACTGTTCCGCGAAGGCCTCGTCAAGATCGCCGTCCGCCGTCACGATTCTTGCGACAGTGCTTTCCCGTCCTGATGGCTGTACCTGTATACGCTGCCCGACACGCACCACACCGGACGCAATAGTGCCTGCAAACCCGCGGAAATCAAGATTGGGGCGATTGACCCACTGCACTGGGAAACGGAACGGCTGCGTCTGCAAATGCGTTTCGTCGATCTCGACAGTCTCGAGGTGACGCATCAAGGACGGCCCTTCGTACCACGACGTCTTCGTGCTCCTTTCAACAACGTTGTCGCCATTTACGCCCGAAATCGGCATTGCAGTCACACCAGGGATGCCAATCTTTCTGGCGAATTCGCAATACTCACGAGAAATTTCGTCGAATCGTTCACGCGAGTACTCGACCAGATCCATCTTATTGACCGCGAGAACAACGTTGCGAATGCCGATCAACGACACCAGATAGCTGTGCCGCCGCGTTTGCTGCAAAATGCCCTTGCGAGCATCGACCAGAATGATGGCAAGATCGGCCGTAGAAGCACCCGTTATCATGTTGCGGGTGTATTGCTCATGCCCGGGCGTATCAGCAACGATGAACTTGCGCCGGTCGGTCGAGAAAAACCGGTAGGCGACGTCGATGGTGATGCCCTGCTCGCGCTCCGCAGCGAGACCGTCCAGCAGCAGCGCGTAGTCTATTTCCCCGCCACGCGTACCGACCTTTTTCGAATCGGCTTCGAGCGCGGCAAGCTGGTCCTCGAACAGCATTCTGGATTCGTAGAGTAATCGGCCGATCAACGTGCTTTTGCCGTCATCCACGCTCCCGCATGTGATGAAACGCAGAAGACTCTTTCTTTCGTGCTGCTTCAGGTACCGTTCAATATCGGTCCCGATCAGCTCAGAGACGTGTGCCATCAGAAGTACCCCTCCTGTTTCTTCCTCTCCATGGACGCGGCGCCGTCATGATCGATCACGCGCCCCTGCCGCTCGGAGGTCGTCGTCAAGAGCATTTCCTGGATGATTTGCGGCAATGTCGTTGCGTTCGACTCGACTGCACCGGTAAGCGGATAGCAACCAAGCGTGCGAAAGCGCACCATTTTCTCCTCTACTTTCTCGTGCGGCTTGAGTGGCATGCGCTCGTCATCCACCATCACCAGGATGCCGTCCCGATTCACCACGGGCCGCCTCGCCGCGAAATAGAGTGGCACGATGGAGATATTCTCGAGGTAGATGTACTGCCAGATGTCCAGCTCGGTCCAGTTAGAGAGGGGAAACACGCGGATCGACTCGCCGTTGTTCTTTCGCGCGCTATATAGGCGCCACAGTTCGGGTCGCTGATTTTTGGGGTCCCACTGGTGGGTTGCCGTACGGAATGAAAAGACTCGCTCTTTCGCACGCGATTTCTCTTCGTCTCTGCGAGCGCCCCCGAAAGCGGCATCGAAGCCGTACTTGTCGAGCGCCTGCTTCAAGCCCTGGGTCTTCCACATGTCGGTGTGAACCTGCGAACCATGATCGAACGGGTTGATGCCCAGTTCTTTCGCTTCCGGATTCTGGTGAACGATCAGCTCCATTCCGGTCTCGCGAGCCATCCGGTCCCGCATCGCGTACATGTCGCGGAACTTCCAGGTGGTATCCACATGCAGAAGCGGAAACGGAGGGGGCGCCGGGTAAAAGGCCTTTTTTGCCAGGTGGAGCATGCAGGCGCTGTCCTTGCCGATCGAGTAAAGCATCACTGGGCGATTTGCCTCAGCGACGATTTCCCGCATGATATGAATGCTCTCGGCTTCAAGTCGCCGCAAATGAGTCAACGTCGGCATGGCACATCCTTTACAAAGCAGAGTCACAGCGCGGCCGCGATGGCGGCCAGCATCGATTCGGCGATCTCACGTCGACATATGAGTAAATCGGGCATCCAGACGTCTACTCCGTTATAGATGCACGGGTTCCCGTCTATGCGGCTGGCGTGAAGGCCAGCCGCGAGCGCGACGCCTACTGGAGCGCACGAATCCCACTCGTATTGACCGCCTGCGTGCAGATACGCGTGAGCCTCGCCACACAGTACCGCCATTGCCTTTGCGCCTGCCGAGCCCATGGGGACAAGTTCAGCATTCAGTCGCTGGGCGACCCTCAGCGCCAGTTCCGGAGCGCGGGAACGGCTCACCAGAATTTTCAGGCGCCCTTCGGGCGCTGGGGGCAACTCCGGCGGCGATAACGTTCCGAATGTGACCCCACAGGCCGGAAGCGCCACAGCGCAAGCGCGGGGTTCGCCGCAAACCGTCAGTGCCACATGGACCGCCCAGTCCTCGCGCCCCTCGAGTCGTTCGCCATACTCGCGCGTGCCATCGAGCGGGTCGATGATCCATACACGATCGAGAGCTAGCCGCTTTGGATCCGGCGCGGATTCTTCCGACAGAAAGCCGTCATCTGGTCGGGTGCGAGCGAGAATGTCTGCAATCAGCTCGTTCGCCTTGGCATCGCCGACTGCGCCCAACGGTTTGCCCGCAAGCACGGCCGACGCGCGCATCGCGTTCAAGGCGCCGCCGGCCGCCGTAGCGATGTGCACTGCGAGACAGTGATCATCGTCAACCGGAAGCGCCGTGCTGACAGCGTTCATTGGACCACTCCATTGCGAGGCACCTGTTCCATCGCAGCGAGACCGGCAGGGGTGTACCAGATATGCTCGATATAGTGTCCGAGCGTCCCCCGGTGATCCGTATAGAAGTACCGGGCGGAACCACGCGACTGGCCGTCGATGACGATGGGCACGCCCGCGGCAGCCATTTCCTCACGCTGTGTTTCGAACGCCGCTTCGCTCTCGATCAGCTGCGCTATGTGATGATGGCGAATCGCGAAGCCGTCTCGAGGCAGGGCATCGCGATAGACGCGGTCGTCGCCGCACAGCGGCTCGATCAGTTCCAGCTGAAGCGACCCGACGAACGCGAGCGCGATGTTCAGCTTGCAGCGACGTCCCGCGATGGACTCTATTTCAATACCCGGCAAGCGCGCCCACGTCGGCACCTTCTGTTCTCTGCGAAAGCGCTCAATTGCCTCGTCCACATCGGTGGTGACGTACGCGATCTGCAGAAAGCCGGAAAACGGGGAAAGCGACGGCGTTTTCATCAGTGCAGTCCATAGGTGGTCATATAGCGGGAGAAGCGCTCCCTGATCGCTGCCGGTGCAAGGCCGAATTCGTCCTGCGTATATCGATGCGCGCCATAAGCGCGTTCGGGACTCTGCTTGACGCGTCGGCGCATCGCTTCCATCGTTTCGGCGGTCAGTCCGAAGCCGAAGTGGCCGTAGATACGCGTCATGGTGCCAATCGGATCGGCGTGGAAGTCGGCCTGCCTGATATCGAGGAACTGCCGGTTCGGCAAGGACGCGCGCGCCGCAATTGCCGCTTCGCTGGCGCGCGCCCAGTTATCCAGTTCGCGCCTGCCGATCTCGTGCCTGTCGACCTGCTCGCCCTCAGAAATCCGACGCGCCATCGCCAGCACGCTCGCGAGCGAAGGCAGCGCCGCCACCGGATCTCGATGTGTCTGTACCACGCATGCATCGGGAAAGACCTCGAACAGCGCGGGTAACTGCATCAGGTGTCCGGGATTCTTCAGGAGCCACGTCTTTTCGCTGTCGCGCGCACCGATGAGACTGATCGTCTTTGCCAGGTAACGATATGCAGGCAATTCGCTCTGTTCACGCCACCAGCGATCGTATTGAGGTACACGGAACGACGAGCCCCACAGATTGCTGCAAAAGCCCTGCTTGAGTATTTCGAGGCATTCATCTACCTCGTCAGCCACGATATTGTGTGCCGCGCGCATCTCTGGCGCTGACCTGAAAAAGGCCTCGAGCCCGGCCGCGGTCGCCTGGAACTGAACATGGCTGGTCCACGTATCGCGCGGAGGCCGCGGCTGCGGAAAGACGGTCAGCCATTTTTCCAAACCCTGAAATTGTGGATCAACCGAAAGCAGCTTGTGCAGCGCGGTCGTACCGGTTCTCGGTATGCCGGTGATGACGAGTGGGCGCCGCGGCGTCCGCGACAACACATCGGCATGCTTGCGCAGCCCCTCTACCAGCGTCAGGCGCGAAACCAAAGCACCGACAACAGCATTCCAGGCAAATTCCCGTCCGCCCGGCGCGAAGCGCGGACCATCTTCGTCGAGCGCGTTCAAAAGCTGTGTCAGGCCCGGCCTGTACTCAGCGCTGGAGCCGAAATCCGTCAGGCCAGCGGCAGCACTCGCGCTCGCGTGAAGTTCGTCCTCCGCACCCGTGAATCGTTTCGATACTGACATCTGTCGTCTCCCGAACCATTCTTGTCGCTACCACCGCCGTCTCAACTGCGCACCTATGCGTCTCTCGCGCAGAAGTCTGCCGCGCTCGCTCGCGTCTATGAAGCGAGTTCCTGCCGGCAAGTGATTGCGCAACTCGCAAAGCGGCACACGTTTGAGTGTCGGAACTGGTTCCGAGCTACACCCATACCATCTGCCTATCGCAGTCCCACGATTGACGCCGCATGTATCCAGCCAGTTCAGGACACCGGGATCGCGATGAGCAATCACCGCGCGAAAATGGCCGTCGTCGTCGACGTGTGCCTGATGCCCATTGAGGCTGCTTTGGTGATCGATATAGTCAAGCGCGTTGAACAGTGTGTCGTTCAATTGCACGTTCCAGTAGCGGCGCGTCTGCGGCAGCGCGGTTTCGAGAATGAGCGCTTCATCATCACCGAAATCGAAAATGGCCTGCCAGTACGCCTGCTTCGCGAGCCCACCGCCGAAAGCGAAAAACTCGAACTCGTTCACCTTGATTCGCGTGCGCAGTTGCTGCATATGGGTGAGCCAGCGACGTGACAAACGCTCCGCGTAGTCCATCAACTCGCCGGTACGCCTCGCGATCTCCTCGTGGCCCATCGACGGCTTCAACAGCGGGGCATCGAGGCACTCGATAGCGATTCGCGCGTCGCGTTCCCTTCCCCATGCATACGAGCGCTGGCGCAGCATGGCGAAGTCAGCCTCGCGATGCTGCTCGATCCAGTTGCCGTCGTACCCGGCAGGACGCCGCGCGCTCAACAAAATTTCGAAGCTGCCGTCATCGCCAATTTCTACGTCGTCGAGGTCGAACTGACCGAGCGGCGGATGGGCTTCATCGGTAGTGCCCATGATCCCGCGGCCGAGGTCGAGCGTCAGCAAATGCACGCTGCCGCGTTCTCCGACTATCCGGTATCGCAGGTCTCCTCGCAACGGTGCGACGAAATAGGTATCGTCGGGATTCGGCTGCAGCATGAAGACTGAGTTAAGGAAGGGCAGCCAGTCAGGATGAAACGGATCGGATTGGAAGTAGATGAAGTAGGCCAGCGAAAGATTCATCTGAAACTGCCGATACAGCTCCGCGCGCGTTTGAGGATCGCTGGGTGTTTCAGTCAATTCGAGCAGACTGTCCGCGGTTGCCAACTGGGAGAGATAGTCGCGCCAGGATTTCAGCTCAGCCATGGATTCACCATTACCTTGCATTGCGTCGAGCGATTGCGCAGAGCCTCAAACATCTCGGGTAACGCGTCGAGAGAGACGCGATCCGTGATCATCGCGCGCGGTTCGACACAGCCCGCGTCGAACACGTTAGCGACATGAGTGAACTCTTGCATACTGTAGGTGACAGCGAACTGAATTCGCACTTCCTTCCACACCGCTACTGCCGGGATAAATTGATCTGGCACCGTGCAGAAGCCGAGCACTACGACGTCACCCCGCGGCTTGACGCAATGAATCGCCTTCGCAATCAGATCCTTTTGCCCTGCGCATTCGAAAACGACGTCTGGTGAACCCTTAAGAGCTTCGCCAGCCAGCGCCGCCAGATCCTGCCCCTCCTCCGGAACTACGAACTCGTCCGCACCCATGTGCCGCGCAAGCGCTTCGCGGCGCAGTGAGGAAGCGGTGACGACGATGCGTCCGGCGCCGAGGCGGCGGGCCCAGAACGTCGCCGCGAGCCCGACGGGACCCGCGCCAATCACGAGCGCTTTCGCACCCGGCGTGAGTTTTGCCAACGCAACGCCGTGCAAGCCAACCGCCATTGGTTCGATCAGTGCGCCGTCCTCCATGCTCAGCGTCTTCGGGAGCCTGGTCGTTACGCGCTCGGTCACGACTGCATACTGAGCGAAGCCCGCGGCGGCGCCCTTGAAATGCGCGCAAAAGTTGGGCTTGCCGGATAGACAAGTCGCGCAGTGCCCGCATCCGACGAACGGCAGCGCGGTAACTGGGTCGCCAACCTTCAGCTTCTCTACACCCTTTCCCAAGGCAATCACCTCGCCAGCGAATTCGTGGCCAAGTGTTGAATTTTCTGGAAGCGTGAAATGCGGAGCGTGCCCATCCGTCATGTGAAGATCCGATCCGCAAATACCGCAGCGGTGAATCTTTAGCACGACTTCTCCGGCTGCTGGACTGGGATCGGCAACACTCCTAACTTCCAGCGGCAAACCTACCCTCGTGAAATACGCGGCTCTCATCGCTCGGATCTCCGTTTGGCGTGAATGTCCTGCTCGTCACCAACATCTGTAAATGTACTTTACTGGGAAAGTATCTCGGTTAATCCAGGTGTTTGTACCGAGCGAGCACGAGAAGACAGCGCTCCAATGCGTTGCCGCGGAGCTATCGCTCGGCAAGATACCGTTGTGGGGGAGTGGTGATTGCCACCGGATGCGTCGGAGGCAACAAAAGACGCAGAAGAAGGCCCGCTAAGAACGCGGGCCTGTGACTGGTCTTGCGTCTTGCGCGCTTGTTGCCAGCCGAGATGGCGATGAGTTAGGCGTTGCTATCGAGACGGTGAGCACCGCAACTATGTCAGGCGCGCTCGGCACTCCGACGTGCGGCCTCTGCGTCTGCGAACAGATGCAGTTCCCGCAACAAAATCGACAGTGCCGCTCGCCGTTCGGGCGTCATATGACTGGATGCCACCCAGTCGGTGCCATACGCCCCCTCATGGAGAATGTTCGTTAAAACCTTGCGCGCCCGTGACTTCATTCGCACGAGAATTCCACGCCCATCCGCCGGATCCGGCAAGCGCTCCACCAAGCCGATCTGCTCAAGTCTGCTGACGCACTTGGTGATGCCGCCGAGCGTCATCGCCAGCGGTTTTTGCAGCTGCGTTGGAGACTGGGTATAAGGCGGCCCTGAAACCAGCAGCGCGTCCAATAGCAATAGTTCGGCTGCCAGCAGGCCCTGACTCGCAGCGGCTTCCTTGAGCGCCCGGTCGATGTGCGCAGATAGCCGTAGAAGTCGTTGCCCGATCAGATAGATGTTCGCGTCCTCCGCTGGCCACTCGCGCGCCCACACTACGGCCTGTTGGTCCAACGCATCGCCATCTTCGGGGCATGCTGACTTCTGCAACGCTACGCATTCCGTCAGGAATTGTGCTTCAGCCTGAGAACGTCTCGAATAGAACGCCTCGCCATTGTCATCGACAGCAACATCGATCCAGCCGGCCTCGTCAAGCGCATTCAGGTGACGCGTCACCCCCGCACGTGACATGTTCAGTTCACGCGCCAATGCGGCTGCGCTTTGCGCCCCCTTGCTCAGCAGCGCCAACAGTTGTCGTCTGGAAGCGTCCGCTAATGCGGCAAAAAGCGAATCTGCGGCCTTGCGAGCAGTCATGCCATCATCGATCGGTGGAGACCCTCGCCTCTCGGATCGCAAAAACGCGTGCCGAGCAAAGGGGCGATTGGCATGAACCGCAATTCGACGGCCATGCTAATGCCAGACAGGTGCCGTTTCCTGTAACGCGGGTCAAATTCGGCCCCGCTAAGTTACCAGAAAGCCAGGAAAGCACAGCGAAAAGTGACGCTTTGCTGCCCGACGTACCCCGCCCGATACGGTGGCTATTGCTGGACCAGTTCGTACGCCGCAAGCGCCGCAATCTGCGTCACGCCACCGTCCACGGGTAAGCACGTGCCGGTAATGAATCGCGATTCGTCGCTGGCGAGAAACAGCGCGGCGGCCGCGACGTCCCATGCATCTCCCTCCAATGGGAGGGGCGCGATCTTGCGGCGCCGTTCGCGAGCCTTATCGTCAAGCATGCTTTCCACCATTGGCGTAAAAATATGCCCCGGAGCAATCGCGTTGGCACGAACCTGATCGCGGCCGTACATCACCGCGAGTTCACGCGTAAAGCCGACCATTCCCGCCTTTGACGAGCCATACGCGGCCGACCCGTGGCTGCGGATGCCTGCGACCGAACCGATGTTGACGATGGCCCCGCCCCCGCGCGCCACGATCTTCGGCACCGCACTTCGGCTCATCAAGAACGCACTTTTCAGATTGACGTCGATCACACGGTCCCAGGACGCTTCGTCGACGTCCTGCAATCTCCCCGGCGCGCCTGAGATACCGACGTTGTTGATGAGAATGTTCAGACCTCCATACCGCTGAACGGTCTCTTCGACAATGCGCGCACAGACAGCGCCGTCCGTGACATCGCCGGTCGATACGAACGCTCGGCCGCCCGCTTCCGTGATCAGCGCGAGCGTTTCCGCCGCCCGCTCGTACTGCTGATCGACGAGACAGACGGACGCGCCCTCCGCCGCAAAAAGGCAGGCAATGGCCTTACCCGTGCCAAAACCCCGACCGAGCGATCCTGCGCCGGTCACGATCGCGATCTTGCCGCTTAAACGTTGATGAAAGATTTTCGGAACAGGCATGCTGTAATCGGTCGATGAAAGTCGATTGTCATCTTGAACGTTCGAGCGAGCACTTGCACGTTCACGTTCAAGCCATAACTCGCCAGGAGGCTGCCGATGGTCGAGCTTAGTCTCGCGAGGCCAATAATGCAACATATGGTTGCATTATTGGCCTGGATCATGTCGATTCGCGCACCGTGCCGTGATCCAACAATGCCGCGCCAAAGCGTGCCGCATACGCGGTGTTCACTGCTTCGGTCTGGAAGCGGGTTTCGTTAATCGCAAAGATGAAGTATCCATACGCGAGATCGCGTCGATAGTCGTTCCACGCTTCGTCGAAATCGGGCGCCTCGACCCCGCCAATCGCCAGCTGCGAAAGATAGTGTTCGAGCAGCGACCGCTCCCATGAGCGACGGTCCTCGATATCGAGTGCGCACCCTATGTGATAGGCAACCTCGAGGCTCCAAGGCGCCCGACTGACCTGGGCATCGAAAAAACCGGGCGTCCCGTCAGCTTCGACGTACAGATTTCCCAGATGCGTATCGCCGTGAATAAGGCATACCGGTTTGCTCTTATGTTCGCGCGCAATGCGCGCGAGAGATGCCATCATCCAGTCCCGATCGTGCAGATACCGGCTTACTGCCGCTCCTCTCGGCAGCGATATGTAGTGGGCCCAGACGTCCGGTTCGAGGTATCGGTTCTGGTATTCCAGCGACCAGTCCGAAAAGCGCTCTCCCACCCATTCGAGCCGACCGCCCTTGTCGAACTCCCGGCTGTTCCATGTTTGCGCGTGATAGCGCGCCATCGCACTCAACCGTAGGGCGACTTGTTCGTAGCCCTGCGATTGCTGGGCACGGCAAAACTGAACGTTACGCTCGCTCAGGTCCTCCATCACTACGACCGATTGCCAGGCGTCAGGATCCGTGCCTGCAAAAAAGCATCTAGGCGCGTTCATGTTGATGAACGGTAGAACGTCGCGATAAAAACGCATTTCGTTGCGATACATGTCTCTCATCGAAGGACTGTGATCCTCGAAACCGCCCTTGACGATCATGCGCGCCGGCAGCGCCATTGCCTGTCCCGCGTCGTTGTACTCGAGTGCGACGCGTACCTTGGTCGACGTACCCGGCAATACCTCCACGTGCCGGCACGAAGTTACTTCGGCGCCGGGAAAGCGGAACGCGATCGCGGAGCTTAGCCACTTTGCGGTCACTTCCTCAACAGCGACAGGCAACGCCATGTCACTTACCACACCAGATTCCGACAAGGTTCCTCCCGAAGATTGCAAACAAAAAGACGCGTGCGCATCGTCGCGCATACCTGCTCCCCGTCGCAACATGGGGAAAACCACACCTCACCTATCGTTGCATATTTTGAATGCCGTGCATATAGTTGCTTGCAAATGCAGCTACTTTTTTGGCAGGAAATCGATGAATCTATCCGACTCCGTCACGCTCGAGCGAGAACCGGCTGGCGCCGAACTCGCAAAGAGACTTGCGCCAGAGGAATACCGTACTGAAGATAGTGTCGCGTTCAAGATGAACCTGGTTCATCTTCTGCTTGGCGCGGAAATCGACGCAAAGCTCGCTGCGAGCGAGCTTTCAGCAATACAGTGGGGAATCCTGAAAGCACTGTACGACGGACGTGCTCGCACACCTACCGCCTTGTGCCGGGTGCTGCTCGCTGACAGCAGCATCATGACCCGCAAGCTCGATTCGCTTGAAAAAAGAGGATTGATCGAACGAATTCGCAGCACTTCCGACCGACGCTGTGTCGAGCTCACACTGACTGAAAACGGCCGCCAGTTGTTGCGCGGAACCCTGCCGCACATCGTCGATGCAAGCAATCGGCAGCTTCGCGGCTTCACGGTCGAAGAAGTCCGAACCGTCAAACATTTACTCGATCGGATGATCGTCAATCTGAGCTGACTAGCGATAGCAAGCTCGGAATGGACCAGCGTCTGCGCCCCAAGTCAACGCGTATCGATATTTGAAAGGAGCTTTTATGGAGCACCCCGAAACAACGGAAAGGCAACGCGGGAACCCGGCGCAGGAGCCCAGCCTCGTGCCGCTGCCGGTTCCTCACGTATACCGCGGTCGCACTGTCACCGGAAGCGCCATCAGGCACGTATCGCGTGATCTTGGCCAAGGTTTCTGCACGCCCAGGATCGACCTTGACGACCTCGTGTGGCCGCGAGCTGAGTCAGGCCCCGCCTTCGATATGCCGATTGCGAAGGTTATCGACTTTCTTGTCGAGCTGGGGCCGCGTTTGCATCTGGACGTCAATCCGCTGATGCAGGCCGCGCTCGAGTCAATGATCAAAGTGAGTCCGCTCGGGCGACGGATTCTCGAAAACTGCTATCGCGACATTCCCAACCTTTTCGCACGCGAGGTGATCGAGGACGAGTTGCGCGTAAGTCTTGGCGACGCGCGCCTCGTCGACGGTTGGGTGGTACGCACGCTGCGCGGGCGCCCGAGTCGTCTGCGCGCGTTTCCACCACGCCTCGTACATGTGCTCGCAGGCAACTCGCCGATGGTGGCTGCCATGACGGTCATGCGCGCGGCGCTGACGAAAGGCGTCCACCTGCTCAAGCTGCCTTCGAACGACCTTTTCACGGCCACTGCAATTCTGCGCACGATGGCCGACATCGACCCGGATCATCCCGTCACCCAGTCGTTTTCGGCTGCGTATTGGCGCGGTGGAGACGAAAATGTCGAGTCGATTCTTTATCGTCCGCAGTACTTCGACAAGATTGTCGTATGGGGCGGCGACAGCGCGGTTCGGCACGTGATGCGCTACGCTGGCCCCGGGCTCGAGCTGGTCGCGTTCGATCCGAAGGTATCTATCTCGCTGGTCGGCCGTGAAGCCTTTGCATCCGACGAGGTGCTGCGCGACGTCGCGCGTGCCGGCGCAGCCGATGTGCTGTCGTTCAACCAGGACGCGTGCAATGCGAGCCGGTATCAATTCATCGAAGGCGACGAAGACGACGCCGACCGCTATGCCGAGCAACTGGCGCTGGCACTCGGCCAGGACTTTCGCTATGGCGACGGCCAGGGCCCGCTGGTGCCCAGCGACATTCGCGAAGCGGTTGATGTGCTGCGTGAGATGGAGCCGCTCTACCGGGTGTTCGGCGGATACGACGGCAAGGGGCTCGTCATTCGCTCGGAAGAAATGGTCGATTTTCATCCCATTTGCAAGACCGTCAACGTCGTTCCCGTGGCAAGCCTGCGCGACGGTGCGCGCTATGCGACCGTCGCGACGCAAACGGTCGGCATCTATCCGCCGCACCGGGTCACAGAGGTGCGCGACGCGCTCGCGTGCGCTGGCGTGCAACGCATCGTGGCGCTGGGCGAGTCTATTTCAGATGGGGTTGGCGGCTATCCGCACGACGGCATGTTCCCGATCCATCGATTCATGAAATGGGTCTCGGAGGAATCGGGCCCGAATCCGGGGGAGACCCAATAATGCAAGCCCTTTCCACGCTGCTTCAACTCACGGATCTTCAAGACCCCTTCCGCAACGCGCCGGAAAGCCTCCATGCCGCGCAACTGCAAGCCGTGCGCGAGCGCTTCGCGCAGCGCCGGCAGCAGATTCGCATTCTCGACAAGCGAGCCAGCGAAGCCGGGGTGACGGAAGTGAAGAGCATGAGCGACGCCGTGCCATTGCTTTTTGCCGACTCCGTCTACAAGAGCTATCCCGATTCGTTCATCGAGCAGGGGAAATGGCGCCACCTCACGGCGTGGCTTCAAACGCTCACAACCCGCAAGATCGACGGACTCGACTACGGCACGATCGCCGATCTCGACGACTGGATCCATGCGCTGCGTCGAAACGGCCACTATGTAATGAGCTCGAGCGGGACCTCGGGCAAGCAGTCCTTCATTTACCAGAGCGAAGCCGACCGCGAACTCGGCTGGCGCCTCCTCTCCCAAGGCATTCGCTGGGCGGCGAGCGGCATGCGCGATCCGTCGCGTCGCTATCCCGTGTTCCTTCTGACGCCCTCCTCCGGCTCTTACACCGGAACGGAGCGCATGGCGAAATTCGCCGAATCGATTGCGATGCCGGGCGACCTTCATTACATGTCGGATGTGCCGCAAAGCGCCGCGCACACCACGCGCATGGCGCGCATGCGGCGGGCCATCGCGGACGGCACCGCGCTCCCCAGTGAAATCGAAGCCTTCCAGAACGAAAGTCGAGAACGCAGCGAACGCGTACAAGCCGATTTCCGGCAGTTCATCGACCAACTTCTCGAACGGCGTCACGAGCCCATGTTCATCATGGGCATGATGGGCATGCTTTATCAGATCGTCGCCACGGCGCGCCAGCGTGGCATTCCCGACGCCGACTTTCATCCCGACACGATCATTAGTATCGGCGGCGGCAAGAAAGGTGCGAACCTGCCAGAAGATTTCCAGCAACAGTGCGAGCGCTTCTTCAACTTCAACGCGACCAACTTCAACGACGGCTACGGCATGGGCGAAGTATCGGGCTTTTGCCCGTGGTTTCACGAAGCGAAGGCGTGGACGGTCCCGCCCTGGCTCGTCCCGCTGGTGCTCGACTCGACCGGCGAACAACTGCTTAATCCTGCGGACGGGAAAGGCATCGTCGAGGGACGGCTCGCCATGATCGACCTGCTCGCGGATGGGCGCTGGGGCGGCCTGATCAGCGGCGACAAGGTCACCGTGGAGTTCGGTCACGGCATCGACGGCGTGCGCACGCCGATCATTCGCGACGTGGTGCGCTACAAGGATTTGCCCGGCGGCGACGACAAGCTGTCCTGCGCGGGAACGATCGACGCCTACGTCCGCGGAGAGATCGCCGACATGACCGAGGCCCGGACCGCTAACTAAATCGATGTTTGCTACTCATCTGAAGGCCAATCGACAATGACTGAAACACAGACAAGCCCAGCCGTGTGGTTCATTACCGGCGTTTCGTCCGGCTTCGGCCGCTCGCTTGCGGAAGCGGTCCTCGCCCGTGGCGACAGAGTGGTCGGGACCGTTCGGAATGACGCACAGATCACGCCGTTCGAAAATCTCGCACCCGGACGCGCGCACGGTGTGCTGCTTGACGTGACCGACGCGGCAGCCGTGCCTCGCGGCGTCGAGCAGGCCATCGACCGCGCGGGACCGATCGACGTACTCGTCAACAATGCGGGCTACGGTCTCTTCGGCGCATTTGAAGAGGTCTCCGACGCGGAAGCACGTCAGCTGTTCGATACCAACGTGTTTGGAACGGTCAACGTGATACGCGCCGTACTGCCTCATTTTCGCGAGCGCGGCCGCGGTCATATCGTGAACTTCTCGTCGGTCGCGGGCGTGATCGGCATCACGGGCTGCAGTTTCTATTGCGCTTCGAAGCATGCGATCGAAGGGCTTTCGGAATCGCTCGCTCGTGAACTGAGCCCGTTCGGGATTCGAGTGACCGTGGTCGAGCCGGGTGGCTTCCGCACCAATTTCGCGGGCGGATCGCTGAAGTGGAGCGAGGTCGAATCACCCGTCTATACGGAGACCGTGGGCAAGATGCGTCGTTACATGAGCAGCTACCACGGCACGCAAACGGGCGATCCGGCCAAGGCTGCCGACGCCATCGTGCGCGCGGTTTCCGCAGACGTCCCACCGCTGCGGCTACCGCTAGGTCCGGACGCCGTCGACCTCGTTCGGAAGAAACTTTCGTCCGTGCAACACGACCTCGAAGCCTGGCTCGACGTGTCGAGTTCCACCGACTTCGACCACTGACGCCTGGCAACTCATAGCCCTGGAGACGACATGTCCGCTCTGGACCCGTTCTATGCAATGCTGCGCGGTGAAAGCGACCCGTTTCGCAAGCACCCCGAGAACCTTCGCGAGCTTCAGCTCGCTGCCATGAAAGAGCGCTTCGCCGAGCGCCGCGAACAGATCAGGCTACTGCGTCGCAGAGCGGAAGATGTCGGCGTCAACGAAGTGACCCGCCATGAAGATATGGTGCCCCTGCTGTTCGCGCATCAGATCTACAAGAGCTACCCCGAGTCATTCATCGACAACGGCCGCTGGAAACATCTTTCGGCATGGCTGCAAACGCTATCGAGCAAACGGGTAGCCGAAGTCGATCTGGACGGCTTGGACAACGTCGACGCATGGATGGACCGTCTGCGCACAGCGGGACACCATGTTTTCAGCTCGAGCGGCACATCCGGAAAGTGCAGCTTCATCAGTCAGACGCAAGCCGATCTCGACAATGTCACCGAGTCGTGCGTGAAGCTGGGCGTCTACGGCAACGCAATGATCCGAAGAGATTTCGGCAAGCGCCCGGCTTTCCTCATGATGCCGCCTGCCGGCGCGCATCGGCATATCGAACCGGTACTGAACGCAGCGCAACGGCTCGGCGCGGAAACCACGCTGATGTTCGACGAACCGGTGCTCGCATCCGCAACGATTTCGATGGGCCGCATGCGCCGCGCAATCGCCGACGGCTCCGCGAAACCGAGCGAGGTCGCGGCGTTTCAGGAGCAGGCGGTGGCGCGCCAGCGTCATACCGGCAAGATGATCGACCGGTTTCTCGACAAGCTAACCGCGCAGCGCGAAGTTCCGGTGCTGGTCCAGGGCAACTGGTCGTTGCACTGGACGCTCGTCGAGCGCGCCCGTCAGCGCGGCAGCGCCGATGGCATCTGCCATCCGGATACGGTAATCACCACCGGTGGCGGCTTGAAGGGCACCTCGGCCCCCGCCGACTATCGGGAGCAAATCATCCGCTTCTACGGTATTCGTGCCGAGAACGTCCAGAACAGTTATGGCATGTCCGAGATGATCGGGACCGGCCCCTGGTCGGAAGTTGCGCAGGGTTATGCAATCTGCCCGTGGATCGTCCCGTTCGTCCTCGACAAGGCGGGAGAGCAACTGCTGAATCCTGCGGATGGACTGGGCGTCGTTGAGGGGCGCTTCGCGTTTTTCGACCTGCTGGCCGAAGGATACTGGGGTGGTTTCATCACTGGCGACAAGGTCGTGGTCGACTTTTCACCGGCGGGGAACACCGACGGCCTGCAGGGGCCGCTGGTCCGTCAAGTCGGCCGCTATGCCGATCTCGAGGAAGGCGAAGACAAGCTCTCGTGCGCAGGCACGATGGAGTCGTATGTACGTGGCATGATCAACGTTTGAGCCCTGCTGCGCGCGGTCCGAGCCCCAGGGGCGCCGTTACTGGCGCCCCCCTGGGCTCATGAGTATACTGATGTCCTGATTCCGACATCAAACACTCCCCGATGTACAAACCTATGTCAGTTCAGGCTCCCAACGGAGCCTCGCGGCTCGCTGCGGCGGACAAACCTCGAACGGCTGGCCGGCCCACCCACGACGATGCAGTTCAGTTGCGCGAGCGGCTGCTCGACGCCGCCAAATCCGTGTTCATCAGAGAAGGTTTCGGCGCGGCCAGGGTCGAGGAAATCGCATCGCTGGCTGGCGTCAGCAAAACGACCGTGTATCGCCAGTTCGGCACGAAGGAAGAGCTTTTTCGCTCCATCGTCTGGCGCGGGATGGCCGATCTGCGGGGCAAGATCTCGGAGCACCTGGAACCGGGCCGCGATTTTTCGACGAACATGGCATCCCTTATCGATGCGCTCGTCGAACACATGGCAATACCGGACAGCATGCACACTTCACGCATGGTCATTGGCGAGGCGATTCGCTTTCCCGATGTCGCAAAGCAGTTTCTGCAGTTCGTGGTGACGATGCTGGAGCCGCTAACCGGCGTTCTGGAAGCCGCCGCGCTCAGCGGCGTGATCGCCATCGACGATCCCTCGAACGCGGCGCGCGATCTTCTCACACTGGTCACAGGCGCGCCCGAAGTGCACCTCGCGGTTCAGACCACTCGTTCCGAGCGGAAACGCCGGGCTGAGCGGATTCATCGGCTTCTGTTGACCGCGTGGAGGTACCGTGCGGCACTGGATAAGGTTCGAGCCAGGTCAATGCCGTAACGTTCGCGCGGCCATCCAGGTCTCGCCGACGCACTAGCTGTCAATTTCACCCATCACCTGGAATTGCCCCGACGCCTGGGCGATGCATTTCGCATTCGCCCAGATCCGGCAGTCGGAGAAAATCACCCGCTTTCCCGAACGTAGAACGTCGACGTGTGCTTCCACCCAGTCGCCCGGCTCCGCGTTCCCCATGAAATTGACCGTCAAGCCCGTCGTCAACACCTTGACGGCCGGTTGACGCGAATACTTGCTCGCCCACGTGATGGCGGTGTCTGCCAGCATGCAAACAGCGCCCCCGTGCATCATCTGGCCAAGGTTGCGATGCGCTTCGCGAACGTACATGCCGACGACGTGTCCGCGTTCGCTCTTGCGAAAGTAGGTAGGTCCGAACATCCGATGGAAGGGACCGAACTCCGGCATCAATGCAAAGCCCTCCGGGATGAGCTTTGCGCCGCTCTCTTCGAGCGCGTCTACCGCCAATGAGTCTGCTTGCTCCAATGCAATCCTCCTGTTCAACGCCGCCGGCGAGACGGCGCCAATATCTGCTTTTTCATCGATAGAACATAGCGTATCATTATCCGCACGTAAGTCAACTATGTGAATGACCAATGAATACCGCTTCGCTCTTTTCGCCTCTCACCGTCCGCGGGGTCACGCTTGCCAACCGTATCGTCATGTCACCCATGACTCGCGGCTTTTCGCCGAACGGATTGCCCGGTAGTGACGTCGCCGCCTACTACAAGCGGCGTGCGCAGGGCGAGACAGGCCTGATCATCACAGAAGGCGTCGGCGTCGATCACCCCGCGGCGCTCGGCGAAGCCGGACTCGGAGAAAATTCGATTCCCGTGCTCGCCGGAGAGGAATCAGTTGCCGCGTGGCGACGCGTGACGGACGAAGTTCACGCTAGCGGCGGAATCATCTTTCCTCAGTTGTGGCATATGGGACCCATGAAAGAGGCGAATACGGGCCCCTTCCCGGCCGCCTCGCCACTGCGCCCATCGGGACTGTGGGGACCGGAAGGACGAATGACATCGCTCAACGCAGGTTACATGGAGCGCGTCATGCCGCCAACTCGCCCGATGACCGATGCCGAGATCGCGGACGTCATTGCAGCCTATGGTCGAAGCGCGCGCTATGCGACGGCCGCCGGCTTCGACGGCATCGCGATTCACGGAGCTCACGGCTATCTGATCGACGCTTTTTTGTGGGCAGAAACCAATCAACGCACGGATCGATGGGGCAAGGATCTCACGGCGCGCAGCCGCTTTGCCGCCGAAGTTGTCCGCGCAATCCGCGAAGCGATCGGCGCGACGATGCCGATCACGTTCCGCTTCTCCCAGTGGAAGCAGCAGGATTTCCGCGCGCGTCTCGCCAACGACCCGCACGAACTCGAGCACATTCTCGCGCCGCTCGCGGATGCTGGCGTCGACATCTTCGAGGCGAGCACCCGCTACTTCAACCGGGCGGAATTCGCGGGCTCAGAGATGAATCTCGCCGGTTGGGTGAAGAAGGTAACCGGCAAGCTTTCGATGACTGTTGGTGGGATCGGCATTAACAAGGGCTACTACGATTCAATGGCCGGGGCCGCGACATCGGCGCAGCCCGACCTCACTGCCCTGCTCGATCGTTTCTCACGCGGCGAGTTCGATCTTGTTGGCGTGGGACGCTCGCTTCTACATGATCCGAACTGGGCGCGGCGCGCACGGCTTGGCGAGCCGTTCCTCGGGTTCAGCAACGACTCGCTCGCACACCTCACCTGAAACGCGATTTGCAGTTGGCGCCGTTGACTCCGGCGTCAACTGCTATTTCCGGTTCAGGATCTTTACGTACGCCCGGTGACAGGAATCAACGCACCGGTCACCCCCGACGCGGCGCCAGACGCGAGAAAGAGAATCACCTCGGCGATTTCTTCAGGCCGTACCCAGCGGGAAAAGTCAGCGTCGGGCATATCCTTGCGGTTCTGTGGCGTATCGATGATGCCTGGCAAGATAGCGTTGACGGTAATGGAACGGCCTTTGAGTTCTTCGGCCAGCGCCTCAGTCAAACGCATCACCCCCGACTTCGAGGCCGCATACGCTCCCATGCCCGCGCCCGCCTTCAGCGCAGCGCCGGCTCCAATATTGATGATGCGTCCGCCCTCCGCGCTGTCGGCAATATGGTCGAGTGCCGCTTTCGACGCAGTCGCCGCCGTGCGCACGTTCGTCCGGTACATCAGATCCCAGGTGTCGAGACTGCCGTCCGCCAGCGTTTCCCAGCGAAAGCCTCCCGCTACATTGACGATTGCATCGAGCCTGCCAAGCTGCTCGACGACCGCGGAGAGCGCTGAGCGCGCCGCATCGAGATCAGTCAGCTCGACGCCTCCTCGCCACCAGGAAGCGTGCAGCTGCTCCGCGCTCGCGTTCTCCGGCTCGAGCGCCTTGTCGATCAGCGCGACCTTCCAGCCGTTCTCGGCAAACACGCGACCAACCGTGCGCCCAAGCGTGCCGAATCCACCCGTTATCGCCACTACCCGTTGCATGTGCATCTCTCCCTCGCCGCGCCCGGCGCCGCGGGTACCGCTGGCGCCGGACACTGTAAAAGCTCAACGTCCCTTGAACACCGGCTCGCGTTTCTCACGAAACGCGTTGACCGCCTCTTGATGGTCTTCCGTCAGGTTCGACAGCGCCTCGTATGCAATCGACGCGTCGAGAATGGCATGCGCAAGTTGCTTCAGGCCGATGTTGATCGACGCCTTGGTCCACTGGATGGCGCGCGAAGCGCCGTTTGCGAGACGCTTCGCCATCGCGTCGACCACGGCATCCAGCTGGTCGGCCGGTACGGCATGATTGATGAGACCCAGTCGTGCCGCCTCTTCCGCGGTGACGAGATCCCCCGTCAACAGGTATTCCTTGGCCTTCGCATAGCCCACGAGCTGCGGCCAGATCACCGCGCCGCCATCGCCCGCCACGAAGCCGACTTTCACGTGCGGATCGCCAATCTTTGCATGATTGGCCGCGTAGCTCAGATCCGAGAACAGCGCGATCGTCGCGCCGAGACCAATTGCATGACCGTTGATCTTGGCGATGACCGGCTTCGGACAATCCAGCATCGAGAAGACAATTTTCTTTGCACGCTGCATGCCTTCGAGGAACAGCGTGGGGTTGTCGATGACCTGCTGCATATGCTCGATATCGCCGCCCGCGCTAAATGCCCGCCCTGCGCCCGTCAACACCACGACACGGGTCTCGACGTCCTCGGCGACATCGAGAAAAAGCCGCGACATCTCAATGTCCATTTGCTCGTCGAACGCGTTCAACGTTTCCGGGCGGTTGAGCGTAACGGTCAAGACGCCGCCTTCGCGTTCGAGCAATAGCGCCTGATAGTCCGAAATATTCATGGCTAACCTGTTCGTAATGAAGAAATCGCGCGGGACGGACAGACCGTCTGCCGCCGTCGACCGGTGCAAGGCCGATCACACGTGCAGCGGAATGAACCGGCGGCCGTTGTCGTACATGATCTTGCGCGTGTCTTCTTCCGAGAGCTCATTGCATGCTTCCGACGCGAAGTCCTTCGGTTCGGGCACGCCTTCCGCGTGCGGATAGTCGGAGCCCATCAACAGGAAGTCCGACGATCCCGTTTGAGCGATGATCTGGGCGATGTCGTCCTCCGGATACGCGACCACGAAGACATTTTCCTTGAAGATCTGGCTCGGGCGTTTCTTCAGCTGACCGCACGGCCAGTAGCCATTCTTCGCCATCCCCCGGCACTTGTCCATTTTGACGAGCAGCGAAGGCACCCATTCGGCACCGTTTTCGGCGCTGCACAGCTTGACCCGCGGGAAACGCTCGAAGAAGTTGTAGAAGATGAACGACGACAGCGTTTCCATGACCGGCCGCTCGCCGTAACCGTGCATCCAGACAAAGGCGGTCTGACGCTGGCGCGACTGCTGCACGGGCTCGCCCCACACCGCCATATGATCCTTCATGTAGATCGCTTCCGACACATGGAAGGTGACGCGCACGCCCGCTTCGTTGAGGACCGACCAGAACGGATCGAAGTACGGATCGGCAGGTGCACGGCCATTGAACGGCCCCATCGGCATCAGGATCACCCGCACACCGTTCGCAACCAGCCACCTGGCCTCGGCGACAGCCGCATCGAGATCGTCGAGCGTGACGACCGGCGTCGTGTAGATGCGGTCTTTGTAGTTGAAGCCCCAGTCGTCGAGCATCCACTGGTTATACGCATGCAACACCGCATTTGCCGCAACGGGCTCGTTGAGGTAGGAAATACACGCGACCATTTCGCCGATGTACATCGTGCAGGCTTCAACACCGAAATCGTCCATCTTCTTCAGGCGCGCGTCGCGGTTGAACATGTCCGGCGTCGGCGACACCCGCATATCGACGTTATCCTTGCCATCCTTCATCGCGCGCAGCCATTCATGCAGCTTGCCCGGCGGCGGAACGTGCCCCTCGGCCGATGTGTAGCCCTCGCTGATTTCCACCTTCCGGTCGCCCACATACATGCAGCGGTTGCCGTCTGCCGTGACACGGCTGGTAAACGACCAGTCCTTCCTGAACTTCTCGGGCAAATGACGGTTGAATGCGTCCTCGACTTCGTAGAAGTGCGTGTCGGCGTCGTAGATCTTCCCTTGATACGTTTGCATGGTCTCGCTCCTGATTGTGGGGAGCGCTTCAGAACGTGCGCCCTTGAGAGAAGTATCGGGTCAAGCCATGGACCTAAAAACTCTCATATCGAACTCGAAAACGTCGATATCGATTTGATATCGGGCGGTGGCCTCGCGATCCTTGCGGTCGGCATCGAACTCTCCAAAAACATCAATACGAACGCCGTTCGTATATAAGTATAATCGAAACGAAGACACACGACCGGAGACGTTTATGCAAGCCGAAGTACTCTCCCAGCCGGCACACCGAGCGCAACCCGTGGTGGGTCCACCGCGCGGGTTCACGATGGCGATCCTGCTTGCCGCGGTAGCGGCCTCGTCCGGCATCACCGTCATCTACACCGTGCTGGTCACGCTCTACAAGGCTTTTCCTGCGTCGAACACCGTGAGCTGGACCGTCACCGCGTACTGGCTCGGCTCGGCCGTCTTTGCCGCGGTGAGCGGGCGACTCGGCGACCTGTTGGGCTACCGCCGCATCCTGCTCGTGGTGATATCGATCGCTGCGGCGGGCGCAGTCGTGGCCGCATGCGCGACCGATGTCGGCATGCTCGTCGCGGGGTGTGCGATGCAATCAATCGCGGCAGGCATTACGCCACTCTCCATCGGTCTGGTTCGTGAGAATCTGCCACCCGCCAGGCTGCCTGCCGCGGTGGGGTTGATCAGCGCGGCAGGCATGGTGTCGGCGGGGCTGATCTACATCTGCGCGGGCGTTGTCGTGGATCACTACTCGTGGCAGGGCGGCTTCTGGTTCAAAGTCGCGCTTTGCGTCGTGGCCGTCGCGGCGGTACGCGCGTGGGCACCGCCGTCGCCACCGAATCCCGGCGTACGGATCGACTACGTTCGAGGTCTCGCGTTCGCTCCGGCGCTTTGCGCCATCCTCTTCGCCGTGCAGCAAATCCGCACGTGGGGGCTCGGCGATCCGCGGCTGTGGGGCTTGATCGCTGGCGGGATGATCGTGCTCGGACTCTGGGCACGCCATCAACACGGGGCGCGTCATCCGCTCATCAATGTGCGTCTGCTGAAGAGGCGCGAAGTCATGTTGGCCAATGCATGCATGGCATTCCTCGCGGCAGGCGCCATGCAACTAGGACAGGTCTTCTCGCTGCTCGCCCAGCAACCTGCCGGCACGCACTCCGGATTCGGGTTGAGCGCGACGGCAGCCGGATTACTGATGTTCAGCGTCAACATCGTCGCGCTGGTCGCGAGCCCATGGAGCGGCCGGGTTGCGGCCCGCTACAAGGCCCGGCCCGCTGCCTTGATTGGCATGCTCATACTGGCCTTGGGCTGGGCCTCGCTGATCGTGCTTCATCGCAGCCTGCTGCTCTTCGTTCCGGGTGCGGTGCTGTGCTCGTTCGGCCTCGCCTTCGCAAGCACGGCGCTGTACAACCAGATCGTGGAAGCGACGCCTGCACATCAGACAGGCGAGGCAACGGGCATGCTCTACGTTTTCTTCTCGTGTTTCTTCGCGGTAGGTGCCCAGGCGGTATTTGCGCTGCTGCGCAGCGCGACGGCGGGACACGACGGTGCATCGTTTCCGGCCGATAGTGGCTATGTTTCGGTATTCGTCTACATCGCCTGCAGTTCGATCGCCGGACTGCTGGTCGCCTCCATGCTGCCGAAGCGTCGTACACACTGACGGTCGTTGCGACCGATCCGTTGCGCGCGGGTACGACGCTTCTTCGACCGCACCGCGACCGCGGCGCATTGAAGCACCCGCTTCACTGCGCCGCCGATCGACTGGCGAGTCACTCCTCTTCTGCCTCACCCAACGCAGACGCCCGCTGGGCGACTCTGATCATGTTCTCTTCGAGCCGGTGACGTTCGCGGTCGAAGCGTTCGAGCGGCGCACCAATTGCCATCGCCGCGATGACATTGCCATTCGGTCCGAAGATCGGCGACGACACGCCGGCCGAATCCGGCAGTAGTTCACCGCGACTCACCGACAGGCCGCTTTCGAGGATGTGGTCGAGTTCGTCACGCAACGCCTTCTTCGTTGCGATCGTTTGCGGGGTGCGGCGCTCGAATTTGACCGTCTTCATGTAGTCGTTAAGGAAACCGTCCGGTGCATGGGCGAGCAGCACGCGGCCCGCAGCCGTGCAATAGAGCGGGCGACGCAAACCGATGTGCATTGAATAGCGCACCGATTGCTCGCTCTCGATCACGTCGACATAGGTGATCTCTTTGTGTTCGACGTCAAGGACACCGACATACACGGTTTCATTGGTGCTCTTCGAGAGATCCACCAGGAACGGGCGCAGTATCTTCGAAAAATTCCACGCGGCCATCACGCCTGCCGACAACCGGAAGATCGACGGTCCCAGGCGATAGCGGCCTACGTCGTGCATCAAGTACCCTTCCGCCACCAGAGGTCGCAGCAGATTGAGCAGGCTGCTCTTAGGTGACTCGAGAGCGACATTCAGTTCTGCTAGCGACATCCCGTCCGGAGACTTCGCCAGCACATCGAAAATTCCGAGGAGTCGGGTCAGCGAGCGCGGCCCGCTGACGTCCCGGTCCGTCGGCGCTGAGGTCTCTTTCAACATGATTTTCCCCATGAATTGACTGTATAGATTATACGGGAACTATTCACATAGTTTTACATCGATCACAATCTGGCACACTTTTTACACCACCCGAATGCGGGAATACGCCAGGGCGCTCCCTCACACCGCTTGAGATATATTTGAACATCGTTCGAAAAACTGAAATGTGGAAGCATCATCTTCCAGACCATTTACGCAATACGCTCGGGCGTCGAACAGCAACATCAACCTTCACTTCTGGATTCACTCATGTACACGAAAAAACTGGCAGAAAAGGTCGCCATCGTGACCGGAGGCGGCCAAGGCGTTGGACTCGGCATCGCCCTTGCGCTTGCCACCGAGGGGGCGAGTCTGGTCCTCACTGGTCGCACGGAGGCCAAACTCACGCGGGCTGCTGAGGAATTGAGCGCCCTCGGTTCGCAAGTGCTGGTCGTGCCCGGCGATACGCGCAATCGCGCCGACGCCGTGCGGACGGTCGAACTTGCCGTCGAGCGATTCGGACGTGTGGACGCACTCATCAACAATGCCCAAAGCAGCAGCCCGGGGGTGCCGCTCGAGTCCGTTACCGACGATGACTGGAGCAACACGCTCGAATCGGGCTTGTACGGCACGCTGTATTTCATGCAGGCCGCATTGCCGCGGATGAAGTCGCAGGGCCGCGGCGCCATCATCAACTTCGGCTCGCGCACCGGTATCGAAGGCCTCAAGGGATTCGGCGCGTACGCCGCAACCAAGGAGGGCATTCGTGGGCTCTCGCGTGTTGCCGCGCGCGAATGGGGCGTCTACGGCATTACCGTCAACGTCATTTGCCCGGCAGCGCTCACGCCTGCCGCCGAAGCCTACCTCGAAGCCAATCCTCAGGAACGCACTCGCTATCTCTCTGAAATTGCGCTTGGCCGCTTCGGCGATCCTCAGCGCGATATTGGACGAACAGTTGCATTTCTATGTAGTGACGACGCTAATTTCATAACCGGGCAGACTATCAGTGTGGACGGCGGACAGTCAATGCTCTAGTGCGTCTTTTTGAACACGGTGCAATATATGAAACGTCCAGTTGCATTATCGCGAGCCTCGATCCGAGCAGTGAGCTTCCCGCCGGGCGCGTACCACGAAGCTTGAAGAGCGATCAGTTGTTTCTCCTCTCACACACTTCGCGAGAGCGTGTGGAGTTTGGCCTTGGCTGCGGGACACGGAGCCAAGGCGTTTTTTCGCCGTTACCTTTGGGACTCGATCGCGTCGGTTGAGAAATTTCTTAAAACCATTCCGACGTGAAGAACGGCAAGTGCACGTCCATCCAGTCGAACTCGCTGCGGCAGTTCGCCCAAGCCCAATGAGGTGACTTTCCGCTACGCACGGGAGTGTCCGAACGTTGATGCGGACGCGAGATATTCGGGGCGTCCCTACCGGAGTGGATACACCCGACTTCTACGTGGTCTGTACATACGATACGGCTGTTGCTTCTCTCAGTCGTCATGACTCCCCCTTAGCTGCAACTTTTCACCATCTCCTCGATCACCTTCTTCGCGTCGGCCGAACACGAGCACCACGTTGATCTTGCCGAACTCGCCGTTGATGTCCTTTCTATAGAATTTTCTTTTCGCGCAGGATATCGATATCCGACTGCGACATACTCAGCACATCACGCAGCACGTCGTCCGTATGTTGTCCGAGCATCGGCGGCGCCCCGTACGAATCGATAGGCGTGCCCGACATCTTGACCGGGTTGGCGACCATCCGAACCGCCTTATCCGTGAGCGGGTGCGCAACTTCGACGCACATCGCGCGTGCCTGCACATGCGGATCTGCGAACACCTGCTCCAGATTGTTGATCGGTCCGGCCGGCACCCCGGCGGCGTCGAGCGCTGCGAGCAGTTCATCGCTCTGCCATTGAAGGATCAGCGGCTCGAACACTTCGCCCAGCGCGCGACGATTCTTCACGCGCAGCGCAATCTCGCTGAATCGCGGATCGCTGACTAGCTCGGGGTGCCCCAGAACGTTACACATCCGCGCGTATTGCTCGTTGTTGCCCGCCACGATCATGATGTCGCGATCGGCGCAGCGGAACATGCGGGACGGCATACCACCGTTGCCCTCGGTACCGCGCCGAATGGGAATCTGGCCTGAAACGAGATACTGGCTTGCATAGTGCGATGTGGCAGCAATCATCGCGTCCAGCAACGCCAGGTCGATGTACTGCCCCTGCCCGGTACCGCCTTGCGCCGCGTCGCGATGATAAAGCGCTGCGATGATCGCCGAAGCGGCGTACTGACCACACAGGATGTCCGCAAGACTGGGCCCGGTTTTCATTGGCCCGCCGCCCGGCACGTCGTCGCCGTTTCCGGTCACGCTCATCAGGCCACCCATCGCCTGGAAAATCGAGTCGTACCCGGGGCGCGGGCTATACGGTCCGGTCTGACCGAATCCGGTTATCGAACAGTAGATCAGGCGCGGATTGACCAGCTTGAGGCTGTCGTAGTCGAGCCCGTAACGCTTGAGGTCGCCAACCTTATAGTTCTCGATCAACACGTCGCAGTGCGCCGCCAACGAGCGGATCAGCGCCTGGCCTTCGGCCGTGGAGATATCGCACGTGATCGACTTCTTGCCTCGGTTCGCGCTGATAAAAAACGTCGACTCGCGCGTGACCTTTCCCTCCCGATCCATCAGGAACGGGGGGCCGAATTGCCGCGAATCGTCGCCCTTGCCCGGACGCTCGACCTTGATGACCTCCGCGCCGAAATCCGCCAGCATCTGAGCCCCCCAAGGCCCCGCGAGAATGCGGCTCAGGTCGAGTACGCGAACACCCGCCAATGCGCCTTTTGTCATAGCAAACGGTCCCCTTGAATTCACACCGGCTGCGCCGGAAGCCTTGCATCAGCGTCCGACGAACTTCGCCGTACGTTTTTCGATGAAGGACTGAACGCCTTCCTTCGCGTCTTCAGTGTTGTAGAGAAACTGCTGGGTCGACTGAATCGTCGCGTAAGCATCCTGCCAGCCTTGTCCCAGCGAAACGCGCGCGTTCTGCATCGTGGCCTGCACGGCTAGCGGTGCCTGTGCCGCGATTCGCTCGGCGATCGCGAGCGCCCGGTCGAACTCCTGCCCCACAGGCACGACATCCTGCACGAAGTTCATGTGCCGTGCCTCGTCTGCGGTGAATTCGTCGCCGGTAAGCAGTACCTTCATTGCGTTGCCCCAGCCGGCTCGCTGCACCATGCGAAACGTCGCACCACAACCTGCCATGATCCCCCGCTTGACTTCAAGCTGGGAGAAACGGCAGTTGTCGGCCGCAACAGCCACTTCCGATGCAAGCATCAATTCGACCGCGACCGTGAAGCAGATTCCCTTCAGCGCAATGACGACCGGCTTGGTACGCAGCGGCGCGCGCAAGTTGAACGGATCGACCTCGCCTTCAGGAAGCAGCGGTTTCCCTTCGCGGCGCAACGGCGCGACCTTTGGCATGTCGAGCCCTGCCGTAAAGTGATCGCCTTCGGCGTATACCAGCCCGCAAAAAATATCGCCGCTCTTCTCGAGCTGCGTGTAAGCCATCGCAAGCTCGGTGAACATTTTCGGCGTGAAACCATTGCGCTTTTCCGGCCGGTCAATGCCCATCAAGAGCAGGTTCCCACGCTGCTCAACGCGAATCTGTCCGTCCTCGTGACGAGTGGTCATGCAGTGTCTCCTCGCGGTGTTTTCCGTTAGCAATTCTGACCTCGCGCTCAATTGACAAAGCTGGGTCGCACATTCAGAATCATAAACGTCGTTCACAAAATTGGCAACGCACGATACGCTCGGACGCTGCCGTGCGGCGCACCACAGACACGCAAATCATCGGCGAGCAGGCCCCATCCGGGTCTAGGTGTTCACCCTCATTCGTTCAAGGAAGAACCATGGCCTACGAGACGATCATCGTCGAAACGCACGGGAAAACCGGCTTGATCAGGTTGAACCGTCCGCAAGCCTACAACGCACTGAACAATCAGCTGATGGACGAGCTGACGGCGGCACTCGACGACCTCGAAACCGACCCCGCCATCGGCGCCATCGTGATGACCGGTAGCGAAAAGGCGTTCGCCGCCGGCGCCGACATCAAGATGATGAACGAATGGACGTACATGGACGTGTACAAGAATCAGTTCATCACGTCGAACTGGGAACGCACGTCGCGTTGCCGCAAGCCGGTCATCGCCGCGGTCGCGGGTCTTGCGTTAGGCGGAGGCTGCGAACTGGCCATGATGTGCGACTTCATTCTCGCCGCTGACAACGCCCGTTTCGCCCTGCCCGAAATCACGCTCGCGACCATTCCCGGCGCCGGCGGCACGCAGCGCCTTACGCGCGCGCTCGGCAAATCGAAGGCGATGGAAATGATCCTCACCGGCCGCAGGATGGACGCCATTGAAGCCGAACGATGCGGCCTCGTGAGCCGCATCGTGCCCGCCGACACGCTCGTCGAGGAAGCGCTGAAAACGGCCGACGAGATCGCGCGATACTCGCAACCCGTCGTAGCGATGGCCAAGGAGTGCGTCAACCGCGCCTACGAATCGAGCCTGGCAGAAGGCATCCTGTTCGAGCGGCGTATGGCGTATTCGACCTTCGCCACAGAAGATCGAAAGGAAGGCATGGCAGCCTTCGCCGAAAAGCGCAAACCCCAGTTTCGCGATTGTTGAATGGCTAAAAAGCGCCACGCTGTCGTGGCGAACAAAGCCCGCCAGGTTACGCGCGTCACGCGCATTCTCTGGCACCCATACTTCCTATCCAGGCTACAGGCGCGCGATGAAACCGTATGTCAATCGCATTACTGAATTACTCGGCATTCAATATCCCATCATTCAAGGCGGCATGCGCTGGGTGGCGCGAGCCGAACTGGCGGCGGCCGTGGGCAATGCCGGCGGTCTAGGCTTCATCTCCGCGCACACCCATGCAAGCGCCGATGCACTCGCGCGCGAAATCGACAGGGTGCGTTCGCTCACCGACAAGCCCTTTGGAGTCAACCTGACCGTTCTCGGCGCCAATGTCGGTCTCGACTATGACGCGTATGTGCGCACGATCGTGTCTCAAGGCGTCCAGGTCGTCGAGACAGCAGGCAGCAATCCGGCGAAATACATCGCCGAGTTCAAGGCGCACGGCGTCAAGGTCGTGCACAAGTGCGTGACGGTTCGCCACGCGGTGAAGGCCGAATCGCTCGGCGCGGACGCCGTCAGCATCGACGGGTTCGAATGCGCGGGGCACCCTGGCGAAGACGACATCCCTGGACTGATCCTGATTCCCGCCGCCGCCGACAAGCTGAAGGTGCCGATTCTCGCGTCCGGCGGCTTTGCCGATGGCCGCGGGCTGATGGCGGCTCTCGCGCTCGGCGCGGACGGCATCAACATGGGAACCCGATTCATGCTCACGCAGGAGTCCCCCGTCCACCCTGCGATCAAGCAACGGCTGCTGGAAGCGAGCGAGCGCGATACGGTGCTGGTTGGCCGCTCGATCGGCGATTCAAGCCGGGTGGTCAGGAACAGCGTGAGTCTCGCCGCGCTCGAACTCGAGCGCGCCGGCAACGTGACGCGCTCGGACCTCTACGCGCTGACCGGAGCACAGCGCTGGATGGACGCATTCGTGACAGGAGAAGTGGAAGGCGGCGCCTTCCCCGCCGGTATCGTGACCGGCCTCATTCACGACTTGCCGACCTGTGCGGAATTGATCGGTCGCATCGTGAAGGAAGCCGCCGCGATTGCGCAACGCCAGCTTGGCTTCAGCGCTGCTCTGGCATGAAACTGACCGGCCTTCGCGTCGTGGACCTGTCGCAATTCATGCCGGGTCCGTTCCTCGCCGCCAATCTCGCCGATCACGGCGCGCACGTCGTCAAGATCGAACCGGTCACCGGCGACCCCACCCGCGGCGCACCCGGCACCGACGGCGCGTTCTTCGCCGCGATCAACCGCGGCAAGCGCAGCATCGCGCTCGATCTGAAACATCCGGACGCACGCGAGGTCGCGCTCAAGCTGATGAACGAGGCCGACGTCGTGATCGAATCGTCGAGGCCGGGCGTGGCCGCTCGGCTTGGCATCGACTACGACACGATCAGCCGGACGAACCCGGGAGTCGTTTATTGTGCGATTACCGCATTCGGCCAATCCGGCCCGCTCTCTCATTTGCCCGCACACGATCCGGTAGTTCAATCGCTTGCAGGCACGCTGCCGCGCGATGGCCGGGGAATCCCAATTGCCACGGGACCGTCGCTCGCTGCGCTGGCCGGTTCATTGACGGCGTTGTCCGCCGTGTTGATGGCGCTGCTGCGCGCGCGGGAAACGGGGCGCGGCGACTACATCGACATGGCGCTTTTCGATGCGGCGCTCACCTCGCAGCCGTATCTGAGCGGCCGCTTGCTCAACGCGCCGGACAGCCAATTGCGAGGGCCGACTGAAGGCGACAGCGGGCTCGCGTTGCTCGACACCTACGAGACCGCCGATTCGAAGTGGCTCTGCCTTGGCGGCCGGGAACACAGCTTCGCAACCAACCTGCTTACACCACTCGGCCGTCCGGATCTCGTCGCCGACGCGATCGGCCCAGCCGGTGAAGGCCAGATACGCGTCCGGGCGTTCCTGATGCAAATCTTCCTGACTCGCACACTCGATGAATGGCTCTGCTGGTTCGAAGGCCGAAACATCAGTGTGGCGCCGGTGCTCTCGCTCGCCGAAGCGCTCGACCATCCGCATGCGCACGAGCGCGGGATGGTCCAGAGGGATCCGTCCGGACGCAACCACGTTGCAAACCCGATTCACTTCCGTTTGGAGCCTGGGTCGCCACCGCTCGCCGTTCCACACCTTGGCGAGCACACAGAACTCGTGCTGCGGAGCATCGGCTACAGCGAAGAAAGGATTGCAGAACTCGTCGCGACAGGCGCAGTACGTGGGCAGCACGATGAAGCCCAGGCCCTTGCGCAACCCACCACCTGACGCAAACAACACCATGCCCTTACAGCTAGAGGCGGACGCCGTCGATTTCGCGTCCATCATCCGCCCCGGCGATACCGTCGCATGGGGCCAATCGAACGCAGAGCCCGTTGCGCTCACGCGCACTCTACTTCAGCAGCGGCACAGCATCGGCGCGTTCCGGGTCTTTCTCGGCGCCGGCAACTACGACACGTGCCGGCCTGAGCACGCGGACTGCATCGATTTCGTTTCGTACTGCGGGAGCGGCTCCAACCGCGCACTGGCCAAGGCTGGCGCGCTTGATATCCTGCCCTGCCATTATTCGCAGTTGCCAGAGATGATGGAGTCGGGTCAGCTATCGATCGACGTCCTCCTGCTGCAGTTGGCGCCACCCGATGCGCACGGCCGCTACAGCTTGTCCGTCGCGCATGAGTATCTGATCCCGGCGCTCGAGCGCGCGCGCGTCATCATTGCGGAAGTCAACGAACAGGCACCCTGGACGTACGGCGAGCGATATCTTCGCGACGACGACCTCGACTTCATGGTCCCGACGTCGCGCGCTTTGCCCGAGAGTTCGCCCAGCGCCGTCAGCCCGACGGAGCTGGCGATTGCACGGCACACGGCCGGTTTGATCGAAGACGGCGCCACCATTCAACTCGGTCTCGGCGCGATTCCAGAAGCGATCCTCGCTTGCCTCGGCGACCGGCGAGACCTTGGCATCCATTCCGGCACGATCGGGGACAAAGTCGCCGATCTGATGGAAAGCGGCGTGATCAACAATGTGCGCAAGACCATCGACACGGGCAAGACCATTGCTGGCGTGATGATGGGGGGTCGCCGCATACACGAGTTCGCGCATCGAAACGACGCCGTGCAGTTTCGTTCGACCCGCTACACGCACGATCCGAACGTGCTCGCAAGCATCGACCGCTTCGTCGCCATCAACTCGGCGGTCGAGGTCGATCTGAGTGGCCAGATCAACGCCGAAATTGCCGGTGGCGTGTATGTGGGCGCGGTGGGCGGCGCACTGGATTTCCTGCGCGGCGCGCGGCGCTCGCGTGGCGGCGTTCCTGTCATCGCATTGCCTTCCACAGCGGGCAAGGGCGCGACCCGCATCGTCGCGTCGTTGAACGGACCGGTCAGCACGCCGCGCAGCGACGCCGCCATCGTGGTGACCGAATACGGCGTGGCCGATCTGCGCGGCCTGACGCTGCGCCAAAGGCGCGAACGCATGCTGGCAATCGCCCATCCGGACCATCGCAGCGCGCTCGATCAGATGGCGGGCGTCCCGCCTTCCAATCGCTTAAGAAGCGCGACGCTCGTCGGCTGATTGCAACCGCACCCGAATCAGAACTTCAAACTTTGCAAGGAAACGTCCGATGAAACGCGCGGCAATTGTCTCCCCTGTACGAACGCCCGTCGGCACCTTTGGCGGTAGCCTGCGCGGCGTTTGCGTCGAAGATCTCGGCGCGCTCGTTGCGAATGAAACGATCCGGCGCGCAGGACTCGATCCCGCTCGCATCGACGACGTCGTCTTCGCGCAAGCGTACGCAAACAGCGAAACACCTTGCGTGGGCCGCTGGATTGCGCTGCAGGCGGGCCTGCCCGTGGAGGTGCCGGGCATGCAGCTTGACCGACGTTGCGGCGGCGGCCTGCAGGCGCTCGTCACCGCCGCGATGATGGTGCAGACCGGCGCCGCCGACGTGGTGTTGGCCGGCGGCGTGGAAAGCATGAGCAATATCGAGTACTACAGCACGGACATGCGCTGGGGCGCACGGTCGGGCTCCGTCCAGTTTCACGACCGGCTCGCGCGGGGCCGCGAGCGCTCACAGCCGGAATCGCGCTTCGGCTTTATCTCCGGCATGATCGAGACTGCGGAAAATCTGGCCACCGACTATGGCATCAGCCGCGAGGCCGCCGACGAGTTCGCGCTGCGCAGCCATCAGCGCGCGGCCGCCGCATGGGAGTCCGGCCATATGGCCGAAGAGGTCGTGGCGGTCAGCGTTCCTCAGAAAAAAGGCCAGCCGCTTCTGTTTTCCAAAGATGAAGGATTCCGCGCCGACGCCAGCATGGAAAGCCTCGGCAAGCTTCGCGCGTTGATGCCGGGCGGCACAGTCACCGCAGGCAACTCCAGCCAGCAAAACGATGCCGCTGCCGCTTGCCTCGTCGTCGCGGAAGACCGCCTCGACGCGCTCGGACTCGAACCCATGGCCTGGCTGACCGGCTGGGCCGCGGCCGGATGCGAGCCATCACGCATGGGCATTGGGCCCGTGCCCGCAGTGCGGAAGCTGATGACGCGCATCGGGCTTACGCTCGAGCAGATGGATCTTGTCGAAGTAAACGAAGCATTCGCGTGTCAGGTGCTGGCAGTCCTCAAAGGCTGGAACTGGCACGATACCGACCGGCTCAACGTGAACGGCTCTGGCATATCGCTGGGCCATCCGATTGGCGCAACGGGCGTGCGCATCATGACAACGCTGTTGCACGAGTTGACGCGCCGGAAAGGACGTTATGCGCTCGAGACCATGTGCATCGGCGGTGGTCAGGGTATTGCCGCCGTGTTCGAGCGCGCCTGATCCTGAGCGATGAAGCGCACGGCCCTGCGCCGTGCGCGCGCCCGCACGCTCAGGCCTCCACTTCGAACATCACGAAGTCGGCCTTGGTCGCACCGCACTCGGGGCATGCCCAGTCATCGGGGATGTCTTCCCAGCGAGTGCCAGGCGCGATGCCCTCCGCGGGAAGTCCTGCTGCTTCGTCGTAGTAAAAACCGCAAAAAATGCATTGCCACTTTTTCATGATCGTCGATGAGTCGTTGAGGGTGGGGATACTTCAGGGCGCTACGTCCCAGACGAGCGGCAGATAGAGCATGCCGTTGACGGAGCCCGAGCCGCATCGCGGCTTGTCGCCTTCGCGAATGCGAAAATCGGGAATGCGTTTGAGCCACTCCTGGAGGAAAACCTTGATCTCCGTACGCGCAAGGAACGACCCCGGGCAGCGATGCGGGCCGTTGCCGAACGCTGCGTGCAGCACTGGCTTGCGCGTCAGATCGACGGCGAGCGGATCGCTGAACTTGCGCTCGTCGAGGCCAAACAGGGAGTTCGGCAATTGAATCTGGTCACCCTTCCTGAACTGGATGCCCTTGTATTCCATGTCCTGCGTGATGAGCCGCGCGGTGTTCGCCACGCCAAAGCGACGAATCATCTCATCGACCGACGACACCATCAGATCGGGATTCTCGATCAGCTGCCTCCGGTGCGCCGGATTCTCCGCCAGAAAGCGCGCGATGAAACCCATCATCGACGCGACGGTATCGAGGCCGCCAAACAGCACGACGATAAACATCCCGAACATGCGCTCGGGGCTGATCGGCTTGCCGTCGATCTGCGCGTTGGCGATGAGGCTCACGAGATCGCCGCCCGCCTCTGCCTTGCGCTTCTCCACCCAGGTGGAGATATAGCCAATCAGCCGGTGCTGGGATTCGTTGCGCTGCTCGACGTTGCCGCGCACGGCCCATTCCGCCCATTCGAGCAATTGTCCTCGATCGCTCAACGGAAGATCGGCAAGACGCAGGAAAATCACGATCGGCAGGATCTTCGCGAACTCCGAGACGAACTCGCATTCGCCGCGTGGAGCGATTTCTTCCATCAGCTCGATTGCGAGGCTGCGCACGTCGCTTTCCAGCGAGGAGATAGCTTGCGGCAGGAAAGCGGGCGTGATCAGGTTGCGGTACGCGGTATGTTCGGGCGGGTCAAGCTCGAGCGGCACGAGCTGCGTTTCGTTGAGCGGCGGGATGTTGACACTGCGATGCGAAAAATGGGTGTGGTCCTTCTGCATCGCCTCGATGTCTTCGCCGCGCGTGGCGATCCAGTGGCCGCCATGGTACGGGGACCAGACGATATCGGGCCCGGTGTGCAGCGTCTTCCACGCCATATGAACATCGTCTTGCACGCCTGGCGGATTCATATAGTCGAAATCGACCACGAGTTCTCGCGGAACATGGTCCGGCACGGTCCAGTCTTTCGTAGGGTTCATCTCGCGTCTCCTATCATTTGGTCGTCTTCGAATGGATGAGTCGTCACACTTTGCATCAACGTGCCAGCGTTCATATTATGCAACGCCGTTCAGTTTTGATACTATACCGAAGCGAGCTTTTTTACATCAACGCCTATCGAACGGAGACAAGAGTGAGCGATTTCGTCAAGGACAAGGTGGTAGTGGTAACGGGTGCGGGTGCCGGCATCGGGCGCGATTTTGCGTTGCAATTCGCGGCGAACGGCGCAAAGGTCATCGTCAACGACCTGGGTCGCAACGCCGAATCCGGCCAGTTCGCCGCAGAGCGCGTCGTCGAAGAAATCAAGGAGGCCGGCGGGCAAGCGCTTGCCTCGACGGATAGCGTCGCCGAATGGGATTCCGCGCAGAAGATCGTGCAGGCCGCGCTGGACACGTTCGGCCGCATCGACTGTGTGGTCAACAACGCCGGCATCGTGCGTGACCGCATGTTCTTCAACATGAGCCTCGACGAGTGGAAGGCCGTAGTCGACGTGCATCTGAACGGGTCGTTTTTCGTGGCACGCGCGGCGGCTCCGCATTTCAAGGCACAAAACGGCGGCAGCTTCGTTCACATGACCTCCACCTCGGGTCTGATCGGCAACATCGGACAGGCCAACTACTCCGCCGCCAAAATGGGGGTCGTCGGTCTGTCGAAGTCGATTGCCCTCGACATGGCGAAATTCAACGTGCGCTCGAACTGCATCGCGCCGTGGGCATGGACCGCGATGACGGCCTCGATCCCCTCGGAGACGCCTGAGCAAAAAGCACGCGTCGAAATTCTCAAGCGCATGGAATCGCGCAAAGTCGCGCCGCTCGCGGTCTACCTTGCGTCCGACCAGGCCGCAAAGGTTTCGGGTCAGATCTTCGGCGTGCGCGCCAACGAGATCTACTTCTTCAACCAGATCCGCATGATCCGCTCGCTGCATCGCGACGGCGGCTGGACGCCTGAAGCGATTGCCGAGCAGGTCATGCCGGCGTTCGAAGCGAGCTTCTTCCCGAACGTGCCGTCCATGGCGCTCACGCCCTGGGATCCGGTGTAAGCGATACCGTGTCACGCCTGCGCCACATGATGCGGTGGTGGCGCGGGCGGTGCGGCGCTCACCCGCCACGTCACTTACCCTTCCTCTGAACCTCGCACGCTTTCAGACAAGCCGACGATGCGTCTTGCCTTGAGCAATACCGGCAAGTCCACCATTCGTCCATCTACGGACACCGCCCCGCCTTCTGCCCGCTCATACGCGTCGACGATTCGCCGCGCCTTGGCAATTTCATTCGCGCTCGGGCTGAACGCCGCATTGACCGCTGCAACCTGGCGCGGATGAATGCACAGCTTCCCGCCAAAGCCCAGCGATCGCGCCTTCGACGAGTCGTGCGCGAGTTGTCGTTCGTCATCGATTGCCACGCTAACGCCATCCACGGGAGACTGAATGCCCGCTACGCGGGAGGCCAGCACAATACGCGAACGCGCGAGCAGCAACGCGTCCCATGAACCGTCACAGTCCAGATCGAGCTCGAAGTCAACCGAGCCGAATATGAGTCGCTCGACGCCGGGCATGCGCGCCACGTCCAGTGCGTTCCAGACGCCCTCGGCAGATTCGATGATCGGCAATATGGGTTTCGCCGTTGCCGCCGCGACAGCGGTCAAAGCAGCCGGATTCTCAGCCTTTGGCAACACCACGCCATCGATACCATCGAACGCTGCGAGCGAGAGGTCCTGCTGGAACCACTGCGTACCCGCTCCATTGATGCGCAACAGTACGCGAACCGCCGATGCCGAAAATGTTCGTACCGCACCGGCAACACGTGCACGCGCCGACGTTTTGTCCGCATCTGCAACAGCGTCCTCGAGGTCCACGATCACCGCATCGGCGCCTGCCGCGAGCGCCTTGGCGAATCGTTCGGGCTTGCTGCCCGGCACAAAAAGAAACGAACGCATAAAGTCTCCCATTCAGCGTCCGGTCCGGCTATGGCGACCCCGCCAGCGGACCGGCTCGACGATCAGACCAGAATAGCCGTGGCTTCCATGCGCAACGATCCGTCGCTGCCGGCGATCCACAAGCTCACCTTGCTTTGGTCCGATTCGTGTTGCTTTCCGCAAACATAGAAAGGCGAAGTGTCCACCACCGGTTTGATCGCGCGGAACGAAAACGCTCCGACGCGCGCGCCCGGCAACTCCGATCCGAGCGAGTCCATCAGTAGCGTAGCGAGCAGCGGGCCATGCACGACGAGTCCCTCGTATCCCTCTGCGCCGATCGCGTAAGGCCGATCGTAGTGAATGCGATGACCATTCAACGTAAGCGCCGAGTAGCGAAACAGCAGCACAGGATCGGGATTGATCTCGCGTGCCCATTGAGCGCCGATGGGCGCGGCCTGTAATGCTGCAGGCTTTTCGCTGGCAGCCGGATGATCGCGATACACGATATCCTGGCGCTCGACGATCGCAAGGCCAGCAGCGTCGCTGACCTCGTGCTTGACCTTCACGAACACGAGATCGCCGGTACGTCCATGCTTGTGCGCAACACTCTCGATGCATGAAAGACGCGTGATCGCGCTACCCGCTTTCAGCGGCCGTAGAAACTCGAGTTGACTGCCCGCCCACATGCGGCGAGGCAAATCGACCGGCGGCAGAAAGCCGCCGCGTTTCGGATGACCGTCCGCCCCCACCATCGACTGCCGATGAACCGGCAGAAAATAAAGCCAGTGCCACAACGGCGGCAAGTCATCGCCACGTGCTGAAGGCGCGTCATCGTGGTCAAGCATGGCGCTGAGAGCCGCCATCGGCGTGGAGGTAACCTGGTCCTGCACTTCCTCAGTGCGCCCAGTCCATTGCTGCAAATACTCGATATCCATGCGCATCGTGCCAATCACTTCAGATCCAGTGCGTCGCGAATCGCCGCAGCGATCGGAAGCAGCGGATCTTCTTCCGGCGTGGCCGGGTTGAACAGCTTGTTATGGCAGATCGCGACGGCGAGCCCGGTATCCGGGTCCGCCCAGCCGATCGAATTGCCCTGCCCCGGATGGCACAAAGCGCGCGGCGAGCGTGCCGCCGTCACCGGCGGATGGTTGCCGCCGAACCAGAAGCCACCGATCGTGATTGGAATCGGAAAGCCGAACATCACCGGGTCGGGCTCCTCGCTATTGGCGCGTGGCGTGTTCAGCGTGGCGACGAGCTCCTTGGAGAGGATCCTCACGCCGTCCAACTCGCCGCCGCATGCCAGCATTGCCCAGAAGCGCGCCTCACTGCGCGCGTTGAAGATCCCGCCAACGCCCGCCACTTCCGCGCGCCGCACGTCCGGGCGCTCGAACACTTGCGGCGCCAATGCGACCTGTTGCGGCATCGAGCGCAGGAACAGCGGCGGCAGGTATTCCGCGGGAACCGGCACCATCGCATCGGTGAGACGTGCGATGCGCGGTTCGACTTCGTCGGGAATGCCGATCCATAGATCGTCGATGCCGAGTGGCATTGCAATCTCCTCCCGGACAAAACGGCCCAGCGAGCGCTTCTTCGGATCGGCGCGCCGCACCAGTTCGCCAACGATCCAGCCGAACGTCATCGAGAGGTACAGCGTCTTCGTCCCCGGCTCCGCAAGCGGCTCAAGGTTGGCGATGGCGCTGGTCATCCACTGCCAGTCACACATCAGCTCCGGTGTGACGCCTTCGGGCATTTGCGGCACACACGCGCGATGAGTCAGCACATCGCGCACCGTCGTTTTCTGCTTGCCGTGGGCACCGTACTCTGGCCAGTAGCGTGTCACCGGCGCGTCGTATTCGATGAGCCCGCGGTCGGCCAGGATATGCAACGCGGTTGCTGCAACCGCCTTCGTCACCGAATACACATTGAACAGCGTTTCGCCGTCGACCAGACGGCCGGTGGACGGATCGGCCACGCCGCTCCATGCGTCGATCATCAGCTTGCCGTTCAGATAGGCCGCCACCTGCACGCCGATCTCACCGCCTTCCCGCGTGGCGCGGTCGAGCGCCTGCTGAACGATCGCGTTGCGCTCCATTGATGCTTGCACTACCAAGGTCATATCGTGTCTCCAATTCGTGAACATTCGCGTTGACGGGCTACCTCTTGCCGGACTGCGCGGCAATACCGGCGAGCCCTTCGAGCGCGAGCCCGTAGCCCAGTTCGTCGACCATGCGGCGCTTGAACGGCTGCGTGAAGACCGCGCGCGTGTATCGCAGCGTTTCGATCGGCTTCGCCGCGAGTTCGTGCGCCATTTGCCACGCACGTTCCAGCAAGGTGTCGTGCGCGACGACTTCGCCGACGACGCCAAGCTCCCACGCGCGCTGCGCCGTGATGCGCTCGCCGCTGAGAAGAAAGTAGCGGGCGCGGTTGTGGCCAATCAGCATCGGCCAGACGATCTGCACGCCGTCCGCCGGCACGACGCCGTGAACGAAGTGCGCCTGGTCCGAGATTTCGGCGCGACTGGAGGCCAGCACGATATCCGACAGCACGAGCAACTCGGCATGAATGAGTGCCGGCCCGTTGATCGCGCCGATCACCGGAACCGGAATGTCCAGCAGTTGCATCAGCAGGTCCTGCCCCTCGCGCTGCAGGCGCGGCCAGACTTGCACAAGCGGCTCCGCCGGCAACTCGGCGTCATTCATCGCGTCGCAGAACGAATCGCCGGTGCCGGTCAGGATGACTACGCGATTATCGAGGTCGCGTGCGATCTGGTAGAACGCCTCGCCTAGCTGGCTGTGAATGCTGCGATCGAGCGCGCCCCACTTGAGCGGGCCGCCATCGGTATGCAGGCGCACTTGCAAAACACCGTCGCGCCGCTCGAAGTCGATGTTCGTAAAGCGCCCGCTGTAGTCTTCAAGGCGGCTCATCGCGCGTCCTCCAGGATCAGGCCGGCGGCGCGCCATGCCATCGCCATCATGGGGCCATTCGTGTTGCCGGAGATCATCGTGGGTGTTACGGAGAGATCCATCACGCGCAGGCGTTCGACACCGCGCACGCGCAGCCGCGAATCGAGCACGGCAAGCGTGTCCGATCCCATTTTGCAGGTACCGCAAGCGTGATAGCCGGATTGGCCTTCACGCCGGTAGAGGTCGAGAATCTCGTCATCGGTCTGGACGGCGGGGCCTGGGCGTGTCTCCCCTGCCAGCAGGCTGGCAAGCGGCTCGGCGGCCAGCACGCTGCGCATCAAGCGGAATGCGTTGACGGCCATCTGCCGGTCGTACGGATCGGCAAGGTAGTTCGCGACGACTTCGGGCGGCACGCGGGGGTCCGCGGACTGGATCCTGACGTGCCCTTCGCTGCGCGGGCGCAGCGGGTAGCTGAAGAGCTGCATGCCTGGGAACGACTCGAACGCGTAACCGGCCGCGCCGAAATCCATCGAGTACGGCGCCATCATCAGTTGAACGTCGGGACGCATCGCATCAGCCGCGGTCTTGACGAAGCCGCCCACCTGGTACGAGCCGAGCGACATCACGCCACGGCGGAACAGCAGATACTGCATCGCGTTGCGCCATAAGCGCATGCCGCTGAACTGCCGGTTCTGCGAATCGCGCCAGTGCCGCAGGCGGGCCTGCAGCATATATAGATAGTGCTCGCGCAGGTTCAGTCCGACCCCCGGACTCGCCGCCACGACAGGAATGCCAAGCGATTGCAGATGGCCGGGATCGCCAACGCCCGACAACTGCAAAAGTCGCGGCGACTCGATCGCGCCCGCCGAGAGCACGACCTCGCGACGCGCACGGTAAGCGATCTGCTGCCCCGCGCTTTCGCCCTGCACGCCGACGGCGCGCGTGCCGTCAAACACGATTCGCGCGGCTTGCGTGCCGGTAGCGACTGTTAGGTTCTTGCGCGCCCTCGCAGGCTTCAGAAAGGCTTCGGCCGAGCTTTGCCGACGACCGTTGCGTATCGTATAGATCAGATAGGCCACGCCCTCATGATCGAGCCTGTTGATATCTTCCAAGCGCCGCACGCCGAGCGACCGGCACGCTTCGAGTACGGCCTCGCCAATTCGATTGCGCTGCGCGTACGGTGACACTTTCAGCGGGCCGCCCTCTCCACGCAGCTCATCGGCGCCGAGCGCGTGATCTTCGATGCGCCGGAAGCAAGGCGCCAGGTTCTGCCAGCTCCAGCCCTCGACACCCAGTTCGGCCCATCCGTCGTAGTCCTCGGGATGACCTCGCATATACACCATGCCGTTGATGCTGCTGGAACCGCCGAGCATCTTGCCGCGAAGCCAGATTTCGTTGCGATGCCCGTTGCCGTGATCGGGCTGCACCGGAATGAACCAGGCATGAGCTGGGTCGCCCAGCAGCTTGCCAAAGCCTTTCGGCATCCGGATCAACGGATTGCGATCTTCCGGACCTGCCTCGATGAGTAGCACGGTATGGTGCCCGCTCTCCGAAAGACGATTGGCTAGCACGCAACCCGCCGTACCCGCGCCAATCACGATAAAGTCAAACTCGGTCATCTATGCGTTCTCCACCGTCCGTGCCTTGTCGGCCAGCCCCATAGCACGCGAGGCCGGCGTGGTTCCTGTTAGCCAAAGATGACGGGAATCGAATGCGGAACCCGCATCATGATCCCGTTGATCGGTGGAGCTGGCGCGGCCGGATCGAGCCGAAGATTGGGCAGGCGATCGAGAATCGCGTTGAGCGCGCGCGTCATTTCCACGCGCGCCAGGTGCTGGCCGATGCACACGTGCGGGCCATAGGCGAATGCAAAGTGCCGGTGAGCCGCCTTGCGATAGATGTCGAACCTGTCCGGATCGGCGAAACGGCTGGGGTCGCGATTGGCGCTGCCCGCCACCACGTCGAGAAATGCGCCGGCAGGAATCTCGACACCGCCGAGCGTGACATCACGCGTCGCCATACGCGACTGCATCAGCACGGGGCCGTCCCAGCGCAGAGCCTCTTCGATCGCCGCCGCGACCAGCGTGCGATCCTGGCGCACCGCTTCGAGCTGTACCGGATCGCGCAGCAACGCAAGCAACAGTACGCTGGTCGCGCGATAGGTCGTGTCGCCGCCCGCATTCACCAGCTGGCGAAGAAACGAAATGACGACCTCGTCCGGTAGCCGCTCGCCGTCCACCTCCGCGGTGGCCAGCGAGCTCACCAGATCGTCGCCGGGATGACTGCGGCGCTCGTCGACGAGCCGCGCGAAATAGGTGCCCAGCTTCGTCGATGCCTCCACGCCATGCTCGACATCGATCGAAACCAGCGTCTGTGCGATGGCGAGCTTGTGAAAGATCTTTACGTCTTCCGGCGGCAATGCCAGTTGCCGATAGATGATGTTGAACGGGTAGTGAAGCGTGAACTCGTTGACGAGATCCGCCTGTCCGCGATCCATGAACTTCGACATCAGCTCGCTCACCACTGGGTCGACCAGCGTATCGCCCCATGCCGCGACGGTGTGCGGCAAAAAGGCCTTCTGGAAGATGCGGCGGTAGCGCGAGTGCTCGGGCGCATCCATCGTCGAGATACTGCGCCCGAAGCTGATGCCGAGATTGCGCTCGTAAGACTTGTTTGAAAACGTTGCCGGGTCGCCAAGCACCTTCGAGACTTCGTCGTATCCGAATACGGAATAGTGCGCGACATCGGACATGGTCAGATCCGCCGCGCCGCCCATCAGCACACGGTAGTCACCCTGCTGAACCGCAGCCTTTTCCCGCAGTTCCGCAATGCGTGGATAAGGGTCCGCATCGGCACCGTAAGCGAGTGAATCCTCGAAAAAGGGGTTGAACTCAGGATCGTCGAAGTCCTCAAGTCGCAGCGCGCCGGCCATGGTTCCCGTCTCCATCAATCGTTTGTTTGCAGGCACCTCTGCTTTTGCGCGAGGTACCAATAGTTGAACTATGTTCTATTTTGCACAAGTGTGCAAGATCGATTTATCATTCGCGGAAGGGGACGCTGCGCGCTTTCTGGCTCGCGCCCCGCCATCAAAGGGAAACCATGTCCAGCACCACGCACGCCGCCAGCAGACGGGCGACTGCCGACAATGAGCCGCGTGCCACGGCGCGCAGCACGACGCCAGAGCGCATTCTCGATACGGCCGAGCGGCTGTTCGCGATGCACGGCTACTTCGGCACGTCGATTCGCGACATCATGCAGAGCTGTGGCATGGAGCTGAGCCTCGCGCGGTACCACTTCGGCAGCAAAGACGCGCTGTTTCAGCAGGCGATCGGCCGTCGCGCCGCGGTGATCAGCCGGCAGGTCATCGAATCGCTCGAGGCCGAACTGGCACCGCTGCAAGGCCAGCGCCCCGGCGTCGAAGCAATCGTGACCGCACTTTCCGCACCGGCCTTCGCGCATCTGAAGAGCGGCGATCCGGGGTGGCGAAATTACTTGCGCCTGCTAACCCAGATTGGCTGTCTTCTGGAGCGCCCCGATCTCACGGCGCCGTTTTATGACCAATACGCGCCTGCGGCCGCGCGCTACCGTGACGCCTTCGCCAAGGCACTTCCCCGCGTCACGCGGGAGACCGTCGAACTGGTGCAGCATTTCGTCGAGTCCGTGTTTCATCTCGTGCTCAACGAGCTTTACGCGCAGGAAGCGCGCTCCGGAGCCAAGGCACTCACGACAGCACATATCGAGCGCATGCGCACCTATCTGATTCGTTTCGCGGTTGGCGGCATCGAGGCGATGGTCAGCTCCGCCTCGGCCCAACGGGGTTCATGAGCATTGACAGTCGCAGCGACCGTCGTTCACAATTTAGAACATTATTCAGACTTACTGTGGCCGCAGCGAGCCTGCGGCCGTGCGAGATGGAGTTAGCCTCATGACAGCTGGAGACGCAGAGAACATCGCGCTGATCGTCGGGGCGGGTCATGCAGCAGGAGAATGCGCGACCGCGATCCGAGAACAGGGATGGACGGGACGCATCGTGATGGTGGGAGAGGAACCGCATTTGCCCTACCAACGGCCGCCGCTCTCCAAGGCATTCCTGTCGGGCGAATCGACCGCCGAGCAGTTGTACCTGAAACCGCTGTCGACGTACGACAAAGCGCGTGTCGAGTTCATCCCGAACACGCGCGCGCAGCGCATCGACCGTGACGCGAAACGGGTCACGCTGGCCAACGGCAGCGAAATCAGCTATACGAAACTGGTTCTGGCCACCGGCGGCCGCGCGCGGCGCCTCGCGTTGCCGGGTATCGAAGCGACCGAGAAGCTGCAGAATTTTCACTACCTTCGCACGCTCGATCACGTCGCGCGCATTCGAAACCAGTTTCATGCCGGCTCGCGCCTCGTGATCATCGGCGGTGGATATATCGGGCTGGAAGTGGCCGCGGTAGCCGTGAAGCGCGGCTTGCGCGTCACCGTGCTCGAAGCGTTGCCGCGCGTCCTCGCGCGCGTCACGGCTCCCGAGCTTTCCAGGTTCTACGAGGAAGTTCACCGCGAAGCCGGAGTCGACATCCGTACCAACGCGATCGTGAGTGGGTTCGAACTCGACGCATCCGGCGACGCCGTTGCCGCCGTGTGCTGCGCGGACGGCACGCGCGTCGCCGCGGATCTCGTCATCGTCGGCGTGGGACTGGAGCCCGCCACCGAACTCGCGCAAGCGGCCGGCCTTGCTGTCGACAATGGCATCATGGTCGACGAACACACGCGCACGTCCGACCCCGACATTTTTGCGGTCGGGGATTGCACCAACCACCCCAACCCTTCCCTTGGACGCCGCCTGCGTCTCGAGTCGGTCCCTAACGCGCTGGAGCAGGCCCGCACCGCCGCTGCGTCGTTGTGCGGCAAGGAGCGTGTCTACAACAGCGTGCCGTGGTTCTGGTCCGACCAATACGATCTGAAGCTCAAGATGGTCGGCTTGTCCCTCGGCTACGACGAGTTCGTCCTGCGCGGCGATCCCAAAGCCCGCTCTTTCTCGGCGTTTTATCTCAAGGACGGCGTCATGCTCGCAGCCGATACGGTCAGCCGTGTACCCGAATTCGTGCTGGCCAAGCGTTTCGTTGCCGAGAAAATTCCGGTCCGCGCCGCCGATCTCGCCAACGAATCGATCCCGTTGAAAAGTCTGCTTCCCTAGTCTCCAATTCATTTTTCATGAGGTTCACAAGCCATGCCGCTCATTCGATTCATCCAGCCGGACGGCAGCGAGGCCGCCGTAAGCGCCAACGTTGGCGATTCAGTCATGCAAACAGCGGTGAACAATCAGATCCCAGGCATTCTCGGCGATTGCGGCGGCAGCTGCAGCTGCGCAACCTGTCACGCGTATGTCGACGACGCCTGGAGCAGCCACATGCCAGCGGCGGAATCCTATGAAGTCGACATGCTCACCTGCGCGATGGACGTGCGCGAAAACAGCCGTCTGACATGCCAGATCTTCATGACGCCGGAACTGGACGGGCTGGTGGTGCGTCTGCCCGATCTGACGGCGTAAGCGCAATGGGCACAGAGGCCTGCCGCACGACGCTGATTACCACGATGCGAAAGTTTGCGCGGACCTCACTCCTTGCATTCCTCGCCCGTCCCACGAATGGCTACGTGGCGGGGCCAGGAGCCGAAGACGAGACCGCGCTTACGGCGCTTTCGTCAATGCGTCGATCGCGGGCTGTTCGCTGTTGCTCCAGAACGCCGCCCACGTCGGAAATCCTTGCGGAAGACGCGGCTGATACCGATCGCCTTCATACTTGCCGGGCCAGTTCTGCAAGCGCGGCGCACCGGGCCGAGCGAGCCAGTCCGTCGAATACCAATGCTGTTCGTCGCGACGCTCGAAGCACCATTGCCCGTCGCGCCGCACGTAGTGATCGAAGTAGCAGATCGCCATCACCACCCACGCTCCGTTGTCCTCGTGCTCCGCGCGACAATAGACGCTTCCCGTCGCATGGTCGGCATCGATGAAATCGACGACGTGGCCGCAGATCTGGTGAATGCTGCGATAAAAGCCGCGCAGAATATGCTCGGCTCCGTAGAACGTCTTCAATGCCGCGCGCCCTACGCCCCATCGGCCGCAATCGACGTCTTCGGCGAACAGTTGCACCAGGCTGTCCAGATCGCGCGAATCGACCGCGAGCGCGTATCGGACGGGCAACTGCTGGATGGCGAGCTGCGCCTCGATGCGCTCGATACGCGCGAGCAGCGCTGATTCCGTCGTCATTCCTTCCCCTTCGTAGCGTTGGCCATCGCGGCCGGGCGCGCGCGGATTTCGTCGGCATAGTAAGGCTGGTGTGAAAGAAGTCCGCCATCGACGTTGAACACCTGGCCCGTGACGAACGCCGCCTCATCCGAAGCGAGATACACCACCGCGTGTGCAATGTCTTCGGGCTGCCCAAGGCGAGGCGTGAGATGGTGGCTCAGCATCATCTCTCCGGTCTCCCCCGCGTAGTACGCCTGGGTCACCGGCGTGACGATCAGGCCCGGAGCGATCGCGTTGCAGCGTATCCCCTCCTTGCCGTGCTGCGCGGCGACGTAGCGCGTCAGCGCCTCGATACCGGCCTTGCAGACACCGTACGCGCTGTACCCCAGCGCGCCCGCCTGAGCGGCACCGGAAGAGGTATTGATAATCGAACCGCCGCCTCGTGCGCGCATCAGCGGCAGCGCGCACCGCGAGGCCAGCATGGTGCCGCGAAGATTGATGCGCATCGTGTCGTCCCAGACTCCGACGTCGAGTGCCTCGACTGCCGCATCGACCGTACTGGAAAGCGATGTGGCCGCGGCGTTGTTATGCAGGATATCGAGCCCGCCCCAAGTCTTGAGCGTCAGATCGAACAATGCATCGATCGAACTTTCGTCGCCGATATCGACCTGCGCCGGGACCGCGTGGCCCCCCGCTTCGTTAATACGACGAACCTGTTCCTGCGCGCCTTCGAGATTCAGGTCCGCCACGACGAGCAAGGCGCCCTCCTGCGCGAGCATGGCGGCACAGGCAGCGCCGATACCGGATGCGGCCCCGGTCACGATGGCAATCTTTTGCTTCACGCGTTGCATGATCTGCTCCCTGTCTCAGGCCGTTATCGGTGTCCGGCCGCCTGCTGCAACGCGGTCGAGATGAAAGTCGATATCGCCGAACATCTTCTCCATCATCGTCATCTTGCGGAAGTAGTGCCCTACCGGATATTCCTCGGTGAGCCCCATGCCACCGTGCAACTGGATGCCCTGCGCGCAAACGAAGCGATTGGCGCGCGCGGCAACGGCTTTGGCCGCCGAGATGACGCGGCTGCGTTCGGCCGCCGGGCCGTTCAGGTGCGCGATCCCGCAGTACAGCATCGAGCGCGCTTCCTGCGTGGCAACGAACATCTCAGCCATGCGATGCTGCAACGCCTGGAACTTGCCGATCGGCTGGCCGAACTGCGAGCGTCCCTTGATGTACTCCGAGGTGATCGCCATCACGGCTTCCATCATGCCAAGGCTCTCGGCCACGCTCGCGAGACTGGCGAGTTCCGTTGCCTGCGTGAGCACCTGCAGCGAGTGTTCAGGTCCGACGATCAATGCATCGTCACTGAGCTCGACGTTGTGCAGATCGATATCCGCGGCACGCGATCCATCGAGCAAGCGGTACGACCGGCACGTTACGCCCGCGGCCCGGCGATCGACAAGAAAAACGCCCACGCCTTGCGACGCGCCTTCGACTCGCGCGGTCACGAGCAACTGGTCCGCCGACGCGCCGGCGATCACCAGTGTCTTCGCGCCGCTGATCAGGTAACCCGAGGCGCTCTTGAGCGCGTGCGTTTGCGCGTGGCATCCCAGCTTGTACCGGCTGCCCGCTTCGCTGTCCGCGAGCGACAGCAGCAGCGTGCCGTCGATGACGGCGGGCAGCAGCGATTCACGCCGGCGCCGCGCATCGCCTCGTTCGATGATCGTGGCGCAAAGCAGCGCCGTCTGCACGACCGGCTCGAGCGCCATACCGCGGCCGAGCGCCTCCATCACGATCGCCGTTTCAACGAACGAGCACCCGAGACCGCCGACGTCTTCCGGCATCGTCAGCCCGAGCCAGCCAAGTTCGGCATAGGCGCGCCAATGTTCGCGGCTGAAACCCTCTTGCCCCGATGCAATGCGCGTGCGCGCCTCGAATCCATACTCCTGCCGAACGTAGCGCTCTGCGCCGTCCTTCAGCATCAATTGTTCTTCGGAGAAGTTGAAGTCCATGGCTACAGTCCAAAAGCCAGCTTGGCAATGATGTTCTTCTGCACTTCGCGCGCGCCGCCATAGATCGTGGAAGCACGAGCGATCAGATAGCCCGACGTGCGGCCGCCCATGTAATCCGGCCAGTTTTCGTCGACCGCCAGATCACCCTGCGGCTCGCCGTGGTCGTCGAAACGCATCGCGCGGGGACCGAGTGCGTCCATTTGCAGTTGCGTCACGCGCTGTTGCATCTCCGACCCGCTGATCTTCAGCGCAGAGACGACCGCATCGAGATTGCGCTCGCTCTTCTCTTCCGCAAGGATGCGGAGCACCGACCATTCGAGCGCCATGAGGTCAGCTTCGACCTCCGCGACCTTGCGCGCGAACCCGGGTGTATCGATGAGCCGCACGCCGTCCTCCCGCTCCTGCCCCGCGATGTCTTTCGCGCGTTGCAGCTCGCGTTTATTGAAGTACAGGAACGCGCTCGCCGTGCGCTCCTTCTCGAGGAGGTACTTCGCATAGGTCCATCCCATGCCGGCCTCGCCCACGAGATGCGACTTCGGCACACGCACGTTTTCGAGGAACACTTCATTCAGGCCCTTGCCGCCCTCGATCGAAACGATCGGACGCACCGTGATGCCCGGCGTGTCCATGTTGACCAGCAGGAAGGAAATGCCTCGTTGCGGCTTGACACTCGTATCGGTCTTGACGAGGAAGAAGCCCCAATCGGCAATCGTTGCGTCGCTGGTCCAGATCTTCTGGCCGTTGATCACGTACTCGTCACCGTCGAGCACGGCCGTGGTCTTCAGTCCAGCCAGATCCGAGCCCGCGTTCGGCTCCGAAAAGCCCTGGCACCAGAACTCGTCGCCGCGCAGAATAGGCCCGAGAAAACGCTGCCTCTGCCAGTCCGAACCGAACGCGATGATGACGGGCGCCACCATCTGCGTCGACTGCCACCCATAGTCCATGGCATCGGCGTTGTACAGCTCTTCCATGAAGATATGCTTGCGAAGCGCGCTCCAGCCGGTGCCGCCATGTTCGACGGGCCAATGGGGCGCACCCCAGCCGCGCTCGTACAGAATGCGCTGCCATCTGCGGATGTCATCGCGCGCAGGCGGATGCACGCCGACACGCCAGCGGCGTGAAATGTCGGCCGGCGCATGCTCACTGAAAAACGTTCTGACTTCCCGACGAAATGATTCGTCTTCCTCGCTATAGCCGAAATGCATGCCTGACTCCTGAATCTCTTGCGCCCTCGTTGTCTGCTCTGTCGCGCCACTGCGCCGCGCTTGTGCGGGTGCTCCGCCTAGCGGCCTCTGAAAGCCGGGGCGCGTTTTTCTCTCGCCGCGAGCCGGCCCTCCGCGGCGTCCTCGGAGTTCACCGCGAGCGCCACCGCGTTCAGTTCCTGCGCAAGAAACTCTTCCATGCCACCGGGGTTCAACCTGAACAACTGCTTGGTCAGCCCGAGCGAGAAAGTCGGGCCAGCCGCCAGCTCGCCAGCCAGCTTTTCGGCGGCCGCGTCAAGCTCGCCGTCCTCGACGAGATGGCTGGCAAGACCCATATCGAGTGCTTCCTTGCCGCTCAGCCGGCGATTCAGATACATGATTTCCTTGGCGCGAAACTCGCCGCAATGACGCGCAAGCAGATGCACCATGCCGCCTTCAGGTAAGGTGGCGCGCATCAGGAAGGCGGGAATGAACTGCGCCGTATCGGAAACGATGAGCTGGTCCGCGCACAGCGCAAAGCTCCAGGCAATTCCCACGGCAACGCCGCGTACCGCCGCGACCACTGGCTTGTTCAGGTTGTACAACCGAAGCGCGATCTTCTGATACACCGCCATCGATGCGCGCGCGTGCGCCACACTCATCTGCGGTGGCGCGGCGCCGCTGCCCTTGATATCGGCACCGGCGCAAAATGCGCGGCCTGCGCCAGTGAGAATCACCGCGCGAATCTCCGGATCCTTGTCGATGCGATCGAGGTGGCCGAGAATCAGATCAAGCATTTCCGGCGTCAGCGCGTTGAGCTTCTCGGGGCGGTTCAGACACAGCGTCGCAACCGCGCCGTTCAAAGTGAGTTCAACATCCATGATGTTCGGCTCTTCGTCTGAGTTTGGTTCGTCCGTTCGACGGTCTGGTCAACTGCCGCGAGCATGCAGGCGGATCATCCCGTCGCCGAACGGCTCGTCGCGGCGCTTGAGCGCTTCCTTCAAGCCAACCGCTTCCATGTCCGCCTTGAACTGCGCGCGGCGCGGCCCCAGGCTCTGGTGAGCCCGCGAGTCGTTTTCCACCGCGAGCCGCTGAAGCGTGCGCGAACCGGCCAGCTCCAGCCCGATGTTGACAATGCGCTTGTTGGCCGCAAGCAGATCGGCATCGACAAACGACAGACGGCGTGCCAACTCGCCCACCTCCGCTTCGAGCTGCTCTGCCGGCACCGCATCCATCACGAGCCCGATCTTCGCGGCATCGCGGCCCGTCAGCGAGTCGCCAGACAGCAGCAGACGCTTCGCCCACTGCGGGCCGACGTGATAGAACCACATATGCGCAGGCGGCGAGCCGTTCGCGCGCGTGGCGGGAAAGCCGATCCTTGCGTTGTCGGCGGCGATCACCATGTCGCACGTCAGCGCGAGATCCGTGCCGCCCGCAAGACAGTTGCCATGCACCTGCGCGATGATCGGCTTGTGGATATCCGCCATCAGATTGACCGTCTCCGACTGCCGCTCCATCGACCAGCAGTCGTCGTCGAAGCTGCGAATCGTTCCACGATAGTCACCCGGATCAGCGGCGTCCGCGGCCCGATCCGAATACGTCGTCACCAGATCGTAGCCTGCGCAGAAGTCGCGGCCAGCTCCCGACAGTACGATCACGTTCACCGATTTGAGGTCGTCGGCTTCGAGCAACGCCGCCTTGAGTTCCTGCAGAAGCGGATTGTTGATGGCGTTGCGCTTGTCCGGACGACTCAGCATGATGCGCGCAACGCGTTGCGCCACTTCAAACTTCACGCACTCCGATGTTTTCAGCCATTTGGCCATGGTCGATTCCCTCCAATTGAGGCGATTGCCGTTCACCGGGCAAACTGCGCGCGCAGACTTACCTTGCTGATCTTGCCCGTCGGCAGCCTCGGCAATTCGTCGACGAATGCAATGGCTTTCGGACATTTGTAGCTCGCGATCAAGCCGCGACAGAACTCGATCAATTCGGCTTCGCCCGCTTGCTCGCCACGGCGCAACACGACGATCGCCTTGACGCACTCTCCCCACTTCTCGTGCGGCGCGCCGATCACCGCCACGTCGATGACTGCCGGATGCTGGAGCAGCGCATCTTCGACTTCACGGCTGTAGATGTTCTCGCCGCCGGAAATGATCATGTCCTTCTTGCGGTCGACGAGGAAAATGTAGCCGTCCTCGTCCTGGTAGCCCATGTCGCCCGAGCGATACCAGCCATCGCGCAGTGCTTCCACCGTCGCCACGCTGTTGTTCCAGTAGCCACTCAACTGCGTCTGCGAGCGCAGCCAGACCTCGCCGGTCTGGCCTTGCGGCAGATCGTTGCCTTGATCGTCGACGATGCGCAGGTCGATGCCGGGGCACGGGCGCCCTACCGATGCGAGACGCCGTACCTGTTCCGGAGACCCTTTGGGCTTGACCTCATGCGCGGGCAACCAGCAGGCGTTGCTCTCGGTCATGCCGTATTGGACCGAAAACACCGGGCCGAGCACCTGAATGCCGCGCGACAGCAGCGGTGCAGGCACCGGGGCTGCCGCCGTGACGATGTTTTCGATGCTGGACACGTCATAGCTCGACAGTTCGGGCACATCGAGGACCGCCTGAAGCATCGCGGCAACCATGAACGTGAAGGTGATGCGTTCTTCGGCGATCGTCTCGAGCATTTGCTTCGGCTCGAAGACGCGATGCACGACCGTCGTGCCGCCCATCCAGGCCACCGAATTAACGAAGCCAATTCCACCGACGTGGAACGCCGGGGTCGTCTGTAGCACGCGGGTATTGCCCGAAAACTCCGTCACCAGCGCGCAGCTTTCGGCGGTGACGCACATGGCATGGTGCGTGCGCACGACGCCCTTGGGACGCCCCGTGGTGCCGCTCGTGTACATCAGGTACGCGTAGTCTTCCGGTTTCGAACGGATCGGCGGCCCTTCCACTGGGCCGGCTTCCATCACCGCCTCGAATGAAACGGCCCATTCCGGCGCGTCGCCAATGCAGATGTACTGCTCGATTTCGGGCAGTTGCGAACGCAGTCCGTTCACGACATCGGCATACTGAGCCTCGAATACGAGCGCCTTAGGGGCCGCGTCCTTAAGAATATAAAGAATCTCCGCGGGGGCCAGCCTGAAATTGACGGTTGCCAGAATGAAGCCGGCCCACTCGCATGCACGGTAGCTCTCGTAGTACTCCGCGCAATTCATCGCGAGGATCGCAACCCGGTCCTGACGCCGCAGGCCGCGCTCATATAGCGCTCCCGACAAGCGGCGTGCACGCTCCGCCAACTGACTGTGCGTCAGACGTCGGTCGGCGTACACGAGCGCCGTGTAGTCGGCATGCAAGCGAGCGTTTCGCTCGATCATCTCGCCAAGGGTTCTCATCTCAATCCTGTCGTTGTTTTGTCAGATCGACTGTTAGCCAGCGAGCGTCTGCGGATCGGCCAACACGGTTCCAATGAATGCGGCGAACCGCGCCGCGTCGGCTCCGTTGATCACGCGATGGTCGTAGCTGAGCGACAGGGGCAGCATCTTGCGCCAGCTGACGCCGCCGTCGTCCGCCGGCGCGGCTACCAGCCGGGTTTTAGTCGCGCCGAGAATCGCCACCTCCGGCGCATTGACGATAGGCGTAAAACCAGTACCGCCAAAGCCGCCGAGCGAACTGATCGAAAAGCAACCGCCCGACATCTCTGCCATCGACAAACCCTTTTCGCGCGCCTTCTGCGAAATTGCCGCAAGTTCCGCCGAGAGTTCTTCGACGCTCTTCCTGTCGCAATCGCGCAGCACCGGCACCAGCAATCCGAAGCGCGTGTCCACGGCGACCCCGATGTGGAAGTACTTCTTCAGAACGATGTTTTTGCCGTCACCGTCGAGCGACGCGTTGAATTGCGGGAACTCCTGCAAAGCCCGCACCACGGCTTTGATAAGGAAGACGAGCGGCGTCAGCTTAACCGCCGTGCCCGCCTCGTTACGGGCCTTGCGATAACTTTCGAGCGACGTAATATCAGCGTCGTCGTGGTGGGTCACATGCGGGATCGTCAGCCAGTTGCGCGACAGGAAGGCTCCTGTGAGCTTCTGGATGCGCGACACCGGCTTGACTTCCACCTCGCCGAATTCGGCGAAATCGACCTGCGGCCAAGGCGGCAGATTCGCGCCGAAAGCGGGGACTGCAGCCTCGCCGGGGCCGGTATTCACATCGGACTGCGGTCGCGTAGCAACGGATTCGACACTCATCGCGGATGCCTCTTCGAACGACTGTTGGATAGCGTGACGGCCTGCGGCCAATCAGACGATTTCCGCCAGCACCGTGCCGACGGGATACACTTCGCCAACCTGGGCAACGATGCGCAGCGTGCCCGACGCGGGCGACTCGACCTCCTGAATCGATTTGTCGCTTTCGAGCGCATAGAGAATCTGCCCTTCGCTCACGGTTGCGCCGTCGTCCGCCAGCCATTCGGCTAGCGTGCCTTCGTTCATGGAAAAGCCCAGTTTGGGAAGCAGCACTTGTGTGGTCATGACCTTGCTCTATTGATGATGGAATTCCGGGTGTTCGTGCTGGTCATTTCAGCGTCGCGCGAACCGCCGATTCGATTTCGGCCACGCCCGGTACGAACGCGTCTTCGAGCGGCTTGGAGAACGGCACGGGGCAGAATTGCGCGCCTACGCGCTGCACGGGCGCCTTGAGCTCGCGAAAGAGGGCTTCGTAGATACGGGATGCGATTTCCGCACCCACGCCGAACGGTTTGACGGCTTCGTGCACGACAACGGCGCGCCCGGTTTTTGCAACCGAAGTCAGGATAGTTTCGGTATCCAACGGAGAGACAGTGCGCAAATCGATCACTTCGCAGGCGACACCATCTTTGGCCAGCGCTTCGGCAGCAGCCATGGCTTCCTGCACGCGGCGGCTGTAGCTGATCACTGTCACGTCGGTACCCGCGCGAATCACGTTGGCTTTGCCAAGCGGAATCGCCACGCCGCGCTCCGGCGCACTGCCCGGATTCCAGTAGGTCGGCATGTTCTCGATGAAAAGGCAAGGGTCGTCATCGCGGATGCAGGACAGCATCAAGCCATACGCATCGGCAGGATTCGACGGTGTGACGACCTTGATGCCGGCAACGTGCGCAAACCAGGCCTCGAGGTAGTCGGCGTGCTGACCACCCGTGCCGAAGCCCGCGCCCGTCATGGTGCGGATGACGATCGGCACATTGGTCTGTCCGCCCGACATGAACCGCAGCTTCGCGGCGTGATTCACGATCATGTCCATCGCGACGGTCGTGAAGTTCATCAGCATGATTTCCGCCACAGGACGCATCCCGACCATCGAAGCGCCGATTGCCGCACCGATGATGGCCTGCTCCGAAATCGGCGTCGAACGCACCCGCGACGTGCCGTATTTCGACGACAGTCCCTTCGTTACGCCGACAATGCCGCCCTCCTGGCCGTCGGCAACGTCTTCACCCAGCACGATTACGTTGGCGTCGGCGGCCATCGCGTCGTCGAGCGCGAAGTTGACCGCCTGGATGGTGTTGATGTTGGTTGGCTGCTGGCTCATGCAAGCACCTCGTCCTTGAAGATGTCGCGCCGAAGCTCCGCAACATCGGGATATTCGCTCGACAGCGTGAATTCGACCGCGGCGTCGATCTGCGCCTCGTGTTCGGCTTCCATCGCAACCAGTTGCTCCTCGGTCGCATGCTTCGCATCGATGAGCCACTGACGGAACAGCGGCACTGGATCCTTCGCGAGCCAGGCGGCCTTTTCGTGCTTGTCCATATAGGCGTCCGGGTCGCCGAACACGTGCCCCTGAAAGCGGAACGTGTTCGCTTCGATCAGCGTCGGGCCGCCGCCATTGCGCGCGCGTTCGACCGCTTCGTGCGCCGCCTTGTGCATCTGAATCGGATCGTTGCCGTTCACCGTGATGCCCGGCATCTGGTACGCGACGGCGCGCTGGGCGATGTTCGGCGCGGACGTGCCATACGCGTATTTGGTGTGCTCGGCATAGCCGTTGTTCTGGCAGACGAAAATCACCGGCAACTTCCACACGGACGCCATGTTCAGCGACTCGTGGAAGGCGCCAATGTTTGATGCGCCGTCACCGAAGTAGGCCACGGCCACGCGCGATTCACCACGAATCTGCGCGGCGAGCGCAAGCCCATTTGCGATCGGCATCGAACTGCCGACAATGCCGGTCGTCACCATGACGCCCGACGCGGGGTGCGTGACGTGCATCGGGCCGCCCTTGCCTTTGCATGTGCCCGTCACTCGTCCTCCGAGCTCGGCCCAGAGTTCCTTGAGCGGCACACCTTTGGCGATCATGTCGTGGACGCCGCGGTAGATCGTGCAGATGTAGTCGTCGTCGGTGAGACACACCGACATCGCCGACGGAATCACTTCCTGGCCGCGCGGCGAGTAGTACGGCATCACCAGCTTGCCGGCCTTGATAACGGCACGAAAGCGCTCATCGTTCTGCTTGATGAGAGCCATGCGCCTGTAGATGTCGACCAGGACTTCGCTGCTGGGCGGCTGATAGGCATTCATTCGTCACTCTCCTGTGTCACCAGATCTTTTGCGCGCCGCTCGCATGCAGCGCCGCGATGTAACCGAACACGAACGATGCGCCGATGCTGCTGCCGGCGCCCGGATAACACCGGCCAACCACGGATGCCGTGCAGTTGCCGGTGGCGTACAGCCCAGGGATTTTCGAACCATCGTCCTTCAGCACGCGCCCGTATTCGTCGGTCACGAGACCGCCTGCCGTGCCCACATCCCCTGGATACATGCGCACGGCGTAGAACGGCCCGTCCTCGATCGGCCCGAGATTGGGGTTCGGTTTGATGGTCGGGTCTCCATGACAGCGATCGAATGCGCGCGAGCCGCGACCGTAATCTTCGTCGACGCCCGTTTCGCAGAAGCCGTTGAAGCGCTTGACGGTCCCGAGCAGCCCAGCACGGTCGATACTGCATTTCGCGGCCAGTTCTTCGAGCGTGTCAGCCTTGATCATGTATCCACTGTCGAGCCACTTCTGCGGAATCTGGCCCGGCATCGCCGTGCCCCACGGGTAGTACTTACGCTGCCGGCTGTCCATCACGACCCACGCGGGAACGGCCTTACCCGTCTGCTTGTGGCGCTGGTACATGCGTTGACCGATTTCCATGTACGCTCCCGCTTCGTCGCAAAAGCGCTCGCCGTCCTGATCGACCATGATCGAAAACGGCAGCGACAGGTCGAGGTGATGCATGAACGGCAGCGGCGAGCCATCCGGTGCGCGTGCACCTTCGGGCAGTTCCTCGTTGGGACCGAGCGACGTCACGACCCACCACGCTTCCTCCATGCAGTCCACTGCGCCGCCGAGCGCAATCGCGGCTTGCAGGATTTCACCGGTATCGCCCGGATTCGCATTGGTCCAGTCCGCGGACGACGGCTGCGGCTGGTACCTGCGGCGCATTTCCGCGTTGTGTGAAAAGCCGCCGGTATTCAGCAGGACGCCTTCGCGAGCACGCACGCGCAACTCGCGGCCGCTGCGCACCGCGACGATGCCTGTCACGCGTCCGTCCTCGACGATAAACTCGCGCACCGGCGTGTCCGTCCAGATCGGCACGTTCGCGCGCAGCGCCATCTGCAGCATGCGCCCCTGAATCGCCGCGCCGTTGGCCACGAGCTCCTTGCCGGTAATCTTCTGATAGAGCATCCGGCCACCCAGTTGCATCGCCTTGCGCTTGCCGCCCCACGTCCGCTTCATCAGAAACAGTTGCGGATACTCGTCCGAGTTGGCCGGCATCGACGGGCCCTTGTAGCGCGACAGACGCGGCGCCCATTCGCCCAGTTCCTTCACGTCGAACAACCTGGCCAGCAGCGACCGGCCACGCGGCTCGCCGCCGGGCAGCGTGTCGTAGTAATCGGACCAGCCGTCCGCGTACACGAACTGCATCCCCTGCTGCTCGAGAAACTCGGCCATCTTCGGGCCGGTGCGCAAGTAAGCCTCGCGTCGCGCGTCAGAAGTCCCCGGCCCTTGATAAGTAACCGCCGCATCGAAGTACTGGCGCGCGCGTTCATAGGAATCGCTGACGCCGTGACGCTTCATCACATGATTGTTCGGAAGCCACCAGACCCCGCCCGAATATCCGGTCGAGCCGCCGACCTTCGCCTGCTTCTCGATGATCAGTGCTTCTTTGCCCACCGACTTGCAGGCAAGCGCCGCACACATCGAACCCCCGCCGCTGCCGACCACCACGAAGTCGTAGGTTGCGTCCCAGTTCGTCGACATCACTCATCCCGCGCGATGAATTCGCGCAGCGCGCGATGGAAGTTCGAAACCGACGATTCCTGCAGCGGATTGGTGCGCAAACCCTTGAAGCCGCGCGACTTCATGCCCTGCTGAACATTGGTCATGTTCTGGAAGTCCTGCCACAGGATCAGGCCGAAGTTCTCCTGCGCGTTCTCCTTCCAGTCGTCCACGCCGTAATAGAACTCGCGCTTCAACGGCGGCTCCGCCCCAGGCGCGAAGCGCTGCAGCGACCAGATGTCGTAGATGCACGAATCCGGGTTGTCGCCATCCGGCCGCGCGCGATAGAACAACGCGCCGTCCGGGTACGGCAGGAACACCAGATTCGGAAACACGTGCCAGTCCGCTCCCGCGCGACCCAGTTGCTCGAAAGAGATCTCGGGCCAGCCCGCGCCCTCGGCGATGGCCGCCTCGCGCTGAAATTCCATCGCCTTCCCAAGGACTTCGAACTGGTTACCCGACGGCGACATTTCGGTCATCAGGCGCTTCGCGGCTTCGTAATCGCGCGCGGTATTGATCGCCTTCAGAGTCTCTTCCATTACCCGGAAAAAGTTCACGAGCCCCTGGCGTACGTCTTCCGGCATCGGCTTGCCGGTTCGCGGCGAGGGCGCGCCGATCATCCGCGTCGCCGTCGAATAACCAAACATCCCATGGCGGCCATAGGAGAAACTGCGCGTCACGTCATCGCCGGCGACGTCGAGCAGTTGCGGATGGGTTGCCGCTACGTGATAACCCTCGTTGAACGCTTCGAGTGCAACCTTCCAGTTGCACGGCAGACGAATCGACTTGTACCAGCGGTAGCGCATCTTTTCGAACTCGAAGCAGTTCGTGATCTCCGGCACCGGGTCGAGAAATTTCGCGAGCGGCTCTGCGTCCGGATCCATATTGATGAACACGAACCCGCCCCACGTATCGACCAGCACGTCCGTGAGACGAAGGTCCCCGTCAGCCATGTCCGGGCAACCTTCCCAATCTTGCCTGTCGAGCACACGCGCAAGACTGCCATCCAGATTCCACTGCCAGCCGTGATAGGCGCAGTGAAATTTCGCGGCCTTGCCACAGCCATTAGTCAGGCGCCGGCCACGGTGCTGGCAGACGTTGAAGAAGGCCTTGATCTGATCTCCCGCGGTTCGCACCACGATGATCGATTCGCCGGCCACGTCGAAGGTCACGAAGTCGCCCACGTTGGGAATCTCTTCCAGACGGCAGGCGACCTGCCAGACTCGCGGCCAGAGGCGCTCGTTCTCGCGCTCGAGAAACTGCTTCGACAGGTAACTGTCCTTCGGGACAAAATCGAGGCGGACAGTGTGCTCACCCGAATCGGGACTGGTGTTACCCATTGTTATCTCCTTCGTCATATGGCCGGCGTAGGCACCGGTTCCGCCTTTTTATGTGGGGGCCGCGCAGTCGACGGCCATATTGCAACTAGCTGTTCAATTATCTTGAACAGCGTTCTGCTCGGTGTCAATCCGGGCGAACGTCAATCGAGCGCCGCGGTCAGTGCCGGGACAGCGTCGAAAAGGTCGGCGCTCAGACCGTAGTCGGCCACCTGAAAGATCGGCGCCTCGCTGTCCTTGTTGATCGCGACGATGACTTTCGAGTCCTTCATACCGGCGAGATGCTGAATCGCGCCCGAGATACCCACCGCGATATACAACTGAGGCGCGACGATCTTGCCGGTCTGGCCGACCTGATAGTCGTTCGGCACGAAGCCGGCGTCGACCGCGGCGCGCGACGCGCCGACCGCGGCGCCAAGCTTGTCCGCGAGCGCGTCGAGCAGTTTGAAGTTGTCGCCGTTCTGCATGCCTCGGCCTCCCGACACCACGATGTTGGCTGCCGCAAGCTCCGGCCGGCTCGATTTCGTCAGTTCCTGGCCGACGAAACGGGCCTTGTCGAAAGCCGCTGCCGATGCGACGGCGCGCGACGGCGCGGCGGCCGAACCGGTCGCGGCCGCATCGAAAGCGGTCGGACGAATCGTGACGACCTTGATTGCGTCGCACGATTGGACCGTGGCGAGTGCATTGCCCGCGTAGATCGGACGCACGAACACATCGGGGGCCTTGAAAGCGATCACGTCGGAAATCTGCGCGCTGTCGAGCAGAGCGGCTACCCGCGGCATGAAGTTCTTGCCCACGGCCGTGGAGGCCGCGATCACGTGCGTATAACCGCTAGCCAGCGAAACGACGAGTGCGGCCAGATTTTCCGGCAGCCCATGCGCGTATTCGGGTGCATCCGCGACGAGCACTTCGGCGACGCCGGCAACGTTCGCGGCCTGCTCTACCACCGCCGACGCGCCGTGGCCTGCGACCAGTACATGAATGTCGCCGCCCGCAGCGCCTGCCGCCGTGACGGCGTTGAGCGTGGCGCGCTTGAGGCTTGCGTTGTCGTGTTCGGCGATAACGAGAATAGTCATGATCAGATCACCTTCGCTTCGTTACGAAGCTTTTCAATCAGCGCTGCAACATCGGGAACCATCACGCCGCCCTTACGCGCCGGCGGCTCGGTCACTTCGAGAACCTTCAGACGAGGTGCAACGTCGACCCCCAGCGCGTCGGGGCTCAGCGTCTCCAGCGGCTTCTTCTTCGCTTTCATGATGTTGGGCAGCGTCACGTAGCGCGGACTGTTCAGACGCAAGTCCGTCGTGACCACCGCCGGCAGATCGAGCGCGACACGTTCGAGTCCGCCATCGATCTCACGCGTGACGAGTAGTTGTTGACCGTCCACTTCCGTCTTGAACGCGAACGTGGCTTGCGGCCAACCGAGCAACGCGGCGAGCTTCTGGCCGGTTTGTCCCGCGTCGTTGTCGATGGCCTGCTTGCCGAGCAGCACCAGTTGCGGAGTTTCCCGCGCGGCCACGGCGGCCAGCAGCTTGGCGACCGCGAGCGGCTGCAGATCCGCATCGCTTTCCACCAGCACCGCGCGATCAGCCCCCATCGCGAGCGCCGTACGCAGCACCTCCTGCGATTGCGTGGTTCCCGCGGACACCACGACGACTTCACTCGCTACGCCCGCTTCCTTGAGGCGCACCGCCTCCTCCACCGCGATCTCATCGAACGGGTTCATGGCCATTTTCACGTTGGCCAGATCGACGCCCGAACCATCGGACTTCACCCGAGGTTTCACGTTGTAGTCGATCACGCGCTTCACCGCGACCAGTATTTTCAATTTGACGCTCCGAACGCTTTGTTGAACAATGTTCTATATTCTGAACTCATCTTTTTGTAGCTGTCAACGAGAAGAATGAGGAGAACGTCGCTTGTCGCTCAATTCGACGCCCTCGTTCGACACCATGGAGACGACCAATGAAGCTCTATCGATGTGAACGGTTTGAAGGTATTGCGGGTCTGGCATTGCGCGAGGAACCCGATCCGGCGCCGCCCGGCGCTCATCAGGTACTGGTACAGGTCAATGCGAGTTCGTTGAATTTCCGCGAGTTGCTGCTGATCAACGGTGCGTATCGCGACTGGATGGCGCCCAACTTCATTCCGGCCTCGGACGGCGCGGGCGTCGTGCTTGCCGTCGGCCCAGGCGTGCGGCGCTTCCGACCCGGCGACCGGGTGATGGCCAATTTCGCGCAGAACTGGCACGGCGGCAGCCGCCCGCAACACGCGGATACGCTGGGCCGCGGCGCTATCGTCGAAGGCATGCTGCGCGACAAGGCGGTGCTGAGCGAGGAAGAACTGGTTAGCGTTCCGGATCATCTTTCCGACGAGGAGGCCGCAACGCTGCCTTGCGCCGCGCTCACCGCATGGAACGCGCTGTGCCAGCATGCGCCGCTGCTGCCGGGCCAAACCGTGCTCGTACAGGGCTCTGGCGGGGTATCGCTGTTCGCTCTGCAGCTCGCCCGTCTGTTCGGCGCGCGCGTGATCGCGACTTCGTCGAGCGAAGCGAAGCTCAAACGGCTTGCCGAACTCGGCGCCGACGCCACGATCAACTACCGCGACACGCCGAATTGGGATGACGCCGTGCTGCGCCTGACCGATGGCTTTGGGGTCGATCTGGTCGTCGAGGTGGGCGGCGCCCAAACCTTCGGCAAGTCCATTGCCGCCACTCGCGACAGCGGGCGCATCAGCGTGGTCGGACTGCTGACCGGCGCCCCTTCTCCCGGCGAAGGATTCTTCACGCGCGGACTGTCGATCGCGCCGATCCGCGTCGGCTCCCGTCAGGATTTCGAAGCGATGAACCGCGCGATCGGACTGCACAAGCTCAAGCCCGTCATCGACTCGGTTTATGACTTTGCGCGCGTACCGGATGCGCTGCGGCACCTCGAAAGCCAGCAGCATTTCGGCAAGATCGTCATTCGCCACTGGTAACCAGCCTTCGCATGATCCATGGAGTCAGACTATGAAACTCTTTTCACTGGAAGGACAGATTGCGCTCGTCACCGGCGCGTCGCGCGGCCTCGGTTTCGCCATGGCTAACGCGCTGGCGGCAGCGGGTGCGACGGTGATACTGTGCGCGCGTTCGCGCGCGAGCCTCGAAACCGCTGCGGAATCGATTCGTAAAGCGGGCGGCGACGTCGATATCGAACCGTTCGACCTCACCGATCAGGGCGCAATCAGAAACGGCGTTCGCAACGTCCTTGCACGCCACGGACGCATCGACGTCCTGCTCAACAATGCCGGCATTTGCGAGTGGAGTGATTTTCTGCAGTCGAACCTCGACATGTGGCAAAGAACGATGGATACCAACGTCACGGCCGCCTACGTGCTCGCGCAGGAAGTTGCGCGCCAGATGATCGAACGCGGACACGGACGCATCATCAACGTCGGGTCTTATGTGTCGGTGCTCGGTCGCGAGAAGCTGCAGGCATACGTGGCCAGCAAGCACGCGATCGCCGGACTGACGAAATCGCTCGGCGCGGAACTGGGCCGACACGGCATTCGTTGCAACGGCATCTGCCCCGGCTACTTTCTCACCGAAATGGCCGAGCCCGTCACGTCCAACCCGCGGATGAAGGAAATCGTGCGTTCGCATATCTCGGTGGGACGCTGGGGGAACCCCGAGGAACTCGGCGGCGTCGCGGTTTTTCTCGCCTCCGAAGCGAGCTCCTACATGAATGGGCAAATGCTGATGGTCGACGGCGGGGTCTCGGAGATCCTGAGCTTCTCGATGTCCGTGGTGTAGCGCAACGAGTGGCTCGCCCCAACGCGCCGCGTGACCTGCAGGCAACCCGGCCCGCTATCTCCATAGATAGCGGGCCAATTCTTTTGTCCTGCCAGGGTGCCGCGCGAAGAGCGGCACCCGTTCCGCAGTCACGACCGCAGCGTTGCCTCACCGCTACAGGCCTCGACCTTCGTGGAACCGGCGGCGCCGCCCTTCGCCACTGCTTTACGCGAAATGCCTTGCAGCAGGAAATGCGACAGCGCCGGAATGAGGATCAGCGCGCCGATCATGTTCCACAGGAACATGAACGTGAGCAGGATGCCCATATCGGCCTGGAACTTGATCGGCGAGAACGCCCACGTTATGACGCCGGCAGCCAACGTCACACCGACCAGCGCCACGACCTTCCCGGTGAACTGCACCGCGTGCCGATAGGCTACACGCAGCGGCTGCCCAGCGCGCTGATACGCGAGCTGCACACTCAGCAGATAGAGCGCATAGTCGACGCCGATGCCCACGCCCAGCGCGATCACCGGCAGCGTTGCCACCTTCACGCCGATGCCGAGCTTGACCATCAGCGCCTCGCACAGCACCGACGTGATCCCGAGCGGCACGACCGCCACCACGACCGCGCGCCAGCTGCGGAACGTGATGAAGCACAGCAGGATCACCGCTGCATACACCATCAACAGCATCGTGCGGTTCGCCTTGGCAACAACGACGTTCGTCACCGCGTCGATGCCCGCCGACCCGGCCACCATCAGGAACTGATGATCGGCGTCGCTATGGGTTTTCGCGAATGCCTCTGCAGCCTCCATCACGCGCGACAGCGTCGCCGCTTTGTGATCGGTCAGATAGGCGATGACCGGTGCGGTGCCGCAGGTCTGGCTCAGCAGATCAGGATGATCGAGCAGGATCTGCCACACCGTCTTGTTCACGATCGAAGGCACGCGGTCGATCGTGTACCACTTCGGGTAGCCCTCGTAGAACCCGGACGTCATCCAGCGCGCGAGACCGCCGACCGAGGTGGTGGTCTGCACCCCCGGCACACCCCGCAGTGCGGTTTCGAGCCGGTCCGCCTCGAGCACCAGCGGGAAGTTGTTGGCGTCGCAGGTGCCGTGCGACGACTTGCCGATCACGACGAACGGGTCGCTCGACAGACCGTAGTGCGCGTTGGTGTACGCGTTGTCGAGGTTATAACGCGACTCCGGCCTGAGTTCCGGCGCGCCCGAATCAAGGTCGCCGATCTGCAGGTGCTGACTGATCGACCAGCCGAACACCGTGAGCGACGCCGCACAAACGATCGCACCGACAGCCCAGCGGCGCTCGGTGAAGCGATCGAGCAGATTCCACAACGCGCCCGCCGACGAGGTGCCGCGCGCGTCGTTCTGCTCGCCACGCACGCTGCGTCGTGCAGCCGACGGACTCACACCAATGTATGACAGTAGTACCGGCAGCAGCAGCAGGTTGGTGAAGACCAGCACGCCGACGCCAACGCTCGCGGTAAATGCCAGATCCTTGATTACCGGAATGTCGATGACCATCAGCACGGCAAACCCAACCACGTCCGCGAGCAACGCCGTGAGACCGGCGAGGAAAAGCCGCCGGAACGTGTAGCGCGCCGCCACGTAGCGATGCGTGCCACGCCCGATGTCCTGCGTGATCCCGTTCATCTTCTGCGCGCCATGCGAGACGCCGATCGCGAAAACGAGAAACGGTACGAGCACCGAGTACGGGTCCAGCACATAGCCGAGCGTGCGAATGATGCCGAGCTGCCAGACCACCGCAATCAGCGAACACCCCACCACCAGCAGCGTGCTGCGATAGCAGCGCGTATAGAGAAAGATCACGACGAGGGCGATCCCCGCGGCCACGCCGAAGTACATCGCTACCAGCTTGAGTCCGTCGATCAGGTCGCCGATCAGTTTCGCGAAGCCCACCACGTGAACCCGGACCTCGCCGCGGCCCTCCGCTTTGATGACCTCGTCGATCCGGTGCGAGAGCTTCGCGTAGTCGAGCGGCTTGCCGGTATCGGCGTAATGATCGAGCAGCGGCAGCTGGATCATGCTCGAATGCAGATCGTTCGACACGAGGCTGCCCGCGATGTTGGCGCGGGCAACGTTGGTGCGCAGCTGTTCGACTGCCTGCGCGGACCCGTCGAAGCCGTCCGGCATCACCGGTCCCCCTGCGAAGCCGCGCTCCGTGACCACGTTCCAGCGCACGATCGGCATCCAGAGCGACTTCACGCCAGGCCGGTCGACGCCCGGAATCAGGAACAACGCGTCGTTGATACGCCGCAGCGCCGCGAGATATTTCGGATCGTAGATGTCACCCGACGGATTCTCGACGACGATCCGCAGCGAATTGCCGAGTCCTTTCAGATCCGCCTTGTTGGCGAGGTAGTTTTTGATGTACGGATGCGACAGCGGAATCATCTTCTCGAAGCTCGCATTCACATCGAGCCGCAGCGCCTGAAATCCAAGCACCGCCGTGATGATCGCGCAGATGATGATGAGCCACGGACGCCGGTTGAAGATCAACCGCTCGAGCGCGTTACCCGAGCGCGTATCGAAGCTGGCAAGATCCGCCACCACGGGCATCTTGTCGAATTGGGCATTGTTGCCGCCAGCCATGTCTGCTCCCCCTTAGGGTCTGTTTACATATGGAACGCACGTGCGTTGCCGCGAGAAGGGCCGCTCGCAAGGATTGCGACGCCGCGAATACTCGACGTATTCGCAAGGAGCATGACGCAGCGAGCGGCCCTTCTCGCGGCAACCCCAGTTCTGAATTTCATTCCAGGGGAATGCCCGCTATCGGCCGCATGGCGGCGTCGTGCGTCGCTCACGTGGCGCGGCCACGCAGCGCTCCTTACTCCTTGCCCTGCGGCCGATAGCGGGCATTCGCACGTGCGTTCCATATGTAAACAGACCCTAGTGCAACTTCGACAATGCGATCCGCGACAGGCCGGCCGCACCGGCCAGCACCGCGGTGTCGCCGCGCAGCGCCATGGCGAAGATGCCGCCTGGCTGGCTCGCGCCGAGTGTATGAAACGTTGCCCCCTGGTCGACGCTCTCGAGCAGCTCGCCCGCCTGGGTCGCGAGAATAAGGTGGCCGTTCGGCAGTTCAGCCGAAGCGAGAATGCTCGCGCCGGTCGGCAGCGTGATCTTGTCCCACGTCGCGCCGCCGTCGGTGGAGCGATACGCGTTGCCGAGCAGACCGTAGACGATCATCGCGTTGTGCGTGGAAGCGAGACCGAAGAAGCTACCCTTCGACGGCGTAGGCACCGCGACGAAACGCTGCTTGTCGGGATCGAGCTTCAGCAGCAGCCCCTGTTCGCCCGCGATATAAAGCGTGCCGTTGATACGGCGCATCGCATGCAGGTTCAATGCGTTGGGATTGTCGACGCGGTCGAACCAGGGCACCCAGCTCTTGCCGCCGTCGTCGGTATGAAAAATGATGTTGAACGAACCGATGACCCAGCCGGAACGCTCGTCATCGAACCAGACGTCGAGAAACGGACGGCCTCCCTGGTCTGCTTCAAAGCGCTCGGCCTCTTCGCGCGATGCCTTGAGATCAGGTGAATCGCCCGGTTGCTTCGCGTAGTACTCGCTCATCAGCCTGGCCGCCTGCTGGCCGTCGAGCTGTCGCGTCCAGCTATTGCCACCGTCGGTGGTATGGAGCACCTCGCCGTCGTGTCCGACCGCCCAGCCCAGCGCGGCCGACTTGAACGTAACGGCCACCAGATCGGAACTCACCGGCACCTGTACCTGGCGCCAGTGCACGGCGGCGTCGTCCGATACGAGAATTGCTCCGCGCGGACCTACCGCGACCAGGCGCTGTCCGGCCTGCGCCAGCGCCATCAGCGGTTCATGCGCGGCCTGCGGGTTGATGACGGCGGGCGAGCGCATCGGGTCGGCGAATTCGGCGTAGACCGACCCGCTCGCGGCGCATGCCGCGGCGACGATTGCCAGCCAACGAAACAGGGTCTTGCGCATTGTGTCTCCTTCACAGTAACTGGCGATCGATCACGCGAACAGTTCTGAGCTTTTTATGAAAACTTCTTTGTGCGCCATGCCATAGCCGGCACGGCGCACGTGCTGCGCCCTTCCTTGTGCCCGCCAGGCAAGCCGGGCAGGACGCATCACTCAATACCTCATCCTCAACTCGGCGCGCAATTAGCGCACACCCGCGGATTGCATACGCTCCGGCGTGAAGTAGTCATTTGGGAAATTCACGTTGAAGAAAATCCCGGGCGAGTCCGCCGGATGGCTACCGAAGATATAAATGCCGCTGTTGAAGTCGTAGAACCAGTTACCGAGCGAATACGGCACCTTGTAGTCGTACGCTGGAACCGTGGTCTCAAAGCCGGCCCGATAGAGCTTGCCGGACTGGTCGTAGGCATCCATCATTCCCCCGCCGCCATCCTCGTCGAAGTACAGCGTCTTCTTGCTGTAGATGTGACGCGCGCCCGGCTTGAGCGTCAGCTCCACGACCCATACGCGGTGCAGCTCCCACCGGACATAATCGGGATTCACGAAATGCGGCGTGGTGATCTTGCTGGCCGGCGTGTCGTACTGCTGCTTGTAGTCGTTGTACGGAATGTACATTTCCTTCTTGCCGACCAGCTTCGCGTTCCAGCGATCGATCTTGCCGTAGAACAACTGGATGTCGTCCATCGTGATCGCGCCCGAATAGCCGGGGTTCGGCGTGTCGTAGGCGAGATCGGGCGCCACGCGCACGCGGCGTTGGCCCGGGTTGTATTCCCACGATTGCTGATCGTGATCGGCCGAATCCGTGAAGTACCAGAAGAGCGTCGTGTCGCCAATCAGGCGGGCCGGTGACGCGTAGTCGTTATATACCTGATACCAGATCGCGAGGGGGCCCTTCTTGCGAAACTCCGCTTCGTCCTTCGGCTCGAAATACGGATAGAGCAGCGAACTCTTGAACTGCGCAGCAAGAATCGGCGTGCCGCTCGAATCGACGAGCCACGTCTTCACGTTGTTTTTCTGGGCCGTTCCGACGTAGCGTAATTCCCAGTCCCACAGCGCCTCCTGACCGTTTTTCGGCACCGGGAACGGCTTGCCGCCGAACGCCCCATCGATATAAAGGCCGTTTTTTTCGAGCTTGGCACTTTCCGCGTCCTTTTCCGAGTTCTGGAGATACCAGTCCGGATACGAAACCGAGCGGTGCGTCGGGTAAACGTCCATCCGGTAAGTCGGATAGCGCTTGAACAGCTCGATCGAGGCGGCGCTCAGTTTGTCGGCGTATTGCTGATAGTTCTGAGCCGTGATTTGCAGAACCGGCTTTTCACCGGGAAACGGGTCGGCCCATTTTCCGGAGTCGGCCTTGAACCCGGTCGGAAAGTCCTTGATGCCCCCCGTGTATGCCGGAATCGTGCCGTCCTTGTTGCCGGCAATTTCCGCGCCGAACGGCGTGATCCCACTCTCGATCGCCAGCGTATACGGTGAGGCCCAAACCGCGGCGAGTATCGCCAGCGCCTTAAGAAGCTTTGGGAAACTTTTCACACGTGCCTCCATCATCAAAACGTTGTCTGATAGGTGATGCCGATCCACGACTTGTCGCTGTACGGTGCACCGAGCGCCGTCGCGGCTCCCGCCGTTGAGTACCCCTTCTTGTTCATGTAGTAGGTGTAGGTAATGTCCACCTCATGCTTGTTGTAGATCGTGAAATCAAGCCCGACCACGAAGGTGTTCTGCCCCTGTGCTTCGGCCGCTGGCGCGATGACAGATGAGTAGCCCTTCAGATTCAGATTAACGAACAGCGGCATCGTCAAATCAACCCCAGGGAATACCTGATACCACTGCGGGCTCGCACCAATGCCGATCCCGGCCCAGAAGCGCGTCGAGCAGTTGTTAAACGCGGAGTTGCCCGATGCCGAACATTGGCCCGTGGTGTCATAGCTGGAATTGGCAAAGTTCCGCGCATTCGATTGCACGCTTAGCAGCTGGTTGAACGCGAATTCCGCCTGCAGGAACATGTTGTCCCACATGGGCGTCTTGCCGAACGACTGCGTGACGTTCAGCAGACCGTGCAGCGTGCGACCCGTCGGCGCATCGTTGACCGTCGTCGTGTTGACGGCATTGAGTGGCATGTTCCAGCGATACGACAGCTCGCCAGCCACTGCCGCGCTGCCGATCGCACTGTTGAAGCCAGCGCCGATCAGGTTCACGTCGTTGCCGTACTTCGCCGTAACACCGGGAAGGTTGGTGCCCGGGAAGAGTTCGGGTCCGGCACCCGGGAGTAGCACCGCCGCCCACGGCATCTTCATGGCGAAGTGGCGGTACGTAAATTCATAGGTCGTGGCGATCGAATCGACACGCCACTTGCCGTCGATGCCGATATCGCCGATCTGGCCTTTCGTCGGCGCGATGCGCGGAATCGCGAATGTGCCCAGCCCCGGAATGTTTTGGTAGCTGGCGATCGGAGGGCCGTAAAGAATAGGATCGGCACCGCCGAAATATGTGCCGCCTTCAGGCAGCCGATCGTGATTCCATTCGAACGTGTACTGCGCGCCGAGAGAGAACGTGTCGGTAATGCTCGTCGTCACGTTGGCCTGAGCCGTCGGCAACACGATTTCCTTGAGCGAAGCGCTCGGGCTCTGCGTCAGTTTCATCAGGTCGAGCGGCTGCTGACCGATGGCCACCGAGTTCGCGCCACCCAGCGTAGCAAACGCCGACTGCCCCCAGGTGACTGCCGTCCGGCCGAGCTTGACGTTGACAGAGTGACCACCGAGGTCAAAAGTGTGGAACACGAACGCATCACGCAGCTCGGCGCTCGGCCCCTGGTAGTACTTCTTGATGTAGCTGGTGTACTCGTTGTTCGGATAGTTCGGAGGAAATGCAGGATTGCTCGTATTGTGATTCTTGAACGTCGGGTCGTACCACGCGTCCATACTGATGCGGAAGCCGGACGTGTCCTTGTACTTGAAATCGAATTCGCTGTAGAGGTTCAGCATCGACTGGATCGTGCTGAACTTCGGCGTCGATAGATCGCCTTCGTCGTAGGTCGGGCTGTTCGTGTAGAAGTGGCTCGGGTTCTGAAGCCGGATGCCGTAGTCCGCACGCACCGTGTTGTCCCATTCCATGTCGATGTCCGGGTTCGGCACATCGAAGTGGAAGGCGTTGGCGTTTGCGCTCCACAACCCGCACGCTGCAGCGATGCAGGTCGCGTGCACGCCAAGGCTGATCGCACTTGGCTTTAGACTCTTCTGTTTCATGCGTCTCCTCTTGTCTTTGTCGCGCTGCCGCAGAAAAGGCCCAGGCCTTTGGACTGCCGCAGACTTTTGCAATGAAGCGAAACCGGCCTCCCTACCTCGTCAGCATCGCGCCTCGGATACCTCCCACAGCGTCACCAGAATGCGAATGCTGTTCGGAAAGATAAACGCTCGAAACTCGACTGTCAACGCTCGCTCACCCCTAAGTGATGCAATTTTCCGAACGACGTTCAAAATGCGGGGTAAACGTGGATTTGAGTTTGGTGATGAACTCGAAGCGGTCCGCGCATGGCCGCGTGACGCGGATGAGACAGTGGCGACGCTTGCATTTGCGAGGTGTCCGATTCGACTGCGCAGATTGACGATGCAAACCATGGATGGCTTTCGGAAAACCGTCCGAGCCGATGATGAATCAATAGCTTGTGCGATCGGATCAGTTTCCTCTGCAGTCCTTTTGTATAAGGCTGGTCATGGACCGCGATCAGACGAATCGCTTATCCCGTTCCTGCGTAGAAGTGCCTTTCTGGTTTGCGGGGAGGAGGCGGGAACACGCGCCATGCCCCGTCGTCGTGCCGAAAGAAGAATATCGCGAGGGAGTTCTCAGCGGCGGACGACCGCGCAAGTACACACCTCGTCTGGCCTGAATTTGCGAAAGTACATCGGGTGATGTGCACCGAGGTGGTTGCAGTGGGCGCAATCCACTTGTCGATCAGCCAACGCAAAGAACCTTCCCCAACCTTCATGTCCAGCTCCTTCTACGGCCTGTGCGCGCTGCTGACATCACAACCACGAACGCAAATTGGCGACTCTAACCGGCCAACCCCAAACCCTGCGAATCCGCTGCTTCGGCTTGCGACACAGCGGGAATGGTCGGGTTCCGGCGTAATGTGTCGGTTGACTAAATAGTAGTAGTCAGCCGACCCATTATCAAGCCCAGATGACACCAGGGGAAATGCTGGTATGGACAAATCTCCCCTTTATTCGGGTAGGATATGTGATGTCGCGAGTGACTGGATCAGACTGTATCTAAAAGCTAATTAGTCGTCGGACACATATTAATTCGTCATCTGACTATCATCAGATTAATGCCGGCGCTGCCCGATCTGGATCGAACGGCGCTCGTATCAGGCGGGGTATAGCCCGCAGATACACATCCCGGACTGGCAACAAGCGCGAGGACAGCGGACGCCAAGGAGAACACAACAGATGAAAGACCTGACCATCTCATCGGCAGACCTCGGCAACACGGCAGCAGACGGGCCCAAACGGCGCGGGAACAGAACGACCCGCGTGCCCGCCATCATCGAAGTGGCGATCGAGGTCTTCGCATCCGAAGGTAACGCAGGTTTCACTCAACGCCGAATTGCCAGCGAGGCAGGGATTCGACTGAGGACCTTGCAGCACTACTTCAGCACCCGCGAAGAACTATTGCGGGCCACGATCGAGGCATACACGGATCGCTATTTCGAGCACTATCGGACGATCGCCCAAGACAAATCCCGGCCACCGGAAGCGCGACTGGATGTTATCGTCGACGAGGCGTTCTCCGTACTGACGGCGAGCGGCGGAAACCGCGTTAGCGCCTTTGTGCTGGAATGCTGGAGCCTCGCAGAGCATGAGCCCTTTCTGCATGCCCTGATGGCGAAATCTACTGCGGATTTTCAGGGTCTCCTGGCGGAACTGATCGCGCAGATCAACCCAACCTTGCCCTCGGGAGAATGCACGTTGCGCGGCGCCCTACTCCTTTCACATCTGCACGGTCTGGTCGTCTTTCTTCGCCGGTCAGGCGCGGACACATTTAATGCAGACTCGTTCCGTCACGCCATGAAGGTCGTCTGGCGAGCGTTGAGCAAGGCATCTCCATAAAACTGCAAGGCAGTTGCTTGTGCCAGAATCGCGCCCGGATGGAGCGGTCGGCGCGCCATGTGACGGGCACACCGAGCCGCAGCTCCCCTTCTACAGACGCACATGATCACAATGGCCAGCTCAGGCCATTGTGACCGATCCTCAGCGGACCACGTCCCAGACAAGAGGCAAGTGGTATAGCGTGCCGTTCACACCTCCGTGGACACCCGCTTTCTCGCCAGGCTTGATCTGGAAATCGGGAATCCGCTTAAGCCATTCCTGAAGGAAAACCTTCAACTCCACGCGCGCAAGGAACGAGCCGGGACAACGATGCGCGCCATTGCCGAACGTGGAATGAATCGGCGTAGGCCGAGCGAAATCGACGCTCAGCGGATCGTCGAACTTCCTCTCGTCCAGACCGTGCAGTGTGGTCGGCATGATGATCATGTCACCCGCCTTCATCTGCACGCCCTTGTACTCGAAATCGTGTGTGATCCGCCGCCCTTGATTGACCACCGGGAAGCGCCGCAGAAGCTCGTCCACGGCCTTCTGCGTCAGTTCGGGGTTATCGATGAGCTGCTTGCGGTGGGCCGGGCTCCCGGCGAGGAATCGCGCGATAAAGCCCATTGCCGAGGCAACCGTGTCGAGGCCGCCAATCAGCACCAGACCACAGAGCCCCTGCGCTTCTTCGTCGGTGAGCGCGCGCCCGTCGATCTTCGAATGGACGATCTTGCTGATGAGATCGTCACCCGGGTTCGCGCGGCGTTCCGCAATCTTCACCCCCAGGTACTGAAAAATCGCACCGAGCGCCTTGAGCTTCTCGTTGGCATCGACCGGGCGGACCATCTTGTCAGCGAGGCCGAGCAAGTACTCGCGATCCTCGGCGGGCAGCGCCACCATGTTCATGAAAATGCCGATCGGAAGATGCTGCGCAAACCCCGATACGAATTCCACCTCGCCCTTAGGATAAAAGCCGTCGATCAGTTCGATCGCCATTTCGCGCGCCTTCTCCTCGAGCTTGCCGATTGCCTGCGGCATGAACGCGGGCGCGATCAGCGCGCGATAGGCGGTGTGCTGCGGAGGATCGAAGAAGATCGGCGGCAACGGTTGATGCTCGACGAGCGGCACTGTCAGCTGCTTCGACGAGAAATTCTCGTAGTCCTTGAGGATCTGATAGATGTCATCGCCGCGCGTCGCGATCCAGTGTCCGCCGTTGCGGGGTGTCCAGAGAATGTCGGGAATGCCTTCGGCGTGCAACTGCTTGAGCGAGAGATGGTAGTCGTCTTCGGCACCCGGCGGATTGTAGATATCGATGTCGAACACTCGTTCAGGCAATACGTGCGCGGGAATTGGCGCCAGATCCGGAGTCCCGCCCTGAGCAGCTACTGACATTAGTTGTCTCCTTTCGAATCGACCGGTATGAGCGGTCAGGACCATTCTTCATCTGATTAACCGCAATTACAGGAACGCGCCGTACAGCTCGATATGGTGTTCGGTGTTTCCCCAAGTCATGTCGATGCAGGTGAGCCGCTTCACGTACCACCCCACCGCCAGTTCGTCCGTCATGCCCATCCCTCCGTGCAGTTGTACCGCTTGCTGTGCCACGAAGCGTGCACTACGGCCAATGAGCGCCTTTGCGGCTGTAACAGCACGATGGGCTTCCAGGTCATCGTCCTCGCCAAGTTTCGCGGCAGCAAAGAAGACCATCGATTTCGCCTGCTCTACCGCGGTCAAAATATCGGCGGCGCGATGCTGCAGCGCCTGGAACTTGCCGATCGGCGAGCCAAACTGCTTTCGCGTGCGCAGGTATTCAAAGGTCAGATCGCTCAGCCGCGACATCGCGCCGACCGCTTCCGCGCACAGCGCAAAAATGCCTTGATCGACGGTCCATTCGAGCAACGGGTAGCCCTGATCGACGGCGCCGATGACAGCCGTTACACCGACGTGTACGTCGTCCAGCACTACCTCGGCGACACGCTGGCCATCGAGTGCCGGAAATCCTTTGACGCTCACACCTTGCGTTCGCGCATCGACGGCGAAGAGAGTGATGCCGTGCTTGTCGGTCTGCTCGCCTGCGCTACGCGCCGAAACCAGCAGAATGTCCGCGCTGTCGCCGTGCAGTACAACGCCTTTGCGTCCATTCAGGATGAACCCGTCACGCGTTGGCTCGGCCCTCGTCGCGACGTTCCACAAATCGAAACGCGCACCAGGTTCGAGCGTCGCGAGCGCGGTCTTCAGGCTGCCGTCGGCGATACCGGCCAGCAACTCGGCCTTGCGCGCCTCGTGTCCCGCGCGCCCGATCAGCTTCGCGCCGATCACGGCCGTCGAAACAAACGGCTCCAGTACGAGTCCACGGCCGAAGGCCTCCATCACGAGCATGGTCTCGACCGGCCCCGTGCCAAGGCCGCCATGATCCTGCGGCACGTTCAGCGCCAACACGCCCATTTCGGCGAGCGTAGTCCAGTGCGCAACCGACCAGCCCTCAGGCGTAGCGGCGAGACGGCGCCTCGCCTCGAAATCGTATTCCTTTTCGACGAAACGGCCGACCACGTCGGCCAGCATCTGTTCCTCTTCAACCAGCGTGAAGTCCATGGCGTGTCCTCAGATGCCGAGTGCCTGCTTGGCGATGATGTTTTTCTGCACTTCAGTCGAACCGCCGTAGATCGAAATCTTGCGCCAGTCCAGGTAGTGCGCGGCCAGCGCGTTGAGCAGCTCGCCGTTCGCGGTTTCGCCGCGCCAGTGGGCCTCCAGCGCTTCACTTACAAAAGGCACCGCATAGGGGCCTGCGCATTCCATGATCAGCTCCGTAAGCTCCTGCTGAATCTCCGAACCGCGGATTTTCAGCACCGAAGCCTCCGGTCCGATGGGACGTCCTGCAGTTTCGGCTGAGACGACGCGCAGCAGCGACCATTCGTGCGCGATCAAATCGATTTCCACCCTGGCGATGCGATCGCGAAAGCGAACGTCCTCGATGAGAGGCTTGCCGTGCTTACGCTCGGTGCTGGCAATCTCCTTCAGACGTCGCATGAAACGCTTGCAGTTGCCGAGGCCGGCGATGTTGGTCCGCTCGTGGCCGAGCAGGTACTTGGCGATCGACCAGCCGCGATGCTCCTCACCGACGAGATTGCTCACTGGCACTGCCACATTGTCGAAGAACACTTCGTTGACGTCGTGGCCGCCGTCAAGCGTGCGGATGGGTCTGACCGTAATGCCGGGCGTGGACATATCGATCAGCAGGAACGAGATGCCTTCCTGTGGGCGGCCGCTGCCATCCGTGCGGACCAGGCAGAAAATCCAGTTCGCCCATTGGGCAAACGAGGTCCAGATCTTCTGGCCGTTGACGACGTAGAACGGTTGACCGTCGCGCTCGACACGGTCCGCACGCGTCTTGAGCGACGCCAGATCGGAACCCGCACCCGGCTCGGAGTAACCCTGACACCACCAGTCCTCCATCGAGATGATGCGCGGCAGGAACCGTTCGCGCTGCGCGTCGGTGCCGAACTTCTGGATTACAGGTCCAACCATCGAAAGGCCAAACGGCATCTGGCGCGGCGCGCCGGCGGTAAAGCATTCCTCGTCGAAAATGTTGCGCTGCGCGGCATTCCAGGCGGCGCCGCCGAATTGCGCGGGCCATGCAGGTGCGCCCCATCCCTTCCCGGCCAGAATGCGTTGCCAGCGCACGTAGTCTTCGCGCGGCACATGGCGGAAGTTCAGCACCCGTTCACGAATGTCATCGGGCAAATGAGTCGCTACGAATTCGCGCACCGTGGCGCGAAATTCCTTGTCGGCGGGACTCTCTTTCAGGTCCATTTCAGCCTCCCGCCGGGCCGCCCCCAAGGGAGGCTGAAGCCCCCCCGGGGGGCCGCGAACAACAGTGAGCATGGGGGTCGTTTCATTTCAGGCTCCAGTCGCGGCCCGGCAAAGCACGTCGGCGCTGCCGGGCGCGGTTTCAGGCAATTTCCACGATTCCGTTGTTCAGCACCACCACATCGCGTGCGTCGACGCGCGCCCGCAGATGCAGACGCGTGTCACTGTCCCGCCAGAACTGGAAGCGCACTTCTTCGCCGGGGTACACCGGCGCGGTCAGGCGCAAGGCGAGTCGCTTCAGACGCGTTGCATCGTTGCCCGCGAAGGTGCGAATCGCGGCGTAACCCGCCATGCCATAGGTCGCGAGGCCGTGAAGAATGGGCCGCTTGAATCCGGCTTTCGACGCCACCTCCGGGTCCGCGTGCAGGGGGTTGGCGTCGCCCGAAAGGCGGTAGATCAACGCTGCATGCGCGCCGGTCGAAAACACGTATTCCGCGTCCGGGGCGCGCTCCGGCACAGCCGGAAGCGCTTCGGGCGGCGCGTCGCTCGCGCCCGACCCGGCGCTGAACCCTCCGTCGCCGCGCAGAAAGGACACCTGCCGGACTTCGGCAAGTTGTTCGCCCCTCGAGGCGTCAATGATGTCACGCTTGAGCTCGACGATCGCGCCCTTGCCCGCGCCCTTGTCCGAGATGCGGCTCACCCGCGTCTTGCTGACGATGGTCGCTGCAACCGGCATCGGGCGCATGAAGCGAACGTCCTGCTCACCGTGCACGAGCTTCAGGTAGTCGATGCCCGTACGCGAATCGCGCATCCATGATTTCGGCCACGCGAACGCGGCCGCGCAAGTCGGCATCGCTTGCAGGTCCTTTTCATATACGTAGCGCAGCTGTTCTGCGTCCAGCGGGTCTGCGCCCAACCCGAGACCCAGCGAATACAGCATCACGTCGCGCTCGCTATATGTCTGCGTGACATCTTCGATCGGCCAGTTCTTGACGACTTCGTAGTTCAGCATGAGGTGGTAGTCCTATGGGTGCTCAGTAGTCCGTGAAGTTGGGCTTGCGCTTCTCGAGAAAGCTCGCCATGCCTTCCTTGTAGTCATCGCACTGGTTGGCGATCGGCATGTCCAACCCGGCGTGTATCACCGCCTCGTGGGGCGTCTGGAACGGCACCTCCCAGACCTGCTCCTTCATGATGCGCATCGAGCGCGGCGAGCAGTACTCCGCCATTTCACGCGCGTACGCATAGGTCTCCTCGACCAGCTTGTCCGCCGGAATTGCCCGATTCACGAGTCCCATACGTTCGGCTTCGCGCCCCTTGATCTTGCGTCCCGACAGCAGCAGGTCGAGCGCATGTGCCTGGCCGACGTGACGCGCGAGTATCCAGGCCATGCCGTATTCCGCGCTCAGGCCGCGGCGCGCGAATGCCGTCGTGATGGTCGCGTCTTCGGACGCAAAGCGGATGTCGCAGAAAAGGGCGTGGATCAGGCCAATGCCGACAGTGGCGCCGTTGAGCATCGCGATCACCGGCTTCGGAATGGCCGGGTAGTAAGAGCAGCGCGTTTGCCAGTCGGCGCGCTTGCGCATATCGAACGGACGCGGGAGCTTCGTCATGAGCGCGGCGGGATCACCGCCGAAGCTGTGAATATCGCCGCCCGCGCAAAACGCCTTGCCCGCGCCGGTGAAAACGATGACGCGCACGCCATGGTCCGCGCCCGCCGCCTGCATCGCCTCGTACACTTCGGTCGCCACCTGGTCGTTCCAGGTGTTCATATGTTCCGGGCGGTTCAGCGTGATCGTCGCTACCCGGTCCTTGACGTCGTACAGAATGGTCTCGAAGCGCATCAGATCCCTCCAAAGCTCAGAATGAACGCGGCAGGTCAAGCACGTGCTCGGCGACGTAGGACAGAATCAGGTTCGTCGAAATCGGCGCCACCTGATAGAGCCGGGTTTCGCGAAACTTGCGCTCGACATCGTATTCGCAAGCGAAACCGAAGCCGCCATGGGTCTGCAGACAGGCATTCGCGGCTTTCCACGAAGCCGTGGCCGCAAGATGCTTCGCCATGTTCGCTTCCGCGCCGCACGGTTGATGGTTGTCGAACAGTTCGCAGGCCTTGTAGCGCATCAGATCCGCCGCGCGCACGTCGATGTAGGCCTCGGCGATCGGGAACTGGATGCCCTGGTTCATACCGATGGGCCGGTCGAACACGATACGCTCGCTGGCGTACTTCGACGCGCGCTCGACGAACCAGTAGCCGTCGCCGATGCACTCGGCCGCGATCAGTGCGCGCTCGGCGTTGAGTCCGTCGAGGATGTACTTGAAGCCCTTGCCTTGCTCGCCAATCAGGTTCTCTTCAGGAATCTCAAGATTGTCGAAGAACAGCTCGTTCGTCTCGTGATTGACCATGTTCGGAATCGGCCGCACGGTCAGGCCATTGCCGATAGCCTGGTGCAGGTCCACGAGAAAGCACGACAGCCCATCCGACTTCTTCTTCACGTCCGACAACGGCGTGGTGCGTGCGAGCAGGATCATCATGTCCGAATGCTGCACGCGTGATATCCACACCTTCTGGCCGTTCACCACGTACCGGTCGTCTCTTTTTACAGCAGTGGTCTTCAGCTTCGTCGTGTCCGTTCCGGTGGTCGGTTCGGTCACAGCCATCGATTGCAGACGCAATTCTCCGCTCGCGATCTTCGGCAGGTATTTGCGCTTTTGCGCCTCCGAGCCGTTTCTGAGCAGCGTATTCATGTTGTACATCTGGCCATGACAAAAGCCAGAGTTGCCGCCGTTGCGGTTGATCTCCTCCATGATCACGGACGCCTCGGTCAACCCGAGACCTGAACCGCCATACTCCTGAGGGATCAGCGCGGCCATCCAGCCGGCCTTCGTCAGCGCGTCCACAAACGCCTCGGGATAGACGCGCTCGTGATCGATGCGGCGCCAGTACTCGTCGGGGTACGCCTTCGAGAGGTCGCGCAAGGCGTCGCGCAGTTCCTGATATTGATCGGGTGGGGAAATTCGGCTCATGAATGGTTTCCGTTTGCTTGGCTGGACGCGCGGCTCACGCTGCTGCATCGATCAGTCCGCCGGCATTGGCGAGCTGGGTCAGATGATGTTCGGTCGAACCGAACTGGATATCGATCACGCTCAGGCGTCTCAGGTAGTGACCGATCTTGCACTCCTCGGTCATCCCGATGCCGCCGTGCAATTGCACGCCTTGTTGACCGACGAAGCGGCCCGAGCGCCCGATCTGCACTTTCGCCGCCGACATACTGCGATCGCGTTCCGCCGCGTCCGGCTCCTCGCTCATCATGGTCGCGAAGAGCGCCATGCTGCGCGCCTGCTCCACCATGACGAGCATGTCGACTGCACGATGCTGGAGCGCCTGGAATGATCCGATAGGCACCCCGAACTGCTTGCGGACCTTCAGGTACTCCACGGTTTCTTCGTGCGCAGCTGCCATTGCACCTACGGCTTCCGCGCTCACCGCCGCGATCGCGTGCGCAACGACCGTTTCGATGAGCGGCAATGCAGCGCCCGCCAGGCCCAGAACGTCGCTATCCGGAACGCGCACCCGCGACAACTCGACGTCGGCCGCACGCAGCCGGTCTTGCGTCGGATACGTGTGGCGCGTCACGCCCTGCGCGTCGGCCCTGACCACGAACAGCCCGATGCCGTCACGCTCGCGCCTCCCACCGGACACGCGGGCCGACACCACGAGAAGGTCGGCGCTACCGCCGTGGAGGACAACGCGCTTGGCGCCGTCGAGCACCCAGCCGGCGGCTTCGCGTCGTGCGGTGGTCGCAACGTCCGCGAGGTCGTACCGCGCCTGCGCCTCGCTGTGCGCGAACGCCATCTGCAACTCGCCCTGCGCAATCTGCGGCAGAATCGCCGCGCGTTGCGCCGCGTTGCCGCCAAGCCGCACCAAGCCGCCGCCCAGCACGACCGTCGCGAGATACGGTTCGACCGCGAGAGCGCGGCCCAACGCCTCCATCACGATCATCGTTTCGACAGGGCCGCAGTTGCTGCCGCCGTATTCCTCGTCAAACGAAAGGCCCAACAGACCCATGTCGGCGTAACGCGCCCAAAGCTCGCGGCTGAAACCGTCCGGCTCAGCGAGATACTTCGCGCGCTGCTCGAACCCGTACTCGTCTTTGACGAGCCGGTCGACGCTGTCCTTGAGCATGCGTTGCTCATCGGTGAAATCAAAGTCCATGTCTCATGCTTCTCCACAGTTCGCCCGTCGCTCAAAGTCCGAGTACGGACTTGGCGAGAATGTTCTTCTGAATCTCGTTGGAGCCGCCCACGATCGAGACGTGACGCGCGAAGTAGTGATTCGGCGCAACGGTGAGCGCCCATTCGGGTTCGCGAACCGGATCGGCAAGCCCCCGCAGGAAGTCGAGGTCGAGCGGTAGAGCATCCGGCCCTGCCACCTCGAGGAGCAATTCAGCTGCGAGTTGCTGCAGCTCCGAACCCTTGATCTTCAGGATCGAAGTCTTCGGGTCGGGCACGTGGCTCTGATGCGCGCTGCTCTCGGCGATCACGCGCATCTGCGTCATCTCCAGGGCCTTCAGCTCGACCTCGACTGCCGCGACACGTTCGCGAAAACGCGGGTCGTCCCACAGCACACCGTCGCCGCAGGGCACGCGCTTCGCAAGATCCTTCGCGTGACGCACGCGCATCTTCGAAACGCCCACGCGCGCAATGCCGCTGCGCTCGTTGCCGAGCAGATACTTGGCGTAGTCCCAACCCTTGTTCTCCTCGCCAATGCGATTCGCAACCGGCACCCGCACGTTGTCGAAGAACACCTCGTTGGTTTCATGGTGGCCGTCGATCGTGATGATCGGGCGCACGGTCAGGCCCGGCGTCTTCATGTCGATCAGCAGGTATGTGATGCCCTGCTGTTTCTTGCCGCTCGAATCCGTGCGTACGAGACAGAACATCCAGTCCGCGTGATGCGCCGTCGAAGTCCAGAGCTTCTGGCCGTTGATCACGTAGTGGTCCCCGTCGCGCACCGCCTGGGTCCGCAGCGCGGCCAGGTCCGAACCGGCTCCGGGCTCGGAGAATCCCTGGCAGAACCAGTATTCGAGGCTCGCGATGCGAGGCAGGAAATGGCGCTTTTGCTCCTCGCTGCCGAACGCGATCAAAACCGGACCGATCATGTTCACGTTGAATGACAGCGTCTCGGGCGCCGGGGCCATGTGCAGCTCTTCCTTGAAGATGTATTGCTGCACCGCGCTCCAGCCCGTCCCGCCCCACGCCTTGTCCCACGCTGGCGTCGCCCAGCCGCGCTCGTAGAGCATGCGTTGCCAGCGGCGCAGGTCGGCCGCCGAATAGCGCTGCCCCAAGGTAGCTTTGCGTCGGATGTCGGCCGGCAGCGCTTCCTTGAAGAAGGCTCTGACCTCATTGCGGAACGCCAGCTCTTCGTCGGTATATCGCAGATCCATGAGTGTCTCGTTTCGTCTTTATGGGTCGCCTGTCGGGTGCGGCTCAGGCCAGCGTTCCCGCTTCTTTCAACTCGCCAATGCGGCCCGGTTCGAGCCATGCCGCCAGCGCGGCGTCGATCGTGGTCGCGTCGGGTGCCTCGGGCGCCGTCGGCTTCGCGGGCACCGTGGCGGAGAAGCGCGGCGCCGGCGCGGGCTGCACGATACCGTCCACTTCGATGAACGTGCCGCGCGCCTTCAGATGGGCATGCTCGGGTGCCTCGGTCCACGACAGAACCGGTGCGAAGCACGCGTCCGTGTGTTCGAGCAAGGTGGTCCATTGCTCGCGTGTGCGTCGCTTGAATTTCAGCGCGAACAGTGCGCGCGCGGCGGGCCAGTTGCTTGCGTCGAGCTGCGTACCCAGCGTTTGCGGATCGATGTCGAGCAGACGGAGGAGTTCGAGATAGAACTTGTCCTCGATGGGGCCGACCGTAATCCACTTGCCGTCCGCGCATTCATAAACGTCGTAGAAGTGCGATCCCGAATCCGTGATATTCGTCCCGCGCCCGTCGCGCCAGATGCCGGCAGCCTGCATGCCGAAAAACGTGGTAGCAAGGTTGGCCGTGCCGTCGACGATCGCGGCATCCACGATCTGTCCCGCGCCGCCGTTGCGCGCATGCAGGATCGCCGACAGGAGCCCCATTGCAAGGTACAGCGAACCGCCCGCATAGTCGCCGATCAGATTCAGGGGTATCGACGGCGGCTGATCGCGGCGGCCAATTGCGTTGAGGACGCCGGTGATCGCGATGTAGTTCAGGTCATGCCCGGCGTACTGCGCGAGCGGACCTTGCTGGCCCCATCCCGTGATGCGTCCGTAAGCGAGCTTCGGATTGCGTTCGAGGCAGGCCTGCGGACCCAGCCCGAGTCGCTCGGTCACGCCGGGTCGGAAACCTTCTATCAGGGCATCGGCGCGCTCCACCAGCGTGAGCACGAGTTCGACGGCCTCCGGGTCTTTCAGGTCGAGCGCAATCGTCTTCCGGTTGCGCAGCAACAGGTTGTAGCGCAGCGGACGCTCGATACCGAGCTTGACCGGCTGGCGACGTTCGATGCGCAACACCGTCGCACCCAGATCGGCGAGCAGCATCGCCGCCATGGGCCCCGGGCCGATGCCGGCCAGCTCGATGATTCGAACTCCTGCAAGCGGACCCATGGTTCAACCCTTGCGAGCGTGGGCGCGCATGGCGTCCCATTGCTCGTCGGTCCAGTCCTGCATCGCGCGGAAGGTCGGGCCGCCCACCCCCTGCATCCAGCGGCCGCCGTCGATCACGATCATGTCGCCGGTGATGTAGCCGGAGCCGTTGGACGCCAGATAAGCGTAGAGATTGGCAAGTTCCGCGTGATCGCCGAAGCGCCGCAGCGGCACCGAGCGCTCCTGCGGCTCGACCTGCGAGCCCGGCGGGTACAACTGCTCCCATGCGCCCGGCGTCGGGAACAGTCCGGGCGCCACTGCGTTCAGGCGAATGCCCTTCGGGCCCCACTCGACCGCAAGGCTGCGGGTCATGGCGAGAATACCCGCCTTCGCGGCCGCGGACGGCACGGTAAAGGCCGAGCCGGTCATCGTGGGCGTCGATACGGTACTGATCACGTTGCCCGGGTGACCCGCGTCGATCCAGCGCTTGCCCGCCGCGATCGTGCAATAGAAGCTGCCGTGCAGCACGATGTCGAGCACCGCATCCACCGCGCGCGCCGACAGGCTTTCCGTGCGCGCGATGAAGTTGGCCGCCGCGTTGTTCAGCAATACGTCGAGCGGACCATCCCGCCAGATGGTCTCCATCATCGACTCGACGGACTCGGCGCTGCGCACGTCCGCCTGCACCGTCGTGACACGCGCGCCAGGCACGACGCCGCGAAACTCGTCGGCCGTCGCGTCCAGCACTTCCTTGCGGCGACCGCAGATGACGAGATCGGCGCCCAGTTCGAGGTAGCGCAGGCCGATACTCTTACCAAGGCCGGTGCCTCCCCCGGTGATGAGGATTCGTTTGTTCTTCAGCAGGTCAGGCGTAAACATATGCGTTGAACTTCCAGTAGGGACAGCAACGGAGAATGGCGGCGTCAGGCACCCGTGAAAACCGGCTTGCGTTTTTCCATGAAGGCCGTCACCGCCTCCGCGTGGTCGCTCGTTTGACGGGTCAGCGGATTGAGGTCAGTTTCGAGGCGGCATGCGTCTTCGATCGAATTGCCCGCATTGACGAGGCTCGCCTTCAGGAGCGCCAGCGTCACTGGCGGATAGTTCGCGAAGCGCGCCGCGGCCTCGATCGCCGCATCGAGCGCGCCGCCGCTCGCGACCACCTCGCTGACCAGGCCGATGCGGCGCGCCGTGGCCGCGTCGATGACATCGCCTTTCAGCATCAATTCACGCGCCTTGCTGCCGCCGACCTTTTGCGGCAGCGTCCATAGAATTCCAGTGTCGGGAAGCAGTCCGACCTTGCCGAACGCACATGAGTACTTCGCGGTATCGGCACCGACCACGACATCGCATGCAGCCGCCAGCGACAGCCCCGCTCCATAGCACGTGCCCTCCACCGCCGCGACGACCGGCTTCGTGCCCGTATAAATCAGCTTGAACAGACGCACGCCCACCGCGATGCGCTCACGAAGCGCCAGCAACTGTAGCGTGGTCGCGTGCATTTCGGACAAGTCGCCGCCCGCGCAAAAATGGCCGCCCGCGCCTGTCAGCACAATGGCGCGCGTTTGCGGATCGTCGTGCATCAGCCGGTGCAAGACCTCGGTCAGCGCAACGCGCATCCTCATGGAGAATGCGTTGCGGCGCTCGGGATAGTTCATCGTGACAATGCTCACGTCGCCTTGACGGCGCACCTGCACGATCTCGTCGGCGCCCGCGGCTTTTTCCTTCTGCTCGATACTCATCGCATTGCTCCCCGCGCTCACTCACCCGTGAAGACCGGTTTGGTCTTTTCCATAAACGCCTTGCAGGCAGCCTGATGGTCTTTCGACTGACGCAGGATGGGCTGATAGTCGATCTCGGCTCGCAGCGCGCCTTCCATGGTCGTCGCGGCGTTGGTCAGCGCGTCCTTCAGCAGCGCCACGCCGAGCGGCGGCAAGTCGGCAAGACCGCGCGCAACTTCGATTGCCTTTGCGCGCGCAGTACCCGGCCCGACGACTTCGTTGGCAAGGTGAATCGTGCCGGCCTTGTCTCCGTCGATTTCAGTGGCGAGCGAGAGCATCTCCCTCGCGCGAGCCATGCCGATGCGCTTCGGAAGCGTCCACAGAATACCGGTGTCCGGAATCAGGCCGACGCGCAGAAACGCCGCGCAAAAGCGTGCATTCGACGCAGCCACGACATAGTCGGTCGCGACCGCGAGCGACAGCCCGGCGCCGAAGGCTACGCCTTCCACGGCCGCCACGACCGGCTTGGGTCCCGCCTGCATTTCACGCACTACCACGCACGACTCCGCCAGAATCTCGCGGCTTTGCAGGATCGTGCGCTGCGTCATCTCGGAGATGTCGGCGCCGGCGCAAAAGTGCTCGCCCGCGCCCGTCAGGACGATTGCCCGCGAGTCCGGATCGCCCACCATCAGCCGATGCATCGTGTCGCGCAACAACTGACGCATCTGACGTCCCATCGCGTTGCGGCGTCGGGGATTGTTTAGCGTCACGATCGCGACCGGTCCCTCGCGGGTCACCTCGATCAGCGACGTCGTATCGTTTTCTGCCGTTTCTTTTTCGCTCATGTTGGCTTCCTTCAGTCGGCCACGAACACCGGCTTGCGCTTTTCCATGAAGGCGCTCACTGCCTCCTGGTGTTCGCGGCTGCGGCGCAGGATGGGCTGCAGGTTGACTTCAGCTTCGATGGCGTCGTCGAGCGTACGGATGCCCGTCGCGAGCGCGGCCTTCAGGTGCGCGGTGGCCACCGAGGGCAGTTCCGCGTACTGTTGCGCCACCTTCGAGGCCGCGTTCAGCGCCTCGCCAGGCTCGACGACCTGATTGGCAAAACCGGTCTCGCCCGCTTCGACGCCGTTGAACTCACGAGCACTCAACATGAGCTCGCGTGCAAGGCCACCGCCCACGCGCTGCGACAACGACCAATAGAGCCCCGTATCGGGCAGCAGCCCGACCTTGACGAACGCGCTCGCATAGCGCGCGGCCGATGACGTGACGACATGATCGCAAGCAGCGGCGAGCGACAGACCAGCGCCAAACGCAAACCCTTCGACGGCGGCGACGATCGCTTTCGGGCCTTCCACCATCAGTCTGAAGATATCGAGCGGCAGTTCATTGCGCTGTCGATATTCGAGCACCTTGCGCGTCTGCATCTCCGAGATGTCCCCACCCGCGCAAAACGTATTGCCCGCGCCGGTCAGTACGATCGCACGGCAGGCTTCCTCGTGATGCATCAGGCGATAAAGCCGCGCGTACAACGTCTCGCGCATCTTTAGCGAAAACGCGTTTCGCCGTTGGGGATAGTTCAATGTGACGATCGCGATTGCACCGTCTTGCCGGACCTGTACGATCTCTGCTGCATCGTTGCTGGTCTCTTCGCTCATCTGTCCGTCTCCTGTCGATCGGGGTTAGCGCTTTAGCGCTTACTGCGATCCCATGCAAAGCTGTTGACAGTGACCCTGGCGGGCGGCGTGTCTTACAGCGTGTCTTTACAGGGTTTCCTGCGTCCCGAGAATCACCGTGGCCTGGCTCGAGAGCACACCGCCGTTACCGTGCGCGATCGCCAGCTTCGCACCGGGTATCTGGCGCTCACCAGCGCGGCCCGTCAATTGCCGCATCGATTCTTCCATCAGGAACAGCCCATACATGCCGGGGTGAACGCAGGACAAACCGCCGCCGTTCGTATTGACCGCGAGCCGGCCGCCCGGGGCGATGCCGCCGTCCGAAACGAAGTGGCCGCCTTCGCCTTTAGGGCAAAAGCCGAGGTCTTCGAGAAACAGGATGGTGTTGATCGTGAAGGCGTCGTACAGCATCGCGACATCGATATCGTTCGCCTTCACGCCCGCCATTTGATACGCACGCCTACCCGATTCCGCTGCGGCAGTCACCGTGAGATCCGGCATGCTCGCGATTTCGCGGTGCGAAGTGGCCGAAGCCGCGCCGAGCAGATACACCGGCTTGTCGGTGAGATCACGCGCTCGATCGGCGCGCACCATGACGATCGCTGCCGCGCCATCCGTCACGAGGCAGCAATCGCGCACGGAAAGCGGATCCGACACGAGGCGCGCGCCCATCACATCGTCGATCGACATGGGCGTGCGCATATACGCATCCGGATTCAGTTGCGCCCACTTGCGGGCGGCGACGGCCACCTCGGCCAGATGCTCACGCTTCGTGCCGTACTGATGCATATGACGCGCCGCCGCAAGCGCATACGACGACACCGGATTCATCGGCTTATACGGGCTCTCCCACGGCGAAGGACGCGACGACTGCACGAGCTTGCCCGCCGCGCTGCGCTGATTGCTCCCATATGCAATCAAGGCAACATCGATCTGTCCCGTACACAACGCCATGGCCGCCGTGTGCGCGTAGATTTCGAACGCCGATCCGCCGCTTCGGTTGTTGTCGGTGAACTTCGGGTTAATACCGAGGTATTCGGCAAACGTGAGACCCGACAGCATGTCGTCCGGCGTGCACACGAAAAGGCCGTCTACATCGCCAGGCGTAAGTCCCACCTGGGAGAGCGCGTCAACGGACGCACGCGCAGCAAGGTCCAGCGACGACAAGCCAGGTGCTTCCCCCATCCCATAGGTGGCGCCTGCCACCAGTGCGGTACGCCCGCGCAAGTTGAATTCCATTCGATCTACCTTTCATCGGTGTGACCGGCTGTTCGCGGCCGGCTGCGGGTTAGCGGGCGTCAGGCTGGTTCGAACACAAGCAATGCCGCTTCCCCTCGGTACACGATCTTCGCCTGCACCGGCATGCCAATGCGCACGGCCTCCGGCTCGATGCCCTCCACACAACTCAGCATGCGCACACCTTCTTCCAGATCGATCACTGCGACGTTGTAGCTGGGCGTGGGCGATTTCTGGCGCACCACGGTAGTGGAATAAACCGTACCCTTCCCGCAGGCTTCGACCCACTCCAGATCGCGCATCCCGGTAACCGGCTCAGCCACCCGCGGGTAGAAGACATAGCGGCCGCTGCCGCGGCTGCGCTGGATCATCAAGCGGCCCTCGGCCAGGAATTTCTGATAATCGACTTCAGGACAAAGAGAGTCCATTCCCCGCTCCTCCAAATCGTTTTGCCATGGGCTCGCGCCGAATCGAGCCGTTCTGTCGGGCCAAAATGGAACAAATAACCGAACACTGTTCCAAATCTTAAACGCACTGGGAGCGCGCTGTCAACGGCGGGAAAGCCCTGCCGTGCCCCGCCGCGCAAGGCTGAAACTACATCCCGACCAAATTCCCGACGCACCTCGGACAAACCCGCGGGAGCCGGTTTCAGCGCTTGACGATCACCCGGCCCTTCGTTTAATTTATCGAACATCGTTCATAAACGTGAAGACTTCGAATGTGATCAGGAAGTGGTCGGCGGGGGCGACGTATCCCCACTCCGGAGACGAATCCGCGGGGCCGGCCCGAAAAAACCGTTAGCAAGAGAGCTCGAAGTGACATACGAACTAACAGACGACCAGCTTCAGATCCGCGACCTCATCCGTCGCGTCGCAAGGGAGCGCGTGGCGCCGCGGGCCGACGAGATCGACCGTACGGCCGGGTATCCGCACGACATGTACGCACTGCTCAAGGAGCTTGGCCTCTTCACGTTGCCGTTTCCTGAAGTGTATGGCGGCGCCGGCAGCGTGATGTCGGCCTGCATCGCGGTCGAGGAGTTCGGGCGGGTTTGCTACAACACGGGCTATCTGCTGGTCGTGCAATGGACACCGTTCGGAGCGATTCTCGAAGGCGGCACCGAAGAGCAGAAGGCTCGCCTGCTGCCGGGTCTCGCCTCCGGTGAGTTGCGCGGTGCGCTGTCCATTACCGAGGCTCAAAGCGGCTCCGACGTTTCGGGCATTCGCACGACAGCGCGCCGCAAGAACGGCGGCTATGTGCTCAACGGCTCAAAGATCTGGTGCACGAATTCGCATATCGCCGACTTCATTCTCGTCGCCGCCAGGACGCTCGACGAGGAAGGACAGGCGCTGGGGATCAATCTTTTCATCGTCGATCGCCACACGCCGGGCCTGACGATCGGCAACGAAGAAGACAAGATGGGCGCGCGCGGCGTGGCGTCGTGCCCCCTTTATTTCGACGATGCCTTCATCCGCGCGGAAGACCGTCTCGGGCCGGAAGGCGGCCAGGGGTTCAAGGTGGCAATGGAGGCGCTCAACACGAGCCGTCCCATAGTGGCCGCGCGCGCGGTTGGCATCGCGCAGGGCGCGATCGATCACACCGTCAAATTCATTCAGGACCGCGTTGCATTCGGCCAGAGCATCAGCAACTTTCAGGGTGTGCGCTGGATGATCGCTGACATGGTCACCCAGACCGAGGCCGCGCGCCAACTCGTCTATCGCACGGCGTCGCTCGTCGATGCGGGCGTTAGCGGCCGTGAACTCGCCCCAATGGCGGCGATGGCGAAGATGTTCGCGTCGGATGTCGCCATGAAGGTCGCGACCGATGCCGTGCAGCTGTTCGGCGCCGCAGGCATCTCCAACGAGTACCCGATCAACCGTTATTTCCGCGACGCGAAGGTGGTGCAGATCATCGAAGGCACCAACCAGATCCAACGCAACATCGTCGCGGACAGCGTGCTAGGCCGCATCAAGAAGAACTGACAACGACAGCTCAGCTAACAGCCGAGCCGACAACGACAGAGGACAGGCAATGGAAGAAATCGAAACGGTTGGTCTGGGAATTCACTGGGAGGACCTGCCCGTTGGACGCAAGTTCAAGACCGTGGGCCGCACGGTGACCGAAACGGATGTCGTGAATTTTGTTTCGGTGACAGGCATGCTGGAAGTTCTGTTCACCAACACCGAGTTTCTTCGCGAGCAGTCGGCCATCAAGGGGCGCGTCGCGCCGGGCGCGCTGGTCTTCACGCTGATGGAAGGGCTGCTCACGCAGGCCACCATGCAGGGCGTCGGCTTCGCGTTCCTCAACATGGAACTCGACATCAAAGGCCCGACCTATGTGGGCGACACGATTCACGTGGAATGCGAGGTGATCGAATGCAGGCCTAGCAAGGGGCGCCCCGGACTTGGGCTGGTGCGCACCCGTAACCGCGTGATCAGGCAGGACGGCACGGAAGTGATGGTGTACACGCCGCTCAGACTCGTTAAAGGCAAGGAATACAAGGCCTGAGCATGGAAAATCCCCAACAACCCCTCGAACCGGCGACCGGCCCGTTAGCCGGTGTCCGCGTGATCGACCTGACCATCAACGTGCTCGGTCCGGTCGCCACGCAGCTACTCGGCGACATGGGCGCGGACGTCATCAAGATCGAACCGCCCGAAGGCGACCAGAACCGCAAGAACGGCCCTGGCCGCAATCCCGACATGGCAGTGTTCTATACGATCATGAACCGCAACAAGCGCAGCGTGATCCTGAACCTGAAGCAGGCCGAATGCCGCGAAGCGCTGCTCAAGCTCGTCGAGACCGCCGACGTCATCGTGCACAGCATGCGCCCGAGTGCCGCCGAGCGCCTCGGCATCGACTATGAAACCGTGCGCGCGCGCAACCCACGCATCGTGTACGCGTCGGGTGCCGGCTATCGAATCGACGGACCCTACAAGGACCGCCCCGCTTTCGACGACGTGATTCAGGGCGAAACCGGCATTGCCGCGATGAACCGCGACGCGGACGGCTCGCCGCGGTACTTCCCCACCGTGATCGTCGACAAGTTCTGCGGCTACGTGCTGGCGTCGTCGATCGGCATGGCGCTCTATCACCGCGAGCGGACCGGTGTCGGCCAGCTCGTCCACGTGCCGATGTTCGAAACGATGCTGCAATTCAATCTTTTCGAGCATCTCTGGGAAGGTGCGCTGGGCTCCAATGACGGAACCGGCCTGGGCTATCCGCGCATGTTCTCGCCGCACCGCCGACCCTACGCGACAAAAGACGGGCATATCTGCCTGCTCGCCGTGAATAACGAGCAATGGCGCCGCGTGCTGTGCGCAATCGATGCAGCGCACCTGCTCGACGACCCGCGCTTCCACCACATGGCCGAGCGTATGCGCAACATCAGCGAGCTGTATCGCATCGTCGGCGACGCCATCCGCAACAAGACGACTGCGGAATGGAATGCGATCTTCGCCTTGGCGGACGTGCCGCACGGTCCCGTGCGCGACCTGAAAGACCTGATGCACGACGCGTACATCAAGGAGACCGGGTTCTTCCAGCGCTTCGAGCACCCGACCGAGGGCGACATGGTCATGACCTCGATACCGGTGCACTTCTCCGAGTCGCCCGGCAACGTTCGCTATCTGCCGCCGAATCTCGGCGAGCACAGCGTCCAGGTTCTGGTCGAAGCGGGATATAGCGCGGACGAAGCGAGCGCGCTCCTCGCCCTGGCCACAGGAAGGGGCGAAGCCGTATCGGAAGCGCTGAGCAAGGATTAACTGGCGCGACAGCGCCTTGCACATCACGGAGGGAATCAATGAAGGGGCTCAAGGAGAAGGTCGTCGTCGTCACTGGCGCGGCAGGTGGGATCGGTTCCGCCATCAGCAGACGATTCGGCGACGAAGGTTCGACCGTCGCGCTGTTCGACCTGAACGAAGAAGGCGCCGCGCGTGTCGCGGCGGAAATCGAGGCGGCGGGCGGCAAGGCGCGAGCCTACCGCGTCGACATCACGGATCACGAAGGTGTGCATGCTGCGGTGGCGAGAGTCGAGGAAGAACTGGGACCGATCGAGGTTCTCGTGAACAACGCCGGCTGGGACATGGGTGCGTTCTTCCTGCAAACCGAGAAACCGTTCTGGGACAAGGTGGTGGCGATCAATCTGTACGGACCGCTGAACATGCACCATGCCGTGCTGCGACGGATGGCCGAACGTGGCCGTGGCCGCGTCGTCAACATCTCGTCGGATGCGGGACGCGTGGGCTCCTCGATGGAAGCGGTGTACTCGTTCTGCAAAGGCGGCCTCATCGCCTTCACGAAGACGATGGCACGCGAAATGGCCCGCCAGATGATTCCCGTCAACGTCGTTTGCCCCGGCCCGACCGCGACCCCGCTTCTCGACAACCTCGCGCAGGGCGAGAAAGGCGAGCGCATCAAGGCCGCCCTCGTGAAGGCCGTGCCGTTCGGCCGCATGGGCGAACCTGGCGACATCCCGGGCGTGGTGGCCTTTCTCGCGAGTGACGACGCCGCGTTCATCAGCGGTCAGGTCATCAGCGTGTCGGGCGGTCTGACGATGGCTGGATAAACGGCTCCGCGAACGCAATCAATCAACAACATTGGAATACGACATGGAATTCAAGGACATCGGCTATCAAGAGGCGGACGGGGTCGCGACGATCACCATCAATCGCCCGAAGGTGTACAACGCATTCAGCGCCAACACCGTCGAGGAGCTCATCAAGGCCTTCGGCCTCGCGGGATGGAACAAGGATATCGGCGTCGTGGTGCTCACGGGCGCCGGCGACAAGGCGTTCTGCACCGGTGGCGACCAGTCCGGCGACGGCTACAACGGGCGCGGCACCGTCGGTCTGCCGATCGAGGAACTGCAAAGCATCATCCGCGACATTCCGAAGCCCGTGATCGCACGCGTGAACGGCTATGCAATCGGCGGCGGCAACGTGCTGGTGACGCTCTGCGATCTCGCCATCGCTGCCGAGACCGCGGTCTTCGGTCAGGTCGGCCCGAAGGTCGGGTCGGTCGATCCGGGCTTCGGCACCGCCTACCTCGCGCGCATCGTCGGCGAGAAGCGCGCGCGCGAAATCTGGTACCTGTGCCGCAAATACAGCGCGAAACAGGCGCTCGACTGGGGTCTCATCAACGCCGTCGTGCCTGCGGAACAACTCGACGCCGAAACGAAGAAGTGGTGCGACGAGATTCTGCAGATGAGCCCCACCGCTATTGCGCTCGCCAAGCGCTCGTTCAATATCGATACCGAGAACATTCGCGGCATCGGCGCGTTCGCGATGCAGGCGCTTGCGATGTACTACGACACCGACGAATCGAAGGAAGGCGGCAATGCGTTCCGCGAAAAGCGCAAGCCGGAGTTTCGCAAGTACGTGAAGTGACCGGCGCAAATGCCGGCAGGGCGACGCTCGGCTTCGGCGTCGCCCTTTGCGCATACGCGCGCCGAAGTTCAGTATTTGCGGAAGTTCACGCCGACACGCGTGCCAAGCCCCGGGAGCCGGTTGATGGGGCGGCTGCCATGCTCCGGGGCGGCTTCGCCCCATGCGAACCACACGTCAGGCTCGCGCGCATCGCCCACGCGCCGCCAGCGGCCGTCCACCTGCGGATTCTTGAGCGTCCCGAGACCGACCAGACGCCCGCGCGGATCGGGCATGAACTCCCACTCTTCGCCGAACGCTGAGTAACGGATGCCTTCCTGCCAATACCCATTCGCGCCGAAATCGATGGTGCCCGTCACGTCATAGGTAAAGCGCACCTCGCCCTTCTCGTTGCCGAGAATCGCGAAGCCGAACATGTCGTTACCGAGCGTGAAGTGCCCGAAGTCGATGCTGCCATCCTTATAACGCGTCGCCCACGTGTACCAGACGAGTTCCAGCTTCTCCTGCACCAGCGCATCTTTCGTCTTGTAGATCTCGCCGCCCTCGTACATATGGATCGGATCGAAGCCGATCATGCCGCGGACCTTCTTTCCGAGTATCGTCCCTTCCATCTCGAAGATGTTCGCGACGTAGTACATGCCCGCGTCGCGGCCCGGCAGATACCAGTGCATGCCGGGCTTGACGAGCTTGCCCTCGATATCCATGCCGTTCTCTTCGTACCAGCTGCAATCCTCGGGCGTCCAGGTGACGTGAAAGCGATTGCCGGGCGCCTGCGGGTGGCTTCGCCAGTGGATGCGCTCCTCTTCGAGCGTTCTTGCGAATCCATCGTTCGGCACCGATTCCTTGCCTACCGGATGCATATGCATGCCGTCGTCGTGGCCGAGCGTCGTGCACAGGTAGAAACGCCGCCGCGTGTCCTTCGCGTCGGTCCGCAGGCCAGCGGGAATCCGCCGCATCGGGCAATAGATCTCGCCATCCTCGTCGCGCAGCGTTCCCCACAGGTAGAGCGCTTCGGGCGGCATGCCGAAGTAGGCGCGGTTGGACAGCATGTCCTCGATGGTGGGCTCGAAGGCGCTGACAAGAGGCTGCCAGCCAAAGTCGCCGCGGCGCGGCATGGATAGTTTGGTGTCGCTCATGGTCGTTACACCCGTCACGATGGTGAAGTGGTTGGAGCGGCTCACTATAGGTATCCTCGCGCGTGGCTGAAAACCGGTCGATCCGCTCGTCTTGCCACGAGCCCGCCCGGCGCGCGATCAGCACAGGGGCACAGGAGCTAACGTATTGATTTACCGGCTTTCTCTGCGGTCCGGAAACGCGCGCTGCCTGCGCGCACGAAAGCTTCGTTACACGTAACGATCATGTGCGATATATTGAACGACGTTCGCATTTAATACTGAACTCGGACATGCCAAAGTCGTCTGCCGAACGCGTCGCCGCTTATCGCACCCGCAAGAAGGCCGAAGGCATGGTGAGCCTGACACTGGTCGTCCCGGCAGCCGACGTCGCCCTCTTCAGCCAGTTCGCCGCGCAACGCCGCGAAAAGCTGCGCGACAACATGCATCCTGGCCAAGCCCCGCGCCAGCAGTGGCTCTCGATGCTGGCCGCGATGACGCCTGCGCTGCCCCCAACTGCCGAGTCGCGCCGCAAGCGCAATGCGATCGGCGCACCGATCACGCGCGCGCAGACGCTCTTCATGGCGCTGCTGAAACACATCATCGATCTGGGATGGCCGGCAGGACTACCGCTCGGCTCCGAGCAGGAATTGATGAAGGTCCATGGAGTAAGTCGCGCTGCGTTGCGCGGAGCGATCCGCTTGCTCGAGCACCACTGCATCGTGAGGGTGCAGCGCGGCACCGCAGGCGCCGTGATCGTCGCCCAGCCGGACCTGAGCGCGACGATGCAGGCAGTCAGCGTCTATCTGGAGTATGCGGGCATCGCGCCGCGCGATATTCTCGCGACGCGCCGCACGCTCGAACTGGCCGCCATGGATCTCGTCATCGAACGGCTCGACCATGAAGGTGAGCGACGCGTGCACGACCAGGTTCAGGCCGAGGCGCCACTCGACGGCCGTGCCGGCGCCGATGAGTTGCTCCGATTTCATTTCCTGCTCGCTGAACTTTGCGGCGATCCCGCACTGTGTCTCTTCGACGGCATCGTCCTGCAACTGGCCGATGCGCATTCCACGTTTCATCGGCGCAGCCGAACGGACCGCGACCGCGTCGTGGCGAGGATCAAGGAATACCATCGCGAGATCGCGCGCGCGATCATTGCCCGCGATAAAGAGCAGGCTCGCAGGCAAATGGCCGACTACATCGCGGGGATCAGGACGTGGCTGGAGTAGCGGCCGCGCCGCACTTGCCTGTCCGCCTCAACGATCACCGATCCCGATCCGTCGCCGTGCTAGCCATCTACGGCGTCAGCGTGCTCAGCCGGTTCGACGCCGCCACCGCGTCGTCGATCATCTCGTCGAAAATTGCCTCGACCTTCCTGACCGCGTCGGCAAACACCGCGGCATGCCCATAGTCGATCATGCCCTTGCGCGTGTCGCCGGTCACGTAAGCCTGGTGCGCGAGTGCGCCCATCACGTGAGGGCGGAACCGCTCGAACTCGCTCACCCGCGCGCGATCCAGTTCCATGACCGCCTCGGCGCTCTCGTTGCGCAGCACACGGTGATGATCGCGAATCGCAGACTTGACCACGACGCTTTCGCTGCCGTCGCCCGCCACCACCTTCGCCTTGACTTCAGGATGAATCCACAGCTCCTCGGCGACCATCATGCGCGTGCCCATGATGACCGCGTCGGCGCCCATCGCCAGCACGCCCGCAAGCTGCCGCCCGGTGCCGATGCCGCCGCCGATCACAACCGGCAAGCCAATCTCCCGCGGCGCCTGCGCGGCCTGCACGATGCTACCGATCTGGTAGATGCCTGGATGGCCGCCGCACTCATTGCCGACGACGATCACACCGTCGACGCCCATCCGCACCGCCGTATGTGCATAGCGCACAGCGGGCACCTTGTGCAAAACCTTGATGCCGGCCTCCTTGAGCAACGGCACGACCGCTTCGGGGCTCGCACCGGCGGTCTCCACGCAGGCAACGTTCTCTTCGATCAGAATGCGGATCTGTTGCTTGACGCGCTCCACTCCGCCCGCTTGCCGCGATATGTAGAGATTGACGCCGAAATTCTTTGCACCGGTGAGTTCACGACAGGTGCGCAACTCGTTGCGGAATTCGTCGGAATCAGGAAAGCCCGCGCCGACGATAAAGCCCATGCCGCCTGCGTTGACGACGGCCGCGACATACCGTGCGTCGGACACGCGCGGCCCAAGACCGCCGCAAAGTATCGGGTGACGAATGCCGAGCAGATCGGTGATTCGCGTCCTGAACATCTGGGGGCGCACGATGTCCTTCCCTCCTGCAGGTCAGCGAAACGAGATCGTGTGGCCGCCATCCACCGCGATCGTCTGGCCGTTGATATAGCCGCCCGAACGCGATGCGAGCATCACGGCTAGCCCGGCGATCTCGTCGACCTCGCCGAAGCGCTGTGATGGATTGCGACCCCGGTACCATTCGACCATCGCCTCGTCCTCCCATTGCGATCGCGCCATCTCGGTCTTGAAGGTGCCAGGCGCGATGCAATTGGCAGTGACGCCCTTTGCGGCGAATTCCATCGCGAGGTTTCTCACGAGCTGCATGTCGGCGGCTTTGGTGAGCCCGTAGGTTCCCGTCACGGCATCGCCGAACAGGCCAACCACGGATGCCACCGAAATAAAGCGCCCATAGCCACGCTCGATCATGCCGGGCACAGTCATCTGCGCGAGCCAGATATTGCTCTGGACGTTGACCTGCATGAACTTGTTGAACGTTTCGTCTTGCAGATCGAGTGCCGAGCCTATCCACGGGTGAATCGCGGCATTGGCCATCACGATGTCGACTCTGCCCCACTCGCCGTTCGCCGCAGCCACGAGACCTTGCAATTCCGCTTTTCGGCCGATGTTGCAGGCAAACGGCAAGGCCACCCGAGTTCCGATCTTTTCGTTGATGGCTTGCGCGGCGGTTTCGCAGGCGTCGGCGTTACGGCCGGAAACGACGACCTTGGCGCCGTGTTCCGCCATGCCGAGCGCACTGGCATAGCCGATGCCGCGACTCGATCCGGTGACGATTGCGACCTTGTCCGTGAGGTCAAAAAGCGATGAGCGCATACGTACTCCACAAAAATGGAGGCTTGTCGATGAAAGCAAGTTTCACCGGGCAGGATCAGGCTTGCTTGCGTTTCTGCTGGGCGATGAACGCCGACGCGATCTCGTGATGCTCGTCGCTGAGCGTCGCCTCCAGTTGGCGTGCGAGGGTCGTGTCGAGCATCTGGGCCGCACTGCGATGGAGATGCAGGTTCATCAGCTTCTTGGTTTCGCGCAGTGCGTGGCGCGGTTGCTTGAGCAGCTTTTGCGCAAGAGTCATAGCCTCTTCCATCAGCTTGTCGGGTTCGACAACGCGATTGGCCAGACCGAAATCAACGGCTTGCTGCGCTGTGATGCGATCTCCAGTAAAGATCAGTTCTTTCGCCCGCAGCAGACTGGTATAGAGCGGCCACGACACGGAGGTCCCATCTCCGACGACGAGACCAATGTTGATATGCGGCTCGGCGAGAAAAGACTTCTCCGACATCAGAACGATATCGCACAGCGTAGCCATCGTCGCGCCCCAACCGACGGCTGGCCCGTTGACGGCGGCAATCAGAGGAATCGGCACGTCGATGAAACCGTGGATCGTTTGCCGCGCGTTCTCTTGCACGCTGCGCGCAAAATCGGGGTCGTCGAGCGTCTTGACGAAGTGATTCATGTCTCCGCCGGCGCTGAACGCCCTTCCCGCACCGGTGAGAATCCCGACGCGCGCCTCGGGATCCGAGGCTAGCGCAGCAAACAGCTTGGGGTAACTGAAGAGCATCTCGGTGGTCGACGCGTTCAGATCGTCTGGTCGATTGAGCGTAATGATCCGCAGGCCGCCGTCGGCCGTCACCTGAATGTCGTCTGGAAGATCGTAGAGATTTGCCATGCGAGTCCCCTCAGGGCGAAATTGTTGATTGAGCCAGCGTCACGGCCCTCGCGTCGCGCGCTTCGCTCAGGCAAGCGATTATTTCCCCACCTGCCACGCCATGCCGCCGCTTTGCTTTCTTTGCGCCAATGCCGCCTTCTCGATCCGCAACGCCTCTTCCAGCGAAGCTAGCGCACCCTGATCGATCACCCGCTTGACCGTCGCGACGAGCTCGGGGCGGCGGCTCGCAATCGTCTTCGCTAGTGACGCTGCCCGCTCCATCAGTTGCTCGTGGCTGACCACCTCGTTCACGAGGCCGATGCGCAACGCGGTGGCCGCGTCAATCGGATCGCTCGTCAAGCTGAACTGCTTCGCCCACCGCGGACCCACGCTATACGGCAACCTCGCGGTCATGCCGCCCCCCGCGAGCGCGCCGATTTTCGTGTGCGTGTCGGCAAAGCGCGCACGCTCGGACGCGATGATGAAATCGCACCCCATTGCAAGTTCCAGCCCGCCTGTAACGGCAGCGCCGTTGACCGCCGCGATTACCGGCTTGGTGATGCGCGGCCACATATCGATCATGTCCGCGACCCGCGTGCGCGGCGCATCGGGCGCGGAAAAATCATTCAGGTCGAGCCCAGCACAAAAGGCCGGATCGGCGCCCGTCACGATGAGGACGCGCAGACTTTGGTCCGCTTCGAAACGATGCAATGCGTCGACCAGCGCTTCGGTCAATGCGAGGTTCAGTGCGTTGCGGGCCGCGGGCCGGTTCAGTGTCAACGTGAGAACCGTTTCGTCACTCCGCATGCCGAGCAGATCGGTTGCATTTGCGTTCATGGCAATGCCTCGAAAGGGTTCACGCCGCCGCGACCATTGCCTCGTGCTGAATCTGGCGTGCGTAGCGATTCAGGTGATAGTCCGCGTTGCCGAACAATGCGTCGAGCACCAGATGACGGCGATAGTGATGGCCCACCTTGTATTCATCCGTGATGCCGTAGCCACCGTGCAACTGGATACCCTGTTGCGTGACGAACTTCGCGCCACGAGTGGTCTGTGCCTTGCAGCCCGAGATTTCGACGCTCCGGTTCTCCCTGTCCTCGCTGATAGAGAGCAACGCACGGTGCAGTGTTGCGCGCGCCTGCATCGCTTCGATCGCCATGTCGGCCATCCGGTGTTGCAGCGCCTGGAAGCTGCCAATCGCCACCCCGAACTGCTTGCGCGTTTTCAAATATTCCGACGCGAGCTCGATAGCGTCTTCCATATCGCCCACCAGTTCGGCACAGATCGCAACGACCGCTTCGTCAACGGCGGCCTGCAGTCCTTCGAACGCTCGCCCAGCCTCACCCAGAACATTCGATTCCGCGACGATCACACCATCGAGCAGCAAGTCGGCAGATGGCGTGCCGTCGAGCAACGCGCAAGTCTTCAGCGTCACGCCTGCCTGCTTCGGATCGACGACGAAAACCCCGATGCCGTCCGTGGCATCGGCCGCACCCGCCGCGCGAGCGACGACGAGCAGACGGTCTGCAACGGGCGCTCCAACCACGAGCGTCTTATAGCCGTCCAGCCGCCAAGACCCGTCCTCTGTCTTCTTCGCGGCGGCCGTCACGTAATGCACCTGACCCCGCGCTTCACGTTCACTTTGTGCGACCGCATAGACAGTCTCGCCCGAAACGATCTCGCCAAGTATCGCCTCGCGCTGCCCGTCTCGCCCGCAGCGCGTGACAAGCGACGCAGGAAACACACCACACATCACGTATGGCTCCAGCACCAGCGCGCGCCCGATCTGCTCGGCCACGATGGCGCTTTCGACTGACGAGAAACCGAGCCCGCCCAATTCATCCGGCACCGCGACACCGAGCCAACCCATTTCGCCGAACCTACGCCACGTCTCGCGCGAAAATCCGCCTCCTTGCGAAGCAAGATTGCGACGATGTTCGAACGTATAACTCTTTTGCAAGAAGCGTTGCGCGCTTTCCTGCAACATCCGCTGTTCGTCGCTCAACTCGAAGTCCATGCTGCACCCTCTTTATGCCGGCAATTGATGCGATCCCACGTCTCGGGGATCGAAGACCGTTCGTGACTCGATATGGCGTCAAAGATCGAACAGTGCTTTGGCGATGATGTTTCGCTGAATTTCGGCCGTCCCGCCATAGATCGAGCAAGCCCGCCGATAGAAGACCTCTGCCGCCAGGCCTGGCGCGTATTCAGGTCCGATGAACTGGGCCTCGCGCAGTTCTCGCTCTTCATTCGGATCGGGATAGAACACGGCGCCATAATCGCCGATCACCTCCAGCAGCATCTCCGTGAGCTTCTGATGAAGTTCGGATCCGCGCACTTTGAGCATGGATCCGATCGCCATACCGCCGCTGCGCTCGTCTATCCCTTGATGCAGGATTTTCTGCACCGCCATGTCGATCGCGCGAACCTCCAATTCGTGCTGCGCGAAACGTGCCGCAAACGTCGGATCCTGGATCAATGGCTTGCCGGCCATCCGTTCGCGCGAGGCGTAGTGCCGGATCTTGCGCAGATAGCGCTTGAGGGCAGGCGCTTCAGCGCCAAGAAACGCCCGCTCGTTAAAGAGCAGAAACTTGGTGTATCCCCATCCCTTGTTGACCTCGCCGATAAGGTTTTCAGCGGGCACACGCACGTTGTCGTAGAAGACTTCCGCCAGGTGATGGCAGCCATCGAGCGACGCGATCGGCCGCACGGTAACGCCCGGCGACGACATGTCGAGCAGCAGGAAGGAAATGCCCTTTTGTGGCTTCGCTTCGCTATCCGTGCGGACCAGCACGAAATTCCATTGACCGTAGGCGCCGAAGCTGGTCCAGATCTTCTGTCCATTGACGATGTAGTGGTCTCCATCGAGAACCGCCGTCGTACGTAGCGATGCAAGATCGGAACCCGAGCCCGGCTCTGAAAAACCCTGTACCCAGAACACTTCACCACGCTGGATAGGAGGAAGAAAGCGGCGCTTCTGCTCTTCGTTGCCAAACTCGCAAATCACGGGTCCGACGAGCGACACGCCCGCCTGATTCTGTATCGGTGCGCCTGCCAGATAGCATTCTTCCTCGAAGATGTAACGCTGCATCGCGGTCCACCCGGTGCCGCCGTCAGCAACCGGCCAATGCGGCACCGACCAGCCGCGCGTTTCGTGCAAGATGCGAGTCCAGCGCTGTGAATCGTCGTCACCTGCCAGAAAGCCCTGCTGCCCGCGAAAGGCCAGATCGGCCGGCAAATGCTCGTTGAGGAACGCACGAACTTCTTTGCGGAACGCGATGTCCGCGGGATCTACGCGAAAATCCATGGTTTAGCTTCCAGCGTTTTCAGTACGTTGAACCGCGGCGCGCGCCTCGATCTGCGCCCGCTGCTGCGCCAGCGTTGCCGACCAATGTGCGCGGCGTGGGCGGCACGCAATAAAGCTCGTCCACGACACCGCGCCGTCGCTCGAGCACATTGCGTTGGCTGATTGCGCTCTTTGCACTCAATTCGCCGTTATCGAGCGTCGGCTGCTCGCTTTCGAGCACGATGCGCGCAATGCGCGTAGAGCTGCCGCCAGGACGCGCGGCGAGCTGGTCGAGTCCGGTCTGGAAGAACGCGCGCACGCCGCGGCTGTTGACAATCTGGTCGGCGCCCGGCATCGGATCGTGAAGGTCGTCGCAAAGCGCACGGCACGCTTCGATGTCAGGGAAGACGAGCGCGCTCAGGTAGTCGCGGTCGTGCCCGGCAATCACGATATCCCGCGCATACGGGCCCCACACGTTCAGCGCGTACAGTCGCAACTCGGCGACGTTGACCCAGGTGCCCGAGGACAGCTTGAAATTTTCCGCGATCCGTCCGTCGAAGCGCAGTCCCAGTTCGAGGCGCTGCGGGTCGATGAACGTTGCTGCGTCACCGGAGCGGAAATAGCCTTCCTCGTCGAACGCGGCGGCAGTGCGCTCGGGATCTTTCCAATAGCCGGGCGTCACACAGTCGCCGAGGAAACGGATTTCCAGCTTCGCGCCGACCGGCGCCACCTTCACTTTGACGCCAGGCACGGGCAACCCCGCAATCGCTTCCCGTCGCGGATCCCAGGCCGCCGATAGCGGCGTTGGGCCTGCTTCCGTGCTGCCGATGCCCGACATGATGAGCACACGCTGGCCGATGGTACGCACCGCGAGCTCGTCGAGTTGAGCCCAGACGTATTTCGGCAGACTTGCACCGCCGTAGTAGATGAGCGCGAGTTTGCTAAAGAATTTCTCGCGCAGTGCCTTGTCCGCCTGCAGATGCGGAATGAGCGAGGCCAACCCTTGCGGCGTATTGAGGTAGACCGCCGGCGCGATTTCACGCAATGCCTGCACCGTCGGGCCAATTTCCTCCGGCGTTGGCTTGCCTGGGTCCAGGTAGTAAGTCCCCCCGCCGTACAGCACCATGCCGAAGTTATGCGTGCCGCCAAAAGTGTGATGCCAAGGCAGCCAGTCGACGAGATCCGATGGCCCGTCCTGAAGAAACGCGAACACCTGGGCGACTTGCTGTCGATTGCTGCACAACATGCGCTGCGGGTAGATCACGCCTTTCGGTGCGCCTGTCGTTCCCGAAGTAAACATGATCTTGCCCACCGTATCCGGGCCGACTGCCTTGAACGCCTTGTCGACGTCGGCTGTAACCGGCGTCTTCAGCCACTCCGCGACGCGCGAACCGCCACGACCCTCCGGCAACGGACCGACGACGACACATTCCACGTCGCCGAACACCTCACGCAATGCGCGGCCATACTGCGCGCCGTCCTCCGCGAAGACGAGGCCGGGCGTGCATACGGCCGCGAGTTGCCTGAGCTTCGAAAAGTCCTGTGATAACAGCGAATACGCGGGCGTCACCGGGATATAGGGAATCCCGACGTGCAATGCGGCGAGCGCGAAGAGCGCGTGTTCAAAGCTTCGATCGGAGAGAATCATCAACGGACGAGACGGCGACAATCCTCGATCGAGCAGCGCCTGCCCCAGCGCACGCGCACCGTCGAACGCCTGGCGGTAGGTCAGAGACTCCCATGACTTGCCGTCCGGCGTCCGCCGCGCAAGCAACGCGCGCTCGGGCGTGACGCTCGCCCAGTGTTCGAGCCGCTCCGTCAAGCGGATCGGATACGCCTGGAGCGGTTCCTGCAGTTCATACACCACGCTTCCGTCTGGCCTTCGCTCGACGATGGCATCCATGCTGCCGACGCGAATCGGGCGAAACGGCACATCCATCAGGGCATCGTGCGAAGCCGTACCTGCATCCATCTGAGTCGTCCTGTTGTTATCTGGCAAATCATGTCCCGCGAGCTCTTGCATCGCCTTCCGATACCTGGAAATGTTGCGGGCCAAGTTCAACCAATAATTGAACGTCGATCATCTTTATGAACCAGAATAACGCGAAATCCCAGCCACGTCTATCCGTTGTCACCCACAAGGAAGGCCTGATAGCACACACGCAATCTGGCGCGAATGACGTGCGCAATGTTCGGCACGATCGCAGCTTTGCGCATCGCACAACAACGTGGACAGAAAACAAAAATTGCGCTAATTTCTGAACGCCATTCTCATTGTTAAACACGACATCGGGATTGCTCGATGGCGATTTGCTGACACTTGCGCATGACGGCGAGACGCATCGATTGCTGGTCGTCTCGACAGCGGGGCACGCAAGCAACCACGTGTGCCTGGTCCTTCTGGAAGACGGACTGCTATTCAGCGGCGATCACATTCTGAATGGCAGCACGACCATCATCGATCCTCCCGACGGCAACATGACGGCGTACCTTACGTCACTCGACCGGTTGAACGCGATTTGCACCGAACGTGAGATCGACTTTATTCTGCCCGCCCATGGGTACGTGCTGGACCGACCGCATGACCAGATCGCCCGCCTCAAGGCACACCGTCTCGCCCGGGAAGCAAAGATCGCCGGCGCGGTAAAGGCACTGCCGACCGGTTCGATCGACGACTGGCTGCGTCTTGCTTATACCGATGTTCCCGAAAGGCTCTGGCCAGCGGCATCCCGGTCGCTGCTGGCGCATCTCGAACGACTCGACGAACAAGGTCGTCCGACTTCGCAGGCCTGATTGTGATCGTCATGCATGCATCGGCTGCCACGTCCGCTAAAACCGGGGGCACGGGCAGCCTTGTTCGACGGCCGTCTTGTTGCGGACTCAGCTCGCTTCTACAAGCGCGGCCAGCCGGCCATGAATGAGTGCGCGCGCCTCGGCGACCATCCGACTCACGAGTTCCGCGCAGGTGGGAATGTCCTCGATAAGCCCGATTGCGAGGCCAGCCGGAAACGTTCCGTCTTCGGTGTCACCCGTCTCGTACACTCGCTTACCGCGCTCACCGCTCACCAGCGGCTTGAGATCCGCAAACGTCACACCCTCTTTTTGCTCGAGTTCCAACACCTGCTCCGCTACCGAATTCCTGAAGATACGCGACGTGTTCTTCAGCGTGCGGAAGATCAACGCCGTATTGCGCTCGTCATGCTCTACGAGCCTGCGCTTGACGTTCTCGTGAATCGGCGCCTCCCGCGTTGCCATGAAGCGCGTACCCATATTGATCCCATCCGCGCCGAGCGCGAGCGCGGCGACCATGCCGCGCGCATCGGCAATGCCGCCTGACGCAAGCATCGGAATATGCAGTTTCGCGGCCGCGGCCGGCAACAGGATCAGATTGGGCACGTCGTCCTCGCCCGGATGTCCGGCGCACTCGAATCCGTCCACGCTCACGGCGTCGCAGCCCAACGCCTCCGCTTTCAGCGCGTGACGCACCGACGTGCACTTGTGGATGACCTTGATTCCCGCAGCCTTGAATGCGGGCATATATGGCTCGGGATTGCGTCCCGCCGTCTCGACGATCTTTACACCGTTCTCCACGACCGCTTGCACGTACTCGTCGTACGGCACTGGCTTGATCGTCGGCAGAATGGTCAGGTTGACGGCGAACGGCTGATCCGTCATTGAGCGAACCCGAGCGATCTCGTTGCGCAGCGCCTCGGGCGTGGGCTGCGTCAGAGCAGTGATGGTGCCGAGCGCACCGGCGTTCGAGACGGCGGCGGCAAGTTCAGCTCGACCCACCCACATCATGCCCCCTTGAACAATGGGGTATCGAATCCCAAGCAGCTCTGTAATGCGCGTTTTCATGTGCTGATCCCTGTGTAAGTGCAACCTGATTTTTCGACCCGCAATGGTCGAACGTCGCATGTAAGATTCACCGGTCGTTTGTATTTACGAACACCGTGCAATTATATACACTTCCTCCACATCGCCGACACTCGTGTGCCGCACTCGCGGACGCCGATGCGATTGCACGAGGCATGAATGATCAGGAGAGTTGATGAACAAACGAGACAATCAGATTGGCGCTGAGGAAGTGTCGATTCGCCCCACGCCGGACGAGGCGGAACAAGCCGTGCGCACGCTGATCCGATGGGCCGGTGACGATCCCGAAAGGGAAGGTCTCATTCAAACACCTGCACGGGTCGCGCGCGCATACCGCGAGTTCTTCTCGGGCTATGACTCCGATCCGATGCAGATTCTCGCCACCACGTTTTCCGAAGTGGATGGCTACGACGAGATGGTGGTGCTAAAGGACATCCGTTTCGAGAGCTACTGCGAACACCATATGGTGCCTATCATCGGACGTGCGCACGTTGCCTACTTGCCCGAACATCGCGTGGTCGGCATCTCCAAACTCGCGCGCCTCGTCGATGTCTATGCCAAGCGCCTACAGATTCAGGAGAAGATGACCGTTCAGATCGCCGATGCGCTGAACACCGTGCTTCAACCGAAGGGAGTCGCTGTCATTCTCGAAGCCGCGCATCAGTGCATGAGTACGCGAGGCGTGCACAAGCCCGGCGCATCGCTGGTGACGAGCCGAATGCTGGGCGCATTCCGTGACGATCCTTCCACCCGCCGCGAGTTTCTGTCGATTGTCGGTCACAGCACGATTGCGCCATTACCCAATAGCTGAAAGCCAACGTCGGCTTGCTGCCGACGTTGGCTTTCATGGCAAATCGATGCTGGTATCCGTGGTGCCGTGGTGGCAAGCGTCGTTGCAGGCTTGCGTCTGGCCTTAAACCTCGCTGGGTTGGCGCGTCTTTAAAGGCCGTTCGTAAGAGACGTCTTCACGATTTCGTGCACTGACGCCATTGCCCATCAGGATTTCACGCCACGCAGTGGGCACTTCCGCAGGGGTCAGTTCGTTGATCGCTTCGGAGATGCAGACACGGGCGGCAATCGCCCACACGCCATCACGCTTTTCGAAGCGGTCGATATAGCGCCCCACCGCTAGCGTGTCTGGCTTGACGCGATTTTCTCCGAAGAAAAGCCAGTACGTCTCCCCGTGCGCCTCGTCGCCCTGCAATTCGACGCTGTGATTGAACACCATATGGTGGTGCGACAACTGATGCTCGGTATGGTACGCAAAGGCCCAGTCGACGAATTCCTCTGCATCCCCGACGAATGCGCCGTGGTCGTCGATTGCGTCCGGATGGTACGCCGACAGCGTCAACTTCCGGTCCATGCGATCGACCCCGCGGCAATAGCGGTGTACGCATTCGAGTATGTCCTGCTTATCCAACAGTGCTTCGACGCGCGCGCTCAGTTCTTCATTCATGGCTTCTACCGTTAGATAGTCATGGCGACAAAAAAGACGACCGCACCGATCACGGCGCCAATGAAGCAACAACCCTCGCCTGTCGACAAATCGGCTTCCTGCGCTCGCGCACGGCTCGCAATCGCACATCCGATGATGCCCGCCAATGCCGTCGCCCCGAGCACCGCAAACATCATCACGACGTCGAAGAGTGCGGACCGGCCTAGCTCTTCCATGCGCACATCGCGTTGCAGCAGCCAGACCGCCGCCGCCGAAATCGACAGGAGAATGAGTGGGAGCCATACTCTACGCGCTTCCCGAGCGCTCTCGCGAGTCAGCGTTTTCATCGCGCCCGGCCCTCCGTCCGCAGCTTGCCCAGAGCACGAGGCGCCACCGCGCCCAACACGCGCGCCGCCCAATTCGATTGTTTTGCGCGAGCCGATTCGTCCGACGACGGAGCGCCCTTTTCAGCGCGCTGGCGACGATAGTCGTACGTATAGTCTGCAAGAGGACCACGTAAATCGCTGTCGAGAAAGTACATCGCATGTCTCCGATCAGGCTTATGCTCTCGGGCGCTTGCATGGCGCCTCTTGATGGACATCCTATGCCATGGAATATGGTTATGCAACACGTCGTTCAATTAATGGCGTCGGTGTTTTCACTACCCGACAAGGCACAGACCGACGCGCATGCGCGAGCGCCCGCTGCACACACATGGACGTGTGTGCGAACGGGTCGGCAATCAATCGGGGAAAGGGAATGGCAGCGCCAAGCCGCGTGCTCGACGCAGCTTAGCGATTCGAACATGACACGCAGACGAGTGATCAGGAGACCTGGAAGCCGCCGTCGACAGCGAGAAGCTGACCGGTGACGTAGTCCGATGCCGGCGACGCGAAAAACAACACTGCCCTGGCGATATCGGAGGCGACGCCGATGCGGCCCAGCGGCATGCGACCAGGTTGGGTGATCGGCCCGTGAGCCTGATGAACCTTCGTCGATGCGGCCGCGCCCTCGGTTGCCACGCCGCCGGGCAGCACTGCGTTCACGCGAATTCCGTCTGCTGCGAATTCGAGCGCTGCCACCTTGGTGAGGTTGTTCACGCCCGCCTTCGACGCGCCGTAGTCACCGTTGTCGAAAATCACCGGCTGCAGCGAAGCCACCGACGAAATATTGATAATGGAACCGCCGTTTTTGGCACCTTGCATTCGCTTGATCGCTTCTCGCATGCAGAGGAAGGTGCCGCGCAAGTTGATGCCGAGCACCTTGTCCCACTTTTCTACCGACGTCTCGACGAATTTCGTCTTCGGATAGATGCCCGCGTTGTTCACGAGAATGTCGAGGCGCCCAAGTTTGGCCTGCACCGTTTCGTACATCGCAAGAATCGACGATTCATCGCTGATGTCCACTTTGATCGCGATAGCCTTGCCAGACGCACTTTCGATTTGGCTGGCCGTCTGCTGCGCCGCTTCCTCATTCAGGTCCGCCGCGACCACCGCCGCGCCGGCCGACGCCAGCAGCAAAGCCGTCTCGCGGCCGATGCCTGAGCCTGCCCCTGTTACCACCGCCACTTTCTGATCGAGATTGAAAAGACTCGCCACATTCGTGCTCATTGCTCCTCCTTTGGCTCGCCGCGCGAGCGGGTTATTTTCTGAACGTCATTCGCAAAGATAAACACACCACTTTGGCGTGTCAAGATGAACGAGAAGCGGATGACGAAAGGAGCAGCATGGACGAAGCTGTCGAGCAGTGGATTGCGCGTATCACCCCGCCGCCGGCGACGCGATATCGCGCATGATGTCGAGCATCGAACGGTGGTAGGGCTTGTGAGGTCTATCGGCCCACACCAGCGACACCTCAGTTTCGCCTGAAGCCGGAACATCCTCGATGTCGACGAAGGCGACACCCTCCACGGGCAGGTATCGCGCCGAGTCCAGCATCAGACCGATGCCCAGTTCATGAGACACGAGGTTGAGCATCGTGTATGGATGGCGCGCTTGCTGGGTCACCCGCGGCGACAGCCCCGCCTCGCGGCGCGCTGTCTCGAACGCAGCGAACAGCGGCTGCGACATCTGCTGAGGGAACATGATGAGCGGGTATCGCGCGAGATCCGCGATACGAATTGAAGGCTGCGCCGCCACGGGCCACTTCGCCGGAACCGCGGCCACCACACGCAGACGCTCGATGACCACGCTTTCCAAACCGGAGACGTCCGCCGAACTGGTGACTACCACGCCCAGGTCGATGCTGCCGTTTTTCACGCTGGCGACGGTCAAAGCACTGCCGCGCTCGATCAACCGGACGTCAACGCCCGGCCATTGCTTGCGAAGCCCCTGAATGGCTAGCGGCATGATTCGCAGCGCACACATCGGCACGAACGCTACGCTCAGGCTCGCCAGTTCGTCGGCGGCTTGCCGCACGCGCCGCTCGGCCAGCTCCGCTTGCGCGATCAGTGGCTTCGCTTCCGCGAGCAACGCGGCTCCGGCGGCTGTGAGCGAAACGCCTCGCGGTGTACGTTCGAGCAGCTTGATACCGAGCTGCTCCTCCAGCCGCATGATCGACTGGCTGAGCGGCGGCTGCGCCATGCCCAGGCGCGCAGCCGCACGGCCAAAGTGCTGGGTCTCCGCAACCGCAACGAAGTGTCTGAGATGCCGCAATTCCATGACGTGATATGGCTTTGATATCGGGTGTCCTCAGCATATCGCCTTTGTCCCGTTGCGGTGCACTACGGACGAACCCTGGTCATATCGGGTGTGCACTATCTTGACGTCCAGCACCGTTCAACATACATTTTAGAATGTCGTTCTACAATACGAATAACGACCAAGGCGGCTCGGGTGAGTCGCATCCGCTATCAATAGCCGCGCCGCCGCGGTTAAACAGGAGACACAAGTGAAGAGCCTCGAAGAAAAACTTGCCTATGGTTTAAAGGTATTCGGCGAAATCATGGGTGAAGACAAGGCAGCCGGCTTACGGGCCGCAAGCGAGTCCACCGGCTTCGGATCCGACATTTCACGCCTTGCCATCAACTACGCGTTCGCGGATGTCTGGGGCGACGACAAACTCGAGCGCAAGCAGCGCAGCCTCGTCACGCTGGGCATTCTCATCGCCAGCCGGCAGACGCTCGAACTGAAGAACCACGTCCGCATTGCCGTGCGCAACGGTCTGAGCGCACGGGAACTCGAAGGGGTGCTGATTCAGGCGCTTCCGTATGCAGGCTTCCCGGCCGTCGCTTCCGCGACCACGGCCGTTCTGGAGACACTGCGGGAACTTGGCATCGACACCACGACCCGCACTTCGGAAGAACGCGGATTGCTGTGAGCCGACATCAGAGCGCCCCCGCGACCAAAGGAGACAATTTATGAGCACACCAGGCGTGGATATCGTGCCGACGATGCGCGAATTCAACGTTTCCAATGACCTGCTCGGCAATCACGCCGAGTTGCAAGAACGCTGGAACGAAGACGGCTACCTGTTCTTTCGCGACGTTCTCGACCACGAGCCGCTGGAGCGCATGCGCGGTCTGCTTGTCGATCACCTCGACAGCAACGGCTTCGTGGACCGCAACGACCGAGACGTGCGATGGACTGGCAAAGACCGCGAAAATTTCAGCTTTTTTCCCGTGAAGGCGATGAACGAGCAGCGTGCGGCACGCACCGTGATGGAAGACCCCGCGGTTCGTGTATTCTTTCAGCGGCTCTTCGGCGTACCGCTTTATTGGGTACCTTTCACCGAATACCGCACCTCGCCGCCCGCTATCGACAAAAGCCGCACACGGTTCGACTTCATTCATGAAGATGCTATCTACAGTGACCGCCTCGATTTCATCATCTGCTGGATTCCGCTCAGCGATATCGATGCGCAAGTCGGCGGACTGGCCGTCGCGGAAGGATTGCATAAGCTTGCGTGCCTGCACAGGAAGGACGGCGACAAGATCGTTCCTATCGATCTCGCGAGCGTGCCAGAAGACGCATGGCGCCGCACGAACTACCGCTTGGGCGACGTCCTGTTGATGAGCCGACGCACGCCGCACTCTGGTCTCAGCAATCATTCGGACCGTTTTCGTCTGTCACTCGACACGCGCATCCTGCCGCACGGCGGAAGTTTCCCGTTTGAGCCCCGGCTGCCCTATGTGGGCACGCTGACGTCGATCGCATCGGACCAGATCGTCGTGCGCGACGCGCATGGTGAACATGTGTTGCGACTCGACGACACGAGTTATCTGCGCGGCCTCCAGGGCAACCGCCTGCGCGCAGACGAAATTGCCGGGGTTTATCAGCCGGGATCCGAGGTGATCGTTGCACATGAAGGCGGCCTCGTTCAAACGCTGCGCCCGCAGCATTGATCGTGGTGTCAGGCGCAAAGACGAAGCTTCGTCTTTGCGCCTCGCGCCATTCGCCTTGCCCTTTGGCCTGGCAATTCCGAAGCATCGATCACGGGCAGCCTTTGCTCGTGGTTTTATGAACATCGTGCTAATATCGGAACGGTTGCTTGTGAACAACCAGGCCGCGAGCCTGCAATGGCTGTCACAGGGTTAGCGGCATCGCGCGCAAGCCGCCCAGGCGTGACACGCCTGGCCAACGTCTAACGTTCGACCTCGGGACAAGTCATGATCGATTCATCCGCCGCGGTACTCGTCATCGGCGCCACTGGCGCACAAGGAGGCGCCGCGGCTCGCCATCTTCTTGCGGCTGGACGCAAGGTACGCTTCCTGACACGCAATCCAGACTCGCCGGCTGCGCGGGCACTCGTCGACATGGATGCGCAGGCGCTACGGGGAGATCTGGACGACCGCGACTTGCTCGCAAAAGCGATGGAGGGCGTCGGTTCCGTCTTCTCCGTTCTCCTGACTGATTTTGATCGCAGCGACAGGGAACGCCGCCAGGGTTTTGCGCTCGTCAACGCAGCGCGCAACGCGGAGGTCCCGCAGTTCGTTCACACCTCCGTGGCGCAGGCCGGCAATCATGAGACGTTTCCTGGCTGGAGCGAGAAACGTTGGAACCGAAAATACTGGACGGACAAATGGGAAGTGGAAGAGGCCGTTCGCGCCGCGGGTTTCGAATCGTGGACGGTCTTGCAGCCTGCATTCATGATGGACAACCTCGCTGAGCCGAAAGCGGGCGCGATGTTTCCGCACCTGCGCGAAGGCTTGTTGCTCAGCGCGTTGCTACCCGACGCACGACTCGACTGGATTGCCGCCGACGACGTGGGCGCGCTCGCGGCCAGCGCGCTAAACGATCCGCAACGCTGGCACGGTGAGACCGTGCCGCTGGCGTCGGAAAGACTCACGATGTCTGAAGTTGCGAATCGCCTGAACAACGTTCTGGGCGCACAGATCAACGTTTCGCACGTGTCACCGGATGAAGCCCGAGCAAAGGGTCTCGCACCCGGATGGGTGAATGCACAAGAATGGATCAACGCGGTCGGGTACCGCGTCGATATCGATTCGCTTTCCAAACGTGGTGTCCAGCTCACCCCGATGGTGGACTGGATCGATGCGAATCGACAGCACATCGTACTCGTATAGCTGGTCGATGGACCGCGTGTGCAAGCCTCAGGTAATGGAAAATCCGCAATGAATGATCGTGTCCCCTCATGGTTCGATCACGCCATGGCCCAGCCGCGTCGATCTCACTTCACCGAAGGCGGCGGGGTGACTGTCCATTATGTCTCGTGGAACGCCGCAGACACCGGTAAGCCGCCACTTGTCTTCGCACACGGTTTTCTCGGGCACACGCACTGGTGGGACTTCATTGCGCCCTTCTTCACCGATCGCTTTCGCGTCTTTGCTCTGGATTTCCGCGGCATGGGCGACAGCGCCTACAGGCAGGAATACAGCGCCGACGTTTTCGTGCGCGACCTCGTCGCTGTCGTGGATGCAATCGGCTCTGGACCGTGCGTCGCGGTGGGCCACAGTTTCGGCGGATCGCGTCTGCTCCAGGCGTGCGCGACCTTTCCCGATCGTCTCTCGCATGCAGTCGTGCTCGATTCGTATTTCATGCTACGCGGCGAAACCTTGCCTGCAGTGGAACTACGCCCGCCGCCCCGCCCCTATCCGGACTGGCATACTGCACTCAGTCGCTTTCGACTCATCCCGGAACAAGATTGCGAGCCGTGGCTGCTCGAGCATCTCGCGCGGACATCACTTCGTCAAACCGCCGACGGCTGGGTATGGCGCTTCGATCCGAAGTTGCGGAATCTCCAGCCGGTCGAAGGCGAAGAAGACCTGCTGACCCGCATCGCGGTTCCCGTCAGCTACGTGCACGCCGAGTGCAGCAGCGTGGTCAGCGCCGATCGCGCGCGCCGCATCGTAGCTGCGATTCCCGGCGCGAAGGGTCCCATCACGATGCCACGCGCAGGCCATCACATGATGCTTGACCAGCCACTCGCGCTGGTGAGTCTCTTGCGAGCCTTGCTAGCATGAATTCCAATCTGCGCGAATCGAAAACTGCGCCGTGGTCGAGCGGTTTTCCTCTTGCGGCCCTGATTGCGCGCGCCGTCGAAAAGCACGGCGCGACGCCACTCCATTTTCATACCCAGGCCGGTGCCTACACTTGCACCACCGAGTCCCTGCTGCACGACGCGAAAGAGATTGGCAAGGCACTCACAGCCCTCGGTCTGCGTCGAGGCGATGTGATCGCGATACAGCTTCCCACACAGCGTGAGACTGCGCTTCTGTATCTGGCTGCACTGGAGATCGGTGCGGTACTCGTGCCGATCGTACACATCTACGGTCCCGCCGAAGTCGGCTTCATCCTTCGACAATCCCGCGCCCGCGTTCTGTGCGTGCCCGATTTCTGGTCCCGAACCGACTACCTGGAGCGTGTCGCCGCGCTCGGCGACACGCCCGACCTCGAGCGCGTGATCGTCGTTGGCGATCGGGCGCCCTCGAACGGCATCACGTTTGGCGCGCTGCAACGACTCGCCGCGACAACGCATGAACAACGCCCTGCTGACCCGCCAACGTCGGAAGACATCTGCCTGCTGCTGTACACGTCAGGAACGACAGCTTCTCCCAAAGGCGTGCAGCACTCTCATCGCACAGTAGGCGCAGAGTGGCAGATTCCGTTCATCGACGGGCCTGGGCCGTACCTCACGCCCTTCCCTGCTGGCCATATTGCAGGCTTCAATTTCCTGTTGCGTCCATTCATTACAGGCACCGAGATGGTGTTCATGGACCGATGGGACGCCTCGCTTGCCGCGCGACTGGTCGATCAGTATCGCGTGCGCCTCTCGGGCGGCACGCCGTTTCATCTCCAGGGGCTCCTCGAAGCCGCCCGCCGCGACGGGCGCAGCCTGGTGTCCCTCGCTTCTTACGGTCTGGGCGGCACGGGTGTCACGCCCGAGCACGTCGCCATGGCCGATCGGGCCGGCTTCGCGGGAACCCGCGCCTACGGGCTGACCGAGCATTCGACAGTGAGTGTCGGCTGGGCCGATTCGCCTTTTGATATCCGGGCCTGCACGGACGGTCGCATTCAACCCGGCTCGCAGGTGCGCGTTGTCGACGAGTTGGACAGCGACCTGCCTGCCGGACGCGACGGCGAGATTCTGATCAAGGGTCCGGAGCTGTTTGTCGGCTACACCGACCCGGCGCTCAATGCGGCCGCGTTCACTCACGACGGATGGTTCCGGACCGGCGATATCGGCCGTCTCGACGAAAACGGTTGCCTGACCATCACGGACCGAAAGAAGGACATCGTGATTCGCGGAGGAGAAAATATATCGTCGCTCGAAGTAGAGCGAGTACTTGCCACTCACCCGGCCGTGCGCGATGTCGCCGTCGTGGCACAGCCAGACGCACGATATGGAGAAAGAGTCTGTGCGGTCGTCGTCTTGCACGAACGCACGTCGCTCGACCTGATCGCAGTCCAGACCCACTTTGCCGGCGCGGGCGTGGCGAAGCAAAAGACGCCCGAGCAACTTTGCATCGTTGCAGAGCTGCCGCGCACGCCTTCGGGAAAGGTGCGAAAAGGCGATCTGCGCAAGCAACTTTCCGCGTAGTAGCAAATCAGTTGGTGCTTATCGAGCGGAGCCGTCCCGGCGCGACTTGAAAAACCGATCTCGTTGCATTGACACCTGATCGGACGAAACGAGCCGATCGTAGATCGCACGCGCTGCGGCCATGCCGGCATCGAAATCGGGCGACTCGGCCGCGGCGGCGATGGCATCCAGACACTGGCTTTCTACTGCATCGCTACAGCTGAGGCGTGAGCGCGCTTTAGCGACAATAGAAACCGGATCGCCATCAGGCAATGGCAACCGGCGAATCAACGGCAACGATGTACCGCCTATCTTCTCACGCGCAAGCTCGATCGCAAGGCGCGACATTTCATGCTCATCGCCATCGACGATCCGGTCAAATAACGCGCTGCCCCGGAAGGTTCCCGCGCGCACGATTTGAGCACCAAGAATGAATTCGATCGACTTCGCGAAGCCCAGCACACGCGGCAAGCGCTGCGTGCCGGACAAAGGGATCACGCCGAGCTTGCACTCGGGCAGACCGATCTGCGCATTGTCCGCGACCACACGGTAGTGGCACACCAACGCGGTTTCCAGACCACCGCCAATGGCAAACCCGTGGATAGCGGCTACAACCGGCTTGTCGCTCGCCTCGATCACCGGATGAACGTGCAGCGACAATGCTGGCCAAGCTGTGGCAGCGGAAGTGCCGAACTCGCGAATATCACCTCCCGCGGAAAAGCCGCGTCCACTGCCATTGAGTACGATCGCGCGAACCCGCGCGTCGCGCCGGGCCGCTTCAAACGCGGCAACGAGTCCGCGACGGATTCCCAGACCTAATCCGTTGACTGGCGGATGGCTCATCGTGACGATAGCGATTTCGTCTTCTACACGATACTCGACGTCGGCGAAGCGATGCGGCTTGCAATGCGTCATCGGTTATCCGCTGTGGCGTTTGACGATGGCGGGCACTGTGCGCCTAACGGTTGTTAGCAAGCCAGCTCGGCATATCCGCCGGCCACGGAGCGGCATACAGCGCGTGCACACCCATCGCGCTCGTGTAGGCCAGATTCAGTATGTTGCAAAACGCGATGAAAGCCAGCACCCGAAGCGCCGTGCGCACCGCTGGATGGCAACCGACACGATCGACACCTCGCTCGATGGCCGTATATCCGTCTTCGTCGACGTTCAGCAGAAGGAAGGCCGACGCCACGAAAGCAGATGGAAACAGCGTAGGTGCGGATTTGTGCAAAAGCGAAAAGCGCACCGAGCCTGCCCACGCATACACGCTGGGCCAGGTTGTGCTGCGTCGAGCGACCATTTCCGACATGCTTTGCCTCCTTTACTATTCCCCGCCATTCACATTTTTGAATATCGATCGTAAAAATGTACTCCCGCGGAAGTGGCGACGTCAAGTGCGTGTCGCTCAACGCCTGGTGGGTTATCGGCCCATGAGGTCATGAATCTCGTGATCGAGTGCCGCCATCGCGAACCGAGGCGCGACTGCACAATTGTTGACTTCGACCTGCCACTCCACCGGATTCACGAGCCAGAAGAACAGCCCATAGACGATGTGGCGCCGGTAGGCATCTAGCGCGCTTTCAAATGACGGCGGGTTGTTGACGCCGTGAAAGGCGAGCCGCTCAAGATAGTATTCGAGCAACGCGCGCTCCCATCTCGGCCGATCCGCGATATCCAGAGCCGATATCAGGAAGTACGTGACGTCATGAGCCCACGGTCCGCGTCGATATGACTGCCAGTCGAGAAAGCCGGGCGTGCCGTCGCGGTCGAAATACAGGTTTCCGAGGTGAACATCGCCATGGAGAAACGTCATCGGCCCGATGCGGTCGAAAGCGCGCAGATCGAGGAGCGCCCGCTCCATCCAGTCACGATCGTGAAACCGCTTTGGCACGGCGGCCCCGCGCGGCAACTGTGTATAGCTGGCGAACACCTCGGGTTTCAACTGGCCCCAGTGATAGGTGCCGGACTCGCCATCGGGCAGCGGGTCTTGCGACGCGAGCCACGCCAGTTCGCCATCGCTTTCGAGCGCAGGCGATTGCCAGAACTGCGCGTGCCACCGCGCTTGCGCGTCCAGGTTTGCCGCCGCCTGCGCAAACGTCAGCGTCCGCTGCACGCGACAGAATTCCACTTCCCGTGAACGTAGATCCTCGAGGATCACGATCGACTGCCCGCTTCGACTGTCGGTCTCTGCATAGAAGCAGGCAGGCACATTTGCACGCAAGCAGGGATGGACTTCCTTGAAGAACTTCGCCTCGTATTCGTATATGTAGGCGTTCAGGTTCCGGTACTCGGGAACGAAACCGCCCTTGACGATCAGAGACTCCGGCAAGCGAAGCTCGCGCCCTGTTGCGTTGTAAGCAAGACGCACCCTGACTTTGGTAGCCGTGCCGTACATCACCTCGTCGATGGCCAGTGATTCGACGGCTACCCCTTCATGGCTGCGCGCGAGCGCCGACGTCAGCCACGAAGAGGTGATGTCCTCAACCTGCAAAGGAAGCGTGCCGGTATCTGGCTGCGGTCGGTGCGATTCCATCTGGGCGGGGCTTCTTTTCGCAACATTCATCTTGGTGCCTTCCTGTGAAGTTGTATGTGCGTTCGTGCCGACGTCATCATTGCCGGACCGACGTTCTCCACGCGCATGTTGCGCGGCACGTCTGAAGACCCGCAACGAGGGAAATCCCGGCTGGTATTATCGTTGCGTTTTTAGAACGATGTGCGTATTTTCGCTCACCGTTTCGATGAGGCCCGCTAGCACCGCGCTGAGTCGCTTCATTCCTGCCGTTCGTTAGAGCGCGGGATTAGTGAAACCAGCTCACTCTAATTGTTCCCCACGGTAACCATTGCGCGTCGGACGTTGTCGCTAGAATTCGTAAAAAACGACACGCAGCCCCCTGGAGATAACTCGATGACCACATCCTTGCTTGAGCGGCTATTCGGCATCAGCGGAAAAATCGCTGTCGTGACTGACAAGGGATGCAATTCCAGCATCGATATCGCCCCTGTACTGGCCGAGGCTGGCGCACGGGTCGTAGTCGCCGATCACAGCGCAGCGCACATGCAATCGGTCGTCGACAAGATTGTTTCGGCGGGCGGCGAAGCAATCGCTATCGAGGCAGACGTGGAACGTGAAGCCTCCGTGATTGCGTTGTTCAATCAGGTCAGCGCAGCCTGGGGTAGCCCGGACATCGTGGTCAATTGCGCGGCCATGACCAATAACGGGCCGCTTACGGAGTTCTCCGAAGCCGCCTGGGACGAAGTGATGGCGCTCGACCTGAAGTCTGTGTTCTTTTGCATGCGAGAAGCGATTAAGCACATGCTCGCCGCAGGCCGGGGTGGACGCATCGTGAACGTGACTACCATGGGAGCCACGCATGCCGTACTGAATGGCAATGGCGCCTACGGTGCCGCGCGAGCGGGCGTAGCGGGTTTAGTGCGCTCCGCAGCGCTGGACTATGCCCGCGACCAGATTCTCGTCAACTGCGTGCTTCCCGGTGCAGTGCCCGGCAAGGTTCAGTTTCATCCGGATATGCAGGCTCGCCTGAAAACAGGAAAGCTCACGGGACCCGGTACGGATGTGGAGCGACGTCTGCCGCTTGGATGGGGCGATCCCGCCGATATTGCCGCCGCGGTGCTGTACCTCGCAGGGCCGTCAGGCCGCTACATGACGGGCCAATCGATTACGCTCGACGGCGGATTTCTGATTAGCTGAAGACGTCCGCACCCAATCATCTTCACTGTCTGGTGAATTCCGATGAACTACAAACGATTGGGCCAGAGCGGCAAGACTGAAGCGAACCGAACAGCGCGACCATCATCGACACTCAAAACGGAGCATTCCATGTTTAGTGAAACACAGATCGGCGCGCACCTCGCGCAGAGGTTCAATCTCACGGGCAAGACCGCCGTTGTTACCGGCTCTGCGCAAGGTCTCGGTCGCGAGACTGCGCGACTGCTCGCCGAGGCCGGCGCCAAGGTCGTGATTGCCGACTTGAACCCCGATGCGGCGTCTGCAACAGCGTCGGATATCAATGCGGACGGCGGCATTGCGATGCCATGCCAAGTCGACGTGGCCGACGAAGCATCCGTCAAGGCACTATTCGCAGCCGTCGATACGAAGTTTGGCGGTGTCGACATTCTGATCAACAACGCGGCGCACCGATCGAAGGTCGAATTCTTTGAAATGTCCGTCGAACAATGGGACCAGATGCAAGACGTCACGCTGCGGGGGACGTTCCTGTGTTGCCGAGAGGCTATCACGCGCATGAAGGCGAACGGCGGCGGCTCGATCGTCAACATCTCCTCCGTTGGCGCGCTTCGACCCACGCTGTGGGGCGTCAATGCCCATTACGACGCCGCGAAGGCCGGCGTGGACAGCATCACGCGATCACTGGCCAGCGAGTTCGCGGCCGACGGAATCCGCGTCAATTCAATCCTTCCAGGCGGCATGGCCAGCGAGGGCGGCAAGAACATCAGCGCGACGTTCAAGATTCGAGGGCCGATCGTAGGCACAGGACGGATTCCGATGGGACGAATGGCCGCCCCGATCGAGGTTGCACAGAGCGTATTCTTTCTCGCAAGCCCTGCCGCAAGCTATGTCACCGGGCAGATCATCGCAGCGGACGGCGGCTTCACGGTCAGCTAGGCGGACTCCACGATCATGCTCGCTCGCGATGATCATCACCGATATCCTTGCGCGGACCGCGCCGATTCGCGCGCCACCCACGCCCCGGGGCGTGACATGAAGACAACTGTTCCTGAACGTGCGACCCGATGGCAACGCGGCCCACGAGCGCACGTTTGCGCCTGTCACCTTGCGCAGACTCACACACATCTGCTTCGTCTGCCCGATTGCGCGACTGCACCTAAAAGGTACCGGAACACCCGGGAAGCCATGACTGGCGGAAGGCAGCCGACTCCAACAGTTGCCCGCAAAGCGCCGCCAGGTTTGACTCCCACTCTGCCCGACTACCACATACCCATCATCCTACCCATACTTCGCGGCGACATGCCCAGAGCGGCATCTAAGCTGGTCTCCACCGGATGATGTTGCAGGCAACTTGTCGGCCAGGACCTCAAGCTCCTGAATCAGCGGCGCCCCGGTAAACACGCTGCCCGCGGCATCCAACAGCGCTTGTATAACTGGCCCCGCCAGATGCGCCTCGCGGCCGGCATCGTCTGGGAACACGTCGAAGATGCCGTACTCCGATCGCCCGAATCTGATCGCGAACCACGCGGTCGTTGCGGCTTCCGCACGACCCATCGCGAGAGCCGAATGCAGGACGTCTTCCGCCTTGGCGTCGTCGTAGCCGGCCTTGACTTCCAACCTGACGAGCAGACCTTTAGTGCCCATAAGACACCTCCATCCGTGATCGACCGACCGTGAGCGCATTGAGCGTGCAGTCCTTCGACGGCTAACAAGCCAGCAGCGCCGCGCAGCGCTCCAGAGGACAGCCTCGGTCCTGCGATCGTCGCCGGCGGCATCGGGCGAGACATCTCGTCCGGGGATCCTGCGCGACTGCAATGCACCTCTACTGACACGATAGTGGATTTCGCCTCGCCGTTCCAGGCGGGATCGCTGGAACCGGCTTGCCCTTGTGACTCTGGCAGCCGCCGCTACACGTGCTCGCTCGCGACACGTCGGCACGTCAGGAGCCGGAGCCTGCGGACGTCCGATGTTGACCGGACCCGATTCCAGGTCGGCGGCGGCGACTCCAGTTTGCTACGCCGGCTCGCTGAACTGAAACCGATGCAAGGCGGCAGTAGGCATGCTGAACGTATTTGGGCGAGGTGTCAGAGTGATCCGCCACTCTTGGGGCGAGGAGTTCCTCTTCGCACCGACCGATCTCGCGTCGAACCGCTCTGGGACCTGTTTGACCTCCCCACGAGCGACGTGGATCCGACCGGGATGGTCAGCTGAGGTACTCATGCTGCGCCGCGAAGAGCATAAGAGCGCCGCACGCCGGGTGAGCCGCGCCAGTTCGAACTCCCCTCTAGCCTGGCGCCCCCGGTCAGGGCCCCGTCTGCAGTATGAGCCGTCTGGGGCCCGGTGGCCCGCGGAGATGTGGTATGACGAGGCTCCGACTGTCCTGGTCAGAGCAATCCCAACAGGCGTTGGACGACCGCTGCTACCATAGCCGAAGATCGAAGCCTACGGGTTGCCCCCGCGGCGATCCGGTTTTATGGGCTTCAGGTCGGTAACATGGATTGCTACCTATGCCTGTTCGTCGGCAGCAAGCCCTCGGGAGCACGCGATGATCGTCGAGCGTATCTGGACTGGCAATGCCTACCGCAACTTCAACTACCTGATAGCGTGTCCGGAAACCGGCGAAGCACTTGCCATCGATCCGCTGGACCATGAAAAGTGCCTCGCCGCCGCGAGGGCGAAGGGGTGGCAGATCACGCAGATCCTCAACACCCACGAGCACCGGGACCACACCGGCGGCAACGAAGCGATGGTCGCGGCCACGGGCGCCAGACTGCTTGCTCATTTCAGGGCCGGCGCTCGCATCGCGGGGGTGGACCGCGGCGTCAAGGCCGGAGACATCATCAAAGTCGGGAAGCGGGTCGAACTTGAATGCATGGACACGCCGGGCCACACCATGTGCCACATCTGCCTGCTTTCACATACCGACCAGCCGGCGCTGTTTTCCGGCGACACCCTTTTCAATGCGGGCGCCGGCAATTGCCACAATGGCGGCGATCCGGGCGAGCTGTATGCCACGTTTGTGGGCCAGCTCGCCAAACTGCCGGACGACACGAAGATCTACCCCGGGCATGACTACATCGAGAACAATCTGAGGTTCACGTTGTCGCTCGAGCCGGAAAACACCGCTGCCCGGGCCCTGCTTCCCCGCGTGGCGGGTCATGACCCGAAGACCTCGATCGTCACCACGCTCAAGGATGAAGAGCAATTCAACATCTTCTTCCGGCTCACAAGCGCAAGCGCGATCGCCAGGTTGCGGGAAAGCTTCCCGGATCTCCCGGAAGAACCCGATCCCAGGACGGTGTTTCTCAAGCTTCGCGAGTTGCGCAACAGGTGGTGATGCCGCAGGGCGCGGAGCGTTGCCGCTCACCGCATCGGGCCATCTCTGTGTAGCCGGCATCATCGAAGGTAGGAGGGGGCTGAACCTCCGGGTTCAACCTCGCCAAAGCAGTCCCTGGCGGAAGTCGGCCTTGGCCAACAAGACGCTCCAACGAGCGTTCGCTTTCGACTGGAGCGAAGGACGCCTCTGTCGGATCGAAGGCGGGTACTGGTGAAGGGCAGCATGCGGACATCTCCGGCCATTCGCCGGCGAACGCCAGCAGTCCGGTGGTGGTGCTCTCGAAGCTTCGCACCTCGTGGTGTTCCGGCGCCGAAGCGCAGCGTACAGGCGACAATGGGGTCCTTGTGCACGTCGAGTCCGGCGCAGCGTGGATAGAGTACCTGCATGGGACCTCCTGCCAGAGTCGATTGCAGCGGCAGCAGCCCCCGTTATCGAACTCTAGTAAGCGTGCTCCAGGGTGTCGCCACCGATGGTCACAATCCGGGGTGCGCGCAGGGCTGCGGGTCCAACTAGACAACGGGCTCGGGGCGCCAGGCACAAAGCCGATCTCGTTACCACTGCCATACCCGCATATCCCATCGCGCGGCGATATGCTGGGACGAGCCTGCCCTTCGCCATTCCTTGATCGACTACGGCCATGCCCGCACCCAATTCCGGCGCAGTGAGTCCGAGCACAGTCGAGGCACCGTCCATGAGCGCGCCCATCTGTCGACCAATCCAACGATAGTGATCAGATTTGACGTGCTCCTGGGCTGCCGCGTCGTCAACGTAGCGCTCGATGAAGACGTATTCATGCGCTTCGTCTGAGCGCCACAGGTCATATGCCAGGCCCGGCTTCACGGCGCGACTCCGCCACTAGTCCGGCTGCCAACGCTTCGAACTCGGTTTCGCGGCCTTCCTTTACCCCGATCCTTGCAACAATTCCGCGCATTGTCTATTTCCTTGTTGGTATCACCAATGTTCATGCCTGCGATAGCATCCCGTGAAGCCGCTTCGCAACAATCTCTTCGGCCTGGTGCATGATTCGTTCGACCAGCTCGCCGACCTTGGGGATGTCATGAACGAGTCCGGCAACCATGCCGCATGACCAGGCGCCGGCGTCCAGGTCGCCGTCCTTCATGACACGCGGATAGACGCCACCTACCTCGTCCGCAATGTCCGAGAAGGCGATGTCGGCGCCAAGTCGCCTTTCCTTTTCCAGCAGGCGCTCGACCCCAGCGTTGTTCAGCACGCGTTCGGTATTGCGCAGCAAGCGCATTATGAGCCGCGTATCCAGTTCCGTTGCCGCGACGATGGCCTGCTTGACCTTCTGGTGGACCGGCGCTTCGTAGGTCGCCACGAAGCGCGTGCCCATGTTGATACCGCCCGCGCCCATGGCAAGCGCCGCCACAAGCGAGCGACCATCGGCCATGCCGCCCGAGGCGACGAACGGTACCCTGAGTTCGTCCGCGGCACGGGGCAGCAGGATGAAGTTGGGGACATCGTCCTCGCCGGGATGGCCCCCGCATTCGAAGCCGTCCACGCTGACCGCATCGCAGCCGATGCTCTCGGCCTTCAGTGCATGCCGCACCGATGTGCATTTGTGAATCACCTTGATGCCGGCTTCCTGCAGCATGGGCAGCCACTTCTGCGGATTGTTCCCAGCGGTCTCGACGATTTTCACGCCGCCATCGATGATCGCGCGCACGTAGCCGAGGTAATCCGGCGGATTGCGTGCTGGAAGGAAAGTCAGGTTGACGCCGAACGGCTTGTCGGTCATGTCCCGGCAGCGCCGGATCTCGCCCGTCAGCGCCTCCGGGCTGGGCTGTGTCAGCGCCGTAATGATGCCTAGGCCGCCCGCATTGGACACCGCTGCCGCCAGTTCCGCGAATCCCACGTAGTGCATACCGCCTTGGATGATGGGATGCTCGATGCCGAACAATTCCGTGATCTGCGTCTTCATTGCGAATCTCTTTTGAATGGATGGATAGTGGTACCCGGGGATACCCGTCAGAACTGGGCCGGCAATGCCATTGAGCCGCGCCCGTTTCCACGTGCTGCCGCAGGACCGAATCCAGTGGCAATTCACGTTTGAACCAGTAGGATCAACGCCCCGTGAAGCGGGCCTCGCGACGCTCAACAAAGGACTGGATCCCTTCCCTGAAGTCCTCCGACGCGAAGACCTCCTCTTGAATCTGCGGGATGACGGCAATCGCTGCCTGCTCGCCATGCTCGATATAGGTCAGAGCCGCCGCCTTGGTCGCACGCAGGCCGATCGGCGCGACCTTGCAGATCGCCTGGGCGATCTCCATCGCCCGCTCGCGGTGCCGCCCGTATGGATGCACTTCCTGGACGAAGCCGCAGCGGTATGCCTCCGCGGCGGAGAATTCGTCACACAGGAACAGGTGATACATCGCATTGCCCCAGCCCGTGCGGGTGAGGTAACGGTAGTGCGCGCCACCCAGCGGTGCGATGCCGCGTTTCGATTCCATCTGGCAGAAGCGAGCGGTGTCGGCTGCAATCACGATGTCCGAGGCCAGCATCTGCTCGAGGCCGATCGTATAGGTAATACCATGGACCACCGAGATCACCGGCTTGCGGCAGCGTTTGCCCAGACCGAAGGGATCGACCTGGTCGTCGGGGATCGGCTTTGCCGTGGCGGTCGGGCCGAAGAACTTAGGCATGTCGAGGCCGGCAGTGGTGTGTTCGCCGACGGGGTCGAGAACTGCCACCCACAGGTTGTTGTCGTCGTCGAACTCGGTCAGCCGCTGCGAGAGCTGCTGCATCATCTCCGGGGTGAAGGCGTTCTTCTTGGCCGGGTTGTCGACCGAGATGATCGCGATATGGTCCTCGATCGTCATGCGGACTTCGGGCGTCGTTGCTGCATTGCTCATGATGGTCTCCTTCGCTTAGGTGGATTGGCACTTCGGATGGATTGGATATAGCCGGATGAAATCAGACGGCAGTCACGCCGCCGTCCACGGCAAGAATCTGGCCGGTAATGTGCTTGCCTGCGTCACTGGCGAATAGCAGGGCTGCGCCCTTGAGGTCGTCGTCATCACCGATGCGCTGCAGGGGCGCGCGCTCCGACAGTTTCTCGATGCCGACCTTCTCGATCGTTCCCCTGGTCATCTTCGACGGGAACAAGCCAGGCGCGAGCGCATTGACGGTGATGCCGTACGGCCCCCACTCGCCGGCGAGCGCACGGGTGAAATTGACGACCGCACCCTTGCTCGTGTTGTAAGCGATGGTCGGCTGGCCCGTGGGACCGTTGCCCCTGAGGCCGGCAATTGAGGCGAGGTTGATGATGCGGCCATAGCGATTGGGGATCATCGACAGCTTCCCGATCTGCTGCGTGAGCAGGAAGATCGCCCGTACGTTCAAGTTCATGACCTTGTCCCAGGCGGAAAGCGGATGGTTGGCCGTGGTTGCGCCCCACGTGGCGCCGGCATTGTTGACCAGGATGTCGACCTTGCCCAGGCGTTCCATCGCTTCGTTGGCAAGGCGCTCGACTTTGTCCTCGCTGGCGTTGTCTGCCGCGATCCAGCTTGCGTCCACACCCAGGCCGGCCAGATGCGCCTGTGCGGACTGAAGTGCGTCCGCCTTGCGCGCCGAGATCACCACGCGGGCACCTTGCGTGCCAAGCGCCTCGGCAATCTGCAGGCCTAGGCCGCTGGACCCGCCGGTGACGAGGGCCGTTCGGCCCTTCAGGTTGAAAAGATCCGCCACAGCAGTCATTACAGTTTCCTTGTTGATGAATGGAACGGAACATCCTGCACGATGTAGATGCCGGCGAAGGGAACCTCGTGGTCCCCCAGATCAATGCCAGGTTCGTCCGGATCGGGCATTGCAGCCGTCGCTTCGCGCACGGGAAGCTGGGGGTACGGCTCATGTTATATTTCGCACGCGAATTACTGATTTATTGCCGCTCCGGCGACTGGAACGTAGAACGAGGTTACGGAAATGCATCATCGGCTTGTCTATCTACTGAATGTGGGTCAGCGGCGCCTACATCGGTGGTCGCAGGCGAGGACAGCCGCCGGTGGAGTGACAGCAGCGCAGGCTGGTCTGCTCTTTTTTCTGGCAAAGAACGACGGTGCCCTCACGAATGAAGCGGCGGCAGCCCTTGACCTCAAGGCGCCGGGAATGAGTGGGTTGGTTGATCGAGCCGAACGGGCTGGTCTCATCGAACGCCATGCGGATGAGTTCGATGGACGCGCGTCGCGGCTGTGGCTGACGGACGACGGGCGCGCTGCACTCAAGCGTTCGAAGGCAGGTCTCGCTGACTTGAATGCCCGGCTTACCGACGGGTTTACAGCGTCCGAAATCGACATCGTAGTGCGATGGCTGACAAGTTTGCAGGAGAAATTTCCGGCCATTGATGAGAACCCGCACTAGAGGGCACCGACGGTGCCCCCTGGTGCGTACCGTTCCTATCGTTGAACAATTCTCGTGAAATCCGGTTGGAGCTTTTGGGCAAACGCCGCGAAGGCTTCTTTCGCTTCGGCGCTTGCCAGTCGCTCCACGAAGATGGCGCTTTCGCAATCCATCTGAGCGACCAGCTTCTCTGCGTCTCGCATCAGTCGCTTCATCGCGGTCAGCGATCCAATGGGCTTGGCAGCAATTTTCTCGGCAACACGGCGTGCCTCTGCACGGAGTTCCGCGTTGGAGACAGCCTTGTTTGCAATACCCCATGCAACGGCAGCATTCGCAGGAACGGCTTCCCCGAGGGCGAACATTTCGAATGCCTTGACATGCCCAATTCGCAAGGGAAGCAGGCAGCTTGAGGCAGCTTCGGGAACGAGTGCCAGATTCACGAAGGGGGTCATCAATTGCGCCTCTTCGGAGAGAAGCACATAGTCACAATGGAGCAACATGGTCGTTCCAACTCCGACGGCCTTGCCCTGGACTGCGGCAATGATCGGTTTCGTGGCATTCGCCAGGCCTCGCAGAAAGCGGACAACGTTGCGTTCCTTCGGGCCGTTGCCTGTCGCCTGCGCTGCGAATTCCGAGACGTCGTTGCCGGCCGTGAATGTGTCTCCATCGGCCTGAATCAACAACACACGGATCTCGTCGTCGTCACTAGCTCTCGCGATGGCATCTGCAAGTGCGCCATACATATCGTTAGTGAGCGCGTTTTTCTTATCTGGTCGCGCAATCGTGACGGCCAGTACACCACTACCTGATAGCTCAACTTTGATTTCCGGGGTCATTAGCTTGCCTCCTAAAAATTCGCGGCGTCGAGAGGTGCCTCCTCTGGAACGCCATTACGTTTAAATGTTCGCATGCGAAGTATAAATTTATTCGCGTGCGAGATGCATCCGTGAAAAGTTGACGACCTGTCAACTGAAACTTGACATCAATGCGGCTGCGACACCTTGCCAAGTTGCACGAGCGATGGTATTTCGCGCACTCGCGCGGCAACGATGTTGGAGCCAGCGGCTTACCCGGGGCACGTTTCAGGATCTCTTTCGAGGCAATATCCCGACGTTCGGATGCATTGGCAGGTGGATACTCCTTTGTCGGCTTCCAGTGATGCCGACCTCCGCGCACCGTATCGGAGACCCCTCACAGTCCCACGCATGCGAATGGCCGCTATGGGCGAATACGGCGACAATTCCGACTGTGAAAGTGATCGACGGCTTCACGCCCTGAGTCCGTCCGTCGACATCATTCCCCGGACACCAATACGGAAAACGGTCGCGGTCCTCTTTCGCATCTCGATTGCCGCCTGAGCTGGTCTTGCCCGCGAGTCCTGAAAAAAAATCGGACTGCGCCGTTGCAACTGCTGGTCAGTAGGTATGTTCGGCAACAACTCGGGCCACTGTTTCCAGCGACCGCTTGAGCGTGGCCAGGTCGACGGAGCCGAGTGCCAGTCGAATGGCGTGAGGCACGCGATCCGAAGTCGAAAACGGAAGGGCCGTCGACACGGAAGTCTGCTCCCGCATCAACGCCATCGCAATCGCGTCCGCGCGCACCTCCTGCTCCAGGGGAAGCCAGACGAAGTACGATGCGGGATGGCTGATCCTCTTGAGCCGGCCCAGAACGTCGGCGGCAAGGCACTGACGCATCGTGGCATCCCGCCGCTTGTCGTCTTCAAGCCGGGCCACCGTGCCGTCTTCGATCCAGCCGCAGGCGATGGCCGTCATGGTCGCCGGGGTATTCCAGATCGTTGCCCGGATAGTTCGTTCGAGCTTGGGAATCCACTCGCGCGGTGCATAGACGAAGCCGACGCGTAGACCCGTCGCCACACTCTTCGACAAGCTCGACACGTAGATCGTCGTTTCCGGAGCAAGCGACGCCAGCGGAGGCGGAGCGTCTTCAGCGAGGAACGCGTAGGCCGCGTCCTCGATCAGGATCAGCCCGTGTCGTCGCGCGATGGCGACAAGTTCCCGCCGTCGCCTCGTGCCCATCACCCAGCCGAGCGGATTGTGCAGTGTCGGCATCGCGTAGACGGCACGCACCCGCCGTCGTTTGCACAGGGCCGCCAACGCGTCCAGATCAGGCCCGAGCCCAGCGGCCGGAATCGGCGCGAGTTCCAGTCGATTGGCCTCGGCAGCCAGCTTGAATCCCGGGTAGGTCAGCGCGTCCACAGCCACCACGTCGCCGGGCTCGAACAACGCCATGGCGGTCGTCGTCAGCCCGTGCTGTGCGCCGCTCATGAGCAATACGGTTTCGACGGTTGCTTCCAGGCCCCGGCTGGCCAGGTGACGTGCCACCGTTGCCCGCTCGTGCTCGCGCCCGCCATGGGGCTGGTATCGAAGCAGGGACTCCAGGTCACCCGCGGCAGCGAGCTGGCGCAGCGCTGCCCTGAGAAGGTCGGTCTGGCCCGCCGAAGACGGAGAGTTGAAGCTCAGGTCTACTGTGTCCGCGCTCCAGGCATACAGGTCAATGCCTTGACCTTGAGGGAGCGGCTCCTTGACGAACGTGCCGCGGCCGGTTTCGCCGCTCACCAAACCCATGGCTTGCAGTTCCGCGTAGACTCGTGTGGCCGTGACCAGCGCCAGGCCTTCGCGAGCAGCCAGGTCGCGGTGCGTCGGCAGACGCGTCCCGGGACGCAACCGGCCTGCACGGATGTCGGCCGCGAGGTGGTCGACCAGATGTTTGTAGCGGGACTGAGGCACGCGACAATGTATCCATGACAATTAGTTGATTGTATTGATTATCGGCCCTAGTATGGCGCTACACAACCTCTCCTCCACCCGTTCGAGGACGCCATGCACATCGCCATCCTGACATTCGAAGGCTTCAACGAACTCGATTCGCTGATTGCGCTCAACATCCTCAATCGGGTGAAGAAGCCCGGCTGGCAGGTTTCGATCGCCTGTCCGACGGAGAGGGTGCGTTCGATGAACGGCGTGGTGCTGGAAGCGCAAGCGTCGCTGCAAGACGCTTGCGACGCCGACGCAGTGCTGGTTGGCAGCGGGATAAAGACCCGGGACGTCGTGGCCGATGACGCGTTAATGGCGCAACTCAGGCTCGACCCGACGCGCCAGCTAGTGGGTGCGCAATGCTCAGGTACGCTGATACTTGCCAAGGCGGGCCTGCTGGGCGGCGTTCCGGCCTGCACGGACCTGACAACCAAACCGTGGGTGCAAGAGGCAGGTGTGACTGTGCTCAACCAGCCGTTCGTCGCCAAGGGAAACGTCGCGACCGCAGGCGGGTGTCTGTCGTCGCAGTATCTGGCGGCTTGGTTCATCGCGCGATTGGAGGGCGTCGAGGCTGCACGCAGCGCGATTGACTATGTAGCTCCGGTGGGAGAGAAGGAAATCTACGTGACACGCGCGATGGCGAACATTTCGCCATTCCTTTAAGGGTACTGTGGGTCGCGTAGTGCCCACTATCGCAGCCGCGACAATAGCCTTGAGGCGGTTACGCATGATCAGATGGATTGATTGACGCATCATGGACCTGAACCTGATCGGCTTGTTCGTCGAGATCGTCGAATCGCGCAGCCTCAGCGCCGCCGCGCGCAAGCTTGGCATGACGCGCGCGAACATCAGCCAGCGGCTCAAGCTGCTGGAGCGCGAAACGGGCGCACAATTGCTGCGCCGCTCGACGCGAAGTTTCGAACTGACGCAAGCCGGGCACACGCTGTATGACTGTGGTCAGCGCGTGCTGGAAGACCTGAGCACGGCCCGCGCATCGATTGACAGCCTCGGGCAAACCTTGAGCGGCCGTGTTCGAATCAGTGTGCCGACTGGCTTCGGCAGGATGTTCATCGGATCGAAGCTGCTCGAATTCGCGCGCATGCATCCGGGCATCACGCTCAATGTCACGTTCAACAACCGGATCGAAGATCTGATCGCCGCAGAAGTCGACGTCGCGTTGAGGATCACGGCGACGCCACCGTTGGACTATGTGGCGCGCAATATCTGCTCGATTGACTGGAACCTGTATGCGTCGGCCGAATATATGGAGAAACACGGTCCGGTTGACTCTCCAGGGGATCTCGAAAGGCAGACGCTGGTCGCATCGCCTTACCCCGGCCGACGGGTCACGATGACGCTCACGCACCGACAGGACGAGGCCGATGTCCACGTCATCACGATGCAGCCCGCGCTGCAGTCGCCGGACTATCCGTTTCTGACAGAGGCGGTGTGTCAAGGCATGGGTATCGGGCTTTTGCCGGCGTATGTGCCGTATGCGTCTTTGAGCTGCGGACTGCTGCGGATCCTGCCGCAATACCGTATCGCCGGCGTGCAGAACACGTTGTATATCGTCACCCTCCCCAATCGCTTTCCGTCGCCGGCGACGCAAGCCCTGATTGACTATCTGCGAGCCGAAATCGAGTCGCTCGCGCCAACCTGGGCCTAAGACAGGCGTTTCTCCCGATCCGCCCGGGCCGTCCGGATCCGCCAACCCCGCCGTCACAACCACCGATCTTCCCTTGCGAAGCATTTCACCTGGCAAAGTCGTGCCACACTCAGTGTCAACTTTCAGTTAACAGTTCGTCAACTCTCAGTGGAATTGTCAATTCCGCTACCGCATTTCACAATCGCCTTACGCAAAATACAGGAGCGAAGGGTAATGACCCCCGAACCGTCCCGTGACGCCGTCAGGCAAGAACTGCATAGCCCCATTCTCGTCATCACCGTCGACAACCCGCCAGTGAACGCGCTCGACGTCGACGTGACGTTTCTCTACGGCTATGGCGAAGGCCGCCGAGCGCGCGAACCTCGCTCCGCTTGGCGCGTTTCGCGGTCTGGCGGGTTGTCGGCTGCGAGCCGGATGAAATGGGCATCGGTCCCGTGCTCGCCGTGTCGAAGCTGCTCGCGCGCCATGGCCTCGCGGTGGACGACATTGGCCTGTGGGAGCTCAACGAAGCGTTCGCATCGCAGGCGGTCTATTGCCAGCGGCGTCTCGAGATTCCGGCCGAGCGTCTCAACGTGAACGACGGCGCGATTTCCATCGGCCATCCGTTCGGTATGACCGGCTCGCGCCTCGCCGGACACGTCCTCATCGAGGGCCGCCGGCGCGGCGTGAAGTACGCGGTCGTCACGATGTGCATTGCCGGCGGCATCGGTGCCGCAGGGCTCTTCGAAATCTATTGAGAGAAATCATGGATCTGAACTTCACCCCTGAGGAGGAAGCCTTTCGCGAGCGCGTCGTGCGCTTCCTGAAGGAAAAACTGCCTGCGAGGCTTTCCGACAAGGTCCGCAACGGCTGGCACCTCGCGCGTGCCGACGTGGTCGAATGGCACGCCATCCTGAATGAACAGGGTTGGCTCGCGAATCACTGGCCCGAAGCCTATGGCGGCCCAGGCTGGAACACCGCGCAGAAGTTCATTTTCGAAAACGAATGCGCGCTTGCGGGCGCACCCCGCATCCTGCCGTTCGGCGTGAACATGCTCGGACCCGTTCTCATCAAGTACGGCAGCGAAGCGCAGAAGCGCTACTGGCTGCCGCGCGTACTCGACGGCTCCGACTGGTGGTGCCAGGGCTATTCGGAGCCGGGCTCGGGTTCCGACCTCGCGTCCGTGAAGACGACCGCGGTGCGCGGCATTGATGGGCAGGGCGAACACTACATCGTCAACGGCCAGAAGACATGGACCACGCTCGCCCAGCACGCGAACATGATCTTCTGCCTCGTGCGCACTGCAACGGATGTGCGCAAGCAGGAGGGCATCAGTTTCCTGCTCGTCGATTTGAATTCGCCCGGCGTCGAAGTGCGTCCCATCATCACGCTCGAAGGCGAACACGAGATCAACGAAGTGTTCTTCACCGATGTACGCGTGCCCGCGGCGAATCTCGTCGGCGAGGAGAACAAGGGCTGGACGGTCGCCAAGTATCTGCTGACCTACGAGCGCACCAACATCTCGGGCGTCGGCTTCTCGGTTGCGGCACTGGCCCGCTTGCGCCGCGTGGCGCAGAAGGTGATGCGCAATGGCCGTCCGCTCGCCGACGATCCGTTCTTTGCGGCGCGCGTTGCCCGCGTCGAAATCGACCTGGAGAACATGAAGACGACCAACCTCCGCGTGATCGCAGCGGTAGCGGGCGGCGGCGTGCCGGGCGCGGAAAGCTCAATGCTCAAGATTCGCGGCACCGAGATTCGCCAGGAACTGTCGTCGCTGATGCGCCGCGCGATGGGGCCGTACGCGCAGCCGTTTGTCGAGGAGGCGCTACACGAAGATTACGACGACGCGCCCATTGGCCCCGACGAGGCCGCGAGCGCTGCCGCGCTTTACTTCAACAACCGCAAGCTGTCGATTTTCGGCGGCTCCAACGAAATCCAGAAGAACATCATCTCGAAGATGATCCTGGGACTGTAAGGGGATCGCGATGAATTTCCAGCATACCGAAGACCGCCGCATGCTGGCGGATACGCTCAACCGCTTCGTGAGGGAGCAGTATGGTTTCGCGAAGCGCGACGCGCTCGCGCGCAGCGACTCGGGCTTCAGCCGCGAACTGTGGGTTCGCTTTGCGGAACTGGGCGTCGTCGGCGCGCTCTTCGACGAGAGCGACGGCGGTTTCGGCGGACAGGGTTTCGATATTGCCGTTGTCTTCGAGAGCCTCGGGCGCGGTCTCGTGGTCGAGCCGTTCCTCGGCGCGCTGGTCGTGGGGCACGCGCTGGCGCAGGCCGGCAGCGACGTGCAGAAGGCGCTGATTGCCGGTTTGATCGAAGGCCACGCTGTCGCGACGTTCGCGCACCACGAACCCGGCTCGCACTACGAACTCGCGAAGGTGGCGACGCGCGCCGTGCTCGGCTCGAATGGCTGGGTGCTGACTGGCAACAAGGCCGTCGTCCAGCAGGGCGCCGAGGCCGACTTCTTTCTCGTCTCGGCGCGCACCAGCGGTGCCGCCGACGCCGAAGAAGGCATCTCGCTCTTCATCGTTCCCCGCGAGACGGAAGGCGTCGCGCTGCGCGGCTACGGGAAGATCGACGGCGGACGCGCCGCCGAAATCTGCCTCAATGAAGTGTGCCTTCCCGACGCTGCGTTGCTCGGCGAACGAGATGCGGGCTTCACGGCGCTCGAGCACAGTATCGGCGCGGGTGTGCTCGCGTTGTGCGCCGAGGCGCTCGGCGCGATGGAAGTCGCGAAAGAACACACGCTCGAGTACCTGCGCACGCGCAAGCAGTTCGGTGTCGCTATCGGCAGCTTCCAGGCATTGCAGCACCGCATGGCCGATCTGCTGCTGGAGATCGAGCAGGCACGCTCCGCTGTCATCAATGCGGCCGCCGCATTTGGCGCGAGCCGGGTAGAGCGCGAACGCGCGCTGTCGGCGGCGAAGTACACGATCGGGCGCGTCGGTGCGCAAGTCGCCGAAGAGTCCATCCAGCTGCACGGCGGCATCGGCATGACTTGGGAATTGCCGCTTGCCCACTACGCGAAGCGCCTTGTGATGATCGATCATCAACTGGGCGATGAAGACCACCATCTCGAACGCTATATCACTTTGCACAGGAGCTAACGCCATGAACGAACCTATCCTTGCGCGCCGCGAAGGCGCGGTGCAAGTGCTGTCGTTCAACAATCCGGCGGCGCGCAATGCGCTCACGGCCGAGGTGTACAAGGCGCTTCCGGCTGCAATCGAAGCTGCGCAAAACGATCGGGAAGTCGGCGCGATCGTGCTGACGGGCGTGGGCGGCGCATTCTGCGCGGGCGGCGACCTGAAACGGCTCGCACAACGGCGCGCGGTGACGCCGCCCGAGCGGCGCGCGGGCATCGAAAGTCTGCACGACATGATTCGCTCGCTGCGCGACTGCAGCAAGCCGGTGATCGCAGCAGTCGAAGGCGCGGCCGCAGGCGCGGGGCTTTCGATCGCGCTCGCATGCGACATGCTCGTGACCGCGCGCAATGCGTCGTTCTCGGTGGCATACGTCAAAGTCGGCCTGTCGCCCGACGGCGGCGCGACGGCATTCCTGTCCGGTGTCCTTTCTCGACAGCTGATGACCGAGTTGTGTCTGACGGGGCGGCCTGTCACGGGCGAACGCATGCATGCGCTCGGCGCCGCGAACCGTCTTGCCGAGCCGGGCAGTGCGCTGTCGGAAGCCGTTGCGCTGGCGCAATCGCTCGCGGCGGGACCCGAGCGCGCGATCGCACGGATCAAGCGTCTGTGCCACCAGGCAGGCGGAAACACGGTCGAAGCGCAACTCGACCTCGAAGCCGATTACATGACGGAATCGCTCGGCGACGACGAATCCGCCGAAGGCATCAACGCTTTCTTCGACAAACGCGCCGCTGATTTTTCAGCGTTGCGCCGCGCGTCCGAAGTCAGTTCGCACTAGACGCAGCGCCTTCGTCACTCTTTGTCATTCCGGATTTGTCATGTCGAACCTCAATTCCTCCCTGCCGCTTGCCGGTGTTCGCATTCTCGATTTATCCCGCGTGCTGGCGGGGCCCTGGTGCGCAATGGTGCTCGGCGATCTCGGCGCAGAAGTCATCAAGGTCGAGCATCCGAAGCGCGGCGACGACACGCGCGATTGGGGCATACGCGTCGGCACTACCGAGACGGCTTACTTCAACAGTGTCAACCGCAACAAGCGCTCGGTATGCCTCGATCTGCAAACGGAAGAGGGCCAGCAGATCGCCCGCGAACTGGCACAGCAGAGCGACGTCGTGATCCAGAACTTCAAGTTCGGCGGCGCGGAGAAGCTCGGCCTCGGCTATGAGCAGCTCAAGGAAGGACGCGAGAACCTCATCTACTGCTCGATCTCCGGTTACGACCGGCGCGGGCCGGAAGCGGCGCGGCCCGGCTACGATCTCGTCATTCAGGGCGAAGCCGGGCTGATGGCGCTCAACGGAGAAGCCGATCAGCCGCCGCTCAAGTTCGGCGTGGCCGCCGTCGATCTGTTTACGGGGATGTACTCCGCACAGGCAGTGCTCGCAGCGCTCTTCGAGCGTCAGAAGACGGGCAAGGGACGCCACATCGAGATGGCGCTCTTCGATTGCGGGCTGATGATCACGTCGTACTACGGACTGGAGGCGCTGATCATGGGCGAGGATCCGCCGCGCTACGGCAATGCGCATCCTTCGATCATGCCCTACGGCGTATTCGATGCAGAGGATGGGCCGCTCGTTATCGCCGTCGGCACCAACCGCCAGTACGAGCGATTCTGCCGCGAGGTGATCGAGCGCCCTGATCTCGTCGAAGACGACCGTTTCCGCACGAACATGTCCCGGACCGCCAACCGCGAGGTGCTCGCGCCCGAACTCCAGCGCGAGATCGGCAAAAGAAAGCGCCAGGTCCTGCTCGAGCGCCTGACGCGAGCATGCATTCCCTGTGGCGAGGTCGCCGGCCTTCACGAAGCCCTCACTTCGACGCGCACGGCAGAGGCCGGGCTCGTGACGACCTACACGCATCCCGAGGCCGGCAGCACGAACGTGCTCGCGCCGCCTTATCGCTTCGACGGTGCGCGCCTGCCTGTGCGAAGCGCCCCGCCGCAACTCGGGGAAGGCACGAATGATGTTCTCCAGTCGTTGCTCGGGCTGTCCGACGAACGACTTTCACAACTGAAGGCGGAAGGCGTCGTCTGACGCTGTATTGCGCCTTACTCAGGGGATCGTTCCATGAGCCAGATTGCTTTTTCCAATGCCTTCACCGAACTGTTCGGCACACGCCTGCCCATCGTCGCCGGCGGTCTGATGTGGCTCGCCGATGCGGACTATGTCGCTGCCGCATCGCGCGCCGGCATCATCGGCTTCCTCACGGCCGGGAGCTTTCCCGAGCCGCGCGCCCTGCGCGCGGAGATCCAGCGCTGTCGCGATCTGTGCGAAGGCGGCCCGTTCGGCGTGAACGTCTCGATGCTGCCGAAGCTCGTCCCCGGCGAGAAGACGCGCGACGTGTTCGAGCTCATCGTCGACGCAGGCGTGAAGTTCGTCGAAACCTCAGGGCGCAATCCGGAGGAATTCATGCCGCTTCTGAAGCAGGCCGGCGTGAAGGTGCTCCACAAGGTGCCAGCGGTACGGTTTGCAGTCAAGGCGGCCTCGATCGGTGTCGATGCGGTCGCGATCGTCGGTGCCGAATGCGGAGGACATCCGGGACTCGACATGGTGGGATCGTTCGTCAACGCCGCGTGGGCCGAAAGCCACCTGGACATTCCTTACCTCATCGGCGGCGGCATCGGCCGCGGTTCGCAACTCGCCGCGGCGCTCACGATGGGCGCCTCCGGTGTAGTCGTCGGCACGCGCTTCGTCGTGGCCGAGGAGATCTGGGCACATGACAACTACAAGTATCGGCTGGTGGACGCCGGACCGACCGACACGGATCTCTGCATGCAGTCCGTGCGTAACACCGTACGGACGCTACGCAACGAGACCACGGCCGCCGTGAAGGAGATCGAGACGCAGAACCCGAATGTGACCATTCAGGACCTGATGCCCCTGATTGCCGGCAAGATCGGCCGCGATGCCTACGTTACGGGCGACTGGTCGAAGGGGCTGCTCGCTGCAGGGCAGTCTCTCGCGTTCGTCGACCGCGTCGAACCGCTTGCCGAAATCGTGCGCCGCTTCGAGAACGACATGTGGCAGGCGCTGACGCGGCTCGCAAACAACTGCTCGGGGTTCATGGACGCTGCACGGGGCGTGCCGGCGTAGCGCACGGTGAAGATCCCGGCGCCGGTCAGACACCGAGCTCATTTAGAACAAGCGCTGCCGAAAGCAGTCCGCAAAGCAGCTCGCAAAGCGGCTGCATCCAGCCGCCGAAGCCCATTCCATTCGTCGTCGAAGACGTCAGCAGATAACAGGCAGGAGACAGACCCATGCAGCAGGCCCACATCGATTCAATCAAGGCGAGCCCCGCGTACCGGCGGCTCATCGCATCACGCCGCCGCTTCAGCTTCACGCTGACGGCATTGATGATCATCACCTACTACGGCTTTATCCTGTTCGTCGCCCTCGCACCGCAAGTGCTCGCCCATCCGTTATATGCGGGAGCCACGACGAGCATCGGCATCGTCGCGGGCGTCGGAATCATCGTGATCGCGCTTGGGATGACCGGGTGGTACGTGCTGCATGCGAACCGCACGCTCGATCCTTCGATGAGCGCGCTTCTCATCAACGCGGGAAAGGAGACTAATTGATGAAATCCGTTCGCCTCCTATCCAGCGCGAGCTTTGCCTCGATGGCCGCGCTTGCTCACGCCTCCTCCGTCGAAGGCCCGGTGCCGGATCATGTCCAACTGAATCCCGTCGCCATCGGCATGTTCCTGCTGTTCGTATTTGTCACGCTCGGCATTACGCGCTGGGCATCGCGCAAGACCCGCACGACAAAGGACTTCTACAGCGCGGGCGGCGGCATCTCAGGCTTTCAGAACGGACTCGCCATCGCCGGGGACTATATGTCCGCCGCCTCGTTCCTGGGCCTCTCCGGCATGGTGTTCATGTTCGGGTTCGATGGCCTGGTCTATTCGATCGGCTTTCTGGTCGGCTGGCCGTTTGTGATGTTCCTGCTCGCCGAACCCTTACGCAATCTCGGCAAGTTTACGTTCGTCGACGTGGTCGCCTACCGTTTCGAGCAGGCGCCGATTCGTCTCCTGACTGCCAGCACGTCGCTTGTCGTCGTGTGCTTCTATCTGGTCGTGCAGATGGTCGGCGCGGGCAAGCTGATCCAGTTGCTGTTCGGATTACAGTATTGGATGGCCGAAGTCATCGTCGGCGCGCTGATGGTGACCTACGTTTTCTTTGGGGGCATGACGGCAACCACCTGGGTGCAGATCATCAAAGCCGTGCTGCTGCTGTGCGGCGCGACGTTCATGGCGGTCACCGCGCTTGCGCAATTTGGCTTCAGTCCCGACGAGATGTTTCGACGCGCCGTCGACGTCCATCCCGGCGCACTCAGCATCATGGGCCCCGGCAAACTGCTGAAGGATCCGCTCAACGCACTCTCGCTTGGCATCGCGCTGATGTTCGGCACCGCAGGGTTCCCCCATATCCTGATGCGATTTTTCACGGTGCCGAGTGCGAAAGAGGCGCGCAAGTCCGTGTTCGTCGCCACCGGGTTTATCGGCTATTTCTATCTGCTGACCTTCGTCATCGGCTTCTCCGCGATCGCGTTGCTCGCCCAGCATCCCGAGTTCTTCGAGACGACTGTCGACGGGCATTTCGATCTCACGCGCGACCTGCTGGGCGGCTCGAACATGGTCGCCGTCAAGCTGGCTCAGGCGGTGGGTGGCAACCTGTTCTACGGCTTCATCGCCGCCGTGACCTTCGCGACGATCCTGGCGGTGGTGGCGGGTCTCACGCTCTCCGGGGCGACCACGGTTTCGCATGATCTTTACGCCTGCTGGCTCGCGCGCGGCAAAGCCAACGAAGCTCACGAGATGCGCATATCCCGCGTCGCGACACTGATCCTGAGCGTCGTCGCGATCGGACTCGGCATTCTCTTTGAGCACGTCAACGTGGCGTTCCTGGTCGGTCTCGTGGCGGCGGTCGCGGCCAGTGCGAATTTTCCAGTGCTGGTTTCGTCGATTTACTGGCGCGGCATGACGACCCGCGGCGCTGTGATGGGTGGCAGTCTCGGGCTTATTTCGGCAGTGCTGCTGACACTGTTTTCCAAATCGGTATGGGTCGACGTGCTACATCAAGCACATGCGCCGGTGTTTCTCGACAACCCCGCGCTGGTTTCAGTGCCGCTCGCGTTCGCGGGTATCTGGGTCTTCTCGATGCTGGATTGCGGCGCCCGCGCGCAGCGAGAGCGTGAAGCGTTCGTGCTGCAGGAGTTTTATGGGCAGACGGGCATCCTGTCGGTGCAGGCAGTCGATCATTAAACACGATTCGCGCGGACAACCACAACGCGTGCTTTCGTGGTTGCACGCGCGAGTCGTGCCGCGCCTTGCATGAATCGAAACGCGATTGATCACCGGTCCGCGGGGATGCGACGGCGGAAGTTGCGAATCCTTCTGCAGCTACGGCACGAGTGGTTGGATCGCAGTTCAGTGATCAGTCATTGCCTCGATCGGGCGCAATGCGGGCCGCGGAGGGTGATAGCTCCGCCACGCATGCGAACAATCCCGTGCGACCGTTCGAGTTGCTCAGCGAAGACCCTGCGCGCCACCAGTGAGCACCGGGAAGGAATGACTGTAGTACATCGGGAAGCAGTCGTTGACGTCCCGTCAATCCGAACGGCTGGTACGGGTCGTGAGTGTGAGTTCGCTGCTGCAGGAACTGCCGCCCGACTGATCGATGGCGACACCGTCGGCAATCCGTCGCACTGCCGACGTAGAACCCCGTCCTCCCCAACGTCGGCATTGGCCGAGAAGCTGTATTCAGCCTCGCGTCGGTGAATGGCCGCTAGTCGTGGTTGAACAGCCGCAGATCCCGCGGCGCCCCTAACGACGGCAGATGGACTGCAGGGATGATTGAAGACAGCGAGCTGTCGCAGTATGAACCGGGCCGCGTGCCTCGTTCAATCCCGTCTCGGTCACCAAGCCGCGGCACAGCCATACCCCACTGTCTATTTCGGTATCACGATCAATCACATCGCCGCGGGTCCTGCGCCAAACCCTGCCCGGTCAACCCGAGGCACGGCATGCACCCGGCTCCCAGCTCCCCGCCCTTGACCCGCGACCGTAGCCGATAGCGGCCACGCATCAAGGGGCGAGGGACCGTGTTGCCCGCACCCCTCCCTCGCCTTTTTCCTTGACGCCTGCCCGCTATCGGCTCCTCGAGTCGCACGGGCGGGAACCAGGGAGCCAGGCGGCAGCAAAGCCAACCCCGAGTTCCACCGGAAAGTGTCCAGCCGCAACGGCAAACCACATTCCATCGCCCGGTTCAGGTCCTCAACCTTGACTGTGGAGACTGCCATGCAACTCGCTTCCTCTTTCCATTACGGCTCCCCGATGCTGCGCGCTGACTCGCCGCTTTCAGACGATCAGATCCGGCGCGTCGCCCCGTCCATCTTCGCTGCTGGCAAGCACGAAAGCCGTTCGGAACGTTATACCTATATTCCGACCATCGACGTCCTGCGCGGTCTTCGGAACGAAGGCTTCCAACCGTTCATGATCTGCCAGACCCGCGTGCGCGATCAGGGCAAGCGCGAATTCACGAAGCACATGCTGCGGCTTCGCCATGCTGATCAGATCACTGGCGAGCAAGCCGATGAGATCGTGCTGCTGAATTCTCATGACGGCACCAGCAGCTACCAGATGCTCGCAGGCACGTTCCGCTTTGTCTGTCAGAACGGCATGGTCGCGGGCGACAACATCGCCGATATTCGCGTACCGCATAAAGGCAACGTCGTACAGAACGTGATTCACGGCGCGTTTGACGTTCTCGACGGCTTCGACGTGATCCGCGAGCAGAAGGAAGGTATGCGAGCCGTCGAACTGAACCTCGACGAACAGCATGCGTTCGCCCGCTCCGCCCTCGCCCTGCGCTACGACCCGACCGACGCCGAGGCAGCCGCCCCGGTCACCGAAAGTCAGCTACTGGTGCCGCGCCGTTTCGAAGATCGCCACGACGATCTCTGGACGGTCTTTAACCGGGTGCAGGAAAACCTCACCAAAGGCGGCCTGCACGGGCGCTCTCGCAGCGGGCGCGCCATGTCCACGCGCCCCATCACCGGCATCGACCAGAACGTGAAGCTCAACCGTGCGCTGTGGATGCTCGCTGACGCCATGCGCCAGATGAAGGAGTAAGCGCCGCAGGGGCGGGAGCGTTTTGCCTCCCTCGCTCCGTCACATTCCATCAGGACTCCTATCCGGGTCACGTCCTGGTGGAATCGGACAGCACCTCACCCGGAACCTTCCTTTTTATTTTTCTGGAGTCAGTCATGCAAGCTCAAGTCGAAACCGTCAAGGCGAACACCGACGAAGCCGTCTCGCCGCTCGAAACCAACTTCGGCGACGAACAGCCGCTCGTCACCGTGCCGTATTCCAGCCTGCGGCCCTCACCGCTCAACGCCCGCACGAAACCGCTGTCGGGGATCCCGGCGCTCGCCGCCAACATCCGGGCGAGGGGCCTGCTGCAAAACCTCGTCGTCCACGAGATGAAGGGATCCCGTGGCAAGCAGCGCCGCGAAGCCGCGCTCGACCTGCTGTTCGAACAGAAGCATATCGTGGCCGACTATCCGGTGCCGGTGCGAATCGTCAGCGAAGGCGAAGCCCTCGCCATTTCGCTGATCGAGAACAGCGAACGCGAAGCACTCGACCCGTTCGACGTGCTGCGCGCATACCGGATGCTGGCCGAGGAAGGGCGTAGCGTCGATTACATCGCGGCGCTTTTCTCCGCCTCGCCGCTCACGGTCAAGCGGCGCATGAAGCTCGCCAACGTATCGCCCAAGCTGCTCGCCAAGCTGCGCGAGGACGCGATCACGCTCGAACAGCTTGCCGCACTCGCCCTCGCAGACGACCACGAAACGCTGGAACACATCTGGTCCGAGGCGAACGAGTGGCAGCGCCAGCCGAACTACCTGCGACAGGCGATCACGCGCGCCGAAATCGATGCGAGCCGCAGCCGCCTCGTCCGATTCGTCGGCCTCGCCGCCTATGAAGCAGCGGGCGGCTACATTCGCCGCGATCTGTTCAGCGACGACGAAAACTCGGGCTACATCGCCGACGCCGAACTGCTGCAGAAGCTCGTCGCGCAGAAGCTCGACGCTGCTGCCGCCGAAGTGCGGGCCGAGGGATGTTAGGTTGCGTTTGAGACTGTCAACATCATTGTCTTTGCTTCGACAGCGTCTAGACTTTGACGGTGCGCGAGTAGCCCTTGCATCTCTGATGCGAGTAGCCCGCGGCGAACTTTCCCAGTTTGTAGGGGCGGATCATCGCCATGCTTCGTTCATTCGATGCGACCTTATTAGCGCAGCTGCGCCAAATCCGGGCTTCGACAGCGCTGGAGATTCTTGCGATGGCGGCGAAGCCCGATCCGTCATACACGCCGCTGAAGAATCCCCAGAGCAGACGGTGGCAGGTACTAACTTCACGCGGTGAGTTCGAGATTTTGACGACGGGCGTGAGATGGTACGACACGCGCGCCGGACTAGGAGGCGGCGGAGCCATTGATTTGGCCATGCATATCCTCGGTCTATCGTTTGTGGACGCGGTTCGTCAGTTACGTCGCGAGGTACCGCTTCATGGTGCAGATCATTCGTAAGGCGACGTTGCCGAACGCAAGTGAGGTTGTTGTCGAACGGTTGCACGAAGCCGCTACGTTGGCACCATCGATTGTTCTGAAGGAGCCGCGCCCGGCAGGCTTTCCGCTACTGTTCACCCGTGAACTGGATCTCATCGAGCCGGCAGTCGCCTTCCTGCATGAACACTTCGTTCAGCGCGCACATACAGCTGATACATTGCGGACCTATGCCGAGATACTCTACGACTGGTTCGAGACACTTGAACAGAATCACATCGCATGGAAAGAGGCATCGCCTTCGGATCTCGTTGCCTATCGCAACCGGATGCTTCTGCAGCCGAGCGGACACACGGGCCGGCCATATCGAATAACGACCGTTAATCATCGAGTCCGTGGAGTCTTGCGTTTCTATCAATGGGCTGTCCGTAAACGGTGGCTTCTCACTTCAGACCTGGCAGGACCATCTGTCGATTACACGACATCGGCATGTGCCCGTTCATCCAGGCGGCGCCCTCAGCCTTCAAGTGCCGACGATATTTTCGTGCTGCGCCAGTTTGAAGCTTTGCCGCGCCCGCTCTCATCTGCGGAGGTACGTGAACTGCTTTCGACATTGTCACCGCCATATGACCTGATGGCGAAGTGGCAGATTTACACCGGCCTTCGCGTAAGCGAATTACTCAGGCTCGAGTTGAACCAGCTTCCGGCAACGGCGGCTCCTGGAGTGTCCCGGCATGTCGTGGATGTCATCCGCAAAGGACGCAAGCTTGGATATGTCATCGTCCCGTCAAGTCTGATTGACGAAACCGCTGGTTATCGCGCGCACCACCGCACCTCCTGGATAAACCGGGCAAAGAGGCTCGGGCGCGCACGTGCCCACAGCGAGTTATTCGTCAATCAGCGTGGAACAGCGGCCTGCAAAAACACCTACCAGAAGATCATTGCGCAAGCTGGCCGGGATTGCGGATTCAAGGCATCAACCCACCAGCTGCGGGCAACGTTTGCGTGCATGCTGCTGGCCCGTCTTGAGCAAATAGCACGTGATGGTGCTGCGATCGATCCATTGCTTGTCGTAAAGGTGCTGATGGGGCACGAGCGAATTTCTACGACAGACCGCTATCTTCGCGCCATCTCGGTCGACGGATGCGAGATCAGCGCCGTACTCGAAACGCTGCTCTGCGAAGAGGGCACGCCTTGAACACCTCGCGTAAATCCATGCCGCGTCCGCTTCCGGAATCAAGCAAAGTCGCTTATCCAGACATTCCGCGCAAGATACGCCATACGGTTATCGATTTCCGCTCGCTTCGCCTGTCCAGTGGCTTACGGGTAGCGCTAGCCGATGCATTCTGGAATCACTACGGCGTACGCGAGGCGGACGGAATCCTGTCGGCCTGGAAGTCCGTTCAAACATTCGGTCGCTTTGTAGACGAATGTGGACTGGCGCTAGCCGTACCCGACATGAACAGCGACTTGCTCGCAAGATACGTCGAATGGCTCAACAAACAATGCAGACTCGACGGCAGACCTCTCAGCCTGCGGAGCAGGGCCCGCCCCTATGTAGTACTTTGCAGGATGCTGCGCTGGTTGATGCGATGCCGTCCTGCACTGCTCTGCAGCATCGAATTTCCACACAACCCGTTCCCATGGAGAGACCGGGGGTGCAGACCGTTTCACAGGATATCGGCACAGCAGTTGCGCGATATTCTGCGGGCATGCGAGGACGAAATCACGCAGTTCCGCGAGGCACGAGTCAACGCTGCCGCACAAGATGCCAGTTGCAATGGCTCACTGGATACACTTGCCGATCTGCTTGCCTACATCAACCAACGTCTGGGCGGCATCATTCCGTCCGACCCTGAGCTCCGGCGCTCTGGACAGTACCGTTTTGTGGCGGCATTGTCGCGGTTCGATGGACGGCACATGGTCGAGCCTCTGCTTTATCCGCGCTACGACTCACTGCTAGCGTATTACATTGCAATGCTGATCCATACGGCTGGCAATCCGGTATCGATTGCAGAACTCGGGTGTGACTGCCTGCACCCCATTCCGTTGCTGGACGGAAGGCAGGCGCTCGTATGGCGCAAGCGACGTACGACTGTAGTTCAACGCAGATCTTTCAGCAAAGACGCTACATTCGAACCGCCGTCGCTCGTGCGCGATATCGTTCAGTGGAGTTCGCCATTGCGGCCTCTCGCACCAGTTGCGTTGCGAAACCGGCTGTTTCTATTCAAAGACAGGGGTGATGGAGCCATGTCTGCGCTTAAGGTCTCGTCAATAAAGCATGTCGTGACGCGCTTTTGTGCCCGGCATGGCCTACCGCGATTCAGCGTCGCAGGAGTTCGTCCCAGCGTCCTCACCGCATTTTACCGTTGCAGCGGCGACATCCAGGCGGTGCGCGTTGTCGCGAACCATGCCCACATTTCCACCACCATCCGATATGTCGAAAGCCCGGACGTTATGGCGATGCACCAGAGAAGGATCGCTGCCCTGCAGCTCGCCTTTCTCGGACATATCGTCAGGTCGGGATCTCCGACCAATGCTGTAGAGACGGGTCGAACCAAGGATAACGAAATGCACTCCGTTCCCTCAGGGGAAACTGTCTCGCTGTTTGGCTTCGGATGCAGGGACCCGTTCGCAGGCGTAGCGCCCGACACGCACCGCGGCGAGCTATGCACCAACTTCATGGGGTGCTTCACCTGCCCTAACGCCATCATATCGCCGGATCCGGTTAGCGTTGCCCGCTTGCTGCAGGCCCGAAATCATCTGCGCGAGGCCGCCGCGACGCTCCATCCCGCGCGCTGGAGCAGCGTCTACGCTCCGCAATTACATGTTCTCGAAGAGGATATCCTCACGCGCTTTGCAGCCCGACAACTGGCAGCTGGCGAACGCTGCCTTGCTCGCTTGCCCCCGTTGCCGGAACTGAGATGAGCTCCGCACGCACCAACCGCAACGCAAGTGAGGCATCGGCGGAAACCCACTCCAGTCGCGGCTGGTTTCTGGATCAAGGATCTAACTGGAACGACACCGTCTGGTGTTTGACGCCGACAAGCACACACGAGGAAAGCAACCCCGTACGCCTTCGCTGGGATTTTCTGCTGGCTAAGAAGCAGCGATTCACCAACCCACGGTACGCCTCGTTGCTGGAGTCTTCCCGACAGTTGATCGCACTCATCCGCACCCGCTCGCTGACCACTGGCTTGCCACAGCGCACGAGTACGGTGGCGGGTTACTTCATGTATCTGCGCACGCTGGTCCGATGGATGGACAAGGAAGGCTTTCGCCGCTTTGCGGACCTGGACGCCACTGCGCTGATGCAGTACCAGCGCAGCCTCACCGCGCGTCTCCGCACGGACAAGCAGGTGATCGCGCCAACCACCGTGCAGAAATATCTGTATCTGCTCGACTACATGTATCGGTTTCGCCATCGCCTCGACGATACATTGCAGGTTGGTCCATTTCCGGGGCAAACCCCAGGCGATGTCGCGAGGGTGCACGAACCTGATCGACGTCGATTGCCATACACGCCGGAGCACGTCGCCATTCCGCTGGTCCAGGGCGCCATAGAATGCCTGAACCATGCTCCGGTAATCCTCTGCGCGCGAGAGATTTATGCGGACTCGGCTGCCGGCTCACAACAGGAGAACCTGCGCCCGGAGGCAGTTTCTGCACGGGCAACGCTCGCCTTGCGCAAATGGCAGACCAGCAGTCCAGTTGAATTGATACCACCCTTGCAATCGACCATTGATCTTGACCTCCGGATCGAGCTGCTGTACGCAGCGTGCTTTGTGGGTATCTCGTATCTGGTAGGTCTGCGCCTGAGCGAAATCCTGCATCTGCAGGCAGGCTGTGTAGAGCATAGGAAGAGCCCGACCATCGGGAGTGAATCAACCGCGGTTATCGTGGGTTCCATATTCAAGCGAGAAGCCCAATACCACGGGCGACGACATGAACGGATCGCGCCACCCGTAGCTGTGCAAGCCGTCGGAATACTGGAGGCGCTGTCGGCTCCGCATCGACAGCGATCAGGACGTGGCGATCTCTGGTTACGCAGGCTGGAGCACGGCATAACGGAGTGGCAACGCGATTATCCGGGTAGGCTTTCCATACCTCGCGGTGATCGCATCTGTCGTCTCCTGATGCGCTTTTCAGACTGGCTTCATTTGCCCGAGCACGACGGCAGACCATGGAGGCTGACGACCCATCAGGGCAGGAAGACTTTTTCTCGCTTCGTGGCGCTCCGGGACCGTTCGGCTCTCTACGCACTCGCCCAGCAGCTCGGGCACAGGGAACGGGCAGTCACCGATACGAGCTATGCGGGAAACGACCACCGGCTCAATGACGAGATTGAATCGGCGGTCCTCGATCAATCAGTCAACGCATGGGAGCACATGCTTTCGTCTCCCACGCTCGGTGGCCTGGCCGGAGCCGAGATTGTCGCCAGACGACCACGGTTCAGGGGCGCAACGCTCAAGCAGGACATCCAGAGCTACGCTCGCATGCTGGTGGATGCAGGACTCGTGCTGGGCGTCTGCGACTGGGGTTTTTGCGTCTATCGGGAAGAGCACAGCGCCTGTCTGGGCAACGCGTCGGGGCCAAACCCGGTCCGCCGCGAACCATCGACCTGCGCGCGCTGCCGCAACTTCTCCGTATCGACGCAACATCGATCGTATTGGGATTCCCAGCTTTCGCGGAACGAGGAACTGCTTAATGAACCAGCGCTACCCGCTCAAACCTTGCGTATCGTGCGCCAACGTATTACCGAAGCTCGCGCGATCATAACGGCGATCGACGCCCAGCAGGAGCATCCGTGAAGGACTTTCCAGCAATTGATTTTGCCGGGCAAACCCCGCACGCAAGACTGCGGTGTGCTTTGCACGAACTCGCGCGGCGCCAGATCGCTGGAGAAAGGCAGGTGCCAACCGTGACCACGCTTTGCGAACTCGCCGGCGTTTCCCGAAACACGTTGTACCGTTATCACCGGGATCTGCTGTACGAGCTCGTAAAATTGCAGCGCCGACAGATATCTTCCCGTCGTAGCGCAAGAAGCAACGATACGACCTCGCTGCGTGAAGAGAACGCCAGGTTGCAAGACCAGATTGCCAAATTGGCTGCATTGGTTGACCACTACTACGCGGCGTGGAAGGAAGCACGGTCGCTTCTCGATCGAAGGGAGCATGAGCTTTCCGAATTGCGCAGAAAAGCGGGCAACAAGATAAGGGTATTTGGATCCAGAGGATGAATCTTGCAATGAATGATGCATGTGAGAGATTCGAGGGGGCCGCCGAACAGAAGACGCATGTCGACCCGAAACAATCAGTTGTACTTGTGGAAACCGGCCGTTCACGACCGCGTTGAATGGCGGCTCAGGCGGGTGAGTAGGCGACTTGGTGTCAGATGCCGTGCGAGCGCTGTCCAGGATCTAGGTCCGACCGGACTCGAAAGTCCCGCCGGCAATGGAGGCAACTTGGCAACCGGCGCCTGCAACACCCGAGCGGACTGCCGCACGACTCCTAGCGCCGAGCTGAGGAAGACTCCCGCGATGATGGTCCCGACAATGATGTCCGGCCAGCGCGAGACAAGTATGTGGCTGCTGCCAGCGGCTAGTAATACTCCGACATTGGCAATGAGGTCATTTCGCGAACACAACCAGGTGGAACTCATGTTGAGGTTATCGCTGCGGTGCCGGTAAAGCAGGTTGAAACAGATGAGGTTGGCGGCCAGCGCCAACCCACCGACAATCGCCATCGCCCCAGCACTTGGCACAACGGGGTGCACCACCTTGTAGATGGCGTCTGCCAGTACTCCAAAGCCGAACAGGAGCATGAAACCGCCTTTCGCCAAAGGAGCGCCTGCCTGCCAGCGCGTTGAACGCGCCAGCACAAAGAGTGTGAAACCGTACACCAAGGCGTCGCCCAGCATGTCCAAGGCATCCGCTAGCAGTGAAGTCGAATGCGCCAGAAGCCCTGCCGTGCCTTCTATGAGAAACATCCCGGCGTTTATGCCAAGCACGAGCCATAGCACACGGCTATGGTTTTCGCGAAGGATATTCACTTCACAACTTTTATCTTCGCAACAATTTGCCATCACGTTTCTCCTGGATGCAGCTTGCCGTAGCCGCCACAGATGTCGGTCTGGTGTGATGGTCTAATTTCCTCGGACAGGTCGATAGGAGGACAATCCTGAATCGACGAGGAAAAACAATAGATGACAAGAAGGCGCCGACAATTTGACGCCAGCTTCAAGCTGGAAGTGGTACGGATGATACGAGACCAGGGTTTATCGGTCGGTGAAGTCAGCCGGTCGATGGACCTTGTTGAGACAGCCGTACGGCGGTGGGTGGCGCAGTACGATGCGGAACGTGCCGGCGGCCCCGGTGAGGGCAAACCGCTGACGGCGGAACAGCAGCGCATCCGGCAACTTGAAGCTGAGAACCGGCAATTGCGAGAGGACAACGCGCTGCTAAAAAACATCCGAAGGGCCATGCCCTCCCCAAGGAGCAGAAACTCCGGGCAAGTCCTACACTGGCCACGCTGAAGGGAGCGGCCGTCCGCTTACTGGTGACTGATCCCGTTAAAAAACATGGTCCAGGGACCGATGCGGACCCGGCATTGGTGACACCGTGAGGTGATCCCGTTCAGGAAAGTGATAGATACCGCAGTCCCGCCCTTTGGCACTTCCATGACCAGGAGGGTCAGACATGGCACAGCCCAAACCGAGGCGAACCGTCGCTCGCCGCACCGATATGTCCGTTGTCAATCCGCACGCCGCAGGCATCGATGTCGGCGCACAGTTTCACGTTGTCGCGGTCGGACCCGAATGCGCCGAGGAACCGGTGCGTTCGTTCCGCAGCTTCACCGCCGATCTTCACGAACTTGCCAGGTGGCTCAGGCAGGTCAAGGTCACGACTGTCGTGATGGAGTCGACCGGGATTTACTGGCTTCCCGTGTTCGAAATCCTCGAGTCTTATGGTTTCGAGGTGTTGCTGGTCAACGCCCGGGAGGCAAAGAGCGTGCCGGGACGCAAGAGCGATGTGAACGATGCCCAGTGGCTGCAGAAGCTGCACCGGTACGGACTGCTGCGCGCCAGCTTCCGCCCCCGACAGGAGGTGGCCACGCTACGATCCTATCTGCGGCAGCGGGAGCGCCTGCTGGAATATGCGGCGTCCCATATCCAGCATATGCAGAAGGCAATGATGCAGATGAATGTACAGTTGCATCACGTCGTTGAGGACATCACAGGCGTCACCGGCATGAAGATCATCCGGGCGATCGTCGCGGGTGAGCGCGATACCGATGTCCTCGCACAGCATCGCGACAGGCGCTGCAAAGCCTCCATCGAGACAATCCGTGAAGCGCTGGGCGGTCATTACCAGCCCGAACACGTGTTCGAGCTCACCCAGGCCGTGGCCCTGTACGACTTCTACCAGACCCAGGTGACGCAATGCGATCAGCGGATCGAAATCGCGCTCAAGCAGTTGCAGGCTGGCATCGAACCCGTCGCCGCGCCACTGCCGGCAGCGCGACATCGAGGCAAGCAGTCAAACGACTTCTCATTCGACGTGCGTGCTGCGCTGTACGGGATGCTCGGTGTCGACCTGACGCAGATTCACGGCCTGGGACCCTACGTGGCGCTCAAGCTCATTGCCGAATGCGGCAACGACATGTCCCGCTGGCCGAGCGTGAAGCACTTCACGTCATGGCTGTGCCTCGCACCTGGCAACAAGATCTCGGGCGGCAAGATCCTGTCTTCGAAAACGCGCCGCTCCTCCAGCAAGGCCGCTGCCGCGTTGCGGCTCGCCGCCGTCACGGTCGGTAGGACCGACACCGCTCTGGGCGGCTTCTACCGACGGCTGTCAGCCCGCATCGGCAAGGCGAAGGCCGTCACTGCCACCGCACGCAAGATCGCGGCGCTCTTCTACAACACACTGCGCTACGGCATGGAATATGTCGATCCAGGCGCAGCCTATTATGAGGAACGTTATCGGCAGCGGGTCCTGAACAACCTGACGCGCCGGGCCGAGTCCCTGGGCTATGTCCTTCGGGCCAAAGCGACCTGACTCAGGGGAGTTTCTCAGGAAAGCGTCGGCCTCCTTTGCCCGGGAACTGAAGTGACTTACCGCGTGGTAAGTCACTTGCAACAGGAGGCCGTATCGGTCAGTCACGCCTGCCGGGTTTTGCAGGTGAGCCGCTCTGGCTACTATGCACACCGGCGCGCAAAGCCGAGTGCAAAGAGTCAGCAGGAGCGGACCCCACGTCAAGGCAGCATTCGCCGCCAGCGGCGCGAGCTATGGCAGCCGGCGTGTGATGCATGCGCTGCGGCAGCAAGGGCTGCATATTGGTCGCTATCGGGTGCGTGCATTGACGCGCGAAGCGGGCCTGCGCACGAGCTGGAAGCGCAAGTTCGTCTCGACGACCGACAGCAGGCATACGCTACCTGTTGCGGAGAACGTGCTCGACCGGCAGTTTGACGTGGCCGAGCCGAATCGAGCGTGGGTTTCAGACATCACGTATATCCGCACGGCGCAGGGCTGGCTCTATCTGGCGGTCGTGCTCGACCTGTACTCACGCAAGGTCGTCGGCTGGGCCATGTCGCCCACCATGCCGGCCGGACTGGTCATGTCGGCACTGACAATGGCGTTGCAGCAACGCCGGCCAGCGCCGGGCCTGGTCCTGCATTCGGACAGGGGCAGTCAATATGCGAGTGACCAGTACCAAGCCTTGCTGAAGCAGCATCACGTCGTTTGTAGCATGAGCCGAAAGGGAAATTGTTGGGACAACTCGGTGATGGAACGGTTCTTCCTGAACCTGAAGATGGAGCGCGTTTGGCAGCGTCTTTACGCCAACCACGACGAGGCACGGCGAGACATCAGTCAGTACATCGTCGGTTTCTACAATACCGTACGCCTGCATTCGACTTTGGGCTATCTGTCGCCCGCTGCCTACGAGGCGAAACCGACAGTGAAAGAACCTATCGGCCTGTCCGAAATAACTTGACCACTACACTGGACGGAAACGCGCATCGAACGCGATTTTGTCGAACTGAACCGCCACGGCAGGTTGCGCCCGGTGCAGCGCCCATACACCGAGGACGAGCAGCGCGAAATGGACGCCCTCACCGCGCAGCAGGATGAACTCGCCGAAAAAATCGAAGCACTGGCGGAGGACGACAAAAGCGCCTATGAGGAAGCCGACCGGCTCAACGACGAAATTGAGCGGGTCAATGCGATGCTCATCGCACTCGAAAACCGAGCGCTCGCATGGGACACGCACCAGATGGCCGAGACGGGCGCATTCGTGATTGTCGGGCCGCAGGGTGAGTTCGTCATCGAGCGCGGCCTCGTGCGGCGCGAGAACAGCGCGGCACTGGACGCGGCAGGGGCAACCGTCACCGGCATCGCCGCAGCCGAAGGCCCGGACGCGCCGTCCACCAAGGCTCCGAAGATCAAACCCGTCCACAGCGCGAAGCTTTGCCAGCGGCTCACGGCGCACCGTACCGCTGCCGTCCACGCGGAACTGGTCGCCCGGCCCGCCATGGCGCTCGTCGCCCTGCTGCACTACCTGACCCCGAAGGCACTGCCCGAGCACTTCGGGCACACGTCTGCGCGCAGCTATCTCACACTGTCCGGCGAGAACAACCACGACAGTCTGCTGCGCGCGGCCGACGACCTGCCCGCCAGCCCCGCGTGGAACGCCATCGAGGCGCAGCGGACGCGCTGGATCGATGAACTGCCTCCCAGACGAGCGGACCTGCTGTCGTGGCTGATCGAACAGGACCCCGTCACGACGCTGCTCGACCTGCTTGCATTCTGCACCGGCACCCTGCTCAACGGCATCGCGGGCGAGGAAAAACCGCATGCGATCAACACGCTTGCGGGTGCGCTGAACCTCGACATGACCCGGTACTGGACGCCGACGCGTGCGACGTATTTCGATCACGTCAGCAAGGCACGCATCTCGGACGTTGTCTCCGCTGCCGTGTCACCGAAAGCCGCCACCGACCTCAACAAGATGAAGAAGACCGACGCGGCCGCCGCCGCCGAGCTTCGGCTCGCAAAGGTGGCATGGCTCCCGGAAATACTCACCGATCGCGAAGCCCCGGCCACGCCGTCACGGGAAAACCGTGACGACGAGGATGAAGACGGCGCCGATGCGGGCGATACCGGCAACGGCGCGGACGACACACCGGAAGACGAAGACGTCGATGCTGAGCCGGATGCCGGTAACGGCACGGAACACGTCAACGATACGCCCGCCGACGCAGAAGCCGCCCCTGTCGCCAGTAGCCCGCTGACGTCGTGGCCGTACCCGACTTCGGACAGCATGGACAGCGCGCAATCCGGCCCCCTCGTAGCGTGATCCCACCTTTCGCCCCGGCAACGGGACGAGGCAGGCGGCAAGCCCGAATGCGCCGCCTGCCAGACTTGAACCGGTGGAACACATCATGACCAACCGCATCCGCATGGCCGTGCTCACCATCAATGCCGAAGGCTCGCCCGACCTCTCCCTGACTTTCGTTGAAGCCACCGATCTGCAATACAACGAAGGCAAGCACTACGACATGGCCCTTGCCCGCGCCGAAGATGAAGGCTACCGGGCACCGATGATCGCCTTCGACCAAAACGACGCGGCTGCAGACGTGCTCCGCCACGCCGCTGAATTCATGGAGGGTGACACCGACGGGGTATAACCCGTGCGGGCAGACGGCGAGCCGTCTGCCCGCACCCAATGGACGCCAGCCCACCATCCGGCCAGCCCGCCTGCGCCCGCGGCCAGCAGCATCACAATCAGTCCGCCGACGACCAGCCCATAGCACGCCCGCACGAGCCGCCGCAGGGCGACGCACTCGAATGACGTGAGCGTCGTATCGATCCGTTTCTGTTGGTCACGTACGGCGACAGCCGTCGCCCCCACGAGCCGGTTACCGGCAACGCGGGCAATGTGATTCGCCGCCCGCTGCGTGAGTGTAGCCAGCGCCTCATCGTTCAGCGCCGCAAGCGCGGCCCGGTAGCGCGCCTCATGTTCATCGATCATCTGCCCGGCCAGTTCAATCGTGGCCTTGCAGCGCGCGAGCGCGTCACGATGCTGCGTCATCAACGCATCCGTCGCTGCCCGCGCCTCCGTCCGCACGACATCCAGACTGCCCGCGCCTGCCTGCCGGATGCGCTCCGGCATGGTCTCGTAGAGTCGCCCGTAGTGCTCGAGCATGACCAGCACAGACCACAGCGCATCGTTGTCGCGGAGGTTGAGCGCACTCGATACCCGACGCATTCGCAGCACACTGGCATCGTCGGGCAATTCGCCCGTGACGTCGAGAAACAGACAGGCGAGCTCGTCCACCGGCCTGCCCTGCCTGCTATCCATCGACCGTTACCTTGGCGAACATGGCATCGCACAACGAACGCCAACGCAATAGCTCGACCCGTTCACCGATATGCATCGTCTCCGCTGCCTTGCGAATCGACATGCGCTGACTGCGAAGCTCGTCCGCGACCCGATCCGCAAGATCAGGAAAATCCAGTGAGTGACCGCGCGATTCGATGGAACGGCGAAGCTGCGACCCCTGATACAGCGTGAACTTGTCCGCCGGACCGAAGTAGCCATTGCGTACGACGTTCATCACCGCGTCCGGGAACGTCTCGTTGAAAGCGCTCAGCAATTCAAGGCTGTCGCGTTGCCGGTTGATCACCCACAGGACAACAAGCCGGCGCCGAAGCTCGCCAAGCGCGCCGGCCAGTGTCGCCCCGAACTGCTCAACACCCGTCTGGCTCCGCGCCGCCGTGTTGACAACGATCGCTGCGTCTCGTTGCTCGTCGCAGAAATTGACAAGGCCGATCCAGCCGTCTGCATCGTCCAGGTTATAGGCAATGCAGCGCATATCATCCTGGACTGCTTTCATCACGTCTGGGTTGGAGGTATCCGTTTCCACAAGCGCCGCATGAATATCCCGCCGTAGCAGATAATCGGCCAGCGCGAGCGCAACAAAACTCTTGCCTACGCCGCCCTTGCTGCCACCAACGAGATAGATGGGGTAAGTCGTCATGTCCATTTGAATCCTCTAAAGGTTCTCGGTGTCAGGCCTGATCTCGAATGAGAACGCATCACGCATCACCATGCTTCCCGCCCTACTGACAATCTCTCCCGCATCCTGCTTTTGATTTTCTCTGACAGCCTCCGCGCGCGGTACATCGTCCTTGCTTACCTTCTTCGTACGAGGCGATGGCGCGGCATTGTCTCGTGCCGATTCCTTTGCAGACTGTCGAGCTGGTTTGTCTTTCTTCGATGGGTATAACGCGTACTTGACAGAGCCAACGCTAAAATCAACGCCCTTCTTCCGTGCATGTTCAACGATTTCTTCCAGCGTATATCCCTTCTTCCTCACCGCACCGATTACCAGACGCATCTCTTTCATCGCATCGGTAATAGAGACGCGCTGCTCGGCCTCTGGCTTGACCGGCAGTGATTCCAGAGTGCGGACAAGCTCATCCCATTGCGCCCGGGTATAGCTTTTCGCAACTGGCATGGCTCGCTCCGTCGTGCTCTCTTTATCCCATCTTGTTCACTCGGGAAGACCTCGTCAACACCTGTTTTTGGCCGGATTTTCGCTATCGGAACGTCATGGAATCAGACGGATCGCGTTGGAATAAAAGAAAGATTTTGGACACGTCTGGCACGAGCAACGGACCGGGCCGATGTCCGGAAAGACGTAGCGAAGGGATTCCGGGCAAACTCCACGACGGCGCAGGCGCAGAACGATCACAGGCAACGGGCTGAATCGTGCTGGCCATCAGGATTCACACAATGGAACTGCGAGCCGATAGAGACACGATAGTCTCGCAGACTATATCCCTTACTCTACGAACTCCCGATAGCCCTGCCTGCATATCTTTGGGAAAGACCGGCGAGATTTTAGGAGATCAACAGCCGCCCGAAGCTGAATCGACGTTGCCGATTCAGCGCGTGCGATTACCGACTCCAGCCGCGGCCCTCGCAGACATCTGACATTCAGGTATCGGCAGTGGACCGGATCACTACGCAGAAATCCGCCTGCCCAGTATGCAGACTCGTTCAATCGACATCCCGCACCATGAGATACGGTGTGCGGTCGAGCAAAGGAAGAACAGCGGATTCATGGGTGCATCCCGCGGACGCATCTGGCCACCTTACGGAAATTCCCGGCCAACCTCGCTGAAAGCGCTTAGCCGGGAGATAAAAACGGACATTGAAACGAGGTATGGCAGGATAGGCTTGCGCCGGTTTTGGGCGTCCAGGGGGCAACGCTTGAATTCCAAGGGTCGTCCGCGCTGCCTCCGCATCGTCATCGTGGTCGTACGCGTCGTATTCGTCGCCGACGCACTGAACTGGATGCCCAACACTGAGCCTACGCAGAGCACGACAATAGGATATGGAATGAAGCTCTGACATCAATCACGTCAATGTCAAAATTTTGCTCATTCCTTTTATGTCAAATTTTATGGCGGCTGAGTAGCTCTTGTAGCCCGATCGCTCGCTTGCCCAAGGAGCTATGGAACAGAGCGGCAGTTGCGGACCCACTCTTCGATTGCATGAAAACGAGATCTGTGTCTGTCACGGTGCTCGCCTTCGGTAACCAGACTTCAATGCGTCCACGACGAGTTCCACCGCCCTCGATGATTTGCGGCGGCTCGGATAATAGACATGGTGCCCGACGAAAGTGGGAAACCACTCTTCCAAAACCCAGACAAGACGTCCCGCTTCAACATGCGGCTCTACAAGATCTCTCGGAACGTATGCGAGCCCGAAGCCGGCGAGCGCTGCCTCGACCATCTGATAAACGTTATTGAATGTGAGCTGTCCCTCAACGCGAACCTGTAACTCACGCCGACCTTTGCTTAGCTCCCACGCCAGGAGGGAGTCTCTTGTCGGCAGTCGCAGATTGATGCAGTTGTGCCGCGTCAAATCCTGCGGCGTCCTGGCTCGTGTTGCGGTCTGCAGATAGGCGGGAGATCCCACGATCGCCATCGTCATATCCGGTGCAATACGCACTGCGATCATGTCTTTGGCTACTTGATCGCCGAGACGCACGCCGATGTCACAGCGATTTGCGACCAGATCTGAAAGCCCATAGTCGTTCACGAGTTCGATCTTGATCTCTGGATATTGACGGAGCAGCGTCTGCACCCGCGGCCACACGTAGGCGTTCGCCGCGTAATCCGTGGCGGTGATCCGGACGGTTCCTGCCGGCCGGTCTGTCATCGCGCGCAAAGATTCGAGTTCCGCCTGGATTTCCTCGAACCGTGGGCCGATCGACGAAAGCAATCGCTCCCCTGTCTCCGTCGGCGACACGCTGCGGGTCGTGCGCGTAAGCAGCGGCATGCCCATGCGCTCCTCCAGAGCCCGCACCGTGCGGCTCAACGCGGACTGCGAGACGCCCAACTGGGCGGCCGCCCGAGTGAAATTGCGCTCACGCGCAACTGCCATGAACGCCATGAGATCGTTGAAGTCTTCCATCGATTAATGCACCAAAGCATAGGCCCATGCCAATTTTGCCATCTAGTCGCATGAATGGCCAGGCGTTAGATTATGGTCAGGCAGCACGACGCATCCGTCGCCAATTTTGTGAGAAAGAAACGTTATGGAACTCAAGCGCGCGGGCTCGCAGCCCTCAATGAAAGGCCCCGAAGAATGGTTCACGGGCACAGTGCGGATCGATCCACTGAACGCTCCGCCGCCGCCCGCGCGGGTTTCATGCGCAAGCGTCACCTTCGAGCCCGGCGCGCGTACCGCATGGCACACGCACCCGCTCGGGCAGACGCTGCTCGTCACGACGGGTTGCGGCTGGACGCAATGCGAAGGCGAGGCGCGTGTCGAGATTCGTGCGGGCGACGTCATCTGGTGTCCGCCTGGTCACAAGCACTGGCACGGCGCGACATCGACGACCGCGATGACGCATATCGCCATTCAGGAAGCGCTCGACGGCAAGAACGTCAATTGGCTGGAGAAAGTGACGGACGAGCAATACCTCGGTAGCGGCGATCAGAAATGAGGAAGCTCGCGGCAGCCTTGGTCTTTTCAGCGCTGATATGGGCTCCGCTAGCGGCGTATGCCGCCGTTGCCGAGCCGGCGGGCATAACGGTCGCGCACAGCGGGTCGCAACCGTCCGCCCAGGGTGGCACGCCGCGCTTTGCTGGTCAGGTGCGCATCGATCCGCTCTTTCAACCGCAGTCGCCTTCGCGCCTGTCCGGCGGCATGGTCACGTTCGAACCGGGCGCCCGCACTGCCTGGCACACGCACCCGCTCGGGCAAACGTTGATCGTCACGTCCGGTCGGGGCTGATCCAGCAATCGGGCCGCGAGCGGCAGCAGATCGTAGCCGGCGACATCGTGTCGATCCCCGCTGGAGTCAAACACTGGCACGGTGCGACCGCCACCACGGGCATGACGCATATCGCGCTTCAGGAGTCGCTCGATGGCAAAAACGTCGACTGGCTCGAACAAGTCACGGATCAGCAATACACCGGGCCGTAACAGGCAAATGCGCCAGTTGTCCCGACATATTGCAGCGGCGGGGCCTGTGCCCATACGCAAAGGACTGAATCCATGCAAGCCCCCTCCCTCGCCGACCTCAAGTCGGTTTCTCCCGCTTTCGAGCGCTACACGACGCAGACTGTGTTCGACGGTCTGTGGAAGCGGCCGCAACTCTCGCCGCGCGACCGGAGCATCGTGACTCTCTCGGTGCTGATCGCTCGCGGTCAGACCGTCGAAATGCCGCTTCATTTCAGGCTCGCGCTCGACAACGGCGTGAAGCCCGCCGAGATTTCGGAAATGATTGCACACCTGGCTTTTTACTCGGGGTGGGCCAACGCAACGGCCGCTTCGGGCGTCGCCAGGCACATCTTCGATGAACGCAGCATCGGCCCCGATCAGCTTGCGCCTGCCGACGTGACGCTGCTGCCGTTGGACGAAGCGGCTGAGAAGCAACGCGCACAGATGGTCGGCGAGAACTTCGGAGCAGTCGCGCCTGGCGTGGTCGAGTACACGACGGATTCGCTGTTCCGCGACCTGTGGCTTCGTCCGGGGCTTGCGCCGCGCGACCGTAGTTTGGTGACGGTGAGTGCGCTCGTCGCGAATGGTCAGGTCACACAGATTCCCTATCACCTGAACCGCGCGATGGACAACGGGCTGAGCAAAGACGAAGCGTCCGAAGTGCTGACGCACCTGGCGTTCTACGCCGGATGGCCGAACGTTTTTTCGGCGATGCCGGCGTTCAAGGATGTGTTTTCAAAACGCCCGGCGTGAGCCATACAATCGAGCTCGTGAGCGGCGTTCGCCTGCTTCCTGCAGTACCGGCGTATAGGCCTGGCTGCGCGATGTGTGGTTTCGCACGGTCCTTCGTTTCCAATTTCTGGAGGAAGATGTAATGCCGCATGTCATCGTTAAGGCCTGGCCCGGAAAGACAGAGGAACAGAAGCAACGCCTGGCCGAAGCAATCACCCGTGATGTGATGGACATCCTCGGCTACGGGCAAGAGTCTGTCTCAGTCGGATTTGAGGAAGTCCCACCGGACCGATGGAAGGACGAAGTCTATCGCCCGGACATCGAGGCACGTGCTCAGACGCTTTACAAGAAACCCGGATACTGAATGTAGAGGCGCATCGTATGGCTGAGTCACCCATGGCGGAAGCCGACGGGCAGTCCGTCGCTGCAACGCTGATGCCGGTAATGACCGCGGTGCTCGCCGGTTTTATCATCATCGGCGTAGCGCTTCCAGTACTGCCCTTACACGTGAACAACGATCTGAGCTTCGGTCCATTCGTTGTCGGCCTCGTGGCTGGAGCACAATTTGCCGCGTCGCTCTTCTCGCGAGTCTGGGCGGGATCTTATTCTGACAGACGCGGTGCAAAGCGCGGGGTGCTCGTCGGTCTCATTGCCGCGGCCGCTGCAGGGCTACTGTACTTGCTCTCTCTCGCCTTCGTGAAGGTGCCGGAGCTCTCCGTCGCAATCCTCCTTATCGGTCGTGCGGTTCTGGGCGGTGCGGAAAGTTTCATCATTACTGGGGGCGTCGCTTGGGGGCTGGGGCTCGTCCCCAGGCAACACGCCGGGAAAGTGATCGCCTGGGTGGGAACAGCCATGTTCGCAGCCATGGCGCTGGGCGGGCCCATTGGGACCATCCTTTACACCTCGTTCGGATTTTTAGCGATCGCGCTTGTCACAGCGCTACTGCCGTTGATCGTTCTTGCCTATCTCGTCCGGATGCCCGCAGTCGCGCCGCAAGCACACGGCGAGCATGCGTCCTTCAATACGATCATGAAAGCCGTGTGGCTGCCCGGCCTCGGCGCGGCGCTCGCCAGTATCGGCTACTGCGCAATCCTCGCGTTCAGTTCGCTGTTCTTCACCGACATGCACTGGCAGCCTGTGTGGATGGCCTTTAGCGCATTTGGCGTCGCACTGATCGCGTCGCGCGCGATGGGGGGCCATCTTCCCGACCGGTTCGGAGGGGCGAAAGTCGCAACTGTGTTCGTCATCGTCGAGGCGATAGGTCTGCTGCTCATGTGGCTGGCTACAACGGCTTTGGTCGCGTCTGCAGGAGCGGCCGTTGCCGGTTTCGGTTATTCACTCGTTTATCCGGGACTCGGCGTCGAGGCAGTCAGCGGCATAACGCCGAATAATCGCGGAATGGCGATGGGCCTCTACACCGCCTTCCTGGATGTGGCGATGGCAGTAGGAAGCGCGGCCCTCGGATGGGTCGGCGGGCACGCCGGGCTGCGTGCGATCTTCATGGTCAGCGCGGTGATCGCTGCCTGCACCGCTGGTGTGGCCATCCATATGCTTCGCAAACCAAATCATCCCATAGCCGCGTAACTGCATAATCGGCCGGTTAGTGCTCCGCCGGCGCTTGAAGCGTGCTCTTCCTCTCGCCGCGAGTTGGCGTGTGGACGTTGCCAGCACGTTGCGTAGCGCCAGCCGGAGCAGCTTCGCCTGCGGCGGCATTACAATTGAAACCCACAAACGGAAGTGTCGCCCCTAGGCCCAACCTCGAAACCCATCCCCGCTGAATCACAACATTCAGACGGCTGGAATGCACGCCGTCTGGCCACCGTCGACAGAAATAACCGCACCTGTCATAAAGCTGGCATCGTCCGTGAGCAGAAACGTTGCTACCGCCGCAATCTCTTCAGGCTGCCCCTCGCGACCAATCGCGTGAGCTGCCCGAATGCGTTTTGCTTTTTCCGGATCGTCGAACATATAGGCAGTAAAAGGTGTTCTAATCATCCCGGGGGCAATTGCGTTGACCCGAATGCCGTAGGGGCCAAGCTCTGCTCCCATAGTCCGCGTGATACCAGAGACCGCGAACTTTGAAGCGACGTACGGCAGCCGATTCGGAACGCCCATGATGCCTGCTCCGGACGAGATGTTCACGATAGCTCGTGAAATCTCGTCATGCTGGACAGCGCGTGAAAAAGCCTGGCACATTAGAAAGGTTCCATCCAGATTGACGGACATCACCCTCCTCCAGTTCTCCGCTTCACAATCCAGCACATTACCTACCCCTTTGATACCTGCGCAATTGATCAAGCCGTGGAGATTTCCGAACTTCTTCTTCGCCCCCGCAACGAATGATTCCACCTGTTCACCGTCGGAGACGTCGAGTGTCGCACCATAGACGCGAGCGTCATCGCTCAGCCCTGTAACGAGCCTGTCAAGGCCGTCGTTGTCATGGTCTGCAACTCCGACTGACGCGCCCTCTTCCCAGAGCCGTCGGACACACGCAGCTCCAATTCCGCTAGCCGCGCCCGTGATCAAGACTACCTTGCCTTCGAATCGATTCATGAGTGTGTACCTCGTGGTAACAAACCGTATATAAAAGCGTGCGATTACAAGTCGAACGTTGAACACCAACTGTATTCAATTCGCCGGGCGGCGGTAGGCGACGTCCTCACGAGGTCAAAGTCTTCAGAAGGACGGTTGCATCCTCAAGTGCCTCGAGATTACGTGCCAAGTCCACCGCCTCGGTGATCCTGTCTGCCGACACCGGAACCGCCGCGACCGATGCACAGTCGCGAAACTTCGCAGCAATCGCGTCCCATGACATCGGTGCTTCCGGGCTTCCGGGTACGTTGTTTCCAATACGGGCAAAGCTGCGACCATCGCGAGTCATGATCTCCATGCGGCCGTCAGGAATCTTCACCTTCCAGTCGAGGCTACTGTCCTCTACAGGGACCACCTTTTGCGCGATGCTAAGAACCTCCTGGTCATGTAGCGCTGCGGCACTGAAGTCCGAGATGCGAATCTGTCCACGCGCGGCGGCCAGTGCCACACAGAACGGAAGACTGAACTTCGCATCGACCAGCGTCGCCGGTGCGCGACGCAGATCCAGCGGATAACACATTCGCTGGTGAAAATCTCCCACGAAGACCTTGATCTGCTCGATGTCACTCGCTTTCAATCCGTGCTCTTTCATCAATTCGATCGTGGCGTGGATGTAGGTATGTACGTTCCCAACCGCCGGCCAGGCCTTGTACAACATCGAGGCGCCCAGGTACTCTTTCCCCAAACCCTCCACCATCTTGTCCCGCTCGTACTTCCCACCGAAGTAGACGTTGAAGATGCCAGCTTTTCCCTCAAACAGTTCTGCGATACCTGTTATGCCCTTTTGCGCCAGAAGCACTGACATGACAGCGCCTTGTGCTGTGAATCCGGCGTACATCCCGCGCAGGTCGCTGCCTATACCAAAGATGACCTGCATCGTCCCGCTTGACTGCATGCTGGCGATTCCAAGTGCATGCGCAATCTGGTCGCGGCTCAGTCCCTGAATACAGGCTGCCGCAGCAGCCCCAGAAAACGCTCCGACGACTGAAGACAGATTCCAGTCCTGGCGCCAACCTACGTTGCAGCGCAAACGCACGAAAAGATCCTGTCCCAACGCTACGCTGGTAATCAGCTCTCGCCCGGAGACCTTCCCCCTGCGTTCGGCGAGTGCGAGAACGGCCGGAACGACGGAGTTGTCCGGATGCGCACCCCAAGGCGTTTGATCGTCGAAATCGAGGCAATGAGCCATGACTCCGTTCAGGAATGCCGCCGACTGTGCCGGCACCTTCCCGGCGAAACCGAGCACGGAGGCTTCCTGTCGCCCACCTGCATCCAGCACAACGTCGGCCACCCCTCGTACTGCGGGCTCCATGCCACTGCCGGCGAGCGTCACCCCGATTATGTCGAGGATCGATTTCTCCGCTGCTTCAACTGCTTCTTTGGACAGATCTTCGAAGCGAGTCTCGGCGACGTGGTTGGCAAATAATTGACAAAGATCGGGGCTAGTCGGCATGGTTAAGATTGAATACAAAGTTAAGGAGGGTGCTGGAACTGCGTGTGATTGGCGTCTCAGGAAAATTCAACTGAGTATCAGTCTGATAGTAGATACACGGATGAACAAGCGATCAATCGTGAAGTATTCTTAAGAATCGCTTAGTAATTGCCAACGCATCGATTGCACCATGCCATCTCCACGATTTACGCCAAGACAACTGTGCGCTTTCATTGCGGTTGCTGATGTCAGAAGTTTCGCCAAAGCAGGAGAGCGGCTAAGTTTGTCTGCGTCGGCGGTGAGTCAACTCGTCAGTGAATTGGAGTCTTCAATCGGATTTCGGCTCTTCGACCGTACAACGCGCAGCGTTTCCCTATCGCCAGCTGGCCGGGAATTTCATCCTTCTGCCAGGAGCGTGCTGACGCACATGGAGCTTGCGCAAGCAGCAGTAGACGACATTCGCAATCGCGCGGCCGGTATCGTCCGCGTTGCGGCACCTCTCGTTCTGGCGAGTACGGTTCTGCCTGCCGCAGTGAAGGCGTACACGAACCGCAAACCCAAGCTTCTCGTCCGTATCCGGGACACGTCAGTAGAAAGTCTCATTGATATGGTCAACAGCGCCGCAGTGGACCTGGCTGTTGGTCCCGATCAGACAGTAAGCGAAGGCGTCACGCGTTTGGACCTTTTCAAAAGCCCATGGGTGGCATGGTTCGATCCGACTCACCCCATGGTCGAACGCAGAGAGATTTCATGGGCTGAACTGAGACACTGCCCACTGGTTGTTGCCGGGCGGGATTACGAACGCACGATATCGCTGACGCACGGCGAATATCACGAGAACGACCGGATTACGCCGGTCGACATCGTCGACAACATCAGCACCGCACTCGGCATGGCTGCAGAGGGGCTCGGGTTGGTGATTGCACCTGCCTATGTCGGTCTCCTTGGGCGGCGGTTCGGCCTCGTGATGCGTCCGATTGTTCAACCCGCGGTGACGCGCCAGGTCTGCCTCTATCACTCCTCGGCCCGCACTGTATCCCCAGCCGCCCAGGGCTTCCGTGAGCATTTGATTGCCTGGCTGGCAGGTAAAGACGATCTCGGTCAGTGAGGCGATTTTTTACACTCGACAGCGGTCCATGATTCCCGACCAGGTGCGTTTCAGAGAACACGACCAAGCCGCCAGTGCGCGCTGCAAAAAGCGGTGACGACAGTCCTTAGCTCAACAGATGTTGAGAGTGGTTCATATTTATTAATCAATCCCGCTCGTAGCCTCTGCTACGCTTTCGTACGCGGGATGCGCGACCTGCTCACTGCTGAGCAGCGGCACGGCGCGGCTGCCTTCATCGGGACGAGTGTTCAAATGATTAATTTCCCTATCATCGACTCCCATATTCATCTGCTCGATCGCCAGCGTTTCGGCTACTCCTGGTCTAGCGGCTCTTCGTGGGCGACCGGCGCGACGAAACTCCAACGCAATTGGACGGCAGACGACCTGTCAAGCTACTCCAAGCCTTATCACGTTCAGGGATTCGTCTTCATCGAAGCGGATGTCGACATGCCACAGTATCTCGATGAGGCAGAATGGGTAGCGTCGAGTGCGGAGAGCGACTCTCGAATCATGGCGTGTGTCGCCAGCCTGCCGCTCGAGAAAGGACTCGCCATCGAGCCTGAAATGGCTCGGATTGCAAGCCTGCATCGAGTACGCGGCGTGAGACGCCTCATTCAGAACATGCAAGACTCAGCAACCATCTTGCATCGCGACTTTCTGGATGCCATCAACCTGCTGCCGAAGTACGACCTTTCCTTTGATATCTGCATTGATCCGCACCAGTTCGAACATACCATCGAGATGGTCGAACGATGCCCTTCGGTCTCGTTCGTTCTGGATCACATGGGCAAACCGGAGATCAAAGATAGTCGCCGGCTGGATTTCTGGCGCAGACAGATTCGGCAGTTGGCAGCGTTGCCGAACGTTGTGTGCAAGGTCTCCGGCTTGCTGACGCAGGCAGATCATGCGACCTGGAATGCCGAACAGGTGCTACCGTTCATTCACCACGTCATCGAATACTTCGGTGTCGACCGCGTGCTTTTCGGCGGAGACTGGCCGGTGCTTGAACTGGCCGCCAGCTACCGGGAATGGGTCGACGTTGTCGACCATGCGACTCAGCTACTTCCGAATGCTGACCGGCGCAAAATCTTTCGCGACAACGCCATCAGAATCTACCGTCTCGACTCTTAAACGCTGCTCGAAAACGCGGTCCACGCGCAGTCGAACTGGCTCCAGCTCAGCCGCCGATAGACGTGGAAAACGCCAAAATCCCAGATGGGCCGGAGCCCGCTTCACTTCGAGCGAAGCGCGTGCCGGCCGGAATTTATCTCGCTTCATGTACGGCGCCAGTGGAGCGCTCACCGGACGTCGAACTGGTGGCAGTACGCAAACTCACGCCTTTCGTCTCGGGCACGAACTGAGTCAAGATGAGACAAGCAACCGCGACTGCCGCAACGTAATAAGCAGGGGCAAGCGGCGACCCAAACGCCTGGACCAGAAGTGTCCCGATCAGAGGCGTCGTCCCTCCGAACACTGCCACGGTGACTTGATAGGAAATCGCGTGTCCCGTCGCGCGGAATGACGTCGGGAAAAACTCGGGCGCGGCGACGAAGCATGCACCTCCATACAGCCCGACTCCAACAACCAGCAGGAGCTGGCCAAGAAGCGCGCCCGTAATCGTACCCGTTGCCGCCAGATAAACGCCCGGATAGGCAGCAAAAGCCAACCATGCTGCCCCGAAAGTGAGTATCGGCTTACGACCGAACCGGTCGCTCAACATTCCTCCGAGCGGAATCATGAACGACAGCACAACGACCGAGGCGGCGTTCGTGAAAAGCGCGGATGTCGGGTCGAGCTTCGCCACACGAACGAGAAACGTGTACATGAATCCCAGCAGCAGATACGAGCCCACGGTCTGAATCGGCTGAATCATCGCTACGTTCAGCATGCCCTTCAGACCCCCTTCCCGGATCGCTGTACGAAGGGGATTCTTCGAATGCGTCTTGCGGGTTGCCTGCTTGAATTCATCCGGCTCGTCGAGATTGCGCCGCAGCCAGAAGCCAACGATACCGATAAGTCCACCGGCAAGGAATGGGACGCGCCAGACCCAGTCGGCATACGCGGTCGCACCTGCCGCAAGCTGAAGGCCAATCAGGAGTCCTGCGACCAGAGCATTGGGTAGATGCGAAAAGATCAAGGTCAGACCAATCCAACCGCCTCTACGGTCATCCGGTGCTGACTCGAGGATGAAGCTGGTGGTGCCCGTCGTCTCACCACCAAGCGCAAGGCCTTGAGCAATCCGGCACACGACGAGAAGAACGGGGGCGGCAATTCCAATCCTGGCGTAAGTCGGCAAAAGCCCGATTACGGCGGTCCCAAGCGCCATCAGCCAGACGGTCGTCGCCATGACCTTTACGCGCCCGATTTTGTCCGCGATCACGCCAAACATCAATCCCCCCACCGGCCGGGCGAAGAAAGCTACGGCGTAGACAGCGAAGGTACTTAGAAGCGCTGCGGTACGGTCGCTACCAGGGAAGAAATGGGCCGCAAGAATCGGAACGGAGAATCCGAAAACTGCGAAGTCGTAGATTTCTCCAAAATTGCCGATGGAACCGGCTGAGAGCGTTCGAACCGTACTTTGCTTTGCCACGTCACTCCTCCATACAAGCTTTGTATTGGCACAACCAGCAGCAATCCATTGCCAGCACAGCGCGAGAACCCGTCGGCCACGCGCCGAGGCGCAGCAATTCACTGAGAACCGCCACGCTACCCGGGCTCCGCAACGGCACCCCGCTAAATCATTCGGCTCAGACGAAGGATGTCAGGTAGCCCGAAGTCACCCACGTCGGGGTGAGCGTGGCCACGGGAAAGCGCCACTTTCAATGCGATTTCGTAGGCGAGGGACCGTTCGCGTAACAGCGCGTTGAGCCCCTGTGAAATGATCTCCCTGTCAGCTGCCGTCAGGACACCGGGTCCGCTGAAATCATGACTGGCCACGAGCATCTCCTGAACAGGGCGCGATGCAGGACGGGTTCGATCGCGTTGATACGCGTCGATGTGAGCTGGGTCCGCACATTCCCTGACTTCCAGTACTCGAGGACTCGACGTGCCGTCTGTCGACCTTTGCGGTCAAACCACACCGCATCGTCCTATCATGTAAATGTTAGCGCTTACGCCGGCGTGATCCGCCGACTGTATAGATGGCGGCCGCCGTGACAACAACCGTTCCCTCGATGACGCCCTGATAGTTCGCACCCAGGTTGAGGATGTTGAACCCGTTCGTCAGCGTGAACAGGAGCAGCGCGCCTGCAAGGGTTTTGATAACGGAACCAGCGCCGCCAAACAGCGAAGTCCCGCCGAGAATCGCCGAGGCGATAACGGTAAGTTCCGCGCCTTGCATTGCAGTAGGATTGACGGCACCAAGTCGACTGCCGAACAGGATCCCACCAAAACCCGCTGCCGCACTACACAGGATGAAGCCGGCCATCTTGTATCGCTTCACGTTAATCCCGGACAAGCGGGCCGCCTCGGGATTGCCACCTACCGCGTAGACGCGCCGACCGATGGTCGTCAAGCTCAAGACAAACCAGACGATCATCGTGAAAACCGCCATATACACGACCGGTTTCGGCATCGCCAATGACAGCCCGCCTGCCCCCACAAGAGCGAAGCAGCAGACACCGCCGACGATCATGCCAAGAGATGTCGCAGGGATATTGCGTGCTTCGCGACGTGCTCGCAGCAGGAACCAGCACCCCCCCAGCAGCAGCGCCGCGCCAATGAGGATAAGCGGAATGGCGATTGGCAGGCGCCCCGATTCGAACGTCCGCATAGCCTGCAACGCCTCGGGCGTATCAACCGACAAAGACCGGCCATCGGTGTAGATCTGAACCACGCCACGGATCGCGGTCAACGTTCCCAACGTAACAATGAACGCATTGATTCCCAGGTACTGGACGATCGCGCCGTTCAACAGGCCAGCCAGGATCGAGACAAGCATCGCAACGAGCGCTGCCGGCCAGAACCCGAGCGAATCTGCCAGACCCACGAGCACCGCAGCCGAAAGAGCCGCCACGGACGCGACCGAAAGGTCGAAGTTGCCAGTAATCAGGATCACTGTCATCGCGACCGCAATGATGGCGACCAGCGACGCCTGATAGAGGACGTTAGAGACGTTCACCGCGCTCAGATAACTGGGCCTGCCGGTATAGGCCGTGACACCAGAGATAATCAATACCAGCAGGATAAGCGCATAGTAAACGCCCATCTCGCGAAGGCTGAACAATCGCCGCCAATCAGTCATTTGTCCCTGTGCCATTTTAGAAACGCCGTTCGTCGGCCCGCCCGGGGATTCATTGCCACCACTCGACGGTCCGGAATGGGTTGAAGTAGTCAGGTTCATCATTACTCTCTCTTTCAAGATTGCGCTGCGCGTTGCTCGCTAGCCGGGTTCGCACTCTTGCCGCCCGCCAACAACACCAGTTCATGCTCGGACGTCTCGTGGCCAGCGCGCTCAGCAATGCAACGCCCGTCGCGCATAACCAGGATTCGGCTGCTCACTGCCAGGAGCTCCTCGAATTCGGACGAAACGATGATGACCGCCTTGCCGGCTGCCGCCAACTCACGCACAAGCAGCAAAACGTCCGTTTTCGCTCCGATGTCGATGCCAGCGGTCGGCTCGTCCAGCAAGAACACCTTCACATCGCTGAAGAGCCACTTGGCAATGGTTACTTTCTGCGCATTGCCGCCACTGAGCTCGGTCACGAGGATGTCCGGCGAATTCGCCTTGATTGACAGGCGGCGGATGGCCTCGGCGCCACGCCGGCGCTCTTGCGCCGGGTCCGGCAGCCAGCGTCCTCGCAAGACGCCGTCCAGCGCCGGAAGGGTTGTGTTGCGCCAAATCTCGAACCCAGGGACAAGACCTTGCTTCATACGGTCTTCAGGAACTAAACCGAGTCCTGCCTTCACTGCTGCAGCAGTCGACTTTCGAATCGGTCGGCCCTCAACTAGCACGTCACCTGCGGCATCTGGGTCGGCACCAAAAATCGCATGCAGAAGCTCACTACGACCCGACCCAAGCAGCCCCGCGATTCCAATGACCTCACCCGCACGTACTTTCAACGAGATAGTTTCCAGTTTGCCCGGAGACGCGACGTCTTTGAGCTCCAGCAATACAGGTGCACTCAAATCGACCGGCGGCGTTGTCGCTCGTTCAAGTGCAACGATCTGCCGCCCAACGATAGCTTCTGCGAGACGAGACTCGTCGAGTTCGCTGGTCTCTGCGTCAACGACTGCTTGCCCATCACGCAGGATGGTGACCCGGTCTGTGAGCGCCATGACCTCGTCCAGAAAGTGCGACACGAACAGAATCGCTTTATCTTCAACGCGAGAAAGGTGCCGCACGATCTGGTAGACGACCTCGCGTTCACTTGCCGCGAGCGACGCCGTCGGCTCGTCCATCACGATCAGGTCGGCTCCCGTTCCAAGCGCCTGCAGAATCGCGACCATCTGGCGTTGGCCGATGGACAGGTCGCTCACGAGCCCGTCTGGGTCGAGCCAATACCCGACTCGCCGGCATAGATCGGAGAAACGCTTCCGAATGATCGTGCTACGGCGCCACCGGCTTTCCTCGCCCAAGAATACGTTTTCGAGTACCGAAAGTGTCGGCACCAGGGGAATATGCTGATGAATCGTAGCAATCCCCATGTCGTTCGCCGCTTTCGGACTCGAGTATTCAACTGGAGTCCCCTTCCAGACGATTCGTCCGCCCGTAGCGGGAAACGATCCCGAAAGGATCTTGATTAGCGTCGATTTGCCAGCGCCGTTCGCGCCGAGCAGCCCGTGAACCGTGCCGCGTGAGACGTTCAGGTTGACTCCGCGCAGCGCGGTCAGGCCATTCGGGAATGTCTTCGTCACGCCCTGCAATTGCAAGAGCGGGATTTCATTTTCCATTTGGCTGCCTCCTACTACTTCAGTTGACATGACCCTTGCTTACCACTCAGGCACGCATTGGGACAGGCTGGCTTTCGTGACTTGAGGGGTGTCAACATCGACAAACTGTGCTTTGGGCGCGCCAGGGTTAGTCACAGCCGCGTACAGCGCCTTGAAGGCGAGCTGGCCCATTTTTCCCGGCTGGATGCAGACCGTACCATCCACATCGCCTGCCTTGATGGCGTTTATGCCAAGCCGCGATCCGCCTCGACTGACAAGTTTTGCGTGTGATCCGGCCGCGCGCACGGCTCGAGCGCAGCCGATGACCATGTCGTCAGCCTGATTGAAGAAAAGGTCAACATCCGGGTGTGCAGACAGAATGTTCTGGCACACGGACTCCCCTTTCTCAGGAGTCCAGTCGGTGGGTTGCGAGGCGACGATTTCATACTTGATGCCCGCCTTATCAAGCCCTTCCTTGAAACCTTTTGTCACCTGCCATACCGTCGGATAGCCAGGCGCTCCCTCGACGATCGCGATCTTCGCGGTCCGCCCCTTTGGGAGCAAGGTCGCTGCAATCTGAGCCGCGTCGTATCCGGCGTGCACCTCATCACTTGCAACCAGCGCGCTTAGCTTCGGATAGACGTCTTTGATCGCATGCTTCTGCGGATCACCGATCTGGGTCGCGACTGCTACAAACGGGATGTTGTGTGACGCGGCACGGTCGACCCACGATTGTGCGACCACCGCGTCAATTGGCAGCACGGCGATCCCGTCGACCTTCTGAGCGATGAGGTCATCAACCGCATTTCCCTGCTTTTCGACACTCGTTTTCGCGTCAAGCACAATCGTCTTGACGCCCGCCGCCTTCGCTGCCGCCTCGAATCCTTTCGCTGCCGCAACATTGAAGGGATACTGCATGCCTGCCGCGACGTAGCCGAGCGTGATGTCCTTCGCCATAGCGGCATCTGTCACAAGCGCCAAAGCGCCGACCACCCCAACCCATGCCAGTTTCCTGAAACACTTGTTCATGACTGTCTCCAAATTTAATTTCTTTGAAGGCCGCAGATCTGTGCAAGCTTGCTTGCACGAGTCATGCGGCCGTCTGTCTGTGTGCCCCGCTGTTTTCTCGAACCGACCGCCCGAAGGCGATGGTTAAGATGCCTGAGTCCCTGTCACCACTGGGGGATGCAAGTAGATACGTTTTCTTTTGTTACGCCAGGGGTGTCGATTTCGATGAACTTTCCCTTTGGCGTCTGCGGGTTCGTTACAGCAGCGTAAAGTGCCTTGAACGCTTGCTGGCCCATTTTTTCGGGCTCGACACAGACCGTGCCGTCGACGTCACCCGTTTTGATCGCGTTGATTCCAAGCCGCGAGCCGCCCCAACCGACGAGCTTTGCCTTCGAGCCAGCTGCATGTACGGCGCGGGCGCAACCGATGACCATGTCGTCGGCCTGGTTATAGAAGAGGTCGACATCCGGATGAGCGCTCAGGATGTTCTGACAGACGGCCTCGCCCTTTTCGGCGGTCCAGTCCGTAGGCTGCGAGGCAACAATTCGATACTTCGCTCCTGCCTTATCCAGGCCCTCTTTGAACCCCTTTGTGCGCTGCCATACCTGCGGGTAGCCGGGTGCCCCTTCCACGATGGCGATATTGGCAACACGGCCGTTTGGAAGCAGCTTCGCAGCAATTTCGCCAGCGTTATAGCCGGTATGCACCTCATCGCTTGCGACAAGCGCAGCGAGCTTCGGGTAGACATCCTTGATTGCGCGTTTCTGAGGGTCACCCAGCTCGGTTGCAACAGAGACGAGCGGGATTCCGTGCGCGGCAACGCGATCTGCCCAGGTTTGCGCGACCACACCATCCAGTGGAAGGAACGCAATTCCATCCACCTTCTGCGAGATCAGGTCGTCAATTGCGTTGCCCTGCTTTTCGACGCTGGTTTTGGGGTCGAGGATGATAGCCTTAGCGCCTGCTGCTTTTGCAGCATCCTCGAACCCCTTTGCCACAGCAACATTGAACGGATACTGCAGACCTGCAGCGACATAGCCGACCGTAATTTCCTTCGCTCCTGCCACGCCGGCCGCCGCTAGTAACAGGCTCGCCACTCCCAAGCCGAGAAGATGCCTTCCAAACGCGCTCATCGCTTTGTCTCCAATCTGTTCTTTAGTTGGTCCAGCAGTTTTTTGCTCGTTTTGAACGAGTCTTTTTTAAAGCTTCGTCAGATACGTACCGTCTTTTGCAATACCGTCTTTGTGACCACGTATGCGTCCAGTGTCGACGGGCCCCCTTCGCGTCCGATTCCACTGTCCTTGACTCCGCCAAATGGCGTATCCGCGTCAGGCGTGCCGAAGTGGTTGATGGACAAGACTCCACACTCAAGTTCGCGGCTGATCCGTTCAGCGTCCTGCAAGGAGTTGGTGAATGCGTACGCTGCCAGACCGACCGACAAGCTGTTTGCAAGTGCAATAGCCTCGGCCAGGTCGTCCACACGCACGCATGCGGCCAGCGGACCGAAAGGCTCGACAGTCATTGCATCAGCGTCAACGGGTACGTCAGCCAGGACGGTCGGCTCGAAAAAGTAGCCCCTATCTCCGATACGGGCGCCCCCGGCGGCAACCCGGGCGCCGCGCTGCCTGGCGTCTGCTACAAGCGCCTGCATAGCAGAAAGTCGGCGCGCACTTGCAACAGGCCCCATTTGCGCGGTCTTGCTGAACCCGTCGCCAACTCGCACCCCTCCCACCGCGCCAGCGAAAGCGTCCACGAAATCGTCGTACACGCTGCTATGAACGATAAATCGGGAAGGAGATGCGCAGATCTGGCCACTGGCATTCGTCTTCCCGCGCGCAGCCAGTCGTCCGACGGCCGCACCATCTACGCCTTCGCACACGAGTACCGGAGCATGGCCGCCCAACTCCATGAGGACAGGCTTCATGGCCGCCGCCGCCAGTTGCGTCAGATGCTTTCCGACCGCGACCGAGCCGGTGAACGTCACAAGCCGAATCACAGGAGAAGCAATGAGGGTCGAGGAGATTTCCGCTGGGTTGCCAAACACGAGATTCAATACGCCGGGCGGCAGACCTGCGTCCTCAAAGGCCTTCACCAGCAGGCACGCGGTAGCAGGCGTTTCCTCCGCAGCTTTCAGAATCACGGAGCACCCCGCCGACAGTGCCGCGCTTACCTTGCGTGCTGCAGAACTGATAGGCACGTTCCAGGGCGTGAAGGCTGCCACCGGGCCAATTGGCTGTCGCAGAATGAACTTCTGCATTTGCGATTCGCCGGGAACGATCAACCCGTAATCACGCAATGACTGCGCCGCGTTCCACTCGAAGAAGTTCATCGAGCGGTCAGCTTCCGCATAGGCGTCGGAATAAAGTTTTCCATTTTCCAGCGTGATCGTTGTAGCAATGAGCTCGAGTCGCTCGCGCATCAGTGCCGTGGCTTTCTGAATGACCTTGACGCGTTCCTGAGGCGGCGTGTCACGCCAGGCCAGGAAACCCCGCGCCGCTGCATCCAGAGCACGTGCGAGGTCATCGCTGGTCGCCTTCGGGACTTTACCCAACACTTCTTCGGTGGCCGGGTTTCTTACCTCGACTGCCGTTTCCCGGTCGTAGATCCACTCGCCGTCAATGTAAAGGCCGACGCGAGGGTATTCCGTTTGCACCTTGTTTTCAGCGCTCTGATGACTTGCAGTTGACATCGATGACATCCCTGTTCGCTTAAGTTGACCAAGCGCACCGCGCATACTCGCGGTCGCAATGTTACCTATCTACCGTCAGCCGACGCTCATTTAGTTGCCCACGGAAACGCTCTCGTTCGTGGCACGTCGGGCGGGCGCTGCCGCCTGACCGATGACACGACGAGGGATGGCGTCCTTCAAAATCATGTCCGCCGCCTTCACACCGATCATGATCGTCGGAGCATTCGTGTTGCCGGAAGTGAGATGCGGCATGATGGACGCGTCAGCCACGCGCAAACGCTCGACCCCTCGCACGCGCAAACGCTCATCCACTACCGCGAGCTTGTCGCGTCCCATCTTGCAGGTGCCGGCCTGGTGGTGCGCTGAATTCCCAGTCATCTCCATCCAGTCGAAAATCTGCTGGTCCGTTTTCACCAGAGGACCAGGAATCTGTTCTTCGACGACGCGCGACGCAATCGGCTCTGTCGACATGATTTGCCGAATCAGCTTCACGCCCGCGATCATGGCCCGGTTGTCCTCGTCGTTAGTCAGGAAGTTCGGTTTGAATACTGCTGGGTCGGCCGGATTTGAAGAGCGCAACGTCACGGTGCCCGTAGCACGCGGACGCAGGAGATAAACAGAGACACCCATGCCAGGCTTGCGTTCAACTTCACACTCACCACCTGGGTAGTAAGTGAAGGTCATCGGCCTGAAACTGATCTGGAGGTCTGCGTAGGGTTCTTCCGCACGGCTTTTCACGAAGGCCCCAACCTGAGACGAGCCGAGCGCCAGGTAGCCCTTGTGGGTCAACAGATAACGCGCCCCTTCGAGATACTTCCGGATGCCCCCCAACTCCTGGTTGTAGGAACTGTCCGGGGTCGAGCGATAGCTTCCATGCACGTAGAAATGATCTTGCAGATTGAGCCCTACCCCTGGCAGATCAACAAGAGTCCTGATGCGGTGACGTTGTAGTTCGTCGCCCGGCCCAATGCCGGAGAGCATGAGCACTTGCGGAGAATTGAGCGATCCGGCCGACACAATTACTTCCTTGGCTGCATCAAAGCTCCGACATTCTCCCTTGACGAGAATTTCTACGCCCGTTGCAACGTTGCCCTTCAACACGATGCGCTGCACTGCAGCACCGGTCATAACGGTAAGATTCGGTCGGTTGCGAATGGGTTCGACGAATGCGGTATAGGCGGAGTAGCGGCGTCCCCCACGAATCGTGTGCTGCATGAACCCGACGCCGTCGTGTACCGCGCCGTTGAGATCTTCCGTGCGAGGAATGCCCAAACGCTCTGTAGCTTTGATGAAATCATGCGAGCTGTGGACTTTCGTTACCGGATCGCTGACCCACAACGGACCACCGGTGCCACGATAATCGTCCGCACCCCGTTCGTTGTGCTCCATCTTCTTGAAGTACGGCAAGAGATCGTCATAGCCCCAGCCAGGGTTCCCGAGGTCTCTCCAGCTATCGAAATCGTTGCGGTGGCCGCGAATGAAAATCATCCCATTGATCGAACTGGAGCCGCCCAGGGTCTTGCCGCGAGGCCAGTACATCTTCCGATTGCGAAGTGCAGGCATCGGGTCCGTGAAGTAATTCCAGTTCAGTTCTTTGTGGAAGTACAGCTTTGCCATACCGGCAGGAGTAGTGACCCAGAATTTGTCAGCGGGCGGCCCAGCTTCCAACAGCAACACCTTGTTATCAGGGTTGTCGCTGAGGCCCCGAGCGAGTGCGCAGCCGGCCGATCCGGCTCCGATGATGATGTAATCGTAGATGTCCATGCCGATGAGCTACTGATCCAGGAAGTGGGTGTCTCCGTTTGTTCAAGGTTATTTCGGTGTCGACGGTTAGGCTAGTTGGTTTTTCTGGTCTTAAAGGTAAGCAACTCTAAACGCGCATCCGCTTTTCTCTGGAACTGCCTGTGGTGGCCCTTCACAGCGCCTTCTGGCCGCCGGCAGCGGGTTGGCGGGCGGTTTGAGACACGACCCACTTAAGGGTAAAACCCAATCCTGGGACCCTACCTTTTCCGCTCGGCATGCCGCGTCGTCTGACACGGGCTGGTCAAGAGCCCTTTCTTTATCAAGCTCCCGCGTATATCCTCGCCTTTCTTTTTTCATATCGACAGGAGAACAGTATGGCCGAGGTATCCGCAATTGCCATCTCCGTTGCAAAGCCCGGGTGTGAGGAGAAACTGGCAGAGGCACTTCACGGCTTGCTTGCACCCACTCACAAAGAGAAGGGAATGCTTCAATACGACATGTTTTTCGATATGCAGGAACCCCGTTGCTTCGTCTTCATCGAGCGGTGGGAGAACGAGGAAACCTTTAATGCGCACTGCAACTCCCCGCACGTCGCCGCCTACCTCGAGAAGACTGACGGTTGGGTCGAGAGCAACAGGATTCACGTTCTAAAGAAGGGAAAGTAGCGTCGCGCGGGCTATCGAGCGCGGCGAAGGCACATACGCAACCGGTCGACAGGTCAGCGTATTACGAAAGCGGTTGCGGCCTTCCCTGTTCTGACCTATTGATTGCTGGTCTTGATGCGGTCAAAGCCATCTCGTTAGCTACCTAGACAAGTTTTTTTGGCCTCCATCGGCAGAACTCCGGATTCTTCCCTCGAAGCCCCTCGTTGTCAGCCTAGCTTACCGTCGCGGCAACCAAAACGAACTAGACCTAACGACGGTCCAAGCAATAAGCTAATTGGGAAGGAGACACTTCACAGCGTCATTTCCATTACAAGAGAATATTCATGAAAGAGCATCAGGCGACGCTCGTCGCTGACGGCTTCGTTTTCTTGGAGGCGCCTCGGTGGCACGACAATCGCCTTTGGGTCTCGGACGTCTTTGATTTCACGCTCTATACCGTTTCTGAAGACGGCATCCGTAGCGTGGTCTGCAACGTGCCAGGCCGGCCAGCCGGAATCGGCTTTCTGCCGGACAAAACTCCCATTGTCGTGTCCTGCGCCGAGAAAAAACTGATGAAGGTGTCCGAGGGCGCCTTATCTGTCTACGCAGACCTGACTGATGTGGCAGCTGGCGACCTCAACGACCTCGTCGTAGATGACGTGGGTCGAGTTTATGTAGGCAACTTCGGGTATGACCTCTTCGGCGGAGCGCCGATAGAAGTGACCGAGATGCACGTCGTTGAGCCCGACGGTTCTATTCGGGTGGCCGCCGCCGGACTTGAATTCCCCAACGGAACAGTAATCAAGGATGACGGACGCACGCTGGTCGTAGCTGAGACATGGCGCGGGAAGCTCACCGCCTATGACAGGTCCGTAAATGGCGAGTTATCTAATCGCCGCCTTTTCGCCGATCTGGACGGCAGGCAGCCTGATGGAATCTGCGTGGACAAGCACGGAGCCATCTGGGCAGGTTGCTATAACACGGGTGAGTTCATCCGTGTACTCGAGGGCGGCGAGATCACAGACCGCATTAAATTCGAAGGGAATGCCGTTTCGTGCGCAATCGGCGGGAGTAACGGAAACATGCTGTTTTGCTGCGTGTACCTTGGAACAGATGAACAACTGCAAGCGCGACAGCCACGCAGTGCTATCTACAAGGCCGAATTAGCCGACTAGAGTACAGCGCTCGGGCCGAAAGTTTGGAAAATATAGCGATTCGCTCAGCGCCTCAACCAGCGCCGTGAATGACCGCAACGTTTCCGAGTTCGCATTGAGCACCGGTCTCAGTGCCTCTCGGCCGAACCTGTCGGCGTAATGCGACAGCTCGTTTAGCACAAGTTCTGGAGAACATTGCCTGCCTTTCCAGGCGCGCAACTTAATGGAGATAGGAATCAATGACGACTCATCGCAAGTGGAACTATGAAGGCAAAGTGGCTTTCGTTACCGGTGCAGCAAACGGGATCGGGCAAGCAACGGCATTAGCTTTTGCGCAGGAGGGCGCGGATGTCGTCGTGGTGGACCTGTCGGAAGAAGGTGCCAACGCGACTGCACGGATGATCGAGCAGCAAGGCGTGCGCGCACTTCCTGTGAGATGCGACGTCTCGAAGCCGGAAGATGTTCAGGCGGCTCTTGCCGCGACCATCGATAAGTTCGGTCGACTCGACTTCGCTTTCAACAACGCGGGCATCGAGCAACCGCTCGCCTATACAGCCGACATTAGTGACGAGGTGTTCGAGCGCAATCTGCGCGTCAATCTCGGCGGCGTCTTTTACTGCATGAAGTATCAGATTCCGATTATGCTCAAGAACGGCGGTGGTTCAATCGTGAACACCTCCTCTGGCGCGGGCGTTGTTGGCATCCGTGGTCAGGGTGCCTACTGTGCCGCCAAGCATGGCGTTATCGGCCTGACGAAGTCCGCCGCTCTTGAGTATGGGAAGGACGGCGTCCGCATCAATGCTGTGTGTCCTGGCATCATCGATACGTCGATGATTGGTCGTTTCACCCAAGGTACTGAGGAAAACCGCAAGCGGATGATCGCGCAAGAGCCGATCGGTCGCCTCGGCCGGCCGGAGGAGATCGCCAACACGGTCCTCTGGCTGTGCTCCGACGTAGCCGGATTTGCAATCGGCCACGCTGTCGTGATCGATGGCGGACAGACAGCGGGCCTGTAAGCGTCAAACCACCGCGCACGCCATCGGCGTCCTGCGTGAACGATGCCTCACTTGACGTGCGTGGCCACCTGCTTCGCCACGGGACAAAACGCGCTGATGCGTCAATCCGCTACGCTGCGCTCTTTGTCTCGAGTTCCCATCACTGGGGGCCCGAGAGGCCTGCGCGCCAAGAGAGAGCGGCTTGCTGTTCAGCGCTATCTCGTGGGTTGCATGGGACTCGTGAGCACAGGTCATAGGACTATGCGCCAGGCGCCGCTTAATTTCTCTGATCTTTTCATCCAAACTGCTATTCCGGCACTCGAACAGTTGAGCCGACGTCCGCGAACGACGCCAGGTCCTCGAAGTGCTAGACGCCCATATCCGCACGCAGGCCAATTGCTGCACGATTCTACTTTCTCTCATTCTTCTCAAGAGGATTCACGATGAAGACCCGAGGCTACGCTGTTCAAACCCCGAAATCGCCTCTCGAACCCTACGACTTCGAACGACGCGAACTGCGCTTCAACGATGTTGCTATTGAGATCCTCTACTGTGGAGTCTGTCACTCCGACCTGCATCAGGCTCGTAACGACTGGGGCTGGTCCAACTATCCGCTGGTGCCGGGTCACGAGATTGTAGGCCGCGTCATTGATGTGGCACCGCAGGCCAAGCGCTACAAGGTTGGTGACCACGTCGCGATCGGCTGTATGGTGGATAGCTGCATGACTTGTGACCAATGCCGCAAGGGATTGGAGCAGCTGTGTCGTGAAGGAAATACGCAAACGTACTGCGGATTCGATCGCGTTACGAATGAGCCGACGAAGGGAGGCTATTCGAAACATGTCGTGGTCCGCGAGGACTTCGTGCTTCGCGTGCCTGATAGCCTTGATCTATCCCGCGTCGCCCCACTGCTCTGCGCGGGCATCACAACGTACTCCCCCTTGCGCACATGGACGGTCGGTCCCGGCAGCCGGGTCGGCGTCATCGGTCTGGGCGGCCTCGGACATATGGCGGTCAAGCTCGCGTCGGCTCTCGGTGCGACCGTGGCGGTCGTGAGCCGCACACCTGACAAGGCCGCCGATGCCAGGAAACTTGGAGCCGACGCGCTTCTGCTCTCCACCGACAACGCAGCAATGGAAAAAGCCGCATCCAGTTTCGACCTTATCATTGACACAATTCCGGTTCGTCATGACCTGAATCCGTACCTGCCGCTGCTCGACGTAGACGGCACTATCGTTCTGGTCGGTCAGGTGGGCCCGCTTGCCGAACCGACCACGGTTCCGCTCATTGTCGGTCGTCGACGCATCGCTGGCTCGCCAATTGGGGGCATCCCGGAAACTCAGGAGATGCTCGACTTCTGCGGGCGCAAGAACATCCTCCCGGACTGCGAGATGATTCGCATGGACCAGATTAACGAAGCGTGGGAACGGATGGAGCGAGCCGATGTGCGCTATCGCTTCGTGATTGACATGGCTTCACTCAAAGTGCCGGCGTAGGCTTCCATTGCTCGGAAGTATCGGGAGAGAACCCGGACGTCATTCCTGTCCCACGGGTGAAACAACGATGCGCTCCCGTGCTAATGGCGGGCAACCTGGCTTTCGACCGGTGTATCGGACAAGCCGGAGGGCAACGGCAGCTTGATGGTTGCGTCGATTCAGCTATCCAATGGTGGGAGCTGAGCGAGTCAGTACGCTGCCCGGCCGCTACTCGATCGGGACGGGATTTATCGGCTGCGCCGCTCGTCTCGTTCTCTCCGCTATGGTGATATGTAGCGGCAGACGGCTTCCGCCTCGCGGGTGAGAAAAGCGCAGTAGATTGCAGCAGGAATGCCTCAACGTCGCCTCGCGGCATTGGGGCAGCGAGCCGCGCGGTACTGATACTTTGTTCCTTCCGCAGCGTCCCGATATCGGTTAGCCGAACTTTCCTTTCGAGAAGCAAATCCGACTCGACTCTGGTGCAAGTCCTGTAGAAAATCCCAATAGCGACGCGTTCCCCACAAAGCACGTTCATACGTGCATCGCCAAACTCGTACATCCGACGTCCAGCAAGACCAGTTCGCCGCGTACCCACCGAACTCCATGAGTTCCGTCCACGCTGTGACCAGGTGGGGCGGCGTCTGATGCGAAAGCTGACCCATGGAGATAGACGGATGAAGAAGTATCAACTCTGGATCGACGGGAAACCCGAAGACCCCGCGAAAGGCGAGTGGATCGACACCGTCAATCCGTACACCGGCGAGTCGTGGGCACGAATTCCCCGCAGTACCGCCGAAGATTCGGCACGCGCAGTCGAGGCTGCCAAGCGCGCAATGGACGATGGTCCGTGGGGCAAGATGACTGCCACCGAGCGCGGCAAGGTGATGCGGCGCATCGGCGACCTCGTCGTTCAGAATGCCAGCAACCTGGCCGAGATAGAGACCCGGGACAACGGCAAAGTCCTCACGGAAATGGAGGGTCAACTCAAGACGATCCCTGAGTACTGGTACTACTACGGCGGACTGGCCGACAAGATTGAAGGCGCGGTCATGCCGGTGGAAAAAGCGGACGTCTTCGCTTTCACCACGCATGAGCCGGTGGGCGTGGTAGCAGCGCTGACAGCGTGGAATTCCCCACTTCAATTCCTGTCTCTGAAGTGCGCTCCCGCGCTGGTAGCCGGCTGCGCGGTCGTTGTCAAGCCTTCGGAGTTCGCGTCAGCAAGCTCGCTCGAATTTGCGGCTCTGACCAGGGAAGCGGGACTCCCCGACGGGGTTTTGAATGTCGTCACGGGCTATGGCAACGAAGTCGGTGCTGCGCTGGTCGAGCACAAGGACGTCGCCAAAATCACCTTCACCGGGTCAGACGTTACCGGCGCACGAATTTATGAAACTGCAGCGCGGGGGATGAAGCGCGTCGCGATGGAATTGGGAGGCAAGTCGCCGAATATCGTTTTCGAGGATGCGGATCTTGACTCTGCAGCGGTCGGCGTCGTATCAGGAATTTTTGGGGCCGCGGGCCAGATGTGCATTGCCGGCTCCCGGCTTCTCGTGCAGAACTCAATCAAGGAGAACTTCACTGAGCGACTGGTCGCCCTTGCGCGAGACGTGCGGCTTGGCGACCCGATGCAGCCGACGACGAACGTGGGCCCAATCACTACGCCCTCACAATACGCCAAAGTGCTGGACTACATTGAAATCGCAAGAGCCGACGGCGCTCGTTGTATCCTCGGCGGCAAGCAGGCTGTTGGCCCCGGACTAACGGGCGGCCAATTTGTTGAGCCCACTATCTTCACTGATGTGACTAATGCCATGCGCATCGCGCAAGAGGAAGTCTTTGGTCCCGTGCTCTCTATCATCGGCTTTGACGACGAGCAACACGCTGTCGAATTGGGCAATGGCGTCATATACGGTCTGGTCGCTGGCGTCTGGACCGGGAGCATCGGTCGAGCCATGCGCATGACGAAGGCGCTCAAAGCCGGAACCGTCTGGGTCAATACATATCGGGCATACAGCTTCATGATGCCGTTCGGCGGGATGAAAATGTCGGGCCTCGGCCGTGAGAACGGGGTAGAAGCCGTTCACGAGTTTCTCGAAACGAAAAGTGTCTTTCTTTCGACGTCCGAGAAGCCGCCAGTCAATCCATTTCTCCAGCGTTAGAAGGCTAACGTCTGAGAGCCGACCATCATCGATGAACCGTTCCGTCTCCAGGTTGGCCCGCAGTTCTGCGGGCTTTTTTCTGCCCCCTGTATGGCACCTGTCCGACGCGTTATATGGCAACTATGCCTCCCGTCACGCCCGGAACAGCGACAAGTTGCAACGGGCGCCAGACTCCTGCCGCTGCGCTCACGCGACTCGGACGCCTTTAGAAGGCGGCGCCAATCTCGACAAAGGGCCCTGCACGCTGCCCTGGTAAGTGCGGCTTACCGGTATGCGGAGAAAATGCGACTCGACGTACACCGCTGCAAAGCGCACGATAGCGTAACGTCGCTTTTTGGTGCGACAGTCCGCCGAGGACAGCATCGGCAGTAGTAGCAAGGAGCAGATACATGCGAGTCGGGTATATCGGGTTGGGCGCCATGGGTGGCGCGCTTGCCCGTCATCTGATCGGCAAGTTTCCATTGAGCGTGTTCGACCTGAATGAAAAGGCTGTGGATGCCTTCGTCGAACTCGGCGCGACAGCGGCGGTGACACCTGCGGAACTCGCGCGTAACAGCGACGTGGTGTTGCTTTGTCTGCCCAGAAGCTCGGACGTTGAAGCGGTACTCTTCGGCCCGAACGGTGTGGCGCAGGGGCTTTCTTCCGGCAAGATCGTCGTCGACCAAACTAGCGGCGTTCCAGCGGAGACGAGGGGGTTCGCCCGACGGCTTGAAGAGATGGGCGTTCCACTGTTTGATGCTCCTGTCTCCGGGGCGATGGCCACGGCAATTGCCGGGACCATCTCAATCATTGCATCCGGTCCCCAGGAAGCTTTTCAGAGGGCGTTGCCGGTCTTGCAGTCGATCAGTCCGAACGTCTTCCATTGCGGAGAACGGGTCGGTAACGGTCAGACGATGAAGACCGTGAACAACATGATGAATGTCAGCTGCCGTCTTGCAACACTTGAAGTTGTCGCGATGGGACGGAAATTCGGTCTTCCCCTCGAAGTTATGACGGAGGCGATTAACGCCACGACGGCACGAAATTACACCTCCCAAGGCATGTTGCCCGCTATCGCCCAAGGTCGCCAGTCCACTAAGTTCTGGCTCGCGCTCCAGGTCAAAGACATCCATCAAGCAATCGGATTGGCCGCAGAGCAGCGGGTCCCGATGCCGATCGGGGGCGTGGCGCGGTCGATCCTGCAGATCGGATTGAATTCGCTAGGTAAGGACGCGCAACTCGAGCAAATGATTGGCGTCATCGAGTCGATGGCCGACACAAAGTTTGTCGATGCGGCGACAAACGCAGAGTTCCGGGAGGCAAAATGACTACGATTGGACTGGCAGGAAGCGGTGAGACCGCCTCGTTTGTAGCTCGCCAATTGGCGAAATCGCACTCTGTTCGCATTCTCGACACCGACAACGGCTCTCTGCATTGCGATGGCGCAGAACAGGTAAATAACGCTACCAGTCTGGCTAAAGGCGCGGACATCATCGTCCTGTGTTCAGGCTCCGATGAGGTGCGAGAGGCGATGCTTCGAAGGCCGGATTGGCTCGAGGCAGGGACCGCAGACAAACGAATCCTTATCGACATGGGCCAAGGCGATCCGGACGATACCAGGTCGCTTGCCAAGCAGTTGAGTGAAGTCGGAATCACTCTCGTCGATGCGCCTCTACACACGGAAGACACCGCAGCAGTTTCGGAGGCATCGGCCATCTTCTTCGGAGGGTCGGCAACCGTCCTCGACTCGGTGCGAAGCATTCTTGAAGCGGTCTGCCCGAAAGTCATCCCCTGCGGCGACGCAGGTAGCGGTCACGCCATGCGCCTGGTCGTTGCGGCAATTGCTGCATGTAACCGTCTCATTACCTATGAATGCGCTGCGATGGGTGCCAGGAACGGGCTCACGATTGCTGACATGGCGATTGTATTGAACAAGAGTTCCGGTTACAACAGCGCGTCCGCACGGGTTCTTCCGGCTCTCGCAGCGAACGAGCGAACGGCCAATGTCACCCTGGGCAGCTGGGCAAACGACCTGACGAAGGCATCGGTGGTAGCTATGCGTTATGGAGCACCGATGCTCATCGCAACAATGGCGCGCTCCACCCTGGATGCTGCTTCGAACCGGCTTGGCGAGTCGGTCACTGTCGATAGACTGGCCGAGATCTGGGAGATTGATTCGGGTTTGCCGGCACCGGGTGCGGGTTAATGATGCAGTCGACATCGGCAACCTAGTAGAGAAAACCGGCTGCGCGCACGCTCCGAACCTGGCGCGGTCACACAGATTGTGCCACCGGCTCCTGTGCCAACGAGACACTTTAAGACGCCGCCGCAACCGTCCGGTAGCACTACACCTCTGAATTTGTTATCCGAACGAGAACATCGCGTGGCAAACGAGACGGATCGTGCCAAAGCTGCCTGCGAACCCTATCTCGAACTCTCACGCCGTCAAAGCCGGCGTGCGAGCCTTCCCGCGTGCTGTGCGAATCGGACGTACGCGCTCGAGCGAAACGCAGGGCGCATGCTTCAGCTAGCTCGCGGTCACGAAACGATTGCTGCTGTCAGTAGCGGCGCATCAGCTATTCGTGATGGAAGCTCGCCGCTGGCCACGGCGGCCGGCGCAGCTGTGCGGTCTATAAATTTTTCCGGGAATAAGGTCCCGAAGGGAGCGAAGTAATGGCGCAGGCACTCCTCGGCTGCATTGCAGACGATTTCACCGGCGCGACCGATCTCGCCAACATGCTCGTGCGCGGCGGCATGCGCACGGTTCAGACCATCGGCGTGCCCGCTGCGGGCACGTCCATCGACGCCGATGCGCTCGTCGTCGCGCTGAAGTCACGCACGATTCCCGCCGATGACGCTGTGCGCCAGTCGCTGAAGGCGCTTGAATGGCTACGTGCGCAGGGCTGCCGCCAGTTCTTCTTCAAGTATTGCTCGACGTTCGATTCCACGGACAAAGGCAACATCGGCCCGGTCGCGGATGCGCTGCTCGACGCCTTATCTTCCAGACGCGAGGACGATTTCGCAATCGCCTGCCCTGCGTTTCCCGAGAACGGCCGTACGATCTTTCGCGGCAACCTGTTCGTCGGCGACGTGCTGCTGAACAAATCGGGCATGGAGAACCATCCGCTCACGCCAATGACCGATCCCAACCTCGTGAGCGTGCTGCAGCGTCAGACGAAATCGAAGGTCGGCTTGATCCGCTACGACACCATCGCCAAGGGCGCCGATGCAATCCGCGCACGCATCGAGGAATTGAAGGAAGGTGGCGTACGGCTTGCCATCGCCGACGCCATGTCCGACGCCGATCTGTACACGCTGGGTAAAGCGTGCCGCGATCTCACGCTGGTCACAGGCGGCTCGGGCATCGCGCTCGGTCTGCCGCAGAACTTCCACTCGGCGGATCTGCTCGTGTACGCGGGACACGCCGACGACCTGCCGAAAATCGAGGGCAAGGCGGTCGTGCTTGCGGGCAGCGCGTCCAAGGCCACCAACGCACAGGTGGCAGAGTGGCGCGCCTCAAGGCCGAGCTTCCGCATCGACCCGATTGCGTTGTCTCGCGACGAACCGGTCGTCGAGAACGCCGTTGAATTCGCGCGCAGCCACGATCGAACCGTGCTGATTTACGCCACGTCGTCGCCCGACGAGGTGAAGGCAGTGCAGAAGGAACTGGGCGCTGAGAAAGCGGGACACCTCGTGGAGGACGCACTCGCCTCTATCGCACGCAACCTGCGCGATGTCGGCGTGCGCAAATTCGTCGTCGCTGGCGGCGAGACGTCAGGCGCCGTCGTGCAGGCGCTCAATGTGCGCTCGCTGCGCATCGGGCCGCAGATAGACCCCGGCGTACCGGCGACGCAATCTATCGGCGCCGAGGACGGATTTCCGCTTGGACTGGCGCTGAAGTCCGGCAATTTCGGAACGGTCGATTTCTTCGCCAAGGCGCTGAAGGCGCTTAACGGGGGGAAGTAATGGCGTCGCACGAAAGCCGAATCCGCGAGGAGATTTGTGTCAGTGGCAAGAACCTTTACGAGCGCCGGTATACGGTCGGCAGCGCGGGCAACATCAGCGCGCGGCTCAACGACGGCTGGCTCATCACGCCGACCGACGCGTGCCTGGGCCGTCTCGACCCGAATGACATAGCGAAGGTCGACCTGCCGGGCAACCACGTGTCGGGCGGACGCCCGTCAAAGACGCTTGCGCTGCACCGGCGCATCTACGAGAACGACCCGGATGCGCACGGCGTCGTGCATACCCATTCGACGCATCTCGTCGCGCTGACGCTTGCTGGCGCGTGGAAGAGCAGCGACGTGCTGCCGCCTATCACGCCGTACTACGTGATGAAGGTCGGCCATGTGCCGCTGATCCGCTATCGCCGACCGGGCGATCCCGCCGTCGCGGAGGAAGTGGCGGCACTGGCGTCGAAGGTGCGCGCCGTGCTGCTGGAACGGCTCGGACCGGTAGTGTGGGAAAAGACGGTATCGCAGGCGAGCTATGCGCTGGAAGAACTCGAAGAGACGGCGCAACTCTATCTCTCGACGATGCCGAGGCCCGAGCCTTTGCCGGACGAGGCGATAGATGACTTACGCAAGACATTCGGCGCGCGCTGGTAAGCACGCGGCAGAACGCCTCAAAGGAGAAAATGGTCATGCCACGCTTTGCCGCCAATCTGACGATGATGTACACGGCACACCCGTTCTTGGACCGCTTTGCCGCCGCTGCAAAAGACGGCTTCAAAGCGGTCGAATTCCTGTTTCCGTACGACTTTGCAGCCAAAGACATCAAAGAACGACTGACCGACAACGGGTTGGTCCAAGCGCTTTTCAACGCCCCGCCCGGCGATTGGGCAGCGGGCGAGCGTGGCATCGCCTCTCTGCCAGGCCGCGAGGAAGAATTCAGGCAAAGCGTGCAAAAGGCGCTCGAGTACGCCGCTATCCTGGGCAACAACAAGTTGCACGTGATGGCCGGCCTCATCGCGCCCGACCAATCAAGGGACGCGCATCGCGCCGTCTATCTGAGAAACCTCGAATACGCTGCCAAGAAAGCGCAAGGCGCGGGCATCACCGTCGTGATAGAACCAATCAACACCCGCGATATTCCCGGGTTCTTCCTGAACCGTCAGGACGACGCCCAGACCATCTGCGATGAAATCGGCGCGCCGAATCTGAAGGTGCAGTTTGATATCTACCACTGCCAGGTTGTTGAAGGCGATGTCGCAGTCAAGCTGAAGCGCGACATGAAGCGCCCGAACGCGGGCATCGGACACATTCAGATTGCAGGCGTGCCGGAGCGGCACGAGCCTGATATCGGCGAGCTGAACTATCCGTATCTGTTCGACCTGATTGATTCGCTCGGTTACGACGGCTGGATCGGCTGCGAATATCGGCCGAAGGCGGCCACGTCCGAAGGGCTCGACTGGCTCAAGCCGTACCTGTAACGCACGTAGCCAGCCGCATGAACAGCCGGATTCAGGGGCGGTTTGCGCGTCGCCCCCGAGACGGCACGAAATTTCCGAAGTGGACCTAACGCATGCAACACAAACACGTTGGGCAAAGTTGGTGCTAGACCGGTCGCGCTCACAAGCAGTGCGACGGAGCCACGGGCGGCGAAATACCGCGTGTTTCAGCACAGGGCGACAGCCTGGATGAACAGCCGGCCCGCTCAACGGTAAGCAGCTTAGCCGGCTGGAAACGCAAATCACCCCGCAGTCGCTTTCTCTTCATCAAAGCCAATCATCGCCTTCGTCTCCAGGTATTCCTCCAAGCCGAAGACACCCATCTCGCGCCCATTTCCCGAGCGCTTGTAACCGCCCATCGGCGCCTCGGTGTTGCTCACAGCACCGTTCAGGAAGACACGGCCTGCCTGAAGCTGGGAACCCACAGATACGCCTCGTTCCCGGTCCGACGAGAAGACATATGCGCCCAGGCCGTAAGGCGTTCCATTTGCAATTTCAATGGCTTCTTCCTCGGTGCGATACGGAATAACGGCGAGCACTGGACCGAAAATCTCTTCCTGTGCGATGCGCATGTTCGGCGTCACGTTAGAGAAGATGGTCGGCTTGACGAAGTAGCCACGCTCCAGTCCTTGCGGTCGACCGACGCCGCCAACGCGGACGGTGGCACCCTCTCCAATGCCGATCTCAATGTATTCCTGCACTCGGTCGAACTGCAGCTTGTTGACCACGGGGCCCATGGTCACCTGCGCGTCGAGCGGGTTCCCCACTTTGACCGCCTTCGCTTCCTGCTCGAGCAATGCCAACACTTCTTCGACCTGGCTCTCATGTACCAGGATCCGCGTCGGCGCGTGGCAAGATTGACCGCTGTTCGAAAAAGCGCGAGCCACGTTCCATTTCGCTGCGGCCTTGAGGTCCGCGTCATCAAGAATCACGTTCGCGGACTTCCCGCCCAACTCCTGAGCAACGCGCTTGACCGACGGAGCTGCCGCCTCAGCGATCAACACACCGGCTCTCGTCGAACCGGTGAACGAGACCATATCGATGTCCATATGCTTGCTGATCGCATTGCCCACAATTGGACCGTCACCCAGCACCAGGTTGAAGACACCCTTGGGCACGCCCGCGTCATGAAGCACCTCTGTGAGGTGAATCGCACTGAGGGGCGTGAATTCGCTCGGCTTCAGGACCACCGTGCAACCGGCCGCCAGTGCATAAGCGAGCTTGGTTGCAAGAAGCTGAAGCGGCCAGTTCCACGCAGTGATGAGTCCGCAAACACCGATCGGCTCGCGACGAACAGTGTTGGGTCCGAGGCGGTACTCGAACTCGTATTCCCTGAGGGTGGCCAACGCCTGCTTGAAGGATCCAAGCGCTGCGGGGACATGAATCTTCTGCGAGACAGGTGTGCCTAGTTCGAGCGTTACGACTTCTGCGAGCTCGTTTTCACGGCTAACGAAGCGGTCAATTATCCGTTCCAGCAAATCGATGCGCTCTGCCCGCGACGTTTTGCTGAAAGACTTGAAGGCAGCCCGTGCAGCCTTTACAGCCAGGTCGACGTCGTCGGCTCCTGACAGCGCAACGGTCGCGAACGGCTCCTCGGTAGCCGGGTTGACCAACGTCCAATCCTTGCGACTAAGAGGAGAAACCCATTCTCCGTTTATGTAACACTTTTCGTACGATCGCATGTCAGTCTCCTGTTAATTCAATCGGTCCATATTTCGCTCAACGCTTCTATTTGACCGAAAACAAAATCTGTTTGCCGCCGCGGGTCCGAGCGGATCGCGCGTTCGACGTCTTTCTCACGGGTACTGACGAGGGCTGTCACGGTTCATGCGCGCCATCAAACCTGCTCAGTCGCCCCGTGCGCCCGCGCCGCTGCGCAACCGTCGACGGGGTCTACTGTGCCTCTTCCGATTGATTGAGCGCGCTATTCGCGCTCAAAACGCCCAGATTCATCGCAGGCCGCCTGCGCTCGGGTGGAAAGACACACCAGCTGCCGTCATCGTGGCGAAAGAAGATGAGCGCTATGAGGGACTCGGCCGACGCACCTTCGACACGCACAAACCTGCATTGCTCGCCGCGACCATGGCTAAACTGCGTAACGCGTATGCCGTCGGTCGCTCCAATCCATTTATCAACAAGGGTGCGCAATGATCTTCCTGAAAGGCTCACTGATGTCTCCCGCGCTACGAGTTACAACCGCTTGATAGGCGCCGCCCTATCCGGTCGAGAATTCGTGAATATACTTACAACGCTGCCGTCCGTTGAACGAAGCCGGCCCGGGACGCGAACAGAAAACATTTTCGGTTTCCCTGAAGGATCCAGTTTCGTGTCCAGCATCGGTAGCGACGATGATACAAGTTTGAAATCGCACCGCCGTTGGGTCAAGTCAGCTATTATGGTGAATTGGTAAGCGGCGCTAACCGACGATACAATGATAGACAAATTAGCGTCGGAATACGCTATAGGCCGGACAGCTTACGCGTTCGGCAGCTGTTGAGAGGAGACACCCGAAGGATGGAACTTCGACATCTTCGCTACTTCATCGCTGCGGCGGAGGAAGAGCATTTCGGCCGTGCGGCTGTGCGTCTGCACATCACGCGCCCGGCGATATCGCAGATCATCGCCGATCTCGAAGGAGAGCTCGGAACACTGCTTTTTGAACGGGTCTCGCATACAGTCAAGCTGACGGCCGCTGGACGCACGCTGCTACCTCAACTCGTACGCGTTATGGACGATTTGAACGAAGCGATAGTCCTTACCAAACGCGTCGGACACGGCATGACCGGAACACTCCGAATCGGCTATGGTTCTCTGACTTTGATGCATTCAATCTTCCGGGCGGCGGTCAAACAGTTCCGCGAGACCTACCCAGAAGTCAGCCTTTCACTCGTTGAAATGTCGACCTCGCTACAGCCGAAAGCTCTCGCTGAGGGAAAGATTGATGCCGGCTTCATGCACCTGGGACCAAGTCCGCATCCAGGAAAGCGGCGCACCGAAATCAACATGGAGCGCGAAGGCATCGTTCTGGATTCGATATGCATTCAAACGGGCAATCTGGGTGTCGCTGTTCCGAACGATCACCGATTGGCGCACAGGAAATCAGTCACGCTGGAAGATCTGGCCGGCGAATGGTTTGTCGTGGTGCCCAAGTCCAGCAGCAGTCTCAGCTACGGACAGCTTTATTCCTTCTGTCAGGCAGCGGGATTTGAGCCGAATATCGTGCAAGAGGTCAGCACCATCGCGTCCCAGCTCAACCTCATCTCGGTTGGCATGGGCATCGGACTCGCAGTCATGGGCAAGAACTTCGCATATCCGAGGGATTTGACGATTGTCCCGCTGACAAATCTCAACTATTCGACCCAGTTCATCTTCGGGTGGCTAAGCAGACAGAACGACCCTCTCCTCGACAAGATGATAGACATCGTAAAGAACCTGTCGAAGTAGACCGACTGACGGACCTCCGGGGGTCGGATGACGTCTTAGAGGCAGCAACTTTTTGCTGCTGCGCCGATGTTCGCCGGGACGGGCAAATACCTGCCTGACCCGGCGCACGTTTGGTGCGTCAGCGCTTCAATACTTCCGGGTTCACCATATTCGCTTTCAAGGTGCCGTTCAGCGCACCGATAAGATTTTCCGCAGCATTTCTGTTCATCGCATGCCGGGTTTCGTGTGTCGCTGAACCAATGTGAGGCAACGTCACGACGTTGTCCATCTTCAGCAGCGGTGAATCAACCGACAGTGGCTCGTCCACGTACACATCAAGTCCAGCGCCCGCGATCGTGCCGTCTTTCAGCGCCTCGACGAGCGCCGGTTCGTCGACGATCGGTCCACGCGACGCATTGATGAGGAATGCGCTGCGTTTCATCGCCTTCAGTTGGGGCGTGCTGATCAGGTTTCGCGTCTCTTTGGTCAACGGCGCTTGCAGCAGAACGAAATCGGACGATTCGAGGAGTTCGTCCACGCCGACCTTCTTCGCTCCATACTCGCGCTCGGCGCGCTCGTTGACGCCTTGATCGACGTACAGAACGTTCATCTGAAAGCCCAAAGAAGCGCGTCGAGCCACCGATGTTCCGATACGGCCGAGTCCGACAATGCCCAGCGTCTTATGGTGCACGTCCACGCCAAACAGGTCCTCACCGATCTTCTTCGTCCACTTGCCGGCCTTCACATAGGCCGCGAGTTCCGCAAGGCGCCGCGCCGTAAGAAGAACCAGCGAAAATGCCGTATCGGCGGTGGATTCGGTGAGAACATCCGGGGTATTGGTCAGCAGGATCCCACGTCCATTCAAATAATTGACGTCGAAGGCATCGAAGCCAACCGATACGGTCGAGAGCACCTTGAGACGGGGGGCACCATCGAGAGTTTCGGCGTTCATCTTTACGCCGGTTCCGATCGCCCCATCCGCGTCTTTGAGCGCTTCAATCAGCACGCCCGGCTGCTTCGGGTCGACGATCGTGACTTCTGCGTGAGAGCGCAGGTACTCAATCGTTTCCTCGGGCAGCGGCTTGTAAACTACGACTTTCTTCATTTGAAATATCCTCAAAATGTGGCAGCGCTGCAGGTTGCGCGACCAACGAAAACGCATGCGTGCGCTCGTAGACAGACTCGATCTAAAGGGCACGAGACGCGGCCGGAACCACTTGCAAGCACGACCGCTCGCCGGCCTTCCGTCTCGCGGCCGTGAGGATCGGCGCTCAGAGGTCGCGCATCACCGCTGCCTTGGCGCTCGCTCCGCTCACCAGGAACGAAATGTCCGTGCCGGTGGAGACGTATCGAGCACCCATTTCAACGAACTCGGCGACGAGTTTCGGATGGGCATTGAGACCGCCGACACCGAGATGCTTGCCATACTTACGGCAGGCAGCCATGCCTTTCGCGTACGCGTCGCGGACCATCTCGTGCTCAAACTGACCTGGGATGCCCAGCGATGCGCACAGATCACTGGTCCCGATGAAAAGAAGGTCGACGCCGTCAATCGCGGCAATCTCGTCGACTGCGGCAAGCGCCTCCTTCGTCTCGATCATGATGACAACCATGGTCGCCGCATTCACGGCTTCGCCGACTTCGGAAGTCGGGAAGGAACGGAAACCCATATGCGGCAGCACACCACCATGCGAGCGTTCGCCCAACGGCGGGAATTTCGCCGCACGGACGACATGCTTCGCTTGCTCAGCAGACTCAACATGCGGCGCAATCACGCCGAGCGCGCCACCGTCCAGGATCCGGCCAATGACGTCCGAAGCGAGATTCGGCAACCGAACAAACGGTGCGATGCCCGCGTTCATCGCCGCCATGCAAATTTGACTGGCGGTCTCGATCGACAGGGAGCTGTGCTCCAGGTCGATGTAAAACGTATCGAACCCTGCCGTCTTTGCGATGGTGACAATCTCGGCCGTTCTGACCAATCTAACGGTCATGGAAAGAGCTACTTCATCGCGCGCCAGCTTTTCCTTAACGACGTTGCGAACCAAATCCCGCGGGGCTACTTTCATTTCGTCTCCTCATTCTCTGACACAAAAAAAAATCGACTACAAAACCAGTTCGCACTTAATGGAGCGGAGAACTGCATCAAACGCTCGATATCCGCCGTCGGCTTTCAGTGTGCCCGATAACACCAACTGCGTCCGATCAGAACTCCAGCCATTTGAAACGTAGGACTGGCTCTAAACCAGATACGAATCGACTACTTCCGAGTATCTTCCGTGCTCGCAATTAACGCGCTTTACCGAGCGCACGTTTCAGAGCTGCAACTCCGCTGCGTGGGCTGGCAAGCACCGGAACCCGTACGCCCTTCAATAACGGAACGAGTCGCGCCATCGAAACTTGAGCCAGAACGACTACGTCGACCTGCTCTGCCAGGTTCGAGATAGTGCTCTTGACGATCTCATCGTGTTGCGCGGCGTTTCCGCTGAGCAAAGCCTCGAAGGCGCCCTCCGCAATCCGCTCGGTGACCTCCACCGTGCGGCCGAGCTCTACCGCCTTTTGTTTAATCAGCCGAACAGTGGGTTCGAGCGTCGTCGAGACAGTTGCCACGACACCCACGCGACGACCGATCGAACTTGCCTCTTCTGCCATCGCTTCATCGATCTTCACGATCGGCGTACTGACGAAGTCGCGAACCGAGTCCACAGCTTCACCCACGGAAGAACAGGCGTTCAGGATGATGTCAACGCGCATCGCTTGCGCATTGGCCATGTACGAATGGATCCTGCTCGCAACTTCAGGCGTGAGATGCCCAGCTGCGCGGACATCGTTGAGCAGGCTATCGTCCATGATGTTGATAACACGCGCATCAGGAATTTGCTCGCTGATTTGCTCTTTAATCGGCTGGACCGTGACCGGTCCAGTATGAATCACCGCAATCGTAGTCATAGCTTTCGACTCTGGTTAGAAGGGAGGATATTGGCGACAACACGAGTTTCTGTTGAGCGTGCGGCCCAGCCGCGCGCCCTAAATCGGCATCAGAACTTCGGAAGCACCAGACGGAAGAACTCGGTCTCCTCCTCCGCTTTGAGCGGCACCGGACCTTCGTTCGCCTCGAATTCGAATGCACTGTGAAGGCCGTAAGCGTTGCCTTCGAAGTCGATCTTCCCCTTGCTCAGGAAAAGCAGTTCAATCGACGACTGCATCCCGGCGGGGAACGACGCTCCGGCTTCAATCTTCACGAAGCCGATCCGTGTGTTGCGTTCCGTGAACGAGCCGAGCCATTTTGAAAAAACTCCCGGCGTATCTTCGGGAATCCAGGCGTAGTTGGCCGGGTTCATAAGTATGAGATCAGCGTAGCGAGGCTTGGCGTATTCCAGCTTGCGCCCCATCACTGCTTCGAAACAAGCCTCGAAGCCGTCCTGGTTATGTTTCTTGCCCGACTCGTCGTACCAGGTGAAGATGCCATCCTTGAATTCACCTTTGCTCTTCAGTGCCTGGTTTGCCGCCTCACGCTCTTCCACGCTTGCGAAGCCGTAGCCGGCCGCACCACCAAACTGGCAGACCATCATCTCCAGCCCTTCGGGGCGGTCTTGCGGTCCGTAGTACACGCTCTCGGGGAAGTAGCCGACCCAACCTTCGGGCATGCTCTTTCCTTCCCCGTAGGGAAAGCTGCCTTTGATCACGTAGCGAACCTGATCAAAATTGTGGCGGTGACTCGGCGCCGTCCAGCCGCCTGCACCCGTGCGACCCACGTTTATGAGGTAATTATTCGGAGAACCGGGCTTGCCCTGCAGAAGAAATTTTTGTTCGAGAACACCTTCTCGCATGTTGCTGCCAATTCTGCCAAAATCCGTCGACGAAGCCTCTGAAACTCGCATCTGACTCTCCTTAGATCACTATCTGTCCGCGCTTTATTGCGAGATGCGCCCACCGGCGCTATATAAAACAATCCATAGGCGAACGTCGTTCGCCATCCTATAGGTTTGGGAAATATATCTTGCGATTTCGTTGACTGATACTTGCATTGAAGCGATCACATCAGCTCACTCGACGAGCGCTTTTCGCAGCGATGCATCACATCTCACGTCACCTTCGCTTTAGTAATCTGCCCACAAGCAGTCGTTCTGCGGGGCAGTCCACCCAATCTCCTAACTAAGTGCTCGAAGTACGTCGGTGGCATCACCGACATTCTCTAATTGCCGCACCAACTCCTGAGCCTTCCTGATGCCGGCCTTGGACCGCGGAACTTTCGCAACGGAAGCGCAACTGACGAACTTCTCGGAGAGCTGTTCCCAGGTAAGCGGCGCCTCGGAGCTACCGGGAACCTTGTCCCCAAGCCGTTCAAACACCCAGCCATCTCGTGTAACGATCTCGATTCGACCGTCGGGCAGCTTGAACGTCCAGTTCTGATCCGGGTCTCGCATTGGCACAACCTTCGCCGCCATTGCCAGCACGTCGGGATCCTTCAGGGCCGTTTCACTGAAATCCGCGATGCCCATCTTTCCCTTGCTAGCGGCGATGCCAACGATGAATGGCAAGCTCATCTTTGCGTCGACAAGCGTGCTTGGCGCGCGGCGAACTTCGAGCGGCGTGCACATGGTGTACGTGAAATCCCCAACGAAGGTTCGGATCGTCTCGATGTCCTTCGCCACGATCCCCTTTTCCTTCATCAACTCGATGGTCGCGTGGATATAGGTATGAGAATTCCCGACTGCCGGCCATGCCTTATACAGCGTCGTGCCTCCCAGGAACCGCTCGCCCAAACCATCAAGCATCTTCTCGCGGTCGTACTTTCCGCCAAAATAGACATTGAAGATCCCGGCCTTTCCTTCGAACAGCGTGTTGATGCCAGTGATACCCTTCTGCGCGAGCAGAGCTGCAATCACGGCACCTTTCGCAGTGAACCCGGCGTACATTCCCCGCAGGTCACTGCCCGTGGCAAAGATGACTTCCATCGTTCCGCACGACTGCTGGCTCGCAATACCGAGCGCGTGAGCAGTCTGCTCGGCGGATAGTTCAAGGATGTAGGCCGCAGATGCCGTTGCGGAAAATGCGCCGACCATCGACGACAGATTCCAGTTCTGGTTCCAGCCAACATTGCAACGCAGCCGCGCAAAGAGGTCCTGGCCAATGGCTACCGCCGTGATGAGCCTGCGCCCCGACACCCCACCCATGCGCTCGGCGATTGCAAAGACGGACGGGACAATTGAACTGGCCGCGTGGGCGCCCCACGGAGTCTGGTCGTCAAAGTCCAGGCAGTGAGCCATGGAGCCGTTAGCGAAAGCTGCTGAGATCGCCGGCAACTTGCCGCCGAAACCGAGGACCGTGCTCTCTTCGGTTCCACCGCTTTGCTGCAGCAACTCGACCAACGCGCGCACTGCCGGCTCCATGCCGCTGGCAGCCAACGTCACGCCCAAGGTATCGAGAATCGTCTTTTTTGCGCCCTCGATAGCGTCTTCGGACAGATCCTCATAGCGAGTATTGGCTACAAACCTAGCAAAGTGATGGCAGAGGTCCACGTCGTCGTTCATAAAGAATTGCTCGGAAAGAATCGATGCAGCAGATATGCTTTAAAGTCGGTGTGCGGCCATCAGTTGGGGTATCGCTCACAGCTAGAAAGAGCCGGAAGTGGGACTGAAAGCGAGCTCTGCTTGCCGGCCTGTTGCCCAGCCTTCCCTCTCCCTGCATCCTTACGTGTTATTAATTTTGCGCGTGGGGCCCGCTTAAGTACAGTTCGTTTTCATCTACAGGATGGTAAGTTTCGCTAACGTACCGCAGCTCAATATCCGGCAAAATGGTCGTCAGAGATTCGGGAAAGACGTACGGTGCGTTGATCTGCCTGGACGTCCCGCTACGCCTCGCAATTGACCCGAGATAGAGCCACGCGACACTACGGTACATTTCCCCGACCGGGACTCGAGCGGGTTTCGTCCAGCCGAAACACCGGCACGCAACCTCGCGCGGCCGTATGTGAGGGCGGCGGGATTCGGCGCATAGACGCCAGTGCGCCAGTTGCAGCGACGTGGCAGCCACTGCAACGCCTATGCAAAGACCAACAATTCAGCGAGTTCGTCAGCTTTCTCGCGCATGCGCTCCGCGACCCTGCGCAAGAGTTTGCTGCGCTCGAAAGCCGAAGTTTTACGCCAGTTATCAAAGCCCGCGCTCGCCGCGGCGAGCGCTCCATGGTCGATCGACCGCCATCGTATTTCATCTGACCTGCAATAAGCTGGCCCAACTTCGGTTAGCGTTTGACCGCTTCTATAGGCGCAGTACTCATGTGTTTCCTTCTATCCTGTTCTTTCAGCAACGACTCCTAGCTTCGGGCGCGGTCACGCACTACATCAAGAACACGCCCTTGCCGCCGCTTTGTTGGTTAAAGGCCTGGTAGGCCTCTTCCGCCTGGTCTAATCGCCAGCGGTCTGTGAACAGCGCGTCCAGGTTAATTCCCCGGTCCACAACGAAGTCGGCACAAGCTCGCTGCCCCTGAATCGACATGGTCCACGATGTCAGGATGCGCAATTGAGTCCGCAAATACTTAGCCAATGAGAAGCTGAATTCGCAGCCGATTCCGACAAGGCACACCGTGCCCCAGGGGCTTACCGAATCGAGAGCATCCCGGTTCGCCGCCGCCGCGCCGGACGTCTCAAGCGCGACGCTTGCGCCTTTACCGCGTGAGATTTCACGAATGGCGTCGGCAACCCGGCCGTCGCGAGGATCGATAACCGCGTCCGCACCAAACGCTTTCGCAGTGTTGCGTCTGCTTTCGTCAATATCGAGTGCAATGACACGGGCTCCTTGCGCCTTTGCGAGAAGCGTGGCGGAAAGACCCACCGGTCCTTGACCGAATACCGCGACGGTGTCTCGGCCCGTGATACCAATCCGCTCAAACGCACCCCATGCGGTTCCTGTTCCGCATGAGATCGCGGCGCCCGCCTCGAAGCTTAGGCGCTCATCGAGCGGGACCAGCGTGTCGGCCGGAACTTTCATATACGGTGCATGTGCGCCGTGGGCGTCCGTGCCGTAGACCGTTATAGTCGTTGTTCTGCACATCTGCGGCCATCCAGAACGGCAGTCCGGACATCCCATACAGCCGCTGTAGTGATGGACCATAACGCGCGCGCCAATGCGGGCGTGAGGTCCGATCGCGCCGGGACCGACGGCAACGACGACACCACATGGCTCATGGCCAGCAATAATTGACGGCGGCGGTGAGCTACCCGGTCGACGGTAAAAATGAAGATCGCTTCCGCACATGCCAGAAGCCTTGATCTCCAGGACAACTTCACCGACGCCCGGCGTCGGGTCGGGGAACGTCACGAGTTCCAATGTGCAGTCACCACGAAAGACAATGCCGCGCATGCTTGATTTCCTCTTCTGAGTTGATCTGCGGGATACGCCACGCAGGCGTCGACCCGGTGTGCACTCATCAAAGGGTACGAGCGCCTCGAGGGGCGCTCGTCATAGGTCATCGCCCACCGAAGCTACATACCGTCCAAAGCCTATCGTCGAGTTGCCGTTTGAGGGAACGCGTCGGACGCCTCAGGCTCCTCCTCTGGTTCAAGAGCTTCCAACGACTGCTGATTGGTCTCGATTCCGGCCACCATGATGAGCAATGCGATAAAGACATACGCGCCCGAGATAGCGCCGACTACGCCCGTAATGCCGAACCAGTTAAAGAGACCGAGCACGACGAAGGGCGACGCAATCAGACCCAGCCGCCCAAACATCTGGGCAACACCGCCCCCACGGAACCGATACTCGGTGGGGAACAGTTCTGGCGTCATTCCCAAGCCAAGCGTCAGGAAAATGGCGACGGCTGACACGAGCAGGAAACCACAAAGAACAATTGCAATCGACGAGGTAAGGAAGGGATAGATGGCACCCAAACACGCGCACGCGGCAGCAAACAGCATGATTGCCGTGCGACGTCCAAGTCGATCAGAGATATATGAGAGAAGCAACGGTCCTGCAATCCAGCCACCCATCATCGCGGCGTTAAAGCCAAGCGAGTGCGTCACGCTCATGCCCTGCTTCACGAAGAACGTTGGCATCCACCCGGTGAGGCTGTACGAACCGAACAAACAAATCACGTTGATCACGATGGCGAGCAACGTGCGCCGGATTACTGGACGGGAAAAAAGCGTTGAGAATGGTACCCAGTGAGGTTCCGTGGCGGGCGTTTGCGGACTGGAAGGCAGCGGCGCAGTGACACCAGCCTCTTTCTCGATGGCCTGGACAACGTCCTCCGCCTCCGCAGTTCGCCCGACGCGCTCCAACCAGCGCGGCGATTCAGGCAGATGACGGCGCATCCACCAGACCCACAGCGTGCCAATGCCCCCAATCACGAACATCGGTCGCCAGCCCAGCCAAGGAATGATGAGCGCCGCAACCACCGACGTGACGAATACGCCGGACCCTCCGATTAGCGCGAGCAAGCCCAGGTAACGCCCCCGATGGGTTGGAGGCACGAATTCGATAATCAGACCGTAGCCCATCACGTATTCGGCCCCCATCCCCAAGCCCATCACGAAGCGAAAGGCGATGAGCCAAGGCATAGATGGAGCGAAGGCGGAGACGAGTGCCATCCCGCCGAAGATCGCCAGATTGAACTGATAGGCAAACCGCCGACCGAAACGGTCGCTCAACCAACCGGCAAGGCCCGCACCGATCGTTAGTCCGACGAACGTGGCGGACATGAAAATCGAATTCAGCTGCAACGTTGACCAACCGCTATGAAGCATCGTCGCAAGCACCGAGCTTGATAAGGTATTGTCAAAGGAATCAAAAAACATACCCAATCCGACTAGCCATAGCACGCGCGTATGGAAAGATCCGACTGGGAGGCGATCGAGCCGCGCGCCGGCATTTACCCTATTATTCATCCGAAGTCCCCTGAAAAAACCATCACACCAATCACTAGCGTCGGTGGTCATCGAGATCTTGCGACGGAGTCGCGATAGCAACCTCCTTTAGCAGGACGCGCGATGCACATCGACGAAAAGATAAGCCGACACCGCTGCCTTCGCGGCGGTCGATGGTCGCATCAGGAATAAGTAGGATCTCGCCAACTGGTGGCGACTGAAGCGACTAACTCTATCCGACGCAGATTGGTGGGATCCACTGGGCCCTATTTGATGCTCCGCTCCGCGGGAACATTCAGATTGTCGGCCGAAAGCGATGTTCGTAGTGCTGTTTGCGGGTCACAGTGGACAGTCGCACACCCTGCAGCATTGCGAAGATTGCGGCGGACTTGTTGGTAGTAGGTCGTCTCCGTACTTGTTCGGCTAATGGCCATCTTATGGATCTAGTTTGCAACGTCGACCCTACCCCGTACAGTCGATTTTTCTTCTTTTGAGGTAAGCTGATCTGACCGAGTCTTTGCCCCTAGCGTCAGCAAATCCTCCTTTGAAATGAGTAAAAACCCTCGCTGTGCCAGACGCGGCATGACGAGGGTTGCGCCTGTGTTCCGGCTACGACCACTGCCTCTTCGCTGAGCCTGAACGACTTGGGCGGCAATGCTTTTGCCCATGCTTAGGACAAGTTGACGCGTCGGTTGGCGACGGTTTTCTCGCCGGTTGCGGCGAACACCGCGGGCGACGTGTCGCGCTCAAGCAGGTCCAGCACGGCTGGATGGTCGAAGCGCGGTCCCAGCACCCGTTCCGATCCCGCATGGATTTGCGTGAGCAGTGCGATTGCTGGTCTGTATGATCTGTGCGGCAAAATCGTCGTCGAAGCCGCACGACATGGCGAGCTCGTCGTGCGGTTCGTCAGCCAGTAGAAGCGCGCGCGGTGTATGCGGCATCGAGCGGGCAGCTTCTGCGATGATGGGTTCGTCAAAGGTTCAGAGCAACTTACCATCGGAGGCAGAAAAACCAACTGGACCTAACATCGGCTGCGGAAATAATCTTACGACAGACGGTGACGCTTCTTCCAAAAAAAGACAGCTAGTTGACCGCTGCTTACTAATACATTGCGCTGAAATAAGTCTGGTCTGACGTCGGAAATTTCATGACTCTCCGGACGATTGTTCTGGATACCCAAGTTCCTTCCCGACAAATTCGAAGACGGCGAGCTAATCGCCGGGAACAGCGGTGCCGTCTTCTTTCAATCAACGGATTCCAGTCGCTTTACGGCGATAGGTCGTCTTTGGGATCATTGATAACTGGTCGCCCGTGTTGGACCGACTTACCAAGATCAGTCACGCACGTGCTCACGAAGACGCTCCGCAGAGATCTGTATGTGCAAGAGAATTCCTCGATCCGACATGCCGGCAACCGGAACGAGATAAGCGATGCCGGCAGTTCAATATAAACAACAATTGTTAGGAGACGTTCCATGCCACCCATCGTTAAGGCGCTTCGTGTTGCCGGATTCGCCAGTGCGTTGTCATTTATGGCGGCCACGGTCGGCGCGAAGGAGATCACTTTTGGCTACGTGGCCGCCGGAATGCAATTTCCGTTCAATGTAGCGGTCGTAAAGGGCTTTCAGGCCGCCGCCAAGGAGGCGGGGGTGAAGACAATTATTCTCGACGGAAAGACAAGCGTTGAGCGGCAAGGCAATGCCATCGACGATCTGATTGCGCAAAAAGTCGACGGCATCGCGGTCCTGCCTATTGACGGCCTGGTTGCACAAGTCTGGGTCGATCGCGTTACCGCCCGTAATATTCCGTTCGTCTCTGTCGCAACGGAGATCGGTGATCCTCAGAAACGGCCGATCAAGGACGTCTACGGCAGCTTCCAAAGTGGAACAGCCATTCGAGCAGCCGTCTTGGCCGGGAAGTTCTCGGCCTTTATAGCTGCCGTTGGGACTGCTGAGCTGACGAAGAACGATCAAGCGTACGCGATCCATTGACGACACCCCTCAGAGTAAGGGCGCGGTTCTCATGAGATGTGGTACAGGGCTCAGTCAGCGGAGATCGATGGGCATCTTCCAGGGCAAGAGCGCGTCGTAGTCGTCGACGGTCTGTGCCAGCGGGAGACGCTGTAACAGCCAGGTGAGATAGCGATACGGATCAATGCTGTTCGCCTTGCAGGTTTCGACCAGTGAGTAGAGATTGGCGCTCGCGTTTGCGCCATCGACGGTGTCAGCAAACAACCAGCCGCGGCGTCCCAGGCAGAACGGGCGAATGGAATTTTCGCAAGGGTTGTTCGATATGGGCCAGTTGCCGTCTTCAACGTAACGGATCAGCTTCGGCCACTGCCCGTGCAGATAGGTCAGCGCCTTGCCGAGCAGACTGTTGGGGACGACGCCAGGCGAGTGCTCAAGCATCAGCTTTTCGATAACATCGAGTACGCACGCGCTGTATCGTCGCCGCAATCGCTGTCGTCGCCCAGCCGTCCACGTCTGGCTTCGCGCTTCGGCCGCGAACAGTTTTCCGATCAGGCTGATGAAGCGTGTCGCGAGCAGATCGGGCGGGCGCGCTGCTTTGGGGACATTGTCTTCCGCCTTCACAAAGTACCGTCTTGCGTGCGTCCAGCATCCGAGGTGCACGAGCTGGTACTGTTCAGCGATGCCGTTGTAGGGTTCGTATCCATCGGTCGTCAGGGCGGCACCTTTACGGACACCGGCAAACAGCCTGTCAGCCAGCCTGGCGCCACGACCAGGCGTATAGGTGAAGCAACGGATGGGGATGCCCGAACCGGTCATCTGCGCCCACAGATAGCTTTTCGTTTGCGGCTTTCGCCCTTGCTCCTTCAGGACCTGGAACGTCGTCTCGTCGCCGTAGATCAGTTCGGCATCGAGCAGCGCATCGCGCATCAGGTTGATGACGGGTTGCGTCGCAAGACCGACGCGGACCATGCTCGCGGCAATCGTGTTCGACGAGATGTCGCCGCCGAAGCGACGCAGCAGACCGGCCAGGCGATAGAGCGGCATGCCGAACTGGTACTTGCCGGTGGCGATCCACGCGAGCGCCGATTCACTCAGCAGCCCACGCGGGATGATACGGGGCGGTGCCGGCGTAACCTTGATGCCGAGATCGCAACATGGGCAGGCGTACTTGATACGCTGATGCTGGGTGACTCGCAACTGCTCGGGAATGACATTGAGCTGCTCACTGATCTCGACGCCGATCTCGACGAGCGCGTGTCCGTCGTGATCGCAGAAGCGCTCTGCCTCAGGGAGTTCGTGTCGCACGACATCACGCGGCAGATTGGGATCGAGAGGCTTGCGGTGGCCGCGCTTCTTGCGCTTGTGGGCCGCGACCTCGGTTCCGGGGGTATCTTCCTGCGCGGGAGTGGCGTTCGCGCCGAGCGCTTCGGCTTCGTTGAACAGGCCGAACTGGTCCGAGGCGCGCGCTTCGCTTTTCGCGCCAAACAGTTCGCGACGGTAAGCGCGCAGTCGTTCCTCGGCGAGATCGCGCTCAGCTGTCACGAGGCGCAGTGCGCTGCGAACCTCCTCATGATCGCGCTGAAGCGAACCATAGGCCTCTCGCATCGCGAGCAGTGCCTTGAGTTCGTCGGCGTCGATGATCACGTTGATCGGCATACCGCTTAGACCGGCAAGCCGGTGACGTGTTCAGCTCACGCGTGCGTAATCTCGACTGGGATGTCGCTGGACTGCGGCAATGTCGATGCCCTCGATAAGCCAGTGCAGCTGCTCGACGCTCAGTGTCGCGACCCGGTTCGCGCTGTCAGGCCACACGAAGCGATCGTTTGCCTCGAGTCTCTTGAGCATGAGCCAGAAACCGTTGCCTTGCCAGCCCAGGATCTTGATGCGATCGCATCTCCGGTTGGTAAACACATAGAGCGAGGAATCCATCGGGTTCAAATGCATGGCCTGCTCCACGAGAATCGACAGGCTGTTCATGCCATACCGGAAGTCGACGGGTTCCCGATGCAGGTAGACCTTCAGGCCTTCGTCGAACCGGAACACGGCATCCTCCCCAGCATCTGGACCACGGTGGTCAGTTCGTCGATGCTCGCCTCGCCGAGATCAAACTCGACGCCGTTGGACAGTCGCACATGCAGTGCGAGCGTCAGCGATGGCGATGGTGACGGTGACGGTGACGGCGACGGCGACGGCGACGGCGACGGCGGTGCGGTTGGCCGTGCTGGTGGTGCTGCAACGACAGGCACGAATGCCGTGGGCGAGGCGACAGGTGGGGAGCGTTTGCGCGAACCTGGGATGTCAATGGGCGCGCCATCAATCACCGCGAGCGTGCCCTCCAGTACGATTTCCTCCGGGGCATGCGGACGTTCCTGTTCGCCGGTAGCATCATCCTGCGATGCCGGCGAGATGCCTTTCTCGCGCTCCAGCAGGTACTTCGTGATCCACTTGCGTAGCAGGTTGGCGTTGATCCCGTGCTCCTGCGCCAGGCGGGCAACCGACACACCAGAACGCAGCGCTTCCTCAACGAGCGCACGCTTGCCTTTATCGTCGTAACGACGGCGACCGTCGCTGCTGCGTCGAACTACTCTTAACTCTGGATCTTTGTCAGCCATAGGTGTCCACCTCCGAATAGGTGGACACCTATGCTCCTCGCTCCTGTCCCCAGCGGCTAGACGCCGAAAATGGATCGCTTACGATCAAGCCGGTGCCTACGGCCGCTGTCGCGCGGTCGAGTTGACCGTGCAAGGCTTTGCGATAGACTGCCTTGATCCTGGAGGGGTTTGTCGTGGCTGATCTTAAAACCGTGTTGGTCCGTTCGAACGCCGCTTGCGCCCTGATTTGCATGTCGCTGCTGGCGCACGCCGGGACGTCGGCAGACTCAGCCACTGTTACCCATGCGACTGAGCCTGAAATTTCTGCCTCTGCAGATGTCCTGTCGACTCGGCCTTTCGTGGGCGACGACCCGGTTGCCATCAGGGACGCCTTGGCGGACCAGAGCTTCAGTGCCAACTCGCCTTCGTTGAGCGATCGCATCAGGAACCTGATCCACGTCCCTGTTCTTAAGGCGCCAAGCGATCTCGACTTGCCGAAAGCCAGTCTCGACCGCGACCTGGCTTTCGTCGTACCGGCGCCCTACGGAATACGATATCAGTCAAAGACGCACCTGTTGACGGTAGACGTAGATCTATCCGAGGACGACAATCCGGGAGTGATCCTGCTCAAGAAGACCATAACCGGACCACGCGGTCGAGGGCTTGTGGTGGCGCCGGAGGCGAAGGCCAAGGGGTACATCCAACATATCGATCTGATTGAGCTCAAGTCCGGCGAACGGAGCAAAACCAGGGTTCACGGACGCGTGACACTCTCGCAGTCGGCGTTCTACGAAGCGAATGGAGACTTCGCGATTGTGCTGAGGTGTAGCATGGCGCCGCCTTACCTGACCGACCGACGCGAACATAGCGATCCCAGCAACGACGAGCCCACAGACATCACAACAAGAACCTCGACGCTGTACACCAACATTCACGCCATCTGGCTGGTGAGCCCGCAGCGGGGTATCGTGCTATCGAAGAAGCTGCATCTGTCGAAGTAAAGAAGTACAAAACTGGATTGTTTTTCGACACAACCTCTCTCGGGGTGCCGGTTTCGAATCAGACAGAGGAAGCCGCAGCTTCTGGGTGTCGCCAAGCCGGATTGTGCGCGGGAGACGCCGCTAGCTGGAATAGTGGCATTAAACGTTAGCGTGAGACAGCGCAGTGACATCTGACATACTCTGTCTGCTCGCACGGAGCTGGATCGCGGCGCCGTGATGGTCGCGCGTAAGCTGTGGACCCTTTGCAACGGTTAATTGAGGCGGGCAACGCGTCGCTACACCTTCTCTCGTTCGAAAGTGATCGGACTCAGACTGATCTGCTCGGAAATGCCGACTTCCTTACAGTCCAGCAGGGTGCTCCTCGAAGCGTCACTGGTACCTCCGGTGATCGTCGGCCGCACCGCCGCGTCGAACTTCCGTAGCCGACCCACTTCGGCCCTTCAGCCCAGCCGATCTCAACGGCGGCTTCCAATGTGGAGCGGTCGTTCGTTGACATGCATGGCCAGGTGCGGCATAGCCCGCCAATGTGACAACGCCATGAAAATGCCAATGTATGCAATCGCACACTTCTGCTCGGTTTCGTCTTCGGGCTTCGTGCCCAGAGCACTATTTTTCAGAAGCACGTCCCTCGACTGACACAACCGGCGCGGAACGTGCCGGCCTGTACGGCCCGCCGATCTGATTGCGCCGGACTGCATCCTTACTTGCCAGCCGCCTCAGTGAAAAAGCCATCCGGTCTCCTGATGGCGGCCGTCGCACGTGCTGCAAATGGGGGGGGGACGTCATGAAACGAATCTGTGCCGCATTCCTTGCGGCAATGCTGAGCGCTACGATTGCATTGGGATGTCAGGGGCAGTACACGACTGACTGGATAGCGAATACGTTTGGGACTAACGCCACTCACGTAGGTAACGCCGCGCGTTCGATGTGGATCGCGCCAGAAGGCACCATCTACACTGCTTCCATGTGGGACGAGAACGAAGGCGGCATTGCGATCTACAAGAACGGTGCTAATGCGGGCAGCATCGGAGCGCACGGCGAGCCGCAGGGCTCGGCGATTACCGGCAATGCGACGTACCTGTGGGCCCCCCGCCAATTCGGCCGTGTCAACGGCGTCTTCGCGAACGGGATGGTCTTCCGCTACATCCGCGCGACCGGTGCGAACGACCAGCAGATTCAGGTCAGCGCTGACACCACCGAGCGGCGCGCGGACGTCATCACCGGCATCGCGACGTGGGGTCAATACTGGGCCGCATCAGATCATCCAGGCAATCGCGTCCGCCTCTACAAAACCGACGGCACATGGATTCTTGACATCGCCGTGACTGATCCAGGCGCAATTGCCTTCGACCGCAACGGCAACCTGATCATCGCGCAAGAGACCGAAGGCGCGCTCCAGCGCTTCAACCTCTCCGGCCAGCCCCTCGGCACAGTCACCCTCGCCGCAGGCGTCCAGCCCCACGCCCTCTACTTTGACCCGACTACTCAGTACCTCTGGATCGGCGACGCCGGGCCAGACCAACAGGTCAAGATCTACGACACGCGCACTTACACGCAGGTCTCAACCTTCGGCATCAAGGGCGGGTACCTCGATACAACCACTGGAACTAAAGGCCAGGTAGGCAGCCTGCGCTTCGCTCGAATCGATGGCATTGGGCGAGACTCTACGGGCAACACCTACATCCTCTCCCAGCCCTGGGGCGGCAGCTGGGACCATGGACGAACAGGAGGCACGGACATCTATGCGTACGGCTCGACTGGAGCACTTAAGGCTACTACAAGGGCTTCCCCATTGAGCGCAAGCACAAATGTGGTTTTCTGTTGTCGCAATGTTGCCTTGCCGACGTCGTGTGAGAAGGTGAAGGACTGCGGTACTACAACCGGTCATGTTGGGCTGACGGCCCGGACCCTGATGAAAGACGCGCGCAAGGGCCTCGTTCGCTGACCGGGAATGAAATCCCTGTAGCCTTATCAGGTATGCCTCGCGCAGGTCCAACCCGCTTCACATCACCGCTGGCAGTGCAAAGTGATCGTTTATTCGCTCATGGTACCGTTGCTTCTTATTGGTATGCGGTTGATGAACACATCCGTGGAGCTCACGCGGCGGCTGGCTCGTGCTTGAAGTCGTCGCCGTACTTGAGGACCGCCCACGCCATTCGCGCATTCTTGGCTGCGATCGCCACGGCCGCGCGCCAATATCCGCGCCGCTCAACGAGGCTTCTCACCCAACGGCTGAAGCGGTCCTGCTTCTCGCCGAGATTCGCGATGACGGCGCGCGCACCGTTCACCAGCAGACAGCGCAGGTAGGCGTCGCCCGCCTTCGTGATGCTGCCAAGCCGCTGCTTGCCGCCGCTGCTATGCTGCCCCGGCGTCAATCCGAGCCACGCGCCTACCTGGCGACCATTTTTGAAGTCATGTCCGGCACCGAGGCTCGCAAGCAGTGCGCTCGCCGTGGTCGGGCCGATACCGCGCAACTGCATGAGCCGCCGGCTGCGTTCGTCATCGCGCGCAATTTGGCGAATCGCGCGGTCGTATTCGGCAAGCCGGGCCTCGATGTTGCCTGCGTGCTCAAGCAGATCGCTGATACAGCGATTGGCCCAACTGGGTAAAGAATCGAGATGGACTGTGATCTCTCTTCGCAGACGCTCCGGGCTTTGCGGCAGCACCACGCCGAATTCAGAAAGCAGGCCACGTATCCGGTTGTAGATTGCGGTCCGTTCGTCGACAAAGCCCTGCCGCGTTCGATGCAGGCAGAGTGTCGCCTGCTGGTGTTCATCTTTCAGCGGCACGAAGCGCATGCTCGGACGTGTAACCGCCTCACAGATCGCCGCTGCGTCCGCCGCGTCGTTCTTGCCGCGCTTGCCCGACATACGGTACGGTGCCACGAGCTTCGGCGCCATCAGCTTCACGGTGTGGCCATATTGCTGGAACAGGCGGGCCCAGTGATGGGCGCCGGAACAGGCTTCCATGCCGATGAGGCAAGGCGGCAGCTGGGCGATGAGCAAGATGAGTTGGTCCCGCATGACGCGCGGCCTAACCAGCACAACCTTGCCGGACTCGTCCACTCCGTGAATCGCAAACACGTTCTTGGCCAGATCGATTCCCACGGTGACAACAGGCATGGACTTCCCCTCTTGTTGGTGTTGATGAAGGTTCGAGACTCCATCATGGCACTGTGATACCAATTCGCGGCTTCCACCGCAGCCTCGGGACGGGGGAAGTCCCTTTCATTCGCTGAACAAGCCGCGAATTTGGCAGCTTGTCAGCAATTGAACGTCGTCAAGTCATGAAGCCGAGCTTGCGCAATTGCTTTTCGGCCCTCGCGGGCCTTGTAGGCGGGCGCGTTGCCCGCCTTTCGCCCACTATGGGCGTACCGATGCCGTCAGTTGCCTGCGCGACAGATAGACGTTGGCCAGCGCGAGCGCGACGAACGCCCGGTTGGCGTTCTTTGCCAACCCGCGATAGCGCACCTTCGTAAATCCCCACAGTCGTTTTACGACCGCGAAGACATGTTCCACCCGGGCGCGGATCTTCGACTTGTTGCGGTTCTTGCCACGCTGCACCTCGTCGACTTCGCCGCCCGCACGGCGCGTGCGCTGATTGGTAAAGTCGCGCGCCCTGGGCGCCTTGCTGTGGATCAGCGCTTTCTGGCTCGCATAGGCGCTATCGCCGTAGACGCGCCGCTCGTTCCCGTGCAGCAATTGCGGTAGCGGGTGCTTGTCATGCACGTTGGCCGGCGTGAGCACTGCGCTGTGCGCCAGGCCGCTCTGGCTGTCCACACCGATGTGCAGCTTGGCGCCGAAATACCATTGGCGACCCTTGCGGGTCTGATGCATCTCGGGGTCGCGCGCCTTCTGCTCATTCTTCGTCGAGCTCGGCGCGCCGATGATCGTCGCGTCCACGATGGTGCCGCTTTTGAGCTTCATGCCGCTGGCCTGCAGCACCCGGCCGACTTCGGCAAACAATTGCTCGCCCAGTTTGTGCGTCTCCAGCAGGCGCCGGAATTTGAGCAGCGTCGTCGCGTCCGGTACGGCTTCACAACCCAGGTCAATTCCGGCAAAGCGACGCAGGCTGGCGCTGTCGTAGAGGGCCTCTTCGCAAGCGAAGTCGGCCAGATTGAACCAGTGTTGCACGAAGTGGATCCGCAGCATGCGCTCCAGACCAATTGGCGGGCGGCCATTGCCGCGCTTCGGATAATGCGGCTCGATCACCGCGCACAACTGCGGCCATGGCACGATCGCATTCATCGTGTCGAGAAACTCGTCGCGCCGCGTGCGTTTGCGGTGCGTCTCGAAACCCGCTCCTTGATCGGCTGCCATCGCCAGCGTCTGCTGCTTCATCCTGTTCTGCCTGCCTCTTTAAACACGATCTATATAACGCGTGAAGTACCAACTCGGTGGACTTGATCAGATGGGATGGACGCCTCCCTCCGGCGGCGATCATCTACCGTCCGATGTGACACGGGCGACCGCCGCCTCTTTCTGCCATCATCAGTGAGAGCTTCCGGCGTTTGCCTGCAGCTCGCCACTTGAGGAGGTTCAAATGAAACCCACCGTAATCGGCATGGACATAGCCAAGCACGTATTCCAATTGCATGCCGTTATGGCTCAAACCGGGGAGATTCAGCGCATAAAACTCAAACGCAACCAGGTCATCGAATTCTTCACGAGCCGCGAGCCTTCGCTTGTCGTCATGGAAGCGTGTGGCAGCGCTCACTGCTGGGCCAGACAGCTGATGAGCCTCGGCCACGACGTGAAGCTCATTGCCCCACGCTCAGTGCGTCCCTTCGTTCTGCGTAACAAGACTGACGCCGCCGACGCGCGGGCGATCTGGATAGCTGCTCAGCAGCCCGATGCGCGGTTTGTCGCCGTTAAGACCGAAGCGCAGCAGGCCATTCTCGCGCTGCACCGGCTCCGGGCGCAACTGATGAAGTTTCGCATCATGCAGACCAACGCCCTGCGCGGCCTTCTCTACGAATTCGGCGAAGTGCTGCCCGAGGGATATCGCGCGTTTGCCGACAACATCTCCGCCTGTCTCGCCAGGGTTGCCGACCGTCTTCCGGGTTTGCTCGTCGACAGCCTTCGTGAACAGTGGACCCGTGTACAGGCAATCGACGGCGAGATCGCCGTTCTGGAGCGCCGCCTCGCCCAAGCCTTCAGGAACAACGAGGACTGCCGCAAACTCAGCGACATTCCGGGTGTCGGTCTCCTCACCGCCACAGCCATGGCGGCCGCCATTGGCAATGCACGCAACTTCAAATCAGGACGCGAGTTTGCCGCGTGGCTCGGCCTGGTGCCGCGCCAGATCGGAACCGGTGGCCGAGTGCGCCAACTCGGCCTGAGCAAACGCGGAGATACCTACCTACGCACCCTACTCATGCACGGGGCACGCTCCGTTGTCCTCCGGGGTAAGCATAGCGACTGGGTCGACGCACTGCTCAGCCGCCGACCCTTCAATGTCGCCGTCGCGGCGGTAGCGAACAAGCTAGCCAGAACTATCTGGGCCGTCCTGGCACACACCGACAGATATCAACCCATTCAAGCGGCCGGACTGACGAACTGATGTCACAACCAGTGAATTAACCTACTTCCTTCATCGAGGTGCGCAAGCGATAGACCCACATTGGCTAACAGGTTGGACCGGGGCAGGGATAACCCGATAAGGCATATGAACCTTTGTGTTCGATGATCAGATGAGGACCCCGCCAGCGCATTCCATAGAGGCCAGCAGGCATCACGACCTGCGCAAACAGGCCGGACATAAGCGTGCGACCTTACCTACCAGCCCACGTGATAAAACCGCTTGCAATCCGGGAGGCGTCCACATAAGCGTTGCCTTAAGTACAGGTTGCTGGCACTCAATTTTGAAGCCATTGGAGCGCCTGATCCAGCAGCAGATGCTGGAACTTTCTACAGTGGCGTCAACGTCTACCGTGGTACGGGTGGTGCAAACTGGTCCTTCGTCGCTAATACAGTGGATCCCTTCACCTACCCCAACGACCAGCGACTGAACTCGACCACCTATCCCGGCCGCGGCCTGCACTTCGGCATGATTGCGAGCGCAGGAACGAACAGGGTGCTGGTCGCCACTGACCAGAACCCCGACGGCTTCTACTTCTTCCACTTCGACCCAGCCCAAGGCTATATCGCCGTTCCGGACGGGGCATTGCCGGGCACGCTATTCAATGCCACCGCGCGGGTTCGCAACGGCTTCTGCCTCGACAGCAGGGGCGACGTGTGGGCGGGTCTGGACAAGACAAACCAGATCTGGCACTGGCCCCTGACCGGGTTCGATGCGAACGGCAAGCCGTCATGGGGAGCGTCCGTGACTGTGCCAGTTCCTGCATCGATCGGTGGCCTGAGCCGCATCATCTACCTGCCCGAAAGCGGCACGATGATCCTCGGGCAGCGCGTCACGGGCAGCACGGACTGGACCGGCATCGGAACCCGCGTAGAGGTCTACCACGGGTGGCTCGCCGGCAACACGACCAACCCCAATCCGGTAATCACGCTCAACAGTGCGAACCCGAAGTCCCTCACCGCTGCTGGCAACTACCTGTTCGTTGGCTACGTCCACACCGTGCCCAACATCGATGCCTTCAATCTGACGTCGGGCAGCCTGGACAACACATTCACCAACAGCAACCCCAACAACGTGTACGTCGGCAATGACGTGGATTCAATGTACGGGCTGAGATCGGTGCTGCGTTCGAACGGTGAGTATGTTGTGACCAAGGACGACTACAACGGCACTAGCATCGTTGTTTATCGTTGGACTCCCTGATCATTCGTGCCCGTCGCGCCTACTCCCCCGGCCTCAGACTGGCAATCTGGCAAACCGCAGCGCGCAGACAACGGCGCGCTGCCAATGGATCGTTGACCGATGAACGGTGAAACTCGCAGTGGAATCGCGTCCGTCACATGTCAGCTTGCAAGCGGACCGTCGCGACATTTGTTCGAGCGACAGAAACTGGCCGAACCCAGTCCCACGGATGGCTTGCGTGACAGGACTGAACGCGGCGTGCCGCGACGGGCCGCCCTCGACCCACTTCAGCCAAGGAGTCAGCGGCCGTTCGTCAAGGTGGTGCTGTCGGTGACTGTTGAGGCGAAACGGTGGTCATCGGCTCCCGTCCGCAAACAACGTTTAATGAGGAGTGGATGTTACTGACACAGACGCCATCACATCCTTCGCGACGATGGGCGGGGGGTTGCTGCAAAACGCTGGCGGTGCGGTTGCTTGCGGTGCCGGTCAAGACTGCGTGTATGTCTGCAACGCCCGTTGCGCTGCATCCAACACATCTAGGTCCACAGCATAGTCATCTGAATGTCGGACCGTCAGCACGGCCTTGCCGGCGATCGGCATGGTTTCTGCGACCCGGTCCTATGCGGCATTGATGGCGGTACGGTCGCTATCCGTCCGCCGGATTGGCGTCCATCGCTGGGTGATACGTTAATTTGGTCATGAGGGACACTCCCAGCTACAACTTCGCCTCGGCATTCCGAATATGATCGCCGCCATTGCGAGCAGGGCCATTGTCACGTTAAACCACAGTGCAGCGGCAGCTGCGAATCGAAGCTGATCAAACCCGAGGCCAGCCAAAGATTGTGTCGGAGATACGCCATTGACCTCTGTGAGAGCCGTAAAGATGGCCGCCGATATCGCCACGCCGAAGGCGGTCCCCAGCGATGACGCCATCTTGTAGATTCCTGACGCCGTTCCGGACCTCGAATCCCCGACGCTAGACAATGCGGCATCTGTGGAAGGCGTTGCGTAGATGCCTAGCCCGACGCCGAACAGAGTGAAGCCGACGAATGCGACAGTCACGTACTGCGCAACAGGCAGATGCGTGAAGGTCATGAGGAATAGACCTCCCCCCGTGGTCGCGCAGCCGAGGATCATGGGCCGACGTGGTCCGCCCCAACGTTGCTGCAACTTTTCACCGACCCGGATCATTATCAGGATGGCGACGAGATACCCCGCGGTCATCGAGCCAGACTGCAGCGATGAAAGTCCGAAAGCGTCCTGAACGAGCAATAACACGATGAGCAACGCCCCCGCGACCCCGTTCAGGAAAAAATTGGACAGCGTCGCGGCCAGGTACACGGTGTTGCCGAATAGTCGAAAATCGACGAATGGGTGACTGCAGTAACGTTCGGAGAGAACGAAAACGGCCACAGCCAATGCGAACGCGGCGGACAGAGCGAGTATGACCGGACTTAGCCACCCTAGCTCCGCCCCTTGAGCCACCACCATGTTGAAAGCCACCGTTGCAACGAGGAAGGCGCCTAATCCGGTCCAGTCGATCGGCGCTGCGCTGCACTCGACGACTTTGCTCTCAGGCGTCCCACGAATGAGCGTCCAGCTTGCGACCGCAACAACGATTGACATCCAGAAGATGGCGCGCCATCCCATCGTCGAGTCGACTACGCCGCCCAAGAGCGCACACAGGCCCGATCCTCCCCACGAGCCGATTGACCAGAAACTGAGTGCCCGTTGACGTGCCTCGCCGTCGTAATAAGTCTTCATCAGCGACAGGGTCGCCGGCATAATACACGCCGCGGATACGCCCTGAATGATGCGTCCGGCCATCAAAAAAATTGCGGTACCGCACGGGGTGGCTGCGATTAGCAACGAACCGGCGGCGCTCAGTGCGAGCCCCGCATACGTCATTCTCACACGGCCAAACCGGTCTGCAAGTCCGCCTGCGACGACAATGAAGGCCCCGGAAAACAGCGCGGTTATGCTTACGGCCATATCGCCGACACTGTTGTTGATCCTCAGCTCGGTCCTCATGGAAGGCAAAACGTTGAACGTCGTCTGAGCGAACAGCCAGAAGGTGACAACCGCGAGCACAATGCCCACGATGAGTCTATCGTTGCCCTTGTATGCGGGGTTGCCGGCCGTATTGATGGAAGAGGCCAATTTTGTTCTCCTTAGTATTGATACCGGCAGGCGACATTTTCCCGTCGCGCCTTTGCACCGACATGGGGCGCCGACAGTCATATGCCGGCGCGCTTGCCCACACAAAGGCTTTGAAGCAGCATTACTGCTTCGTTCCGTTACAGGATGGTTTAAGTACCGAGTTAACCGACCGTCAGCCAGGAGCCGACTGTGGTTGCGCGCTATCCCGTTCGAGCGTGCGGCGTATCTCACTCGAATCGGATCCGACGGGAATATTTGCCTATACTTTCGTCCAACCTACATACGCCGAACACTCCCATTTGGGAGGGAAATCGGATGCCGGAGGGAAGTAAGCATGACGCGCGTCGAAACTATCCATCGAGCGATTCGGCACATATACGGGGCCGTGCTCGCCCCCAATGACTGGCCGACTGCGCTGACCTCGATCACGGAGGCAATCGGTGCGCAGAAGGTGATGCTAAATGAAACGATTGCCGATGCTGCCGGTTTGGCGGTTTCCATGGGGATAGTCCCCGTCAATGCGGCGCGACTTCAGCACGAGTTCGAAACCCGTCTCCCGGACTGGATCAAAGCCATACCGGTTGGCACACCGCTGCGGCAAACGTCGGCGATTTCCGATGCGGACTTCAGACGTTCGGATATTTACAACGAAGCAGTTCGCCCAGAGGGCGGCTTCTATGGAATAGTCGCGCCGCTTGTACGGCTGCCAAGACGACAGGTTCATTTTTCTGTCGGTCGAAATCTGGGTTCGATGGATTTCAGCGACGCGGATCTCGATGCGGCGAAGCTGATCGTCCCGCACCTGAGGACGGCGCTGGACATTCGAGGCCGCCTGGCTGCCGCAGATTTGCGAGCCCAGGGCGCGCTCGACGTTGTCGCTGAGCTGAATGTCGGCGTGATCCTGCTCGACGCGGCCATGCGTCCGGTTCTCGTGAATCCCTGTGCCGAGGCACTCGCCGCACGTAGAGACGGTTTGCTGTTGAACAGGGAAACGGTCATTGCTTCCCAGCATTCCGATACGCAGGATTTGCGTCGCGCCGTCGCGACTGCGGCCCGCTGGCACGACGTTAGCCGGGATGGTCGCGAAATGGCGATACGGCCCGCAGTGCCAATGCGTTGCTGTCTGTCGCGCCAGCCGCCACGTCCCCCGCTCATCGTCAGCGTTATGCCTGTCTGTGGGGCCGGTATTCTGGGTGAACGGAGTCTTGCAGCGGGCGTCGTTCTGTTTGTGATGGAACCAGACAGAGCGTCCGACATCGATCCGATCGTTCTCGTCAAGACCTTCCGGCTTACCCGGCGCGAGGCTGCGCTTGCCAACCTGCTTGCGCGTGGTATGGACCTTGCGGAAGCGGCTTCGCGGCTGGGAATCGGCATCGGGACGGCAAGGGGGTATCTTAAGCAGATACTCTCCAAGACCTATACGCATAGGCAGGCCGAACTGGTTGCACTGCTCCTGCGTAGCAGTACGCAACTAACTCAATGTAGGTAACAGCCGTCTGATGTCCTCGCAGCAAGTTGATGGGTTCCTTGCCGTCAACGCAGCGGCCAGGGTGGACAACGACGCGACGCGCATCATCCGCCCGGAGAATGTCTGCTGTCTTGGGGCGAACCGACGTTCAACTGTCCGCGTAAAAGCACGCGCCAACGGCCGTAGGTGGCCGATCGGCGCCGATGCGGCAGCCTGCCCTCGCACTGAAATGACGGGCCGAGGACATTTTGTCAATCAAGGGGCTCTACGGGTGAATCTGACACGCGACGCCGCGTTCGTATCAGGCGACACGCGATTTGCACGGCCCCTAGGAAGTTTGTGAGACACACGGTAAAGCGTACCAAGGAAGCCGCGGTATTGTCGTACGGAAGAAGGCTTTTCCACCAGATAAGGGACTCTCGCATTTGCCCGGGAAATCTCAGGGGCCGTCGCGATGTCGTGGGCGAACGTTGGCCATGGCATCGCTTTGGCGGAAGGTGCTAGACGTACGATCAGAGATAGCCATGAGCAGCACAAAAAAACAACCGACTTCGACGGACGGGGGCCTGTTGCCGGCCAGCCTCGCCGACGCGCAGCTCGACCACTTCGAACGCATAGCCCAGTACGTCACGCGCGTGAACGCTGAAAACACTTTTCGTGGGCTCGATCACGAGTATTGGGAAAGGCGCCTTGGCAGGTTGGCGGAAACACATGACCTTGTAGCCGTTCAGCGGCGCCGGGTCTTCCGGCTCCTCGACCTGCTCAAGGGGCACGCATCGGTCAGCATATGCAACCGCACCGCTGCCTGACGCCGGCCGGGGAAAACCGGACGTCAGCCTGGGGGCCGATAAGAGAACACGGTGGCGATTCCGATCCGGCAAACGGGCGCTCGCGGATAATGTCCATCTAGGGTTCCTCCCTGTGGACCGGTCAAGTACGCCGCTAATCATGCGCCGTGTACCAGTCGGGTGAGGAGGAGTCCATCCCATTGTTCCTGGCCGGCTCCTGCCGATTTATGCCGCGGCTACAACCCGCTCCCGGCAACCTGACTTTACAGACCGCAGTCCGATCGGCGCGGGAGTCACCGCAGTCGAATAGCACCGCGTGCTCAACCTTCTTGCGCATTTATGTGGTGCCTGCCGCCGGCCAGGTAGCATGTCGCTCTAGCCTGTCCTGTTCGCGTCGGAGCAGCGGGGCATACCCGTGCAAGTCCCGCGGCGCGATATCAAAGGCGCGACGGAATGCGCGCGTAAAACTCGACGCACTGTTGAAACCAAGCCCCGAGGCAATGTCCTTCACTTCGAGATGAGGAAAGCGGACCAGTTCATCAGCCGCCATTCGCAGCCTGCGGCTGGCGATATAAGTGGCCAGGCCGCCTTCATGCTCGAACAGTCGGTACACGCTGGCGCGCGATAAATGAAGCGACGCCAACACGCTGTCAGGCGACAAATCCGGGTCGTGCAGATTGGCCTCGACATAGCGCCGAACTTGTCCGTACGCTGCGGCGCGCACCGCAGCGCGAGCGTTACCGGATAGGCCCGCTTGTCGGCTGAATGCCGCAGCCAGCAGTTCGACCGCGGTGAGAAAAGACTGATGTGCCTCGTCTTTGCTCAGGCCGACGATTTGTCGATTGAGCGCGACCAGATGAGCAATCAGCATGCGCGTCAAAGGCGTCGTGGCTTCGACCTGGCGGCCATGCAGCGACGCGGCGTCGGGGAACGCTTTTTCGACCAGGGCGCGCGGCACAAAGAACAGCAGTATCCGGCTATGAAAACTCCGGACTGTGCACGGCTGATCCATGTCCAGCGCGAGGATGGTCGGCCCGGAAGATAACTGCGGTGCGTCGCGCCGTTGCTTGCCGCCCAGGAATTGGCCGGGCAGACCCTTCAGGAACACGCTGAAGCTAACGTCGCGTATGCTTTCCGTCGACACTCGTCCCAGCGACCGCACGGCCAGATTGGGACTGGTGCGGAAATCGAAAAAACTCAGATTGTCGATAGTGTAGCGAGAGAGCGCCGCGTCGAACGTCTCGTCACCGTGCTTCGAGGCAGCCTGGATGTCGTAGACCGGATTCATGCGCTCCTGCCAGGCGAGGAAGCTGTGACGGGCGTCGCCTTGCACGCTGAAATTGCTGTGCACGATGCCCGGCGCAAGCTTGGGCGGCTCCGGCGGTAACAACAAGTGGCTCAATGGCATACGGGCGGGCTGGCGACAGTTCGTTGGTCCATTGGTGCGCATCGCTGGTTTCCGTCCAGTTGTGGTCCGCCCGGTGCGGCGAGTTTCCATGTCAAGTCAGAAGGCCGCCCCGTGCGCGCCTATTGGGTGACAAAGAAGAATATCGTGTCCGGGCTGCCGAAGCCATGGAAGGCTTAAAGCGACCCAGGCGGTTCGTAGCCTTCATCCAGCCGGTCCATCAAGAGAACAAATCGACAATCGGATCGTGCAGCTAGGGCGCATTCTATCTGGCAATCCGCGCGCGAAGGTCAGCTGTCTGGGGCAAATTCGACGTTCGGATGTCCGCTTGAAAGCGTTGGCCAGCGTCCGTAGCTGGCCGACCCGTGCCTCATGCGTCCGGCATATCGCGACCCCAAAGAGACGGTCGGTTTTGCGGAAAGCCGCCGTTCAAAACCGTTGCAGACTGTCCGCCAGACGATGGGACGAGTTACCGCGGCGATCTACTGGCTGACCGGCGTTGATGTCTTCTCTTCATGCGACGCTGTCGAACGTTTCCCAGTCTGCGCCCTCGACCGTCACCGGCGAGTCAGCGCGCCGCGGCACCGGCGCGGCGACTTTCGTGGTTGGTACCACACGCTGGACCACAGAGGCAGGCCGCTTCGCCGCTGGCGGCTTCGCAACAGACGGCGGGCGCGCGGCTGGCGCGGCGATATCGGCCTGCGCCGTGCGGAACACCGCCACCGCAGCGCGCAACTGCTTCGCCTGGTCCTCAAGCGAGCCAGCCCCTGCCGCCGCCTCTTCGACCAGCGCCGCGTTCTGCTGCGTGACCTGGTCCATTTGGCTGATCGCCTGGTGCACCTGTTCAATGCCGCGGCTCTGCTCGCTCGAAGCCGACGCGATCTCGCCCATGATGTCGGTCACGCGCTGAATCGCTGTGCCAACCTTGTCCATCGTCTCTCCTGCCCGCGCGACCAGGTCGGTTCCGGCTTGCACGCGGCTGCCCGAGGTCTCGATCAGCTCCTTGATTTCCTTCGCCGCTACCGACGAGCGCTGCGCCAGAGAGCGCACTTCGCTGGCTACCACCGCGAAGCCCCGACCCTGCTCGCCCGCACGCGCTGCCTCCACCGCCGCATTGAGTGCGAGGATGTTGGTCTGGAATGCGATGCCCTCGATCACGCCGGTGATTTCGGCGATCTTGCCCGCGCTTTCCTCGATGTCCGCCATCGTCCCGACTACCTCCCCGACGATTGCCGAACCTTCTTTGGCAACAGCATGCGCACTGTCCGCGAGGCCGCTCGCCTGGCGAGCGTTCTCCGAGTTCTGCTTGACGGTGGCCGTGAGTTCCTCCATGCTCGCCGCCGTTTCCTGCAGCGACGCCGCCTGCTCCTCCGTGCGAGAAGACAGGTCGATGTTGCCCTGCGCGATCTGTCGCGCGCCCGTCATTACCGACTCGGCGCCCATGCGGATCTCGCCGACGGTGTTAGACAGGCTTTCGGTCATGCTGCGAAGCGAGCGAAGCAGTTGCCCCGTCTCGTCCCTGCCATCCGCGTCGATCCGCGTGGCCAGGTTGCCCTGCGCAACTTTCTCAGCCGCATCGACGGCTACTTGCAGCGGCCGGACGATCGAACGCGTGACCAGCAGCGCGCAGGCCCCTCCGACCGCCAGCGCGAGCGCCGCGAGCACCAGTACGAGCAGGCGAGCGTTGGCATACGATGCGCTCGATGCGTCGTGCTCGGTCGCTACCTGGTTGCCGACATAATCGATCAGGGCTTGGACTGCGCCGAGATACTGGTTCTCCAGCGGCACCTGTTCGCTCAGTAACTTCTGGCGTGCCCCTTCGGCGTCGCGGGCCTTGATCTGCGCGATGACTGCCGCCCGCTCGGACAAATACGCCTGACGGGCGGACGCTACATTGGCCCAGAGCTCTTTGCCCTGGTCCGTGTCGAGGAGTTGCTGGATTTCTTCGACTGCCTTGGACACGATATCGTGACCATTGCCGATCGATTGCAGATTGCCGCTTACGACCTCCGACTGGTTGCCTGCCAACGCGGCCAATGCGTCGCGTTCCATCACCGCCTGCCCGCGAGTGATTTCGAGCAGCTTGTGCAGATCCCACAACACCGGCATGCGCGAGCGCGTGACGTTATTGACGTCCTGGTTGAAGCCACTCAGTCCACTCAGTGATACGGCTGCAAGTGCGAACGTTAGAAGCAACGTGACTGCGAATGCCAGCGCGAGGCGCGCTCCTATTTTCATGTTGTTCAACCGCATATCAGAGTTCCATCTTTCAAGATCTGCCACCTGGTCACCGGCTTGCCGGGCAATTCTGTATAACGACAAGAAGGACGGAAACTTAAGGGTTAATACTTATAGTTTGGCTGCAAAGTAGCCGATTGTCCGAATGCGACCGTCCACTTAGCGACCGATGGTCAACTGCCCCTAGCTCAGATTGCATTAAATCCAATCGGGCTCATGTCGACCCCAAACCGCCCTTCAGCTCGCCCAAAAGCAGCCATTCCAGGTAGAGACTCCAGTAGCATCCCTGAAGCATGAGGAACGATCTGCATTGATTGTTTAGGTGCGCATGAGCGCTTCGACTATTAAAATTTCCAACGTTCTGTTGGCTGCGTCGCGCGCGGCGTTGTGGTGGTTACGCAACCTGCCTGTAATGCTCGGGATCGGTGGCGTGCCCGCGATGCAGCGCCGATGGTCCACACCAGCGTAAGCTGCATAACTACATGCAATTGCAGGAGACACGCCATGGAAAACAGAAACAGCAGTTCGTCGGCCATCACGGAGAACGCCGTGCCGAGCCGTAGGTTCGTAGCATCGCTGGTTTATGTGTTCGAACAGGTCATGCCTAACCCGTTCGTGCTTTCAATCGGCTTGACGCTGGTGGTCTACCTTCTGGCCACATCCTTCGCGCCGTGCGCATCGCTGCCGACGATGCCCACTGCCTTGCACGGCGGCACGTTCAACATCCCCGGCCTCGCGTTGCAGATGATTCTGATCCTCGCGACCGGCTACGCCATCGCCGATGTGCTGGCCGTGCAGCGCCGGCAACGCGCCCTCGCCGCGCACATCCAGACACCGGCCGCGCCCGTGTTGAGCTGACGGAGATCCCATGTCCATCGAAGAACCCCGCGCGCCGGGCGGGCTCAATCCAGAGTTCTACCGTAGGCAGGCCGACGTCTGTCGCACGGCGGGCGACGAACTCGCCGCGCTCGCAAATCTGATCGCCGCTCGAATGCTCGACGCTTTCGCCGCGCAACCGTCCGTCGCACAAACGCGCAATGTGTGTGACGTCGCCACCGCCTATTTCATGAAAGGCGACTACGAGGCCGCTGCGCATTGGTATCGTCTCGTGCTCGATATCGATCCCGATACCGCCGTCGCCTGGTTGAACCTGGCGGCGATCCACGCCGAACAGGACGACGAACACGAGGCCGCGGCATGCCGCGAGCGCGCGTACAAGTCTCAGCGCGTGTTCATCGAACAGACGGGCGGCGAGACGCGCCGCGTGTTGATTCTTTGTAGCGGCAGCGGCACCGGCAACGTGCCGTTCGCAGCGTTGCTGCCCGGTACGGTCAATTGCCGCATTAAATACGCAATCGATCACGCCCTCGACGAAGAAGACGCTAATCTTCCGCCATTCGACATCGTGTTCAACGCGATCGGCGATCCGGACATCGCGGAGCCGATTGCCAAGCGCCTCGCTCGGTTCGAGTCGCGCTCATCGCGGCCCGTGCTCAACCGCTCGGCCGTAGTGGCGCGCACGCGGCGGCATTGGCTGCCCGAATTGCTGCGTGGCCTGACCGACGTGGTAAGCGCGCATTGCGTGCTCGGCATCGCACCGACTGGCGCCGAAGAACCGCTCGCGCGCCGCGTCGCCGATAACGGGCTGACGTTTCCACTGTTGTTGCGGCCGGTCGCCTCGCATGGCGGCGATGGCCTCGTGCGCTGCGACGACCCCGACACACTTAACGCTCATTTACGCGTAATGGACGGCGCGCATTACCTGAGCGCGTTCCACGATACTCGCGACGCGGATGGGTTTTATCGCAAGTACCGGATGATCTTTATCGACGGCGAGCCGTTCGCGTATCACCTCGCGATCTCGCCACACTGGATGGTCCACTACTTCTCGGCGGATATGGAGGCGCAGGCGTGGAAGCTCGATGAAGAGCGCCGGTTTCTCGCCGATCCGCGTGGCGCGATCGGCGACCGCGCTTTACGTGCCATCGCGAACATCGGCGAACGGCTCGCGCTCGATTATGCCGGCATCGACTTCACGATCTTGCCGGACGGCCGCGTGTTCGTCTTCGAAGCCAATGCAACGATGCTGGTGCATTACGAACGCGACGACGGTCCGCTGAAACACAAGAACGGTCACGTACAACGCATCGTGGACGCTTTCGAGCAGATGATGATTCGCCGATCCCTCTCTCAGGCGCTGTCACGTTGACGATTCCTGGGCAAAGCGATGGCAGGTGAAGGGATCGCTCAGAGGGCCGCAGACGAAGTTTGGGCGATGCCAGTGAAAAGCCGCCATGAGTCAAATCGTGCGGCGAGGTGCTTGCGATAGAGAGAAGCGCGCAACAGATGCCGCTTAAGGCTACGCTGAACAAGCCGCGAATTCGGCAGCGTGTCAGCAATTTGAACGTCGCCAAGTCATGAGGCCGAGCTTGAGCCATTGCTTTTCGGCCCTCGCGGGCTTGTTGGGCGGGCGGGTTGCCCGCCTTTCGCCCACTATGGGCGTACCGGTGGCATCAGTTTCTTGCGCGCCAGGCAGACGTTCGCCAGTGCGAGCGCGACGAACGCCCGGTTGGCATTCTTTGCCAGCCCGCGATAGCGCACCTTCGTAAATCCCCACAGTCGCTTCACGACGGCGAAGACATGTTCCACCCGGGCGCGAATCTTCGACTTGTTGCGGTTCTTGCCCCGTTGCACTTCGTCGACTTCGCCGCCCGCACGGTGAACCTGCCGCGCTCTATGGTCGGGAGCCCGCGTCAGGACGCTGTCCCGTAGGATCTTCGCGGATTGTTCACGGACCGCGCTGCGCCGCCCTCAGAAAGCACTTCGCGCTCAAGCGTCATCTGCTACGCGCCTCGCTCTGTCGCAAACAGCTCGCCGCGCGATTTGAAGAGTGACGTCTCTTCACCGGCATTGCCCAAGCTCCGTCCACCATGTTCTGAGACACGACTGTCCTTGCCGATATCTCGTCATGGAGTCAGTAACGTGACAGAGCCCCCGCAGACGGTCAGCCTGCTGAGCTGCCTGCAAAACGTGCATGACGTCTTCGGCGTCTCGGAATGGGCGACAGGCTGCAATCGATCGCCCGCCAATTCGGCCCCAGGGCCGACCGACTTACGAACGCCGCGTGAGCCTGTCATGCTGATCAGGTCGGCCGGAGCAAGTTGAATCAACACCACCTGCACGAAGAAATTTCGTGAAAGAAGGCCATTAGCATTCAAGCAGCGTTTCTATTGCAGAGGCTTGAGCACACGCCGCCCAGTGACGCTATGATTGCGCCTGCAGTTCCTTGCCAATCCACTGGAGTACGTCATGCCGGAAGTCGTTGTTTACGCAGTAGCAGGGCGCTCACCCGAGCAAAAGAAAGCGCTGATGACGGGGATTACCAAAGCTGTGGTTGACAGCCTCGGTGTCCTCGCTGAACAGGTTGTCGTGCAGATCGTCGAATCTCCAGCAGACTCCAAGTCAAGAGGCGGCATTCCGTTCAGCGAGCGCCAGCGCACGTCCTGACTCGCACGAATCCGCATCATCACCGCCCCGTGCGCGGTGGCACCGCCGACCGGGCGCGGACGTAATCCGCCGGCGCGCTCAGGTTGCGACCGCCGCAGCCGTATCGACGTATAGCGCGTAGAGTGACTGCCCGGCCGCCATGAACAGCCGGTTGTGCGCTGCGCCGCCGAAGCAGACGTTCGCGCAGCGTTCGGGCAGGCCGATGCGGCCAATCGCGCTGCCGTCCGGCGCGAATACCATCACACCGTTCAGTCCCGGGCCGGTGCCCCAACCGGCCCACAGGTTACCGTCCGTGTCGCAACGGAAACCATCTGGCGCGCCGTTCTCGCCCGCATCGACGAATATGCGTCCGTGCACGAGGCGCCGACCGTCCTCGACATCGTACACACGGATGCGCCTTGGCTTTGAGCCCGATTCGACGATGTAGAGGCGACGTTCGTCGGGCGAGAAGCAGATGCCGTTCGGATTGACGATGTCGCCGGCGACCACCTCCGCCCGGCCGGTGGCCGGGTCGAGACGGTAGACGTTGGTCGGCAGCTCGGGCTCAGCCTTGACACCCTCATAGTTGTTAGAGATGCCGAACGGCGGATCGGTAAACCAGATGCTGTCGTCGCTCTTCACAACCACGTCGTTTGGCGAGTTCAGCCGCTTGCCGTCGAAGCGGTCGAGCAACACGGTCAGCGTGCCGTTGTACTCGGTGCGCGTCACGCGCCGGTTGCCGTGCTCGCAGGTGATGAGCCGCCCCTGGCGGTCCCGTGTATTGCCGTTCGCGTACCCGGAGGGCTTGCGAAATATCGAAGTCGCGCCGGATTCCTCGTCCCACCGCATGATGCGGTTGTTCGGAATGTCGCTCCACAGCAGGAAGCGGCCGTCGCCGAACCACACCGGTCCTTCGCCGAAGCGCATGCCGGTCGCAAGCCGCTCGACCGCCGCGCTCGTGATCCGGTATTTGAGGAAGCGCGGATCGAGCACTTCCACTGCGGGATCGGGATAGGTTTCGCTTTGCTGCCACATGGTGCTGGCCCTTGAGTCAGCGGGGCTGCTTGACGAACGCTTCGAATGCAGTGGCGTAGTCCGGATGCCAGCGCGACAACGCGGGCCGGTTCTCGACGATATCGCCCGCCGCCCATAGAATGCGCCGTTCGTCGAGCGAACGCGGCACGTCGTTATCGGGACACAGTATGTAGAAGTCGCCGGCGTCGAGACGCTCGAACATGAAATCGACGGTCTGCTCGGGCGTCCATGCGGCGGCGGGCTTTTCCACACGGCCGTTCCGTGTGAGTTCCGTGAACACGAAGCCGGGAATCAGCAGATGAGCGCTGATCCGGCCGTCGGCGGTATTGCGCAGTTCGTGCTGCAGCGCTTCGGTGAACGCTTTCAGACCGGCCTTCGCAACGTTGTATGCGGGGTCGCCCGGCGGCGTCGTGATGCCTTGCTTTGAACCGGTATTGATCACGAGCCCCGGACGGCCGCGCTTGATCATGCCCGGCACGAAGACCTGCGTGCCGTGGATCACGCCCCACAGGTTGACACCCAGCACGCGCTCCCAGTTCGCGGTTGGACCGAACATGCCGCTGCCGGGCTGAATGCCGGCATTGTTCATCAATACATCTGTTCCGCCGAAGCGTTCGACGACGGTTGCGTGGAGGCGGCGAACATCGTCGGCGACACTGACGTCGGTCTCAACCGCGAAGACGTCTTGCATACCGTTTGCGCTCAGCGCGGCGATTTCCTCCACCGCCCGCGCGAGGCGGTCGGCGCCGAGGTCGGCAATGCAGATGCGCAGCCCAAGCTGCGCAAAGCGTTTGGCAGCAGCCAGGCCGATGCCGGCGGCGGCGCCGGTGATCACGGCGACGGCGCCGGGGGTCAGGGCAGAATGAGTCATCAGAATCCTCGTTGATGCGTGCCGGAATCGCGACGCCAACCAGCGACTGCGATCCCGATCCGTTGGAACAGTGAGTCGGCGATCCTAGCATGAACTTTTTTGCGTGACCGACGGCGCTCCCGCTGATGAGTGGTCCGAAGCATGCGCGGTACCGCGCGGTGCCAGTCAAGCGTCAGTTCGCCACCTCGGGCAATTTGAGCAAGTCCAGGAAAGCACGGGCGACGGGTATGAGCGGTTCTCCGGCGTTTCCCCTGAAAACCGCCGCGAGTTCCCAGCAGGGCTCATCGGCTTCGCGCAGGCTCGCCGTCGCGACCGGCGCCCCGCGCGTGTTGCCCCTTGCGGCGGCCACCGATCCGGGCACCATGCTGATCGCAAGCCCGTGCGCGGCCAGTTCAAGCAACATCGGCATGTCGTTGACCTCGAAGCTGGTCTGGCGCTGCAGTCCTGCCGCCGCAAAACTCCGATCGACGAGCCGCCGCACGCTCCACTCCGGGCGCAGGTCGGCGAATGTTTCGTCGACGAGATCGGCCAGCGCCAGCCCGCTGGCGCCCGCAAGCCGATGATGCGTCGCGCATACGACGACCATTCCTTCGCATGCGAACATGTGCGATCCGAGGTTGTCGAGCGGCGTACCCGGTGGCTGTGTGAACGCGAGGTCGAGGCGCCCTTCCCTCACCTCGTCAATCAGCGCGCGCGAGCCGTCCAGTGTCAATTCGATGTCGATCCCACCGAACGCGGCCCGAAACTGTCCTAACGAAGCGGGCAGGTCGACGAAAGGCGCGAGCCCGTGAATCGCACCGATACTCAGCCGGCCGCGTGCGAGCCCGTGAACCTGCGTCACGGCATGCCGCGCGTCGCGAGCGGCAGCCAGGACCCGCTGCGCCTCTGCAAACAGCACTTCGCCGGCAGGCGTCAAGGCGACTCGCCTTGTGCTGCGATTGAACAACGGTCTGCCCAGGTCCTCTTCCAGCGAGCGGATCGATGCAGACAAGCCGGACTGCACGAGGTTGAGGCGCCGCGCCGCGCGCGTGAAATGCCGCTCTTCCGCAACCGCCACGAAGTGTTCCAGTTGCTTCAAACCCACGTTGGCACTCTTTCTGCAGAGACGATTAATCACGAAAACCGCACAATTGGATCACATCTTTCTATTGGAATGGTAATTCAATCTCCGCTATCGTCCGACGTCTGAGGACGTCGAGAACGCCAAGCACGAAACGCGGGCGCAATCAGCTTTAGCGACGCACGCAGTTGTGAGTCCTCGCAACATACATGGAGATTGCTTCATCATGGACTACCGTCAACTGGGCCGTTCGGGCCTCAAGGCGTCGACCGTCACGCTAGGCACGATGACGATGGGCGGCAAAGGCAAATTCGCGAGCGTCGGCGAGGTGGGTCTCGACGAGGCGCGCCGGCAGATCGACATGTGCATCGACGCGGGCGTCAACCTGATCGATACGGCGGACGTCTATTCGAACGGCGCGTCGGAGGAGATCGTCGGCCAGGCGCTCGGCGGCAAGCGCAAGGGCGGGGTGCTGATTGCGACGAAAGCGCGCTTTCCCATGGGTGAGGGCCCGAACGACCGTGGTCTGTCGCGACATCACTTGATAGAAGCCTGCGAGGCGAGCCTGCGCCGTCTCAAGACCGATGTGATCGACCTCTACCAGGTGCACGAATGGGACGGACTCACACCGCTCGAAGAAACGTTTGAAGCGCTCGACCTGCTTGTCCGGCATGGCAAGGTCCGGTATGTCGGCTGCTCGAACTACTCAGGCTGGCACCTGATGAAGGCGTTGCATGTGAGCGAACGCGATCGCCTGCCACGTTTCGTGAGCCAGCAGATCCATTACACGCTCGAAGCACGCGAAGCGGAATACGAACTCGCGCCGATCGCGCTCGATCAGGGCCCGGGCATTCTCGTCTGGAGCCCGCTCGCCGGCTGGACGGAGCCGCCGATCCGCGACGCCGAACGGCTGTGGTCGATTGTCGACACGCTTGTCGAGATCGCCAGCGAACTGAATGTCTCGGCCGCGCAGGTCGCGCTCGCATGGACGCTCGGGCGCCCCGCCGTTACGTCGGTCATCATCGGCGGGCGCAACGAGAAGCAGCTCCTCGACAACCTCGGCGCGGCGAATCTCAGGCTGAGCGCCGAACAGAGCGAGCGGCTCGACAAGGTGAGCGCGCCGCCCCTGCTGTACCCGTACTGGCATCAGGCGCGGACCGCGCATGATCGTCTTTCAGTTGCGGACCTGTCGCTGCTGGGACCCCATCTCAAGGCGTAGGGTGTGATGCGGCCGACATCGACTGCCGGCCGCCCTGCAAGATTGCCCGTCATCCGCAGATGTCCACCTTGTGAGGATCGCAGTCGTTCCATCGTGAAGTCGCTTGCGCTCGGAGCGACTTGACTTGAGCGTGGCGCGCCGTAATGAGCCTGCTGCGCGATGAAGCCGATGGACGCCCTTTCGCGCCCGGCGTCACGCAATCCGCGATCGACACCGTGCGCTGCCACCGAAGCGGCGGCAGCAGCGTCTTGCTCGCCTTCAAATTAACGACGTAACACCGAATTACCATGAAAAAACTCAGAACGGCCATCGTCGGCTGTGGAAAGGTCGGTCATTTCCATGCCCGGGCGCTCTCGAATCTCGAGGACTCAGATTTCGTCGCGGTATGCAGCACCTCTCTCGATCGAGCAAAGGCCTTCGGCAATCAATACGGCGTGGATGCGTTCGATAACGTCGAAGAGATGGTGGAAGCCGCGCAGGTCGACGTCGTATGCATCTGCACTCCACATCCTCAGCACGCTCCCGTTGCGATCGCCGCCTTGAAAAGCGGCTGTCACGTTCTTATAGAGAAGCCCCTCGCTTCTTCGCTTGAAGACTGCGATGCCATCCTTTCGTGCGCCGAAGAACACGGGCGTACGGTCGGCGTCGTGTGCCAGCGGCGCTTTTATCCGTCCGCGATGCGCATCAAGCGGGCCATCGATGCGGGCAAGATCGGCCGCCCTGCCATCGGCAACGTCGTCATGCTCGGATGGCGCGACCGCCAGTATTACGAAAGCGATCCCTGGCGCGGCTCGTGGGCTGGCGAAGGAGGTGGCGTGCTCGTGAACCAGGCACCTCATCAGCTCGATCTGCTGCTCTGGTATCTGGGCGATATGGACGAGGTCTACGGCGTGTGGAAGAACGTCAACCACGACTACATCGAGGTTGAAGACACTGCGGCGGCCATCATCAAGTTCAAAAGCGGCGCAATCGCCAACATTCTGGTCAGCAACGCGCAGAATCCTGCTTTGTACGGGAAGGTCCATATTCACGGAGATAACGGCGCGTCGGTCGGCGTGCAGACGGACGGCGGCGCGATGTTCATCGCCGGCGTGTCGACCATCAGCGAACCGCCTTACAACGATATCTGGACGATCAAAGGCGAAGAAGAAATGCTCGCCGAGTGGAGAAAAGCGGATGCGGAGTATTTCAATTCCGCGGATTCGCTGTACTTCTATCACGAGCAGCAAATAGATGATTTCCTGACTGCCGTCAGCAACGGCACGAAGCCATTGATCGACGGACTCGACGGCCGGAAGACCGTGGAGCTGTTCACAGCCATCTATCGCAGCACGCAGAGCAATGCGGTTGTAAAACTCCCACTCTGAGCAGGACGACGAGTCGCCGGTGTGCCGGCGGCCAATGCATGTTTGGACGGTCATCCAGACGGCTACTTGAATGCAAAATCATGAAAACAACAAAAACCCGATATTTCATTGTCTTTTTACTGTTTGTAGTCACGGCCATCAACTACATGGATCGGGCGAACCTCTCGATCGCGGGCAGCAGGATTCAGGGGGAATTCAGCCTTTCGCCGACCCAGCTCGGCCTGCTCTTTTCGATGTTCACATGGACGTATGCGGCCGCCCAGCTTCCTGTCGGGTATCTCCTTGATCGAATCGGATCGAGGGTTCTATACGGCAGTGCCATCGTCATCTGGAGCACGTGTACATTCGCGATGGGCTTTGCTTCACATCATTTTTTCGCGACCCTGGGCGTCTCATTTGCGGTGCTGCTGGTCTGCCGCGCCCTGATTGGCCTCGCTGAAGCACCGTCGTACCTCTCGAATACGAAAATCGTCGCGAACTGGTTTCCGAAGAACGAACGCGCGCGCGCGACGGCGACCTATATCAGTTCACAATACATCGGTCTCGCATTGTTCACGCCCGTCCTGACTTTTTTGACGACCCGTTATGGCTGGCAAGCGGTGTTCTATGCAACGGGTGGGGTGGGGATCGTCTTTGGGGTCTACTGGTTGATCGTTTATCGTGACCCCAAGGACAGCAGGAAAACCGCTCAGGCAGAGCTCGACCTTATCAAGGCCGGCGGTGGCTACGGATCTCAGGATCAATCCACGGTCAGCACCGTGGTCGAGAAAGACGACATCCTTTACTTCCTCAAGAACAAGACTGTCTGGGGCCTGTTCATCACGCAGTTCGCCTATAACTCGACGCTGATCTTCTTCATGACATGGTTCATCGTCTACCTCGAAAAGGCATTGAATCTCACGCTTTCCAAAGCGGGACTGGGCGCATCCATTCCCTATCTCATGGCCATGGTCGGCATGCTGGCGGGCGGCTTCCTCAGTGACAGCCTTCTGAAAAAAGGTAAATCGGTCACGTTCGCGCGCAAGCTGCCGGTGATCGTTGGCCTCGTGTTGACGGCCATGATCGCCATAGTCAATTTTTTCGAGAACCAGCCCGTCATCGCGATTGGAATCCTTTCGCTGGCTTTTTTTGGAAACAACGTCGCGAATCTCGGCTGGGTGGTATTTACGGACGTCATTCCTCGCAATTTCATCGGTACGATGGGCGGCTTCCTGAATCTGTTCGGCAATCTGTCCGGCATTACCACGCCCATCGTTTTCGGCATGATCCTACAGCGCACGCATAACTTCCACTATGCGATGTGGTACGTCTCGATCGTCGCGGTTCTGGGCATCCTTTCGTATATCTTCCTCGTCGGCAAAATCGAAATGATCGTGCCGCCGAAGAAGCGCGAGGGGGACGCGTATCGGGTCATGCAGTCAAACTAGGCTCATCTACGAGGAGGGCTCCGGCAATCCGATGCTCGTGAATAGTTCTACCCGGACGGCGGTATTTACTGCATAGGCTCACTAATGCACCGATTGGTAGGCCAATTTTTTTGGCCCACCAAGATGCCGCAAGGGTGCTTGTGTCGGATCAAGCCGGATGCTTCCTCGTATTCTGCAATGGCATCAGATGTATTTCCCTCCATTGACAAAGCGACACTCAGATTCCCGTGGGTGACAGCTACTTTGGGCGCGAGCCTGGTTCCCTCACGATACTCGACAACCGCTTCGGCAAGCTTTAGCTGCCTGGCCAGGAGATCCCCGTGGCCGGTAATTGTTGCCGTCCGCACTTGGCGCTAATAGTGTTCATGGAAGCGCTAGCGTGTCCATTAATTCTGCTAGCGCAGGGCGACGACGGGAAAGCCGCCAGAAACGAAGAGCGACAGACCATCGGTGGCGTTTCAGCAAAGTGGGCTACGTCCGGAGCTATAGGGTTGCCACGCGAGTTAGATGAGTGCTTGGCCCCCAACGTCGAAAACTGCGTTCAGCCCTGAAAAGCGGACGCCAACAATCGACGAAGCGGCGGCGACTGGTAAATCGTTGGGCGAATGAGCCATTCTGCCCCTTGCGCGGTCGGTGACAGTTCATTTGGGCCGGAGCATCAAATTTTCTGCAGATTCAAGACCTGTGCATGATAGTCGGGATGCCAGGCGGCGGCTTTACGCTTCATTGGCAGGCCGAGCGCGCGTGAGGAATCGGTGCGGATCAGATTGATGGCGAGCCGGCGCAGGAAGGAGGGATTCAGCGCGGCGTTGCGTTGCCGGAGCTGGCTGGCTTCCTCATTGAAAGTGACATCCAGGTACCAGTGCCGGCCATTTTCAACCGCCCATTGAGTGCGACTGACGCACAGGATGTGCGGCATCGGCCGGCAGCGAACTCATCACGTAGCGCGTATCGGTCTGCACCTTGCTCTGCATCTTGACGTCTAACCGTAGTTTCGGCGCATACGCCCATGCGCGGGCATCCAAATTTCCGGGGCCACCTCTTCGGTCGACGGCAGCACGCTTCGGATTATGTTAGTCACAGCAGCAGCTTGGCTCGTGCGTCGCTAAAGCGGTTGCATTCATCCATCAGCCAGTTCGAAAATGCGGCCACCCGCGCATCGTCCTCCCGCTCGGTGAGCAGCATGTAGCGGGCCGGCGCAGGCACGAGGCGGCTAAAGATGTTGATGAGGCGGCCGTGCTCGAGCTCTTCGTAGACGAGCGCAGTGCGCGCCACGGCGACGCCTTGATGACTCAAGGCCGCGCTAATCGCCAGGCTCGCCAGATTGAATTGCGGCCCCGCCACCGCTGCGAGCCATTCGGGCCGAGCGGTCTCCAACCAGGTGCGCCATTCGATGAACTCAGGCGCTCCATCCCATGGCGAGAAGTCATGCAATAGTTCGATCCCCTTGAGCGATCGGCCCGCGGCAAACTCAGGGTGCTCCGCCAAATATTGCGGTGTTGCCACCGGCAGCAGATATTCGTCGAGTATCGGTATCGCGCGGATCGTTTCGTATTGCCCGGGATCAAAGCGAATCGCTACGTCGATGTCATCGGCCAACATGGCCTGTCGATCCAGCGTTTGAAATTCAGCCTTCACGCGCACCGGTATGTCCGCGTGCAGGCGATGAAACTCGACCAGACGCGGCATCAACCACTGCAATGCAAATGAGGGCGAGCAATTGATCTGTAAGGGCGCATTGGATCGCCCAAGATGATTGATCGTTGTCTCGATGCTGAGAAACGCGTTTCTCGTGCATTCGAACAACGTCGCACCTTTCTGCGTCAGGGCAAGCGAGCGGTGCTGGCGCGTGAACAGTGGGTAACCCAGCCGGTCTTCGAGATGTCGAATGTGCTGACTAACCGCCCCCTGCGTCAAGCTCAGCTCAGCCGCCGCCTTCGTAAAACTGAGCAGGCGAGCTGCCACTTCGAAGCAGCGCAAGCCGCCCAGCAGTGAGGAATCGAGGGGCATATGTATTAGCCAGACTAATGCATCGAATAGAAATTATAGCTTTTTTGGCCGGCGCCCATGCCCTATATTCGCCGCATGTAAAACAAGCATAGGTACCCCTCGTGATTCCCACCGTTCCTGCAATTGCCCCCGATCTATTAGCCAGACTACAGAACCGCACTCCTTTACTGTGGCTCAATGCCGCATTAGGAAATGCGTTGCCTGAAGGTCCACCGGGTGCCGCCGATATCGACGAGGCAGATGCCCGCTTAGAACGTTGCGCGGGCCTGATGGCGCATCTCTTTCCCGAATTGCAAAGTAGCGCGGGCCTGATCGAATCGCCGCTGATGCGTGTCGAACGACTCCAGCAGGTGATGGGAAACGCTACTGAGCCTGACGCTGCGTGGTTTATCAAAAGCGATCATGCCCTGCCCATCGCCGGGTCGGTCAAAGCGCGTGGAGGCTTTCACGAAGTACTGGCGTTCGCGGAAAAGCTGGCGCTCGAATACAGCGTGCTCGCCCATGATGGCGACCGGCGAGCACTCGCGGGCGCCGCAGCCCGTGAGTTGTTTGCTCAATACACCGTGAGCGTCGGCAGCACCGGCAATCTGGGCATGAGCATCGGCGTCATGGCTGCCGCCTTGGGATTTCGATCGGTGGTGCATATGTCGACGGAGGCCAAGAGCTGGAAGAAGGATCGTTTGAGAAATTGTGGCGTTCAGGTCGTCGAGCACACGGGCGACTACGCGCAAGCGGTGGCGGCCGGGCGAGCGCAATCGCTCGCTGACCCCAAAGGCTATTTCGTCGACGACGAGAATTCCCTGATGCTGTTTCTGGGCTATGCAGTCGCCGCGAGGCGGCTGGCGAGCCAACTGGCCGCATTGAATCGTCCCGTAGATGCTACGCATCCTTTGTTTGTCTACATTCCATGCGGCGTCGGTGGCGCGCCCGGCGGCATCACCTTCGGCCTCAAAGCACTTTTTTTTGAACACGTACACTGCTTTTTCGCCGAACCCGTGGCGTCGCCGTGCATGTTGGTGCAATTGGCGGCGGGCGAGTCCGGGCCCACGTCGGTCTATGACATTGGTCTGGACAATCGCACGGAAGCCGATGGCCTCGCCGTCGGCCAGGCGTCGCATCTGGTGAGTTCGCTGATGCGCTCTCAGCTCTCGGGCGTGTTTACCGTCACGGACGCGCAACTGTATGTCCATCTCCATCGCGTGGCGCAAACCGAAGGCGTGCTGCTCGAGCCATCGGCCGCCGCCGGATTCGACGGACCGGGATGGCTGACGCGCAGCGACCAAGGCCAAGCCTATCTTCGCCAGCACGGGCTGGAGCGTCACATGGCTAGCGCCACTCATATCGTCTGGACAACAGGCGGTTCGCTGGTGCCGCGCGAAGAGCACGAGCAATTTCAAGCGAGAGGCCAGGTGCTGGCGGCGCAGGATGAACTCGTCTGAGACCCCTGCAGGGCATCGCCGCCAACCGTCCATAACAGCATCCAGCGTTAGCGCACAGGGATGCACTGCCAAGGAAACTCAGTTCCATGATTGAAACCTCAATCGACAGGTCGACTATTGTCGACGAGGCCGTCCACACGAGCTCCTTTCAGGAGGCGACTTACCGCAAGGTCGCGCTCAGGTTCATTCCCTTCCTGATGTTGTGTTATGTGGTCGCCTTTCTGGATCGCATCAATATCGGCATTGCCAAGCTGAATATGCTGACTGATCTACGGTTCAGCGAGACGGCCTACGGTCTTGGCGCAGGGCTCTTTTTCCTTGGGTATCTGATTTTCGAAGTGCCGAGCAATCTGCTCATGCATCGTATTGGCGCGAAACTCTGGATCGCGCGGATCATGATCACCTGGGGCCTGCTTTCGGGGCTGATGGCTTTCGTGACCACCCAGTGGCAGTTCTATACCGTCCGTCTGCTGTTGGGCGTGGCCGAGGCCGGTTTTTACCCCAGCGTGATTCTGTACCTGACTTATTGGTTTCCCAACCATCGCCGCGCCAAGATGACGGCTTGCTTTCAGGCGGGCATTCCGATTGCCGGCTTGATTGGAAATCCGCTTTCCGGTTGGCTAATGGATACGTTTCATCATGTCGCTGGCCACTCGGGATGGCAATGGATGTTTGGTCTCGAGGCACTGCCGACGATTCCTTTGGCCATCGGCGCGCTGCTCATTCTCGACAATTCGGTCAGCTCCGCGCGTTGGCTCAGTCCGCAGGAAAAGCAGTTGATCGTCCATGAACTCGGGAAGGACGAGAAAACGCGCGAGCACATGCCGCTGCTCAAAGTTTTCACCGACGGACGCATCTGGAAAATTATCCTGACAGGTTTCCCGGCGATGATGGGCCTCTATGTCCTGGGCTTTTATCTGCCCACGCTCATCAAGGCATCGGGCGTGACCACGAGCACTACGGTCGGTTTTCTCAGCGCTATTCCCTACCTGGTAGCCGTGGTCGCTATGGTGACCTTCGGGCGCAGCTCCGATCGCATGCGCGAGCGCCGCTGGCATTTGGCCATCGTGTTGCTGCTGGGCGCCGCAGGCCTCACGGCCAGTGTCTGGACAAGCCACAGCGTGGTGCTTACGGTGATCACCATGTCAGTCGCCGCGGCCGGCATCATCAGCTATTCGCCGATCATGTGGTCGGTGCCGACGGCCTTTCTCGGCGGCGCCGCTGCGGCGGCCAGCATCGGCGTGATCAACTCCGCCATCAATATCGGCGGATTCGTGAGCCCCTACCTGATCGGCTGGGTCAAGGACGAATTCCACACGACCGACCCGGCCATCTATATCGTCGCCGGCTGCTTGACGTTCGGGGCATTGATGGCGCTGAGCTTCGATCGCAAGTTGGTCAGTCGCTGAGTGCGCGCTCCCCAAAACATATCCCCGGAGAAGATTATGTCGACGACCGACAAACCGATGCGTTTCGCCATGGGTGGCATCATCCACGAAACCAATACCTACGCCGCAGAGGTCGCGGGCCAGACGCCCTTGACCTCGTTCGAGCAATACTATGGCGACGAAATTCCAGGCATTTTTGCCGGCTCCAATCATCAAGTCGGCGGTTATATCGAAGGCGCCCAAAAGCACGGCGCTGGCCTGATTCATACGTTCCTCGGGCAGGCCACGCCGTCGGGTACTATCGAAGCCAACGCTTACGCTCACATGAAGCAGGCGATTCTCGCAGGCATCGAGCAAGCGTTACCGGTTGATGGCGTGTTGCTTGCCTTGCATGGCGCGGGAGTCGCCGATGGCATCGAGGACATCGAGGGCGATTTGGCCGCTGCCGTGCGCGCCTTGGTCGGCCCGCATGTACCGATCGCGGTAGCCTACGACCTTCACGGCAACATGACCGAGCAAATGCAGCGTGCCGTCGATATTTCGCTGCCCTGCATTCTGTATCCGCACACCGATTTTTATGACCGTGGTGTCGAGTGCGTCGACCTCATGGTCAAGATGATTAAGGGCGAAGTGAAGCCGGCCACGCATGTCTGTACGTTGCCGATGCTGCCTTATATCGTCACCACTAACGAGGGCTTCGTGCCGGCCAGAGTCAACGCACTGTGTGCGCAGCTCGAAGCGCTGCCAGGCGTGATCGATTGCTCATGGTTTCATGGCTTCCCCTATGCGGATATCGCATCGCCGTGCCCGGCGGTGATTTGCACGACCAACGGGGACCCGGCGCTGGCGGTGCGCTGCGCAGAACAGGTCGCCCAATGGATCTGGGATCATCGCGAAGATTTTCGTCCGCAATTCCCGTCGCCGGAAGAGGGCGTAGCGCGCGCCCTCGCGGCAAGCGCTGGTCCTGTCGTGATCAACGAGTATGCCGATAACCCCGGCGGAGGCACGCCAGGCGATGGCACCTATCTGTTGCGCGCCTTGCTCGATGCGGCGCCGGCTCCCGACACGGTCTGTTTTGCTTCGATCAATGATGCAGAGGTCGTCCGGCAAGCGATCGCCGTTGGCGTTGGCGGGACACTGCGCGCTTCGCTGGGAGGAAAGCTAGGCAGATTCCAGGGAGCGCCGATCGAAGCGGAGGCTTATGTGAAGGCGATTACCGATGGCCGTTTCGTCAACCGCCCAGGCTCGATGTTCGAAGGCGTCCGCTTCGACCTGGGTGCCATGTGCCGCCTGGTCATCAATGGTGTGGACATCATTGTCGCGTCGCGCGCTGAGCAGATATACGACATGGAGCCATTTGCGTTGCACGGCATTGATGCAGGTAGGAGAAAGATCATAGCCCTGAAAGGCGCAAATCACTTCAGGGCTGGATTTCAAGGACTCGTGCAGCAAATCATCACGGTGGATAGCGTGGGGCTAAGTACCGCGAATATCGCCTCGTTCCCGCGCGACCATCTGAAGTCGACGCTGTGGCCGTTGCATGAGGGCGTTGTCTGGGGCGCTTTACAAGGCTGCAAGTGAAACTGAGGTCGGTCGGAATCCGTGGACGCCAACGGGTCAAGCAGCGATTTTACTCAAATGGAATCGCTGCGTGAAAGCGGCCGGCGACAGATAGTCCAAAACGCTCCTGGGTGCGCTGCCGGTTATAGAAGATCTCGATGTATTCCGTGATTTCTTTCTGGGCCTGCTTGCGGGTCACGAACTTGCGATGATAGACGACTTCATTTTTCAGTGAGCTCGAGGGCTCTGTCGCGTTCGTTGAGCCGTGGGCTAAGATGACGTCATGTCGTTAGCTACGAATCGATCCGTCGGTGATAGACAAGTTCGGCGCTGATTTCGCAAAACGTGTGAAGGCCGTTCTTCGCAAGCCGGGTAGTACGTGGCACCTCGACGAGATGTTTGTCACCCTGCGTGGCGAACCGTACCTGCGGTGGCGTGCAGTCGACGAGCACGGCGTCGAACTCGACGTCTTACTGCAAAAGCGGCGCGACGAGGCCGCCGCCATACGTTTCTTCAGGCGTGTGCTGCGCGCTAACCCGGTGCCACGCAAAATCGTCACCGATCAGTTACGTAGCTATCCTGCGGCGAAAGCCGACATCCCGGAACTGGTCAACGTGAAGCACGTGTTCGTCAAGGCTGCGGCCCGCGTCAACAATCGTGCAGAGAACAGCCATCAGCCCACGCGTGAACGCGAGCGGCGCATGCGAGGTTTTCGCGATCCAAAGCGCATCCAGGCTTTCCTGTCGAGCTTCGGTCCGATCCGGCAGCACTTCGCACTCAAGCGGCATCTGCTGCGCGCTTCTCTCTATCGCAAGCACCTCGCTGCGCGATTTGACTCATGGCGCCTTTTCACTGGCATCGCCCAAACTCCGTCTGCGGTCTTCTGAGCGACCCCTTCACCTGCTACCGCTTTGCCCAGGAAATCGTCAACGTGACAGCGCCGCGCGACGTTCCCGACGATGGTCGCGCCAATCCCTGTGCTCATTCCAGGCGATCGTCACGATTGAGCTGATCACACTCGAAGGAAGGACGACCCTTAGCGTGTTCTGCCAGTCGAATGCTGTACAACGCCAAACCAAACCGGGTTCATCTCGTCACTGTACGCCGGGTGCGCGGCCTTCCTTTCCCCGGTCCGCGTCTACGGCACGGTGAACATCTTGCGCTGTTATTCGTAGTGGGGCCTAACGCCAGACCGACATTCTTCCCGTTTGTCGCAGAATTATATGGGCAGTGGCCAGCAGGTCGATTGACATACCCGGCCACTTCCCGGAAAAGCTCACCGTTCGCTCGACGGTGAGCGCCCCTCTCCCATTTTTTGTCCGCGCCCGGCAATTGTGAACACCAACAACGGAAAGCGCCGCCTGTCCATCCCCGGCCGTGAGCACAAGGTATCCCTCCTGCTCCGCCAGCGCGATTCACCCCTCATAGAGGTCGCGGCACGGCCCGTCATATCGAACGTCGAGCGACGACCCGTCCTTGAAAACGAGTCGCTTGAGAATTCCGGAATCCTGGACTTTTTGAACGGCGTCCCGCTTCACGAAGGCCCCTGGTGCGGCGAACTGCCCGACCTGCTCGAGCGTCACGTACCCTTTATGCGTAATGTCGATCTCATCGAAATGGGCTGCAAGGGGCGGCATACCTGCCTGCGCTTCCTCCCGCGTGAGCTTGCCATCATGATTGACGTCGGCGGCGGAAAGCGTTCTTCCAACATTTGCTGCAGTTTGTTCTGCGCAGACGCGACCGATACCGCAAACATTGCAGCCAGCACAAAAATCCACGTTTCATATAGTTTCCTAAAGATAGAAAATCAAAAACGTATTCCGATGAACAATGGCCCATCCCTGGTTTCCAGGCTGTGGAAATATGTGTCGAACCACCTGACGACTCCATAAATCTATTCAATACGGCAGGTAGTAACAAGGCGGAGCGGCATAGATCACCGTAGGTGCGCGCACCGGCCACATCGATGCCCACGTTATTATCGGGCGACTGCGCCAACTCAGGTGGATTGCGCAGGCACGCGCCGACGACGACAGCGAGCGCGCACAGCAAGCGTTGTCCGCGTTTGAGCACTCTGCGCCGATAGAAGGATAGTTAGTCATGTTCAAATCCGCTGATCGATGTTTACAGGGCGGCAGTTTGTTGCGGGCGTGCACGGTTCGAGCTTCACCCGACCCGCCCCGCCCGCATCCCTGCACCGGACGGTGACCGCACGCGGTGTTGACCTGTCGCTCGACCCCGCATGCGCGACCACAGCCGGTGGCGGCCCAATATAGACCGGCGACAGAAGGTCTTCTGGCACGGGCGCGGGCCAAGCCAATGCAGCTGACGGCACTACAGCTCCACATGACGGTACCGGACCCGCAAAGGCTCGACCTGAGACGACGGCCGCGCAGACATCAATCGCGACGACTCCCGCGAACGCCATCCGAATGGTCACAGAAAGTGCGGCACGTGCCGCGGCACGGACATAAAGACGACTCGAAGGTTCATTAGGACTTTCTCTAATTGAAGGACTCGCTCAATCTATATCCAATATGCACTCCTATATTTATTGGAAAAAGATAGTTTTACAAAACGGTCCATGACTTGTGTGCAGAATTCGGCGGCATGCTGTTGCTTCACGTATACGGCGGTTTGCAGTTGGTGAGACCCGCTACTAGAAGCCCACGTACGGCGTCTGTGTGCCGCCCAGCGGGGTCTGGTCGTAGCCGAAATAGACGGTACTGCCGTAGAAGAACGGCATGCCGATATCGACGGTGCCGGGGACGCCTGTACCCGCGAGATCGTTGAACGCGTAATTGCCGCTGCCATAGAGCGTATCGGCGTTGGCGATCGTCATCGTGACCGTGGACGAGGTGCTGGTGCCGGAATAGCTCGAGACTGCGACGCTACGGGTCGTGCTCGACGAAGGGCAGTAAAAGGACCTATCGTCCGAGCAGATCGTCAGTGAGGAGTCGACGAAGAAATAGGCGTTCGAGCCCGAATCGAAGAAAGCGGATCCCGAGTAGCTTGAGTTAACCATCGTGCTGTCCACGTCACCGTACGAGTCCGTCGTCAGCTTCTCGGACGCGGAGTACGTGTTGTTCGACTCGGTACCGATGCCGAACGTGAGCGTGCCGGAAACCGATGACGACCCCGTCGAGCCCACCGACGGCATCGCCAGAACGACGCCGTTGTTGTCGGTGGAAAATTTCGCGACAGGATTGGTCACCTGGTTCGCCAGCGCAACCGTGGTTTGCGTGCAATCGGAGCCGCTCGGGCAACTGTAATAGTTGCTGTCGCGTGCGGAGTCCACGCAGAAGGTGCCGCAGTCGTAGGGCGCCACACCGATGCCCAGGATTCCGTTCGCGCCGATTGCACTAGCGGTGTTCTCGGCGCCACCTATCGACCGGCCGGTACAGCTGCTAGGCGCTGACGAAGGCATGTCACCAGCGATCGTAATGGGAATGCCGCTTGCCGTCTCGCCGCCGATCTTCACGTCGGCTGTACGCACCGTTCCCCACATGTACCCGTCTGCGAAAAGCGAGCACTCAGCAATCTGATTGCCGCTGCTGTCCGTCTCGACCGCAAGACTGCCGAGAACCTGGGACGCTGCCGTATTGACGAGCCGAAGACCGTACGACATGGTATCGACCAGAACGTTGTTGATGGTCTGGCAGTTGCTCGTGCTGCCGGGCGCGCAGACGGTCACGCTGACCGTCGGGATGTTGGCGACGCCCTCCAGTCCTTGGGCGGCGGTAACGGTGACCTGATTGCTGGCAGCGCTCGGTGAGTTGCTGCTAGAGCCGCTACTGGAGCTGCTGCCCCCGCCACCCCCGCATCCCGCAAGCAACGCCGTGACGACTATAAGGGCAAAGACGCTGAATGTGCGCCCGAAAGTATTGCTTGATTGCACTATGGTTCTCCGCTTGTCGTCGCTCGCTTACTGGATATTGCTGCCGGCCACTCCCGCCGGAAGCGCCTGGGGAAGATACGCTTGACCTGAGAAGAAACCCATATGGCCGCCCGAATGTAGAACTAGCCCGGACGACTGGTCGACCGTGGCTGGTCCGCGGCCGCCACCGCGTTGCGCGCGCTGGGTTTCAATGGCGTTCGTAACCTGCGGAAGGTAGCTGCCGAGCAACGTGGCAAGGTCAGGCATACGCGGGCCGCTCCACGCAATCCCGAACACTTTGCCGTCCGGGCCGATGTACTCGCGCACGACAGTGCCGGACCACAAGGTCGTTTGCTTGACGGTGTAGCTCGCCGCGGCGGCCGACGAAGCGGCGCTTGCCGGCGGTGCAATCGTCCCGACGGTCGCCCCGTTCGGCATCGGCATGGGGCTGCCGCCGAGTTCAGCGTGTGCCCGTACCGCCACGGTCAGCAGTCCCAATGACACGAGCGTGACCGGCAACGTCGCACGAATGAAATGATTGAGCATGAGAAAGCTACCTTTTTTTCAAAATGTCGTTACGGCTGCAGCAGTGGTTGAGCCAAGACAAGTGCTTATGCGGTTTGACGCTGCGGCCATTTTTTCCTTGCGCGTCTGTTTCTTGTGCATTATCGAAGGATGAGGTCGCGGAGGCCCCAGCTAACCGAGGCACCTTCACTATTCACCGGAACCCGGCGATTTGCCTGCCGACTTGGATGTGTGGATGGCCGTTGAATCCGCCCCTCAAAGCAGCCGTAGAGATGACGCCGGGTTCAACGTCCGGAGTGGGTTGCCGACTACCGCCCGATGGGCGGTAGGCCGTAGCCGACCCACTTCGGACCCCGGAGCCGGCGCGAAGTCAACGGCAGCGTTAAAGGGTACGACGACCATGCGCGCGGTCTCGTGACACGGCAAGTGCTCGGCGCTCATAGCGCTGAGTATCTCGCCGCAGTCGAGGTAAGTTTGATAGAAATATATGGACTACTATTGGATGCAAACTCTGCAAAGGTCGACGGTTCTCCGGTAGACGTTCCGGTTAAGCCACGGGACAAAGGTGTATTCGTCTTAAGCGTTCACGCCGATGTAGATCCAGTTGTGCAGAAAGTTGGACATCATGCCACCTCGAAATGAAGGTTTGCGAAAAGGCGTTGTCTGCGCATGAGTCGCGGGGCGGCAGTACGGCCACTTCAAAAACACGACCGTGGTTGCGCATGTCACGACCATTTTTGCCAGACGAGGAAAACACGCACGCGAGAAACAATGTCTTCGTTACGCAGTCGAGGAACGAGACGGCTGGTAGCGGAAAATCGCGATGACCTGTGCGTTTGCTGAACATGGCTTAACCTTTGACGGGCATACGGAGACGAAAACGTGTGTCCAACAAGTAACGCATTTGAGCCTGTCGACGTGCAGAACGACTTGCAGCCCAACGCTCACCGATAGGCGGGCGTGGATCTGTCGTGCCTTCAAAGGAAGTCCACTTGTAAGCAGCAGCGCCTATGATTGCCAAGGTAGACGGGCGGGCGGTATCGAATCAATTCTGCGAGCGTTTGCACTTTCGCCCACCGTTGTTTGCCGCACCTATACGTCGGTATGGCTCGGGTCACCGTCGGTCCAAAAGACATGACGCGTAGGTATAGTTTGAAGACGACGTCAACGCAGGCCGACGTGGAGTAGTTCGGTCGTGGGCTCTGTCACGTTCGTTGAGCCTTGGGCTAATTTTACTGTGTCACAAATATTTTGATGAAGAGCAGAACGGATATCGTCGAAGGCGTTGTTCGATGTAAGCCGCGAGACGCCAGCGCAAGCTGGCAATCGAATCAGCCACGTGCCGTTGGGCGCGTTGGGGAGCCCCGCGGCACGTAGTCGTCGGGTAAGGTAGAGAAGCTGCCGACGGCGAAGTTTTTTTTAGCAGCGCCCTGAATCAGGCGCTGCGTAACCAGAAAGCCGTAGGCCGCGATGCAGAGCGACGCATGATGGTGGAACCCGCGCCAACTGCGCCCTTCGAAGTGGCCCAGGCCGAACTCCGGCGCTGTCACGTTGACGATTCCTGGGCAAAGCGGTAGCAGGTGAAGGGGTCGCTCAGAAGACCGCAGACGGAGTTTGGGCGATGCCAGTGAAAAGGCGCCATGAGTCAAATCGCGCAGCGAGGTGCTTGCGATAGAGAGAAGCGCGCAGCAGATGCCGCTTGAGTGCGAAGTGCTGCCGGATCGGACCGAAGCTCGACAGGAAAGCCTGGGTGCGCTTTGGATCGCGAAAACCTCGCATGCGCCGCTCGCGTTCACGCGTGGGCTGATGGCTGTTCTCTGCACGATTGTTGACGCGGGCCGCAGCCTTGACGAACACGTGCTTTACGTTGACCAGTTCCGGGATGTCCGCTTTCGCCGCAGGATAGCTACGTAACTGATCGGTGACGATTTTGCGTGGCACCGGGTTAGCGCGCAGCACACGCCTGAAGAAACGTATGGCGGCGGCCTCGTCGCGCCGCTTTTGCAGTAAAACGTCGAGTTCGACGCCGTGCTCGTCGACTGCACGCCACAGCAGGTACGGTTCGCCACGCAGGGTGACAAACATCTCGTCGAGGTGCCACGTACTGCCCGGCTTGCGACGAACGGCCTTCACACGTTTTGCGAAATCAGCGCCGAACTTGTCTATCCACCGACGGATCGATTCGTAGCTAACGACCACGCCGCGCTCGAACAGCAGCTCCTCGATATCGCGAAGGCTAAGCAGAAAGCGAAAATACCAGCGAACGGCGTGGCTGATGATCGATCCCGGAAACCGATGACCGTGATACAGCGATTTCGACTTTTTTATGACGTCATCTTAGCCCAAGGCTCAACGAACGTGACACAGCCCACCGTAGCGCAACCGCAAGCCCCCGCGCGCCTACAGGCCGTGCTGGAAGTGATCGAACAACAGAAGCTGAAGTGGTCGCTGACCGCGGGCGTGCACCTTGTTGTGAGTTATGAAGCCGGCCAGGACGCGTTCTGGATCTATCGGGCGCTACGGGCACGCGGTATCGAGTGTCATGTGGTCGATCCAGCGAGCATTCCGGTCTAGCGCCACAAGCGGCGTGCCAAGACTGACCGGCTTGATGCAATCAGGCTGGTGATCAGCCTGCGCGCGTGGCTGCGCGGCGAGCGCGACCGCATGCACGTGGTGCACGTGCCGTCACCGCAGGACGAAGCGTCCCGCCATCCGATGCGCGACCGAGGGGAACTGCAGAAGCAGGTGCTACAGCATCGTGACCGGATGCGCAAACTGCTTGTCACGCTCGGCTGCTGGGATGAGGTTGACCACAAGGCCTTCGCCGCCCGCCTCGCCCGTGACCAAGTGCGGTGTCACGACGGTGCGCCACTGCCGCGCGAGCTGCAGGAGCGGCTGCTGCGCGAGTGCGAACGGCTGGCGCTGGCCGTGCAGCAACTCGCGGCACTCGAGAAAACGCAACACGCTGGCCTGCCCGCACCCGCACCCGCACCCGCACGCGAAAGGATCGATCTTCTGACGCAGCTAAATGGCATTGGCCCGGTGGGTGGCTCGCGTCTGGCGCTCGAGCTGTTCTGGCGGGACTTCCATAACCGGCGCGAAGTTGGGGCCTGCGTAGGGCTGGTTCCACAACCCTACGACAGTGGCGAGAGCCAGGTGGACCAGGGGATCAGCAGGCAGGGCAACCGTCGCGTGCGCGCACTGCTGATTGAGATGGCGTGGTGCTGGATCCGTTACCAGCCTGGCAGTGCACTGATGCAGTGGTTCAACCAGCGCACGCAAGGCACGGGACCGAATCGCCGCGTGCGGCGCATTGCGATCGTCGCAGTAGCACGACGCCTCGCGATCGCGCTGTGGCGCTACTTGCAGGACGGCGTGATACCCGAAGGCGCACAACTGAAGTCAGTCTGAGCCCGAAAGGTATCGCGACAACGCAATCAAGGGTGGAACGATCCCTGTCGATAGGGAGTTTGAAGTGAACATGCCCGTGTTGATGGCGGGTTGCTAACGCGACCGATTAAACAGATGGGGCATGCTCCCGGAACAGGTTCTGGCGTAACGCGCATAAAGGATGAGGCTGGCCATACGCCAGCGGATAGAAGTTGGTGAGACGTTGCTGTCTTACGCGCGCGATAAGCGGCTTCAGGCTAACGACGTTGACTGGACTGTAGCCATGGTTGAAGTTGAGGGCGGTGGGAATCCGCCGGACTATGCCGCGAAAATGCGGCTTGTATGGCGGCGAGCGCCATCACTCGCGCTTGCCGCCATACGCCAGCATGTCACCACTTTGCAGCGAGGAGAAAGAGACTTGACCCATCCTTTGTAAGCCAGTTCGCAAATGGCCTTGACAACTTTCTGCTCATAGAAGCCATCAACCCACGCGTGAACGCGCGCTCCGGATGCGAGGGTTTCGCTTGCCCGAACGCACGCAGTCATTCCTGTCGTGCTTCGGTCCGATCCGCCAGCACTTCGCGCTCAAGCGTCATCTGCTACGCGCCTCGCTCTATTGCAAACAGCTCGCCGCGCGATTTGAAGCCTGGCGTCTCTTCACTGGCATTGCCCAAGCTCCGTCCACCGTGTTCTGAGACACGACTGTCCGTGCCGATATCTCGTCATGGAGTCAGCAACGTGACAGCGCCACCGGTGGCCGTGATAAAGCGATTTCGTCTTCTTCATTGCCCCATTTTACCGCCGCCTGTCCACTAACCTGACAGCGCCGCTCCGGCACATGGCGCAGGGCGGGCAACGGACGGGCTGCCGCGGGCGCATGAGTGGCGGGCGCGTTGCTCACAGAAACATCAGCCGGTGCATGAGCCGAGGCGGCTGCCGCCAGCGTGCAGCATTCGCGGTCGATCCACTGCCGTGCCCATCCGAGCGCGTATTGCTTCGCCACGTCCGCATCCGCAAAGCGCGGACCGACGAGGCCGGAACGCTCGACGCGTTTGCCGTCCTTCATGATCTCCGCCCATGCGCGATACATGGCGTTGGGCACCTGCTCGGCCGCGACGTAGATCAGATAGCCGCGCCGGTCGGCGATGTCCGTGCCGCGTGGCGCCAGACTCATCGACAGGGGGCTGCGCTGGTCGTCCGGCGCATGCGTGCCGCGTGCCGGCGCGATGGGGGAATTCAACCCGTGCATGGCTGCACCCACCGCGCCCGCTTCGTCCATGCTCTGCCGCTCGGCACGCATGACGGACCGTGCTGCGGATGCCGCGGCAGCAGTGGACACCGCTTGTGCACGATACACCGGCGGTATATTCGAGAGACCGGACAGCTGGCGCGTGATGTCGGCGATCGGATCGGCCGAACTCCAGTTGCCCAGACTACTCGACATAGCGGGCGCCTGCCACGACTCGGGACTCTTCCAGGACACGCCACGCAAATTCTCGTTGCGCATGCTGGGTGTTTCCGTTGCCGGTGCCGCGGGTTTGGCCGCGACGGGCGGCGCTGGTTGGGGGACGTACGCGAAGGTGCGCCCGGTTTGCGACAGCAGTCGGACCATCTCGAGCAGCGTGCCGTTCAGTTGCCATTCTTCAAACCGGCGCCGGCACGTGGGACCCGACGGATAGCGGCCTGGCAGCTTCGACCAGGCTTCACCGGTGGTCAGGATCCACAGCACGGCATTCGCGACGATACGCGGTTCGGCGCGGGGCCGGCCGCGTCGATTCAGACGGACGGCCGGCTCATCAGAGACAAGTGATGCCAGCAGCGCCCATTCGTCATTGCTTAGCTCATCGAAGAACATTGGCTTTTCTCCACGCGTGCCTGGCGCGGCCGCGGCTTTGGGCCTGCCACAGAATCCGCTTTCACGATCCGTGTGCGTCCCTCGGTTGCACAAATACGTTTTGTGCGTTCTGTTGGCCGATCAATACCGCGCCTACTTGGTGCGGATTGTCCATATTGCGAAGCACAAACCGTGGTTTCACTCGCACGGTCCGCTCAACGCGTTCCGTGGTCCGTTGCGCCGTTATCCCAGTGAACCGGCCACCGCGACCGCAGCGACCTAGAGCAGTGCATCAGATCGCTTTCCGTCATACGCAGAACTCATCACCCACGCGGGATGCGGTTCTTCTCGCACGGCTCTTTCATCATGAATGACCAGTCACAGGTCAATGCTGCCTTCCAGCGGTACAAGGCTGGCGCAATGGGTCATCTCTTGCCTTTGTCGGAAAGTTGAGCGCATCGAGCAGGCGGCGGTTCTCAAGGCCGGCGGCCCCGCGCAACCTCTTGAGACATCATGACGGCTCGCGCTTTCCCCGTTTTCCCAAAAGCTCCTAAGAATACGTCCGTGCCGCGGCGTGCCCGCTCCTTGATTTCCCTATCGGTTGCCGGCTTCACAACTCCGAATAGGATGCGCGTTTGCAGCGCACCTTCCAACAGGCTCACCAGGTCTTGGGCCGGCAGCTCCTGACAGTCGACGATCAGTTGGTTGCGCGCAGCGGCCTCGCTGATGATGCCGGCCAGTACCGCCGGAGTCCGCCCCGGCCCAGCATCGTAAAAGCGTGTCCTTAGCGGCAGGTCGTCGCGCAACACGGTCGGCAGCGCGTGCGCCATGCCAGCAACATGGACATTGACGACGATCTTCACGAACGCGGCGTCGATTGCAGACAGCCGTTCCCGTAAGGGTAAATTTTCGGAACCCGCGGGCGGTCCGCGGAGCATCCGGTCCGAAACGTCACGCACGACTGCCTCGAATGCCGCAAAGCAAAGCGCGCATCCAGCGCAATCGGTCATGCCGTACAGCGCGTCCAAAAGGATGGCGGACGGATTGCCATAGCGTCGCGCGAGATCCGAAAAGTCCCCAGGTCCATTAACGCCGCATACGGGCACTGCACACTGCGATGCCAAGCTATTAAACGATGGTGACGGTATCGCTGCGGGGGACAATCGTTTGGGTGCACGTCCATTCAGGCTCACGCACCCTCCGACCGCAAGCGCACCCAGGATGCCCAGCAGCGCGAACTCGGCAACCCGCGGACCGCGGCGAGCAGCCCCGGCGCCGAAGCGATGTGCAACATGGCTTTGCTGCTTTGATGGACCGGGTGATGTGTCGCACGAGACGGGTTCGGCGCAGACATTTCACGACCAGTGACCGGCCACCCAGACTCCACCTACCCAGTGACCAGGCATCCAGACGCGACGCGGCCCCCTAACTACAATCACAGGACGACGTGGCATGACGACGACCGCCATGGGAGGTCGGGGCGCTGGCGCAACCGTCACAACCGGCGCGACTGCCGGTGGCACGGCGGCTGCTGCGTATCCATTTTGCACGACCACGGTCGGCGGCGCATAGACAGGTGCCGCCGGAACGACCGCGACGGGAGCCGGCACGCCGACACCGACGACCATGCCGGCGAATGCCGAAGCTGTCATGGATGTGAGCAAAGCCCCGCCCACCAGCATGGCAAACGTTCGAGTTTTCATGAGCATCTTCCTTAACAAGGGGCACGAGGTGGATCGCGCGCCGAGAAGAGAATGTACAGAGATCGCGACCTCAAATCTGTTGGAAAGGTGTGTCAAAAAATGTCACTTTGGCACCGGCGCCGGAATGACGATGCTTGATTGTTCGTGTAGCACTACGACACCTATGTAACGTACCAACCGAGCACGAGGTCACTCGCTCGGTCAATTGCGAGGAGGACTGTGGGCTTTCCGGCTCCGTCGACATAGATTTCGTTGTCGCCATATCGAAGAAAATTCTCAGCAATCGTCGCATCGAGGTCGAGCACGTTCAGGTCGCCGTTCGCGAGTAACGTAGCAGAGCCACCGGCCAAGACGCGGCGTCCGCCCGGCTCGCTGCTGCGAGCTGCGGTCCTTTCGTCTCGCGCTTTTCTGAGCACCGGCCGACCCATGTCCTTCAGAGTAAGCGGCTCGCGATGGCCGTCGTAGACGGGCGCAAGAATCGGCATCAAAGTGATGTCCATCATTTTCGAAGTGGTGGACACCATTTTGTCAGAGCCAACTCAGAGGCCTGGCAGCCGTAAAGGCCGCCCGAACCATAGTCCCGAATTCCGCCGTCGCCTGGCGATGGCAGCTTGTGAATCAGGGGTGTCAGTCGCCAGGTTGGCCCGTGAGAACGGCTTGAACGCGAACCTCGTGTACACGTGGCGGCGCCGGTATCTGGCGGAACAGCAAGCCGAGGCGGTGCAACTCGTTCCAGTGGCGATCGTGAACGAGGTGTCATCGGTCAATGAACCTCCTGCGCTGGCAGAGTCTGAGGTCGTGACGCCGGCTGGTTCAATCGAGGTTCGGATTGGCCGGGCAGTAGGCAAGGTCGACGGCATTGTCGACGCTGAGATGCTTCGGACGGTGTTGGGGAGTTTGCGCTAGTGATTTCTCTGCCAACGGGTACGCGTATCTGGCTTGTTGCGGGCATTACGGACATGCGCTGCGGCTTCCAGGGACTTGCTGCCAAGGTACACACGGCGCTTGAGGAGAATCCGCTGGGCGGTAACGTCTTCATCTTCCGCGGGCGCCGCGGCGATCTCGTGAAGGTGCTTTGGGCTACTGAGGACGGGCTCTGGCTTCTCGCGAAACGGTTGGAGCGAGGGCGTTTCATCTGGCCACAGTCCGATGGCGGCAAGATCCATCTGACGAGCGCACAGTTGTCGATGTTGCTCGAGGGAATCGACTGGCGACAGCCACGACGCACCGCCGCACTCTCGATGTTGTAAACCGCGAGGAAGGCTCGTAAACTGCGACGCATGTCCGATCAGGCGCCGCTTCCCGATACTGTCGCCGAGCTCCGTGCCATGGTGCTCGCGCAACAGGCATCGCTGCTTGAGCACCAGGCATCGATTGCGAAGATGGTGGAGGAACTCGCCGCGCGAGATGACGAGATCGAGCGCCTGAAGGCGCAGATCGACAAGCTCAGGCGGATGCACTTCGGGCGCAAGTCCGAGCAACTCGCGAAGCAGATCGACAAGCTCGAGGCGCAGCTGGAGGACCTGACGGCCGGCCGGGGTGCTGCCGAGGCGCGTAACCAGCGCGACAGGACACCGAATGCGCCGGCCAGCAAATCGCCTTCGCGAGAGCCGCTCCCGCCGCACCTGCCGCGCGAGGAGATCGTACTCGAGCCTGATCCGCTCTGCCCCTGGTGCGCGACGACCATGCAGCCGCTGGGCGAGGACGTCTCCGAACAGCTCGCGCGCGTAGCCGCCGCATTCAAGGTAATCCGCACGATCCGGCGCAAATTGCTTTGCCCCGGCTGTAGGCATATCGAACAACTGCCGATGCCGGGCCTGCCGATCGAGCGCAGCATCGCACATCCAAGCCTGCTGGCCGATATCGCAGTATCGAAGTTCGCGGATCACCAACCCCTGTATCGCCAGTCGGAGATCGCGGCGCGCGACGGCGTGACGCTGGATCGCGCCAGCATGGGCCGCTGGGTCGGCCAGATCGTCGAACTCTGCATGGTGCTGGTCGAAGCGATCCAGCGCTACGTGCTGGCTGCCGGTAAGCTCCATGGCGACGACACGACGGTTCCCGTCCTCACACCGGGCAACCAGAAGACGACAACCGGCCGATTCTGGGTCTATGTGCGCGACGATCGACGCTCGGGCTCGACGGAGCCTGCGGCAGTCTGGTTCTCGTACTCGTCGGACCGCAAGGGTGTTCATCCGCAAACGCACCTCGCCAACTTCAAGGGAATCCTGCAGGCGGATGCCTACGCCGGCTTCGATCAGCTGTACGCAAGCGGCGACGTCTTCGAAGCGGCATGCTGGGATCACGCGAGGAGGTACATATACGACGTTCACGAGCGTACGCCGACTCCGGATACCCAGAAACTGCTCGAGATGATCGGCGAGCTATACAGCATCGAAGCCGACATTCGCGGCAAACCTCCCGATGAGCGGTTGCGTGTGCGGCAGGAGAAGAGCAAGCCTCTGCTCAACACGTTCGAATCGACGATCAGGGCCAAGCTTGCGACGCTGTCGAAGAAGTCTACGCTCACGGGCGCGATCAACTACTCGCTGAACCACTGGGCGGCGCTCAAGTTCTATTGCGAGGACGGACGCGCCGAGATCAGCAATGTACTCGCAGAAAATGCCCTGCGTTGTGTAGCGTTGGGCAGGAAAAACTATTTGTTCGTTGGCTCCGACAGCGGCGGTGAGCGCGCGGCGGCGATGTACAGTCTCATCGGTACGTGCAAACTCAACGAAGTCAACCCACGTGCCTACCTCGAATACGTGCTCGCTTATATTGCGGACCACAAGGTCAACCGCATCGACGAACTGCTTCCCTGGAACGTGGCAGACAAACTGAAGCCGGCCGCTCCGCCCACGTCCACCGTTTGACCGGGTAGATCCAGATAGATCGTGGCCACGATCATGGAACGATCTTCACGTGGTCTACGCCGGACCTACCCACGCTCTCACATCATGCCCCACGCGCGCGCGAATCGGGGACCGGCCCTGCCGAGCCGCTTACCCTTCAGATACTTATCGCGCGGCAGCTTTCGACTAGCCGGATACGCCCGCAAAACCCCGGCGGCGTCGCGGTTGAACGCCACTTGAATAAGTTTGAAGCGGTCGAGGATGATGTCGATGGTGTCATCCGTCCGCAACCCTTCCGCGCGGACAAATTTCAACCATTTCGAATGCAGGGCAGCCGAGCATGTGTGACGCCGATAACGAGTATCCGGGTCGATGAGTTCCGCATCCGTTGGCCTACCACGGGGTCGAAGGCTTCCGTTGTCATCCCTCAGCTCTGGCTTCGGTTCTCCTGGCGCTCCCTTGAGCCAGTGATGAATCATATTGGCGTAGGGATGTCCGCCGTAGAAAAGGTCATATTCCAACCAGTTTTCAATCGTCTTCCTCGATGTTTCGAACGCGATTACCGCGTCTTTCACCGCTTCGCTGTAAGCTCCTCGTCTGCCACCGGGCACGTCAACACCGGAGTGTTGTCCGGCAATCCAACCGTCTTTTCCGGTCTCGGATTGAACAGCCAAAGCGGAAGCAACGTACCAAACTCAAAAAGCCCGTCGTCTCCGTCAAAAATGTTCGTGTCGTCCATCTGTATCCCCAGCCAAATATGTTTGAGTTTCATTCGAGCACAAACAAGGTGAACTACTGCACGTCCGCCACTGCGAACCTCAGTCCTTGAAGACTTGAATCCGCTGCAACAGACGGCAGTAGGTATAGCCAATTTACTGTAACAGGCGTGAAGGCTCTCAAAAACTGGCTGGCATGTAGGGAGATTTCTCGACGTCCCCAAAAACTCCTGAATATGTACCGAGATTTCCGCTCGACAAATATTTCGCGACACGTGGAAGTTCGGTGAAATGCCGGAATCAGCGCAACGCCTGTTCGGGAAGCACCTTACGTCTTCGGCGCGATGAGTCACCGACGAAGATGCGCAGCCGGCTCGTGCGAGGCGGTCGAAGTCCAGGGTCACAGGGCAAGCTTGGCCGGTAGATTTGCCGCCGTCTGCGGTACCGGTGGTGAACAATGTGCGTCCGTGAGATGACGTGCGGCATGTAACGGCGTAATTCTTCGTCAGCGTCCGCCGATTCTGCAGACGCTGTGTTGACCGCTTTGAAAACGCGAGCGCAGGGGGGAAACTCCTCCAGCGCAGCGGCATTCGCGTGCTGGCGCGCGGCCGATCGCCGACTTTGAGTTTGTCTGTTCTTGCGTTAGCTCTTGCGCCTTCCATCGAAAAGGTCGCTGCACAAATTGATGAGTAGCTGGTCGTGAGGAACCCACCAGGAGCCATGCAATGGATAACGTATCGCGGGAAGAGAGGATTCGTGTACGGGCCTACGAACTCTGGGAAAAAAATGGCAGCCCGGAGGGACGCGCCGACGAGTATTGGGAACAAGCGCGGTTTCAGATAGAGGAGGAAGAATCGGAAGCCGACGGCAACGGAGACGGCCCGAAGGGCCGGCTGCCAGGGTGACGAAAACCGGCTAGCGCTGAGGAGTAGCTACGCCGTTGAGTGCGTGGCCGAGCCATAACCCAGGCCATTACATTCCTCTCGCTGGCGAACTGCACGGCGGCGCAGTGCTCGCGTGGTGTTCGTTCGTTGCCGCTTCGTGCGACCGCGACGACAGTCCAGCCAGGCGCCTATACCCAAGCTTCGCCTGACGCGGAATCTCGGCGCTCGCTGAGGAATAGCCGACATAGAGTTCCTCACTGAGGGTCCTGGTGACCTACAGGTATAGCGAGGGTTGTCTCCGACAGACTCAAAAATGCTCGGCGTTGAGAATCAGTTTTCCGTGGACCCGTCGAGGTTGAAGGGGGCACCACCTGCGTGCTGCTCGAACCAAAGGAGCGCATCTTCCGAGCCGAGAAACCTGACGCGCTCTCGTGCAGCTTTCAGCGTCTTCACCTGGTCCTTGATGTCCGACGGCGGGTTGCCATAGGCGTTCAGAATTGCCTTGCCCGCAAATAGGCGTTCATAAGGTACACCGTCCCTGGTCAAGGTGACCATGAAAAAGCCACGCGAAAGGGGCTCGTTTGTCAGGCTGTCGTCCGCAGTAATCACCTAGACAGAGGCATCCGGGTCAGTCGCCTCCGACCATAGCGGCGAGCCACTCGCCGTATCAGTGCCTATCAGTTCAGCGGCTCGCGCGTAGCCATCCGGGACACTTGTCACAGTCTCGCGCAGTGGGTCGATGAGAAAAGATACGTCCATTGGCTCCTCCTGTGCGGAAAACCTGTTTCGGGGCAACGTCGGTGTTCACGATAATACACGACGCCCGCTGGCCGGAGGCTAAGCGGCCGAGCGGCGTACTTCGGCAAAACGACGCGGTAATCTCAGGACGAGTGAAACAAGCAGATTAGCTGTCGACGCCAAAATGATTTTGACCCACATGCCGACAGCGGATTGGCCTACCTGCATCAAACCAAGACTCCAGCATCGATGCGTCGCGGCCCAATCTAACTGGTCGTCCGCATTACGGCATGCGGGTCAAGCTGGCATTGGCGACAACAGTCCGGCCAGCGCGTGTCTCGCCTTGAGCTGCAAGACACATCGGATTTGAGCCAGTGTCATGGGTCACAGCGTGCTAACGGGCCGGCCTGGCCGTAGCCTTGAGAGGCTCGGCAAAAAGCGGTCGTGCAGCCATCTTGCTTTTCGTCCATCTAACTCAACATATTGGCCGTTTACCGCGCTACCAGATTACTGAACGTGACCCGCAAAATTCGCTCTCAAAAACACAACCGCCCGGCTATGTCACCTTTACTGCGAGCGCTGACTTACAGCCACGCTTCGCTTGAGTCCGTGACGCAGGCGATGCTTCTGCGGTGCTACATTGCACTGGATGCTTTCCGACGGGGACACGGCTCACGCGACCTGTTTTCAGCGCTTGGTCGAACCCTCCTGTTTGCGGAAGAACTCGGACGGCCCGGTCATCGGGCAAGCGCGGCGGGCGACATTGAATCGGCACAAGCCGCGCTCATGCGTATCAACGCCGAAGAGCACGCAGGCGGCGGGTGGCGTGTCTGCGATGCAGATTACCTGGCTTTATCCACCGCTCTTGCTGTATTCAGTGAGCAACTCAACGCAGCCTCCCTCAGCGACATCAGGAAAGCTGAGGCCCGGATGCTTGAGGGTCTTCTTGGTTCGGAGCGGGCGACGCGACAGGCTAAAGAGCTGGCCTGAAGGCTTTTCGTCGCGTGGCTCGCTGTCGTCGGATGCCGTCGCAAGGCAGTGGGGCTTTCGGCCCGGGCAAGAAGTGTCGTGCGCCATACTCCGCGCTGTAAGCGAAAGCGTTTTACAGTCGTAACTCTCCGAAGCGAGCCCCCGCCCCGACGACTACTGATGAATGACCGACGTTTCGCGACCGTTCCCGGCGGCCGCAACCACATGCGCATGAACCCGCGACGCTAGGCATCCTGCTTGCTGAAGTAAGCTAACTGTATTAAAGGCGCGGCGCAAGTTCCATCGGTGTCACTGAGCTTCGGCTATTGGGGCGGATGCTGTTACGGCGGGGGCCGGCACGGCTACTGGGGCCACCACGGCTATTGGGGTCATGGATATCGCGGCGGTTGGGGCGGTCACGGCGGCTGGGGTGGGCAGGGATACCCAAGGGGTGGCATGGGCGGCGGCCATTACTGGGGCGGTGGCGGCGGCCACGGGCATTCGCATTGAACGCTAACAGAGATGCGCTCGTCGTGTTCAACAGTTCCCCGACAGCTGAGGCCGTCGGGGAACTGGATGCAACCCGCCAACGCGCGGCAGCGTCGGACTGTGCGGTGACCAGTTTTAGCCTCCATTGCATGTCGACGAGTCTTTCAACACCTCCACTGTCAATTCAACCGACGTATGACGATAAGCAGAACTATCTACCAGCGGAAGAGCGCGGACGTCGAAATTTGACTCCGGCATTCTGGCGGGGAGCTGCCTATTGCCCGCGCGATAGAGAGTGAGCCCAGGCGGCGGCACGTCCGGCGCGCTGAAGCGAAGACCCCGGGCTTTGGCAGCTTCGCTGCTTCCATACGTCCCTGGTTGCATCGTCGACCTTGTCCTTCGCGTCGTATGGAGCATATTTAAATGCCTGCAGAACGGGTCCGGGGTTATACTTAAGTATTAATCTGTAAAACTAACGTACAGGCAACGCCATTTAATAATATTTTATTACATAAGAAGCATTCTTGGCAGCGCCGCGAACTTCGCGTAATAAGGATATTGAATGAATGTGCTCGTCGTCGACGATAATGAGTTCGTCGCGGACAGTCTGGCTTTCCTGCTGGACTGCATTGGTCACCGCGCCGTGATGGCGCACGACGGGGAGACTGCGCTGGAACTGCTCCATGCCGGCGCTTTCGAACTCGTTTTCCTGGACGAAAACCTCCCCGACATCAACGGCAGTGGCGTCGCGCTGTCGCTGCTGGACAGGCCAGTCTTCCCCCGGCCCTTTGTTGCCTCCATGACGGGTGACAGCGATAGCAACGAAGAGTTTGCCCGGCTCTTCGATGTGTGTCTGCAAAAGCCCTTCTCCCTCGAAGCACTCATGCGAGTCATCGAAGATGCACGCTGCAGCAGCGATGCGAGCGCTCTCCTGGCCGCCTAGGCATTGCTTTGCTGTCTGCTGCGGTGACGCCGGCGGTCGAGCGGGTATTCCACAGAGAAATTGATAATGACCCGGCGTCAGACGAGAATGCTTCTCGCGCTGCCAGCCATCAACCCACGCGTGAACGCGAGCGCCGGATGCGAGGGTTTCGCTTGCCCGAACGCACGCAGTCATTCCTGTCGTGCTTCGGTCCGATCCGCCAGCACTTCGCGCTCACGCGTCATCTGCTGAGCGCCTCGCTCTATCGCAAACAGCTCGCCGCGCGATTTGAACCCTGGCGTCTCTCTTCACTGGCATTGCCCAAGCTCCGTCCACCGTGTTCTGAGACACGACTGTCCGTGCCGATATCTCGTCACGGGGACAGTAACGTGACAACGCCCGCGCGAGTCCCCAGCTATTGGATACTGCCCGGTTATTGCACCGGTGCGCTGGCTTCGTCGAGCAGTTTCATGTCTTCGGAAGAAAGCTGCAAGCGAGTGGCTGCAGCCAACCCTTCCAGTTGCTCCACCGACGTCGCACTGGCAATCGGCGCCGTCACGCTCGGCCGCGCGATGATCCAGGCGAGCGCCACCGTTGCAGATGTCGTGTTGTTGCGCTTCGCCACTTCAACGAGAGCATCGACGATCCGCAAGCCGCGCTTGTTGAAATACTTGTCCACGAGCGCGCTGCGCGCACCCTTCGCCGCGTCGGCCTTCGAACTGTATTTTCCGCTCAGGAAACCGCTCGCCAGGCTGAAGTAAGTAACCACCGCCAATTTGTGGGCCTGCACGACCGGCTCGAGATCGGTTTCGTAGCCCTTCCGATCGTAAAGGTTGTACTCCGGCTGAAGAACCTGATACGCCGGTAACCCCGATTCCTTTGATACCTTCAGTGCCGCCTCGAGCCGCTCGCCACTGAAGTTCGACGCTCCGATCACGCGCACTTTGCCCGCCTCGATCAGCCTCTGATATGCGCCGAGCGTCTCTTCGAACGGCGTCTTGTCGTCGTCGACGTGGGAGAAATAGACGTCGATGTAATCGGTCTGCAACCGGCGCAGCGACTCGTTGACGGCTGCCTCGATGTTGGCCGCCGACAGCCCCGGCCGCTTCTTCCACATGCCGACCTTGGTCGCGAGCACGATCTTCTCGCGCTTGCCGCTTTGCCTGAACCACTTGCCGATGATGGTTTCGGACTCGCCCCCCTGATTGCCCTCGGCCCAGTGCGAGTAGCTGTCGGCAGTATCAACGAAGTTCAAGCCAAGGTCGACGAAGGCGTCGAGGATGGAAAACGACGTGCGCTCATCGGCCGTCCAGCCGAAGACGTTGCCGCCAAAGACGAGCGGTGCGATTCGAAGGTTCGACGTTCCAATGGTGTGTTGCTGCATTTTTTCTCTACTCCGAGGTGTGGGTTGGAAACACAATAGTAAAGATGCCGCATCAATGGCCGAGATGCTTGTCGAAAAATGCGGTGACTTCTCCGAACGCCTCCTTTGTCTCCGGTACACGGTCATCGAACTGGTATTGAGCGTGGGACATGCCTTCGAAAACCTCGAGTTGCGCATCGACACCCGCCTCCCGAAGCTTCCGGTGCACACGGACCGTATTGCTGAGCAGCAGATCCCGGGTCCCGGTGGTCAGGATCGCCGGCGGAAAGCCATGCATATCGCCGTAGACAGGTGAGAGCAGCGGGTTCTTCAGATCATGACCGTGCGCGTAGACAACCGCCGCGGCATCGCAGAATCCATCGCGCGAAACCAGGACGTTGTCCACCTTTTCATTCGTGTAGAACGAATCCCCGGTCTTCGTGAGGTCCGACATGGGTGTCCCGGGTGCTATCGCACCAGGCATTCGCAGCCCTTCCTGCTTCGCGCGCAGCATCAGTTCGAGTACCAGAGCACCACCGGCCGAGGTCCCGAAGACGCCCACGTCCTTCGGATCGTTCGTCCGTAGTACCGCCTTGTACACCGTCTCGACGTCGTCGAGCGCAGCGGGAAAGTAACCTTCCGGCGGCATCCGGTAGTCGACCGAAATCACCTTGTAATGCCCAAGGCCCGCCATGATGACGGCTTCGTTCGTACCCGACTCGCCAGGGTACAGTTCGTAGCAGCCGCCATGAATGTGAATGAGCACCTTGTCGCGGTGTTCAGGCGGAATGACGGCGGGCGTCACGACGTACGCCCTCACCCCGTTCATCGTCGAGGGCTGCACTGTAACGCCGAGGCGTTCCCGCATGGCCGGAAGCGTTTGCATGGCCTTGGCAGCCTGCGCGTTGGCAGCGGCTCTCCACTGCTCGCCCGTCGTCCATAGGACATTCCAGGAGGGGTTCAATGGCGCCGCGATGAGCTTTTGCAATTCAGGGCTGACATCGGTCGGCGCGGGCAGGGTCTTCGCGGGCACCTGCCGGGGCGCAAGCGGGCCGTCGTCGGCAAGCGCAATGCCGGATACACCGACGAACGCAGCGCACGCGAGCACAAGCAAGCCGGTGAACTTCATTGGATGACTCCTGTTTGCTCGCCTAAACCGCAAGTTCATACACCTGGCGGCTGAGTTCGGGCGTGACGTCACCGTGTTCCCCCAATGCGGTCATGCCGTGCTCCTGCAGTTTCGCGATCAGCGTCTCGATTGAGTCGCCGCCTATGTCGTAATCGCGCAGTCGCGTTGGGACCGTCATCCGCTCGAAGAACGCGCGCGTGGCGGCGATCGCCGCGGTCACGCGTTCTTCCTCGCTGCCCTCAGTGATGTTCCATACGCGTTCGGCGTACTGCAGCAACTTCGCGTGCTTCTGCGCGCGGCGTGCCGTCAGCATCGCAGGCAGCACGATCGCAAGCGTTTGTGCGTGATCGAGGCCGTGCAACGCGGTGATCTCGTGACCGAGCATATGCGTCGCCCAGTCCTGTGGCACGCCGGCGCCAATCAGGCCGTTGAGCGCAAGGGTCGCGGTCCACATGAGGTTTGCCCGCACGTCGTAGTTGTGCGGCTCGGCGAGGGCTTGCGGACCGACTTCGATCAGCGTGGCGAGCAGCCCTTCAGCAAACCGGTCCTGCACCTTTGCCTCGACGGGGTAGGTCAGGTATTGCTCGACGGTATGGACGAACGCATCCACCACGCCGTTGGCGATTTGCCGCGCCGGCAACGAATACGTCGTCGTCGGGTCGAGCACCGAAAAGCGGGGATAGGTCGCATCACTGCGAAACGGGAGCTTGTCGCCTTTAGCCCGGTAACTGATGACGCTGCCGTTGTTCATTTCCGAACCGGTCGCGGGCAGCGTCAGCACGCTGCCAAACGGCATCGCATCAGTCACCTTGGCTTGCTTCGCCAGGATGTCCCACGGCTCACCGTCGAACTTCAGCGCCGCCGCGATGAACTTCGTGCCGTCGATCACGGAGCCGCCACCCACCGCGAGCAGGAAGTCGATGTTCTTTTCGCGTGCCAGTTCTACGGCTTGCATCAGCGTTTCGTAGGTCGGGTTCGGTTCGATGCCGCTGAAGACGAACCATGCGCGCTCACCGAGCGCCCCCTGCACCTGCGCGAGCACACCATTGCGCTGGATGCTGCCGCCGCCGGAGGTGATCAGCACGCGCGCGTCGCGCGGCACTTCCGCGTCGAGCGCGGCGATCTGGCCTTCACCGAAAATGATCTTCGTCGGATTGTGGAAAATGAAGTTTTGCATGGAATCTCTTTTCTCGCATTAATATGACCGGTCGTCTCAAAATGAGCAAAAGACGAGTCGATCACGACACAGATGACGCCGTGTCCCCATGGACTGCGACGTCAGGGCACGGCCCGGAAGAACAGATTGAGCATGAGGTGCACGCAGGCCTTCAGCGGTTCGACGGAGTCTTCCAGCTTCATTCGCAACAGGCTGCCTTCCCATGCATTCCAGAAGAAGTCGGCCATTGCGTGTGCGGGCAGATCGCGTCGCACCGAGCCAAAGTCCTGGCCGCGGACAAGGTAATCGGTAAAGCCGACGCGCCATTCGTCAACCGTCTGCCGCGCGGCATCCCGGCAAAGCTCGCTCGACTGCGCAATTTCGCCGGCGAAATTGCCGAGCAGGCAACCGCAACGGTCTTCGCAAGCCTCGTAGTCGGCGACGATCCGCTCATAGATGGTGCGAAGCGCCAGCAGCGGGTCCGGCGAATCCGCCGTGCGTGAATACTGCTCCCACCCGGCCGCCTGTTCGTCCGCATAGTACCGGAGGATCGCTGCGCCGAATGCTTCCTTGCTTTCGAAGTAGTTGTAGAACGAGCCTTTGGGGATGCCCGCGCGATCGACGATATCCTTCACGCCGGTGCCGTGAAAGCCCTGTTCGGCAAACAGCGTGACACCAGCTTCAAGCAGCTTTTCGTGGAAGTCTTCAGTACGGCGAGCGTTCATGCTGCAAATTATATGACCAGTCGTCTCAAACTGGCAACCCTCATCACGAGTCGCCATGCCTGCGTCGGTTGTCCGCCAGGTCCTCGACCCCAAAGCCTCGGGCCAGTATCGGAAGGACTCGCAGCGGTCGATGGGAGCGCTCAGTGCAATGACGGCTTAGGCCGATGACGCGGCGAGCCCGTTTGGTCGGGCGTCCGCTGTTTGAGGCGGAGAGGACAGCTGGATGTCGCTCTGAGTGAGTCGGCGAGCGGCAGAAACTGGCCGATCAGCGCCCGACGACCGAGCGTGACGCTCATCTTGGTCGCGCGCCCGATGCAAAAGGCATGAGCCGACCCACTTCTGCCGTTGGACGCCTCATCATGGAGACGGCAACTTTCGAGGCGCAACGGTCATCCGTGCGTCCGCGGCTGCCGGTACGCTCTCGGCCTTGACCTACGGTCGCGGATCGCAAAGATCGTGTCTCACGGCCTTGTCCGGTGGCGTCTGCGAGCCGGAAAATTGTCGAGAGATGGGACACGCTGACGGCACCCGCAAGAAGTCTGATGAAGGGGCGGAGGGTCACGAACCAGGAGCGCCTCTGCAGCGAACCTCCGCGGCACGTTTCGGGTCGGCCTTGGCCACGGCGCCGAAGCCGCGTCGGTGGCGCGCCAGGCCCCACCCTTCGACGGCACAGTCCGAGTAGCGTGCCGGTCCTCACCGCGGCCCTCCGACCCAATCCCGATGGCGCCGCGGTCGCCGAAGTGTATCCTGACGAGACGCTTGCGGCTGTAGAACGTTGCAGCCCATAGCGATGCCGTCGCGCACGCACCCGGCACGTTCAGGCGGACGGATGTTAACGTCCTCTTCACTCAGTGATAGGCAGCAGTCTGACGGCAGAGTGCGACAGATAAACGCCTACGTATGGTTCCGGCGCGATGCGTAACAGCTTTCAAATCTTGTGGGACGATGGCGAGTGCGTCTTCTGTCGAGGGCGGCGCCCGGGCGATGGCGATGGCGGCGGCGACGATGTCCTGATTGCGCGGCCCGCCGCCGAACATCCACCACTCGGCATCCTCGATCGCCTCGCTCACGAATTCGGGCTGAAGGACGAACTGGATGGCGCGTGGGCGGTGCGGCCGCTGGAACTGGTGCGCGAAGGCGGCCGGACCCTGCTGGTGCTTGATGATCCGGGCGGTGAGCCACTCGGGCAGTTGCTCGGCGCGCCCATGGAGGTGGGACGTTGTTTGCGCCTGGCCGTCGGCATCGCCGCGGCGCTGGGCAAGCTCCACCAGCGTGGCCTCGTCCATAAGGACGTGAAGCCCACACATATCATCGTGAACTGCGCGGACGGCCAGGTGCGGCTCACCGGCTTCGGCATCGCCTCGCGGTTGCCGCGCGAGCGACAGACGCCCGAGCCGCCCGAGACCATCGCCGGCACGCTCGCCTACATGGCGCCCGAGCAGACCGGACGGATGAACCGCTCGATCGACGCCCGCAGCGACCTCTATGCGCTTGGCGTCACGCTCTATCAGATGCTCACCGGCACGCTGCCGTTTACGGCCACCGACCCCATGGAATGGGTGCACTGCCATATCGCCAGAAAGCCAGTGCCGCCCAGCGAACGGGTGGAGACGGTCCCGGCTCCGGTCTCTCAGCTCGTCATGAAGCTGCTCGCCAAGACGGCCGAGGAGCGTTACCAGACCGCCGCCGGTGTTGAGCACGATCTGCAGCACTGCCTGGCCGAATGGGAGCGTCAGCGCCGCATCGATGCCTTCCCGCTGGGCGAACACGACACGCCCGACCGGCTGCTGATTCCCGAGAAGCTGTACGGGCGGGAGCGCGAGGTCGATACCCTGGTTGCCGCGTTCGATCGGGTCGTCAAGCGCGGTGCGCCGGAATTGGTGCTGGTCTCCGGCTATTCCGGCATCGGCAAATCGGCGGTCGTTAATGAACTGCACAAGGTGCTGGTGCCACCGCGGGGGCTCTTCGCCTCCGGCAAGTTCGACCAGTACAAGCGCGACATCCCCTATTCGACGCTGGTGCAGGCGTTTCAAAGCCTGGTGCGGCCGCTGCTCGGCAAGCGCGACACGGAGCTGGCGAGCTGGCGCGACGCGTTGCTGGAGGCGCTGGAGCCGAATGCGCAGCTCATGACCGACCTCATCGCCGACCTGAAGCTCATCATCGGCGAGCCGCCGCCGATCCCGGAACTTGCGCCGCGGCAGGCGCAAAGCCGTTTCCAGCTCGTGTTCCGCCGCTTCATCGGTGTCTTTGCCCGAGCCGAACATCCGCTGGCGCTGTTTCTCGACGATCTTCAATGGCTGGACGCCGCGACACTCGACCTGCTCGAGGACCTGCTGACCCGGTCGGATCTGCAACACCTCATGCTGATCGGCGCCTATCGCGACAACGAGGTCAATGCCGCTCATCCGTTGACGCGCAAGCTCGATGCAATCCGCCAAGCAGGAGCGCAGGTGCATGAGCTCACACTCGCGCCGCTCGCTCGGGAGCACTTGGAGCAGTTGATTGCGGATGCCCTTTACTGCGAGTCGGAACGCGCCGCGCCGCTGGCGCAGCTGGTACTTGCGAAGACCGCCGGCAATCCGTTCTTCGTGATTCAGTTTCTCTACACGCTCGCCGAAGGGGGCTTGCTCCGCTTCGATCATGGCGCGGCGTGCTGGTCCTGGGATCTCGATCGCATTCACGCCAAGGGGTACACCGAGAATGTCGTCGACCTCATGGTTGGCAAACTGACCCGCCTGCCGGCAGACACGCAGCAGGCGTTGCAGCTACTGGCCTGTCTCGGCAACACCGCCGCGATCACGATGCTTGCGATCGTTCTCGGGACTTCGGAGGAGCAGGTGCAGGCGGCGCTGTGGCCGGCGGTCCGTGAGGAACTGATCGAGCGCCGGGAAGGTTCGTACAGGTTCATCCACGACCGCGTCCAGGAAGCCGCCCTTTCGCTGATCCCGGAAGCATCCCGCGCCGAGGCCCACCTCCGGATCGGTCGCTTGCTCGCGGCGCACATACCTCCCGGGAAGCGGGAGGAGGCGATCTTCGACATCGTCAGTCAGCTCAACCGCGGCGCCGCGCTGATCACCGAGCAGGAGGAACGGGACCAACTCGCCGAGTTCAACCTGATCGCGGGCAAGCGCGCCAAGGCGTCGACGGCCTATGCCTCGGCACTCACCTATCTCAATGCCGGTGCGGCGCTGTTGGCGGAGGATGGCTGGGAGCGCCGGCATGAGCTGATCTTTGCGCTGGAGCTGAATCGAGCCGAATGCGAATTTTTGACCAGCCAGTTGCCGGGCGCAGAGGAGCGATTGGCGGCGCTGTCGCCTCGCGCCACGACAACGGTCGAACAAGCCAGCGTCGCATGCTTGCACATGGATGTCTACACGACCCTCGATCAAGGCGACCGCGCGGTCGCTGTGTGTCTTAACTACCTCCGGCAGGTCGGTATCGAGTGGCCCCCCCATCCGAAAGACGAGGAGGTGCGACGCGAATACGAGCGCATCTGGTCACTGCTGGGGGGCCGGACAATCGAGGATCTCATCGATTTGCCGCTGATGGACGACCCGGCATCGCTTGCGACCGTCGAGGTTCTGAGTAAGCTCTTGGTTCCGGCCGTTTTTACGGATGCGAACCTGGCTGACTTGACGATCTGCAAGGCGGTCTGTCTGAGCCTCGAGCGCGGCAACTGCGATGCTTCGTGTGTCACCTATGTATGGCTCGCCAGGATCGCCGGACCGCGTTTCAGCGACTACCAGGCCGGATTTCGATTCGGCCAGCTCGGCTACAAGCTGGTCGAACGACGCCTGCTCAAACGTTTCGAGGCCGGCACGTATCTTTCCTTTGCGGTCTTTGTCGCGCGCTGGATGAAACACGTGCGAGCTTGCTTTGATCTACTGCGTCGCGCTTTCGAAGCAGCAAACCGGAACGGCGATCTCACATACGCGGCTTACGCAAGGAACCATCTGAACACGACCCTTCTGTTCGCTGGCGAGCCGCTATCTGAGGTGCAAGCCGAAGTCGAAGATGGCCTCGCATTCGCCGAGAAGGCGCGGTTCGGCCTCGTCATTGACATCATCGCAGCGCAGCTCGCTTTGATCCGGATGCTACGTGGCTTGACGCTGAAATTTGGCCGCTTTGACGACGGGCAGTTCAGTGAGCTTCGTATCGAACGCCATTTGTCCGGCAACCCGGTCCTGGCGAACGCTGCGTGTTGGTACTGGGTCCGGAAACTGCAGGCGCGCTACATAGCGGGCGACTATGCGACGGCCATGGACGCCGCATCGAAGGCGCGACAGCTGCTCTGGACCTCATCGGCGGTCTTTGAAGAGGCCGAATATCACTTTTACGGCGCGCTGACGCGAGCTGCTTATTGCGATTCTGCACCGGCCGGCGAGCGGCAACAGCACCTGGACGCTCTGCAGGCGCATCACAGGCAACTGCAGGTCTGGGCGGAGAATTGCCCGGAGAATTTCGAAAACCGTGCCGCGCTGGTGGGCGCCGAGCTTGCTCGCCTCGAGGGCCGCGATGGTGACGCGATGCGCCTCTACGAAGCGGCGATCCGCTCTGCGCGCGACAATAGCTTCGTCCACAATGAAGCAATCGCCTGTGAAGTGGCGGCGCGCTTCTACGCCGCGCGTGGGTTCGAGGACATTGCGCATCTGTACTTGAGGAAGGCCCGCTACTGCTACGTGCGTTGGGGAGCCGATGGGAAGGTGCGGCAACTCGGGGAGCGGTATCCGCACTTGAGGGCGGAAGAGTCCGGCCCAGGCCTGACGAGCACGATCGCGACGCCCGTCGATCACCTCGATCTCGCGACCGTGATCAAGGTGTCGCAGGCCGTCTCGGGTGAGATCCTCCTGGACAAGCTGATCGATATGGTCATGCGTACTGCGATTGAACAGGCCGGCGCCGAACGAGGTCTGTTAATTCTTCCGGACGGCGGCGAAGCACGGATAGCAGCGGAAGCGACGGCCGGCGGCGACACGGCTCATGTGCAGCTGCGCGATGTGCCGGTGAGCGCGGCGGTGCTGCCGGAGTCCGTCCTCTACCATGTTCTGCGCACCCGGGAGAGCGTCATTCTCGACGATGCCGCAGCCGAGCCCCCGTTTGCTGCGGACCCATACATCGGTCAGCGGCAGGCGCGTTCCATTCTCTGCCTGCCTCTGATGAATCAGGGAAAGCTCACCGGCGCGCTCTACCTCGAAAACAACCTGGCTCCCCGAGTCTTCGTGCCGGCCAGGTTCGCGGTACTGACGCTCCTCGCCTCTCAAGCGGCGACTTCGCTCGAGAATACCCGCTTGTACCGCGATCTCGAACAACGCGAAGCGAAGATCCGGCGCCTCGTCGACGCCAACATCATCGGGATCGCCGTCTGGAATGCCGCTGGTGACATTCTTGAGGCCAATGACGCATTTCTTCGCATGGTGGGATACGAGCGAGAGGATCTTTTCTCCGGTCGCGTACGCTGGACGGACCTGACACCTCCGGACTGGCTCCCGGGCAGCGAACGGGCCCTGGTGGAGGCCGGGCAGACGGGGCGCGCCCAGCCCTACGAGAAGGAGTACATCAGGAAGGACGGCAGCCGTGTGCCCGTCATAGTCGGTTTGGCCGCGTTCGAAGCCAGTGGGAAGGAAGGTGTCGCGTTCGTGCTCGATCTGACCGAGCGCAAGCGGGCGGAAGAGGCGCTTCGGGAGAGCGAGGAGCAATGGAAGGCGGTCTTCGAGAACAACCCGACCATGTTCTTCATGGTGGATGCGGCCGGCATCGTCCTGTCCGTGAACCTCCTTGGTGCCGAGCAGCTTGGCTACACGGCCGACGAATTGATCGGGTCTCAAGTGCAGAACCTGTTTCACGAGGCGGACCGAGCGGCCGTCCAGAGGAATACCGCTTTTTGCCTCGAACACCTCGGCCGACCGTTGACCTGGGAGCTGCGCAAGGTCCGCAAGGATGGCGAGGTGCTCTGGGTGCGCGAAACGGCCAGAACCATGTTGATCAGGAAGCGACCGGTCGTCTTGATCGTGTGCGAGGACATCACCGAGGCCAGGCGTGCGGCGGAGGCGTTGCGTGAGGTGCAGATCGAACTGGCACACGCGAACCGCGTGGCTACCATGGGCCATCTCGCGGCCTCGATCGCGCATGAGGTCAATCAGCCGATCGCCGCGACGGTCACCACCGCGCAGGCGGCGCTGCGGTGGTTGAGCGCCCAGCCGCCTGACGTGGAGAAGGCCCGGCAGGGGCTCCGCCGGATCGTCAACGACGGCAGTCGAGCGGCGGATGTGATCGGCCGGATCCGTGCGCTGATCAGGAAGGCGCCGCCACGGAAGCAAGCGGTGGACATCAACGAAGCGATCCGCGAGGTGATTGAGCTCACCCGTGGTGCGGCCATGAAGATCGGTGCCTCGGTGCAGACGCAACTCGCGGGCGGCTTGCCGTTGATCGAGGGAGACCGGGTCGAACTGCAACAAGTCCTGCTCAACCTGGTCATCAACGCGATCGAGGCCATGAGCAGCGTCAGCGATGGCGTGCGCGAATTGCGCATCAGCACCGGGACGGCCGACGCCGGCTGCGTGCTCGTGGCGGTGCGCGATTCGGGGCCGGGCTTTACCGCGGACAGCGCCGAACACGTTTTCGCCCCGTTCTATACAACGAAGCCGACCGGTTTGGGGATGGGACTGTCGATCTGCCGCTCGATCATCGAAGCACACGGCGGCCGATTGTGGGCGAGCGCCAACGTGCCGCGCGGCGCTGTCTTTCAGTTCACGGTGCCGGTTTATCCAAAACTTTCATCGTGATTGCACGCAGCACGAGCAATTTTCTGGCGGTTGCGGTCCGCGAGCCGGCTGAGCCGGCGATGCGGCAGCTAGAGTCGATCGGCCAGCGTCCGCTGTCTGGCTCGAAGCCGACGTTGCAATGTCCGCCGCGGCGCGCCTATGAGTGTCTCAAGATGGCCGATCGGCGTCCCACGATCGAGCGCGGTGCTCATCTCGGCCGCGCACGCGATGCAAAAGGCATGAGCCGACCCAAGGCTGCCCGATGGCTATCTGTAAAGCGGCCGTTCAACGGTCAATCGCCGGGCTACAGATCAGCAATTGGAGTAGCACGCCAGCTCTACTTTCCCGCGCCTTTCACCCCGTCGGCGGCTAGCAGAATCCATAGGTCAATTTTGCGCTGTGTGTCCTCAGGCAATTTTACGCGCAGAGCTGGCCAGAGCTGCCCCATGCCTTCGATCGCCTTTGCCATGAAAGGCATACAGTACTGGAGCGGTAGCGACATTATCTGCAATGCGCCGGGATCGCCTGCGTGAGTCAGTCGCAATTGGCTCAACGCGAACGGCAGCGTATGCACGTACTGAGATAACTGCATGATCACGCTGAGGTAGTAATCGTGATTGATCCCGCTCGACTGATTGCGATCGCTTTGGATGCGGATGTACGCAGGCGCTTCGCTGGCAGTAATTTTCTGCTGAACTTTCTTTGATAGCTTTTCGTAGAACGGATGGGCCATCGCAGCGTCACGTAGCATTTTCGCGTCATCCCGGAGTTGCTCAATGTCCGGACCTGCCGCACCGATACCATCTAACATGGTCAGCCGATGTTCCTTGTCATGAAGCTCCCATAACAGAATTCGCATTTCACGTTCGGGATCAGTCACAGGTTGCAATGCGATATACGCGAGCGCATCGAATGACTCGACCAGAGTACGAGCGATCGCGCATGCGGCACCGATGTCCCACAGCTCCGGATTCGAACCGTTTTGAAGCGTCGGCGAAATGCGTCGCAGGCTTATTGCGTGGCAGACCATCTTCGTGAAGATGACTTCGGCATGTTTCAGATGCTCTTCGACGACCTTTCGCCCGGTCAGACGTCTGGAAAAGCCGCAGGCTGCGTCCAGAATCAGGTCATATTCAGCCAGTATCGCGGTGTATCGGCTGATGGTCATCTGATTGTTATTCGCCATTCCTCCGTCCATGGTGGAGTGCACTCCCGTAAGTGTATCGAGTTGTAGTTTCTGTTTGAAACGGAAAACAATCGTAGATTGCTGACGATGTTCGTTGCTGTTTCGGCTGTCCGCAGTTGGCCGAGATGGAATGGACACCGCCCTCCCTCCGGGGAAGTGGGCACGATTGAGGGCCCCCCGGACCGAACGGCATCAATGTGCCAAAGTGGAGTTGCGACACAACCACTTGAGGAACGGAGGCCCCAGATGAATGCTACGACATATGGACTCGACATTGCAAAACGGGTGTTCCAGTTGTACTGGGTCGACGCCCAAACCGGCGAGATCGCGAATCGGAAGTTCGGACGTGAAGATTTAATTGCATTTCTGGCACAGCGCCCCGCCGGCCGCGTCGCCCTCGAGGCGTGCGGAAGTGCTCACTGGTGGGCGCGTAAAATCCGCGCGCTCGGACACGAGGTGGTGCTATTACACGCTCAATTCATTCGACCGTTCGTGCAAACGAACAAGACCGACGCGGCGGACGCCCGGGCAATCTGGACTGCAGTGCAGCAACCCGGCATGCGCACGGTTGCCGCCAAGACAGAGGATCAGCAAGTGATGCTAAGCCTTCATTGTATGCGCTCGTTGCTCGTCAAGTTTCGAACGATGCAGATAAATCAGCTGCGTGGGTTGCTGTATGAGTTCGGCGTTACGTTTCGTGCAGGACGCGTAGCAGGACTCGACGAGATCAGAGAGCGCATGGCAGAACTCGAAGACGCACTGCCACGATCAATAGTTCTTAACCTTCTCGAACAGTTGCGTCGCATCAACCTGTTGGAGGAGGACATCAATCAACTCGAGAAGCGCATTGGCACCTGGCAGAAACACGAAGCGGCTTGTCGAGCGATCTCCGAAGTACCGGGCATCGGCCGTCTCACTGCAACGGCCTTGGTAGCAACAATTGGAGACGCGAAAACATTCAGGTCGGGGCGCGAGTTCGCGGCGTTTCTGGGGCTTGTTCCTCGCCAGAACGGTACAGGCGGAAAGATCCGGTTGGGCTCGATCTCCAGGCGAGGCGATCCATACCTGCGTACGTTATTGATACATGGGGCACGTTCTGTTCTGTGTCACACCAAGATACCAACCGCATGGCAAAAGGCGATACAGGTGAGACGTCCAGCAAATGTAGCAACAGTGGCCTTGGCGAACAAAATGGCACGAATCGCCTGGGCGATCCTCGCGCATGGGACCTCGTACGAAGAGCATCATGTAAGCCACAGACCCGCATAGCAGGATGAGCACTTTGACGCGTTGAGGAACTGGTAGGTTGCTAGGGTCGATTTCAATGTGATGGCGAGACAGGTCGGACCGCAGGAACGCAAACCTGAACACAGTCTTGTGCTTCAAGCACGTGGCCGAGATGAGGACGTTCCTGGCGAATTCCATCAGGGCCCGCAGCTTCGGCTTGCAAAAGGCCGCATATAAGACCGCAGCCGATACCTCGTTAAGGCATCACATCAAGATCAACTTGGCAAACCGGACGGTGTCCATATAAGGCCGTGTGAAAACGCATGCGGAATGCGGTGCTCGAAAAAATTGACCCTCCAGATCGCTCTGTGTTGACCTGGTGGCAACTCGGGAAGGGTAAAGCGACACCCAAAAACCGAGTACTTTTGCGTTTTCACACGGCCTCGGCCGGACTGCGACCATCAACGACTGCGTATCTCGCGTCACCCCGGCCCGAGCGTCATAGATCCGGATCATCCGCCTGAAAACAGGTCGGCTCGCTTCAAGACAGAGGCCGGCGCTCATTTCGGCCTGGGAGCAGCCTCGGCTGCCATCTCCTCGGCCGGAGCTTGTCGCCCGAGCGGCTGACAGAGGTCGAGCATTGCGCTAACAAATCTCGCCGCGGCAAAAGCTATCTTGAACGCCTCAATTAGGTCGTCCGACACGATGGGATCTATTGACCTGTCCACGCCGACTAGGCTGCACCCTTAATGGCACTTCACACAAACCGGTGCGCGAGCTGGTACGGGCGGGCAACGTGGACGACCGGCGCCAACATGCGCTATCGTGTATGCAAGGTGTCCGGGCCGGCCGCAACGAGGAGTCGTACGATGCAATCTGTAATCGAAGCTTTCGAGCGCCGCATGACGCGGAGGCTGTACGCGGTCGCTGTCGCCGTCATACTCGCGGAAGCGCTGCTTGGGCACTTCTGGACCTAAGCGCCGCATCTAAGTCCTAGTTGCGCCTCACGCACCTCGCCATAGTGGACGCGCATGATGTCCTCGCTATTGTGCAGCGAAACCACCACTCACCCGATGGCCTCGCCGAGGAGAGAATCCTAGAGCAAACCACCAGCGCGGCCACGAAGCGCATGGGGTAGGATCGGCGGGACCGTAACAGAGGGTCGGCATTACATTGGCCCTTTTCCGTTGCAAGTCGTTGATTTCAAGGGCTCAAAATTGAGCCTCACACGGGGAGCAGCGATGGACGACTTAGATTCCGCAAAGGCACTGGTATTCGGCTTCAGCGCCTTCACGTGCCAGATAACGAGGCTATTGGATGGCCGGGGAACTGAAGGGCGGCGACCCAGTGGTGACGATCCGCGAACACGCCGAGCAAATGGCCCCGTTCCTCTGCCTCACACCCGCGCAGTCGGTCCTTTGGATGAAACTGCTGCCAGACGAATCACTCTTGTGGGGCGTGGGGCCCGGCATCCTAATGCGGGTCGGCGCGGAAACAATCACGGCGCTCGAACTCATCGAGGGCGGCGGCGACGAAGACATAACCTTGTCCAGGCTCGCAATCGTCCTTAACGATGTCTGCAGCAAGCTCACAGCCCTGCCGGCGCCCTCGCATCAATCGGCGTAGGTGCACGCATCAGCGCACCACGCCGAGCCCGTCTTAGCCACGCCACTCTTCGATTACATTGATCCACGCGGATTCGGTCGCCTTCAGCCAGACGCCATTCGCGCCCTCCTCCCACGTGTACGTCTTTTGGCGCATCACCGCACCCTGCTCGAAACACGTGTCTGTGAGCACGTGGCTATTCGCGTCGTACGTGTATTGGTGCGGCAACGCGCCGGGTTCAAACGTCACGCCATTCGCGTCCTTCACCAGGAGCCTTACGCCTTCTGCCATTTCATTGCCTTTTGATTCCCTATTTTGGTTTCACTCCGCAGGAGTGGTTGCACAAAAGGATGGCATCACCTCCGAGCGGCGCGCGGGCAAAAAAGAGCCCACTTGCGAGAAGTGGGCGAATCGGTTTTTGGATTGATACGCGGGCTTGGACCACCAATTCATGCTGGCGTCACGGGTCGCGGCGTGGGCGCTTACGTCGCGGGCCGTCCCTAACGAAAAACCCCGGGGCTAGCCGACCTGGCCGTTAAGGCAAATCGACTTGAGCATTTTGCTAGGGCTGTACAGCGTAAATACCGAAGTGCGGCTCACAGCGCGCGGGTTCGATGCAAGGTGGCACGCGAGACGCGCTGCACGGCTTGGCACAGCTTGGCATCGAGTTCGGCGATCACGGCATCGAGTTCGCGCGCTTGGATTTCAGCCTCTTCCTTGCGGGCGGCCAAATCTGCGGCCTGCGCAGCGGCGGCGGCACTGGACAACGCCTCAGAGCGCGTCTTCAGGGCAGCTTGCGATTGATTCAGAAGGTTCTGAATGTCAGCTTGGTCGTCAGTAGCCAAGCGAAGCTGCATGGCCCACTTGCCCGACGGATCGCCGTTTGCCTTCGTTTCACGGACAGCTTCTTCGCCCCTCGCGCGGGCTTCTGCCATACGAACCAGCAGCGCGGAATTTGCCTCCATGGCCTGTTGGAGCGAGGTAGCCGCTTCGGTGTGAGTGATGCCGGCGCGTGCAACGTTTTCGAGTGCTTGAGTGGTCATCGCAAATACTCCTATGGGATTCAGATATTGGGTTAGACGAACGACGAGCGCGTATCGGGAATGGCGCGTACAGTCAGGTAAGAGCGGACAGCATCAAGGCGCGCATTGCGGGCCTCCTGTAGCGTTTTCAATGCCGAGCGAATAGCAGCCTCGCGCTCGGCATCTTCGGACGCCACAGCGGCGCGTTTCGCGGCTTCTGCGGCGGCCTCTTGATTGGCGAGGCGCTGCATTTCAGCCTCAAGCTCGCGAACGTATTCGCGCAGCTTGGCCGTAGGGTCGCCAGCAGTGAGCGCCTTCGTGAGCGCCGCACGGGTGGCTTCGATCTTCGCCTTCAGTTCAAACACATTCGCCTCCGTTTTCTTCGTTGCCATCACTTCTCCGTTTGCGGCTCGCTTGCCGCGCTCAACCAGTTCAAAATCGCCGACTTCAGCCAGCGCTTCCGTTTGCCCAGCAGGATCGGCTCAATGAACGAGCCATCCTTGACCATCCCGTTGAATGTGGACCGGCTCACCGTCAGCAGCGTGGCGACCTCGTCAGCATTCAGGAGGATCGGGCCGTCGTCACTTGTGCTCACGGCTCCTCCGTAGATTCGAGTTAATTCGAGTTGAATCGACCCATAGCCGTTACTCTCGCGTCACGACACGCGACGGCAAGCCAATTTGTGCAGACGCGAATAATAGCCCTCAGATTCGAGTGGATTGAATTTCTGGATTTGAAATGGGGAGAGCGGCGCCGCAGCCCGCAAAGCATGTTCGTGTCCGCACGATTTCGCTTGACGAAACTCGTCAAAACCAACGCGGGACGCCGCAAAGGAACCCAACCCATGTATCACCAATTCAGCGAGAGCAGTCCGTCGCATCTTCGGCTCATGGCCCAGCTTGGCAATGACGTGCAAGAGCAAATGGGCAAGAGCCAAACCCATGCCAGTTTGCTTCACAGCACGTTGCGCAACGCAGGTAACACGCACGCTTCATCGCATGCGCCCGCAAATCCGCAGCGCGTAATTCAGCGCAGCGCCGTATCCGATATCGACCGCGAAGCAGAGCGCAAGTACGGCGAGCGCATGAGGGCATTGCAGCGCCAACGCGCCAACCGTGGGGATAGCCGCCAGGACGCCGAACAACTTCACCGCATGAGCAAAGCGCGCGCCAATGGCGGCGTCGTTAGCGAGGAGGACGACGAAGAAATGGTTGACGGCGCGCCAGTGTCGCCCTGCTCGTTGTCAAAGTCCATGCACGTAGGCGCTTTCAGTCGTTTGCGCGCGGGCTTGCACAGCTTCATGAAAGCGCAGTCGAGCGATCACACGGACGACTTCGCCACGCGTTACGGCATGCCCACCGCACACGTTGCGCACGTCGCCGAGCCTGTACACGTACAGCGCTCGGCAGTCGCTAAGCCGACCATCGCGGCCCTCACCAAATCAATCGAAGCCACGCGTCAGCGCGTGGAAAAAACCTTGGGAATTTCACCGATGCGCCGCGTAGCAAAGGAAATCGCCACCACTGCCCCTCTCGCCAAGAGCCTTCCCACTGGCCCAGTGCGCGGCCTGCGCATGGCAGCCCCTCAGTACAGCGCGGAGCACGTCGAGGGCGCGGCGCAAATGGCGCTCGCACACGGGGCCATTGATGCGCAATCCGCCCAGATGATCGCCAACAGCCTCGCGCTTGGCGGCGTGGGCGCAGTGCCCAGCGCGTTGATGGCGAAGCTGCGCGGCGAGTAACCGGATTGGTTTTGAGCCCGTTGAATGAGCCCGGTTCGCCGGGCTTTTTCATGTCGAATAGTTGTACGAAAACCTCGATTCAATAAGGTTTTCTGGACACATCCACGCGCCCCGGCAGTGACGCCAGCCTCTATCCATTGCAACTAGATAGACAGGCGGGCGAACATGGGATACAGGGTAGAAGTACGCGACCGCCAGGAAGGTGTACGCCGGGCCATGGTCGCCCCGACCATCACACAGACCGACCCGGCGAAGATCGTCTATTTCGACCGCGAAGTCTACGGCCTCAAACAGCGAGTGTTCGATTGCGAGCGCATCTCGGCGCAGGTAACGCAGGAACAGTGCGCGGCCTCCTATCTTCGCAATAACATTGGCTCCGGATGTCATAGTTGCTCAATTGGTCACCACTTCAGCGGCGGCGCACCAATCGCCGAAGACAGGCACTCGGCGGTCAACAAATCACTCGGCCTTTCCTGTATCCGCTGTGAGCGCAGCGGGCACGATGCGATGCGCTTTGTGGGACGTTTCCGCCTGACCCGCAAACACACGATCTGCGTTTCGTGCCTGAATCGCGAGCTTGAATGCGTCAAGGGCTCGAATAGCAAAGGCGCGGCTCCGTGCAAGTGGGCGCACCTGAAGCACGCGACGATTACCATCGAGAATGAAGCCGGCGAATGGCAAACGCTCGATATCGGTCTGCGCGCAGGTCGCGGCGAGTGCGAGCGCTATGTCGCCCGCGTCCATCCCGGTTGCTCCTTGGTGGAGGTCTTCATTGGCGGTCGCGCGGTGCAGCCCAGCGAGGTCGATCCGACGCCCGTAGAGTGGTACGGCGCGGCCAGCCGCAAGGCGCGTGAAACTGTCGCACGCAAGCACAAGCCCAAGCCGCTGCCCGTCGCGTCAGACCGCGAAGCCGCCCGGAATATTGATGCGTCATTCGCTACTGCAGCGAAGCCTGTTGATTGGGACGACCGGGAAACGCCGCTCTACGCGAGGTCCGCGCCGTCCGACGAAAGCGACGCCGATAGCAGCCGTCAAGCGCGCCGCTGCGGATGGTTGCCGCCTACGTCCGAAGAGCACGACGCAGCCTATCGTGTGTCGTTCAATGAGCCCGCACTTGATCCTGAATCCATCGCAGCGTTTTGGGACCTTACCGCAGACGGCCTGCCGGAGTTTGTCGAATGGCTTTGCGAAGACTGGCCTGCGTTCAAGAGCACCGCCGAATGGGAGCCGAGCGCCGCAGACAAGGCAATCCTGAACCGGGGCCTGTCCGATCACCGAGTTGACTGCGCAGTGTACGGATATCCGAAGAGGCAGCAAGAGGCCGCGAAGCCGCCCGCGACCGCACCAGATGCCGTGGCATCGCCCGAAGTGGTCGATCCTGCCGTGAGCGATTCTGAGCGGACTGAGCCCGAATCCGAATGGGCTGGATGCTACCTCGTACGCGACGGCATGACGACGTACGTTTGCGACTACGCCAAAGAGCGCGGCATCAGCGATGAAGAGGCGGCCATCGTGCTCGGCATGTGCGATCCTTACTACTCCGACGAGCCAGAGCCCGCCGCGGCCCCGGAACCGGAACCCGCGCCGGAGCCCGTGAAGGCCGAGCCCGCATGGCAGCGCGAGAAGAAACTGACGAAGGCCGAGAAAAAACGCCTGAAAAAGCAGGAGTGTTCTGCTCGCCTGCATGGCAATCCGCAGCCCGCACCGAATCGTATGGCCGCGAAACAGACGGCCATTGCCGCGCGTGCTTACGCCCTTCTGCAGGCTGGCAAATGAAGCTCACCGACACGCCGGGCCGCGTCTATCGCATGGGCGTCCCTGTGCCGACCGGAAGGGACTATGCAGCCGCCTGGCAGACTGCGCCGAAGCCCGGACCGAAACCGTTCGTTCGGTGCTTCCCGCGCGTGATCGGCACCGACGGCAAGCCAGTCAGCCGCGTATGGCGCGCATACGCAAACGCATGACGCCACGCTAATCCATTCTGACCATCACGTACAAAGCCCTATGAAAAACGTCTATATCCAGCCACTCACCCACCGCAGTCAAAGCTTGATCCGCCAGGATAGCCCGCTGTCTATGTGGCTGCAGCAATACTGCCGTGATCGTCGGCTACATGCGAAGAGTCGCGCCGCTCAATGTCCCTGATCGGCCGAGGCCGTGTAAAAACGTGTGAGCCGGCAGTCTGTCGAGCGACTGGTGAGGCCGCGCCTTCGCAGCTTCCTGTTGTCTACGACTGAACTGATTGCGCCACGCCAGCAAGCATAGGCAGGTGTGAGATTACGCGCCTGCGAGCTTCATCGCTCGCAGTGTCTTTGTAAATCCGAGGATCTTCATGACGCGTTTGCGGTTGTACGCCAGCACATGCAAGCTCATTTCAGTCGAGACGTTCGCAAGCCTGCGCATCTGGAAGTGGGTTGAGCCCATCCAGTGCTTCAGCGTGCCAAAAACGTGTTCGACCGTTCGTCGCCGTATTGTCATCGCGTCAAGCTGACGATCCAGTTTGCGTTGCATTCTGTCGAGTACCGCTTCGTGTTCCCATCGGCGAATGCGCCGATACGGCGCCGGCGTGCACTGCTTTCTGAGTGGACAGTGTGGGCAGGCACTGCTCCAGTAGGTCCGCAATTTCAGCAGATTGGCACTCTCCAACGAGGTGTAGCGGTATATCGCGCGTTGCCCTGCCGGACACAGATACTGGTCGTCTCTGGCAATGTAAATGAAGTCGGCCCGGTCGAAGCGGCCGTCAGCCTTTGCACCGGAGGTTTGTGATTTCGGCACCAGTGCCACAATGCCCGCGTCGTCGCATGCCTTGATCTCTGGTGCGCTGAAATACCCACGGTCTGCCAGTGCCTTGATTTTCTTCTTGCCCATCGCGTCGCGCGCCGCTTTGGCCATCGGGCTCAACTGCGTCCGGTCGTTACCGACATTCGTGACTTCGTGGGTAACGATGAGATGGTGCCGGGCGTCGACGGCGACCTGAACGTTATAGCCAACCACGCCTGTACCCTTGGCTTGAGAGATCATCGAGCGTGAATCCGGGTCGGTCAACGAGATCTGCTTTTCTGGCAGATCATTCAGAAGCTCCGCTGCACGATCCAGATCACGCATCTGTTCACGCAACGTTTCGATCTTCTCCCGTAGGCGTTCAGTCTTCGCTTCTACCTCGACTGGTTGGGTGCGATCGGCGGTCTCGAGCGCGTCCAGATAACGCTGGATGCTTTGCTCGATCTGCTCCTGACGTCGTGCAATCTTGTTGGGCGTGAAGTTGTTGTCGCGGCTGTTGACCGCCTTGAACTTGCTGCCGTCGATGGCGACGACCGCTTGTGTGAACAGCTTCAAGTTCCGGCATATCATCACGAAGCGACGGCACACGTTGCGAATGCCTTCGCCATTGCTTCGCCTGAACTCGGCAATCGTCTTGAAGTCTGGCGCAAGCCGGCCGGTCAGCCACATCAATTCAACATTGCGCTGGCACTCCCGCTCCAGGCGTCGGCTAGACTGCACCCGATTGAGATAACCGTAGATATAGATCTTGAGCAGCACGGCCGGGTGGTAAGAAGCTCGGCCGGTGCTCGCCGGCGTGGTGCCTTCGAATCCGAGGGATGACAGTTCGAGTTCCTCGACGAATGCGTCAACAATCCGCACAGGGTTGTCTTCAGCGATGAAGTCATCGAGACACTCTGGCAGTAGTGTCGTCTGACTGCGTTGCGCACCTTCGACAAATCGCCCCATCTGCGCCTCTCGTTTCAGCAGCTTGATTCAGTCTAGGTTCAGTCTAGGTGATCAAACGCGTTTTTACACGGACTCGACCCACTTCGGCCGTTAGACGCGCGAACAAGTGAGCGGCAGCTTTCGACGGGCACAACGGTCATCCGTTGGTCCGCGGCTGCCGGCACGGCGCCGAACTTCTCGCATCAGCGCCCCATCGTCTCGTAGCTGACGATCACGCCGCGCTCGAACAGTAACTCTTCGATGTCGCGCAGGCATAGCTGGAACCGGAGATATCAGCGTGCCGCGCAGTTGATGACGGCACCCGAATACGGTGGCGGTGATAGAGCGGTTTCGAGTTCTATATCGTCTCACTCTACCAGCACGTCCGGTTACCGTAACACTGCCGTCCACCATTGTGGCTCGAGGCTCCACTCAAATTTGGAAAATGCCTACGGGACATTGCGCGAAATCCAGTTGGTGACGACATCGGCAATTTGCAGATTGTTCCGGTCCTGCGTCAGCATGTGGGAGTTCCCGTGCATTCCGAGTTGGGTCGTCTCTACGATGTCCACGTGCCCACCCGCATCGTTCACGGAGGCTGCAAATGCCTTGCATGCCGCATGATGCGCAGCCCAAGGGACTGATTGCTCAATGAAGTCACCGTAGATGAGCAGAATGGGAAGTTTGACGTACGGCTTCGGGTCGGCGTTTGCAGCAGGACATGCCGTAGGCTCGACAGCCACGATGGCAGCAACTCCTACAGCACCACCTGTCACCGCCTGGAACGGATAAAATCCGGACTGCGAGTGGCTGACGAGAACTGTCTTCTTCAATCGCTTGGAAGGCAATCCCAGTGAAGGCAGTGTGGGGTTCGGCGTCGACATGAAGTAAGCTCAGTCAGGAACCATCTGCTTCCAGAACTCGTCCTGCGCTTCCCCTGGATACTGCAGGCGAGGATACGCCTCCGGATACCGCGGTCCAAATCGGAAAAGCGTCCACGCAAATTCGCGACCAACCGAAAAACCGGCGGGAAGCGCTTCGGGCGGAAGTATTCCGGTTTTCACTGCCCCGATAGACGCTGCGTTCGCAGCAGACGGTCCGCGAGCAGCCTGGCCCACGACGTAGCTCGGGAATCCCTTGCGAACGAAGTATTCGGCCCACCCCATCCGACCATTGGGCGTCGTCTCCCATACCGCTCAAGTCAGGCAGCAACCGTGGACGAAGACCACTGACGCACTGTGTGGATGTACGGGTATTTGATACTGGACATACATCTGCTCCACAGTAACGGTCCCCTTCGGGTCAGCCTGCGAAAGCGTCGACAAGGTATCTGACGTGATGTCCCCGCCGCCACGAAGAAGCTTACTTCTTTCGCAATAGTCAGAGGCTTGTCTATGTCGATACTCTGCGCCAACGCCGGGTATGAGGTCACGCATTACGCAGCGAGTATCAACACTAGTGCCACCTTTGCGATAAGCGACAAACAGCTCTCCTCGAATCTTGCTTTCATTTCGCCGCGTTATTGCGCATCGCCACTGCGATGACTGCCGCGCCGCACATCAGGACGAACGCCACCAGGTACGAACCAGCGCTTATCTCATGCGTGAGCGCTGTCAGTGAGCCGATCGCGGTCGGAGCCGTGAGACTGCCGAGCTGGCCGATGCTGGATATCAGGGCGATCGAGCCCGCGGACGCTGTACCGGACAGGAAGGTTGCCGGAATAGTCCAGAAGATTGCTGTACACGTCAGGTACCCGATGGCGACGAGAGCCAAGCCAGCGATTGCAGGTCCGAAGGAAGAATGTGTTGCGCCGATAAGCACCGCCCCGAGAGCCGATACCAGTGCGCAACTAGCGAAGTGCAAACGACGCTCGTTCCGGGCGTCCGAGTGCCGGCTCACCACCAGCATACCTATTGCGCCAATGAAATACGGAACAGCGGACAACAAGCCGATGTGCCACGGATTCGCCACGCCCGCCTCACGAATGACGGACGGCGCCCAGAAATTGAGAATGCTTCCCGCCCATGTGATGGCGAAATACCCGAAGGCGCAGACATACACTCGCCAATTTTTTAGCGCCGCGCCGAAGTGTGAAATCTGGTGGGAAGTGGAGTCGGACTCACCTTCCAGCTCCCGGACAACGATGGCCTTTTCGTGTGCCGACAGCCATTTCGTGGTCTGCGGGCTATCTGGCAGATACCATAAGGCGCACAGCCCAACAAGCACGGGCGGGACGCCTTCCAGAAGGAACAGCCACTGCCAGGCATGCAGCGCATGCCACCCTTCAGCATTGTTCAGAATCCAGCCTGAAACCGGGCCGCCAGTAATACCAGCGACCGCAATCCCGAGCACAAAGGCAGAAAGCACTCTCGCACGATACCGGTTAGGGAACCAGGTCGTCAGGTAGTAGACAATGCCCGGGAAAAAGCCAGCTTCCGCAATGCCAAGAGCAACCCGTGCGATATAGAACTGGGTCGGATTGCGCACGAACATCATCGAGAGAGACACCAATCCCCAGAGAACCATGATGCGAGCTATCGTCTTTCGGGCTCCGATCCTGCGGAGCAGCAGGCTGCTGGGAACCTCGAACAGCACGTACCCCACGTAGAAAATTCCGACGCCGAAGCCGTAAGCAGCTTCGGTAAGTCCGAGGTCGTTCTTGAACTGCAGATGGGCGAAGCTGACGTTGACGCGGTCAATGTAGTTCAGAACGTAGCAGAAGAACAGGAACGGAATGAGCCGTAACGCAATCCGTTTGAAAAGTGCGTCCGCGGTTGCGGATTGAGCAATACTCCCTCCACTCGAGCTCACCTCAGTGCTTGCGAGTGGTGCGTCCAATATTCCATCCTGCCGAGTCAGAGCCACGGTCGTCCCCCTAAATACGTTGCCTCAAAATTTGTAATCTCTTCTGCGTGCTTTAACGTAGCACCAACCTCGTCAATACCCTCGATAAGATGCGTTCTCTGGGCTAGCTCCATGTCGAAGTGGGCACGAAATCCATCGGAGGCCGACACCGACCGCCTAAGAAGGTCCACGCAAAGTTGATAGCCAGGCGTTTTATCTACCGCCTTAAACAGGTAAGAAATTTCATCGCCAGTCAGAACAACCGGAAGCATCCCGTTCTTGCAGCAATTGTTGTAGAAGATATCGGCGAAGCTTCGCGCAATCAGGACGCGGAATCCGTACTGCTGAAGAGCCCACGGCGCATGTTCGCGCGAGCTGCCACAGCCAAAATTTCGACCGGCGAGAAGTATCGACGCACCCGCGTAGCGCGGTCGGTTCAGGACGAAATCCGGCTTAGGCAACCGCTCCGTCGCCGGCTTCCCGTAGTAACCGGAGTCTTCGAACCGCCATTCGTCGAACACATACGGCCCGAAGCCGGTCCGGGCGATAGCTTTCATGAACTGCTTCGGCATGATGGCATCGGTGTCGACGTTGTCCCGCTCCAGCGGGACGGCGATGCCGGTGTGAGTGACAAATGGCTGCATGACTAGGTTTCCTGACGCGGTTTCAGGGCGCGTACGTCAACGAAATGACCCGCGACAGCGGCCGCTGCAGCCATTGCCGGGCTGACCAGGTGCGACCGTCCGCCGGCGCCTTGCCGACCTTCGAAGTTGCGATTCGATGTTGATGCGACCCGTTCGCCTGGCTCCAGATGGTCAGGGTTCATTCCGAGGCACATCGAACAACCGGCTTCTCTCCACTCAAATCCGGCCCCGATGAAAACCTGGTCCAATCCTTCTTGTTCCGCTTCCCGCTTGACTGCACTGGAACCGGGCACCGCGAGAGCGAGGCTGATATTCGGCGCCACATGGGCGTTGAGCGAACGCAGCACGTCGGCAGCAGCGCGCAGGTCCTCAATTCGCCCATTGGTGCAGGAGCCAATGAAGACCTTGTCAACTGAGATATCCGTCATGCGTGTGCCCGGCTTCAAATCCATATAGCGCAGTGCAAGCTCATAGCCGGTGCGCCGGTTCTTGTCCGCCAGGGTCGCGGGGTCGGGGATGCAATCCTCGATGCCCACGACCATCTCAGGTGACGTCCCCCATGTGACTTGCGGCGTCAGGGATGACGCATCGAGAGTGACGTGTGCGTCGAAAGACGCGTCATCGTCCGAGCGCCACGCGCCCCACTCAGCCGCAGCTTTTACCCAGTCCTGCCCCTTTGGCGCGTAGGGGCGACTGCGACAGTAGGCAAGCGTTGTTTCGTCGACTGCAACCAGTCCGGCTCGCGCTCCAGCCTCAATGGACATATTGCACAGGGTCATCCGTCCTTCCATCGAAAGGGCATCGACGACGGGACCAGTGAATTCGATTGTGTGACCGGTCGCCCCAGCCGTACCAATCTTGCCGATGAGAGCAAGCGCAACGTCCTTCGCGCTGCAACCGGACGGGAGTGCTCCGGTCACCACCACGCGCATGTTCTTGCTGCGCCTTGTCAGCAGCGTCTGGGTGCCAAGTACGTGTTCAATCTCAGACGTCCCGATGCCGAACGCCAAAGTGCCGAACGCACCGTGTGTGCTCGTGTGCGAATCGCCGCACACGATAGTCATTCCAGGCAGCGTGGTGCCCAACTCAGGACCGACGACGTGGACAATTCCCTGTCGCTCATCGTCCATGCCGAAATGCTGGATGTTATGGGTCTTGCAATTCTCGCGCAGTCTTTCGACCTGAATGCGGGCAGTCTCGTCGGCGATACCTGCCAAGCGGTCGGTTGTGGGCACGTTGTGGTCCGCGACCGCAAGAGTCGATCTGGGTCGCCAGACGGCGCGCCTCTCCATGCGAAGCGCTTCGAACGCTTGCGGACTGGTCACTTCGTTCAAAAGGTGACGGTCAATGTAGAGAAGCGTAGAACCGTCTGGCTCCGCACGCACGGTATGCTTGTCGAAAAGCTTGTCATAAAGGGTACGGCTCATTGCATTTTCCTCGGCCATCAGCGTCGGCCACACGATCGTGCTGCAATCAGGCGCCCGACGCGAATCTGAGCAACTCGGCGCCGAAGCGCTGCGGGTTTTCCAGAAACGGCGCGTGCCCGCTGTTTTCGTAGATGGAAAGGCGGGCATGCGTGACCAGTCGGCCTAGTCGCGCGGCGAGCGCGGGCAAGACAACGCGATCCAATTTGCCGTGCGTCACCAGCACGGGAATGTCGAGTGCCGCGATGACGCTGTCATAGTCGAGCACCCTGCGCCGCATCCAAAGACGATGCTCGGGCGAGACCAGCCGCACCGCGGACGCAATCGACTCGAAACTCGCGTTGTCGGGACCGATTCGCAGGACGTCGGAAACGAACCGTGCGGCGGCGGCCTCGGCGCTCCTCGGCTCGCTCGAACAGAGCGCTTCGAGACACAGGTGGTCCGGCCCGATCGCCGTGGGGTCGGCCACGCTCGCCGCGGCAACGAGATTGATGCCTGCGAGCGTCCCCGTTCCGTAGTAGCGGATGTAGTCGAACAGCATTCTTCCACTGTACGACCACGCCACGACGGTCGGGCGGCGAACCCCGCTCGACTCGATCACGGCGGCCATGTCGTCGGCCCACAGTTTGCCGTCGAGGTAACTGTCCGCTGTACTCGCACGCCCCGACGCGCCATGGCCGCGCAAATCGGGGACGATGAAACGGCACGCTTCCAACAGGGATGCCTGCTCGTAAACTGGCGCCCAGACGCTGTGATCGAGTGAGAAGCCATGCAGCAAAACGATCGGGATACCCGACCGATTGCCCCAATCCCAATAGGCGATAGGCAAGCCGTCGCTTGAGACACCCTTCCCGCGCCGCAGTTTGCAGTCGGCGGTCCGGCTGCCTGTCGCGGACAGTGCGTCAGGCATTTGCGACGTCCCCATAGTGCTGCGCGCGCAACGCCCGCCACTTTTCCATGTCGGCATCGACCAACTGGTACCTGTCGGCAAAGAACCGTTCGCTCACCGGCACGTTCGTTGCAAATTCGAGGCGCAGTCCGTTCGGATCGTAAAAGTAGATCGAACGGCAGTAGCCATGGTCGATCTCGAACACCTCGACGCCCGCACCTTCGAGCTTCTTCTTGTAAGCATCGATCGTCGCGTCGCCGCCTTCGACTTCCATCGCGATGTGATGGCAGAACTGGTCGACCTCAGCGAAGTCTGCCGGCTTGAAATGCACTGGATAGTCGAAGAACGCAAGCGCGCTTCCGTCGGCGAGTTCGAAATACAGGTGCATGTAGGGCTTCGGCTCGTTGGTCAGCGGGTCGATGGGTTCGATGCATGCCGCGACAAGCGGGAAGCCCAGAAGGCCCTCGTAGAACGCACGCGTTTCCTCTGCGCTACGGCAGCGAAACGCGTGATGGTGAAGCATCTTCACCTTGTTGCTGGCGCGCCGCTGCTGCGCAATGGCGCGCGCCTTCTCGATATCGATATTGCTCGGGGTCCAATTTTCCAGACTCATTTTTGCTCCTCCAGATGGTTAGCTGCGCACCCTTTACCGGTCCTTTTCGTATGGTCGGGTGGCGCGCCGCAGTTCGTTGCGAATTTCGCTGTCGTGCTCGTTCAGTAACGGCGGGGCCGTGACGTCGGATTCACGCTTGCCGTCAAACGTCACCGGGAACCGTATGGTGCGGAACGGCCCCATCTCCGGGTGCGTCGTCGCCACTTCGAGCCCGAGGTGTTTGACCTGGGGATCGGCAAGTGCTTCGCGTGTGTCGTACATCGGGGCATGCGGTACGTCTTCGGCGGCCAGCCGTTCGCACCAGACATCCCGCGTTTCCGACGCGAAGATCTCGCGCAAGAGAACGATCAGATCTTCGTAATGCTCGATGCGCGCTTCACGCGTAGCAAAGCGCGGGTCGAGGAAGATGTCGGGGCGGCGCATCGCCGTCGCAAGGCCTTGCCAGAACTTCTCGGGCGACGACATGTGCAGCGCGACCCATTTGCCGTCCGCGCAACGGAGCACGTAAGACTGCGAAACGCTCGGCCGGCTGAACGGGCCCATCACTTCGCCCTCGGACAGCAGGTGGGTGAACGCGTCCAGATTGAAGTGGCACATCGCTTCGACCATCGACACCTCGACGGAGCTCGCACGCCCCCTGCGCCCGCGTTCGTAGAGCGCGCCGAGAATGCCGAACGCCGCATAGTAACCGGTCATCGCATCGGCTACCGCGGGGCCGACGACGCGTGGATCAGCGGGGTTCACGAGCAGGTTCAGATAGGCACTCGTCGCTTGCGCGACGGTATCGTAACTGGGCCGCTGAGCGGCCGGTCCGGTTTGCCCGAAGCCGCTGATTGCGCAGTAAACGAGGCGCGGATTGAGTTCGCGAAGCCTTGCCTCGCCAGCGTTCAGCCGCTCTGCAGCGCCGGGACGGAAGTTCTGGATATAGACATCCGCGCTCCGGATCAGATCATCGAATACGGCCTGGTCTTCGGGGAGCTTCTGATTGAGCGTAATGCTGCGTTTGTTACGGTTGTAAGTCTGGAAATGAGGACTGTACAAGCCGCCGCGGAACGCGCGAAACGGATCTCCCGTACCGGGCTGCTCCACCTTGATGACGTCCGCACCCATGTCGGCGAGAATCATCGCAGCAGCCGGGCCCGTGATGAAAGTGCCCTGCTCGATGACTCGCACGCCCTGCAGTACCTTGTTCATGTTGCTGATTCCAGTCGAATAGGAAGACACTTACTCGGAGGCAGGGCCGGTCCCGGTCTGCGCGGCCGGGACGCCATCGAAGACGAGTTCGCGCGTCGCCTGATAAGAAAGCGCGAAGCCGATCGGCCGCTCGAGTTCCTCCGTTAGATGCGCGATAAGGCCAGCGGTGCGAGCAAGAATCGGCACGCCTTTCAATGCGGCAAGTGGAAAGCCGACGCCGAGCAGCACGGCCGGGATCGCGGCCGAGACATTGAGCTTCAGTTCCTTGCCGATCACCTGCGGAATGGCGCGCTCGACCGCTTCGGCGATGGCGACGTACCGCAGATTGATGGCGCGGTCGCGCGCGACCGAAAAGAGCGCGTCGACGCGGGGATCGCGCGCCTTGTGTAGCGGGTGGCCATAGCCGGGAATGGCACGCTTCGCGGCGCGGTACTCCTTGACGACAGCGAGCGCAGCGGCGTTGAGGTCGCCGTCGTTGCCGGCGCGCTCGGAGACTTCGCTGAACATCCGTCCGGCCGTTTCCGCCGCGCCGAGAATCACGGAGCCGCACCCGAGAATGCCGGCTGCAACCGCGCCCTGCAGTGCGTCAGGCGCCGCGGCGAGCGTCATGCGGCTCGCCTGCACGCTGGGCACGAGACCGTGCTCAGTGATGGCGACCAGCGTCGCGTTCAGGATCGCCGTCGCGTTCTCCGACGGGCGCGATCCGGTCAGGAGCAGGTAGAAGTACTCTGTCAAGGAGATTTTGCCGATCAGGTCGCGGCACAGATCGGCGCCGCGCACGGTGATCGAATGCTCGTCTGATGTCGAGATTGCTGTTCTGGGTATGGTTTCCTTGCCGATCTTCATTTCACGCTCCTCAATTGCAGCCCCGCAAAGCACCGCTGCCGCGATGGGCCTTCTCCGCCGTCCGCGTGCCGATAAGGACACCCGGTCTTGTAGCGAAGGATAGCCAGGCGGATTCAGTTGTTGAAATGATGATTTTGCATCGATACAATCGATGTCATCGATTGTTACGCTGGACTTGCGACGCATTATGGAACTCCGTCATCTGCGCTACTTCAAGGCGCTGGCCGATTGCCTTAACTTCACGCGCGCGGCGGAGCGAGTTCACGTTTCGCAATCAACGCTTTCGCATCAGATCAAGCAACTCGAAGACGAACTCGATCAACAGCTATTCGAACGCGTCGGCAAGAAGGTGGTGTTGACGGAGCCGGGCGAACTGTTCCTTGGCTTTGCGACGCAGGCGCTCGAGGCGGTCGATCAGGGACTCGGCGCGCTGAAGGAATCAGGCGGCGTGCTCGGCGGCGAAGTGCGTGTCGGGGCAACGCATACGTTCAACCTCGGATTCATTCCCGACTGCGTCGCGACATTCCTTGCGCAGTTTCCGGCAGCGAAAGTGACGGTCAAGGAATTGTCTGCTGACGACATCATCGCTCAGCTCACGGCCGATCAGCTGGATTTCGGCATCGCTTATCGTCCGCCCGAGCGCAACGACCTATGGTTCGAGCCGCTTTATAACGAGGAGATGGTGCTCGTCGTGTCGGACGAGCATCCGTTCGCAGGCCGCAAACGCATTCGGCTCGTCGAGCTGCATCATCAGCAGATGGTCCTGCTGCCGAACGAGTTCACGACGCGCGTCATGTTGAACGAATGCTTTCAGGCATCCGGGGCAGAGCCGCAGGTCATCGTGGAGATGAATACGATCGCGCCGATGCTGGGGCTCGTCGCGCGCACGAAGATCGCCGCGATCGTTGCAGCCAATGCGGTCGCCCACCAACCGGGGCTCAACGTCATCCCGCTGGAAAGTCCAACGCCGATCCGAACGCCCGGCATCCTGCGCAAGCGCAGCAAGAAACAACAATCTCTCCACGTGCGGTCCTTCTGCTCCATCGTCAGGAAGCTGGCTTCGCATCGAAACGCGAAGCCGCGCTAGTGTCCTGAGTTAGAAGTTCGTTGAATCAATTCTCTGTTCTTTCCGGAATGACAAAGTGCTGATTAAAAAGTCGCTCGGATTCGCGCAGTCCTTCTTCCGTAAAGATCACGGACTTCGTCTTGTTGACTGGGTCTTCGATGAGGCCTCGTTCATGGAGCCGGTTCAGCACATCCCAGTCGAAGCCCTTCCATGCACGGTATCGGTCATGCAGGGTCAGGTAGAGGAGCGCGAGGGAAACTTCATCAATTGCGTCGGTATTGATATTCATGATGCTCCTGCCGCAGCCTTGCGGACGCGCACACAAAACCGTTCGAGGCTGGCCAGGATCTCATCGGCCGACTTGCTCCAGACAAACGGTTTGGGGTTCGCGTTATAGACATCCAGATAATGACGGATCGCGTCTTCGAGTTGACGTGTCGACCGATGCGTACCGCGTCGAAGGTATTTTTCAGTGAGCGCGGCAAACCATCGTTCGACCTGGTTAAGCCACGACGCCGAGGTGGGTGTGAAGTGAACATGGAAGCGAGGATGACGAGCGAACCAGGCTTTGATCGAGGGCGTTTTGTGCGTGCCATAGTTGTCCATTACCAGATGCACCTCCAGGTAAGACGGCACGCTGGCTTCGATGGTGCGCAGAAAGCGCACAAATTCGCTGCTGCGATGGCGCCGATGTACCTCGCCGATTACTTCACCAGTAGCGATGTCCAGCGCCGCGAACAGGGTGGTCGTACCGTGGCGCATGTAATCGTGGGTACGTCGCTCAGGGATGCCGGGTGCCAACGGCAACATGGGTTGCGTGCGATCGAGCGCCTGAATCTGGCTCTTCTCGTCCACGCACAGCACCATGGCCTTGAGCGGCGGGTCCAGGTAAAGCCCGACGATATCCCGCACCTTGTCGACGAACATCGGATCGCTGGAGAGCTTGAACGTCTCCTGCCGATGCGGTTGCAAGCCAAAAGCACGCCAGATTCGTGTGACCGCTGTCTGCGACAATTTCATTTCGCGAGCCATCGTGCGCGTGCTCCAGTGAGTCGCTCCGACAGGCACGGACTCGAGCGTCTTCGCGATGACCGCATCGACGCGCGCGTCATCAATCGTCCTCGGTGCGCCGGGCCGTGGTGCATCAAGCAGGCCGTCCACACGATGGCTCACGAATCGCGCCCGCCACTTCGAAACCGTTTGCTGTGTGACCCGCTGTTTCGCCGCAACTGTCTTGTTGTCCATGCCATCGGCACAGGCCAACACGATGCGCGCCCGCAATGCCAGGGCCTGCGCGGTCTTGCGTCGCATCGTCAGCGCTTGCAGGTCTTCGCGCTCCGAATCGCTCAGCACGAGTTCCCCTTTGGACCGTCCACTCATCGTTGCCTCCGCGTATCAAGTGCTACACAGGACACTTTAGTACGTGATCGGCATCATTCAATGAATTTTTAACTCAGGACACTAGAACGCTCTTCGACTGCGTCGCACACCGACGCATCTATCGATAGCATAAATCGTTACGGTGCAAAAAAGCCATTTCTGTCCATGCACGTGTGTCCTTAGACTCTGCGCAATCGAACGCCGACCGTGTCGAGACGGATCTGAACAGGGCGTTACCGCATCTAAGGAGACATGCATGACCGCCCGCAAGTTTGATATCACCGAACAGGTTCTAAAGAGCATGAAGCCTGCGAACGCGCGCTTTGGTGTCGTGATGTCGGCGCTTGTGCGCCATCTTCACGACTTCGTGCGCGAAGTGGAGTTGGAGGAAGCGGAATTGATGGCGGCCATCGAATTTCTCACGAAGGCCGGGCAGATTTGCACCGCCAAACGTCAGGAATTCGTCCTTCTTTCTGACACGTTGGGCGTCTCCATTCTCGTTGACGCCATTAATAATCGTTTGCCTGAAAGTGCCACGCAGCAGACGGTGTTGGGACCGTACTACTGGAAGGGTGCGCCGGAGCTGCCGATGGGGAGCGATCTTGCCAGGGGCGTCATTGGCGAGCCGTGCTTTTATTCCGGGACCATGCTGACGCTCGACGACGGGCCAATCGAGGGTGCCGTGCTCGACATCTGGTCGGGCGATGGAGAAGGCAACTACGACATGCAGCTCGGTTCCGACGAGATGCGCGCGCGTGGGCGTCTGGCCACGGGACCCGACGGCAAGTACTGGTTTCGGTCGATCAAGCCGTTCTACTATCCGGTACCCACCGATGGACCGGTCGGTTCGATGCTCGCCGCGATGGGCCGCCATCCGAATCGGCCACGCCATATTCACTTCATCGTCTCTGCGTCCGGCTACAAGTCGATCGTCACCCACCTCTTCCCGTCTGACGGGCCGTACCTCGACAGCGATGTCGTATTCGGCGTGAAACAAGGCTTGATCGTCGATTTCAAGCGACATGAGCCTGGCATGGCGCCGACCGGCGAGCAAGTCGACGTGCCCTTCTGGACGTGCGAATACGACTTCCGCCTCGTTCGCGGCGAACAGCGAGCGGCATGACACGCCATCCGGGCCGGCGGGCAGCCAGGCTCGGAAGCGTGGTGAGCCAAGACGACGCGACATCGAAAGCATAGCAATCCCTGGTCAGTTCACGGACTCCCGGCAAGACATCGGGGCGCGGGAAGGCGCGGGAAGGCGCGGGCCATTCGTCGTCGCTGCGCGTCGCTGATCCTATAGACGGCAGGATTAGTGCCGCTCATTTTTAAGCGATGCTGATAATAATGGAGACAAACATGGTATTTCGGTCCCGTACCAAAAGGCGCAACTTCGGCCTCGCCGGCGCGCTTATCGGTCTCATGTTGCAAGCGTCACCGGCACAAGCGGACGGCTATTTCCAATGGCAGATCAATTCGTTTGGCGGAGGATTCACGCCGCACGGCCCGACCGACTATCTCTACGACAACGGTACGCCCAACAAAAACGTGTTCATGGGACAGTTCGAGCATTTCGACCAAAACCGCTTCGGCAGCAACTGGATCGATTTCGAAAACTATCACGGCGCTGATATGAGCGGCGATCCTTCGAAGCACGACAACTACGTCTTGTTCGTCAATCCGCGTCTGAGTATCGGCAAGATACTCAACAAGAACTTGTCTTACGGGGTCTTCCAGGACGTGAGCCTGCCGCGCGCTTTGAAAAATCCAACTACGCCCAGTTCTGGGTCAAGTCTTACGGACTTCTCGCGAATTTCAATCTGCCGGGCTTCGACTACTTCGAGACCGACGCTTACGCGCGCGAAGCGTCATATGTGGGAGCCGAAAACACCAGCCCCAATCTCTTTTACCGGATTTTCTTCAAGCTGAAACCGTTCTCGATCGCGGGGCACGAGATCACACAAATGACGACACTCGTCGTGAATTTCCGGAAAGACTCGTTCGGCACGGAGGTCTTCTTGCGCCCCGACTTCTTCACCCCTATCGATGACAAGGGGCGCTTCGAAGTCGGGTTGCGAATCAACATCCACAGCTACAACCTCCCGGGCTCGCTCGGCGGCGGACGCAGCACCATTGTGAGCCCGATGTTGATGCTGCGGGCATACCTCTGACCTCAGCTCTGGCGAGAACCACGTTTGAAACAGGAGGGAACGAAGGTGTCGCCTTCGTGCTCGATCTGACCGAGCGCAAGCGGGCCGAGGAAGAAGCCCGCGAGAGCGAGCGGCGCTACCGCGAGGTGCCGACGGAGCTGGCGCACGCAACCCGCGTGGCCACATGGGCCAGCTCGCGGCGACGATCGCGCATGAGGTCAACCAGCCGATCTCCGCGACGGTCGCCAACGGCTACGCCGCGATGCAGTGGTTAAGCGCCCAGCCGCCTGACGTGAAGGAGGTCTGGCAGGGTTTTCCACCGACGTCCCGCGCGGCGCTGTTTTTCAGCTCACGGTGCCGGTTCATCCAGATCTTTCATCGTGATTGGACAAAGCGCGAGCCACTTTTTTGGTGGTTGCGGCGTGCACGGCGGCTCAGACTGACGATGGCACTTGTGATCAACCGGTCAGCGTCCGATGTCCGGCTCCGAGGCGACATTGGAATGACCGCTGCGGCGCGCATACGAGCGGCTGCAGATGGCCGAAAGGGACCGATGGTGATGGTTGATCGTCGTCCCACGCTATTTTTCGATAACGATCATGCGCGTTTTGCCAGATAGGCGTCGATCAGCGCGACCAGTTGTTCCCGCCCGAAGCTCGCGTCGTGTCCCGCGTGGACGACTTGCACGGGCAATTCGCGCAAACGCTTCATCGTACGCACATAGGTCGGGATATCGGCACCGCCGATCTCGTCCAGCAGCGGGCCATCGTAGATCGCATCGCCGGAGAACAACGTGCCGGTGGCCGGCTCCCAAAGACCGATGCTCCCTGGTGAATGGCCTGGCAGATGCAGGACTTCGAAATGCCGGTTACCGAGATCGACAATATTCCCTTCCTTGACGATTTCCGTGACGGTCGCAGCTCGCACGCGGTAGTCGGACATCCGGTAATCGGCCTTGGGAAGGGCGGTGATCAGATCGCCATCGAACGGATAGCCAAATTCGTGGTATCGACGAATCGCGGCATCGCCCAATACCGATGCCAGAAGCGTGCCGCGCTCGCGCGGCGAGCGCAGGTTGTCGGCCTCCAGTTCGTGGACAAGCGTGTGCTCGAACTCATGATGTCCGCCCACATGATCCGAGTGCGTATGTGTCGCGACTGCGGTCACTTTCTTTTGAAGCAGATGCCGGGCCGCGTCACGCAGACTGGCAATACCCATTCCGGTGTCGATCATCAGGTCCCGGTCGCGGCCCCGCACGTGCCAGATATTGCACTGCATCAGTGGCACGACATGAGGTTCCCACAGCAGGGTGATTTCGTCACTGATGCGTTTCAGTTCAAACCAACGGTCGGCGATTGGCAGCATAGTCATGGGAAGTCGATTCGAACTATCGGAAGTTGATCTACGGGTAGGAAAAATCTCCCCCTGCAGGTTCAGGATCTCGTCGAGTTGGAGTATAGCTACCTGGCGTAACCGAAGCACCTCTCCTGACTGGCGGCTGCGCGACGTCGAGCGACGCCACGCGACCCCGTTGTCGCCGTTCGGCTCGCCGCTATGGCAACGACCGCTATCAAAGTCCAAGGGCCATTCACTCGCGTGTAGTTGCCTGCAGCTTCTCAGGGTTGTTCGACGCCCGCCCTGTTCCACAGGGCTGTGAGCGCGCAGCGAAGCGTGCAAAACCGCCGAGCCACCGTATTTGCTTAACGCGAACTCAGTGCATCCATAAGGAAGTTTGAGCAAGCATTGCCGCGCAGCGCAAAAAGCGAAGCGCGACAACACTCGCCAGCGCGCAACGCATTATTTGGTGCGCCGCTCAGTAACGGCATTGGGCAAGCCACCACCTCGATATTCACCCGACCAACACCCAGGCCTCTGTAACTTGCCAGTTGATAACACGCGGAAGCGAAAGACGATTGTAAATCGTTTTCGTTTATATTTGTCCATATAAAACAAGGACTTATGACAACATTTTCGGACTTAATGTGCAATAATTGCGCTTTGCAATTCGTGTTTACCGTTATGCGCGCGACACACCGAAGCCGGAGCTGAACATGGGTAACAAAGAAATGGAAGAAACGAGCAGCCACGTGGCCGCCCGACGCAGCACCTTCGTGAGTGTCTGCGTCAACGTGCTACTGGCGATAATCCAGATTGTGATCGGCGTATTCGCCAGATCGCAGGCATTGCTGTCCGACGGCATTCATTCCCTGTCGGATCTTGTTTCTGACTTTGTTGTCCTGTTTGCCGGTCAGCACAGCAAGAAGGGACCCGATGACGACCACCCCTATGGGCATCAGCGATTCGAGAACGCCGCGTCGCTGGTTCTGGGCGTCTTGCTGCTGGCTGTCGGTATCGGCATGCTGTGGACAGCCGTTGTGAAGTTCCGCAATCCGGCTGCGATTCCGGCGGTGCACACCGCTGCATTGTGGGTGGCCGGTATTGCGCTGGTATCGAAGGAATTGCTGTTCCGTTACATGCTTAATGTTGCCCAACGCGTACGCTCGAGCATGCTGATTGCCAACGCTTGGCACGCGCGCTCGGACGCGGCGTCCTCGCTGGTGGTAGCGGCCGGCATAATTGGCAATCTGATGGGCTACCCGATCCTCGATCCGATCGCTGCGCTGATCGTAGGCGTTATGGTGGCGAAGATGGGCTGGAGGTTTGCCTGGGATGCAATGAACGATCTGATGGACCGCGCGGCCAACGAGGAAGAAGTCTCCGCGATCCGCCAAACGCTGCGCGAGACACCAGGCGTGGTCGGCTTCCACGATCTGCGGACCCGAAAGATGGGTGACCTGATCGTCGTCGATGTGCATCTTGAGGTCGACGACCGGCTGTCCATCGTCGACGGCCATGACATCGCCGCAGCGGCACGCAGAAACGTCATCGACAATCACCCCGTCCTCAATGTGATGACGCATATCGACCCCATTAGCCGCACGGGATCGGGCCACCCATCCATGATGCCAGTAGCCTGCCATCAAAGCTGAGCATGTCGCGTGGGGCAGGCCGGTACGTATGGCACCGCACGCGATGCCGCGCCGAGTTGCGAAAATTCATCGCAAGGTGCTTGCAGTGGGGGCGCGCTCACGCTGCCTAACGGGATGTTGTACTAGTCCCATCCATGGTGTAGGAGCCCGCGACCGCTCCGCTCACGGGCGCATTTCAACGATTCCCGCTAATTTCCGGCGCGATCGCCGCGTGGTTGAGAAGCGCGACCAGCGATATCCCGCCGATCACATTGCCCGCCAGCGTCGGCAGAACGAAACGGACCAGGGTAGTCGTATAACGACGCGCAGCCGGACAGATAAGCGTAGGCCACCTCCGTCGATCCAGCGATGATATGCGACAGTCGCGCGGCCGCCACCACGTAGGTGATCAGCAATACGGCGAACAGGCGGCCGGAGCGCGCGCTCGGCAGCAGCCACACCATTAACGCAATCAGCCAGCCGGCGAAGATTGCGCTGCTCAAACGTGAAGCTATCAGGGTCGGGCGCAACACGTCGGCACTCTGATGAAGCGCATGGGCATTGAGGCACTGTACTGCAAGCCGAACACGAGCCGCCGTCATGCGAAGCACAAGATCTGGCCTTATCTGTTGCGGGGCATGACGATCAATCGGGAGATAACGTCAAGTCTGGTGTATGGGCCGTTGATAGCCGGCGACGTCAAGCGGCGAGTTTCTGCTGACCCGGTTGATCGTCTTGCACCGGTTCGCCGTCCCTGAAGGCAATACCCTCCAGCAACAGCTTGATCTGTTCGGGGCCGTTAATGCGGCGCCAGGTTTTCTCGGCTTCCTCGATCAGCTTGAATGCCAGGCCGAGGAAGGTTGGTCGCGACACGCAGTTGCGCGTCCGCGTAGTGCGGTGACGCACGGTCGCGAACGTCGACTCGATCGCATTCGTGGTGCGCAAATGCTGCCAGTGCTCGGCCGGGAAGTCGTAAAACGCCAGCAGGCTCTCACGGTCCTTCTTCAGAGTTTCGGTCGCCTTCGGATATTTCGCCGCGTAGACCGTTACGAAACGATCGAACGCAGCGTACGCGTCCGCACGCGTAGCGGCCATCCAGATCGCCTGCAGGTCTGCCTTCGCGCGTCCCTGTTGCGACTTCGGCAGCGCGTTGAGCACGTTGCCCATCTTGTGGAACCAGCAGCGCTGGCCGCGTGTCGCAGGAAACACTTCTTCCAGCGCAGCCCAGAAGCCCATCGCCCCATCGCCGACTGCCAGCAGCGGACCGGCCTGCAAGCCGCGCGCCTTCAGCTCCAGTAGCAGCTCCTGCCAGGACGCCTTCGACTCGCGATACCCGTCGCCGATTGCCACACGCTCCTTGCGTCCATCGGGCCTCACTCCGATGATCACGAGCAGGCACTGGCCGTCAGAGTTCTCGCTTCGCAGCCCGGTGTGAATGCCGTCAACCCACCAATACACGTAGCGCGACTTTGATAGGTCCCGTCGACTCCAGCTGGCGTGCTCGTCGGCCCATTGCGCTTTCAGCCGACTCACCACATTGGCCGACAAGCCTTTGGCGTCATCTCCCAGCAGCACGCTCAGCGCCTCGCTCATATCGCCCGTCGAGATGCCCTTCAGATACAGCCACGGCAGCGCGGCACTCACGCGCGGCGACTTCCTCACGTACGGCGGCACAATCGATGAATTGAACTTCACACCTGATCCTGATCGATCGCGAACCTTCGGGACCTTCACCGCAATGGGGCCGGCCGCCGTCAGCACTTCGCGCTCCGGCAGATAGCCATTGCGCACCACGGCACGCTGTCCGTGCAAGGTCTTGACGTTCTCGAACCGCTCCAGGAGCGCCGACAGCTCTGCTTCGATTGCCTGCTGGATCACCTGCCGCGCTCCCTGCCGGACCAGTTCGTCCAGACCCAGACCGGTTGCCGATAGACCGACGACTTCTTTTTCCGTAAACTTGCTCATGGTGGATGGTTTGTTGGTTGCTGGTTTCCGACTTCGACAATCAGATTCTCAGCTGAAACCTCCACCGCCTTCAATCTCCCGCCTCAATCCCCCCGTACACCAGTTCTGACTTTATCTCATCAATCGGGCAAACCAGGTCTGGGCACTGGATACGAGCTATATTCCGATGGCGCGCGGCTTCGTATATCTGACCGCCGTGGTGGACTGGGCCAGCCGAAAGGTACTGGCCCACCGCGTGGCGATTACGATGGAAGCGATGCACGCTGTCGAGGCGTTGGAAGAAGCGTTTGCAAAATACGGGCAACCTGAAATCGTCAACACCGACCAGGGCAGCCAGTTCACCGCGACAGCGTTCACCGACGCCGTGCTCAGCAGGGGCATCCGCCTGTCCATGGATGGCAAAGGCGCCTGGCGCGACAACGTATTCGTCGAACGCGTGTGGCGCAGCGTGAAATATGAAGAGGTGTATCTGAAAGCCTATGAATCAGTCAGCCATGCACGCCGCTCCATCGGCGATTACCTGAACCTTTACAACCTGAAACGGCCCCATTCAAGTTTGTCCGATCAGACGCCGGATGAGGCATACTTCGCGACGCTGCCAGCGATCAAATCGGCAGCTTGATGACCCCGGCGCTTCCACTTATAAATTCGATCTGACTGTCCGAACCAACGGCGCCACCTCTAGGGAAAAGAAACATTTGGCGCGTCTGACGCCGACTGCTGGGACGTGGGCGGCGCTATCGCTCCTCGCGTTCGTTACTGGAGGCGGGCAATTTCGGGGGAGGCCACGCCGGACCGACGCCGCCTAGGTCCTGAGTCAAGTTGACGCGATATATACCAAAGTCTCATTGTCTTCACTCCCGACGGCGTCGATACTGCCTGAAGGAAATTCCGCACGCTGCACGCAGACCTTGCGGAATCGCCGAATCGGTCAGTTCCCTTGTTCTTTCCGAGGGTCATCAATAGCGGGCGGCCTTTTTTGCCGTCCCCCGCGTGAGTCTGGGAGTGTTACATGAAGCGCTTTGTGACTGCCACCTGTCTTCTGGGAGCCGTTATCGTGATGCCGGCATTGGCGCAAGCCCCGACAAAAATGAATCCGCTGAAAATGAAATGCGAGGACTTCGTGGCGATGGATGAAGCTTACCGACCCGCTGCCGTCTACTACGTGGCGGGAGTCGACAAGCTCGGCATAACGGAAACTGACACGATGGTGGAGGACACTGCGACGCCAATCGGCGTGCTTGTTTCCGAGTGCCAGAAGTCGCCGAAGGCGTCGTTTCGTACGAAGGTCCGGCAGATGTACAAGAGCGGTCAACTCGCTCTTTTCGACCATCACTGAGCGGGCCGGTCGGGTCCATGTCAGTGCACGTGAGAGGACGAGGCGGCCGCGCGGACTGCGGATGCCCGCGGTTGCGTGGATGAGGTCGGCGCGCGAACGGCCGCTTGCTGATGCAAAATGTTCACCCGAGAGTCTGCCTGGCGATACAGGCGACCGGCGCTTCCTGGCCGGTCGCTGCCCGACGACGATCGGCAGCACGCGACCCGTTCCCGCCCCTCAGTTAGTGTCTCCGAATGCGCCACGTGCCAGGATTAACTGCAACTGACGGAACTCAGACCGGCGCAGCGTACATACCATCTCACTGCCTGTTGGCGACCTCGCATGCCCAAATTTCAGGTCGTTACAGGTAGGCGCCACCGACTGGATTTTCGCCAGAGTTCGCTGTCCGGACCGGGCTGCGCGGCAAGGTAAACCGGAACACGGACCCGCGTGCGACCTGATTGGTGTCGGCCCACAATCGCCCGCCATGGTCTTCGACGATGGAACGGCAAATCGCGAGGCCCATGCCAATTCCACTCGTCTTGGTCGTATAAAACGTCTCGAACAGGCGGTCCGCGTTTTCCGCGGCGAATCCCGGCCCACTATCCTGTACCGTGATGAGCACGTCGCCCGACTGAACTGTGGCTGACTGGATGATGAGTTTTCGCGGTCCTTCTGGGAACTCACTCATGGCCTCGACCGCGTTCATCGCAAGATTCAGTACGACTTGCTGAAGCTGAACGCGATCTGCTTCGACAGGTGGCAGTGTCTGGTCCAGCCGGATTTCGACTGCAACGTTCTCCTTCAGGAACTCGTGTTGCAACAAGACGAGCACCTCGGCAATAGCGTCGTTTAATTGAACCCTGTTCTTGCGCGACGCGGACTTCCTGGAGAGTTCGCGAGTCCGCTCGAGGATGGCGCTGGCGCGCGCTGCGTCCTGGATGATTCGCTCGAACGACTGGCGGGCGCTTTCCAGATTCGGCGGACTGGCAGCCAGCCATCGCACACCCGCCTGTGCATTGGTAGCACTCGCGCTGATCGGTTGCTTGAGCTCGTGACTGAGCGAAGCCATGAGTTCACCCATCGTCGTCAAGCGATTCGCGTGCGCCAGCGCCTTTTGCACGTCGCGGAGGCGGCGCTCGCTATTGAACACCTCTGCTTCCGACAGCTTCGCGTGCCGCGCAAGCACCGTCACGAGTGCGATAGCCCCTATGCTGATGAACTCGTTGGCAACCGCCAGGGTTACCGAAACGGCAGGTGGTGTGATGTACCAGCTCAGCAGCGCAAGAGCTATGCAACCGAGACCCACTATTGCGATGTCGCGCGGCCGAAGGAAGCGGCTTGCCATCAATACGACCGCGACATACAGGGTAGCGGCGGCGATATCGAGCGAAGTGATCGAATCGGCGATAAAGATGGCTATTGCTGCAGCGATGGTGAAGCCGCGCAGTGCCGCGTTCTTTGTCGGCAAGCGATTGTCTCCTGCGATCTGTGTCCCGGCTTCGTTCGCCACCCCGGATAAGTCCGGTGGCCAAGGAGTGCGGAGTTTCATGACATCTTCTCGGAAAATACCTGCGACCGGCTGCCCGCCCCTATCTGACGATAACGATGTAAGTGTAGCGCCCCGCCTGTCGTGCAGGGAGCCGCTGCACACAGCACTTGAAGACAGAGTGCGAAGGACCGTATGTGGACTCCTCCTCGTTGATATGACTCCCGGTGTCAATCGGGATCGGTTTTGGCGTTCGTGGCATGTTTGGTTGTGAATTTCCTGAGGGCGGCGTAGCAGTAAGTCTCGACGGTGGATCACGCTGATATTCGCGGATTGGTTGCCGCATTACAGAGGTCCGTCTCATGAGCCTGCCGCTTTCTTGCTACGCAAGTCGGCCTGATGCCGTTGCCAAACGAGGACGCGGGTTGCTCGAATACCGGGCTACGCCGCCTTCAGGAAACTCGTCGATCTCGGTCGGTCTGTTGTGCAGTGAAGTCCTCCGTTCATGCCGCTTGTACGGTGGGTGATGCGGCCAATGTCAATCCCAATCGTCCAATGTCCCAGATGAAACCGATCAGTTCGCGGGCGACGGCGATGATTGCAACGTGGGCGCTCTTGCCTCTAGCCACGAGCTTACGGTAACGCTTGCATAGCCGTAGCTGCGCATCCCACGCTCGATCGATGATGGGTTTGGGGATGCCTTCATGCCGGCGCTGGATATCGATGCTCACACGTGCCGGATGGCGGTAACTCCACGCTGATTCGACGAGCAGCTTTCTTGCATAACTGTTGCCAGTCTTTGTAATGCTTCCCTGCCGTCGCTTGCCGCCGGATGAATGTTCTGACGGCGTGACGCCAATCCACGCCATCAACTGTCGCGGATGCTCAAATCGGGAGAGGTCGCCCAGTTCGGACACCAGCCCGACTGCCGACGTAAACTGGATGCCGCGCATAGCCTGCAGGGCGAGCACGACGGGATAGAATCGCCAGTTGGAAACTGCCTCACGCAGCGCCATCTCCAGCCGTTCGCACTGCGCGAGCCTGTCCTCGATCGTGCGGCGGTGTTCGTCAAATGCGAGTTGCTGCCAGGCGCTGTCGAACGAGAATGTGCTCAACCAACGTCGGTGCGTCGGCCCCCAGTCTGGGCGCCCGAGGTAATGGACGCCGTGTGAGAGCAGGAACGATTTGAGCCTGCAGCGTGCTGCTTTCAGGTCTTCCCTGGCGGCCGACCAGGCCCGGGCAAGGTCACGAAACGCTTCATCTTCAACTGTGGGCACATGGACGGCGGACAGATCTCCGGCCCGCAACGTACGCACCAGTTTGATGGCGTCGCGTCGGTCGGTCTTGACGCGCTCGCCCGGTTTCCGCGGAATCAGGGATGGCGCGCACACCATGCATTCGAACCCTTTGTCGACCAGCCGTCGGTACAGGCCGTATCCGCAGGGGCCGGCTTCATAGACTACCCGGATATGCCGCGCCTTTGATTGCAGTCGTTTGCATAGGCGGTCCACTTCGATCTGAACCGCCCCGGGAATCGTGGAGGCTGGTTGGTTTAAGTTAATGCCGGTTCAGCGGCAGCTGTTTCAAGTTGCCGATAGTAGTTTGCCTCAGCTTCAGCGGGCGGGATATAGCCGAGGGGCTCCATCAATCGATGATGATTGAACCAGGCCACCCATTCCAGGGTTGCCAGTTCAACGGATTCCCGCGTTTTCCACGTGCGGCGATGAATCAGTTCAGCCTTGTACAAGCCGTTGATCGTTTCAGCCAGAGCGTTGTCATAGCTGTCGCCCCGGCTGCCGACCGACGGTTCGATGCCCGCTTCAGCCAGCCGTTCGCTGTAGCGAATGCTGACGTATTGGGCGGATTCAACCGGTCGTTGCAACACCTTTGATCGAGGAGGTGTTGCATGGGACGAAGTGCAAAGCAGGTGTATCGGTTGACAGGGCGAGAAGCGATGTACTCGCCGGGTGCGCCATCACTTGGACATGTGATGGAGCGTCGGTTTTGGCAACAGATCGCAACGGGCATTACAAGCGAGAAAGCAGCGGAGGCGGTAGGCGTATCTCAAGCGGTAGGCTCGCGCTGGTTCCGCTATCGTGGCGGCATGCCACTATTCATGTCGAAACCTATCGCTGGTCGATACTTGTCGTTCGCTGAGCGGGAAGATATAGCGTTGCTCTCGGTACAAGGTCTTGGGGTACGCGAAATTGCCCGGCGTCTTGGACGTAGTCCGTCAACCGTTTCGCGGGAACTCACACGCAATGCGGCAACCCGTTGTGGGTGCCTCGAGTATCGTGCTTCGGTCGCGCAGTGGAAGGCGGAACGGTTCGCCAAACGACCAAAGCCAGCGAAGCTGGCGACGAACGCACGGCTGCGCCAATACGTACAGGAGCGCCTTGAGGGCAAGGTACATGACGCTGATGGTCGTGAAATTGCGGGGCCCAGGCAGGCACCGTTCAAGGGGCGCAATAAACCACATCGCGGTGACCGAAAGTGGGTCAACGGCTGGTCACCTGAACAGATTGCCAATCGATTGCAAGCTGATTTCCCGGATGATGAATCTATGCGCATCTCTCACGAAGCCATTTATCAAGCGCTCTATATTCAAGGGAGCGGTGCGCTCAAGCGCGAGCTGGTGGGTTGCCTTCGCACCGGGCGCGCGTTGCGCGTTCCCCGAGCGAGAGCGCGTGCCAAGGCGTGGGCGCACGTCAGCGAGGAGGTGATGATTTCCAGCCGGCCTGCAGAGGTGCAAGATCGTGCTGTGCCAGGCCATTGGGAGGGCGACCTGATTATCGGCTTAAACCGATCAGCCATCGGGACGTTGGTGGAAAGATCAAGCCGCTTTACGATGCTCGTGCACTTACCTCGCGAGAAAGGCTATGGGCTAATTCCACGCACGAAAAACGGGCCTGCGCTGGCCGGCTACGGAGCTGTTACGATGGCCAACGCACTCAAGAAGACCGTGGCGGACTTGCCTTCTCAGTTGTGGCGATCATTGACCTGGGATCGTGGCAAGGAACTGTCCGATCACGCCCGCTTCACGATCGAGTCCGGCGTGAAGGTGTTCTTCGCTGACCCGCACAGCCCATGGCAGCGCGGTACGAACGAAAACACCAATGGCCTTCTACGACAATACTTTCCAAAGGGCACAGACCTGTCCCGGTGGAGTGCTCGCGAGATCCAGGCCGTTGCTAACACATTGAATACCAGGCCCCGGAAAACACTCGGCTGGAAGACGCCTGCGGAGGCCTTGGACGAATACCTAAAATCTGTTCATAATCTAGTGTTGCAACGACCGGTTGAATCCGCCTTGGGACCCTCTGTCCGAGTGGTGTATCAACGTTCCGTCGCCGCCCGGGCGCCGCGCGTAAAGCGCCTGTTCAAGTGCATCAAGAACGAAGTCCGTGGTCATCGAGGAGCTGACGCGCCAGCCGACAATGCGCCGTGCGAACACGTCGATCACGAAGGCCACATACAACCAGCCCTGCCACGTCGAAACGTAGGTGAAATCCGAAACCCAGAGCTGGTTCGGCCGTGCCGCCTTGAACTGGCGATTGACCCGATCCAGCGGGCGCGGGGCTATGGAATCAGGAACGGTGGTGCGAACACGCTTGCCTCGCCTCACGCCGCGCAGACCCAACTGCTTCATCAACCGTTCGACCGTGCAACGAGCCACCGCGATACGCTCCCGGTTCAGCTGCTTCCAGACTTTATCGGCACCGTAGACCTGCATGTTGGCCTGCCAGACACGCTTGATCTCCGGGCGCAGACGTTCATCGCGTATCGCGCGAGCACAGCGCCGCGACGGGTCACGAAGCTGCGCGGCATGGCGCCAGTAGCCCGACGGGGCAATCCGCAAGACCTTGCAGATCGGCTCGACCCCGAAGGTGTCGCGATGCTGATCGATGAAGGCCTTCAGGACTTCAGGCGGCGGTCGAGCTCCGCCTGGGCGAAAAATGCACTCGCCAGCTTCAGAATCTCGTTGGCGCGACGCAGTTCCTTGACTTCGCGTTCCAGCGCCTTGAGGCGTTCACGTTCAGACGTGGTTACCCCTTCGCGCTCGCCGCTATCGACTTCTTCTCGCTTGACCCATCCAAGCAACGTCTCGCTCGTGCAGCCGATCTTGGGAGCGATGGATCGATCGCCGCCCACTGCGACGGATACTCGCCGCGATGCTCCTGCACCATGCGCACTGCACGTTCCCGGACTTCAGCAGAAAACTTGTTCGACTTGTTCATGACTCCATTCTCTCAAGAGTTGGAGCCTCCACCAAATCCGGAGCGGTTCACGACCGGCTTGCCATGCTGTTCCAGGTAGCTACGCATCGCCTCAAGGTAACTGAAAGTCGACTCGGTCGCTGAGAAGTGCAGCGCCATCAGCCGGCTGGTTGCATCGTCGATGAACACCAGCAGCGTGCACGCCGGCGCGCGCTTCCTTGAACGAGCGATGATCGCTGCCGTTGATCTGGATCAGCTCGCCCAGGCATGCGCGGCGGTTTCTCGGCTGGTGCAGTTTCGGCGGCCGCTTCTATCGATCTGCTGCATTTATGTTTTCGTCTTTTGAGGCAGGCGCGGCCGGATGATCCTCAAAGCCTCGTCCAGGGTCACGGCGCGCTGGACGCACGTGCCGAAGTGGGCAGTCGCCTCCATCCTTTCAGACCCATCTGACGGCTGCTCTCCGAAGCCTTCAGCGACAAGGCTCTCGGTGTGACCTTGATCATTGCCCATCGGCGGAAAGCCGTCTGGCGGCTGCACTCGAGGGCTGCCTGCATACGATGGCCGTCAGCACCAGGGGAATGACCGGATGAACGACTGCAGTGCTCCCAGCGTCTCCGAGAAGACGCTTGACCGAATCCGCCGAACCCAGCACAACCACACCGTAAACCGCACCTGGCGAAGCGTTGCTTCCGCCAGCTTTGAAAAGTGGATCATCCGGCTGGTATCCAAAAACGGCATGAACGCGGAGGCCGAATGCAGTCAACCCGGCGTCGCTCGTGGGGCGAAACACGTTCACCGAATTCGGCTCAACCCGCATGGCGGGGGTCACGATGGACTGAGTGTCGACGAGACTGGTGACGAAGTCATGTGCCGTTTCTCCGCACGTCAAGTGATTGTCCAGCGCATGACTGAATGCCGGCGCCGGAAAAATTGCAACGATTGCCAGGAGCCCCAAGATTATTCGCATGGCACAGACTTCCTTAACGTCGGTCTGGGAAATGACCACCGGGTCATCACCCGTCAGGCGGCGGCCGGCGCCCCATTATGGGCTCCGCGTGCCTCAATAACCTCAAGCCTTTGCCGTACCAAGGAAGCCCATCGCCACCGCAGTCTTTCAGGCTCCTGATGGAGGTGATTCGGCAAGCCTTATCTCTCCGCCGTTTGCAGGCGCCTGGGAGTCCAGCCCCTGAGTCTCCAGTCCCACGCCCGGCAGCGCCAGGTCCGGTGGCCGAACACTCTCTAGCGGCTGTCCGAATGATCCCCGCATCGCGGGTAACAACGGCTAAATCGAGCCTCGGCGTCATGCGTTAGCGTTGATCGTCGATGGTTATGCTGCCGTCAGCTCACAGCCCGCATGGCTGACGTCCATCCCTGAAGAACCGCTGCCTCAGAAACGGGATATTGTCCGAGGCGCTTGATCTTAGTTGGCGCCCTTCCCCCAAAAGCCAAGAAAAAACTCGTGGCCTCTCTCCGCTTTGAGCGCAGCCACATGGCGACTACTGCGAACATGTGCGGAGCTCTGCGCTGCGCGCGCCGAACGGCCACCGTCATCTAACTCATGCCCGCGCCCGACTCCCACCGCTTTTGGCGCATGCCGTCAGCCCGAGTCGCCCGCTGCGTGCGAACAAGGGCGGACGGGAACGCCGCCCTTTCTCCGACTCGAGACACGCGGGCATCCTGTGTGCTGCATGCTGCGATCGAAAAGCGATTGTTAGGGGTGCCAACCGCCGGCAGCAGTCACAATCATTCCGGTCATCGCTGACTCCTCGTAGGACTCAAAATCCGCTGTGTTCGCCGATCATTTCGATGAAGCACTTCCCACAGCAGACGGCAGTAATATTCGGCCAATAGTTCACGCGCTTTTGGACGTCTTCCTTCATCTCGCCGCATTCATCGCAGCGATCCAGAACACTGACCTGCAGCGGTCGGGAGCGCCACTGTTCGAGCGCGTTCATGTCAGCAGCCCTCGTGTTGATCTGCGACGCCGACGGCGATGATGTTCGCGGCCATCTTCAGTTTTTGCCGACGTCGGATCATCTCGGCACAGCTCAAGCAAATATCTTGCGTTCGTGCTCATCGTGGCCCTCACTGGATACAGATGCGGCTAAGGTCAACAGTCCGGCGATACACGCTTTTCTTCAGCCAGGGGACGAACGTGAATCCAGTTATGCAGAACATTTAACATGGCGCCCACTCAAATGAAAACGCAAAGTCCATGGAATCAAGATAGACGGACGACCCAAAGAAAACCATTCTACGAACGGTTGCTGCAATCCTCCGTTGGCATAGCGCGCTTATACGTTTGGATACCTCGAGGCATCCCGGAAGTGAGTGTTCGAGTGGCGATGTAACGGGATCCGTTACGGTAAGCCAGTCATACCTAGGTATGGGACAGCCATTCCTAAGCAGGAGCAATGCGTGCCATTCGTAGAATGGTCTTTTTTGTCTTGCACGTTTACGTTGGTTCCATGGTCGGTGCGTTCGCGGTACACCTCCGCAACGGCAGCGTCTTCTTTGGTCATCAGTTTCTTCGGTCGGAGAACGTTATGCACGTTCGTATCGTGGCTAGGCGGGATCGTGTATCGGGGGACAGTGAATCTGAGCCGTGTCCGCATTCAATTGCCCGGAGGACGACAGGAACCGGTGACGAGCATCGCATCGATCGGGTTGTTTTTCTTGCACGCCAAGATTCGCACTGTACAGCTTGATACAGGGAGGTCGCTTGTGCTTCATTGTGTTCTGAGTCGCGCGGCCCGCCTGTGCGCGCGGACAACAATCCGGGGTGCCCAGACAGCTACGAGCCGAACGGCGCCGATGCGTGCGCGCAGGACGCGCTGGCGATCGAGTCGTTGGCTGAGGTGGCGACGCCACGGCTGACGATGGTCATCCCGGCACCACGACTGCCTCTGGCTTCGCAGGCATGTAGTTCCGACAGCTCGGCGCGAGGAAGTTCGAGCGTGCGCTGCAATGCAATCGACCAGTGACAGTTCGGGCACCGCTCCATTCATCAACCTTGGTGTCTAGGCGATGACCGAAGGTATAGGGGCAAATCCACCCACAATCACATCAGCGGGGCGTATGGTGGATGTCGCGCGCAGTTGTGAATTGATACAGCAACGCAGTTAGGAATTGATACTCCTCGTTGTAGGGTTGCTCCTTTTGGGCGGCCCGTGATCAGCTACGAGGATTACATGGAAATCGAGATTCTGCGTCGCCAGGGCAACAGCCTCCGGGATATCGCGGTCGAGACCGGCATGGCAGTCAACACTGCTTCCTTGTAGACGCAACCCGCGCGGAGCGCTTACATGCCGCCTGGGTATTCACCTCCTGTGTCAGGGCTGCCGAGAGGCTGAATGAGAATGTTGCGCCGCCGTAGGAACAACTGGTGGCCCAGATTTGCCCACCATGGTCTGCATGAATAGAACTGGAAATCGCAGACTCATCACCCTGCCGGAAATGCATGTCGTACAGAACGGTTCGAAGGTCGCGGAAGCTTTTCCTCACGAATACCAGACCCCGAGTCGTTAACCGCGGCGATAACATCGCCTTCAGGGTCAAGGCGGGACTGGACTATGCACGGTTCGGCACCGCCTGTTAATCTCCTAAGCGAAGTTATACGCCCGTATAACCACGTAACGCTAACGCGGTATCGACATATCCGACCGCATAGTAGATTTGCCATTCGGCAAAACCTACTCTTCTCTCATCGAGACAGCGTTTCCGCTACGACAGCGCAAAGCTCACGGTTCGGCCCGACCACAACATCCCCTTTTGGGGTGGCCCGACCCGTTCGCTTTTTTAACGTCTTCAAGGATTCGTCGTGTCGGCTGTTCTGCATAACTGGATATATATCGGCAGTAACGCGTATGCGGAGTACACGTTCGTGCCGTGCCGTGGCGTGGCAGGAACATCTATCGCCGTACCGTCGACCTCTCCGCAATATGCATTCAGTAGCCGCAGGTCAGGGATTATTCGACCTCTAGCCACGTGCTGTGAAGCTCTGTTGTGCAGGTCGTTGCATTTCAACGGCTCCCCGCACTGACGCATTGCACGGATGCACGCTACCGAAAGACCTTGGGGAGCCACCAATGGCCGCAAAGCGCAAGTCTGCATTGAGGAGCATTACCCCATCGGGAATTCCGACTCTACGCGAAGACCTCAAAACACAGCTCGCGCCCATTGCCACCGCACTGACGGAAGAACTTGCGGCGCTGTGGACAGCCGCTCTCGACGACGGAAGAGAACAGACGCTCGACCGTCTGTCGCAGGCGCTAAGCGACGCGGTCCCAGAGTTTCTGCGAGGGGCGTTTGAACAGAAAATGCTCGCAGGCGGAAAGTCAGCGTCGGAATGTCGGCCATCGCTTGTCGCGGTAATACGCGCGAGTCAGGCTGCACCCACCGGGCAAACATGCGCACCGGATGAAGACGGAAGCACAGACTTTGCTGTTGGCGGCGTCAGCTGCCGCGAGAACGCTCCCGTCCAATGGACTGCTTTCAACGCGTGGGAGCAGCGGAATAGCTGTTGCCGGCAAACAGACGAAGTGAAAGACCACCGCTTCGGGGGCGGGTCATGGTGATGGTGTTACTGGTCGATGACGACATGAGCCTGCTTCAGGCGCTTGAAACGTTGATTTGCGGAGAAGGCTACGAGGTAATGACTGCGTTGAACGGGGATGAGGCACTGCAGGCAGCACGCCGGAGGCGCCCTGACATCGTGGTTTCGGATTTCATGATGCCGGTCATGGACGGACCCACCCTCATAGGCGCGCTCGCGGCCGAGCCGGATTTTGCAACCATTCCTGTCCTTCTGAACTCAGCGGTGGCGACACCACCGGCCCACCTGCAGGTGTCGGCGTTTCTGAGAAAGCCAGTCGCAGCCTCGCGCCTGCTCGAACTGCTTCGACTGCACAGTCACAGTAACGCCCAATCGCCTTGACTGGTCACTTCGATATGCCGCCAATAAAAAAGCCATTCCTGCCTCCATCAAGGAGTACCGCATTTTCGAAGAAAGGGCAGCCGCTGGAAACAGTGCTAAAGGGAGGAACACGATGTTGAACGCTGAACCGAGTACGGACTCTGACATCCTGTCAGAGAGTGGCTCCAATCGTACGTCTATTGTCCCCGCGCTGCCTTCAGCCGATTATCCGTCGCCGCACCGGCCGGGCCGGCTCGCCCAGTCAAAGTCCGCTTGCGGCACTTCTTCGCCGAATGGCATGGACCCCTGGGCATCGACGCTCGCAGCCATCCATCGATTTTCTTCCCCGCCAGACCCGATGCGAACGACTCCGGCCCTGTCCGTCCGTCCCCGCTCCACGGGCGAGCCGTTCCGTCCCCGGCAGACGGGCGGCGACGTGCGACCCTTCACTGTAACCGTCGTTGAGGAACTGTCCAATTCTCTCTTCGTGCTGCGCTGGCGTGACGCGACGCTTTGCAACTACGAAGAGCAGGTCTGGTCGGCGTGTCTCGCTCGCGCGTCAGGGTGTTGCGCCCTATCCGGCAAGCATATCAATCTGGGCGACTCGGTCTACCGTCCCCGAGTCCGCGGACGAGTCATACCACTTAACAGAGACGCAATGATTCTCGCCAGCGAGCTGGTCCAAGCCCGCACAGGCGCCTGACACGCGCTGGAGTTAATGTATGTTGGACTCGGGCTCACTCAGCTAAAGCATCCCCAGAACACAGGCGGTCTCAGGGTGCTCTCCACCGCCTGGCCACAGGAGGTTCAATATGAAACTTGAGGCCGCCACGTTCGTGCGACTACGCCGTCTCGCCCCGGTTCTCGACGACATACTCAGCGCAGGCGAGGTCGACCACGCAGATCAGGCCGTAGACCTTGATACGCTCGCCCAGCTATGCTCGCAGCTCTTCGATGCATACCGCGGCCAACATCCGGGCGAGATGGCGCAAGTGCGACACGACGCCCTTGAGTCGCGGTAACGCACCGCTTATGGACTGGCTGGCTGGTTCAGGTGGCGGCCATTCAATTCACGATTTTGAACGTTGCTTCACGGCCATACCGGCCGGTCGCGTCATGCTTCGGATCCCGACTGAATGACTGTTTCGCGGAACGATGGACTAACTGGCGCTTTCGGCCAGGTTCTGCTCTTCAACATTGGACAATGAAGGGCAGACCCCTTTCCGGACGGCCACCGACCACAGCCGAAGGCCGCCTGACAACTGGCGCGACCGTCAGACGGTCGCGCAGGAATAGCTCGCATTACTTTCGTTACCGTCGATTTTTTCGCGCCGATCTTCTTTGCAGACACTTGTTGGCGCCGGATCGTGTTCTACGATGAACTCGCGCAGTTGCGGATAGATGATCGTGCGCCAGCGGCGGCCGGAGAAGATCCCGTAGTGGCCGCATTTTTCCGCGGTGATGTGACGCTTGTTCTTCGCCGGAATGCCGCTGCACAAGTCATGCGCCGCGAAGGTCTGGCCGTCGCCGGAAATGTCGTCGAATTCGCCTTCGATCGTGAAGAGCGCGGTCTTCGTGATGTCCTGCGGCTTCACCCGCTCGCCGGCGACGTCCCACGTGCCTTCGGCAAGACGGAATTCCTGGAACACGACGCGGATCGTGTCGAGGTAATAGTTCGCGTCCATGTCGAGCACCGCGTTGTACTCGTCGTAGAAACGGCGATGCGCTTCCGCGTCGTCTTCGTCGCCGCGCAGCAGGCTCTGGTAGAAGTCCCAGTGCGAAGCCGCATGACGTTCCGGATTCATCGCGACAAAACCGGTGTGCTGCAGAAAACCCGGGTAGACCTTCCGGCCCACGCCCGGATAGTTGGCCGGCACGTTGTAGATTACGTTGGCTTCGAACCAGCCGATCGAGTGCTGCGTCGCGAGCGAATTGACTGACGTCGGGCTCCTACGCGCATCGATCGGACCGCCCATCATCGTCATTGTGCGCGGCGTGTCTTCGCCCCGGCTCGCCATCAGCGAAATCGCGGCGAGCACCGGCACCGTCGGCTGGCAGACCGAGATCACGTGCAGGTTCTGCGAGCCGATGTGGCGGAGGAACTCCTGGATGTACGCGACGTAGTCGTCGAGATGGAACGGACCGTCTTCGAGCGGCACCATGCGCGCGTCGATCCGGTCGGTGATGTAGACCTTGTGGTCCTGAAGCAGCGTGCGCACGGTGTCGCGCAGCAGCGTGGCGTGGTGTCCCGACAACGGTGCGCATACCAGCACGACCGGTTCATCTTTCAATTGAGTAACGGCGTCGCTGTCGTCGGCGAAACGCTTGAAGCGCATCAACCGGCAGAACGGTTTTTCGATGATCGTCTGTTCGACGATCGGGATATTGTGCCCGTCCTTGACGATCTGATGCAGGTTGAACTCCAGTTTTTCGTAGTCCTTGCCGAGCCGGTACAGCAGCTCGTAACCGGCCGACAGACGCGTGGCGCCCGGCACGTAAGCCAATGGACTGGCGGGATTCGCGAACGATTTCGATGCCGCCTGGGCCCAGGCGGTGAGCGGGCTCAGAAGTGCCCGCTGGAATTCGTGCAATTGATAGAGCATGTTTCCCTAAGGATAGCTGGGTAAGACGCGAGGAATTCCTTGTTGTGTGTATTGGAACGGATGAGGTAGCCGCATGCGACGCCGAGCCCGGGGGCTCGCGAGCAGCCATTCGCTGCGTACGCGACGCGATGGGCTGGACTTGCCGCCCCGGTCCAATTTGGCCGTTCGGGCTACCAGGCTACGTTGTTCAAGGAACCAATCGCGCATGGCTGACGGAATGGAACGCGCCATAACGGCAGGTTGCAATCGCTTCAGCGTCGGACTGTGAAGCAGCCTGTGCGAAGGCAACCGACCACCGGCCGCAGACATCGCGATAACGGATCGAATAGATGAACATGACAATCTCCTGTGGCATCCCCGATCAACGGGGCCTTGGCGCCCTTCGTCCAGTCGGCCAGACGATAGGCGGTCGAGCGATTTGATCAGCGTTCGTTTTATGTACCGCGTAGAAGACGCTGGTCGCTACCGTCGACATCGGATCGTCTCGACGCCAGCTGGACCAGATCTCTTGCGTTCCTGCTCATCGTGACCCTCACTGGATACAGATGCGGCCAAGCTAAGGTCAACAGTCCGGCGATACAGTTCTTATCCAGACAGGGGACGAACGTGTACTCGTCGTACGCGCTGCTAAGGATATAAGCCCAGCTACGCGGAACGTCTAACATGGCTGCCACTCAAATGAAAATCGCGAATTCCATGGAATCAAGGTAGACGGACAACCAAAAGAAAACCATTGTACGAACGGTCACCGCAGCCCTCCATGGGCATAACGCGCTCATACCTTTGGATGCAGCGAGGCGTCCAGGAGCGAGGGTTCGAGTCTTGCCGGCAATGTAGCGGGAGCCGTCACAGTAAGCCGGTCATACGCAGGTATGAGACAGCCATTCGTAAGGTCGATGAATGGAGCGGCGGCGAAGTACTTCAGCGCTATGAGCGCCGAGGGTATTGTCAAGTTGAGGCCGGGGTCGACAAATATAATGGGGCATGAAGAAAGCTCCGTCTCCGTTTTGCCGTCGGCCGAGGCGCCGATTTCGTTCAAGGGCTATCGATTTCCGCCGGAAATCATCAGTTACGCGGTGTGGCTGTACTACCGGTTCCCGCTCAGCCTGCGCATGGTCGAGGAGCTGCTGGCGGCACGGGGAATCGAGCTTACGTACGAAACGGTGCGGTGCTGGCCGACGAAGTTCGGTCTTGCGATCGCGAAGCGTATCCGTTCGACAGCGCCGGGTCGCGGCGACAAGTGGCACCTAGCACTTGGATGAGGTGGTCGTGACGATCAGCGGCAGGAAGCATTGGCTGTGGCGAGCTGTCGATCAGCACGGCGCAGTGCTCGATGTGCTGGTGCAGAGCCGCCGCGACAAGGCGGCGGTCAAACGGCTGATGCGCAAGCTGCTCAGGCGCCGAGCCTGTCCGCATTTTCGTGTGCGAGGCGTTTAGAAAAATCTCATCCATGCGCGAGCGTAAAGCGCTCGCCAAACAGGATGGCAAACTGGTTCATCGCGGACTTCCAGTCAAAGGTTGCGCGTACAGACTTTGCCAGCACATTGCGTAGCGCCAGCCAGAGCAGCTTGATGGCGGCCTCATCGTTGGGGAAGTGCCCCCGGGTCTTGATGATCTTGCGCAACTGCATGTTCAGGCTCTCGATGGCGTTCGTAACCGGCATGATATGAACCGGTGCCCAGCGCGTCCCCGCCGCGAAGTTTCAGGCGTATGGTACGACCATCCGGGACAGGGGCACCGGGGGAGCACTTCGGGTGGGCAGGCCGTTGGTACACGATGAGCCGCGAGTTCGTGTTAGTAGTTGGCCGCCCTTGCGACCCGCCCGGTTGCGCTGTGAGCGCGAATCCGTAGTTGTCGTGCCGTCCCACCGGCTCCGTGTGTGTTTTCCATGGGAGAACGGCTATGCGCATTGTTGGTCTGGACGTGTCGCGATCGGTCGCCGAGATCGCGTATCTGGAAGATGGTGTACTGCGTGCCGGCGGTCGTGCCGGACTACGCCGGGTTGAACTCGAGAGATTTGCTGCCCAGCTTGGACCTGACGATCATGTCGTGCTCGAAGCGGCTGGCAATACTGCGGCGATCGTCAACGTGCTTCGGGCACATGTCGGTCAGGTCATCGTTGCTAACCCTCTGCAGGTCAGGCTGATTGCCGAAGCACGGGTCAAGACCGACAAGATCGACGCGGCAATCCTGGCCCAGCTATACGCTAGCGGCTTTCTGCCTCAGGTGTGGATGCCTGATGAGACTACGCAGGCGATGCGACGGCAGATGTCACGACGAGCGCAGATCGTACGGCAACGCACCCGCCTGAAGAACGAAGTGCATGCAGTGCTCGCCGCGCATCTGATTGAGCGCTGCCCCGCTACGGATCTGTTTGGCAGGAAGGGGCGCGCCGGGCTGGCCGATCAGCCTCTGCCGACCGATGAGCGATTGGGCGTCGAGCAACGGCTACATGAGCTGGACCGTCTTGGTGACGACCTTAAGCAGATTGAGCAGGCCCTCGCGCAGTCCGTGCTGGACGACGAGCGACTGCGCAAATTGCTGACGATCACCGGCGTAAATGCCATCGTGGCAATTGGTCTGCTGTCCGCAATTGGTGACATCGCCCGATTCCCCACCGCGGAGAAGCTGGTCAGCTATTTCGGACTCAACCCCTGCGTCTATCAGACCGGTGCGCAACCCGCCAGGCACGGCCGTATCAGCAAGCGGGGACGCTCCTATGCGCGTGCAATGCTCGTTGAAGCCGCATGGTCGGCGGCGCAGTCAGCCGGACCGCTACGCGCATTCTTCCTGCGCATCCGGGATCGGCGCGGCCAGCAGATTGCCGCTGTCGCGACAGCACGCAAGATCGCCATTATGGTGTGGTACGTCCTCACACGCAATGAGGCCTTCGCGTGGGACCGGCCGGCGCTCACCGCGCGCAAGACCCGCTCACTCGAACTGCAGGCCGGCATGCCTGCGCGCCGCGGCGGCCCGAAAGGCGGTGCAGCAGCCTACAATCTGAAGAGCGTGCGTGACCAGGAACGGGCGATGGCCGAGCAGGCCGAGCGGGCGTATCACCGGCTGTTCTCCCGCTGGAAACAGGCCCGGCCTGGCAACAAGGCCGCCTCAACGCAATGGCCGCCGAGGCAGACGTCATGAAGCTCAAAAAATATCGATCTTGAGGCTTGTCAATTTCATCCGTGGTGTAGACGACGCGGCGTATCTCTGGCGGAAACACGAAGAACGGCGTGACGTTTTCCTATGCCCGCTGCCAGGACTGCACGATGGTCGGATACTTCGTTCCCCATGGCCCTTCGGCGAACGCCTGCAGCGCCTGGCGGGCGGCCTGTTCGCTCACCGCCGCGTAGATCGGACGCAGCGCCGTGGCGACCCCCTTGCGGTCCTTGTAGCTCGCGTACTCCAGACTGTTGCGGATCAGATGCACGATACAGGTCTACACGGCCGTGCGCGGATAGGCCGTGCCAATCGCCTCGGCCAGGCCCTTCAGGCCGTCGACCACCGCAATCAGGATGTCCTGGCAGCCGCGCGTCTTCAGTTCATTGAACACCTTGAGCCAGAACTTCGCGCCCTCGGTCTGTTCGATCCACAGACCGAGCACGTCGCGCTGGCCATCGGCCTGGATGCCCAGCGCCAGATACACGGCCTTGTTGCTGACCACGCCGTCGCTGCGAATTTTTACGCGCAGCGCGTCGAAGAACACGACCGGGTACATCGGCTCGGGCGGGCGGCTTTGCCAGGCGAGCGTTTCGGCCATCACCTCGTCGGTGACCGAGCTGATGAAGTCGGGGGACACCTCGGTGCCGTAAGCTTCGGCCAGAAACGCCTGGATCTCGCGCACGCTCATGCCGCGCGCGTACATCGCGATGATGCGTTCGTCGAACCCCGTGAAACGGCGCTCGTGTTTGGGAATCAGGACCGGCTCGAAACTGCCGTTGCGATCGCGCGGCAGATCAACCCTGAGCGGGCCGTGATCGGTGATGAGCGTCTTGCCGCTGCCGCCGTTGCGCTCGTTGCTCTGGCCTTCGGGTTTGGGCTGACCCGGCGGGTAGCCCAGATGCATGTTCATCTCCGCGCCCATGGCGCGCTCGATGACGGCCTTGTTGAAAGTCAGCATCAGGTCCTGAACCTCGGTGGGTGTCATCGGTCCCTTGACCAGCTCGTCAAGCAAACCTTCCGGCAGGGCAGGCAGCGGCCCTCGGGCCGCTGCCTGAGAAGCCACGGTGCGTTTCTTCTTCATCGGCATATCCATGATCTTTTACCCCATGATATGCCTCGCCCACGAAATGACGGATAGGTCCCAGGCGCCACGGCTGCCCACGCGTGATCGTCACGGACAAGCTGCGCAGCTACGCGGCGGCGAACAACGAACTGGGCCTGAACGTGGGGCATCGGCAGCACAAAGGACTGAACAACCGGGCGGAGAATTCGCACCAGCCCACGCGCATGCGCGAGAAGGTGATGTGGCGCTTCAAGTCGGCGCGCCATCTACAACGATTCACGTCGGTCCATGCTCAGGTGAGCAACCTGTTCATGCACTGCCGCTACAACGCGAACGCGCAACAGAAACGGCAGGCCCGCAAGCAGGCGTTCAAGGCGTGGGAAACCGTAACGGACAATCTGATGCTGGATCGCATTGCCGCATAAATTAGTGATCCGTATGTTAAGCGCTGTCACAAGCGCGCCCTTCAACAAGTTGACAATACCACCGCACTATCCCAGATCCCGCGTCACTGCTCTGAAGGAAGCGCTGCTCCATTCGCGAATCGCTATCGACGATAGTCGCACCGTATCGCTGCTTACCCCTCTGCAAACTTTGCATGACGTGTTTGGCGTATGGGATTGGGAGCGTCGCCTTAAATCAATCGCAATTGAATTTGACTTGTCCGATCGGGTCTTGACGATTGCCGCATGACATCGCTCGTAGTTAGCTATCCTGAGAGGCTCGCTGTGGTGAACCACTGCATGCCCGGCCACACCGAGTCTCTTTCGGCAGCCCCAAAAATAGCCCCTAAATAGCGTTCCGCCGTGCGGCAGGCGCTCGCGTAGACGGTTGTTCAACTCGCGCCCAGGTGGTTCAGCCCCACCGCAGAGTTGGACCAGCGCGTGGCCGAGCGCGCAGCGCAACTTCATCGGGGCTGAGCACGACGGGCAGCGTGCGGGCAGGCGCACCGGGTGCATCCTTACAGACTATCCGTTCGGGGCGGTCGAGCGCGACTTCGAAAAGGAATTTCGGTCCCGCGATTGCGGCATTCAGTGATAGAGGCGAGGTGCCGTGATCGACCAGATGCTGGTAGCGCCGCAGGTCCTCGGTGGTGGACAAACATGCGTTGGAGCTTCGGGGGGACGTTTGCGTGTGAGGAGGTCCATGATTGGCTCCTCTGGGAAAACGAGGCGGATTACCTCATGCGCCGACATACGGAATTGCGTTGCCGGCCTTTCACTGATCTGCAACGCCTGACCGTAGTTTCTACCGGGCGAGCGGTTCCAGTTCTGGACACGCATCGCCCGTTCGGTTGGCGCGATGCGTTCTTCCGGCTTCAGACGTTATTCAGCGCTGGCGAATAGAAGAAGCGTTCAAGCGCCTCAAGCACCGCTCGAACCTCGAGCATGTTTCGGGGCTGTCGCAACACGCCGTGGTACAAGATCTCGCCGCCAAGGTGCTGTGCGACAACTTGCAGGCCTTGACCACCCTGACGGCCCACGCCTGCCATGAATTGCCGCCCGGCCGACGCATTAACCGCGCTTACGTGCATTCCGTGCTCAAGCCTCTACTGCCATACCTGTTGCTCGGCATCGCCGCGGCGACCTCGCTGGCGGACGCCCTGGCCCTCGTCGCACGCCATACCTTCCGTCATCGACCAGGGAATCTCAAAGCAACGGAAACCCCGCTCGAAACCCCACAGATCCATGACGCAAAAGCCTTGCTGAAAGATCTCCATTTCTTAACTTGGATGGATTGGGGCTCAGGTGGACGGTTGAGTTTTGCGACTGTTTTCTGTCTGGAAACGGCGTAGGAAGGTCATGACATATCCGACCATGTTCCTTGCCCCTATACGGGCGTGGGGCTGCGCCACGGAGAGCTGGAACACCTTTTTGAATCGTTTTATACGACGAAAACGGGAGGCATAGGCATGGGCCTTGCCATCTGCAGGTCCATTGCCGAGACTCATGGCGGGTGCATCGACGCAGGCGCCGAACAAGCCTGGCAGTGCGGTGTTTCGCTTCGCCATCCCTGTCGAACCGCATGAGTGTCCGCGTGCAGCAGCTCAGCGCGCCTAAGACCGCAGGTTTAAAGCCCGCGGCGGCAGGGGCGGTTTGCGGCGGCGTTTGTGCTGCCGGGCATGCAGCGGCCAACAGCAGTTGTTTTCCGGTATCTCCTGCTTTGTGCTGCCCCCCGCGGCGAGCGGGGCCGGGGTGACTGCGTTTGCCAAGGCGCGTAGAGGTAAATCTGCAGCACGCCTCTGGCATCGACGGCATAGTCAGCGCCGAAAAGAGGGTGTATCGCTCGCCCCATGCCGCGGTTCATGTTCTAGCCGCTTTGTGCGACGCATTGCAGACGTAGATGCAAGGGTAGCGGGCCGCTTGGGCGGCGGCAAACCTACATTCGGACATCTACCCTACTCTCGTCTTACCGTGTCATACTTGGAACCCGTCTTATCGGCGCAAAACGGCGGGGACGCGTCTCTGTCAAGCGGCGAAAATGTCTCATCAGTCCGCCGCATCGTGGCGTGTTGAGGACTCGTTTATGGCTACCGATCGGCATGTACCGTCGTCCGCGGGTGGAATCCGCGGCTCGACAGTCTTTGTCGTCGACGACGAAGAGTCCATCCGCCTCGCGCTGTGCGACCTACTGGAGTCGGCCGGGTATTCCGTCGAGACGTTCTGTTCGGTGCAGGAATTCGTGACGTTTCGCAAACCCGCCGGCCCAAGCTGTCTCATCCTCGATGTCAGGCTCAAAGGCGAAAGCGGGCTGGCGTTCCAGCAGGCGATGGCACGCGAGGGACTGCAAATGCCGGTTCTCTTCATGACGGGGCACGGCGACATCGAAATGTCGGTGCGAGCGATGAGAGCTGGTGCATTCCATTTTTTTCCGAAGCCGTTTCGTGACCAGGATATGCTCGACGCGATTTCCGAGGCAATTTCGAAAGACTCGCAACGCATCGAAAAGGAACACAGCCTCGCGGCTGTACGCGCCGCGTACGCCTCGCTGACGCCGCGCGAACGCGAGATCCTGGCGCTGGTGGTCAGCGGAATGCTCAACAAGCAGATCGCCGCGCAACTCAACCTGAGCGAAGTCACGGTGAAAATCCATCGCGGCCAGTTGATGAAGAAAATGGACGCGCGGTCACTCCCGGATCTCGTTTTCAAGGCCGCCGCACTCGAAATTGGGCGGTAACAAAGAAAGCCGCGCCCTTAGGCATGCGCCAGCCGCCATTGACGGAAAGAGGTCCGCAAAACGCTGTTTTGTGCGCCCCTGCCTAAATCCCGACGTTGCCGAGTGCTCGTTTCAGGAGCGCCGCGTCCACGGGCTTGTCGAGCAGCGTGATGGCTGTGCTGGACTGCACCTGCACTCGCAGCGCGTCGCTGGGAAACGCGCTCACGAAGATCGTCGGCGGCGCGGCGCCCAGTGCGACAAGACGGTCAAGTAACTCCAATCCTGACATGCCGGGCATGCGGACGTCGGAAAGCAGGACTCCGTTTTCGGTGCGAAGGTGCGACGCCCGCGCCGCCAGGTAGTCCGAAGGCAGCGAGTAAGTTTCGGTCGAATAGCCGAGCGATTGCACCAGGCTTTCGAGCGCCAGGCGGGATGATTCGTCGTCGTCGACAATCCAGACGATCCCGGAAACGGAAGCCCGCGGCTGTCGTTGCGAGGGGCTTCGGGAGGACATAAGGTCGCTTGCCAATGATTGCTTATTCAAGCTAGACCCTGGAGCGTCGACTTGTCCATCATACCGACGTATGTCTGACTATCCCTTCCGGAATGATGAGACGCAATGCGTCGGCCCCGCATCCAGACTTGCCGGGCGCGCCATTGCCCAAGATTTCATCGAACGAACGCCGTCCAAGGAACCTTGAGTACGCCTCTCGTGGCAAATCTGCCGCCATGCAAGGAAGCGCACGCGCTCTGCGAGGTTACCTTCGCGCTCGGCCTTCACCATCGACGCGACGATCTCGGCAAGCGTACCGAAGTAGACACTCTTACCGGCACGAACGGCCTCAACGCCAAGCGCTATGCACAGGTGTGATTTGCCGGTTCCGGGCGGACCGAGGAAATGCACGGCCTGACCTCGTTCGATGAAGTCGAGTTGTGCCAGCGCCATGATGCGATCCCGATCGAGACCCGGCTGGAAGCGCAATTTCGGGTTGACAGAATTATTGCGTTCTACGGCTTCGTTGCGTGACCGCTTTCCCGAACCTCGCTGTTTACTGACTACCTTCGACACCCTGTTCACCCCGCGTCCCCCAGCATCGACTGACGACAATCCAATGCGGCGCACCGGCACGCGTACTGCGCGCGAACCCCTTCATCGAGCGGATCGTCAGTCGCCAGCAGATATTAAATAAACAGTTCTTCGCCGACGTCGATCGGCCGCAGCGTCTGGATGAAGATGCGACTGCCGTCTTCGATGGTCTCGCAGTTGGGGGCACACGCATGGTTCAGCCATCGCGCGCTAGTGCCGCCACGGCTGCCGTCAATCACGCGTCCATCGGACAGCCCAAAGAGGAACGTATGTCCAGAGACGCCTTCCCGCCGGTGACGACGCACGGCCTCGCGCCAGCGTGTAATTTCGCCCTTGTACTCGAGCGCGCGCTCGCCTGCCGCGAGGGCGCGCATCGCGAAAACACCCCTGCCATGAACTGAAGACTGCCGGACAATCACGCGCCGCATACCGTTTCCCTATTGATATCCGCGCAAGTATAAAGCGGCAAATTTCCGCATCCACTGCGATGTGATGTGTGAATCACCGTCAGGCCCGCGACCTTGGTCTTCGCGTAGAAACTGGAGCGTTCAGGTTCAACCGAGCAGGAAGTTGAAAGACGAGGTCAGACTTTGCAGCAGAGACGTCTGAAATCAGAATAGCTGCGCGCCAAGCTCGCGCAGGCTGTCCCATTTGACGGTGCTGACGAAGGTCCAGCCTGTGGTGTCGAGCGATTCGATCATAGCGCGCTGAATCCGCGCTTCGGCGACAACCCGCACGATGCGCGCCTGGTAGCGCAGCAGCGCCCCGGTGCGCCACGGCATTTTCGCCGCTCATGCTACCAGGTCGACGGCGACCGATCCAGGCGGCTGGCCGCGCGTTGCCCGTCTCAACGATAGTCGCCGGTAGCAACAACAGCCTTTGTGCAGACGGCAAGCCCTCTGGCATTGCCGCCTCCGGCGACACAGGCAACGTGATCCTGCTGTCAGGCGCCGTTCACCGCATCCTTGAACGCCTTGCCGGCCGTGAACTTCACGGTTTTCGCGGCGGCGATCTGGATTTCGGCGCCGGTTGCCGGATTGCGGCCCACGCGCGCGGCGCGCGCGCCTGTCGAAAACGAACCGAAACCGATCAATTGCACGGTCTCACCTTCCGTGATCGCCGCCGTCACGGTGCCGATGAAGGCGTCGATCATTTCCGCCGTTGCCGTCTTGCTGTCACCCGTCGCTGCAGCGACGGCGTCGACCAGTTCCTGCTTGTTCATGAGTCATTCCTCGTTGTGGTTGTTGATCGCGCCACCCTACCGCATCGGCGCGCGTTTGCGCAATCGCCGCTGGTAACTGGATCCGGTCCGCCGCGCCACGCCCATCGCCGCGTGACGTCGAAGCGCGATGCTTCCCGCGCCGGCGGCAGGCGCCGCAGCCGCGCCTGAAAGTTCTTGCTTATTATCAGGGCCGCATCATTCCAATGGCGATAACTGACAGCCGTCCCATATTCAGATTGCATCGCCTGTGCAAAAATGCTCTTAACGCTCCCTGAAGCGTCACCCCTGACCGCCTATGGAACTCCTCGACCTTGAACCGCAAGTGCTCGCGAATCGCCGCGGAGTGGCCTTCGGCCTCCCCCATCAGAACAGCACGGTTGGATGCGTCATCACCATCCGGGCGCTGGAAGCCTGCTTCTGGCTTGAACCGCAGGCCAGCGACGCGCGGATCCTGAAGACATTTCGTGACGGTTACAGCCGCATCCGGGCCATCGCCGAACGGAAGCTGCTCGCCCATCCGACCACAACGCTTGAACTGACACCGACCGACTTCGTGCGTCGCTGATCACCAGACGGCAGGCGAATGCGCACGCGACGCGGTGCTCAGGTGGCGCCCAGATTCGCGCTTCGTGCGCGGGCGGGAGAAGAAGGAGCGGCGCAGCCTCGCTGCGGCGCCCGACGCCCCGCCATGTTGCTGGCTGCACAGCGAAGTCGCGCAAATCGGCGAGACCGCATCGCTGCGCACTTCCTTTCTAATGGTGCACGGTGCACGGTGCACGGTGCACGGTGCACGGGGCCCTGGCCGGTAACTGAAAGCGGAAATACCAACGCACGGCGCAACTGATAACGCCAGCGGGAAAACGATGACCGTGATAAAGCGATTTTGATTTCTTCATCGCACCATCTTACGAACGTGACAATGCCCAACAATGAGCAGTTCCTGAAACGCGCATACGCCAGTCGCCCGGTCGAACAGGAGGGACGGTTATCCGCGCCAGTGCGGCAGGTTCTGCCGGCGCCGCAGCGTTGGGCGGCGCGGATCGACGAGCTGCTTCGCGATCGCAAGCGGCGCGCCGGGCGTGTCGCTTGCCCTGGCCGGATGACGCTATCAGTACGACTTGTAGGGCAGGAATTTGCCGCTGAGCACCACCTGGACCCGGTCGCCATTCGCATTCGGCTCGCGCTGGATATCCATCGAAAAGTCGATCGCGCTCATGATGCCGTCGCCGAACTCCTCGTGGATCAACTCCTTGATCGTGGTGCCGTACACATTGACGATCTCGTACCAGCGATAGATCAGCGGGTCGGTCGGCACCGCGTTCGGCAGCGAACCTTTGTACGGGACGATTTGCAGCCACGCGGTTTCTTCGTCGGTGAGGTCGAACAGTTCGCGGGCGACCCCCGCCTGTTTCGCATCGAGCGTCATCTGACCGAGCAGCGCGGCGGTCGTCCACTCCTTGCTCTTGCCGATCTTCGCGGCGATCTCGGCCCACGTCAGCTTGCCGGCAACCTTCGCGGCGACGATTTTCTTCGTGACTTCATTTCGATCCATGATTGAGTTCCTTTTGAAGAGCCCGGCAATACCGGTTGAGAGAGGTGCAGTGATAGTAATAGTAATCTTGGTTGAGATAACATCCACCCGGAGCCCCGAGCCACGAAGTCGCCAGCAAGCTGCTGTATCTGGCCTTGCGCAACATTGAAAAGGATTGGAAGATGCCGCCTATCACCTGGCGGCAAGTTTCCGGTGCCATCAGCTTTACCGTGTGGCCGTACTGCTGGAACATTTGCGCCCAGTGATGTGCACCCGAGCAGGCTTCCATGCCAATGAGACAAGCCGGTAACTGGGCAATCAGCGTGACCAGTTGATCGCGTGAGACACGTGGCCTGATCAATACCGCCTTGCCAGCTTCATCCACTCCGTGAACCGCAAAGACGTTCTTGGCAAGATCGATTCGGATGGCGACAATGGACATGGACTTCCCCTCCTGTCGTGTTGATGAAGGTCGACACTTCATCATGGCACGTTGATGCCGATTCGCGGCTTGCGCCGCAGCCTCGGGACGGGGAAGTCCCTTTCATTCGACACAACCTTTCCGCAGCGTGCTAGACCGTCCATGCCGCAGCCGAGAAATTGTTCCGTGAAGAAAACTGCTACTGGGCGACAGGTTATCTAGGTCCCTCAACCTGACAGAGGCCGATGAGTTCCCTCGCGGTGGACTGCAGCCGGGGCATCCGCCGACGCGATCGTCAGTCGCGCATTTCATTCACGGCCCATCCGCTCGGCCGCGTCAGCGCATAAAGAGAAAGCACACTCGCCGTCATGGCACACATCGGCCTCCATCGCGCTTGCCTCTCGGACCGTTCTCTCAGCAACGCAACGCTTTGCGCTCAAGTCACACAAGAAGCGAACGATCGTATCGATAGGTGTTCCTGGACCAAAAATCGCCGCTACCCCGTGGTCGAATAGCTGCTGATGATGGGCGTGCGCCACGATGCCACCGACTACGACGGGAATGCTGAGTCCCCTTGAGGCAAGTTCGGTGAGTAGTTGCGGCACGACCGTCAGGTGCGCCCCCGCCATCGTCGATATGCCCAGAACTTCGCCTTCGCATTGCACCGTCCGCTCGACGATCTCCGAGACTGATTCAAAAAATTGCCCTTCCCTCACGTCGAAACCGGCATCCGACAACGCGCCCGCTACGATCTTCATGCCGCGATCATGACCGTCCTGCCCGATTTTCGCGATCAGAATGCGTGGGCGTCTACCCAACTCCCCGCTCAGCGCCTGCACATCGTTACACGCGCGAACCCACTCAGGATCGTTGCCTCTCTCGTTGCCATAGTGTCCTGTGCTATTCGTGCGCGGTGGCATGTAACGCGGCCATACCGCTTCGAGCGCGCGCGTGCATTCGCCGACGGTCGCCCGCAAGCGAATACATTCGACCGTCGCCGCCAGTAGATTCCCTTGCCCGTCGCGTGCCGTCTGGGCGAACCTCGCAAGACTTGCAGCCACGTCCCGATCATTCCTCTGGGCGCGCACCGCCTGGATCCGAAGTGCTTGCAGCTGACGCACGTGCCGGTTATCGACCTCGAAACACTCGGGGGCGACGTCCGACGATTCATCGCGAAAGCAATTTTCTCCGACAATCCGCGTGCCGCCCGAATCGATCCGCGCCTGCGTTTTCGCCGCACATGCGCGGATCCGCTGCTGTACCCAGCCGGAATGAATCGCCGCGAGCACACCGCCGTGCGCGTCCATTTCGGCCATCGCGGCCTCGGTTTTCGCAACGATATCCGCAGTCAGCGACTCCATCATGTATGAGCCGGCCCACGGATCCACGACATCGCACAAGCCCATCTCGTGTTGCAGGATCAATTGGGTGTCGCGCGCCAGCCGCGACGACGCCGCCGACGGCAGTGCGAGCGCCTCGTCATACGCGTTGGTGTGCAAGGATTGCGTACCGCCGAATACCGCCGCCATCGCCTCGACCGCTGTACGGACGATGTTGTTTTGCGGGCGATGCGCGCTGAGCGACCATCCCGAAGTCTGACAATGCATCCGCAGCGCTAGCGCTTTTGTCGAGCGCGCGCCCAACCCGGCTGCAATGCGTGACCAGACGATGCGCGCCGCCCGCAGCTTCGCAACCTCTACGAAGAAGTCCGTGCCGACACCGAAAAAGAAACTGAGTTGAGCACACACGTCGTCGGGTGTGCGACCGCGCCGGGATAGCGTCGACACATATTCGCGCGCATTGGCGAATGTCAGCGCCAATTCGAGAACGGCATCTGCACCGGCTTCCTGGAAGTGATAGCCGGACACCGATAACGCATTGAAACGCGGCATCCGTGCAGCGAGATAATCGGCGACATCGGCAACGATCCGCATCGAAGGTTCGGGCGCATAAATCCACGTGTTGCGGACCATGTACTCCTTCAGGATGTCGTTCTGGATCGTACCGCTAAGTGCGTCGGCACTGACGCCGCTCTCCTGCGCCGCGACGATGAACGCGGCAAGCACCGGAAGCACGGCGCCATTCATGGTCATCGACACCGACACGCGATCGAGCGGAATGCCTGCGAACAGCCGCGCCATGTCTTCGACGGTGTCGATTGCAACGCCCGCCATACCGACATCGGCAAGCGCCTCTGCATCGGTCGAATCGTAGCCGCGTTGAGTCGGCAGATCGAACGCAACCGACAGGCCTTGCGCGCCGTCCTGCAACGCTGCACGAAACGCCCGATTCGAATCCGCGGCGTCCGCGTAGCCCGTGTATTGACGAATCGTCCACGGCTTGTGCGTGTACATCGACGGGGAAGGTCCGCGCACAAACGGCACATTGCCGGGCAAGCTGTCGAGGTGGTCTATACTTGAGATATCAGCGGAGGTGTAAAGCTGCCGGAGCGGCACGGTACGTGGCTTCTCCCGTGGGCTCATCCTCTCCTCCAGCGCTTCTTCGTCAAGACATCCGCAATCTTCTGACCGTCGCTCAGACGCTTCACTTCGCACCAGTGAGCCAAGTCATCGGAATCGACCGAACGTGCAACGAAAGTCACTTCAAGCGCATCGCCGACATTGATATTGCCGTGATAGAACACGTCGCGACTGACCGTAACGGGCGGTTTGGGAAAGCGATACGTTTGCCACTCGGCGCGGTCGACAAACGAAGCGAAACTAGCGAAATAGAGAAAGTCGGCACCATTGAAATCGTTATTGGGGCAAGGCAAAAACTCGACCGCCTCGGGAAGCTCCAAAGTACTCATCCTCGCACTCGTCTCATAACGGCGTCCGCCTTTACGAAAGCGCTTGCCCGCCTCGGTCATCTCAACCGCTTCGTCTGGCACAGACTTGATGTCACCTGCCAGTTCTTTGAATGCCGCGCGTACCACGGAGCGGTTGTTGCCCGCTTCGGTGCGATTGACGAAGGTCGACATCATCGACAGCGTCGCCACGGTTTGCTGAGCATCAACGATCCGGTGCCGGCTGAAGTGACGCACCGGACCGACGCGACATAGTTCTGTGTCAATGCTGAAGTCATCGTTTTCGTCGATACCGTCAAGCGATTGCGCACGCAAGCTGAGCGCGGTAAACGCGGCATAGGATCGCACTCCATCGTCGGCGATGAACTCAGGCACCGCGCGGCCCGTGTCCACTGCTAACGCTTCCCAATGACGGTGTCCGCACTCCTTTAGCAGCCAGCTTTCGGACAAGCCGGTCAGGCTCAATTGCGGCATACCGGCGCGGTATCGTGCTGAAGACCGCTGCATCGGCTTATGCAGCGAGCGCTGCCGCGCTCGCTGAGCCGACTGCCGCCCCGCGCGCAGCACAAATCGCATCAACAATATGTTGCGCATCGCGAGCGATGCCCGAGAAGCGCCCGGAACCCCACGTATGCAGCCACGGCAGGCCAACGAAATAAAGCCCAGGCAGGGCAGTGATGCCACGCGAATGCGCCGGATAGCCGCGTCCGTTGAACACGGGCGCGTCGAGCCACGCAAAGTCCGGCGTAAAGCCAATACACCAGATCACCGACGTGATGCCGCTCGCCGCGAGATCGAGCGTCGTGCGCTCGCTGTGCGGTCGCCATACAGGTTCGTAACGTGTGCCGGCGGGCGCGTCGATGCCATTCCTTTCGATGTAGCCGTCGATGCTCGCGTTGATGCGGTTATACGTATCGTCCGCGTCGTCGAGATTCGCGCCAAGGTTCGGTGTAAAGCGCAACTGCCCGTCGCGCAGATCTTCGAGACGGCCGTACAGTTCCATGCCCTCGGCGGCGAACTTCCGCAGATCGATATCACGCCCGCCGTCACGACCGGTTACGTAGTGATTGGTGTTGTCACGAACGCCTTCGCGTAATGGATGCTGCTCGACCGGCATATCGTAGTAGCGCATGTCGGCCAGCCAGTCCACCACATCGCGTCCGCGATAGAATCGCGCGCAACGGGGCGCCTCACCCACCGCGAGCACCACTTTCTTTCCGGCGAGATGCAGGTCTTCCGCGATCTGCGCACCCGACTGTCCCGAGCCGACGACCAGCACCGCTCCATCCGGCAACGCCTGCGGATTGCGGTATTCGGACGACTGAAGCTGCACGATGCCAGCGGGCAGACGCTCTGCCATGCGCGGCACGATCGGTGTGTGATAGCCGCCCGACGCGACCACCACATGATCCGCCGTAAACGCGCCCGCCGACGCATTCACTGCATAGCGGCCATCGATTCCACGCGTCACGCGTTGCACGGCCGTGTGTTGGAGCACGGGGGCATCGAGCTTCGCAACGAACCTGTCAAGGTACGCGATGATCTCGTCCTTCTTCATGAAGCCGTGCGGATCGTCGCCTTCATACGGATGCCCCGGCAACGCGCATTGCCAGTTCGGCGTGACGAGACAGAATGCATCCCAGCGCTGGTTGCGCCAGGTATGCGTGACGGTGTTCTTTTCGAACACCAGATGATCGATACCGGCTTGCTTCAGGTAATAGCTGATCGACAATCCTGCCTGACCGCCGCCGATGACCAGCACGCTGTAATGGCCGCTTTCGGAGATTAGTTGCTGCGGGATTGCTGTGCTTGACATGACGTGCTCCTCCAGGAAAATGTCGATGATTGATTGAGCGGTTGAGCGAACGGGACGCAACGTCAGCCGAGCGCGAGCACGGTCACCGTGGCATCCGGCTGCGCAGCGAAGCGCGCGGCGTGCGCTTCGATTTGCGCGAGCTGATCCATTGCGGAAGAACAGGCGAAGCCGAATTTCTCGCGTACCCGTTCTGAGCCGATATGGAGCGCTTCGCGCGAGCGCCGCAGAAAATCGTCGACGGGATAGCGCGTGCCCGGCGTGAAAAAGTCGCTGACGACGGTCGACGGCGAATAGCAGTTCGCTTCGGTGCCGTCGGGCCATTGAATGCGGAAGTGCATGACTGGCATCACAGGTCCTCGGTGGTGTTGCACGGCTGCTTCGCAAGCCAGTGCTGGTAGATGTCGAGATGACGGCGCGCGCTCGTCAGCCAGCTGAACCGGCCGAGCAATGCCGGCACCGCATAAACGAAGTCGGTTGCGTCGGGTCGATCCAGCACATCGCACAATGCGCATGCAATCGATGCGGCGTCGTACGGATCGGCCCAATGGCACAGAGAGTCGTTGAGGTATTCGGCGAACGGCGCGATGCGTGAGACGACTACCGGCTTGCCCGATGCCAACGCTTCCAGCACGACGAGGCCAAAGCCTTCGCGCAGCGACACCATCGCGACCGCATCAGAGCAACGGAATAGCGCGGGAATGAGCGCATCGTCGATCGGCCCTGTCACGAGAACCGGTTCCCCCTCACCGACCGCGAGACCCAGCTTCGCCGCACGCGCGAAAAATTCACGCGTGTACGCGTGGTGATCGAGCAGACTCGCGCCGCCTGCGATCACGAGCTGCGCATTGGGGTGCGTCGCCCGCAGTTGTGCAAACGCGTCGAGCAGCATCATCGTATTCTTGCGCGCCTCGATACCGCCGACCGCCAGCACGACCGGCGCACCGACGATGCCGAGCTTCCCGCGCAACGCCGCTGATTCACCAGGCGTCGCGGCGCTCGCGCTAAAGCGCTGTACATCCACGCCGTTTGGCACCGTTAGAGCGTCGACGTGATAGACGTCGCGCATCTGACGGGTCCACGTGTCGCTCACGCAAAGCACGGTGTCCGCATCGCGCCACGCTCGCGTTTGCCACTGCGCGAGCTTTGGGTCCGTGAAGTGGTCGAGATGATGGACCGTGCGCACGAAGCCGTGAATCGCGCCCCCTTCCTTCAGTTCGGCCAGTGCGTTGCCGCTGATGCTGTCCTGCGCGTGCAGCACTTCAAATGCGTCTGCTTGGTGCTCGCGATGCGTTCGCATGAAGGCGCGTTTCAACGCTTGAATCCGCGCACCGACCATGTCGACGGTATTCGTTGCCGGTTCAGTCACCGGCGCGAGCACGACATTGCATGGAGATTCACGAAACATCACGTCACCGTCGGCGGCCGGCGCGAAAATCGTCACGTGATGGCCGTGCAGATGGAGTGCCTGTGCCAGTTCAAGTGTATGCACGACGCCGCCGCGCGGATTGACCGAATGCGTGAACAGCGCTATGCGCAACGACGCGCCGTTCATGATGCGGGGTCTCTGGCCGGGGCTGCGGTGCCGGCGCCGATGAATGCGCCATCGCAGAAGTCCCACAATAACGCAGACTCATCGCCCTGTTGAAGCACGACTTCGTGCGAAACATCGACGATGCCGATTTCCGCGCACGCGAGAGAACGGGCGGCAAAGCGCGCGACCACCTGCTCGACGTGCGCCTCGCGTACCGACAGCAAGAATCCGTAGCTCGGAAACGCGCTGAGCCAGCGCTCGAAATCGACGCCATCCGGACGCGGAATCGCATCGAGGTCGATGCGCGCGCCGACCTTCGAGCATTCGAGCAACATCAGCGCGGTGCCGAGCGTACCCGCCATGCTGATGTCCTTAGCTGCATCGCACAGACCGTCTTCCGCGAGTGAAGGCAACAGTTCCAGGTCAGCGCGCAAGCGTTCGGCGGGCGAGCCGACCGACGCATTCCAGAAAGGATGCGGATCTTCAAAACGCCCTCGCAGATCGACCGCCATCAGCAGACGATCGCCAGGACGGGCATGAAAGCTCGACAATAAAGCCTGCGCACGGCCAACGATCGACACCGCAAGTTGCGACGTCGCGCTGCGCGTATTCGTATGTCCACCAACCACCGGCACGCGATACGCGACCGATGCCGCCGCCATGCCCGCCAGTACCTGATCGGCCGAATCGATGCCGTCGCTCCACAACGCGTCGACGACTGCGAGCGGACGGCCGCCCATCGCGTAGATATCGCTGACGTTGACCATCACGCTGCTGTAGCCCGCAAACCATGGCATTGCCGCGACAAAGTCCGCGACCATGCCTTCGATTGCAAAGAGCAGGTAGCCGTCGCCATCGCGAATCGCCGCGCAATCGTCGCCGACGCCCACCGCCTGCGCGAGGTCGTCGGTGCCGCGCGGCAAGCGGCTCGCCAGTGACGCGACCACGCCCGCGATATCCGTCTTGTGCTGAAAGCCACGGCTTGCGCGCAATCGTTCGACGAGGCGCTGCACGTCAATCGCGTTCGCACCGCTCATGACGCTCTCCGATACGGCACCACGAAACCGCTCTCGGGCGTCGCGCACGGCGGATACGCGTCGAGTTGCGCCTGCATCAGGTGATGCGAACGCCCGAACAACGTCTCTTGCTGGATCGTGTCCCAGCGCAACCGCTTGAATAGCGGCACGTTCTGGCTCTGCACGTGCGCAAAAAAACTCTCACATCCGAGTGCATGCGCACTGCTCACTGCCAGCCGGATCAGTGAGGAGCCGATCTTGCCGTACGAGCGGAACGCCGCATGGACGGCCAACCGCGAACCGACCCACACGCCAGGCTCGCTCTCGTGAATGCGCACGGTGCCCACCACCTGTTCCGGCATGCCGGCGACACAACTCAACGCGACGAGCAGATGCGCATGCGTGTCGATCTCGTCGCGATCGTCGCCGATGAAAATGCCCTGCTCGACGCAGAACACCGCACGGCGCAGCTTGTACGCTTCGTCCGCTTCCCAGGGCAGCGTTGTCCACTTGATGCGAAACTCGCTCGGCGTATAGGCGGCATCGACCGTCAACGTATCGGTTGCGTCGCAGAACATAAATCACTCCTCGTACGAAGACAGCGACGAACACGCACCGCACTTGCCGCAACCGGCTTTGATATCCGCCGATCGCATCGCAGCCTCGCTGAGCATCGCGCCGATCGGCGCGAGCACCGACCGCATGAACTCGGGCGTCGGCGCCGGATGATCTTCTAGCGGCGTGCCGCTGATCGGCACGAACGGCACGACGAACGGATACACGCCAAGGTCGATCAGTTCGCGCGCCATCGCGACGATCGCGTCGGCCGTATCGCCGAGACCCGCGAGTATGTACGTGCTGACCTGGCCGCGTCCGAACACAGCCACCGCCGCCTCGAACGCTTCCATGTAGCGCGACAGCGGCACGCTCGCCTTGCCGGGCATCACACGCTCGCGCACTTCGGGCGTAACCACTTCGAGATGCATGCCAAGCGTATCGATGCCGCTCGCTTTCATGCGTTCGAACCAGCGGTCGTCATCGGGCGGCTCGCATTGCGCCTGAATCGGCAGATCGACGGCCGCCTTGATCGCAAATGCGCTGTCGCACAGAATTTGCGCGCCGCGATCGGAAGTCGGCGGCGTGCCAGTCGTCAGCACCATATGTTTGACGCCATCGAGCAGGACCGCGGCACGCGCGACTTCCGCGAGTTGCTCTGGAGTCTTGCGGGCAATCGTGCGGCCGGCCGCGAGCGACTGCCCGATTGCGCAGAACTTGCATGTCTTGCGACGGCTTTCGTAACGGATGCAGGTTTGAAGGACCGTGGTGGCGAGCACGTCCTTGCTATGCAGCGTGGCGATATGCGAATACGGCACACCGTCGAATGTCTGCAACGCATAGAAGCGCGGCGGTTTCGGGAAGCTGATATTCGCAATCGGGATCGTGCCGCGCATCAGCGCGCTGGTGCCGCTGACATCCGGTTGCGCCGCAACGAACGGCGAATTCCACGCGGTGCTGGTATGGACCGGCACCATGATCGTCACCCCATCGACAGTGACCGCCTTGTGGTCCGACGGACCGGCGCCGCCGCGCCGGCTCGCAGCGCCCGCATGCGGATCGACGAGACGCAGTCCCGTCGACTGCAATTCAGTCATCAATTGCCGGCTCGCTGCCGACACATTCTCGCGTGCGCTCATGGAAGGCTCCTGTAGTGCCGTGGAAGGCGTCGTCGGCCGGGGCCATCGACGTGACGGGCAATGCGGGCGAATCATTGATCGCAAGACGCAGCAGTTCGGGCCGCGCATAGTGACCGACCGAATCCATCATGCGTTTGCGTTTTGTGATCAGCGACATGTCGAGATCGGCGATCACCATGCCCTCGCCTTCGCGCAACGGCTCGCAGAGATGCTGGCCTTCCGGCGACACGATGGCGGTCATGCAGCCGCCGCGCAGCGCTTTTTGCAGCTTTGGATCGCTCGTCACGGAGTCGATCTGTGCATCGGTCAGCCAGCCCGTCGAGTTGACGACGAAGCAGCCCGATTCGAGCGCGTGATGGCGGATCGTTACTTCGATCTGCTCGGCGAAAATCGGCCCGACCAGCGAGCCGGGGAATTGGGCACAATGAATCTCTTCGTGCTGCGTCATCAGTGCATAACGCGCAAGCGGGTTGTAGTGTTCCCAGCACGCAAGTGCGCCGACCCGTGCAATGGCCGTTTGCGCGACCTTGAGGCCGGCCGCGTCGCCCTGCCCCCAGATCATGCGTTCATGAAACGTGGGCGTGATCTTTCGGCGCTTCAGCACGAGCCGCCCATCCGCGTCGAAGATCAATTGCGTGTTGTACAGGCTGCCGTGATCGCGCTCGTTGACGCCGAGCACCACCACCGTCCCGTGCATTCGCGCACGCTCCGCGACCGCATGCGTGACCGGCCCCGGCACGACGACCGCTTCGTCGTAGAGCCGCATATGATCCGCACCCGACGCAACCGGTGGCCGCACGAAAGAAAAGTACGGGTAGTACGGCACGAACGTCTCCGGAAAGACGATCAGCTGCACGCCTTTGCCGGCAGCTTCGTCGATCGCCGCGCAGACCTTGTCGAGCGTGCCGGCAGCACGTTCGAGGTCCGGCGCGATCTGAACGGCAGCGGCGCGAATGACGCGTTTATCGGACATGATGATGGGCTTCCGTGACCCGGTCAGACGGTCCAGGTGTGGATGACCAGCGCGTTCTCCTTGCGATGGAGTAGCTGGATGTCGAGCACGTCGAGCGGACTGATTGGACGGATGCCTTCGATCAGCGACGCTTCGCCGTGGCCGTACAGCGCCTGCAGCGCGAAGCGGCATGCATAGACCTTGCCGCCTTCCTCCATGAACTTGATCAACTGCTTGTTGAAGTTCAGGTGACCCGGAAACGCCTCGTCGCCGAGCGTCGGGAAACCGCGTTGCAGACCCAGCGTGACGCCCGGGCCATACAGCAGCACCGACGTATCGAAGCCTTTGCGCTTGAGGCGCGTGGCCTGAAGCAGATTCACAAAGCCGATCGAACCTTCGAACGCGACCGTATGGAAGGTCACGAGCGCTTTCTCGCCGGGCTCGGCCTTGACGTCCTCGAAAACTTTCTCCTCGTAGTCGACCAGATAATCGCCGCTCTTATGAAGGGGTTGATTGACTGCTGGCATGGCACTCTCCGGTTTATCGCGTCAGTTGAAAATGAATTCCGATCAATGGGTGTATCGGCGATGGCATTAACGCAACGCCTATGCCAATCAGCGGCCCGAAAAATGCAATCATCCTCCGATCAATCAAACGGAAATTATCAGAGACGCCCGAAAAAATTTTTCGGGCGGCGGTCTGGCAGGCGCTTCAGCGAACAGCGAGAGTTCGGTAACGCGTTGATCCGGCACGCTATCCGAGCATTTTTCGCATCTTGATAGTGCATGCATTGCCAAAAGAGTGCACTGCCCCGATCAATGCGATCAAAGGATTATTCGGATGCGATCCTGATCACCTTTTGCAGATACAGCGTGGTACTGTGAATTAAGGAATTTGAACGGGCACGCCAGCATGAATACGTTGATGCATCACTGGCTCAAACGGCTCCAAGAAAGCCGCAAACCGGCCTATCTGGTCATACCGGATCTGATCGAAGAAGACGTCGCGAGTGGCCGGCTGCGCCCGCGCGACCGTTTGCCCGGTTTGCGCGATCTCGCGGGCGCGCTGCAACTGAACTACACGACCGTCGCGCGTGCGTATGCGGAGGCGCGCAAGCGCGGCCTGCTCGACGCTCGCGCGGGCAGCGGTACATTCGTGCGAGGTCGCACGCCGAGCTTGCCGCTCACGGCGGGCAGCAGCGTCGAGATGTCCATGAACATGCCGCCCGAACCGCCCGAGCTTGCCGCGCGGCTGCGCGAGTCTACCGCGAAGTTGATGCTGAGCGCGGACCCGTATCGTCTGTTGCGCTATCAGGACTTCGGCGGCACGGCGGCGGATCGCGCAGCGGGCCGCAACTGGCTTCGGCAACGCGTGCCCGATTGTGAGGATGACCGAACGTTGGTGTGCCCCGGCATTCATAGCGTGCTGGTCGCGCTGGTGTCGCAACTGGCGCGCCCCGGTGAGACCATCTGTCTCGACTCGCTCGCGTATCCCGGCATCAAGGCGATTGCATCGCAACTGGGCGTGCGTTTGCAGGCTTTGCCGCGGGACGACGAAGGGCCGTTGCCGCATGCGCTCGAAGCGCTCTGCAAAGCGGAAACGCCCCGCGCGTTCTACTGCAATCCGACACTGCAAAACCCGAGCACGCTGACGCTTTCCGTGCAGCGTCGCGAAGCGCTTGCGGACGTCGCGTTGCGCTATAGCGTGCCGATCATCGAAGACGACGCATACGCGATGCTCCCACAAGACGCGCCGATGTCGCTCGCTTCGCTTGCGCCCGAGCTGACGTACTACGTGACGGGGATGTCCAAGAGTTTTGGTGCGGGTTTGCGGGTGGCGTATCTGTGCGCGCCGACCGTGCGGCAGACGCAGCGGATTGCAGGTGCGTTACGGGCGACGACCGTGATGCCGAACCCCTACACGATGCTGCTCGCGACACAATGGATCAACGACGGCACCGCAACCGACATGCTGCGCGCGATCCGCGCCGAAGCCCACGCGCGGCAAGAAATTGCAGCGCAAGTGCTCGCGGACTGGCAGTACGAAGCGCACCCGGACGGCTTCCATCTGTGGCTACCGATTCCGACGCAATGCAGCTGGAGCGCGTCCGAACTCGCATTGCAGCTGCGCAATCAGGGCATCGGGGCAGTCGCGGGCGCGGCGTTTTCGACCGACGGCAATCCGCCGAATGCGATCCGCCTCTGCATTGGTGGGCCGCAGAACCGCGACGATTGCCGCGACGGGCTGCAACGGGTCGCCGATACGCTAGAAGACCCGCATCATCTGCATATGCCGATGATGTGATCCGAAGGCTGGCGGCGTTCGTCGCACAAGTTGCGCTGAATGCGCCCGTCTGTCGCACAGTTTTTAAAGTCTGAAAAGCGCATTCTGTCGAAGGGCGTTGTCACGTTACCGTGGCGGTCGCGTAAGATGTCGCGATGAAAAAGACGAACTCGCTCTATCACGGTCACCGCTTTCCCGCCGCAGTCATTAGCTGCGCGGTGCGTTGGTATTTCCGCTTCCAACTGAGCCTGCGCGATATCGAGGAATTGCTGTTCGAACGCGGCGTGGTGGTGAGCTACGAGACGATCCGCCGATGGTGCGACAAGTTCGGCGTGGGCTTCGCGCATCGCGTCAAGGTTGCGCGCCGCAAACCGGGCAGCACCTGGCATCTCGATGAGAGGTTCGTGACGCTGCGCGGTGAGCCATACCTGCGGTGGCGGGCCGTCGATGAGCATGGTGCCGAACTCGAGATCCTGTTGCAGAAGCGGCGTGACAAGGCTGCAGCCAAACGTTTCTTCAACCACGTACTTCGCTCATGCCCTGTGCCGCGCAAGATCGTGACCGACCAGTTGCGCAGCTACCCGGCCGCAAAGACCGACATTCCCGAATTGGCGAACGTCAAACACGTGTTCGTTAAAGCCGCGGCGCGCGTGAACAACCGAGCGGAGAACAGCCACCAACCTACCCGCGAACGCGAGCGTCGCATGCGGGGATTTCGCGACTGCAAGCGCACGCAGGCATTCCTCTCGTGTTTCGGTCCGATACGGCAGCATTTCGCGCTCAAGCGGCATCTGCTGCGTGCTTCACTCTATCGCAAACACCTCGCGGCCCGATTCGCTGCGTGGCACGAATTCACCGACCTCACCCAGAATCCGTCGAATGCTTGCTGAGCAATGATGACCTCTGCCACCATTTCGTCTCGCTACCGGCAAGTTGACAAAGCCCCTGCCACTATCCCCCATTGGCTCCGTTCCATCTTGCCGGGATGAACCTCCTAAAGACGCAGGGTCGTCAACGGTTCTCGCGATAGAGCGCCGGAGTTCAGACTGAGGTGAACAAAGTTCAGACTTTAATGGCACGCCGCATATCACTACGCCATTTAAGCTTTCCTTCAGCTTGACTCGCTACTATCGCTTTCCTTCAGCTTGACTCGCTACTATCGCCTCTCAATTGCTCACATCCATGTGGCTCTCGTTTGCACGCGAAACAGCGTCATGCTGCCGGGTCTGTCAGCTTGACGTGCCGTTCATCAACTAATGCTCGGCCCGCGCTTTCGAGACGAATTGTGCTGAGGCATTAAGCCGTGCCGCCGTCAGGTTATGAGACCATGCTATGAAACCCGCCACAGTCGGCATGCCGCGAGCCCATCTGATTGCTGCTTCGCTTATGGCCATGGCAATCGAAGTCGTGGCATTCGTCATGTTGCCGGTGCTTCCAGTTTCACAGCACGAATTCAGTTCGACACCGTTCCGTCTACTGGCGCTCGCTGCGTTCATTTGCGGCATAGTAATGATTCGCCGATCGGCGCAGATCGCGTTTGATTCGGCGGTTCAGCGTCGTCACGTCAGGTCCTATGTTTCGCAGTCACGGCACGTATCAGTGGCGACGAATTGTCCGCAACGTCGGCTCGTCACTCTCCATTTGCGTTTCAGCGGCAGACCGTTTGTGGTCGCCGAGCACTGACAGGCGCCGGCGATGACTGCCCATGCGCTGCCCGCATACCAATGGGTTCTGCTGGCCGGCTGCGGTGCAGCTTCACTCTACGCGATGCTGGCAGCCGTCGCGTTGCCCTTCTTCGCCGTCCGGGCATCCGGCGAAATCCCGCGCCCCGCGGATCCGTTCGAGTGCGCGGGCGTGAGTGTACTCAAACCGCTTTGCCGCGCTGAGCCACGCCTCTACGAAAACCTTCAGACCTTCTGCAACCAACGCCATACCCACTTCCAACTCGTGCTCGGTGTGTCCTCACCCGACGATTCGGCGATTGCGGTAGTGCGTCGGTTGCAGGCGGCCTATCCGCGGCACGACATCGAACTCGCCATTGACACCCGTGTGCACGGCAGCAATCTCAAAGTCAGCAACCTGATCAACATGGCGGAGCGGGCACGTCACGATCTGATTGTGATCGCCGACAGTGACATCGCGGTGGAATCTTATTATCTCGACACCGTCGCTGCGCCGTTGGCAGACGAGAACGTGGGCGTGGTCACCTGTCTTTACGTCGCGCAGGGCGTGGGTGGTTTCTGGCCGCGTTTCGGCGCATTGTTCATCAATGAATGGTTCGCGCCTTCGGTACGGGTCGCGCATGCGGCCGGTTCGCACCGCTTCGGATTCGGGGCGACACTGGCGCTGCGTCGGGCTACGCTCGCGCGGATCGGCGGTTTTCAAGCGCTGAAGAACTGTCTCGCCGACGATTATTGGCTCGCTGAACATGTGCGCAAGCTGGGACTGCGCACCGTGCTTTCGCGCGTGATGGTGGCCACGGACGTTATCGAGCCGGATTTCAAGACCTTGTGGCAACGCGAAACCCGCTGGTTGCGCACAATCCGCTCGGTCAACTGGTTGGGATTTGCCTTTCTCTTCCTTACCTTCTCGTCACCCTGGTTGTTTGTGGGCGCATGGCTCACTGGCGACCTCTCGGCGGGCCCATCTGATGAGCTGCATCGTTGGGCGGCGCTCGCGAGCGCCATCATCACGGCGGGTGGTACCATCGCGCGCTTGTCCCTGCATCTGCGCGCCGCGCGTCACGAGCACGCCTTTTGGCGCGATTTGATGCTTGTGCCGCTGCGCGATACGCTGCTGGCCTTGCAATGGCTGGCAGCGGCGTTCGGATCGCATGTCATTTGGCGGGGTTCGCGTGTGCCGGTGGATGCGTCCGGAGGGGCGGTCGACGGCGCCGAGCTGGCAGCAATGGACGTAATGGAGGCGTCGGATGGCGGCTAAGGTCCCCGGTCTAATCATCACCGCGGACGATTTCGGGCTCCATCCTAGAGTCAATCTCGCGGTAGAGCTGGCGCACCGTTACGGCGTCTTGACGACGGCAAGCCTCATGGTGGGAGCACCCGCGGCGGCCGACGCGGTGGCACGCGCCCGCTCGATGCCGAAATTGAGGGTCGGTCTGCACCTCGTATTAGCCGATGGCGATGCAATCGCTCCGCATCGAGAAATTCCCGCGCTGCTCAATGCGCATGGCCGCTTCGGCGAGAACATGGCGCGCGACGGCGTGCGTTTTTTCTGCCTACCCAATGTGCGAAAGCAGTTGGCACGAGAAGTTCGCGCTCAGTTCGATGCGTTTGCAAAAACGGGTTTGATGCTTGATCACGTTAATACACACAAGCATTTTCATTTACATCCGACTGTGCTCGGGCTGATCCTCGAAATCGGGCGAGACTATGGATTGCATGCGATGAGACTGCCGCTCGAAGTCGGTGCTCCCCTCTGGCTAAGGCCGTGGATCGCGATGGTACGCGCCCGGTTGGCACGCGAGGGAATTGCACATAACGATTATGTGGTCGGCATTGCCGGGAGCGGGCAGATGGATGAGGCGGCGTTTCTGACTGCGCTCAAAGCGTTGCCGAGCGGTGTAGTTGAGGTCTATTGTCACCCTGCGGTAGAGGCAGATACTCCCTTGAGCGACGGGATGCAGTTCTATCGCCACGCGGATGAAATGCGGGCATTGATGTCGCCGCGCGTAGCAGCGGCGATCGGTGCCGCTTCCGTTCGTCTTGGCGGATTTTCCGATGTGCTGTGCACGCGACGGTAGCTGTCAGGCTTTTCCTTCAGCGGTCTCCGATCTGATGTGCGACACGGTTCGTATAAGGTATCGCGATGCGCGGCGGAGCCAGACAGCATTACCCACATTGTCTGCGACGAGTACTCGCCTTTGACCTGCGCGTAAATCGCCTTGATGTTTGCCAGCAGTATGTCGTTGCTCAGGCCGTTTCGCCGCGGCTTGTCCCGCGCAGCCCGTTGTCGGCGCGGATAATAGCCGCTGGGACTGATCTCCAGCTCTTCGCACAGCACTGAGACCGGCCAGTGGCGCCGATTGCACTCGATGAACGCGTACTTCGCATCGATTCCTTCGCGAAGTGCGCGCGCACGTTTTAGAATATCGCGCTCCATCTTCAGGCGAGCCACTTCCGCACGCAGCCCCGCCAGCTCCGCCTGTTCCGGGCTAGCAGGCTTCGCGCCCGCTCTTGCCAGTTTGCCTTCCCGGTCAGCCTTTACCCAGTTGTACAGCGCCTGTTCCACCACACCCAGGGTTGGCGCCACTGCCGCCATGCTTTGCCCAGCCTTGACAGTCGCACCGCTTCCAGTTTGAACTCGAGCGTATACTGCGCTCGCTTTGGCTTGCCGGTCATCATTCTTCTCCGTGCTTGAGTTTAGCTGCTCAGCAAGGGATTCGTTTATCGGGGGCAAGCTCAGTTTTGTGCCGCGGCCGGATTGGCGGTGGCGGCAAGAAGCTGGCTCAACCGAAGCACCTTGGGTGCCGTAATGCGCCTCTCGCGCGGTAGCGTGCCTGTGCTTGCACAAGCCGTCGGCCACCTTGATGCGGCCGATCTTCGAAACGGATGGTGGAGGGCCCCGCTGTGCCGCCCCTAGCGCGCTCGACACGCTACGCGCTCAAAAGGATTGGGTGGAACGCGGACGGCTTCCACTGTCGACGTGCTGTGCCAGCAGCGCCTCCAGCGCGCACGAGGCCATGCGCGCCGATACAGTGTCCGCGCGGCTCGGTCGGTGGCTGGGTCCGGCGTCGCGTTGCCCCGAAATTGAGTGACTTGATCATGTAATCTTACTTATGCCTGACAGCAAAACATAATGCCTGATTTGCAACATTGAATTAAGTCATCTGTAGTAAAAGATCGGTCTATGTCTACGCACGAATGGCTCCTTGACGGTCCGCACCACATATATGCCCCTACGGCGCGACCACGCTGGCAGGCGCTGACGGAAGCCGGCAACCGTCGCAGAACGAACTGGAGATCGCGCGCCATCAGGGCAGGCACGTCGCCGGACTCGCGGCGAAAATCGCTGGGTAGCTTATGGCATGGGGAGAGCGTCGATCCAACGCTCTCTTTTTCAAACTCGGGTAGTATCTGCGCATTCGCAACTGAACAGAAGAATCCAGCAGTAGCAATAAAGATGTAAGAGTTTTGCCGTATTCTCCCCGACCTTGATAGTTTCAGGACAGCTAGTTCCATGCCGGACAGAACACATGACCGTTTTCACAATAGCCAGAACGATCTTTTGATCGACACGAGACGCATCGAAAGCGTCTTCGACTCATCCCAACGTCAAAATTTTTCGGCTGCACTGGTCGGCCACGGGCGGTCGATCGAACGAGCAATGCATTCCAGAATGGTTCGATCACCGCTCGACACGCGAAGGGCCATGATGGCGTGATGCACGGCGTGGCCCGATCGGGCCATGCATTATCGGGGTGCTGCAAAAACGTGATGCTGAAATGCGGATCATCAGCAGACCGTCCATTCAGGGTCACTGCCCAGCACGCAAAGCCGCCTGTCAGATCATTCATCAAGCCAGAAGGCTCAACAGAGCCCGTCCGAACAACTATGAAAACACTATTTTTGCAGGCGCCGTCGTATGACGGCTTCGACGGTGGCGCGGGTTCGCGCTACCAGGCCAGGCGTGAGGTGCGCTCGTTCTGGTACCCAACGTGGCTCGCGCAGCCCGCCGCACTCATCCCCGATAGCCGTGTACTCGACGCGCCCGCGGACAGCCTGTCCGTTGTTGCCTCGCTTGAGATCGCGCAGCAACATGATCTGGTGATCATCCACACCAGCACCCCGTCCTTTCCGACTGACGCCCTGTTTGCCGAAGATCTGAAAAAGCGCAAGCCTTCGGTGCTGATCGGCATGGTCGGCGCGAAGGTCGCGGTCGATCCGCACAATTCGCTCACCGCGAGCGAGGCGATCGATTTCGTCTGCCGCGAGGAATTCGACTTCACGTGCAAGGAAGTCAGCGAGGGCAAGCCGCTCGCGCAGATCAAGGGCTTGAGCTATCGCGCGGCGGACGGTTCGATCGAGCACAACGAAGCGCGCCCGATCCTGGAGAACATGGACGAACTGCCGTTCGTCGCGCCCGTCTACAAGCGCGATCTGAAGATCGACAACTATTTCATCGGCTATCTGAAGCATCCCTACGTGTCAATCTACACGGGCCGAGGCTGTCGCTCGAAATGCACGTTCTGCCTGTGGCCGCAAACAGTCGGCGGACATCGTTACCGCACGCGTTCGGTCGAGAACGTGCTCGAGGAAGTGAAGTGGATTCGCGACAACATGCCCGAAGTCAAGGAGATCATGTTCGACGACGACACCTTCACCGACTTCAAGCCGCGCGTCGAGGAAATCGCCCGCGGCCTCGGCAAACTGGGCGTGACGTGGTCCTGCAACGCAAAGGCGAATGTGCCTTACTCGACGCTGAGGGTCATGAAGGAGAACGGACTGCGCCTCCTGCTGGTCGGCTACGAATCCGGCGACGACCGCATCCTGCTGAACATCAAGAAAGGTTTGCGCACCGACATCGCGCGCCGTTTCAGCGACGATTGCCGCAAGCTCGGCATCAAGATTCACGGCACCTTCATTCTCGGCCTGCCGGGCGAAACGCAGGACACGATCCAGAAGACGATCGAGTACGCCAAGGAGATCAATCCGCACACGATCCAGGTGTCGCTCGCCGCGCCATATCCCGGTACGACGCTCTACAACCAGGCGGTCGAGAACGGCTGGCTCGAAGAGAACAAGGTCATCAATCTCGTCAGCAAGGCGGGCGTACAGCTCGCGGCGATCGGCTATCCGCATCTGTCGCGAGACGAGATCTACCACCAGGTCGAAAACTTCTATAAGCGTTTCTATTTCCGCCCCTCGAAAATCTGGGAAATCCTGCGCGAGATGTTGACGAGCTGGGACATGATGAAACGGCGCTTGCGTGAAGGCGTCGAGTTCTTCCATTTCCTGCGTGCCCACCAGGCGTGATCGCCGCGCGCTCCCCTCGGGCAACCCGCGTAAGGCGCCGACGTGAAGCTTGTGTGGATCATTCTCCCGCCCGGTCTGCTGCTCATGACCGGACTGGTCGCATTCGAAGGTCCGATGCGTGCGGCCCATCTGCTGCTCCTCGCGCTGCTAGGTATCTCAGTTTCGGCGGCTGTAGGCGGCATCAGTTATACGTTGCTGGCAAGCGTATTGATTTCGCGTTTTTTTGCGCGCCCGACTTCAGTTGCCTCCAGCTACCCGCCGGTAACGGTCGTCAAGCCGCTGCACGGTAACGAGTGGAACCTGCTTAATAACCTGTCGAGCTTCTGTCAGCAGGATTACCCGGGTGACGTGCAATATCTGTTCGGTGTGCATGATGCTGCTGACCCTGCGTTGGAGACGGTCGACGAGCTGCGCACGCTGTACCCTGAAGCGCACATCACGGTGGTAGCGGATGGCCGCCTGTACGGGCCGAACAGGAAGATCAGCAACATCGTGAACATGATGCCGCAGGCGGCCCACGAGGTGCTGATCTTCGCGGACAGCGATGTCAGCGTGAGCCCGGAATACTTGCGCAGCATCGTAGGCGAACTCCAGAAGCCGGGCGTGGGCCTCGTGACCTGTATCTATCACGGAAACGCCGCTCCGGGGTTCTGGCCACGCCTGGCTGTCAATGCAATCAACTACCAGTTTGTTCCCGGCGTGGTGACAGGCCTGACACTAGGTCTGGCGAAACCATGCATGGGACCGACCATCGCAATGCGCCGCGCGATGTTAGACAAGATCGGCGGTTTCGAACAGTTTGCCCATCATCTCGCCGAGGACCATGCGATCGGCCGGGCTGTGCGCATGGCCGGCGAGCGCGTGGTGATTCCACCGCTCTCCATTTCCCATGCCTGTGTTGAAACGAGCGTCGCAAGCCTGATCTCGCACGAATTGCGCTGGAGCCGCACAATCCGCTCTATCGATCCGGCAGGCCATCTAGGCTCTGCGCTGATGCATCCGTTCGCGTTCTCCACGCTGGCCATCGTCCTGTCGGGGGCCGCAAGCTGGTCGTGGTTGCTTGCCGCGATCACCCTGCTGGCACGCCTCGGGCTGAAGGTTCGGGCGGACCGGGCGTTGTGCCACACCGATCGCGGCCCGTGGTTGCTGCCAATATGGGATATTGCGCTGTTCCTGGTATTCCTCGCGAGCTACAGTTCCACGCGGGTTGCGTGGCGCGGCTTCACTTTTCACGTGGACCGGACCGGCATGCTACATTCATCCGAATCCGAGCGCGGACCGGAGCCCGGTTAGATCGTGCTGGGTCCGCCTGGTGCTATCTGTCGTTCGGATGTCCGCGTCACGAGCGTGGCCAGCCTCCCAAGATAGGCGCACTCAGCCTGCCAAGCCGGGGAAGGCGAGCGTTGGCAGAAGTTTTGCCTGACGAACCAGCCCGGGCTAGCGCATACCTTCAGACGTTCGAGGTTGATCACGGTGTCGTGTGGATGCGCGAACACATGGCCATTCGTCGGGCGTGGTCGGGGCCGAGCCGCTGCCCGGCTCCTATCCGTACCGCAACGTTCGCGGCACGCCCACGTCGACGGCAGAAAATCTGCGAGACTGGTGGCTCACGCATGTTCTCCCCGTCGCCCCCGCGGTTCAGGCACGTTTGTCATGGCAATCCGACTTCGAAAAGCACTCGCTGTGCTGCTCGTGTCAGGCGCAGGCCTTTGCCCCGTCGTGGCACACGCGCTTGATGCTGGGCGCGTCCGCACGCGTTCATTGGGCCGGCTCATCAATAGTCAATACGTCGACCCGAATCCGATGCACGTCGAGGCGAATGGGGTCAACGCGTTTCGGCCGGCGCACGGCAGCGATATAACCGCCTTCGGCTTTCATGTGTAGCCCGTGATCGGCTACGAGCAGGACGACGGACTGTCCAAGAAAGGCTCCGGCGACGCATCCACAGGCCCGCTGTACGGTTCGGTTCTGTCCACGCCCAGCGCAGCGGTCGAATCACGCTTGCGCGCGGCAGGCAGCAGCGCTACCGTTCGTACGGTGATTCCGTTGTTGCTGACCGCGGTGATCTGCAGTGCATCTTGTCGCGCGGCGTCCTATTTGGCCACCGTGCAAGGCTTTCTGCCTGCCACGCGCATGGTCGCCCACGCGAGGCTGGAAATTTGGGAAGGACCACTTCTCCAGAGAGCCGAACGGGTAGTTCCGACCCGTCATTGAGTCAGTCGACCAGCTCATTGACGGCGGCCCGCTCCCACGATACATCGACAATGGTCGCAATACCGATTTCTCAACGGCACGAACTGATGTCGATGAGTCGCAACGTCGCGACACCATTTCAACGCTATGCATCGGCTTGCCGCTGACACCGTAGGACCGGTTATTGGATGTCGCTCACTACGACTGACATCATCATGCTGAGAAAGCTGGTACGATCGCGACCGCCGGCCGTGCTATGCAGCGTCGCATTGTCTCGCATCGCACTCACACAGGTAATGACGCTGCTGGAACGATCCCTACATCGGCATGCATATTCGTCCGCCTACGTCGGCGCAGAGCAACCTGCGAACACCAAGCCCCGTTTCCCCGCGGCCAGTTCTGGGGCGGCTCTTTTGAGCAGCCCTCGCAAACGAAACACGGCGACGATGCTGGCTGTGCTTGGCGTCGGATTGGCCGTGGGCGCGCCTTTCATACTGGGCTCTCACCAGTCGCTTGCCGGGCTGCGGACCGTCTCAGTGCACATGTTCCTGGCGTTGGCGGCAAGCGCCGCTGCCAGCGCGCTGGGTAAGGCGGGCAAGCAACACCTGATGCAAACGGCGCTGGGCTTGCGTCTTCCTTTCATGCACACGTATGGTATCGCCCTGGTGACCGACTCTGCCTTTCTCGTCTCGCCTCTGGGTGCAGCAGGATATGGCGTTAATATCGGGTTGCTGCAGCGCGCTGGAGCCTCGGGGGCGACTGCCACGACGGTCGTCGGTGCCGACCAGGCGCTCGACGTGGCTTTCTTGACGGTGGCGGTGCCGATCGCGATTGCGTTCGCTGTCAGTCCGCTGGCTCAGGTCGTTCCGAGGGCACACATATCTATGGTCGTCGGGATGCTGGCAGGTGTCGCGATCCTTATAGGCTCGCTGTGGGCGTGCCGCCGGAAAGTCGCGAGCGCGCTGGATGCCTCATGCCGTCGCATTCAATGGCTCGGGACACAGCGAGCCCGGTGGGACAAGTTCCGCCAGAGTGTGCGCCGGCAAGCGGGGCTGCTCATGAGGGGGTCTCACCATCGGTTTGCCGGCTTGCTGGTGTTCACTACGCTGCAATGGCTGCCTCGCTATGGCGTCCTGTGGTTCGTGCTGCTCGAACTCGGCTACCGGTTGCCACTCGGATTCATTCTGGCGGTGCAGGCTGTGGTTCTGCACGCGGCGCTTTGGACAGGGATACCGGCCGGCGGGGCCGCCGGCGACCTGGCGCTTGCGGCAGCATTTGCAAACTGGGTTCCGCACGATGCTATGGCGACGGCTCTGGTCCTTTGGCGCATCGCGACGCTCTATTTCCCGCTGATGCTCGGTGCTGCGGGCTTCTTAGCTCTTGCCTGCCTGCGGGGCTCGGTAGCGCCGGCTACGGAATAAGGACCTCGGGAATCATCAAAGCATGCTGTCGCGCGTCTTTCTGATCTGTACCGAAAACGATGCGCGATCAGCATGATCGACCCGCAAACAGCATAGACGAAACGTCGCAAGGTCGGCGACGAGACGTACATCCGCGTCAAGGGGGAATAGCGGTCTCTCTACCGGCCGTCGACAAGGACGTTAATGTAAAGCCGCGATGACGCGTACAGCTGTGCCAGCGCGTTCCGGGCATCGACACCGCTCAGCCGGCCATAACCGACCAGTCGCCGCACGACGTGGTTCCGTCGCAATAGCGGCGGCTGGTATGCTGGGGGACCTTACAGAACGATGTGAACGACAATGAAAGCGCTCAGTCCGGCGGTAGCCAAGGTGCTGAAACGGTTGCACTATCCGCTTGAGATCATGTTGGTGTGCGTGCGTTGGTACGTGGCCTACCCGCTGAGCTTGCGCAATCTCGAAGAGATGATGGCCGAACGCGGGATCGCGGTCGATCATTCGACCGTTCACCGGTGGGCCATCAAGCTTCTGCCGGTGCTTGAAAAGGCGTTCCGCCGCTGCAAGTGCCCGGTCGGCAAGAGCTGGCGTGTCGACGAGACCTACATCAAAGTCAAGGGGCAATGGACCTATCTGTACCGCGCCGTCGACAAGGCCGGCAACACGGTTGACTTCCTGCTGCGAGCCAGGCGGGACAAGGAGGCGGCCCGACGGTACTTCGAGAAGGCCATCGATCAGAATGGCGTGCCCGAAACCGTAACCATCGACAGGAGTGGTGCCAATCTGGCCGGGCTGCACGCCGTGAACGCCGAGCGTGAGACGCCTATCAAGATCCGCCAGGTCAAGTATCTCAACAACATCGTGGAACAAGACCATCGGGCGATAAAGCGCCGTACCCGACCCATGTTGGGATTCAAGATATTTCGTTGTGCGCGCATCTTGTTAAGCGGCATTGAACTTAGGCATATGATCGCCAAGGGGCAGACGAAAGGCTGTGGCATCGGACAGACTCCCGCGGAGCAGTTCTACTCGTTAGCGGTATAAGTAGTCCTCAGCATGCTGGCCATTGTTCAACGCACTTTTCTTAGTGCGACAGAACCTTGCCGCGAATGCCCGATACCATTTCCAGCGTTTAGCAGGAACCGCGCTCACGCTTCGAGCGATGATCTGGCGCTGGCTAGCAACTATCATGGTTACCATGTCGCGGCATGACTACACGCTGCTGCGTGGCCTTCTACGAACGCCCTGATTCGCCCCGACCCATTTGCTCACTGCGGTACAAGCATGTTTGCGACCTGTTGCACACGATGCTTGCCGAGGTAGCAATGTACGTAGACTCGAGTGTTGGGGTGGCTGCGGACGAAGGCGCGGACCTTCGCCAGTGCAGCGGCGTTCAGTTTGCTGTTGGCGGGCTCACTGCTATCCATGGGGGCGTTTAACTCTTCCATGTCAAACGCGGACGCCAGTTCGTTTTCGCGGGCAATAAGCGGCTTCTCGTAGACGAGATCCTGGTTCAGCAGCGAAATGACGACGCGCACGCCGCTGCGCCGTAGTTCCATCAGCCTCGCTTCGCTCGGGTAGGGACCGATGATGACGTTCGGCGTAACTTGCCGCTCCCCTGCCTGGATCGCGTGCAGCGGAAACAGATAGGGCTCGAAGGTCGCGAAGTTGGCCAGCGCGAGATAAACGGGTGCGGCGAGGATCACCGAAAGCAGACACAGACGAACCAGCAAAGACACGAGCTTTGCGCCGATCAAGCCCTCGCTCATTTTGCCGGCTCCGTTTTCTTGCTCGTGATCGATTCGCGCTTGATGACGCCCCAGTTCTTTCGCCAGATCTGAACCGTGCCGATCAGGCGCTCCACTGTCAGGAGCTGGCGATAGCCGAGATACTCGAAGGTCCCGAGCAGAGCGATCTTGTACGAATCGCGGATCCGCGCATAACGATGCAGCGTGAAGTTGGCGAGCATGACCGCCGCAGCATTGAGCCACATGCCCCAGCCAACCGAGGCGACAAAAAACAGCTGGACATAGAGCGGATCGAGCCTCTTCATGAACAGGAAGGCAATGAATCCGGCGTAGCCGATGAACTCGATTAGCGGACCCAGCAATTCGACCACGAGAAAATACGGCATGGCGATCATTCCGGCGTTACCGTACTTCGGGTTCAACATCATCACGCGGTTGTGCCACAGGCAGTCGACCAGGCCCCGTTGCCAGCGATTGCGCTGTCCCAGCAGCGAAAAGAGATCGGACGGCACCTGTGTCCAGCACACCGGCTCGGGAACATAGCGCACCGCATACGGAATGCCGTTATCCACGCAATGTCGGTGCAAGCGCAGCACCAGATCCATATCCTCGCCGACGGTCTTTCGAAAACCCGAGATCGCGAGCACGAGATCTTTGCGAAAGATGCCGAAGGCCCCGGAAATGATGAGCAGACTGTCGATTGCATCGAACGCGACGCGCCCCGCCATAAAGCCGCGCAGATACTCAGCGATCTGAATATTGGAACAGGTCCTATCGGCCATCTTGAGACATTCGTAGGCGCGCCGCGGCGGACACTGCAATGTCGGCTTCGAGCCAGATTGTGTTGAAAAAGTCCTGTTTTGGATCAGGGCGCGGGAGTTGGGATGACGTTATCGAGTTGTGACGATCGGCGAAGTGGTGAACCTGGGTGAGGCAACGATCCTCACTTCTCGTCATGCAACTGACTGGTTCATCGGCTTGCGTCCTGACATGAACCACTTGGCCATTCTTCGCAGGTTTTGCGCAGTCGCTGCCATCAGGAACTCATCATGAGCACCGCTTGGACCTCGCAGTCGCAAACGGTCCAGTTTCAGGATGCGTTTGAGATGGGCAAAGAGCATTTCCACCTTCTTTCGCTCCCGGCAAGATCGCTTGTATTCAGGCGTCTTCGCAATACGCCTGGCCTCGTCGCGTGCAGCTTCATGGATGCTGCGGGCGATCTTGCGAAATGGTGTATTCGGACAGCAGCGATCCTTCATCGAACAGCTCTCGCAGTCGAGCTGACTTGCCCGATAGATGATCGTGTCAGCCTTCGTGACGCGCGAGCGCGGATTCCTGAATTTGCGCCGATCACTGCGTAGTGCGTGCCCGGTGGGACAGCGATATTCATTGGCCAGTTCATCCCATAGGAACTCGCTGCTGAACAATGTATTGTCCTTGCGCGTCGTTTTATCCCAGACCGGAACATGCGGTGCAATCTCTTTCTCTTCGATCATCCAGGCAAGCATCGCTGCCGAGCCATACGCGGTGTCGCCTGCAAGACGTGAGGTTTGAGATCATGCCGCCGCGCTCAACGCGGTCAATCATCGTCCTGGTTGATTCCACTTCGTGCGAACGGTTCGCGGGCGTCGCCTCGACGTCAACGATGATCCCCGCTTGCAGGTCAATCAGATAATTGGTCGAGTAGGCGAAGAACGGCAAGCCACCCTTGGCGGCTGCCCAGCTCGAGGCGGGATCCGTCAGAGATATCCTCTTTGGAGGGGCCGATGTCTCTGCCACCTCCGCCGCTTCGGTGCCGGCTGGATTCGCTTCTTCCAATGCTTCCAGATACGCGCGCACTGCACGGCTTTGTCCCTTGACGCAACCCCAGTCGATGGGCCCAGAACCCGGAATACCGCGAGCAGAGTGTGCGTCGGCTCTGATGATGCTTGCGTCAATCGCGAATCCTTCACCCTTTACGAGCCCTTCGGACATGCACCGACCCAACACCGACTCGAACACATGGCGCAGCACATCGCTATCGCGGAAGCGACCGTGGCGGTTCTTGGAGAATGTCGAGTGTTCGGGTACGGCGTCTTCCAGACCCAGGCGGCAGAACCATCGACACGCCAGATTCAGATGCACCTCTTCGCATAGCCTGCGCTCGGACCGGATGCCGAAACAGTAGCCGACGATCAACATGCGGATCATGAGCTCTGGATCAATCGATGGCCGACCCATCGGACTGTAAAACGGTGCGAGATGCTGGCGTAGATCACGCAGATCAAGGAAGTGATCGATGCCTCTCAACAGGTGCTCGGGAGGGACGTGATTATCGAAGTTGAACGAGTAGAAGAGCTTGTCCTGTCCGGTGCCCAGTTGACCCATCATGACGAATCACTCCCGTCGAACGACGTCTTCCAGGATACCGAACATTCCGAACCACGGGCGACTTTTTCAACACAATCAGCCAGACAGCGAACGCTGGCCGATCGATCATTGCCGCCGCATCGCCGGCATCAGCTGACTCGCGGACCTCAACTGCCAGAAAAGCGCTCGCGCTGTGGCAATCAGGATGAAACTTCTGGATGGGCGGGCACCGTGAACTGAAAGACAGCGCCGCGCGGCACGTTGGCGCTCGCCCACAATCGGCCGCCGTGTGCTTCGATGATCGAGCGGCAGATCGACAGTCCCATCCCCAAACCGGTTGGCTTCGTTGTATAGAACGGGGCGAAAACGTGTTCGGCGCTGTCCGCGGTAAAGCCAGGCCCCGAATCGCGCACCGCCACGAGCAAATAGCCCGGGTCGGCTTCCGCTGTGCTGACGAGCATTTCTCGCACGCCATCGCTGACGCTACTCATGGCCTCGATCGCGTTGATGACCAGGTTGAGGAGGACTTGTTGCAGTTCGACACGGTCTCCCTCGATCAACGGCAAGCCGTCTGCGAGTTGCGTCCGTACCGAGATGTCGCTCTTGTTTGCTGCGCCACGGGTTAGCTCGAGCACCTCGCGAATTGCCTCGTTGATGTCCACCCTGTCCTTCCGGGGCGGTGCCTTCTTGATCAGTGCACGGATCCGGCCGATCACGTCCCCCGCCCGATCGGCGTCCTTCATAATACGACCGAGCGCCTGCCGGACCTTTTCCACGTCAGGGGGCTGGGTGCTCAGCCACCGTAGCGCGGCCTGGGCGTTGGTGAGCGTCGCGGCGATCGGCTGGTTGACCTCATGGGCGATCGAGGCCGCGAGCTGGCCCATGGTGGCCACGCGGTTCGCGTGTGCCAGCTCGATCTGCACCTCACGCAAAGCCTCCGCTGCGCGCCTGGCCTCGGTGATGTCCTCGCACACGATCAAGACGACCGGTCGCTTCTTGATCAACATCGTTCTGGCCGTCTCGCGAACCCAGAGCACCGCACCATCCTTGCGGACCTTGCGCAGTTCCCAGCTCATCGATCGGCCGGGTTGTTCGAGACAAAGGGCGGTATTCCTCTGGACGGCCTCCCGGTCCGCCTCGTGAAACAGGTTCTGCACGGGAGAACCGATCAATTCGTCGGCCGTGTAGCCAAGCTGCTCGGCACCAAGGTGGTTCACGGACAGGATGATGCCGGCCGCATCCACCATGAAGAACATGGTCGGGTTGTGCTCAAAGACCGCCTTCCATTGCTCCTCGCTCTGCCGCAGCGCCTCTTCCGCCCGCTTGCGCTCGGTCAGATCGAGCACGAAAGCGACACCCTCGTTTCCGCCCTCCTCGAACGTGGCGACGCCGATCAGCACGGGCACGCGGCTGCCGTCTTTCCGGAAGTACTCCTTTTCGAATGGTTCCAGGCGCCCAGTCACTTTCTGTTGTGGTATCCATTGACTCAGGTCACGGGCTAGCCATTCCGGTGGCGTGAGGTCCATCCAGCGTAGCCGGCCCGCCATGAGGTCCTCGCGGTCGTAACCCACGATGCGCAGAAACGCGTCGTTGGCCTCGATGATTTTGCCATCGAGATCGTAGATCATGATTCCGATGATGTTGGCCTCTACAAGGCGTCGGATTTTGGCTTCGCGTTGTTCGAGGTCGCGGTACAAGCGGGTATTCTCGAGCGAAGTCGCCGCCTGAGAAGCGAGGAGCCGGAGCACCGCAATCCGGGCCGGCGCGAAGACCCGCGTGGTCAGATTGTTTTCGAGGTAGAGCGCGCCGATGGGCCTGGCCTGATTCATCAGGGGCAGGCAGAGAACGGAACGAGCCCTCCGCTGGCCGATGTAGGGGTCCCCGGCAAACGATGGCTCGAGCGTGGCATCGTCAAGAACGAGGCTCTCCCGGGTGCGCAGGACGTGATAGAGGACCGACTCCGGCAACACTGCGGTGCTCACTGGCACGTCGCACAGTTCCACATGAGTCGAGTCGACGCAGGTCGTGGCTTCTGCGGCAATGTGCTGTTCACCGCCGCCCAGCAAAATTAACAGCCCACGCTCGGCGCCGGCCTGTTCAATCGCCGTACGCATGAGCGTATTGATCAGCTTTTCAAGAACGATCTCGCCCGAGACGGCCTGCGACACCTTGATCACGGTCGCGAGGTCGAGGCGGTCGACCGGTGTCCCGATCGTGCCCGTCGCGCTGGGCGCGGACGCTTCCGTCCCAAGGTGCGGATACTTCTCCTCGAGTTGCCGCACCTTCCCTTCGGCGCCCCATCGCAGGTAGCCGTAGCGGGCGTCCTGCCGATACAGGCGGGCAATCTTCTCAAGACCGCGCGCCGCGTAGAACCGCCCGGCGAGTTCGTTGGCGAGTGCCTCATTGTGGACAAAGCCGTTTGCCTCGGCCGAGCGGATGGCCTTCTCGTAGAGCAGCTCGGCATCAAGCCCGCGGCCCTCCAGGCGGGCGATCTCGGCGCCGACCAGCGCGGCGCGGTTTTCGAAGTTCTCCGGACCGTTTTCCGCCCAGACCTTCAGTTGCTGGTGATGCGCAGCGACAATGTCCACGTGCTGCTGCCGCTCATCCGTTGGCACGGAGTCGCACCAGGCGGCTTGGGCCAGCGCGGCGTAAAAGTGATAGTCGGCTTCCTCGTAGAACGAGACTGAGGTCCAGAGCAGCGGTTGCGCCTTCGATGCGGCGTCCATGGCCGTCGCATAGTCACCGGCGATATAGCGCGCCTGCAATTTCCGGATCCAGTACCGACACGCAGGCAGCGCCAGGGCCGGGTTACTGGACAGATGGTGTTCAGTGAGAAGTTCATTGAACTGCCGGTCATCAAAGCAGCCGAATTTCAGCGTCAAGCCGCGGAGCATCCGGATCAGCGCGAGTTGCGTGGTGATAATGTCGATGACCAGGCCAAACCGCGCCTTCTCGGCGAACGCGAGCCCGTGTTCGGCTTCGGCTTGCACCTCAGGCAGCGGCTCGCCGGCGAAGAGCAGGTCCGAGTTGAGACTGGTGCACGTGTAGGCTCCATGCGTGAGGTCCCCGATCCGGTTCGCCGCTTCAAATGCGCGGCGCATCAGATCACGGCAAGCCCGCACGTGTTTTGTCCAGCGCACGACAAAAAGCGAGAAGCAAAGATAGGTGCTCGCCTCGAAGCGTTTGAGCCCGCGTCGTTCGACGAGTTCGTAGCCGAGCTGACCGAATCGAAATCCGGCCCGGTAGTCGCCAAAACGCGGTCCGGCAATCTTGCTGAGCTGGACATAGGCGAAGCACGAAGCATCGCAGTTGCCGTGCTCAAGGCAGAAACTGATCGCCTTGCAGATCGTCAGGGAAGCCAGGTTCGCATCCGTAAACAAGGCCGGCGGCAAGACCTTGGTCAGAACAGCGAGCGTCGCGAGGGATGCGGGGTCCTCCATGCGCGGCAAATCGATGAGCTCCTCGATCGTCCGGCCCCCCAGCAGTGACCAGATGCGCGCGTATTCGCGTCGCACGTCCTCGTCTTTCGGATGGGCTGACCATTCGATACCGACATGCCGGAGGTAGTCGAGACACACAGTGACTGCGCGACCGCTCTGATCGCGGGTCGTGCAGACATCCATGTGCAGGCACGCGACGATGGCTTGTTCGACCGGTGTCGTGGCGCGACTTGACAGCGCCGCCAGTCGCTCCTCTGCGACCGGCAACTGGCCGGTCAAGAATTCGCATTCGGCGCGGTTCAGCTCCAGCGCAAGGATCAGCTCGCGCCGGCGCGCCCAGCACTCCTCCGACAACAGCGCCGCACCGGCATTGAGATAGGTGAGCGCCGAGGCGTAGGCGGTGGCGCCCTTGGCGCGCTTGCCCGCGATCAGATTCAGCTCGGCGAGCTGATCCCGCTCCTCTTGTTCGGTCATCAGCGCGGCGCCGCGGTTGAGCTGATTGACGATCTCGAAGATCGCCTCCTCCCGTTTCTCCGGGAGCGTCTGCTTCACCAGCAGCCTCCCGATCTGGAGATGGACCTTGGCGCGCAATGCCTCGGGGATGAGTGTATAGGCGGCTTCCTGCACCCGGTCGTGGATGAACCTGTAAGAGCCTTCCAGACGCTCGACCAGCTCCTGATGGACCGCGGGCCAGAGCGACGCGTGGGCCTGCTTTCTCGAGGTCCCGAGAACGATCGAAAGCATGGCGATGGCGGCAACATTGCCGAGGCAGGCGAGCTGCTGCAACGCCAGCTGCGTGTCGGCCGGCAGGCGGGCGAGCTTGCCGACCATCAGGTCCACTACGTTATCGGTGTAACCCTTGGCATGGATGCGATCGAGATGCCAGCACCAGCATGCGGCGGCATGATCGAAGGTAAGCAAATCCTCGTCAGCGAGTGCATGCAGAAACTGTCTCACAAAGAACGGGTTGCCGGCGGTCTTCTCATGCACGAGCTGCGCCAGTGGCGCGGCGCGTTTTGACTCGCCGTGAAGGGCATCCGCGATCAACTGCTCTATGTGCGCACGGGCGAGCGGCGCAAGCCTGATTTCATCAATCCTGGCACCTGCGATCCTGATGGCCTGAAGTTTGACCATCAGCGGATGCGTGACATCGACTTCATTGTCGCGATACGCGCCGATCAGCATGAGATGCTGCAGATCCGAGCGGGTCAGCAGATCCTCGAGCAGGTCGAGCGTCGCTGCATCGAGCCACTGCAGATCGTCGAGAAACAGCGCCAGCGGATGGTCCGGTCTTGCAAACACACCGATGAAGCGCCGGAACACGAGCTGGAAACGACGTTGCGCCTGCGGCGGGTCGAGCTCCGGGACCGGCGGCGGGTCACCGACGATGAGCTTCAGTTCGGGGATGAGGTCGGTCATGAGCCGCGCATTCGGCTCCAGCGCATTCAGCAACGCGTCACGCCAGCTCGCCAGTTCAGTGTCGCGTTTGCCGAGCAGCGGCCGCACCAGGCCTTGAAACGCCTGCACCAGCGTCGAATAGGGAATGTCGCGCTTGTACTGGTCGAACTTGCCGGAGGCGAAGAGCCCTCGCGGCGGCACCAGCACTCTGTGCAGTTCATGGACGACCGCCGATTTGCCGATGCCGGAATAGCCGGAGACCAGCACCAGTTCGGGCGTGCCGCTCCTGACGATCCGATCGAACGCGGCGACCAGGGTGTCGACCTCGCGCTCCCGCCCGTACAGTTTCTCGGGGATTTGGAGCCGGTCGGGCGTGTCGTGTTCGCCCAGCGGGAAGTCGTCGATGCGGTGCTGACGCTGCCAATGGGACAGGCAGCGTCGCAGATCCCGCTCGACGCCGACCGCGGTCTGGTAGCGCTCCTCGGCGGTCTTGGCGAGCAGCTTCATGACGATCTGGGAGACCGGAACCGGGATCCTCTCCGACCGCTCGCCAGGCGGCACCGGCTGTCTGGCGATATGGCAGTGCGCCCATTCCATCGGGTCGGACGCGAAAAACGGCAGCACACCGGTAAGCATCTGATAGAGCGTGACGCCGAGCGAATAGAGGTCGCTGCGCGAATCGACGGAGCGGTTCATCCGTCCGGTCTGCTCGGGCGCCATGTAGGCGAGCGTGCCGGCGATGGTCTCGGGGGGCTCGGGCGCCTGTCGTTGGCGCGGCAGCCGCGAAGCGATGCCGAAGCCGGTGAGCCGCGCGTGTCCGTCTACGCAGTTCACCAGGATATGAGCGGGCTTGAGATCCTTGTGGACGAGGCCGCGCTGGTGGAGCTTGCCCAGCGCCGCGGCGATGCCGACGGCCAGGCGTAACACGCTGCCCACCTCCATGGGCGGGCCGAGCAGCCGCTCAAGCGGCTCACCGCCCGGATCCTCAAGCACCAGCAGGGTCTGGCCGCCTTCGCGCACCAGCTCCAGCGGCCGCACTGCCCACGCGCCATCCAGATCGTCCTTCAGTGCGAATTCGTGAGCGAGGCGATCGAAGCAGGCCGGTGGCGGCTGGTCGGCCGCAGGCCGCGCAATCAGTACGTTGTGTACGTTGTCGCCGCCATTGTCTGGGCGCCGCCCTCGACAGAAGACGCGCTCGCCATCGTCCCACAAGATCTGGAGGCTGTTACCCATCGGCGCAGGAAGCATAGGTAGGGGCGTTCATCTGCTGCCCACTTCAGTCAGACTGCTGCCTGTCATTGGGTTAAGGGGTGGGGATACCAACATGCGTCCGTCTCAACTGGCAGGGTGCACTGGAAAAGCAAATTACAACACGGCATCGCTATGGTCAGCAATGCGCGCAGGAGAAGTCAACGAATCAGCGTACACCTTGAACACCACGGCGCCCAAAGATATGTCGAAGGCCGCTGTAAGACCTGCACACGCTATGCTGACTGTGTCGTCAAAATGGGATGCGCCACGGACGGCGGCTTCGGCGAAAAAGTTCGAGTTTCACGGCTTGCTCCTGTGACGGTCTGATAAGGATAACTATTCTTGAGGCCGGCACGTAGCCTATGCTCCTCAACTTGACAGTGCCTCCTCCGCATATCACCGCGGCTTGACCCGTTGACCTTACTGCGACACAGCCCACGGGCTCGCCAATCGCGTCGCAGTGGCGCGACGGGCAAATCGCCTGCCACGTGCCAATCGAGAAGAGCGACGGGCAGGAGACAGGCAGCACAATGGCGGGAATTACCGGCTCAAACCGAAGCCGTCCGAAAGCCAGTCAGCCGATCGACGCAACGCACTGCCTGAGCTTAGAGGCGTTGACGACAAAATAAGTTTCCTTTAACGTCGCATACGTTGAACGTAGCGCTCCTCGCATTCATCGAGGATATCGGGTTGGCGTGCCCGTCCAGCAAAAGGTGATCGCGATGCGCGACAACCCTGTTGGGCCGGCGAAGCTTACTTCGGCCCAGACAAGCGACGGTACAGCACAACTGACCATCATCAAGAACGCTCGCGTACTGACGATGGATCCTGCATGCCCCGAACGGGCATGTGCGGACATCGTTATCGAGAGGGGGACCATCTGCGCTATTGGGCCCGATGCGTCCCGAGGCGTCAGTGGTCAGCACATCGTAATCGATGGAGCCGGTCACCTGGTGATGCCGGGTTTGATCAATGCCCACTTCCATTCGCCGACCAATTTTCTCAAGGGCGCACTGGACAGCCTGCCCCTCGAACTTTTCATGCTCTACGAGGTGCCGAGCACCCCTGATGCCGCAGTGTCCGCCCGCACCGCGTACGTACGCACGCAGCTCGGCGCTGCGGAAATGCTCAAGCTGGGCGTAACAGCCATACAGGACGACGCGTTCTTCCTGCCCTCCCCGAGTCACGCTGAAATCGATGCGGTGATGGGTGCATATCGAGATATAGGCATCCGTGCGACGGTTGCTCTCGACCAGCCCAATCTCCCCGAAATCGCCAAACTCCCTTTCCTCGGCGAAATCGTTCCGGCCGAACTTAGAGCACGGCTCGAAGGGCCCGCGGCGATGGAGGCGGACGAACTGCTGCGCCACTACGACTATCTGGTCGGCAACTGGCATCAGGTCGACGACGGACGGCTGCGAGCCGCAGTCTCGTGTTCGGCCCCGCAACGCGTCAGCGTCGACTATCTTCGCGCCCTGGACGAATTGAGCCGCCAACATAATCTGCCGTTTTACATCCATATGCTGGAGACCCGTCTGCAGCGCGTCTTCGGCCAAGTGTGCCTGAACGGCCGCTCGCTTATCCAGTATGTCGACGACCTGGCGCTTCTGTCGGACCGCATGAATGTCATCCATGCCGTGTGGATCGACGATACCGATATCGGTTTGCTCGCCGAGGCTGGCGCGCAGGTCATTCACAACCCGATCAGCAACCTTCGGCTGGGCAGCGGCGTCATGCCGTTCAGACGACTTGCGCAAGCTGGCGTTTCGATTGCGCTGGGCTCGGATGAAATCATCGCCGACGACTCGGTCAACCTGTGGTCGGTCATGAAGACCGCCGCGCTCATTCATACGATCGGCGATCCTGATCCCGACCGCTGGCCGGTCGCCGGCGAAATCCTCAAGTGCATGTTCGAAGGCGGCGCCACGGCGATGCGGCAAGCCGATAGGCTCGGGCGCATCGCGCCGGGTTTCCAGGCCGACTTGATCATGCTCGATCTGGATACGCTGCCGTTCACCCCTCTTAACGATCTCGCCCGGCAACTCGTATACGCAGATGCAAGCCGGGCTGTCGTGATGACGATGGTCGCCGGGCGTGTCCTTATGCGAGACAGAAAGCTTCTGACCGTCGACGAGCGGGCTCTGCGGCAGGAGGCCAACACGATCATGGCTGCAGCCGTCGGGCAACGTGAAGCCCTGATGCGGGAAGCGGCCGGGTGGTTGCCGTACTACCGCGCCATGTACCAGAAGATGCTCGATATCGATGTCCGTATGAACCGTTGGGTTGGCGACGCAAATCCAACGCGCAACTGATTTTTGCTCCTCTTCTTCTGACTCTGTTAATTAAATAGGGGTACATAGCATGCCGTGTCATTTCAAACGCAAGATCGCCGCTCGTGCCACCCTGTTTGCGTTGGGCTTCGTAGCGGCCACACAGGCCGCTCACGCGGAAGACAAGACGATCCGCGTGATATGCAATAACTGGTCCGGGTTCGCGCCGGTCTTCGTGGCGAGCGACCTGGGCTACTTCAAACAGCTGGGGCTGAAGGTCTCCGTCAAGTTCGATGACGAACAGGCGGACGCGCTGGCAGGGATTGCCCATGGCGATATTGAAGTGGACATGCGCACGGTCGACGACTATCAGCGCCGCCCGCGCAGCCCCTCGACGCCCGGTGTCATGATCGGCACTATCGACGAGTCCAACGGCGGGGACGGCGTGGTAGCGGACGGTTCCATCAAAAAGGTCAGCGACCTGAAAGGAAAGGTTGTGGCAATGGAGACGGATATTCCTGCCTACCTGCTCCTTCAACTTGAACTGAGCAAGGCGGGGCTCAGTTATAAGGACATGACGATCAAGCAGACTGCGGGATCTGACGCGCTATCTGTGTTCTCAGACCGCAGCGTTGCGGCGATCGGAACGTTCCAGCCGTTCATGAACAAGGCAATTACGCTCGACGCGAAACGCGGCGCGCATATTCTGGTCTCATCGGCGAGCTACCCCGGTACGATTGTGGACGCAATCATCGTCAACCAGTCAAAACTCCACGCCGACCCGCTCGCCTACAAGAACTTCCTGATCGGCGTGTACAAGGCGATTGCCTATTACAATGCCAAGCCGGCTGAGTTCATTCATCTTGCCGCCCCTCACTTCAATCAGAGCGACAAGGACTTCGAGGCAAGCATCGATGGAAGCCTTTCCTACACATCGATTGATACCGCGAAGCATTATTTTGGCGCCACTGACTCGCCGGGCCCCATTTACAAGACCTTCGACACGCTGATGAAGCTGAATCTGGCTAACGGTGCGTCAGACCATACGCTGTCGGCAGCCCGCTCGTTCGACCGCTCGGTGTTGCAATCCATCTCCGCTACCGACCTCAAGTGAACAAACCGCTTCCGAACGCCTTCGCTTTTCGCGGAAGCATCAGCCGCCGGGCCAACATTCTGATTGGCCTCGGCGCCAGTTTCGCGGTCTTGCTGCTGTGGCAGGTGTCGTCATGGGACGGATGGGTCGATCCGACCTTCCTGCCGTCGCCTATGGAGATCGCGCAGAGCCTTTGGTCCATGACCCTCGAAGGGCAGATCGTCGGCAATGCACTGGTCTCGATCGGACGCATTCTCGCTGCGTTTGCGCTATCGGCTGCGATGGCGATTCCCATTGGCCTGTTGATGAGCAGCTATCGTCCAGTGAACGCGGCGCTCGAACCGATGGTGGATTTCATCCGATACTTGCCGACGCCGGCGCTGGTGCCGATCTCTATCATCTGGTTCGGTGTCGGAGAGGAAACAAAGATCTTCCTGCTATGGCTGGGAACGTTCTTTCAGCTCGTCTTGCTGGTAGTCGACGATGCCAACCGCGTTCCCAACGAGTACATCGAGATCGCACGTACGCTCGGCGCTCGTCCGCTCCAGATTCTTACCGATATCGCCTGGCGATCGATGCTGCCCAACCTGGTCGACAACCTGCGCATTACGCTCGGCTGGTGCTGGACCTACCTGATCATTGCTGAGATCGTGGCCTCAGACAGCGGGCTGGGCTTCGTCATATGGAACGCACGCCGTTACATGCAGACCGACCGGGTCATGGCTGGAGTGTTTGTGATTGGCATGATCGGCCTTGTCAGCGACCAGCTCATCCGTGCATTTCATCGGCGCCTGTTCCGCTATCTAAAGAGCACTGATTGATGAACATTCGAACCACCGAGTACCTTGTTTTCGACGGGGTTACCAAGCGCTTTGGCGCGTTGCCAGTCGTGGAAACACCCTTCGACTTGACAATCGCGCGCGGCCAGTTCGTCGTATTTCTCGGACCCTCCGGTTGCGGCAAGACGACGCTGATGCGAATGTCGGGTGGCCTCGACACGCCGAGTGCAGGCGAAATCAGGCTTGAAGGCGAGCCGGTCGGCAAACCCGACCAGCGACGCGGCATGGTGTTTCAATCGTACTCGTCATTTCCCTGGCTAACCGTCGGCCAGAACGTGGCCTTTGGCATGCGCTACAGAGTCGACCTTGGCAAGGACGAAAAGCGCCGTCGCACCGACCACTATCTTCGCCTTGTCGGTCTTCACGAGTTCGCCGCCACTTACCCGAACCGTATCTCTGGAGGTATGCGCCAGCGCGTCGCGATCGCACGGACGCTGGCTGCGGGTTCCGAAGTGCTTCTGATGGATGAGCCATTTGGCGCTCTCGACGCGCAGCGGCGCGAGCAACTGCAGGTGGAGCTGCGCCGCATTCAGAGCGAGGAGTCGCGTACTGTCATCTTTGTTACTCACGATGTCGAAGAAGCAGTCTTTCTTGCTGACAGGATCATCGTGTTTTCACGAAGACCCGCACGGGTGATCGAGGACATCGACGTGACTTCTCAGTTGGGAAGAACTCGCTCCTTGGCGCTGAGAGACAGTGAGATGTTCTTTCGCATGAAGACGAAGATCATTCAGACAGTCCGCGAAACGACCGGAATTGAATATTGATTGCGCCCGCACCCGAAATGCGGTGCTCAACCGCTCCATTGCTGGCAATGGTGCATGCCTATTGCCGTGCGTGGAGGGCGGCTTTCCCCAGCGGATTCAACCGGTCGATGCCATAGTTTGCTGGAATCGGTCGGTGGGCGTTTCGTTGTCCAGCGTCTTTCGCGGCCGGTTCAAGCCGCGCCGCCATGGATGTTGAGGGTCGCAGAAGTTCAGGTGTAGTCCCGATGGCTCTGTCGCAGTAAGGTCTGAGGTTGACCCGGTTCGACGGATAGATTTGCAGTTGAGTTTAATGCGGCGTGGCACCTCCCGGTACGGTTGAATCGCGGGTTGTCCACGGCCGGGCGGCGGGTCGCCTGTCATGACCACGACGCTGCCTGGCGGTGGACACCCCGCGCGGCGATAAGCTTTGACCTTGCGCATGCAGGTTTTCGAACTCGAGCGGCGAACAGTAGCCGATGCTGCTGTGCAGGCGGCGTATCTTGTACCAGCTCTCCAGAAACGAGAACAGACGCCGCCGTGCCTGTTCGTGGGTCGCGAAGTGTTCGCGACAGAGCAGTTCGGCTTCGAGTGTGCCGAAGAACGACTCGCACATCGCGTTGTCATAGGCATCGCCGGCCGTGCCCATCGACGGCTGTACGCCTGCTTCGCGGCAGCGCCGTCCAAAGGCAGTGGACGTGTATTGGGGGGATTCAACCGGTCGTCGCAACACGGCCGCGCGATGCGTCTGGCTCGTTATCGCGACAGAGCCCGACGCATCAAGGGATGCAAACGTCGCGCGACGTGTCCGTCAACACGGAATGTTTTCGCGGAGGCTCGCGACTTTGCGATTTCGGCTGCGCTCGACGGTTACCGACGCAAACCAGATCGCGAGGCCGCCGACTGCGAGCAAACAGCCCACCCATCCCGGCGCCGTCCATCCGTAGCCTGCCGAGATAGCCAGCCCCCCGAAAAACGGTCCAAGCGCATTTGCCGTGTTAAACGCGGAGTGATTCAGCGCTGCCGCCAGGCCTTGGGCGTCTTCCGCCACGTCCATCAGCCGTGTCTGGAGAACCGTCCCAAGTGCGCCTCCCACGCCGATCAGGAAAACATCGAAGGTCATCGTCCAGACGTTGCTTGCCATCCACGGGAAGATGGCGAGCGAAACCGCGCTCCACGCCAATATTGCGGCGGTAGTGCGCATCAAGGCGCGGTCCGCAAACATCGGCACGAGGAGGTTGCCAATCGTCAAACCCACACCGAAGACGCTCAGCACAATCGGAACGGCCTGCGCGGAGACGCCCGTGACTGCGCCCAGAATGTCAGCCAGATAGGTGTAGACCGCGAACATACCGCCAAAGCCGATCGCACCGATGCCGAGCGTCAGCCACACCTGCGTGTGCTTAAGCGCGCCGAGTTCGCGCAGCGGGCTGGATTCCGGATGCGCCGGCTCGTTCGGTGCCAGTAGCCATACGAACGTCATCGTTACCACACCCAGCAATGCAACCAGCCCAAAACTCCAGCGCCAGCCAATGGCCTGCCCCAACCAGTTGGCAAGCGGAACGCCGACGATGGTGGCAAACGTCAAGCCGAGAAAAACGCGCCCTACCGCTACCGTGCGCCGGTTCTCCGGGACGAGCGAGGCCGCCACCAGCGCTGTGGCGCCAAAATAGGCGCCGTGAGGCAGCCCACTGATGAATCGGAACAGCAACATCCAATGGTAGCTCGGCGCCAGCGCGCTCATTCCATTGCCCACCGCGAACATGCCCATCAGAAGGATCAATAGCGTCCGGCGGGGCAGCCGCGCACCTAGCACCGCAAGAACCGGCGCACCCACGACAACGCCCAGGGCGTAAGCACTGATGACATGTCCCGCCGTCGGGGCGTCGATTGCAAGACCATGCGCAAAAAACGGTAGCAGGCTCATCGTCGCGAACTCGGTAGTCCCGATGGCAAATCCGCCAACGGCGAGCGCAAACAGTACCCAACCTGTGCTGATCTTCTTGTTACCGGTATCACCCATTGCTAGTCCTAAAGTCGACCATGCGGTCTCGTCAATGGTCTCGGAAGAAGTGAGGGGCCAGCGCGTTGTCCCGACTATCACATCGATTCGCTGTCTGGACGCGAGCGATCCCGTCCGCTAAACGCCACGCGCGCACGGGTCTAAACCAGATCGAAGGCGCCATCGTGATCGGGGTCGGCATGGCGTTATTCGAAGCAACGATGTATGACACGCGTTTGCACTATCCGCTCGACGTGATTCTGACGTGTGTCCGCTGGTATGTAATTTTCGTTGCGCCCACATCCTGGTGAGCGGCATCGAGCTCATGCACATGATCGCCAAGGGCCAAATGCAAGACCGTGGCATCGGATACACTCGTGCCCAGCAGTTTTACTCACTGGCAGCATAAGTAATCCTACTTATACTGCCGTTTGTTCACCATCTTGCCCTTACCGCGACAAAACCGAATCAGCCGCTGTTCGACGACCGCTTCCGCCACCTTCAGCCGATCCAGCTCGCGCATGCTCATGGTGATCATCGCAGGATGGTCCACGGCGCTCTCCGGTGGTCAAAATCACCACCCAGCATGAAGCGTCACGAAGACCGTACTGCGACATCTGAACTTTGCCTGGATACGACATTACAACTTAGCCGCTACGGTTCAAATTTTGCTCATGGTGCTTATGTCAACACCTGGCCGCCGTCGACCACCAGGGTCTGGCCGGTGATGCAGCCCGCGTGCGAGCTGGCGAGAAACAGCACCGCGCTCGCGACCTCCGCGGGCGTCCCGAGCCGGCCGAACGGAACCGAACGCTGTATCCGTTCATACAGCTCGGGATCGGAAGTCTTGCGCTGTTCCCACGCTCCGCCGGGAAACTCGATCGAGCCGGGCGCAACCGAGTTGACACGAATCCGATCCGGCGCGAGTGTCAATGCATGGGAAGCCGTGTAGTGCACGACCGCAGCCTTGATCGCCGCGTAAGACTGGGTGCGTGGCGACGGACGCAACGCCGAGATGGACGTCACGTTGACGATGGCAGCGTTGGCCGACTGCCGCAGGAATGGAAGTGCAGCATGACCCGCGCGCACCGTTGCCATGAGGTCGACCTGGATGCCGGCCTCCCAGCCGGCTTCGGTATCCCCGCCTCCGAAACCGGACGCGTTGTTGATCAAAATGTCGATACCGCCGAGCGCATTGCCGGCGCTCGCAATGTAAGCGGTGATCGCCTCGCCGTCAGCGAGATCGCAAGCTGCGGTGTGGACCGGACGGTCATAGACGGACAACTCGGCCTCGACCGCTTTCAATGCTTCCAGGTTGCGTGCGCAGACGGACACGGCGGCGCCTGCCTGCGCGAACCCGAGCGCGATGCTGCGGCCGATACCGCGCGAGCCCCCCGCGACGACGACGCGTTTGCCGTTGAAATCGAAACTCATGTTTTTGCCTCCGGGATCGTTAGACCAGCACGTGACCACCGTCGACAACGATGACCTGCCCCGTGCTAAAGCCCTGCTGCATCAGATAAAGATACGTTTGCGCGACGTCGCTCGCCTCCCCGACCCGCTGTACAGGCATCTTCCCCGCGATATGGTCGTAGAGAATCTCGCGATCGGCTTTGCTCATGTTGTCCCACAGAGCGGTACGCAAGACGCCAGGCGCCACGGCATTCACACGCAGCGGCGCAAGCTCGACGGCCAGTGTCCGTGTGAGCGACTCGATGGCCCCGAGGATACTGGACAGGATCGTCCACGCAGGCAACGGACGCGACGAGGCCACTCCGCTCGTCAGGGTGATGGAGCCGCCCGCGCGAATGAGGGGAGCCGCATATTTGACGGCCTTGAGCGCACCCCAATAGCGCACCTCGAAGGCCCGATGCGCGGCTTCGATACTAAGCTCAGCGAGGGTTTGCAGGAACAATGATTCCCCGGCCGTGTAGACGAGGTGGTCTAGCGCTCCGATGCGTGCAAAAAACGCGCGCACTTGCTCCTCGTCGGTGAAGTCGAGTGACTCGCCGCGCGTGCCTTGAGGCAGGCGCTCAAGCGCGGCCGCGACACGCTCCGGCCTGCTCGAGGCGATGATCACTTCAGCTCCGGCATGCGCCGCAGCTTCGGCTACGGCAAAGCCAATTCCTGACGTGCCCCCGGCCACCACGACCCGGCTTTGCTGAAGAGTAATGCTGGTAGATTGGTTGTTACCCATGCTTGAAGTTTCCCTGAGAGAGCGGTCCACGCGGTGGTGTTCAACGTAACGCAGCACGTGCTGCCGAACCACAGATCGATGCGCTACCGCGGTGGCGTCCGAGTGTACGAGATTTGCCGCAATTGCGTTGAAGGCGCCACGCGGACAGTACACGTGTCCGGATCAACGCATTCGGTGGACCAGGATGACGTGAGCCTTGTCACCGCAAGCGCGACAGTCCGCCGGCGCGCTTAGTCGTGTTGAGCGGGAGGCACGTCGAGGTGTCCAACGAGCCAATCACCCTCGGGCGATGGAACATGCTCAATCATTGAGTAGCGCCTCGAGTATCGTCATGTCGAGCGGCTGTGCGACCAGCGGTGCCAGTTCGCGAACCAGTTCCTTGAAGTGCTCGGTGCGCTCGTGCTCGGCGAGCGCTGCGCGGCTTGCCCAGCGCTCGAAGAAGACGAAACGCTCGGCGCGATCGAGGTCGCGGTGCGGCGTATAGAGCAGGCAGCCCGTCTCGGCACGACTCGGCGCCACACAGCGCAATAGCGCCTGCTCGATCGCATCAGCAGTACCCGATTTACCTTGAACGACTGCGACTACACGAATTTCCGATGACATGCGCTGTTCTCCTTGGCAAAGGGGGATGAGTGTAGCGCCATATCGGCAACCATGCCCGATGTGCGAGCCTGTCACGAGGGTGGCGCCCGCGTCAGTTGCGTCGCGCAACAACCGGGGTTTTTTCACGATCAAGTGTCAGCCTGCAGACCGGGGTGTCGTGGCTTGCATTTGAAATCGGCCGTACTTGCAATCGGCACACGTTCTTGCTCGAACTACTGCAACTGACGGCGCGCGCATGCTTGAATTGCCCGGGTCCATGCTTGAGTTGTACCGTGTTCTCGAGCAAAGTTTCGCCACGAATGGCGGCGGACGAGCAAGTCGACCAGTTCTCCCAGAGACCGGGCCGCATCACCCATGCAGTGCCCGACGCGCTCGCCGAAGCCGCGCATCGCGTGGCAACCGGCGACATGCGACGTGCGACATGTAGTCGCTGCTACCGGGTATCGGCGGGCAGTCGCTCCGCACTCGCCTTCCCCTGCCAGAGAGCTTGTGGACCATATAGACAGGCATCCCGACTCGCCCTCCGGGTTGCGCGAACGAACTGCTGCTCCGCCGACCGACATTTGGACGGCTGGCAGCCCCCAAGCCGTCAGAAATGGGACTGCCTTACCGGTAAACAGGTTGTCGCTGGCACAGTTCGCGCATTGATATACGAGCCTCAAGCTGGTGAGCAACGAACGCGGCCGGCCCCTCAACGCTACCCAAAATTCCACTCCGTTCCCGCAAGAGCCGGTCGTCGTGTGGGGGCAAACGTGGGGGCAAAATCGGCCCCAAACGAAAAAGGCTCCCAGAGCCGAAGCCATGAGAGCCTTATATCTATTGGTCGGGGCGAGAGGATTTGAACCTCCGACCACCTGCACCCCATGCAGGAAATGCTTCTCCACACGAAGACAAAGTCCCCTGCGACTGCCTGCCCGCCAGTAATGCTCAATGAACGATCGAAAGAAACCTGTCGAATGGTCCGGCTTTCTCCGTGTTCGAACAGCAACTATGCAGCGAACGCTTCTGATACCGCCGACGCCGTTGGCACAGTGCTCTCCTGCGCTTTGCCGCTATACCTTCCCCAGTCTTCCATCATCAGGCGCCGACGCTCAAGCTGGTCGCGACGCCGGTAGGCCGCTACCGTCTGCGATACGATGATGTGAGCCAGTGCTTCTTCGGCGAGTGAATCCGGGTATTCCGTACATTCGGCCACCCAGTCGCGAAACGTCGACCGGAAACCATGCACAGTGATCCCGTCCCGCGACATGCGCTTCAGCAGAGTCAGCATCGCCATGTTCGACAATGGGCGACCTTCCTTGCAGCCCGGGAACAGGTAGCCGTATTTCGCCCGCGGCAGCGCGCTGCGTACGATGTCGACGGCCCGTTCACAAAGCGGCACGCGAAGCGGCCGGCCACTTTTCGTCCGGTCGCCGGGTATTGACCAGATACGGTTGGCGAGGTCGAACTCCTCCGGCCGCGCAAAGCGGACCTCGTTCGTGCGGGTGGCTGTGAGGATAAGCAGGTGCAGGACCCGTGCTGCACGCCTGGGGCGCTGCTCCAGTTCGCGAATAAACCCGGGCAGTTCTTCCCAGGGCAGCGCGGGATGATGTCTTACTTGTGAGCGTTTCTTCGAGCGCGGCAATACGAGTTGCAAATGGTCAACGTACCGTGCCGGGTTGCTGCCGGTGCGGTGACCCATGATAGTCTCGGCGTCGAGGATGGCCTTGATACGGCCGCGCACCCGGCGCGCGGTTTCCGCCTTTTTCGTCCAGATCGGCTGGAGAATCCGCACGATCATCGCGGTGTCGATATCGCGCACCCGGACCTCGCCGATCACCGGGTATGCGTACCTCTTGAGCGTATTACCCCACTGCTGGACATGCTTGCGGTTTCGCCACTCGGGCTCCCGCGCGCAGATGAATGCTTCGGCTGCCTCACGGAACGTCACGTTGGCATCCGCCGAGATATCGAGCAACTGTCGGCGCTGCTGCTCGCGCCGCGCGAGGATGGGATCAATCTGGTCCCTGACCATCTCGCGGTAGCTGGCGGCCAGTTTCCTCGCCTCGCCAAGCGAGACTCGCGAAACCGGACCGAGGCCCATCTCCCTCAGGCGGCCGTCAAGCCTGAATCGGAACACCCACGAACGCGCTCCACTGTCCGCGATCTGCATGTAGAGACCACCGCCGTCGGCGTAATGGCCCGGGGCCACCTCCTTCGCGATCCGCAGTGCGCTGAGCCGGTGCAACTGTCGTCCTGACATGCTTCCCTCCTGCCCACTTACCCATCTTCCTACCCATACTTCGTGTGTAAATTGTGTGGGACCTTACCGGAATCAGCAAGCACGCCGTTACCCATAAACCGCTTTAAAATCAGCGGCCTAGAGGACGTTTTCGGAAGATATCGGAATGCCCGGGAAGGCCTATGGGGCGGAAGGCAGCCGGAGTCGAACCGACCCGAGAGCGTCTGACGCCCTCAACTGGGTTTGAAGCCCAGCCGCACCACCGGATACGAATGCCTTCCTACGGTGATTGAATGACGCGAGCCCGATAGAAACAGACCGCCAGCCAGATCAAGGCAGATCGAGCCAGCGGCTATCCGTGCGCACGAGGTGCAGGCCACGGTGGAAGCGAGTATACCCAACCCGATCGAAGAACTCCAAAAGCTGGATCGCGCGTTTTCGGCCGAGCCCGGTCGCGTCGCGAAACGGCGCGGCCGCCACGGTGCCGCCGTTCTTGTGCGCCTCCGCCGCCGCGATCGACGCAAGTTCGCGAATCACCTGCTGGTGGTAGAACAGGTCATGCACGACCTGGAACAGCTCGCCCTGACGCGCGAGCTTGCGCAGCAACTGACGCACGCGCTCCTCCGGCACACCGTGCGCGTTCGCGAGCTCGCGCACCCACGGCGGATCGAAACGCCCCGCCTCGATCTCGGGCAGCAGCGTCGCGGCAAGCGCCTGATCGGCGGCGTCGAGCGTCACGGCGTGGCCGGGCAAATGCAGCCACGGTCCGCGTCTGACGAGCTGGCCACGCGCCGCCGCATCGTCGACCAGCGCGCTCCACAGGGCGTCGTCGACCAGTGGCGCCGCGATGCGCCGCAAGCGCGACACGTCCGGGCCGAGTTCGTCGGGCGAGCGCTCGTGATATTGCGCGAGCGCACTCGTCAGGCGCCCCTCGAGCGTGTGCCATGTCGCGTCCGCGACCAGCAGCGCGTCATGGCCCGGCAGTTCGATCGTGCGTGTCGCGGCGGGCAACGCGAGCGCCGCCGCCGGCATCCCCGTGAGGCGCTCCAGCAACGCCCGCGACAAACCGTGCGGCGCGCGAGCGAACAGCGCGTCGAGTGAGCCGGTGTCGAGCAGCGTCTGCATCGCGTCGAGCCAGCCGAAGCGCTCCGGCGAGCGCCGCTTGCGCGCCGGAGCAAACGCATCGAGCACGTGCCCGCCGCCCACCGTGCGATTGGCCTGAGCGTTACGCACGACGAAGCGATCGCCCGGCACCGTGCACAGCGGCAGCTCGAACACGAGTTGCACGCGCGCGCGCTGACCGGGCGCGAGCGTGTCGCCTTCGAGCAGCGCGACATGCGCAACCTGATGCTGCGTGCCGAGATGCACGTGCAGCGGCTCCCAATGTTCGAGCGCGTGCGGCGCGTCGGCGAGCAGCGTCAACGCGACGTCGATGCGCTCGCTCGCTTGCGACAGTCGCGGATCGACGATCCAGTCGCCGCGCTCGATCGCACTCTTCTCGATGCCCGCCAGATTCAGCGCGCAACGCTGGCCGGCGCGACCGGTTTCGGCGGGGCGATTCTGCGCGTGGATGCTGCGCACGCGCACCGATTCGTTTTTCGGCGCGAGCAGCATCGTGTCGCCGACGCTCACGCTGCCCGCCACCACGGTCCCGGTGACGATCGTGCCCTGCCCCGCGAGCGTAAACACGCGATCGACGGCGAGGCGGAACAGGCCGTCGTCGCGCTTCATGCGCCATGCGGCGGCCTGCTCGTGCAGATGCGCGTTCAGCGCGGCGACGCCCGCATCGCCCGCGCGCGTCGCGCAGGTATCGAATACCGGCGCGTCGCGCAGCACGCTGCCAGCGACGAACACACTCACTTCATCGCGCACTTCGCGCAGGCGCTCGTCGTCGACGCGATCCACTTTCGTCAACGCGATTGCGCCGCGCCGGATGCCGAGCAGTTCGACGATCGCCAGATGTTCGCGCGTTTGCGGCATCACGCCGTCATCGGCGGCGATTACGAGCAGCGCGAAGTCGATGCCGCTCGCGCCCGCGGTCATCGTATGCACGAGCTTTTCGTGGCCCGGCACGTCGATCAGACCGAGCACGTCGCCATTGTCGAGCGGCACGTACGCGTAGCCGAGCTCGATCGAAATGCCGCGCGCTTTTTCTTCCTTGAGCCGGTCCGTGTCGACGCCGGTGAGTGCCTTCACGAGGCTCGTTTTACCGTGGTCGATATGCCCAGCAGTACCGACGATCATGCGTGCCCGTCCTTCAGTTGCTTTTCGGTTGCGCGATCAGCTGTGCGATCAATTGCGCTTCGTCGGCGGCTTCGAGGCAGCGCAGATCGAGCCGCAACGCGTCGTCCTCGATCCGGCCGAGCACCGGCCGCGCCATCTCGCGCAACTGCTTTTCGAGCGCGAGCAGATGACGGCCGCCGCGCTTGCCGTCGCTCATCCTGATGACGAGGCCATAGCTCGGCAGCACGTCGACGGGCAATGCGCCGCTGCCGATCTGGCTGAACATCGGCTCCGCGGCCACGCTGTAGCGCGCGTCGATCGCCTGCTGTAACGCCGGTAACACGCGCTGCGCGGCGCCGTGAATATCTTCGGCGGGCCGCGTGAGGAGCCGTAGCGTGGTCAGCCGCTCCGTCAACTTCTCCGGCGCGCGATACAGCTGGAGCACAGGCTCCAACGCCGCGAGTGTCAGCTTGCCGACCCGAAGTGCGCGCTTCAGCGGATGCTTCTTGATCTTCGCGATCAGATCGCGCCGCCCGACGATCAACCCGGCCTGCGGGCCGCCGAGCAGCTTGTCGCCGCTGAACGTGACCAGATCGGCGCCGGCCGCGACGGTCTCGCGCACCGTCGGCTCGCGCGGCAAGCCCCATTCGGCGAGATCGACGAGCGTGCCGCTGCCGAGATCGACGGCGACCGCAAGCCCGCGCGCGTGCGCGAGCGGCGCGATCTCTTCGATGCCGACTTCCTTCGTGAAGCCACTGATCGCATAGTTGCTCGCGTGGACTTTCATCAGCAGCGCGGTACGCGCGTTGATCGCCTGTTCATAGTCCTTCAGATGGGTGCGGTTCGTCGTGCCGACTTCGCGCAGCTTCGCGCCCGCGCGGCTCATGATGTCGGGAATGCGAAACGCGCCGCCGATTTCGACGAGTTCGCCGCGCGACACCACCACTTCCTTCTTCGCCGCGAGCGCGGACAGCGTGAGCAGCACCGCGGCGGCGTTGTTATTGACGATGGTCGCCGCTTCGGCGCCGGTCAGCTCGCAGATCAGATCGTCGATCAGATCGTCGCGGTCGCCGCGCGTGCCGGTGGCAAGATCGAACTCGAGGTTGGCCGGTTGCGTGAGCGCGCTCATCACCGCGCGTACCGACTCATCGGGCAGCAGCGCGCGGCCGAGGTTCGTGTGCAACACGGTGCCGGTCAGATTGAACACGCTGCGCAGCCGCGACGCGTTACTCGCGAGCAGCGCCGCGGCGACCGTCGCATGCAGCTGCGCGGTATCGAGCGCGCTCACCGCCGGGTTGGCCGCCGCATCGCCCGATTGCGCGCTGATGCGCCACGCATCGAGCGCGTCGCGCAGCGCGTTGAGTACCTGGGTGCGGCCGTATGCGCCGATGAGCGGCACGAACTCTTCCGACGCCAACACCTTGTCCACCGACGGCACGCGCGCCATCAGCGCGCGCAATGCCGAGCTGCTCACATCGCTCACGAGCAATCCTTATGTCGTTTTGAACTTGGCTCCGGTCAGGTCGCCGTCAGGCCGACTCGTCGCCCTCCGTTTCGGCCGCGCCGGCCGTCTGCTCCGGCCACAGCCATGGATGCGGCGACGCGCGCCGGTAACCTTCCGCGCCCATCAGCAGATCGAGCGTGAGGCTCGCGAGGTCGTCCGCGAATGGATCGAACTCGTAGTCCTTCGCCTGAATGCCGATCTTGCGGTAAGTATGGCATTCGTCGCACGACTCCGCCTTCAGCGCGGCGTTTTTCGATTCGGCCTCGCGCGCGGCTGCGTCGGCGTCGGGCGAGCCGGCTACCTGGTACGCGATGCCCTTCGTCGAATCGCAGTTCGAGCATTTGCTACGGACCATATGCCATTCGGTCGCGCACAATCCGCATTGCAGATAGCGATAGTTGTCGTACGCGCCGCCGATGCGCAGCGTGCTCGCCACCGGATGCGAGCCGCACACCGGGCACAGGCCCGGTGTGTCGAGGTACGGTACGGCGCGCTTGTCGATGTCGGCGGCGAGGTCGGTCCATACGACCTGCAGCGCGGCCATGATGAACGGCGCGCTCGCCGGATCGACGTCGGCGAAGCGCTGCGCGAAGATCGCGTCGGCCTGCGCTTCGAGCGCGGCGACGTCGAGCGAGCGCAGGCGCGCGAACAACGCCACGAGCGGCGGCGTCAACGGGGGACCCGCCGCTTCGATCCTGTCGAGCAGTTGTAGCAGCACGTCGCGCCACGCCGGATCGCGCGCGCCGGACAGCGCCGGAATCAGCGGCATCGAATACTGCTGCGCGCTCGCGATCAGCTCGGGGCTCGGTGGCTGGGCCTTGAAGTGCGCGAGCACCGCCTGCTGCGCATCGGCAAGCGCCGCCATCAGCCGCAGGTAGCCGGCGATCGGATTGCCGCGCGAGGCGAGCTGACGCAGGCGCGCGGCACGCGGTGCGAACACCGCGAGCCGCTCGGGCATGCGGATGCGGGGTATTGCCGAGGGATCGAGCGACTCGATGTCGGCGGCTTCGAGAATGCGTTGAGTCAAGATATCGACCTCTGAAAACTGAAGGGCCGCCGCCCGTCATCGACGAGGCGCGGCGGCCCGGTGCGAGGGGCGCTGCGTGCGGCGCATTGAAACATGCGCTGGGGCGGCGCCGATTGAGCATACTTTACTTGCCGATGATTTCCCTGAACCAGTTTGGATGATGCTTGCGCGCCCAGCCATAGGTAACGGTGCCGCGCGTCATCGCACCTATGGAGCCCTTGACCCACAGCGCCGCATAGATATGCACGATGATGCCGACGATCAGCAGGAATGCCGTCACGGCATGCACGAGCGCCGAGAGCCGGATCACACCAATCGGGAAATAGAACGAAAAGTAGCGCCGCCAGATCACGATGCCGCTCAGCAACAGCAGCAGCATACAGATCACCATCACGAAGAACAGCAGCTTCTGCCCGGCGTTGTACCTGCCGATTGCGGGCAGGCGTTCCTCGCGATTGTTCAGCACGTCGCCGATCTGCTTCATCCACTGGATATCCGCCTGGTCCAGATAGTTGTGATGCCAGAAGCGCAACGCAAGAATCAGGAACGAGACGAACATCACGCAGCCGATGAACGGGTGCAGAATCCGCGTCCACTGCCCGCCGCCGAGTACCACGTACAGAAACGCCATCGACGGATGGAACAGCGCGAGACCGGACAGCGCAAGCAGGATGAAACAGATCGCGGTGATCCAATGATTCGTGCGCTCGTTCGGCGTATAGCGCACGATCAGTCGGTTGCCCTTCAGGTCCGTGAAGTCGGTGTGCTCAGAGTGGTTCATTGCGTACCCTCCCGCGAACGGCGTGCTTCTTCGGCTTCCTTGACGGCTGCGGCTTCGTCGGCCTCGGACACCTCGTTCGGGCCGACGCGCGTGTAGTGGAAGAAGCCCGCGAGCGCGGCGATCCCCATAATGGCGAGCCCGATCGGCTTGGCGATGCCCTTCCACAACGAGACCAGCGGACTGATGCGCGGATCGTCCGGCAGGCCGTGATACAGCGACGGCCGGTCGGCGTGGTGCAACACGTACATCACATGCGTGCCGCCGACCTTGTCCGGGTTATACAGGCCAGCGTTCTGAAAACCGCGCTCCTTCAGATCGACGATGCGGTCCTCGGCCTGCTGCTTCATGTCCTCCTTGGTGCCGAACATGATCGCGCCGGTCGGGCAGGTCTTCACGCACGCCGGCTCCTGGCCGACCGCCACACGATCCGAACACAGCGTGCACTTGTATACGCGGTGATCCTTCTTCGACATACGCGGGATGTCGAACGGGCAGCCGGCGATGCAGAAGCCGCAGCCGATGCAGTTCTCCTGGTGGAAATCCACGATGCCGTTCGTGTACTGCACGATCGCGCCCGGCGCCGGACAGGCCTTCAGACAGCCCGGGTCCTCGCAGTGCATGCAGCCGTCCTTGCGGATCAGCCATTCGATATCGCCGGCGGAATTCTCGTACTCGGCAAACCGCATGACGGTCCACGAATGCTCGGTGAGATCGGGCGGGTTGTCGTAGACGCCCACGTTCACGCCGATCTCGTCGCGCAGATCGTTCCACTCCATGCAAGCCGTCTGACACGCCTTGCAGCCGATGCACTTCGACACGTCGATGAGCTTCGCGACCGTGCCCGTGGCCGGCTCGCGAATCACCGGCGGCTGCGTGGTGGTGGCCGAAACGCGTCTGATGTCCAGTGATTGCAGTGCCATCTCTTTTCCTTATGCCTTTTCGACCTTGACGAGGAACGACTTGAATTCCGGTGTCTGCGAATTCCCGTCGCCCACCGGGGGCGTCAGCGTATTGATGAGATAGCCCGGCCTCGCGAGCCCTTTGAAGCCCCAATGGAGCGGCAGCCCGACGGTCTGCACCTTCTTGCCTTCGATCATCAGCGGTTTGATCCGCTTCGTCACGACCGCGACGGCAACCAGGTGCCCGCGGTTCGAGCTCACCTTGACCCGGTCGCCGGCTACCACGCCGATCTCCTTCGCGAGGTCTTCGCCAATCTCGACGAACTGCTCGGGCTGGATGATCGCGTTCAGACGCGCGTGTTTGGTCCAGTAGTGGAAATGCTCGGTCAGACGATAGGTGGTCGCCGTATGCGGGAAGTTCTCGTGCGTGCCGAACGTGGCCATGTCGTCCGGGAACACGCGCGCCGCAGGATTGCTGACGACCAACTTGTTGTCCGGATGCAGCGGGTTGTAGCCGAGCGGCGTTTCGAACGGCTCGTAGTGCTCGGGGAATGGCCCTTCCACCATAGCTTCGCGCGCGAAGAAGCAAGCCACGCCTTCCGGATTCATGATGAACGGATTCATGCCGTCTTCGGGCGGCTCGTCGACCTTGAAGTCCGGAATGTCGGCGCCCGACCACGTGCTGCCGTTCCACGCGATCAGCTTGCGCGTCGGATCGAACGGCTTGCCGCTGAGATCGCACGACGCGCGGTTGTACAGAACCCGCCGGTTCACCGGCCATGCCCAGGCCCAGTTCAGCGTGTTGCCGATGCCGGTCGGGTCCGAGTTGTCGCGGCGGCCCATCTGGTTGCCCGCCTGGGTCCACGCGCCGCAGAAGATCCAGCAGCCGCTCGAGGTCGAGCCGTCGTCGCGCAGCAGCGCGAAACTCGCGAGCTGCTCGCCCTTCTTCGCGAGCACCTTGGTCGTGTCCTTCGGATCGGTGACGTCCGCGAGCGCCTTGCCGTTGTACTCCATCGCGAGTTCTTCGGGCGTCGGGCTTTCCGGGTTCGCATACGGCCAGCTCATGTTCAGGATCGGATCGGGATACTTGCCGCCGTCCTTGCGATAAGCGTCGCGAATACGCAGCCACAGCCCCGCCATGATATCGAGGTCGCTCTTCGCTTCGCCGGGACCGTCCGCGCCCTGCCAATGCCACTGCAGCACCCGGCTCGAACTAACGAGCGAGCCGCGTTCCTCGGCGAAGCAGGTGGTCGGTAGACGAAACACCTCTGTCTGGATCGAGCCGCTGTCGACGTCGTTGAACGGGCCGTAGTTCTTCCAGAACTCCGACGTTTCGGTCGCGAGCGGATCCATGATCACGAGCCACTTCAGCTTGGCCAGCGCCGCGCCGTTCTTCGCCTTGAACGGCGCGGCGGCAAGCGGGTTGAAGCCCTGCGCGAGGTAGCCGGTCATTTTGCCCTGATTCATCAGCTCGAAGACCTGCAGCAAGTCGTAGGACTTGTCGAGCTTCGGCAGATAGTCGAAAGCGAAGTTGTTGTCGGCGGTCGCCTTGTCGCCCCACCACGATTTCATGAAGCTCACGTGGAACGCGCGATAGTTGCGCCAGTAGCTCAGCTGGTTCGGCCGCAGCGGCTGTTTGGCGCGCGTCGCGATGTAGGCGTCGAAGTCCTGCTCCGCTTCCATGGGCAGCGTCATGTAGCCCGGCAGCAGGTTCGACATCAGGCCGAGATCCGTCAGGCCCTGGATGTTCGAATGGCCGCGCAGCGCGTTCATGCCGCCGCCCGCGATGCCGATGTTGCCGAGCAGCAGTTGCACCATCGCGCCGGTGCGGATGATCTGCGAGCCGACCGAGTGATGCGTCCAGCCGAGCGCGTACATGATCGTGGCCGCGCGCCCAGGCACCGACGTCGACGCGAGCATCTCGCACACGTGCTGGAACTTCTCCTTCGGCACGCCGCAGATTTTCTCGACCTGCTCGGGCGTGTAGCGCGAGTAGTGCTGCTTCATCAGCTGATAGACGCAGCGCGGGTCCTGCAGCGTCGGGTCGACCTTGGCGAAGCCGTCGTCGCCGCGCTCGTAGTCCCACGAGGTCTTGTCGTAGCTGCGCGTGTCGGCGTGGTAGCCGGAAAACAGGCCGTCCTTGAACGCGAAATCCTCGCGCACGATGAACGGCACGTCCGTGTAGTTCTTCACGTACTCGTGCTGGATCTTGTCGTTCGTCAGCAGGTAGTTGATCACCCCGCCGAGGAACGCAATGTCCGTACCGGTGCGGATCTGCACGAAGTAGTCCGCGACCGACGCCGTACGCGTAAAGCGCGGGTCGACCACGATCAGACGCGCCTTGCGGTGCGCCTTGGCTTCGGTGACCCATTTGAAACCGCATGGGTGTGCCTCGGCCGCATTGCCGCCCATCACGAGAATCACGTCCGCGTTTCTGATGTCGACCCAATGGTTCGTCATCGCTCCACGGCCAAACGTCGGGGCAAGACCTGCCACCGTCGGGCCATGTCAGACACGCGCCTGATTGTCGAATCCGAGCATGCCAAGACTGCGAACAGTCTTGTGCGTCAGATAACCCACCTCGTTGCTGCCGGCCGATGCCGCGAGCATGCCGGTAGTCAGCCAGCGGTTGACCTTCTTGCCGTCCGCGTTCGTCTCGACGAAGTTCGCGTCGCGGTCTTCCTTCATCAGCTTCGCGATGCGGTCTAGCGCGTCTTCCCACGAGATGCGCTTCCACTCGTTCGCCCCGGCCGCGCGGTACTCGGGATAGCGCAGACGGCTCGAGCTATGGATGAAGTCGATCAGGCTCGCGCCCTTCGGGCACAGCGTGCCGCGATTGACCGGATGGTCGGGGTCGCCCTCGATGTGGAAGATGCTGGTCTTCACATTCTTGGCCTCGTCGCCAAGACCGTACATCAGGATGCCGCAGCCCACCGAACAGTACGGGCAGGTGTTGCGGGTTTCAGTCGCACGCGACAATTTGTACTGACGGACTTCGGCCAGCGCGGGTGTCGGCGAGAAGCCCATCAGGGCCAGGCTCGATCCGGCAAGTGTCGTGGCAGAGACCTTCAGGAATTGTCGCCGAGTCATTTGCGTCATTGCATGGCCTCGGCTCTTTTGGGGACAAAATTGATTATAGATGCCGTTTCGCGACCTGCAGCGTAGTGCATTCGCCACCCCGGTAGATGGGACATGCGAAAGTCACTTGAAAGGACGGCACCCTGCTGGCACGATTTATTCCCGCTGTTGGGCACCGTTCATGCTGCATCCGCGAATAGTGACTCCCACTGACCTCATCGGCGGACTATTGCGCTCCTACGAACTACCCGGGCGCCGCGGAATTGCGTTGTAGCGTAAAGAATTCGTTTCATCGCGCGTACGTGCCGCTTGCTCGGCAAAACGGGGTTCGAAACGGGTTCGGCATAGAGCCGGTTTGCGCCCGTGCCGACGCTGCACAGTGTGAAAACAACCCTCATAATGCGGTCATTCGACGAACCCCAACTCTCGCCCCCATGACCCAAGTCCAAGCAAGCCAGTCGCCCCGCCTGACGAGCCTGTCGCACGGCGGCGGCTGCGGCTGCAAGATCGCGCCCGGCCTGCTCGCCGATCTGCTCAAGCGCAGCGCGCCGCTGCCATTCTTCCCCGACCTGCTGGTCGGCAACGACACCGCCGACGACGCCGCCGTCTACAAGCTCAACGAAGACCAGGCGATCGTCGCGACCACCGATTTCTTCATGCCGATCGTCGACGATCCATTCGACTTCGGCCGCATCGCCGCGACCAACGCGATCTCCGACGTCTACGCGATGGGCGGCAAGCCGTTCATGGCACTCGCGATCGTCGGCATGCCGATCAACGTGCTGCCGCACGACGTGATCGCGGCCGTGCTGAAAGGCGGCGAATCGGTCTGCGCGGAAGCAGGCATCCCGCTCGCGGGCGGCCATTCGATCGATTCCGTCGAGCCGATTTACGGCCTCGTCGCGCTGGGCATCGTCGATCCGAAGCGCGTCAAGCGCAACGCGGGCGGCCAGGCCGGCGACGTGCTGATCCTCGGCAAGCCGCTCGGCGTCGGGATCCTGTCCGCGGCACTGAAGAAAGACCGGCTCGACGAGGCCGGCTACGCGGCAATGATCGGCGCGACCACCAAGCTGAACCGGCCGGGCGCCGAGCTGGCGCGGTTCGACGGCGTGCATGCGCTGACCGACATCACCGGCTTCGGCCTGCTCGGCCACACGCTGGAACTCGCACGCGGCTCGAAGCTGACCGCGCGCGTGCGCTACGCGGACCTGCCGTGGCTGCCGAACGTCGCGAGCCTCGCGCAAGCAGGCATTTTCACCGGCGCATCGGGCCGCAACTGGGATGCCTACGGCCACGACGTGGTGCTGCCCGCCACCTTGCCGTCCGCCGGCCGCGCGTTGTTGACCGATCCGCAGACGTCGGGCGGGCTGCTAGTGTCGTGCTCGCCCGAAGCGGTAGACGAAGTGCTCGCGCTGTTCCGCGCCGATGGCTTTGCCGACGCACGGGTGATCGGCGAGCTGGTGAGCGGGCAAGCGCGGGTCGAAGTCATCTGAGGTAGGCGGCCGAAGGACGTCAATGGAGAACCCCGGGAAGGACGCATATAACCGGCCCGAACGAGCCGCCCATGCGATAATTTCGGTCTTCCCGCGGTCCGTTTTATCCCTACTCCCTTGAAAAGTCTTCTAGTCAGCCTCGACAGAGCCGGCGATTTCGATGAAATCGTCGACGTTCGCACTCCGCTCGAGTTCGAGGAAGACCATATTCCGGGCGCGACCAACGCGCCAGTGCTGAGCAACGAGGAACGCGTGCTGGTCGGCACGACCTACACGCAGGTGTCGCCGTTCGAGGGCACGCGGCTCGGCGCGGCGTTGGTCGCGCGCAACATCGCGCATCATCTGGAAACCACGTTCGCCGACCGGCCGCGCAACTGGCGCCCGCTGATCTACTGCTGGCGCGGCGGCAAGCGTTCGGGCTCGGTCACGACGCTGTTCAACATGATCGGCTGGTCGGCGCGGCAACTCGACGGCGGCTACAAGAGCTACCGGCGCGCCACGCTGGAGAGGCTCGAAACCCTGCCGCGCCGTTTCAGCTATATCGCGCTCGTCGGCCCGACCGGCAGCGGCAAGACGCGGCTGCTGTCGGCGCTGCATGAGGCCGGCGCGCAGACGCTCGACCTCGAGGCGCTCGCCGCGCATCGCGGCTCGCTGCTCGGCGCGTATACGGGCGTGGCGCAGCCGTCGCAAAAGCGTTTCGACACGCTGCTCGTCACCGCGCTGCGCGACTTCGACGTGAACCGGCCTGTGTTCGTCGAGGCGGAAAGCCGGCGCATCGGCTCCGTCACGCTGCCGCTCGCGCTGCTCGAAACGTTTCATCGCGGCGCGTGCGTCGAGGTGCGCTCGAGCAGCGAGGACCGCGCGGCGTTTCTGTTGCAGGATTACGCGCATCTGTTCGAGCATCCCGATTACTTCAAGGGACAGCTGGAACGGTTGATCGGTCTGCACAGCCGCGAGCGGGTCACGGGCTGGCTGCGGCTCGTCGACGAGAACCGGCGCGCCGAGCTCGCGCGCGAACTGATCGAACGGCACTACGATCCCGCATACGCGCGCAGCAGCGGCCAGCATTTCGAGCAGTTGCCGGGCGCGCTGCAACTCGATTTCCGCCCGAACGACGCCGACATCGTCGAGCAGGCGAAAACGCTGCTCGCGCAGCTCGATACCCGCACGCTAGTCGTCGGTTGATCCACAACGACACTCAACAACCATCATGCAATCAACCCTTCGGCAACCCCGCGTCACGCTTGGCTGGATCGTGTTCCTGCTGATCGCCGTCGTCGGCCTCTTCTATGTGAAGTGGTTTCCGTACTACAACCGCGCGTTCGTCGCCGCGAGCCAGCATTCGATCGGCAAGTCGATCCTGATGGGCACGTCCGCGAGCGCGCCGGGGGCCTCATGGCAGGCCGCGATCGACTTCGCGCTCGCTTACGGCAAGGCAATCTGGCAGGCGATGGTGCTCGGCCTGCTGCTCGGCTCCGCGGTACAGGCGCTGATTCCACCGCAATGGGTCGCGCGCACGCTCGGCCGTGCCGACTTCAACAGCGTCGTCAAAGGCGGCCTGATGTCGTTGCCGGGCATGATGTGCACCTGCTGCGCGGCGCCGGTCGTCGCGGGCCTGCGCGCGCGTGAAGCGGCGCCGGGCGCGGCGATTGCTTTTTGGCTCGGTAATACCGCGCTGAATCCCGCTACGCTGATCTTCATGGGCTTCGTGCTCGGCTGGCAGTGGATGGGCCTGCGCCTCGCGCTCGGCATCGTGATGGTGCTCGGCCTTGGCTACGTCGTGAACCGCATGGTCACGCCGCAGGAAGCGCAAGCGTCGCGAGAGGCCGTCGCGCAACTGGTCAGCGCCGACGATCCAGGCACCGCGTTCTCGCGCTGGATCACGATTCTGGGGCGCATGACGCTGCGGCTCGTGCCGGAATACATCGCGCTCGTGCTGATTCTCGGCGCGGCGCGCGCATGGCTGTTTCCGCACATCGGCCCGGACGTCGACAACAGCCTGCTGTGGATCATCGCGCTGTCGATCGCCGGCACGCTGTTCGTGATTCCGACCGCGGGTGAAGTGCCGATCATTCAGGCGATGCTGTCGTTCGGCATGGCCGCCGGCCCCGCCGGCGCGCTGCTGATGACGCTGCCGCTCGTCAGCGTGCCGTCGCTCGCGATGCTCGCGCGGTCGTTTCCGCGGCGCGTGCTGACGGTGGTGACCTGTGCAGTGGTGGTGGGCGGTGTCGTCAGTGGACTGCTGGCCGTTACGCTGGGCTTCTGAGTCGGTTTTTGAGTTCGAGTCGTAGAAGAAGGAAGCATGAAACGTATTGCCGCATTCGCTGTCACGTGTTGGTCCGCTGCCGGGCTGCTGTACCTTGGACAGCACTCGGTGGCGCTGATCGCACTGAGCGGCGTCGTGGCGTTCGCGGGATTCGATCTGCTGCGGCCGTGACGGCGGCATAGTTTTTCCCTGCTGCGAAAGTGCGCTCGTCCCTTGCGTTCGCCGTATCGTTCGCGTGCGCCTGCGCCTAACCGGGAAGCGCGTCGCGAATCGCCGCGAGCCACAACGCGACCGCATGCGCACCCGGGTCCATATGACCGAGCGCGCGCTCGCCGACATAGCTCGAACGCCCGCGCCGCGGATGCATCGATACGGTACGAGACGTGCCGTCGCATGCCGCATCGACGGTGGCCTGCAATGCGGCATCCGTCGACGCTCCCTGAGCGAGTGCGTCGTGCAGCGCGTCGGCAGCGGGCCTCAGCGCATCGACCATCGTCCGATCGCCCGGCCGCGCGCCCCCCAGTTCCATCAACCCATCGACACCGGCGTTGAACGCCGTCGCCCATTGCCGTGCGGTGGTCCCGCCCGACTGTTCGAGCGCGGCCGCCGCACGCAGCAGCATCACCGCGTACAGCGGACCCGACGTGCCGCCCACCACGCGCCGCAGCGTCGCCGACATGCCGCGCAATACCGCGCCCGGGGTGGTTGCGCACGCGTAGGAATCGAGCTCGAGCTGCACCGCGCGTGCGCCGCGCGCGAGGCTGATGCCGAGGTCGCCGTCGCCGACGCGCTGGTCCATTTCGGTCAATGTCGGCTCGGCTGCCAGCAGGCACTCGCAGACCGCTTCGAGCGCGCGCCGCAGCGTCGCGTCACGCGCGAGCGTCGCGCCGCTCGCGCTTTGCGGCGCGGGTGGCGCCGCACGCACCGCGACCTGCGCGACGCGGCCGCTCAGCGCAGGCCATGCGCTCGTCTGTGAGGCGGCGTCGAGCAGGCTCAGCCGTTCGTCATCGATACGCAGCAGCGTCAGCGAGACGCCGGCCATTTCGAGCGCGCTCAGGAACGTGCCGGCCCACGCGCGCGCGACTTCGATGCCGCGCCCGGCAAGCTCGCGCAGCGCGGCACCAGCCACCACGTTGAGTTCGCTCGGCGGCGTGCCACCCAGATTGTTGACGAGCAGCGCGACGCGCTCGCCCGCCTGCAACGCGAGATCGTCGACGATCTTTGCAAGCAGCTTGCCGACGATCGCGTCGGCCGGCTCCAGCGCGCCGCGCGCCACGCCGGGTTCGCCATGAATGCCGAGGCCCCATTCGATTTCGCCATCGCCCAGCGCGAAGCCCGGCTTGCCCGCAGCCGGCACCGTGCACGGCGTCAGCGCGACGCCCATCGTGCCGAGCGACGCGGCCGCTTCCCGAGCGAGCCGCGCGACCTCGGCCAACGGCAAACCGCGCGCGGCCGCCGCGCCCGCGATCTTGTGAACCAACACTGTGCCCGCGAGTCCGCGACGGCCCGCGTGATCGCCGCTCGCGCTCAGCGCGACGTCGTCGGCGACGATCATCATCTCAACGAGGATGCCCTCGGCGCGCGCGATTTCGGCCGCGAGGCCGAAGTTGAAGCGGTCGCCCGTGTAGTTCTTGACGATCAGCAACGCGCCAGCGGGGCCGGCCACCGCGCGTATCGCGTCGAGCACGGCGTCGGTGGAGGGCGAGGTGAAGACCTCGCCGGCCACCGCCGCGCTCAGCATGCCGTGGCCCACATAGCCGCCGTACGCGGGCTCGTGGCCCGAGCCGCCGCCCGAGATCAGCGCGACCTCGCCGCGCGCGGCCATGGCCTGGGCATCGGCGCGCAAGACGATCGTGCCGCCTTGCAACAGCGAGAGTTGGGGATTGAGCGCGATGAGCCCGTCGAGCATCTCGGGGACCACGGTGGACACATCGTTGATGAGCTTCTTCATTGCGTCAGCTCCGTTGGATGCTGCCGGCATCGCATGATCGAAGATGCAATGGGAACGGCAGTCGGGTCGGCGGCGAAAGCGGAAGGTCTAACTGTACCGCGCATTGTCGAACGACGACGCAACGGCGAGAGCGCGCGCGTGAACGTGCACGAGCTTCGGGCCACGAGCGGACAACAACAACGAAGGGGACGTGATGCCGAACGGCGAAACTGAGGAAACGACTGGATCGATTTGACAGGACCGTAGACGAAAGCGGAACCGCTTTCGTCTACGTCACAGATGCGTTGGTAGGCTCGATTGGATTCGAACCAACGACCCCCACCATGTCAAGGTGGTGCTCTAACCAACTGAGCTACGAGCCTTTAGAGGCGCGAATTATAGAGACTCAATGCGGACTGCACAACCCCTTGCAGCGACTTATCGAAACGCATGCATGTTGATCAGTTCGTCGCGGTCCATTCGGTGTGAGGGTCCAATGGATAAACCGGCCGCTTCACGTGCTCGAAGCTGAACAGACCATAGTCCGAACTCGTGACGCCGCGGCTATCGCATTCGACGAGTGCCTCCGCGATCGGCACGAAAACCGGTCGGCAATACATGCGTGATTTGAGCAGCAGAAAACGCGCGCGGCGCGGATCGATGCCGACGCTCTCGAACACGCCGAGATCCCACGGCTCATGCGTTCGTTCGGTCACGACGAGTTTCACCGTGCCGGTGTCGAGCACTGCCGCGCGCCCCATGTACGCGCGCTGGCCGGTGTAGGTCGGGCCGCTGATCAAGTATTCGCCGTCGGTCAGCGCGCGCACGACGCCGGTCAGGGCAAGCGGCGAACCCGAGGGCAATGCATCGTTTGTGAGCTTGTTGCCGATCGCGAGCGTGACCGTGCTACCGACACCCGAGGCCGCCAGGGCCGCGACCGCCTGCGGATCGCACAACGGCCCGCTGACGATGCCTTCGAGGCCCTGCCTCAACGCTTCCTCGAGCAAATCCATCGTGTCGCACGTGCCGCCCGACATGCAGTTGTCGCCGTGATCGAGCATTAGCACCGGTTTATCGGCGGCGCGTGCCAGCGACGCCGCCCGCGCGACCGATTCGGCAAGCGGCGCGCTGCGATAGACGAAATCGTCGCGCTCGTCCCAGATCTGCCGCGCGATGCGCTCGGCGACCGCCTCCGCATCCGCGCGCTCGCCATTGCCCACGACGACGACGCTAATGCATGGCGCTTCGATATCGGCGAGCGAGAAGCCGGCCAGCACCGACACCGCGAGCATGCCGTCGGCCTCGGCGGCGCGCGCGGCATCGCCGGCTTCGCGTGGCCCTCGATCATGTCGAACAGCAAGCGCGCTGCATGTGCGCCAGTCTCGTACATGTCGACGTGCGGATAGGTCTTGAAGCTGACGATGACGTCGGCGTTGTCGATCATTTTTTGCGTGACGTTGCCATGCAGATCGAGCGCGACCGCGATCGGCGCGTGCGGCAGCGACGCACGCACGCGCCCGAGCAGATCGCCTTCACCGTCGGTCGAGTTCTCGGCGACCATCGCGCCGTGCAGATCGAGCATCACCGCGTCGCAGCCCGTCGCGGCTGCCACGATCGCGTCGCAGATCGTATCGTAGGCGGCGGCGTCGACCGGCCCGCTCGGATTCGCCATGGCGGAGATCGGCGTCACGATTTCGGCATGCACGCGCTCGGCGGCGTCGATGAACGCGGCCATCGCGGTTTGCATGCCCTTGTTTTCGTCGAACGCGGCGCGGCCGTAGCTCGGACCGTTGCGGCCGAATGCGACCAGCGGGGTCTCTACTGGCGAGAACGTGTTGGTCTCGTGGTTCATTCGTGCGATCAGGACCTTCATGCGCGCATGCTCCCGGTTCTCGACGCCGCGCTCGGCATCACCTGCAGCAGCATATTGCAGCCGGCTTCCAGATGATCGGCGCGCGCGTCCTCGATTTCGTTGTGGCTAATGCCGTCCTTGCAGGGAACGAAGATCATCGCGCTGGGTGCGCCGCGCGCGAGATAGGCGGCGTCGTGGCCCGCGCCGCTGATCACGTCCATCGACGACACACCGAGCCGCTCCGCGCTCTGCCTGACCTCGGCGATCCATTGCGCGGCGAATCGCTGCGGCGGGAAATAGACGACCTGCTCGATGTCGATAGTGATGGGGGCGTCCAAGCTGCTGCTCGCGCGGGTGGCGGCGGCGTTGATGGCGGCGTTGCCCCCATTGCTGCCCGCCTGCGCGCACGCTGCGCGCCATGCGAGGTCCATCGCAGTGAGCGATGCGTCATCGGCTGCGCGCAGGTCGACGCTGAATTTCACGCGGCCCGCAATGACGTTGTGCGAGTTTGAATGCACGTCGAGCCAGCCGACCGTGCTATGCCCATGCGGCGCGTGATCGAGTGCGATACGGTTCACCGCATGGATCGGATCCGCGGCGACGAGCAGCGCGTCGCGGCGCAGCGCCATCGGCCCCGCGTGCGCTTCCATGCCGTGCACGGTCAGGTCGTACCAGCGCTGCCCGAGCGCGCCCTGCACGACGCCGATGACCTTGTCGTGCGCTTCGAGCACGGACCCCTGTTCGATATGCACCTCGAAATATGCGCCGACAGCGTGCGACTTGCGATGCTCGCCGGCATAGCCGATCGCCGCTAGCGCGTGGCGCACCGCTACGCCGTCGCGATCGCGTTGCGCTAGCGCGTGCTCGAGCGTGAATGCGCCGGCGAACACGCCGGAGCCCATCATCACCGACAAGAATCGCGAGCCCTCCTCGTTGGTCCACATGGCAACCTCGAGCGGCGCGATGGTCTGCACGTTGGCCTCGGCCAGCGGGCGCAGCACCTCCAGCCCTGCCAGCACACCATAATTGCCGTCGAATTTGCCGCCGGTCGGCTGCGTGTCGAGATGGCTGCCCGTCATTATGGGCGGCAGATCGTCACGCAGCCCCGTCCGCCGCGCGAAAATATTGCCGATCGCGTCGACCGGCACCGTGCGGCCGATCTCCTTCGTCCACGCGATGAACTGATCGCGTGCCTCACGGTCGAGTTCGGTCAGTGCTGGACGGCAGACACCGCGTTTGTCGGTCGCGCCGATCCGCGCGAGCTGCATGAGACAGTCCCACAGCCGCGCGCCGTCGATCCGCAAATCGGCGGGCGTCGAGACAACGTTGGATGAATGAGTCTGCATCGATGCATCTCGGGTCGAAGACAGCTGGATGGCGCTTGCCGGCGGGACTTGCTCCGTTCCGGCTTGCTGGCCGAGGTTGTTCCAATCGTCATGATAGAGGGGTTTCGCCGAGGTAGATGGCCGGACGCGCGCGAGGTGGCAATGCGGCGCGACGCCTTTCCGTGGGCAAGCATAGGCCGCTGGATTCGTGGGGAGTGAACGGCGCATCGCGGGCGATGTAGGTGCCAATTCGCTCGACGACGGACGCCGCGACGTGCCGGCAATCTGCGCGCAAGTGGCCGCCAGTAAACGTTTTCGTCGAAGGAAGCGGCTAAAACGCAATGAAGGCTCAACCTTTTGCGAAGCGCGCCGTTATTGCATGTGCTCAAGCAAACCCCTCGGATTTCCATGGCACAACCAATTCCTTTCCGCAACACTGGCGCCGCCCGCGCGCGGCATGCCAAAGCCATGCTGTTGCCCATCGCGCGCCAGATCGCCGACGATCTCGCGTTGCGAGTTCATCTGTCGCTCGACGCACTGCGCCGCGGCCTCGGTACGAAGAGCGATGCGCAGACGGTCACGCAGATCATGCTGTTGACCAGCTACCTCGCTGATGCCGGCTTTGGCTCGATGAGCCACGAAGAGCTCCACGCCGCGGACCGCGCCTCGGCGATGATGTTCGACGCAGGTCGGGAACGCAACGAATGGAAACTTGACGAAGCGGGATTCGCGCTCTTTGCATCCATCGCAACGAGCTACGATCGGCAGCTGCATCGCGCTCCGCTTTGGGCGATTACGGAGGCCAGCGAAAGACTCGACCGCTTTATCGCAGGGGGATCCGATCGAGCGCCGGCGCGTAAGCGGGCTTAGCGTGTTTGGAGGAGGTGCTGACCGGCCGAGCCAGAAGGACACGGATTTTGGACGACCGCGTCGGAAGTCGCCGGGTTACGCGGATGCGTTGCGGATCGGAAAGTAGTGAAGCGCGCAGTATCCGTCAGCATAACCCGTCAGAAGTTGGAATTTAGTACGAGACCAACAACGCTGCAAGAGATCAGGACGAGGTGAGCGAGATCCGCTGCGGCAGTGCGACGGCTCGCTGGATGTCAGAACGCGTAACCTTGCGCTGACGGATACAGCGCGCAAAGTTGGCCGCGTAAACGCAAAAACCCCACCGCGGCGGGTGGGGTTTCTGACTGGGGGGGAGCCTGACGATTACCTACTTTCACACGGGCAATCCGCACTATCATCGGCGTGGAGTCGTTTCACGGTCCTGTTCGGGATGGGAAGGGGTGGGGCCGACTCGCTATGGTCATCAGGCATGACGGGTTGCTGCGTCGCAGGGCTGGAGTCAACCGGTTGCGCCACAGCCAATCGGGAAGAAGCGTAAAGGATTCGAGTGTGGGGGGTTGTGTTGTTTCTGGCACAACACTGAATCCCAACCGTGCGTTTCTGTTGGCTCCCGCGGGAGTTCACACCAATCCCCTTCGGGGATCGGACCCGCGTAAGTGCTGAAGCACTACCGCGGGTCGAGACACACCTGTTATAGGATCAAGCCTTACGGGCAATTAGTATCAGTTAGCTCAGTACATTACTGTACGTGCACACCTGACCTATCAACGTCCTGGTCTTGAACGACCCTTCAAGGGGCTCGAAGCCCCGGGGATATCTCATCTTAAGGCGAGTTTCCCGCTTAGATGCTTTCAGCGGTTATCTCTTCCGAACATAGCTACCCGGCGATGCCACTGGCGTGACAACCGGTACACCAGAGGTTCGTCCACTCCGGTCCTCTCGTACTAGGAGCAGCCCCCTTCAAATATCCAGCGCCCACGGCAGATAGGGACCAAACTGTCTCACGACGTTTTAAACCCAGCTCACGTACCTCTTTAAATGGCGAACAGCCATACCCTTGGGACCGGCTACAGCCCCAGGATGAGATGAGCCGACATCGAGGTGCCAAACACCGCCGTCGATATGAACTCTTGGGCGGTATCAGCCTGTTATCCCCAGAGTACCTTTTATCCGTTGAGCGATGGCCCTTCCATACAGAACCACCGGATCACTATGACCTGCTTTCGCACCTGTTCGACTTGTCAGTCTCACAGTCAAGCACGCTTATGCCATTGCACTATCAGCACGATTTCCGACCGTACCTAGCGTACCTTCGTACTCCTCCGTTACACTTTGGGAGGAGACCGCCCCAGTCAAACTGCCTACCATGCACTGTCCCCGACCCGGATCACGGGCCAAGGTTAGAACCTCAAACAGATCAGGGTGGTATTTCAAGGACGGCTCCATTGAGACTGGCGTCCCAACTTCATAGCCTCCCACCTATCCTACACAGACCGGTTCAAAGTCCAATGCAAAGCTGCAGTAAAGGTTCATGGGGTCTTTCCGTCTAGCCGCGGGGAGATTGCATCATCACAAACACTTCAACTTCGCTGAGTCTCGGGAGGAGACAGTGTGGCCATCGTTACGCCATTCGTGCAGGTCGGAACTTACCCGACAAGGAATTTCGCTACCTTAGGACCGTTATAGTTACGGCCGCCGTTTACCGGGACTTCAATCAGGAGCTTGCACCCCATCATTTAATCTTCCGGCACCGGGCAGGCGTCACACCCTATACGTCCACTTTCGTGTTTGCAGAGTGCTGTGTTTTTATTAAACAGTCGCAGCCACCAGTTTATTGCAACCCTTTCACCCTTCTGGCGCAGGCCAGTCAGGCTATGAGGGCGTACCTTATCCCGAAGTTACGGTACCAATTTGCCGAGTTCCTTCTCCCGAGTTCTCTCAAGCGCCTTAGAATACTCATCTCGCCCACCTGTGTCGGTTTGCGGTACGGTCACTGTGAAACTGAAGCTTAGAGGCTTTTCCTGGAACCCCTTCCAGTTGCTTCGCCACCGAAGTGGCTCGCCTCGCACCCTTGAATTCTGCGCCCGGATTTGCCAAAGCGCCTTCTCCAATGCAAGGACCGGGACTTCCAACACCCGGACAACCTTCCGCGATCCGTCCCCCCATCGCATTTCACAATGGTGCAGAAATATTAATCTGCTTCCCATCAGCTACGCATTTCTGCCTCGCCTTAGGGGCCGACTCACCCTACGCCGATGAACGTTGCGTAGGAAACCTTGGGCTTACGGCGAGGGGGCCTTTCACCCCCTTTATCGCTACTCATGTCAGCATTCGCACTTCCGATACCTCCAGCACACTTTCCAGTGCACCTTCGCAGGCTTACGGAACGCTCTCCTACCATGCACATTACTGTGCATCCGCAGCTTCGGTATATGGCTTAGCCCCGTTACATCTTCCGCGCAGGACGACTCGATCAGTGAGCTATTACGCTTTCTTTAAAGGGTGGCTGCTTCTAAGCCAACCTCCTGACTGTTTTAGCCTTCCCACTTCGTTTCCCACTTAGCCATATTTGGGGACCTTAGCTGGCGGTCTGGGTTGTTTCCCTCTTGACACCGGACGTTAGCACCCGATGTCTGTCTCCCGTGATTGCACTCTTCGGTATTCGGAGTTTGCTATGGCGTAGTAATCCGCAATGGACCCCACAACCATGACAGTGCTCTACCCCCGAAGGTGAGACACGAGGCACTACCTAAATAGTTTTCGGAGAGAACCAGCTATTTCCAGGTTTGTTTAGCCTTTCACCCCTATCCACAGCTCATCCCCTAACTTTTCAACGTTAGTGGGTTCGGTCCTCCAGCACGTGTTACCGTGCCTTCAACCTGGCCATGGATAGATCACCTGGTTTCGGGTCTACACCCAGCGACTGGACGCCCTGTTCGGACTCGCTTTCGCTACGCCTGCCCTAATCGGTTAAGCTCGCCACTGAATGTAAGTCGCTGACCCATTATACAAAAGGTACGCCGTCACCCCTTCGCAGAGGCTCCGACTGTTTGTATGCATGCGGTTTCAGGATCTGTTTCACTCCCCTCCCGGGGTTCTTTTCGCCTTTCCCTCACGGTACTGGTTCACTATCGGTCGATCACGAGTATTTAGCCTTGGAGGATGGTCCCCCCATCTTCAGACAGGATTTCACGTGTCCCGCCCTACTTCTCGTACACCCAGTTCTTCCATGCTGTTTTCGTCTACAGGGCTATCACCTGCTATGGCCGCACTTTCCAGAGCGTTCGACTAACAATACAGATAACGTGTACCGGCTGATCCCATTTCGCTCGCCACTACTCTGGGAATCTCGGTTGATTTCTTTTCCTGCGGTTACTTAGATGTTTCAGTTCACCGCGTTCGCCTCACGCAGCCTATGGATTCAGCTACGGATACTCCATTAGGAGTGGGTTTCCCCATTCGGACATCTCCGGATCAATGCTCGTTTGCCAGCTCCCCGGAGCTTTTCGCAGGCTACCGCGTCCTTCATCGCCTGTGATCGCCAAGGCATCCACCACATGCACTTGTTCGCTTGACCCTATAACGGGTGTGTCTCTGTGTCGACCCACGTTAGCGCTTTAGCGCTTACGTGGGCCCCATCCCCGGAGGGGATAGACGCACTCGCTACAGGTTGAGTATTCGTGTTGCGCCGTATTCCAAAGCAATCTTTCGATCACCTTTAAAATACATCGATACAATCACAACCCTGATTCACCTACTCACACACCCATCTCCAGGTATGCTTTCGTGAATCTCTTTACTACTTCTTCCTGATTGTTAAAGAACGGCAGCCGGTATGAAGCCTGTGCCTCATACCGCTCTGACTGGCTCAATCGCCAATGCGCAACGCTCTGCCTTCATGCAGAACCCTGCGCATTGAGGATTGGTGGAGGATGACGGGATCGAACCGACGACCCCCTGCTTGCAAAGCAGGTGCTCTCCCAGCTGAGCTAATCCCCCAGTCCCACAGATAGTCCAGCGGCCCCAGCCCTTCAGCTCACCAGACAAGACACTGGTGGGTCTGGATGGATTCGAACCATCGACCCCCGCCTTATCAAGACGGTGCTCTAACCGGCTGAGCTACAGACCCCTGAGCCTGCCTGCGTTGCTTCTAACCACAGCCGATAAGCGTGAGCACTTGAGTGCAATGAATGCACAGCTCTGGAAAGGAGGTGATCCAGCCGCACCTTCCGATACGGCTACCTTGTTACGACTTCACCCCAGTCATGAATCCTACCGTGGTGACCGTCCTCCTTGCGGTTAGACTAGCCACTTCTGGTAAAACCCACTCCCATGGTGTGACGGGCGGTGTGTACAAGACCCGGGAACGTATTCACCGCGGCATGCTGATCCGCGATTACTAGCGATTCCAGCTTCACGCACCCGAGTTGCAGAGTGCGATCCGGACTACGATCGGTTTTCTGGGATTGGCTCCACCTCGCGGCTTGGCAACCCTCTGTTCCGACCATTGTATGACGTGTGAAGCCCTACCCATAAGGGCCATGAGGACTTGACGTCATCCCCACCTTCCTCCGGTTTGTCACCGGCAGTCTCCCTGGAGTGCTCTTGCGTAGCAACTAGGGACAAGGGTTGCGCTCGTTGCGGGACTTAACCCAACATCTCACGACACGAGCTGACGACAGCCATGCAGCACCTGTGTTATGGCTCCCTTTCGGGCACTCCCGCCTCTCGGCAGGATTCCATACATGTCAAGGGTAGGTAAGGTTTTTCGCGTTGCATCGAATTAATCCACATCATCCACCGCTTGTGCGGGTCCCCGTCAATTCCTTTGAGTTTTAATCTTGCGACCGTACTCCCCAGGCGGTCAACTTCACGCGTTAGCTACGTTACCAAGCCAATGAAGGCCCGACAACCAGTTGACATCGTTTAGGGCGTGGACTACCAGGGTATCTAATCCTGTTTGCTCCCCACGCTTTCGTGCATGAGCGTCAGTATTGGCCCAGGGGGCTGCCTTCGCCATCGGTGTTCCTCCACATCTCTACGCATTTCACTGCTACACGTGGAATTCCACCCCCCTCTGCCATACTCCAGCGCTGCAGTCACCAATGCAGTTCCCAGGTTAAGCCCGGGGATTTCACATCGGTCTTACAGCACCGCCTGCGCACGCTTTACGCCCAGTAATTCCGATTAACGCTCGCACCCTACGTATTACCGCGGCTGCTGGCACGTAGTTAGCCGGTGCTTATTCTTCCGGTACCGTCATCCCTCACGGATATTAGCCACGAGGTTTTCTTTCCGGACAAAAGTGCTTTACAACCCGAAGGCCTTCTTCACACACGCGGCATTGCTGGATCAGGCTTGCGCCCATTGTCCAAAATTCCCCACTGCTGCCTCCCGTAGGAGTCTGGGCCGTGTCTCAGTCCCAGTGTGGCTGGTCGTCCTCTCAGACCAGCTACAGATCGTCGGCTTGGTAGGCCTTTACCCCACCAACTACCTAATCTGCCATCGGCCGCCCCTGCAGCGCGAGGTCCCGAAAGATCCCCCGCTTTCCTCTCCCGAGCGTATGCGGTATTAATCCGGCTTTCGCCGGGCTATCCCCCACTCCAGGACACGTTCCGATGTATTACTCACCCGTTCGCCACTCGCCACCAGACCGAAGTCCGTGCTGCCGTTCGACTTGCATGTGTAAGGCATGCCGCCAGCGTTCAATCTGAGCCAGGATCAAACTCTTCAGTTCAAACCTGTTACTGTGTTCGGGCTCTCTCGAACCCGGTCGCTCACTCAACGTACTGACGATGATTGATCCGTCTTTCGACAGACAAACCTTCCTCCAATACTGTGTGAGGCTTCTGATACTTCTGCCTGACAGCAGACTCCGGAGAATCCCGCCGCCGCATCCCGCATCAAGCGCCCACACTTATCGACTGTTAGTTTTTAAAGATCGGTCCGCCAAACCCGCCGCGCCTGAACCACCACTACCCGGCACTGCTTCGTTTGCGTCGCTGCGTCTGCAGCAGAGAAGCGAGATTATGGAGAGCGGTCAACAACACGTCAATACCCTTCTGCGAATTTCTTTTGGGGACAGCATGCGAGGATACGACTCCATATACAGGAAAACGACATCGAGCCCCCTTGCGCAAGGAGCAACTCGCCCCTATCTAGGTTAGGCCGCGCGCATGGCCACGGACTATGCACCTGCGTAGCCTCACGCAATGCCTGCGACAACAGCGACGATGATTTGATGTGCACCCATGAGCGCGAACCCCCAAGCTCGTATATAATGCGAGCCGCGCAAAATTTCGCATGTCCATCGGCCCGCTTCGAGCGGGCTCATCTTTTTTGCTCCCCAGAGCACAGCCCAACAACCGCGTTGAGTCACATCAGGTGATGCTGAGCCCTGCTCGAAACGCCTGACGGTAGCGTCTTGCGTCTCATAGCGAAGCCTCTAGAGGAAATTACGTGAACCCTTTCGATCGCGAAGATTCGCAACACGACACCGCCTTCACTGCCAAAGTTCCGTCCGGCCGTTCGGCCAAAGGCAAGGGCGCCGGCAAAGCGATTCCCGTGGCAGCCGAGCTGCTGCCGCAACAAGCCGAAGAACGCCAGCGCCTGATGCGCGCACTGATCCAGCTGGGTAAAGAGCAAGGCTACCTGACCCATGCGCAGATCAACGACCACCTGCCCGACAACTTCACCGCAACCGCCGCGATCGACAGCATCGTCAGCGCGTTCAGCGACATGGGCGTGCAGGTCTACGAGCAGGCCCCGGACGCGGAAACGCTGCTGCTCAACTCGAATTCCCCCGCCGTGGTGTCGGACGACCAGGCGGACGAGGAAACCGAAGTCGCGCTGTCGACCGTCGACTCCGAGTTCGGCCGCACCACCGACCCCGTGCGTATGTACATGCGCGAAATGGGCGCGACCGAGCTGCTCACCCGCGCAGGCGAAATCGCGATTGCGAAGCGCATCGAAGACGGCCTGCACGAAATGGTGCAAGCGATCGCCGCGTGCCCGCTCGCGATCTCCGCGATCCTCGCGAGCGCGCAGCAGGTTGTCGACGGCGAGCTGCGCATCGACGAACTCGTCGACGGCCTGAATGAAGAGACGGCCGCCGCGGAAGAAGTCGCGAGCGCCGACACGGATGCCGATGAAGACAGCGACGCCGACGAAGACAGCGAAGACGAAGAAGACGACGACGTCGGTCCGGAAGATTCGTCGGCGGCGGACGAAGCTCGCCTGAAGCAGCTCACGAGCGACTGCCTCGAAATCTTCGCCCAGGTCGGCATTCTGTACGACCAGATGAACGCGTCGCACGCGCGCGGCGACGTCACGTCGAAGGCCTATCTGCGCGCACGCGAAGACATTCAGCAGCACCTCGCGAAGATCCGCTTCACCGCACGCACGATCGACCGTCTGTGCGGCGACGTGCAGCGCCAGGTCGCGCAAGTGCGCGCGATCGAGCGCAACATTTTGCAGATCGTCGTCTCGAAGGCCGGCATGCCGCGCGAGAAGTTCATCGAAACGTTCGCGGGTAGCGAGGCCGACCTCGGCTGGACCGAGCGTGCCGCGCGCACCGGCGCGTCGACCTATGGTGCGGCGCTCGAGCGTCACCTGCCGGCCATCCAGTCCGAACAGCAGAAGCTCATCGACATCGAAGCGACGGTATCGCTGCCGCTCAAGCATCTGAAAGAAATCAACCGCCAGATGGTCGCGGCCGAATCGAAGATGCGCAAGGCCAAGAGCGAGATGATCGAGGCGAACCTGCGTCTCGTGATCTCGATCGCGAAGAAGTACGTGAACCGCGGCATGCTGTTCCTCGACCTGATCCAGGAAGGCAACATCGGTCTGATGAAGGCCGTGGACAAGTTCGAATACCGTCGTGGCTGGAAGTTTTCGACGTACGCGACGTGGTGGGTCCGTCAGGCCGTCACTCGTTCGCTCGCCGATCAGGCGCGCACGATCCGCGTGCCGGTGCACATGATCGAAACGATCAACAAGCTGAACCGCATTTCGCGCGAGATCCTGCAGCAGACCGGCCAGGAAGCGCATCCTGCGGTGCTCGCGGAACGCATGGAACTATCGGAAGAGAAGGTGCGCGGCATTCTGAAGATCGCGAAGCAACCCGTATCGCTCGAAACGCCGGTCGGCGACGACGGCGATGCGACGCTGGGCGACATGATCGAAGACGCTGGCGTATCGTCGCCGGCGGATGCCGCGATGCAGGCCGACCTGCGTGCCGCGATCGACGACGCGCTCGACTCGCTGTCCCCGCGCGAAGCGAAGGTGCTGCGCATGCGCTACGGCATCAACACGAAGTCGGATCACACGCTTGAAGAAGTGGGCAAGCAGTTCGACGTGACCCGCGAGCGGATCCGTCAGATCGAGAGCAAGGCGATGCGCAAGCTCATGCATCCGAGCCGCGCGGACCGTCTGAAGTCGTTCCTCGACCGATAAGCGTTTGCCACGCTTGCAGTGCGCGCTGCACGGCAAGCCGCCCACATCGTCATTCACAAGCAGCGGGATGAACCGGTCGACGGTGAGTCCCGCTGTTTGCTTTTGTGCTGTACCTTTCCACAATTCTTCAGGTGCGAATTCTCCGCTTCGCTTCCCCCTGTTGTCCACAGATTTTGGGAACAAGCTTGTGGACAACCTGCGCATGACTGCGCTAACTCATTGAGCGTACTGCGTTTCGCGCTCGCGCCTGAGATGAGTCGCGTGTCCCATTACTTGCCGCACATCGTGCGCCCCCCGCCCATTGCCGCGCTCTCAACGCGAGTCCAATCTCAGAAGGCGCCACCATGATCGAGCAGATTCAGCATGCCCTCGCCAGTCAGCGGCGCCGCCACGGTGCTTTGCCCCAGCATATGCGGATCGAGGTAGCCGGAAACCTGCAGCGTGTCGACGGCAAACCGCATCAGCCGATGCAGCACGATTGGCGCCCCAAGGCCGAGCGTAAACACGATGATCGCAAGGTTGCCGCACTGCAAACTGAGCAGACGCGCCACGCTGACGTTACTGCCGAAATGCAATTGCGAGCCGAGCGACGTATTGCCCATCACGTGGCGCGTCAGCGCGGCGACATAGAAGCCGCGGATCAGCATCGTGCCGATGGAGAACAGCGCATAAAACAAAAACAGCGATCCGAGCGCGGCCCGCGACGGCGCCGTACTCGCCCCCGGCACCTGGCCGACATGCATCGATGCGAGAGCGCCCTTCAGAAACACCATGAACAGCACCGCGAACAACACGACCACGCCGACGAACGTAACGAGGAACAGACCGTAGACGACCCACGCGCGCCCATTGAAGCGAAACGCCAGGCTACCGAAGCTGCTCGCGTTGATGCGGCACTCCATTAGACGCATTGATGTCCACGGCGTCATCTGGCCAAGCGTGACAACGCACAACAGCGCGTACAGCAACGCGCGCACGCCGAAGCCGAGCGCCGAGCCGGTCATGCCGCCGCGAATACCGCACCACTGCGTCCGGCTCAGCCGATAGCGCTGCGCGCCGAAAAAGGCACCCGCCGCGAGCACGACGATCAGCAGATACAACGCGATGACAGGCAGCCAACCGAGTGCCGCGCTTTTCGTCAGCATGCGCAAGACCACGCTTAGCGCGCCAGCCGCGACCACCGCGCTGAACACGACCACGATCGCGAACAGAAAGCCCTTGAATAGCTCGCCCCCGGTGCCCGTGTACTCGAAGCGCTCGTCCTGAAACCGCATGCGCGACCAGACATATCGGCGGTTGTTCGTGGTCGCCCAGAAGCGGTAAATACCGAGCGTCACGATTTGCAGCACAAGGTTTCTGAAAAAGATGCCGTAGAGGTCGCCAAGCGTGCCGTCGTAGATCAGCAGCGGCCGCTTCTCGTCGAGTGAATTCATTGCGTTGCCCCCTTTTCCTCATTTAACGTTTTTGTGGCCCACTCACGCATTCTCGTGCGGCACTCATATGCGGCATGCATGGGCGAACGCGACGGGCGACGATGCTTTCCCGTGCGAAGGCCGACCCGTGTGGCGCGAACCCGTGTAAAACCTGTCTTTCAGACATTCCGGGAATCACGCAAAACGGAAGCCGGCCGGCAAGCACGATAATTACATGGTTTCTTATCTTTATAAATGGCATTTCCGCATATAAATCGACAACTTCCATTACAAGATTTGGCAACGCCCGAATTTATTCGAATTGCATAATCTTGAAATTAAGGCGTGCAATAACGATTTCATTGGGGGCAATCATTTGAGGGGCCACTCGCGCGTATGCGCCGTTCGACGTGGCAATCCCGGGCGGCCTCATCTGCGGCTTGCCACGGTCGCTCTCATAGAAGGCACGCGCGGACGAAAACGATT